>NZ_BOMY01000014.1 GCF_016862435.1 Paractinoplanes tereljensis
GGCGTCGGCGTCGGCGTCGGCGTCGGCGTCGGCGTCGGCGTCGGCGTCGGCGTCGGCGTCGGCGTCGGCGTCGGCGTCGGCGTCGGCGCTACGACACCCGCCCACGGCCGGCTGGCGCGACGGCCAGCGGCAGCACCCACTCAGCGCCCTCCGCTGGTGCCGCTCTCCGCCAGCGACCGCTCTCCGCTGGCGACCGCCCTCAGCCGGCGACCGCCAAGGCCAGCGGTAGCACGCCATCGGCGCCGGCTCGGCGTAGGGCGCGGCCGGCCAGCACCATCGTCCAGCCGGAGTCGACCAGGTCGTCTACCAGCAGGACCGGGCCGCCCAAGCCGGACAGCTCGGCGGCCACCTCGGGCGGGACCGCGAAGGCCTCGTGCAGCGCCCGCACCCGCTGCGCGCTGTTGCCCCGCGAACCGTCGCCGGACGGCGCGTTCGAGGTGACCGCGCCCAGCAGCGGCAAGCGGCCCACCCGGGCGATATGTTCGGCCAGCGTGCGAATCAGCTCGGGGTGGCGGCGGGAATCCACCGCGACCACCGCTGCCGGGCGGCGCGACCAGGCGTCGTCGCCGTGCGCCCACGCCTTGAGGATCTCCACCACCGCGGCCGCCAACTCGCTCGGGATCGGGCCGTCGGCCGATTCGGGCGCGACCAGGGTGCGCAGCCGGCCACCCCAGCCAAGGTCGGACAGGCGGCCGACGGCCCGGCCCGGCTGAATCTGGTCGGCCGGCCCGATCTTGCCCTTGAGCGAGATGCCGACCGCGGACATGCCGGTGGGCCACATCTTCTTCGGCGCGATCTCGACACCGGGCCGGCCCAGGAACGCGTCGGCCGCGGCCAGCGAGGCGGGTGACACCTCGGCGTCGAACAGCGGGTCGGCGCAGTTGTCGCAGCGGCCGCACGGCTTCGCCTCGGGGTCATCCAGGCAGCGGCGCAGGAACTCCATGCGGCAGGCGTCGGTCTCGGCATATCCGATCATGGTCTGCTGTTCCGCGGAGCGCGCCTCGGCGACGCGGCGCAGCCGCGCGGTGTCGTAGGTCCACGGCTCGCCGGTGGCGAACCAGCCGCCACGGGCTCGGCGGACCGCACCATCGACGTCAAGAACCTTGAGCATCATCTCGAGCCGGTTGCGTCGCAGATCAACGAGCGGCTCCAACGCCTGTGTCGACATCGGACGGTCCAGCGACAGGTTGGCCAGCACCGAACGCACCTGGTCTTCCGGCGGGAACGCCAGCGAGGCGAAATAGCGCCAGATAGCCGCGTCTTCCCGGCCCGGCAGCAACACCACCTCGGCGTGCTCGACGGCCCGGCCGGCCCGGCCGACCTGCTGGTAATAGGCGATCGGCGAGGGCGGCGCGCCCAGGTGAATGACGAACCCGAGGTCGGGTTTGTCGAAGCCCATGCCGAGCGCCGACGTGGCCACCAGCGCCTTGATCTTGTTGTCCTGCAGGTCCTGCTCGGCGGCACGACGCTCGGCATCCTCCACCTGGCCCGTGTAGGACGCCACCGGGAAGCCTCGTGAACGCAGGAAGTCGGCAGTCTCGGTAGCCGCCGCGACGGTCAGCGTGTAGATGATGCCGGAACCAGGAAGCCGGTCGAGGTGATCGGCCAGCCAGGCCAGCCGGTGCGCCGGATTAGGCAGGTCGAGCACGGCCAGCCGCAACGAGTCTCGGTCGAGCGGACCACGCAGCACCAGCGCGTCGCCGAGCTGCTCGGCCACGTCGGCGGTCACCCGCGCATTGGCGGTCGCGGTGGTGGCCAGCACCGGGGTGCGCCCCGGCAGGCCGGCCAGGAAGGTGCGCAGACGCCGATAGTCGGGGCGGAAGTCGTGCCCCCAGTCGGAGACGCAGTGCGCCTCGTCGACCACGAGCAGCCCCGTGCTCGCGGCCAGGCCGGGCAGCACGTTGTCGCGGAAGTCGGGGTTGTTGAGCCGCTCGGGACTGATCAGCAGCACGTCGACCGAGCCGCCGCGGATCTCGTGCTCGATCTCGGACCACTCGTCTAGGTTGGCCGAGTTGATGGTGCGGGCCCGGATGCCGGCGCGGGCGGCCGCGTCGACCTGGTTGCGCATCAGCGCCAGCAGCGGCGACACGATGACGGTCGGCCCGGCGGGTGGATCACCGGCCTGGGCCGTGACACCGTCACGCAGCAGGGCGGTGGCGACGAAGTAGACCGCCGACTTGCCCCACCCGGTGCGCTGCACGCAGAGCACCCGCCGCCGGTCGACGGTGAGCGCCTCGATGGCTCGCCACTGGTCCTCACGCAGGACGGCGCGCTCGCCGGCTAGGCGGCGCAGCACCCCCTCGGCGCGCTCACGCACCGCTGCCCGCTCGGCATCGTCGGCTGTCGTCCGCATCGTCTCGGTCACCCGGCATGTCTATCAGCCGGCACCGACAGAACCGGAGTTATCCACAGGCCGGCCGTTGTCCACAGGCCGCCGAAAATCTTGCGCACGGCCCGGACCGCCGGCCCCAGAATCGGACTCGTCCCCGCACCCCTCAGGAGCCGATCATGACCTCAGCGCTTCAGCAGTCCTTCGATCAGATCGACGGCTACCGACACTCCCCCGGCCGCCGTCATGGCCGCGCCGAGCTCGCGGGCCCGGGTGCGGAAAGCGGGGTCGGCGCTCACCCGGCCGACCGCCTCCGCGATCCGGTCCGCCTTCGGGTGGCCGGTCCGCAGGTCGATCCCGGCGCCCGACCAGGCCACCCGGCGGGCCACCTCCGGCTTGTCGAGCGAGCCGCCGGCGACCACGAGCGGCACCCCGGCCTGCAGCGCGGCCAGCACCCCGCCCCAGCCGCCGTTGGTGACCATGACGTCGACGAGCGGCAGCAGCAGGTCGTGCGGGAGGAAAGCGGCGGCCCGCGCGTTCGCCGGCAGCGGCCCCAGCGTCGCCGGATCGGCACCGCCCGTCGTGCAGACGACCAGCACGTCCTGGTCCGCAAGCCCCGCCAGAGTCGGCCGCAGCAGGTCGTCGGGGTCCATGTCGAGGGTTCCCTGGGTCACGTGCACGACCGTGCCGGCCTCCGCGAGCTCGGCCCACCAGTCCGGCAGCGCCGGAGCGGGGGCGGCGGCCGGGCGTGATCGAGCCACCGGACCGGGCTGAGCAGCCAGCTCCAGCTGAGCGGCCAGCGCAAGATGGCTGGCCAGGTCCTCCAGGTGGTCCGGGTCCACCTGAGCCCCTGGGTCCGGCTTGGCAGCCTGGTCCGGCTTGGCCGCCAGGTCTGGCTGAACGGCTGCGTCCGGCTGAGCCACTGCGTCCGGCTGGGCCGCCAGGTCCGACTTGGCTGCGTCCGGCTTAGCGGGTGCGTCCGGCTGAACGGCTGCATCCGGCTGAACGGCTGCATCCGGCTGAGCGGCTGCATCCGGCTGAGCGGCTGCATCCGGCGCCGCCGCCTCCAACTGAGCGGCTTTGTCTGGCTGAGCGGCATTCGGCTGAGCGGCATTCGGCTGTGCGGCCACCGCTGGCGGGGCCGACACGTCCGGCTGAGCGGCTGCGTCCGGCGCCGGCGCCGGCGCCTCCGACTGAGCGGCTTTGTCTGGCTGTGCGGCCACCGCTGGCGAGGCCGACACGTCCGGCTGAGTCGCCGGGCCTGGCTCAGCCGACGCGCCCGGCTGGGCCGACGGGTCGCGTGGGGCTGGGTCGGGCTTGGGGGCTGGGTCGGGTTTGGGGGTTGGCTGGGCCAGGCGGCCTACGAAGTGGACGTAGGGCGGGAGGTCGGGGCGTGGGTACTCCAAGCCGGGGACGCCCTGGGCGATGATCAGGTCCGTTGAGTAGAGGCCGTCGAAGAGGTGGCCCGGTGGGACTGGGCCGAGGCCGACGTCGGCGCGCATCCGGTTGATGGTGGGGTCGGTTATCCGGCGGTAGGCCGCGCTGGTCACGCTGCGGGCTACGGCGTCTCGGGCGCGGCCGAGCGGGCCCGTCGCCGGGCTCCAGGGCATGCCGAGCGGGGGAAGATGGCGGCTCGTCAGGGAAAGGGGGGTGACGGTGATGGTGACCCACGGGATGCCCAGCGCCTGGCCCGCGATGGCCGCGCCCAGGGCGACCTGGTCGGTCACCAGCAGGTCGTACAGTGCGGCGGCCATGATGTCGGCGATCTGGCCGGGGGCGGTGCCGAGGACGATGTGCTCGGCGTTGGCCTGGGTTCCGCGGAAGCCCTTGCCGTCGCCGACCTGCGGGAAGGTGGCCGCCACGTCGGCATCGTCGAAGTCGGTCGCCTTGATCCACGGGAGCCAGGTGGCGCCGGCTGAGATGAAGCGGTCACGGTACTTCGCGCCGGTGTACGCGACCACCTCGTGGCCGCGCCGCAGCAGTTCCGCGGACACCGCGCTCATCGCGCCGACGTGACCGGCGAAGGGCATCGACGCGACCAGGATCCTTGCCATGCCGCGACCGTAGCGGACATCGACGTGACCGTGGTGTCCGCGCGGCCGAGGGAACGCATCGGTCTCGGCGGAAATCCTTGACAACTAAATTTGTCGGTGAAAGGCTCCGGTTATGTCCAAGACGATTGCCGAGAAGCTGCTGATCAAACCGAACTCGACAGTGTGGCTGTCCGACCCGGCTCGGCTGCCGCTGCTCACGCCGATGCCCGAGGGCGTGCGCGAGGTCGAGGCGCTGGCCACCGCGAGTACCGCGGTGGTCTTCGCCGAGGACGCGGCGAGCGCTCGCAAACTGCTCGAGGAGCACACCGCCGACCTGGCCAAGCCGGGCGTGTTCTGGGTGGCCTACCCCAAGGGCAACAAGGCCGACATCAACCGCGACACCCTGTGGCCGATCGTTGCCGACTTCGACATGCGGCCGTGCGGCCAGGTCGCGATCGACGATCGCTGGTCCGGCCTCCGGTTCCGCCCCAACCGCGAGGGCGAGGGCCGCTTCACCGGCGGCGCGAAGTAAACCGCGGCCGAAGCAACCGCGGCCCGAAGCAACCGCGGCCCGAAGCAACCGCGGCCCGAAGCAACCGCGGCCCGAAGCAACCGCGGCCCGAAGCAACCGCGG
>NZ_BOMY01000015.1 GCF_016862435.1 Paractinoplanes tereljensis
GAAGCAACCGCGGCCCGAAGCAACCGCGGCCCGAAGCAACCGCGGCCCGAAGCAACCGCGGCCCGAAGCAACCGCGGCCCGAAGCAACCGCGGCGCGCGGTAGCTGGGTCAAGGCGAGGGCGGGGTCAGCGGCCCAGGACCGTGCCGCCGTTCACGTTGATGATCTGGGCGGTTACGAAGCCCCCGCCCGGACCGACCAGCCAGCGGACCGCCTCGGCGATCTCGTCGGGAGCGCCGGAGCGCTTGACCAGGCTGGCGTTCACTCGGCGGTCGTGGCCTTCGGGCGTCATCCGGCCGTCGAAGAACTCGCTGTCGGTGATGTAGCCGGGCGAGATGACGTTGGCCGTGATGCCGGACTCGCCCAGCTGCGTGGCCAGGTCCAGGACGTAGCCGTGCAATGCCGCCTTGGCCGCCGAATATGGGCCCCCGCCGCCGCGCTGGGCGGCGATCGAGCTGGTCAGGATGATCCGGCCGCCGGGGCGTCGCAGCGACGGAAGCAGGGCCGTGGTCATCAGCACCGCGGTGAGCACGTTGGAGTCGAGGGTGGCGTGCCAGCGGGCGGCCACCTCGTCGAGTGTGGAGTCGTCGCCGGAGATGAACGCGCCGGCATTGTTGACCAGGACATCCACCGGGCGGTCGCCCACCGCCGCCACGACCTGGGCGATCTGGGCCGGGTCGGCCACGTCAGCGGTGACCGCGGTGGCCTGCGGGCCGATCCACTTCACCGCGTCGGCCAGCACCTCGGGACGGCGGCCGACGATGATGACGTCGTAGCCCTCCCCGGCCAGCATGCCGGCCGTCGCCCGGCCGATTCCGGTTCCGCCTCCGGTCACCACCGCAAGTCTCGACATGATCCGACCCTAGTCCGGAACCTCACAGCGCCAGGGAGAAGCCCGTCCCCTTGCGGGCCACCGGCGGCAACAAGGATGGGGCGGGCGACGCGTGTTCGACCCGCTTGCGAGGCGCTCCGCTCTTGCGGGGTGGCCGGTTCCGCTTGGTGCCGCCGACCGCCCGCTGGGCCTTCTCGGTGCTGGTGGCCTCGCTGACCTCTCGGGTGGTGCCGCCCATCACCTCGGCCCGGCAGCGCCGCCCGTCCAGGGTGAAGGCGAGCGGCAGCGGGTTGTAACCGCGGTAGTCGCCGCGCAACCAGAAGGTGCGCTGTTTGCCGCGGCCCTTGGCGAACACCTTGCGGCCCTTCTGGGCGACCGCTTTCGGATATCCGGTCAGGCGCTGAGAACCCGGGTAGACAAAGGCCACCCGCCACGGGCCACTGCCCACTTCGTCGGTGGTGGAGACCGTGAGCAGCGCCTCGTACTCCCGGCCCGAGTCGCGTTTCAGCTGGTAGCGGACCACGCAGGTGGTGCTCGGCGGGCCGGCCACGGCCGCGCCCGCGCCCGCCGCCTGGGCCTGCTCCGCGGTCGGGGACTCGCGACTCGCTGCCCAGCCGACGCCGGCCACGCCCAGCAGCGTCGCCGTGATCAGCAGGGCCTGCACGCGCTGCCGGCCGGCCAGGACGTGCCGGGCCACGCCGCCACCGGCGAAGAGGCCACCGCCGAGCGGCCGCGCTCCACCCAGGCGCAACCAGCCGCCGACCTTGAGCCCGGCCCGGAGCCGCAACAGGCTCACCGACGCCCGCAGCCCTCGAGGTCCGCCGGCCGGGACGGCAGCGGAACCGGAGGTGACAAGCGCTCGAGGGGCGGTGGCCCGGACCGGCGGCGGTGCATCCTCGGCGCACGCGCGAAGGGGCGGGAGGATGGGCTGGAGGCCGAGGGTGGCGGCGAGGATGCGGGCCGCCTCGGCTGCCCCGGGACGGTCCGCGGGGGTCTTGGCCAGGCAGCGAAGATAGAGCGAGCCCACCTCGGACGGCATTTCCGGCAGGTCGGGCAGCGGGTCGGGGTCGGCGTACAGGTGAGCGCGCAACGCCTCGGCGGTGGTCTCGGCGGGCCACGGCAGCCGGCCGGTCAGCGCGCGGTACAGCAGCAGGCCCAGCGCGTACACGTCGGTGGCCGCCCCGACCTGGGCGCCGCCCAGGCGTTCGGGGGCCAGGTAGGCGGGGGTGCCGAGCAGGCTGCCGTCGGGCGCCGCGTCGCGCTCGCCGACGATCGCGGAGATGCCGAAGTCGACCACCTTGGCGCCGGCTCCGGTCAGCATCACGTTGGCGGGGGTCACATCGCGGTGCACGACCCCGCGGGAATGGGCCGTGGCCAGCGCGGAGGCCACCTCGACGACGACCGTGACCGCTTCCCGCCAGGGCAGCGGGCCGGCCCGGGCCAGCCGGGCCGCGACCGACTCGCCGTCGTTGAGTTCCATCACCACGTACGGGACGGTGACCTTCGCCGAGAGCGGTGACTCGCCGAAATCGAAGATGCCGGTGATGTGCGGGTGCACGAGCCGGGCTGCGGCCAGTGCCTCCTGCTTCAGCCGGTCGCGGAAGCTCTGGTCGTCGGCGAGCCGCGGCGACAGCACCTTGACGGCGACCGGACGGCCGAGTGTCTCGTCGTAGCCGCGCCAGACCTCGGACATGCCGCCGGTGCCGAGCTTCTCGAGGAGCCGGTAGCGCCCGGCGATGCGACGCGGGGCATCCTGACCGTTTCGCTCCGTCCGCCCCATGTGCCGATTGTGACCCGAGGTCCGGGCCGCCCGACGCCGCACGGGAAAACCCACGAAGCAAACCGCGTGCCTGAACGGGATCAGAAGGTCAAGAGCTGATCAACCGGGGCGTAGTTGTCGGTCAGCACCCGGGCATCACCGGCGAACCCGGGGCCGTCCTGCAGTGTCACCGGCTCCGGCAGTCCCACCAGCCCCGCCCGGATCGCGTCCAGCGGCAGCGGGCTCCGGGACGCCACGATCACGAAGTTGGAGCCACGTTCGCCGGCCAGGGCGTCGGGCGGCGCGATCAGGGCCACGTGCGGGAAGACCGCCGCGACGGTGGCCAGTTCGGCCTTGAGGAAGCGATCGGGCGGGTAGTCGATCACGTTCTGGGTATAGATGCCCCCAGGCCGGAGGACCCGGGAGATATCCGAGATCATCTCGCGGGTCGAGAGGTGCCACGGCACCACCAGATAGCCGAACGCGTCCCCGACCACCAGGTCAAAGGCGGAGGTGGGCTGGGCGGCCAGTCCGACCCGGGCGTCACCGACGCGTACGCGCAGGTCCGGACCGGTGACCAGGCCCAGTTCGCGCTTGTCGAGGTCGACCAGACCGCCGTCGAGCTCGACCACCTGCTGCTGGATGCCGGGCTGGGTCTGCCGGAGGTATCCGGGCAGGGTGAACCCGCCGCCGCCGAGGTGCAGGGCGTCGCGGGGAGCGAGCACGTCGGCCACGGCCGCGATCCACTGGACGTACGCGAACTCGAGGTGTTTCGGGTCGGCCAGGTCGACGTACGAGTGCCGGGCCGAATTGAGGATCAGCGTCCGCCCGCCCGGCACCGCCGGGTCCCGATCGACCCGCGCGCAGTGGTACGCCGTCTCAACGTCGCACGGGGTGGGCCCGACCGCGCCGAGGCCGGCCCCGACGAGTCCGACGCTGACCAGCACGGCCCGGGTGCGGGGCTGTCCGGGCAGGTCCCGCCGCAGCCACCAGGCCAGGGCGAGGCCGGCCAGGGCCAGCAGCGCGGCCAGGCTCAGGATGATCCAGTTGGTGGGCAGTGCCGCCACGAAGATGAACCCGGTGGCCAGGGTCGCCGTGATCGCACCGAGGGTTCCGACGCTGGACAGCCGCCCGACCACCGAACCGGTCCGTTCCAGGTCGCTGAGCTGCAGCTTCACCACCATCGGGGTGACCGTGGAAAGCAGGAACGCGGGCAGGAAGACGGCCAGGGCGGCGAGCAGCAGCACGGCCGGGGCGGCCCCGCCCCGGAGGATCTCACCGCCGTAGCGGACCAGCGGCAGCGTGACGGCCGTACCGATGGCGGCCAGCAGCAGGGCCGGGGCCAGCAGGGCACGCGGGTCGAACCGGTCGGCCAGGCGGCCGCCCAGCCAGGTGCCGTAGGCGATGGCGGCCAGCGAGATCCCGATGACCGAGCTGCTCACCTGCAGGGTGACGCCGACGTAGGGCCCGACCAGTCGCAGCGCGACGATCTCCAGGACCAGAACCGCGCCGCTGGCGGCGAAGACGAGTGCGGTGGCGAGCCCGGACGGTAACGCTCGGGGCGTCACAACATCGACAGATGGACGTGGTTGGTGTGCACCGCGGCCGGGCCTCCGCTGGCGCTGTATGCCTTCCAGCCAGTGCCCGGCATCCAGATCTGCCGGTACCAAATCACGTACATGATCCCGAGCCTATCCGCGTTCTTCACGAAGAACGCGGCCAGGTTGTTTCCGTACGTCTTGTCGCTGCCGGATGCCGCCACGTTCTGGAAGCCGGACTTGTTGGCCGAGAAGTCGCAGGCCCGGCCCTTGGGGTGTTCACCGGAGGACCGCTTGGAATAGCAGTTCGTGTAGTGCGTGAAGTCGGCCGCGACCGCTTCCTGATAGGCGTGCAGGGTGCGCGGCGTGACACATCCGGTCGTGGTCGGGTCGTCGATCGTGCACGACTCCTTGGGCCAGGACCCGTCGGAGTTGCGCGGCGCCGGCTTGGCGAGCGGCGAGTTCACGTTGACGAAGCCACCGGCCGCGCCTCCGCCGCCGACGCTGCCGAGGGCCAGCTCGGCCTCTTTCTTCTTCTTGGTCAGCGCGGTGACCTGCTTCTGCTGCTCCTTGATCTCCTTGTCGACGGCGGCCTTGGCGGCCTGCGCCGTCGCGAGATCGTCCCGGTACCGGCCGAGGATCTGGCCGTCGAGCTGGGCGAGCATGTCGAGGTTCTGGATGCGCTCCAGGAAGGAGTCGGGCGAGGACGAGTTCAGCAGCATCGACATGGTGCTGGTGCGACCCATCCGGTAGGACCGGTTGGCGATCGTGCCGACCTGGGCCTCGAGGGCCTTGGCCGAAGCCGTCGCGGTCACGACCGTGGCCTGCAGCTGGGTCTGCCGCTTCTTCGACGCGGCGAGTTTCTGAATCGCGTCGGCCTGACCCTTGGCCGCGGACTCCAACGCGTTGCGCAACGTCTTGTCGTCGCCCTCGTCGGGCGCGGCCAGAGCCGGCGTGCCCACGAGGAATACGAACGCGACGAGCAGCGCTAGGACAGCGCTGATTCGCCGAAGGACAACCGCCGCCACGATTACCTCCCAGAAGTCAGCGCGGGGAACTTTACCGTGCTACGCAAGGGAGCTGCAGATCGTTCAAGTCGCCGAGTAACCACCGTCGACGAAGAGTGTTTGGCCGGTCACCGCAACGGCAGCTTCGCTGGCTAGAAAGATCGCACACGCCCCGAAATCACCGGGTACGCCGTTTCTGCCGATCATCGTGCGCGCCGCGTGCGCGGCCACCTTGGCCTCGTCCGCGAAGACCGCCTCGGTGAGCGGCGTGTGCACGACGCCGGGCGCGATCGCGTTGCAGCAGACGCCATGCCGCGACCACGCCTCGGCCTGCGATCGGGTCAGCCCGACCAGCCCGGCCTTGGCGGCACCGTAGGCGCCGGAGTTCCCGTATGCGCGGAATGCCTGCTGGGACACCACATTGATGATCCGGCCCCAGCCCCGGTCGGCCATCCGCGGCCCGAACGCCTGCCCGAGCTGGAACGGCGCGGTCAGGTTGGCGGCGAGGGTCACGTCCCAGTCGTCCATGGTGAGCTCGTCCATCGGCGGGCGACGATTCACTCCGGCGGCGTTGACGAGCACGTCGGGTTCGCCGTACCCGGCCAGGATCTTGTCGATAAGGCGCGCGACGGCCTCGCGGTCGGCGAGGTCCGCCGAGATCGCGTGTCCGACCGCGCCGTGCCCGCGCAGCTCGGCGATCACCTCGGCCATCGGCGCTTCGCGCCGGGCCACCAGCAGCACTTTCGCGCCGGCCCGGCCGAGGGCCAGGGCCATCGCCCGGCCGATGCCCGAGCTTCCGCCGGTCACCACCGCCAGGCGATCACCAAGACCGAAAACCTCTTGCAGGTACGCGTTCACAGGACCGAGACGTCCGGGAACAGCGTGTCGCGAACCGTGCGCCAGATGTCATCGTTCGCGGCCACCAGCATGCCCCGTTCGGTGTCGGTCGGATGGTACGGCGAGCCGTCGAGGTGACGGACCGTGCCGCCGGCCTCCCGGACGATCAGTGAGCCGGGGGCGTGATCCCACGGCAGGATGCGCCAGAACAGGGCGAACTGCTGCAGGTCGGTGGCCACGGCCGGATATTCGTACCCCGCGCAGTGCCGACCCTCGGTGACCACGCCGAGCTTCGGCGCGTTCCCGTCGGCGATCTCCCTCAGGTGCGGCGGCAGATAACGGCGGCCGACCACGCCGCGCAGTGCGGCGGAGGCCGGATCGTCGGTGCGGGTCTTGACTCGTACGCCGTCCTGGTACGCCCCCGAGCCCGCCTCGGCCATCGTCAGATGGTCGCCGGGCACGTCGAGAATCCAGGACGCCACCGGCTCACCGTCCCGGAGCAGTGCCGTCATGATGGCGAACGGTTCCTTACCGGCGGCGAAGTTGTTGGTGCCGTCGACCGGGTCGACGATCCACACCGCACCGGAGTCGCCGACGTGGGCCAGCACCTTCGGATCGGCGGCCACCGCTTCCTCGCCCACCACCGTCGACCCCGGCAGCAGCGCGAGCAGGCCGCTGGTCAGCGCTTTCTCCGCCTCCTGGTCGGCGATCGTGACCAGGTCACCGGGCGACTTCTGCTGAATGTCGGCCTCGGCCAGGTGACGGAAGCGCGGCAGCACGATGGTGGCCGCGACCTCCCGCATGAGATCGGCGACCTGATCAAGCACGCGGCGGCAACTTCACGACGCTGACGAAGAACTCGTCGATCTGGCGGATGACCTCGATGAACCGCTCGAAGTCGACCGGCTTGGTGACGTACGCGTTGGCGTGCAGTTGGTAGCTGCGCAGGATGTCCTCGTCGGCGGCCGAGGTGGTCAGCACGACGACCGGGATCCGGCCCAGTTCCTCGTCCTTCTTGATCTCCTCGAGCACCTCACGGCCGTCCCGCCGGGGCAGGTTCAGATCAAGAAGAATCAGATCCGGGCGTACGGCGTCCGCGAACTCGCCCTCGCGACGCAGGTAGGCGAGCGCCTCGGCCCCGTCGGACACCACGGTCAGCCGGTTGCGGACCTTGTGCTCCTCGAACGCCTCCTGTGTCATGACCACGTCGCCCGGGTCATCCTCAACCAGGAGAACCTCGATCGGTACGCCCTCGGCACGCGTAGGTGATGTCACGCGGCGACCTCTTTCTGTCTCTCATCCGTCGCGTTCTCTTCAACGTCCGGGGCACCGGGGAGCACCGGGATGGTGAAGTTGAGCGACGTGCCTTCCTCGACGTCGAGGTCCAGCCAGATCCGTCCGCCATGATATTCGACGATCTTCTTCACGATGGCCAGCCCGATTCCGGTTCCTTCGTAGGCGTCCCGGGCGTGCAGCCGCTGGAAGATCACGAAGACCTTGTCGGCGAACTCGGCCTCGATACCGATGCCGTTGTCCCGGACCCGGATCACCCATTCGTCGCCGTCCCGGTCGGCGGTAACCCGCACGACCGGCGGCACGCCCTCCCGGCGGAACTTCAGGGAGTTGCCGATCAGGTTGACGAACAGCGTGGTGAGCAGCGGTTCCTCGCCCTCCACGGTGGGCAGCCCGGACCAGCTGATCTCGGCGTCCTCCCCCGCTCGGACCTCCAGCTGGGACTTCACCTCGGTCAGCACCCGGTTGAGGTCGACCTCGGTGAACCCGGCGGTGATCCGCCCGATTCGGGAGAACGCCAGCAAGTCGTTGATCAGGCGCTGCATCCGCTGGGCGCCGTCGACCGCGAACGCGATGTACTGATCGGCGCGCTCGTCCATCTGCCCCGCGTACCGGCGCTGCAGCAGCTGGCAGAAGCTGGCCACCTTGCGCAGCGGTTCCTGCAGGTCGTGCGACGCGACGTAGGCGAACTGCTCGAGGTCCCGGTTGGACCGGGTCAGCTCCTCGGCCTGCACCTTGAGCTGGTCGTTGACCCACTCGATCTGGCTGCGCGCCTCGCGCACCTCGGCCAGTTCGGTGGCGATCTTCTGCCGCATGCCGTCCACGTCGGCGGCGAGGCTGGCCAGTTCCGGCGAGCCACTGCTCTCGATGTGCCGCTCGTAATCCCCGTCGGCGACCTCGCGGACCTGCTCGGCCAACTCCACCACCGGCCGGCTGACCAGCCGGTCAAGCAGCAGGAGCAGGCCGGCCCCGGCGAGAATGATGATCGCGGCGGCGGCGATCTGGATCGACACCATGGTCTGACTGCTGTCCTTGGCCGCGGCCGCGGCGGCGGCCCGCAGTGTCTGGATGTTGTTCTGCATCGCGTCGATCGCGTCCCGCAGCGAATCGAAGGCGGTGGTCGAACCGGCCGCGATCATGGCTCGGCCGGCTTCGGGACCGCCGGCGCGGATCGCCGCGATCACCGGATCGGCGACCTGCTCATGCCAGACCCGAGCGCGTTGCTTGACCACCTCGAGGGCCGCCTGGATCGCGGTGTCCTCCGGATTGATCAGCTCGTCGAGGCGACCCAGGAGGCGCTGTTCCTCAGCCTGGCCGGCCTTATACGGCTTGAGGTTGTCTTCCTTGCCGGTGATCGCGAATCCGCGGATACCGGTCTCCTGATCGACGAACGCCGTGTTCAAGGACTCGCCGGTGGCCCGCATCGGACTGGCCCGATTGAGTACGTCGTCGAGCTGCCGGTTGTGCTGGGTCGCGGTGATCGCGGCGAACACGCCGAGGGCGCTGAGCAGGATGCCGACGGTGACGCACAGAGCCGTGATGCGCCGGCGCAGCGTCCACGTCCGCAGGTCGAAGAGCTTCATCGGCCGCCTCCGCGCGAGATCAGCAGCATGGCCACGTCGTCGGCGAGCGGGCCGCCGTTGCCCTGCTCGGCCTGCCCGACCAGCCAGGCCGGTAGGGCCGGCAGCGGCACGCCCCGCGCGGCCGGTTCGTCGAGGAGGTTGCACAGACCGTCCACGTCGAGCCGATCGGCGCCCTTACCGACGTGTCCTTCGATCAGGCCATCGGTATACATCAGCAGGGACCAGTCGTCGGCCGGCAGCTGCAGCACGGTGGGCGGCGCCGGCCGGGGGCGCACGCCGAGCACGATGCCGGGCTTGGCCGCGACCGGCTTGGCCCGGCCGCCGGCCAGCAGCACCGGCGGCGGATGCCCGGCGAGCCGCACGGTGATCTGGTTGGCCGGGATGTCGAGCACCACCGACGCGACGGTGGCGAACACCTCGCGGGCCCGCCGCTCGCTCATCAGTACCTGTTCGAGCGAGCTGAGCACCTGCTCCTCGGGCACGCCGCCGATGATCAGGGCCCGCCAGGCGACCCGGAGTTCGACGCCGAGCGCTGCCTCGTCCACGCCGTGCCCGCACACGTCGCCGACGATCACGTGCAGCTTGTCGTCGCCCACCTGGACGACGTCGAAGAAGTCGCCGCCGAGCAGGCCCATCGCCCGGCCGGAGCGGTAGAAGGTGTGAACCTGCACAGCCTCGGTCGACATCAGCGGCTGCGGCAGCAGGCCGCGCTCGAGCCGGGCCGACTCGGCCTGGCGCAACTCCACCTCGCGCAGGCGCTGGGCGTTCTCGTCGGCGCGCTTGCGTTCGACCGCGTAGCGCAGGGCCCGGGTCAGCAGAACCCCGTCGACCTGGCCCTTGACCAGGTAGTCCTGGGCGCCCTCGGCGACCGCAGCCACCCCGAGGTGCTCGTCGGATCGGCCGGTCAGCACACACACCGCGGCACTGCCGGCCACCGACAGCAGCCGGCGCAGGCCGTCGATGCCCTCGGCGTCGGGCAGTCCCAGGTCGAGCAGGATGCACTGGATGCCACGCATCATCGAGGTGGCTTCGCGCAGGGTGGTCGCCACCGCGAGGTCGAACGGTGCGTCGGCTTCGCTCAGCAGCTCACGGACCAGGAAGGCGTCGCCCTCGTCGTCCTCGACCAGCAGGACGCGAAGACGTTCCGGCTGCGCTATGGAGCCGGAACGGACGCGTGGGGCGACCGACCGTTCAGTCATGCCAATTCCCCACTCGATGACACCGGACCAGACCCGACGATGGTGTACCACTCCTGTCGGGCGCACAACTCCGCGGATCTCAAGTGTGATCCTCCGCGGCGACCCGCCGGGCATGGTCGGCGATCACCTGACCGAGGATGCCGTGCAAACGCCCGCAATCCTGGCAATGCAGGTTCTCGTCCAGGCGCCGGCCGCCGCAGCCGTTGCAGAGGCCGCGGTCTTCCGGGTCACGGTACGAGGCCAGCGCCTTGCACATCGCCCGGATGACGTGGTCACTCATCGGGAAGACGCCCTCGCCGAGCGCGGTGCGCACACCGACGATGGCGACCGGGTCGGCCCCTGGATTCGGGTCATAGGGGGCAACCGTGTCGATGAATTCGGCAAGGACTTCGGCCGGGTCGATCGGTGCGCTCACCCCGACAACGCTAGGCCACGCCCCAAACGATCTTCGGACTACCCACTGTCGTACCCCTCGGCTTAGATGTCTCCCATGAGCGCCCCCGCCCTCGCCGGCACCACCCACCGGGTGCCGGCCGCCCTGGCCGCCGTCGCCGCCCTGGTGGCGATCGGCGCCGCGGCGATCTGGTCGGTGCGGCCCCCGGCCGCCCGCGACACCTCCGCGCCCGCCGCCGACTTCAGCGCGGCCCGCGCGTTTCAGCAGGTCGAGGCGATCGCCACCGAGCCGCATCCGGCCGGCAGCCCAGCCCAGGACCGGGTGCGTGAGCATCTGCTCAGCACCCTTCGCGGGCTCGGGCTGACCCCCGAGGTGCAGGACACCGTGTCGGTCCAGGGGGCGAAGCTCTCGTCCAGTGCCGGGGGCGCCGGCTTCGCGCACGTCCGCAACGTCGTCGCGACGATTCCCGGCACCGCCTCCACCGGCCGGGTCTTCCTGGTCGCGCACTACGACTCGGTACAGGTCGGGCCGGGCGGCAACGACGACGCGGCCGGCACCGCCGCGATCCTCGAGACGGCCCGCGCCCTGACCAGCGGCCCGCGCCTGCGCAACGACGTGGTGCTGGTGCTCACCGACGCCGAGGAGGCCTGCCTCTGCGGCGCCAAGGCGTTCGTCGACCAGCACCCGCTGGCCAAGGACGGCGGCATCGTCCTCAACCTGGAGGCCCGTGGCAGCAGCGGCCCGGCGATCATGTTCGAGACCGCGAAGAACAACCGCCGCCTGGTCGACATCTACGGTCAGGCGCCCAAGCCGGTCGGCACGTCGTTCGCCGTCGAGATCTACCGCCTGCTGCCGAACGACACCGACTTCACCGCGTTCCGCGAGGCCGGCTTCACCGGGCTGAACTCCGCCTACATCGACGGCGCCGCCGTCTATCACGCGCCGACCGACGTACCGTCCGCAATGGACACCGACAGCCTTCAGCACCACGGCGACAATGCCCTGGCGGTCACCCGTGCGCTCGGCGGTCGCGACCTGTCCACCCTGACCAGCGACGACGACGCCACCTACTTCCCGGCGCCCGGCCTGCTCGTCCGCTATCCCGGCGGGTTCGTCTGGCCGCTGGCCGCGCTCGCCCTGCTCGCGGTGATCGCCCTGGGCTGGCTGGCCCGGCGGCGCGCCCTGATCGACGGCAAGCGGCTGTTCGCCGCGTCGGCGCTCACTCTCGTGCCGATCATCGTGGCCCCGGTGCTGGCCCAGCTCTACTGGGCGCTGCTCAAGGTGATCCGCCCGGCGTACGCGGAGATGCCCATCGACCCGTACCGCCCCGGGTGGTACCGGCTGGCCATCGGCGCGATCGCCGCCCTGGTCGTGCTGGCCTGGTTCGGCTGGCTGCGCCGCAAGGCCGGCCCGGCCACCCTGGCCGTCGCCGGTCTCGGCTGGCTGGCCGTGCTCGGCCTGGTGCTGGCCGCGGTCACGCCCGGCGGCTCCTACCTGGCGGCGCTGCCCGCGCTGGCCGGCGCGATCGCCGGCATCGTGGCGGTCCTGACCCGCGGCTGGTGGTCGGTGCTCGCGGTGACGGCCGGCGGCACGGTCGCCGTGATCATCCTGCTGCCCACGGTGATCATGCTGTTCCCGGCCCTCGGCCTGAAGCTCGGCGCCACCGGCGCCTTCCTCACGGTGCTGCTCGGCCTGGCCCTGCTCCCGGTGCTCGACCTGATCCACCCGCAGGCCGAACGGCAACACGGTCTGGACGCGTTGCGGGCCCGCCGCCGAGCGGCCCTGCCGACCCTCGCCACGCTGCTCGCCGTCGTGGTCGCCACGGTCGTCGGCCTGAGTGTCGACCGCTTCGACGCCAAGCACCCGGCGCTCACCCAGCTGATGTACGCGCTCGATGCCGACAACGGCACCGCCCAGTGGCTGAGCGACGAGCCGCGCGTGCAGAAGTGGACCTCGCAGTACGTCTCCGGCGACCCGCACACGGTCAACGAGGCGCTGCCGGCGTTCGGGCCCGAGGAGATGCGCACCGGCCAGGCGGAAGCGGCCACCCTGCCGGCCCCGAAACTGACCCTGGTGTCGGACACCCGGTCGGGTGACAGCCGGGTCATGAAACTCCGGTTGCAGCCGCAGCGGCCGGTCCGGCTCACCACGCTGCACGTCGCGACCGGCGTCGAGGTCACCGCGGCCACCGTCGGCGGGCGCGAGCTGGCCGTCGAGAAACCCGAGGACGGACCGTGGGGCTTCGGCTTCGTGTTCCACGCGCCGCCGGCCGAGGGGGTCGAGGTCACCCTGACCGTACGGACCACCGGCCCGGTGCGGTTCCGGGCGATGGACGGCAGCGACGGGCTGACCGCCCTGCCCGGGTTCAAGGCCCGGCCCTCCGGGGTAGGCATCGTCGGTTCGCACACCAGCGAGCTGCTGGCGGTCGCGGCCACCTACACCCGTTGAGAAGAGGTCTCATGGCGAAGGTGCTCTACTCCGCGACGATGTCCCTGGACGGGTTCATCGCCGGGCCGGGCGGCGACATGTCCTGGCTGACCGAGTTCATCGGCGAGCCCAACCCGACCGCCGACGGCATCGTCGAGCGGATCGGCTCGATCCTGGTCGGCCGCCGCACCTGGGGTGGCGACGACCCGAACAAGGGCACCGACCAGGAAGGTGCGTTCGGAGGTGCCTGGCACGGTCCGCAGTTCGTGCTCACCCACGAGCCGCCGCCGGTCGCCGAGCCGGACACCGTCTTCCTCACCGACCTGACCGAGGCCGTCGCCGCCGCCAAGCAGGCGGCCGGCAACAAGTACGTCAACATCCTCGGCGCCGATGTGGCCCGGCAGGCCCTGGAAGCGGGCCTGCTCGACGAGATCCTGGTCTTCGTGGCGCCGGTGCTGCTCGGCGACGGCACCCGGCTGTTCACCCATCCGGGCGGCACCAAGATCAAGCTCGACCGGCTGGCCGAGGACGCCTTCTGGTACGAGGTGGTGCGCTAACGCCCGCGACCCCGGCGACCGGTGGGAGCATCGTGACGGAAGTGCACGAAGAGACGGCCCCAGTTGTCGCCGTCCTTCTCCACCCGGTGGTAGAGCTGCTTGATGTCCCGCTGATCGAGGAAGCGCAGCACCTTTTTCTTCAGGGCGCCGCTGCCCTTGCCCGGGATGATCTCGACCATCGCGGCTTTCTTCTCGATGGCCTCGTCGATGATCCCGCGCAGGGCACGGTCGATCTCCTGGCCCCGGTTGAAGATGTCGTGCAGGTCGAGCTTGAGCTTCACGATTCAGAATCCTATGCGTGCTCGGATTTGCCGAGCCACTCTTCGACTCGGCGGACGGCCTCGACGTAGTCGGCCTGCTGCTTCATCGCGGCGGCCAGCCGCAGGTGCGGCAGCGCCTCACGGAAACGGCCGGCCCGCTCCAGGGTCCGGCCGAGCACGTGGTGCGCGTAGTGATCCGACGGATCATGCTCGATCAGCGCCCGGAGCTGGGCTTCCGCCCCGTTGAGCTGGGCCGAGTTGAAGTAGGCCCGGGCCAGCAGCTGACGGACCGCGGTGTTGTGCGGTTCCGCCTCGACGATCGGCTCGAGCAGCCGGGCGGCGCCGAGCGGGTCGCCGGACTCGAAGAAAAAGGTGGCTCTGCGGTACTCCTCGAGAAGATCCACGTGCACGCTCCCCCACGCCCTCGCGCCGCCGATTGGTCAACGCTGGCACAACTCCGGGCCAACGGCGAGTGTTCCAGTCCCTCAAGCTTCCCGACAATTCCCCTCATACGGCAACTTCCTCGACGGAGAATGCCTGCGTGGGGGACCTTTCGAGTCATGTCGTGTCCATGCCGGCCCGTCCACGATTCGGGCGAGCCCGGGCGACCGCCTTCGCGGTGTTCGCTTTCGCGCTGTGCCTGATGCTGTCGGGTGCCACCTCGTCGCCGGCCTTACGCTCGCCGGCGCTGCTGATCGCCGGGATGCGGGACATACCGTCCCCGCCGTCCGGCACGCCGTGGCGGCCCGCACCGGTCGACGCGAACGGCCTGAGCATGGTGTCGAACGCCGATGGGCAGCGGTTCGTGCTGCACACCACGGCCGGCGACCGCACCTTCCTGCCGGGAGTGGATCTCGGCAACACCACCCCGGGGCACGTGCCGGCCGACGTGTCGATCTCGGCCGCGCAGTACCGCGCCTGGTTCGCGGCGATGACCTGGCTCGGCATCCGAGTGGTGCGGATCTACGACATCCACCCGCCGGCCTTCTACCAGCAGCTGGCGGCCTACAACCAGGCCAACCCGGATCGGCCGCTCTACGTGATGCAGGGCGTGTCACTCGTCGGTGATGCGTACGTCAAGAAGGGGAACCTCTACGACCAGCAGGTCACCGACGCCTTCCGGCAGGAGTTGAAGGACGCCACGCAGGCGGTGTCCGGGCAGTTGAACCGCACCACCCTGCCCGGCCGGATCGGCGGCGAGTGGACCGCCGACGTCACCCCCTGGCTGGCCGGCTGGCTCATCGGGTCGGAGCTCGACCCGGCCGCCGCGGCCGCCAGCGACCGCAAGAACGCCGACGCGAAAGCGATCACCGGCAAGTACTTCCGCAGCACGTCGGATGCGACGCCGACCGAGCGCTGGCTGGCGAACCGGATGAACGACCTGGCCGGGTACGAGGCGAAGAAGGGGCTGAGTCAGCCGATCGCGTTCGTGAACTGGGCGACCACCGATCCGCTGCGCCACCCGGAGGAGCCGCTGCGCCAGGAGGACCTGCTTCAGCTGGACGCCAATCACGTGCTGCCCACCGCGAATTGGCCGGCCGGAACGTTCGCGAGCTATCACGCGTACCCGTACTATCCGGATTTTTTGCGGCTGGAACCGGCGCTGCAAGCGCAGGCCGACCCCTACCTCGCTTATCTCGAATCGCTGCGGAAGCATCACGGCAGCATGCCCACCATGATCACCGAGTTCGGGGTGCCGTCGTCGATCGGATCGGCGCACCTCGGGCCGCTCGGGCGCAATCAGGGTGACCACAGCGAGGTCGAGGCCACCAAGATGACCGCTGAGCTGCTGCGCGGCATGCAGACTCGCGGGCTGGCCGGTGGATTCCTGTTCGAGTGGGTCGACGAGTGGTTCCGCTACACCTGGAACACCGTCGCCCACCAGGTGCCGAACCGGCGCCAGCTCTGGCGCGACCCCCTCACCAACGAGCAGGGCTTCGGGCTGCTGGCGATGGACGCGGCCCGCAAGACGGACCCGATTTCCCTGATCGACGCCGAGGGCGGCTGGCCGGCCGAGAAGGTCACCGCGCAGACCGACGAGTCGTACCTGCACCTCGAGGTCAAGCTGGGCGATTCGCCGCCGGGGTCGATGATGATCGGCCTCGACCCGCTGCCCGGCCTCACCGGCACGCCGATGGCCGGCAGCGCCGACCGGCGGCCGGACGCGATCTTCGCGCTCAACCTGGTGAGTCACACCGGGCAGGCGTACGTGCGGCAGCAACTCGATCCACTGCAGCTGGACGGCGATATCCCGGACGCGGCGCGCGGACCGGCGCCGGACGGCTGGCGTGCCTATGAGCTGCTGACCAACCGGGCCCGGACGGTGCCGAGCACGGGCGCGAAGCTGCCGATCGAGATGCAGAACGCGGGACTCCTGCGGCACGGGGTGTGGAACACCGACGACCCGGACGTGGACAGCCGGGCGCTGTGGCACCTCGACGGTGACAATCTGTCGGTGCGGGTGCCGTGGGCGATGATCGGCTTCGCGGACCCCTCGACGCACGCGGTCGGCGTGCCGAAGGCCGGCAAGCTGACCACCCAGCGCAGTCCGGGGGTGAGCGTGACCCTGTCGGCGTCCGGCACCGACCAGGTGCTCGGCCCGGTGACCTGGGACGACTGGAACCAGCCGGCCGCCACCGAGCGGATCAAGCAGGGGGCGGAGCAGTTTCGCGACGCGGCACTCGCGGTGACGAACGGCTGACCATCATCAGCGTCGCGCCCCCGGCGACCAGCAGCGCGCCGATCGCGACGAGCACCATCGGGCTGCGTCCCGGACCGTGCGACTCCGGGTAGCCGGCACCCCAGCAGTAGACGTCGCCGGCGTCGGTCAGCGCACAGGTGCTGTCCCCGTCGGCGACGAGTTGCACGACGCGCCCCTTCAGGCCGACCTGAACTAGCCGCGCCCGGCAATCGCCGGCGCACTTGTCGGCTCGCGCCTGCGCCGGTGGCCCCACCAGGAAGAGCGTCGCGACCACCACCAAGATCGCTAATACCCGACGCATGATCCGCATGCAACCATTATGGGCGTTTTATACGCTTTCGAGGGTTTTCGACACGCGTCCACTGCCCGCTGCCACCTCGGCCAGCATGGCCTGGCTGGTGATCGTGTCGGCGGCCGTGACGGTCGCGTAGCCGGCCACCTCACTGGCAGCTCCGAGCCGGGTCGTCGCGCTCATCTGTGGACCCAGGACCGCCGCCAGGGCGACCGCGGCACCCAGCGCCGCGAGACCCGAACGCCGCTTCCAGCCGAGCATCTGGTGCTTCATCGTCTGCGTCATAACCACCACGATCAGGGCGTACGGTGTCAGACGGCTGTGCGAAATATTTGCGCTTCCTGTGCGTCCGGGTCACAGGTGCTACACAGGAAGCGGAAAGGCGGCGCAAAGCGTGACCCGTGACAGTAGGGGCATGACGATGGCGAACCAAGAATCCGGCACCGAGCTCCGCCGCCCCGACGGTGGCCCGGTTCGAGTCCTCGTGGTCGACGACGAACCGACGTTGGCCGAGCTCCTCTCCATGGCCCTGCGTTACGAGGGCTGGGACGTGAAGAGTGCCGGAGACGGCCAGACCGCGGTGCGCACCGCCCGCGACTTCCGCCCGGACGCCGTCGTCCTCGACATGATGCTGCCGGACATCGACGGGCTCGAGGTGCTGCGCCGCCTGCGTGGCGAATCGCCCGAGGTGCCGGTGCTGTTCCTCACCGCCAAGGACTCGGTGGAGGACCGGATCACCGGCCTCACCGCCGGCGGCGACGACTACGTCACCAAGCCGTTCAGCCTCGAAGAGGTGGTGGCCCGGCTGCGCGGCCTGATGCGCCGGATGGGCCACTCGCCGATGCGGACCGAGTCGCAGCTCATCGTCGGCGACCTGTCCCTCGACGAGGACAGCCACGAGGTTCGCCGGGGCAGTGACCTGGTCACGCTCACCGCGACCGAGTTCGAGCTGCTGCGTTACCTCATGCGTAACCCGCGCCGGGTGCTGAGCAAGAGCCAGATCCTGGACCGGGTGTGGAACTACGACTTCGGCGGCCAGGCCAACGTGGTCGAGCTCTACATCTCGTACCTCCGCAAGAAGATCGACGCGGGTCGTACGCCGATGATCCACACGATGCGCGGAGCCGGGTATGTCCTCAAGCCGGCGGACTAAGACCCCATCCCCTCGTCCCGCCCGCTGGCGTAGCCCGGCGGGCTGGTCGCTGCGTACCCGCATCGTGGCGATCATGATCACCCTGCTGGCCATCATCGGTGTCGCCGTCGGCGGCACCGCCGAGCTGATTCTCCGCCAGCAGCTGTACGACCAGATCGACGCCAAGCTCGACCAGTCGATGAACCCGGGCCGCGGTAACGGAAGCCAGCCATTCAACGGCGGTGGTAACCAGCACCCGCCCGAGTTCAACATCAACGGGCCGTCCCCCGGCTCGGAGCGGGGCTCGATCACCGCCTCCTACGACCCGGCCGACACCAGCGCCTTCCGGGGCGGCGTGGTCACGCTCGCCCCCAGCACCAGCGACACCAGCAGCAGCAGCAACCAATACACCCTGGACTGGATTGATCTGGACGACGCGGCGAAGGCGACGTTGATCGCGGTCAAGACCGACGGCAGCAAGTCGGACGTCGACCTCGGCTCGTTCGGCTCTTTCCGGGTCACCGCCGAGGACGCCGAAGACGGCCGCATCAAGATCGTCGCACTGCCGCTCGAGCCCCTGCACAAGGTGCTGTTCCGGGTCGCTCTGGTCACCGGCGGCGCCGTACTCATCGCCCTGGTCATCGCCGGTTGGGCCGGCGTGTTCATCGTTCGCGGCACGCTGCGGCCGCTGCGCCGGGTGGCGAGCACCGCCACCCGGGTCTCCGAGCTGCGGCTCGACCGCGGCGTGGTGCAGCTGGCGCAACGCGTCCCGGAGGCCGACACCGATCCGCGCACCGAGGTGGGCCAGGTCGGTGCCGCCCTCAACCAGCTGCTCGACCACGTCGGCAACGCGCTGGAGGCCCGGCACGCCAGCGAGATGCAGGTACGCCAGTTCGTCGCCGACGCCAGCCACGAACTTCGCACCCCGCTCGCGGCCATCCGCGGTTACGCCGAGTTGAGCCGCCGCAGCCGGGCCCCGATCTCCGAGGAGATCGCACACGTGCTGAGCCGGGTCGAGTCCGAGGCCCAACGAATGACCGGGCTCGTCGAAGACCTGCTGCTGCTCGCCCGGCTCGACGCCGGCCGGCCGCTCGGCCAGGACCCGGTCGACCTGACCATGCTTGTCGTCGACGCGGTCAGCGACGCGCACGCCGCCGGACCACGGCACTACTGGCAGCTTGACCTGCCCGAGGAACCGGTCACCGTGGTCGGCGACGGCGCCCGCCTGCACCAGGTGGTCGCCAACCTGCTGGCCAACGCCCGCACCCACACTCCGGAGGGCACCACCGTCACGGTCTCGGTCCGGGCCGGTCAGGACGCCGCGGTCGTGCACGTCATCGACGGCGGGCCGGGCATCGCGCCCGAACTCCAGCCGCACATCTTCGAGCGCTTCGCCCGCGGCGACAGCTCCCGATCCCGGGCCGCCGGCAGCACCGGCCTCGGCCTGTCGATCGTGCATGCCGTGGTCACCGCGCACCGCGGCAACGTGTCCGTACAGAGCGTTCCCGGCCAGACCGTCTTCACCGTGGTCCTGCCGCTCGCCCCGGCGGACCTCGTCCCAACAGCTGGTCAGTTGCCACAGACCGTGTCCCGGTCACGGTGACGCGCTATGCTGGCCGACGTGTCTCGCATGTATCGGTGGTTTACCGGGCCGGCTCACGCCGGTGCCTCGGTTATCACTTCATGACCTGAGACACCAAGCCAGAGCCGGCCTGAGGCAGCGACGACGTCGCTGCCTTTTTGTTTGCCGGTTCTCACCGTGGGTGCCGGCGGAGAATGGGAGATCCACCGTGACTGCCCCCGAGGTCCAGCGCGTCCGTGACCAGCGCATCGCCGCGGTCGTTCCGCTGATGAGCCCCGCGCTGCTGCACCACGAGCTGCCCTTGACGGCCGATCTGCACGACACCGTGCTGGACGGCCGCCGACAGGTCGAAGACGTGCTGAACGCCCGAGATCCACGGCTGCTGGTCGTCGTCGGCCCCTGTTCCGTGCACGATCCGGCCGCCGCCGGGGAGTACGCCGGACTGCTGCGCGAGCAGGCCGACCGGCTCAGTGACGACCTGCTCGTGGTGATGCGCGTCTACTTCGAGAAGCCGCGCTCCACGGTCGGCTGGAAGGGCCTGATCAACGACCCGGCGCTGGACGGCACCGGCGACGTCGGCACCGGGCTGCGGATCGCCCGCAAGCTGCTACTCGAGATCGTCGGCCGGGGGCTGCCGACCGCGGTCGAGTTCCTCGACCCGATCACGCCGCAGTACATCGCCGACACCGTGGCCTGGGGCGCGATCGGTGCCCGTACGGTCGAATCGCAGGTCCACCGGCAGCTGGCCTCCGGTCTTTCGATGCCGATCGGCATGAAGAACCGCCCCGACGGCAGCATCAGCACGGCGATCGACGCCATCCAGGCCGCGGCCGTGCCGCACGTCTTCCCGGGCATCGACTACTCCGGCACCCCGGCGATCCTGCACACCACCGGCAACCCCGACACCCACCTGGTGCTGCGTGGTGGCGGGGGCCGCCCGAACTACAGCGCCGCCGACGTCGAGGGTGCGCTGCAGCTGCTGCGCAAGGCCGGCGAGGCGGAGCGCCTGGTGATCGACTGCTCGCACGGCAACAGCGGCAAGGACCACCTGCGCCAGCCGCTGGTCGCCGACGACGTGGCCGGCCAGGTCGCCGACGGGCAGCACGGCATCAGCGGCGTCATGCTGGAGAGCTTCCTCGTTCCGGGACGGCAGGAGCTGGGTGGTTCGCTCACCTACGGCCAGTCCGTCACCGATGCCTGCATGGGCTGGGAACCGACCGTTTCGGTGCTGGAGAAACTCGCCACCGCGTCTTCCCAGCGTCGCGCTCGGTAATCCACAGCAGCCGCACAGGGCACACGTCGAGTGTTGTCGAGTAACCGATCCACCAGCCTGTGGAGCCTCGATGACCTCGACGTTGCCCGTTCCGCCGATTGTGGCTCCGCCACCGCCACCGCCCGCGCCCACGCCGTCGCGCGCCCGGCGTCTCCTTCTGGGCGACGATCCCACCTGGGTGCGGCCGTCGCTTTATGCGCTCCTCCTGCTCACCGGCGTCCTCTACATCTGGGGACTAGACAAATCGGGCTGGGCCAACGCGTTCTACTCGTCCGCCGCCCAGGCCGGATCGGTGAGCTGGAAGGCGCTCTTCTACGGCTCCTCCGACGCGGCCAACTCGATCACTGTGGACAAGACGCCCGGCGCGCTCTGGGTGATGTCGCTCTCCGCCCGAATCTTCGGGGTCAATTCGTGGAGCATCCTGGTGCCGCAGGCGCTCATGGGTGTGGCCAGCGTCGGCCTGCTCTATGCCAGCGTCAAGCGCTGGTTCGGCCCAGCGGCCGGCCTGATCGCCGGCGCGGTGCTCGCGCTCACCCCGATCGCCGTGCTGATGTTCCGCTTCAACAACCCCGACGCGATGCTCGTCCTGATGATGGTCGCCGGCGCCTGGGCGACCTCCCGGGCGATCGAGAACGGCAAGACCAAGTGGCTGATCTGGGCCGGTGTCTTCGTCGGCTTCGGCTTCCTTGCCAAGATGCTGCAGGCGCTGCTGGTCGTGCCGGCCTTCGCCCTCGCGTACCTGATCGCCGGACCGCCGAAGCTCGGCAAGCGCCTCGTCCAGCTGCTGCTGGCCCTGGTCGCCCTGGTCGTGTCGGCCGGTTGGTACATCCTCATCGTCGAACTAGTGCCGGCCTCCGCGCGACCCTTCATCGGCGGCTCGCAGAACAACAGCATTCTCGAGCTCGCCCTCGGCTACAACGGACTCGGCCGACTCTCCGGCGATGAGACCGGCAGCGTCGGCGGCGGTGGAGGCGGCAGCGGCTGGGGTGAGACCGGGCTGTTGCGGATGTTCGACAGCTCGCAGGGCGGGCAGATCTCCTGGCTCCTCCCCGGCGCGCTGATCGTTCTGGTCGCCGGGCTGGTGCTGACCGCGCCGCGGATCCGCACCGACCGGCAACGCGCCGGCTTCGTGATCTGGGGCGGCTGGCTCATGATCACCGGCCTGGTCTTCAGCTTCATGCAGGGCATCTTCCACGCGTACTACACCGTCGCCCTGGCGCCGGCGATCGGTGCGGTCGTCGGCATGGGGTCGGTGCTGCTCTGGCGCAACCGGCGCAATCTGATCGCCTCGGCGACGCTGGCCGCCGCCATCGCGATCACCGCCTGGTGGTGCTACCACCTGCTGACCCGCAGCTCGGACTTCCTGCCCTGGCTGCGGTGGGTGGTGCTGCTCGGCGGTCTGGTCGCGGCGGCCGGCGTGCTGGGCTCCTCGCTCATCAAGTCGCGCCTGTCGGCGCGCCTGGGCGTGGTGGCTGCGGGTGCGTCGTTGGTCGCGGTTTTGGCCGGGCCCGCGGCGTACGCCGTACAAACCGCATCTGAAGGACACACCGGATCGATTCCATCGGCGGGGCCGTCTACCGGTGGCTTCGGCGGTGGCGGGGGTCGCGGCGGCTTCGGTGGAGGCGGCGGCGGGAACCGTGGCGGAGGCGGCGGCCCTGGTGGCGGCGGATTCCCTGGTGGCGGCACCAATGGCGGCGGCACCACCACGGGTGGCGGTTTCCAGGGCGGCGGCAACGGTGGTGGCGGGATGCGCGGCGGCGGGGGCGGCATGGGCAGCCTCCTCGACGCGGTCACGGTCACCGACGAGATGAAGGCGCTGCTCCAGGCCGACGCCGACAAGTACACCTGGGTGGCGGCCACGATCGGCTCGCAGAACGCGTCCGGTTACCAGCTGGCCACCGGCGACCCGGTGATGGCGGTCGGCGGCTTCAACGGCACCGACCCGTCACCCACTCTCGCCCAATTCGAGGAATATGTCTCCGCCGGAAAGATCCATTACTACATCGGCGGAAGCAGCGGGGGCAGCACGAGCACCGGCGGCAGCAACGCCAGCTCCGAGATCGCCCAGTGGGTGGCCGACAACTTCACCGCGACCACCGTCGGCAGCACCACGGTCTACGACCTGACCTCGCCGACCTCCTAACAAGGCATTTACGCCCATCAACGGGCGGCTCCCGTTTCGGGGCCGCCCGTTGCGGCGTTCACCCATTAGGGAAACGTTCACAAAGCAGAAAACGGACTCACAGTGTCCACACAGGGATGCCTTACGTATTGCCTAGTTGCGTGGCCGACCTTGGATGGCATGAGCCTTACGACGCTGCCATCGCACGCCACCGACTCGACCCGGTTCGAAGCTCCGGTGCTCGATGTGGTCGTCCCCGTCTACAACGAGGAGATCGACCTTGAACCGTGCGTACGGCGTCTGCACGCGTACCTCTCGGCCCACTTCCCGTACCGCTTCCGGATCACCGTCGCCGACAACGCGAGCACCGACTCGACCGCCGAGGTCGCCGGCCGGCTCGCCGGCGAACTGCCCGGCGTCGCCGCCGTACACCTGCCGGAGAAAGGCCGCGGCCGCGCGCTGAAGTACGTCTGGACCCACTCCGACGCGGCCGTCCTGGCCTACATGGACGTGGACCTCTCCACCGACCTCGGCGCGCTGTTGCCGCTGGTGGCCCCGCTGATCTCCGGTCACTCCGACCTGGCCATCGGTTCCCGGCTGGCCCGCGGTTCCCGGGTCGTGCGGGGCGCGAAGCGCGAGTTCATCTCCCGCACCTACAACCTGATCCTGCGCGGCACGCTGTCGGCCCGATTCTCCGACGCCCAGTGCGGCTTCAAGGCCATCCGGTCGGACGTCGCTGAACGCCTGCTGCCGATGGTCGAGGACACCGGTTGGTTCTTCGACACCGAGATGCTGGTCCTGGCCGAACGGGCCGGCCTGCGCATCCACGAGGTGCCGGTCGACTGGGTCGACGACCCGGACAGCCGGGTCGACATCGTCGCGACCGCGGTTGCCGACCTCAAGGGAATCGTGCGCCTGTTGCGCGCCTTCGGCTCGGGCCGCCTGCCACTGGGCACGCTGCGCGAACAACTCGGCCGCAATCCGCTGCCGGTGGCCGGCGTTCCGGCCGGCCTGACCGGCCAGCTCATCCGCTTCGCCGCGGTGGGTGCGGCGAGCACGCTCGCCTACCTTCTTCTGTACGCGCTACTGCGCACCGGTGTAGGCATGCAGTGGGCGAACCTGATCGCCCTGCTGGTCACCGCCATCGCCAACACCGCCGTCAACCGCCGGGTCACCTTCGGCGTACGCGGTAACGACGGCGCCTGGCGTCACCAGGCCCAGGGCCTGATCGTCTTCGCCATCGGCCTCGGCCTGACCAGCGGTTCCCTCGCCCTGCTCGATCGGCTGTCGGCCAATCCGTCGAAGCCGGTGGAACTGGTCGTCCTGATCCTGGCCAACCTGCTGGCCACCGCAGTCCGCTTCCTGATGCTTCGCGTCTGGGTCTTCCGCTCCCGCCGAGGCGCCCACACCCGGGACTGACCGCTGCCCGCGATGCGGGGGCGCATCGCGGGAAATCCCCGGCTTTCAGTCCCAGCGGGAAGACGGCGCCGAACACCCCACTCGGCGTCGTCTTTCCTTTTCCAGCTTTCCGGCCCGCTTGCTTGCTGCGGCGGGCTTTCCGCCCGCTTGCTTGCCGCGGCGGGCTTCCGGCCCGCTTGCTTGCCGCGGCGGGCTTTCGGCCCGCTTAGGGCCGCGGCGGGCTTTCAGGCCCGCTTACGGCCGCGGCGGGCTTTCAGGCCCGCTTACGGCCGCGGCGGGCGCCGCGGGCGATCAGCGTGGCGAAGACGGCGGTGCCGCAGATAGCGGCCAGGATGGCGGCCGGCCACCAGCCGAGCACGCCGAGGGCGATCGCGGCCAGCCAGATGACGGCGGCCGTGAAGATCAGCGAGACGGAATAGCGCCTGCGCGGCACCACTCTGAGGCCACCGCCCGACATGCGCGTGCAGAAATCGGGATCATCGCGCCACATATGGCGCTCAAGCTCCGCCAAACGACGGCTGTCTTCCCTGCTCAGCATGTCGTCACCTCCGGTCGGCCCCGGGCCCGCCCCCGATCGAGATCAACGCTCGATCGATGCCATTGTTACTCGCGCGTTGCCTTCGTGATACCTCCGCGTATGCCAGTTCCCGCCATGCGTCCGATTTGCCCGCAGGGCTGGCGGTTCACCGCGATGACTCACTCGAAGACGACGGCCGCCTCCGGCACCTCGCGCCCGCGCGCCACCTCGGCCGCTTCGTCCTCGACCTGTTTACGGCGCGACGCCGGCAGCGACCCGAACGCGGTGACGGTCAGGTCGACCCGCTTACGGCCGGACAGCTTGGCCCGCCACACTCCCGCGATCTCACCGTCGACGAGCAGCGCACCCGGGTTTCCGAGGGTGCGCCACACCTCTTTCTGCTGGTCGCGATCGGGCACCAGCAGGTCGCGATCGCGGGCCTGCAGCAACGGATCCATCCCCGGGATCAGCCGCACGCCGTCCGGCTCGGAAGCCTTGGCGAGCGCCCTCACCTCGGACTCCGGCAGCCACCTCTTCCGCCCGTCAACCGTCACCTCGGCCAACCCCGACGGCCAGACCCGCTTCATCTCGGCGGCGCTGCTGCCCAGGTATTTAGCCACCTCGGCCGGGCTCGCCGGACCGAGGAACCGCAGATAGGTCGCGATCAGCTCGCCGACGCCCTCGTTAGCGGTGGGCTGGGGCGGTGCGTCCGGGATCGGGCCGAGCGTCGCCTCGCGTCCGCGCGACTGCACCTCCACCCCGCCGGCCAGGCCGGAGTGCTGCCAGACGTTGCCGGCGATGTGCTGCGCCTCGCAGCCTCGGCAGTAGTAGGTCAGCTCGGCCGGCACCCGCTCGCTCACCTGGGCGCTCGCCTCGCCGCGCGGCATCGAGGTCGTCACCACCGCACGGAACGCGGCGGCCGTGGCGGTGAAGGCGGCCAGACCGAGCTTCATGCCCTCGGGGATCTGGCCGCTCTTGATGCGCGCGGTCGCGTCGGCGTCACTCACCGGCCAGAGCTGTTTGACCAGGGCCGCCAGGTCGGAGCGGCGATGCAGGTGCGGGGCACCGCGGGCCGACCACACGGTGATCAGGCGGTCGTCGTCGAGGGCCGCGCCGGTGCGGGCGGCGAGCGCGACCCGCTGGGAACCGGGAGTGTATTCCTGGACGCCGAGGTCGAGGACGGGGAGATCGGCGGGGCGCTTCCGGCTGCGCTCGGCCAGACCCAGAGCCGCCACCCGATAGGCCATCACCTGTGCACGATCGACGCTGACCATGGCACCTCCTCAGTTAGGTGCGACGACCGTACCGCCGGGCTGCGACATTTTTCAGTCGTTCCAGGCGGGTCGCGGCCCGGTCGCCGGGGAGCTCCCAGGTGTCCAGACTGCTCGGCCCGTGCGGCCCCACCTGCAGGATCGGGGGTTCGCCGGTGAGCCGGTAACCGCAGCGGCGGGCCACGGCCGTACTCGCCACGTTGGCCGGGTCGATCCGCAGGAGCAGCCGGCCCAGTTTGAGAGTGCCCCGCGCGTACATCGAAAGCAGGGAGAGTGAGCCCGACGCGACCCCGCGCCGGCGATGCTGCGCGCCCACCAGATAGCCCAGCTCGGCCTCCTTGAGGCCGGCGTCAACGCCGAAGAGCAGAACCTCGCCGATCGGCCGCTCTCCGTCCTCGGTGATCGCGAGCTGGATCCGGCGGCCGCTGACCCGGCCCTGCTGCGCACGGCTGAGGTAGGCGAGGCCGGCCTCCCGGTCGAACGGGGTCGGCATCGGCGTCCACCGGGCGATGTCCGGCTCGTCGAGCAGCGCGACCAGGTCATCGAGGTCTTCCGCACGCCATTCGCGCAGGATGAGGCCGTCGCCCGCAAGCGTGAGCGGGTAGGGAAGACGACTTGTGGACACCACATGATCCTGCCCGGATGGACCCGGTTAAGGCCAGTAGCGATCGTTATGAAGCCGATGAGGGATTCGTCATGTCGCCACTGGCTACCCGCGAGTACCCAACGTGGACGGAGTCGATGTTGCGCAAGGCATACCTTTGATCTCGTGGACGATCGGACTGCGTTGGTGACGCGGCGGGGCGAGAACTACGGCGGGCGGTCCCGTCAAGAGCGGGCAACCGACCGGCGAGACCGGATTCTCAGCTCGGCGCTGGAACTGTTCGGCACGCGCGCTTACGACGACGTGACCGTGGCCGATGTGTGCGCCGGGGCCCGGGTCTCGAAGAGGTATTTCTACGAGCACTTCGTCGACCGCCCCGACCTGGTCCGCGCACTGCACCGCCAGCAGAACGAGTGGCTGCTGAAGGGCATCGCCGGGGCCGCCCCCGAGACGCCGGGAAATCTCGACGAGATGCTGCGCCCGTCCGTGCACAAGCTCCTCGAGATGCTGCGCGCCAACCCCGAGCGGGCGCAGGTCATCTACATCAACGCACCGCGCATGGAGACCCGGCGCCGCGGTGTGCTCCGCGAGGACGCCCAGTTTCTCGCGGCACTGCTGCGGCGACTTGGCAGCCAGCCCACCGATCAGCTCCGGCAGGAGCGCCTGCTGCTCGCGCTGGTGGCCGGCCTGAGCGAGGTCATCATCGACTGGCTGTCCCGGGACATGTCCGAAGACCCGGGACTCCTAGCCGACCACCTCACCGATTACTGCCTGGCCATCCTCAGCACTCTGGCCACGCCCTGAGCCTCAGCACTTCCGCGCGGTGATCTCCAGCCCGGCGGCGCGCAGCCGGGTCACCAGAGCATCGCCGAGCGCGGTGGCGGGCGTGAGGACGCCGCCCTCGGACGGCGGCAGGGCATCGCGATCGTGGACCAGGGCCAGCGCGGACTCACCGAGCATGATGGCGGTGGCCGCGTAGCCCGGGTCACCCTTGGCCTTGACCCGGGACGTGTAGCGCTCGCCGGTGGTGGTCGTGGTGAACAGGTCCATGGTGAAGTGACCCGAGTTGCGGGAACGCTCGCTCGGCCCCTCCCCCGGCTTGGGCAGTACCCGGTCGAGCACGAACCTGGTCGGCGGGATCGACAGACCCACGATCAGCGCACCCAGACCCAGCTTGGTGGCGAACGCGATCACCGGCGACAGTGGAGACGCCCCCACGCTCATCGCCTCGCGGTAGCGGAACTGCCGCCCGTAGGCCCACTCGCGGAGCGCGTTGCTGCGCCGGACCACGCGGGTGTTGTAGGAGGCCATCACGAACGGTGCCAGCGTGCCGCGCAGCCGCGGGTTGATCTCCTCACCCCGTAGAAGCGCGACGTCGTCCTGCCGGCCCAGGTCGGGCTCGGCGGCCCGGTCCGGACTCAACGAATACGGGCTGGCGGCGAGCCGGCGCAGCTTGCGGTCCTGCTTGACCGTGTCGAGCTGGTGGCGCATCGAGTCGATGGTGCCGCCGCTCATCCCGCCCCGCATGCTGGTGACCACCAGCGTGGTGTCGGTGAGCTCGCCGGCCCCGTCGGCCTTCACCTGCTGATCGAGGACGTGCACCCCGAGGTCGGACGGGATCGAGTCGAAGCCGCACGAGTGCACGATCCGCGCGCCGGTCGAGCGGGCCAGCTCGTGGTTGTCGTCGATGCTCTGCCGCGCGAACAGCACCTCGCCGGTCAGGTCGACGTAGTCGGTGCCGGCCGCCGCGCACGCGCGCACGAGATCTTTGCCGAACTTCGCATACGGCCCGACGGTGGTGATCACCACACGGGTGGACGCGGCCACCTTTTCCAGGGCCGGTGCGTCGGTGGCGTCGGCCACCAGGACCGGCCAATCGACGCCCAGGCGCTGCTTGACCTCGGTGAGCTTGGTCTCCGAGCGGCCGGCCAGGGCGACCCGGGTGCCGGCCGGCGCATGCTCGGCCAGATATTTCGCCACCAGCACCCCGACGAAGCCGGAAGCGCCGTAGACGACGATGTCGTGATCGCGGACGAGCTCGCTCATGGTTGCCGATTCTCCATCAGGTTTCCGGCTCCGACCGGACAAGTTACCGATCGGTAATTCAAGACCGCCACGTATCGGTCATTCTCGTCATAAAGAAAGATCAAATCGGGCAATCACTGAGAAGAACGTCACCATCGCCCCTTCACGCTTGGTCGATGCCCCAACTCCGTGGTTACCGTCGGCCGGTCCGCAATTGCGGGCACCGCGAGCGGATCGCCGAGTCCCTGCCGCCGCTCGCCGGATCTCGAACTCGTGGCAGGGAGCGGGGGACCCACACGTTCCTCGGCGCGCTGGTCGCGCGCCTCGGGGTGAAGCCGCCAGGAGCGGCCGGGCACCTCAGCCCGAACCCGACAGCTGACCTCGTAGGCGTGGAGGTTTCTCTCTTATGGCTCAGATCCACAAGCATGCCCGCGTTTCGCGGGCTCGCAAGCATGCCCGCCTGGCGTTCGGCCTCACGGCCGCAGGCGTCGCGGGCACGGTTGCCCTGCTGGGACCGGCTTCGCCGGCGCAGGCGTCCAGTGTGAACTGGGACGCAGTCGCGCAGTGCGAGTCGGGCGGAAACTGGAGCATCAACACCGGCAACGGCTACTACGGCGGCCTGCAGTTCAGCCGCAGCACCTGGAAGGCCTACGGCGGCGCGAAGTATGCGTCCACCGCCAACAAGGCGAGCAAGTCGGAGCAGATCCGGATCGCCGAGAAGGTGCGGGCCGGCCAGGGCATCGGCGCGTGGCCGGTCTGCGGCAAGAAGGCCGGTTCGTCGAAGCAGTACAAGAGCACGAACACCAGCGGCTCCAAGTCGTCGGCTAAGTCGTCTTCCTCGTCGAAGTCGTCCACCCACAAGGCGACCAAGAAGTCGACGAAGAAGTCGTCGGCTTCGAGCTCCAAGGTCACCCGGTCGACGACCGTCAAGGCCACCGGCAAGCACTACGTCGTCCGCTCCGGCGACACGCTGGCCGCGATCGCGACGAAGAACCACGTCACGGGCGGCTGGCGCACTCTCTACAAGCTGAACAGCGGCAGTGTCAGCAACCCCAACCTGATCTTCCCCGGTCAGCGCATCGCGCTCTAGGCAACACTCGCGGCCCGGTCGCCTCTCCCCCGTGGCGGCCGGGCCGCACCCCCTCAGTCGGTCGGTTTCTGAAACTCCGGCTGGTCGAGCACGCGCAGCCAGGAGCCGTCGGGCTGGCGGCGCACCACCTGGGCGCGAGCGCCGGAGCCGTCCTTCGGCGGGGTCGAGGTCAGCGCCAGGCCACCGCTGACCAGCGTGGGTAGCGGCTCCTCGGGCTCGAACGCCGGCATATGCGGCAGCGCCCCCTCCCAGAGCTTCTGAATCGCGGCCCGGCCCACGGTCTGCTGCCCCGGCGGATAGGCCATGACGGCATCCTCCTCGTAGAGCAGGGCGAGCCCTTCCGCGTCCTTGGCGTTGGCGCGCTCGACGAACAGGCGGGTCAGGTCTTCGGGCTTACCAGCTTTTTCGCGTTCGGTCATGGCTCCACCTTGCTCTGGCCGGGAAAAGAAGTCCAACGCATGGTTTTTGTTGGAACTAGAATCTGTGGTTATGGAACTGCGGCAGCTCGAGTACTTTCTGGCGGTGGCCGACGAAGCCAACTTCACCCGTGCGGCCGAGCGCGTGCACATCAGCCAGTCCGGAGTAAGTGCCCAGGTCAAGGCCCTGGAAACGGAGCTGGGCGCGGAGCTCTTCGATCGCTCCGGCCGGGTCGCCCGGCTCACCGCCGCGGGTGCGGCCGCCCGGCCCTACGCTCAAGCGGCCCTCGACGCCGCAGCTGACCTACGTGAGGCGATCGACGAGGTCAACGGGCTGGTCCGGGGCCGTCTCACGGTCGGCATGGTGACCGGCTGCGAGGTCACGCCGCTGTTCGCCGCGCTGGCCGCGTTCCACCGCGAACACCCCACGATCGAGCTCGAACTCGTCGAGGACAACTCCCAGCACCTGATCGCCTCGGTGATCGCCGGAACGGCCGACATCGCCCTGGTCGGTGTGGCCGGCGCGCCGCCGGAGCACCTGGGCGCGCACGTGGTCGCCAACGAGGGCCTGGTCGCGTTGGTCCCACCCGACACGCCGCCCGCGGGATCGAAGGGCTTACCACTCGCCGAGTTGGTGTCCTATCCTCTCGTCACGTTGCCCGAAGGGACCGGGATCCGGGCCTCGTTTGACGAGGCTTGTGTGACCGCGGGCTTGATTCCTGATGTCGTGCTGGTCGCGTCAGCACCCGGCGCAGTTGCGGAGCTGGCGGCGCGCGGCATGGGAGTCGCTGTGTTGAGTGAGTCGATGGCGTCGGTGCACCCTGGTCTGGTGGCCGTGCCGATCACCGGGGTCGACATCCCGGCGTTGCTCGCTCTGGTGTGGCGACCGCGGCTGAGCCCGGCGCTGTCCGCGCTGCTGCCACATTGCCGACGAGAATTCGACAACAACTAAACAGCGACGACGAATCTCACCGACCCGCGCGGGCATGCCGGCAGCACGGCCGCACGATCGGCCGAGAGACACGGGCAGACAGGTCGGCCAGGCACCTGGGTCGCCAAGGGCCGTCTTAACGTCGGCCGGCCCGTCCAACGGTGCGGTCGGGTAGGCCGAAAGACGCGGCCGAAAGACGCGATCAGGAGGCGCCGCCGGGAGACGCGGCCAGGAGGCCACTGGGCGGGCGGAGTCCGGGTTGCCCCCGAAAACCGGTGCCGTCGCGGCTATGTGGTCGATAGCGTCGCGGGCATGACGGACAGCTCGCTGCGCGAACGGCTTCGGAAGGCCCTGCCGGTCGCGATGAAAGCTCGCGACCGGGACGCCACAACGGCTCTGCGTGCCACCTTGGCGGCGCTCGACAACGCCGAGGCGGTGGCACCTGCGGAGGGTGCGCAGGGAAGCCTGGCGATCGAGGCACTGCCGGTCGGCGTGGGTGCCACCGAGGTGGCCCGCCGCGCCCTGACCGAGCCGGAGGTCGAGCAGATAGTGCGAGCCGAACTGGCCGAACGGGAGACAGCGGCCGACGACTACGAACGTGCCGGCCACCCCGATCGCGCCGAAAAACTGCGAAGCGAGGCCCGATCCCTGGCCGCGCATCTGCAGTAGGCGGCGCCCCTCCCATCCGCAACGGAAGCAGCCACGGTCTGGCGCTCGGAACTAGACGAAGGCGGGGATCGCGGCCGGGTCACAACGCAAGCCCGGTCGCAACGCAGGCGGCCGGCGCTCACAGGTGGCTGGCGCCAGTCCCACCTGCGCCACGAACGGCCATGGTTCGGCGCTCGCAACGCAGGCGCCCGCCCTCGCCAGCAGGCAGCGCCAGCAGACAGGCGACGCCAGCCCGAGCGGTCGCGGCTACAGGCAGCGCCAGCAGATAGGCGACGCCGGCCCGCGCGGTCGCGGCTGCGGGCGGCGTCGCGGCTGCGGGCGACGTCGCGGCTGCGGGCGACGTCGCGGCTGCGGGCGACGTCGCGGCTGCGGGCGACGTCGCGGCTGCGGGCGGCGTTGGTTCTCCGGGGCGGGCGTTAGAGGCGTAGGGCTTCCGGGATTGGGGTTTCGCCGGCGAAGAGTTCGAAGGTGACTCCGATGGTGGCCGGCGTGACCAGGCAGGCGGCCAGGACGGCGGCTACGTCGTCGCGCGGGACCGGGCCACGGTTGCCCAGGTCGCGGGTGACGGTTACCCGGCCGGTGCCCGGGGCGTCGGTCAGGCTGCCGGGGCGGACGATCGTGTAGTCCAGGCCGCTGGCCACCACGTACGCGTCGGCTTCGGCCTTTGCCTCCAGGTACGGCTGCATGTCGGGGCCGGCACTGGCGGGGGCCTGGGCTCCGATCGAGGAGACCATGACGTAGCGGGTCACGTGCTCGGCCAGCGCCGCGTCGGCCAGCTTCACGGCGCCGCCCAGGTCCACGGTTCGCTTGCGGGCCACGCCGCTGCCGGGGCCCGCGCCGGCGGCGAAGACCACGGCGTCGGCGCCCTTCACGTACGGGGCCAGTGACGGGTCGTTCTCCAGGTCGCCGATCACCGGTACGGCGCCCACGGCGGTCAGGTCGCCGGCCTGCTCCGGCTTACGGATCAAGCCGCGTGCGGTGTGGCCGTCGGCGGCCAGGAGCTTCAACAGGCGGAGGGCGATTTGGCCGTGGCCGCCGGCTACGAGGATGTCCATCACCCAGTCATACCCCGATCGCGGCGCGGCCTTAGGGGCGATCACCGATTGAGGGTGGCTGATCGGCTGCATAGCGTCACGGTCATGCCCTGGCTCAACGACCTCCTCGGCGGTCTTCCGCCACTTCTGGTGTACACGGTTGTCGCCGGGCTGGTCGCCGCCGAGTCGGCCGTTGTCGCGGGGCTGGTGCTGCCGGCCGCTACCGCGCTGATCGCTCTCGGCCTACTCGCCAACGCCGGCACCGTGCAGATCGTGCCGGCGCTGCTGGTGGCGGTCGCGGCTGCGACATTTGGCGGAACGATGGCTTTTCACACCGGCCGCCGGCGCGGGCCGCGGGTGCGGACGACCCGGCTGGGCCGCTGGATCGGCGACAAACGCTGGGACCGGGCCGAGAAGCTCTTCACTCGACGGGGCGGCCGGGCGATCTTCCTCGGTCAGTGGATCGTCGGTGCCCGCACGCTGGTCCCCCGGCTGGCCGGGATGAACGGGGTGCCCTACCGCCGATTCGCGGCCTGGCAGACGCCCGCGGCTGCGCTCTGGTCACTGTGGATGGTGGGTGCCAGCTACCTGGCGGGAGCCTCTTATGACCTGCTCGCGGCCCGGGCCGGTCGGGCCGGGGGCGCGCTTGCCGTGCTGGCCACGATGATCGTCGCCCTGCTGCTGGCCGGTCGCTGGCTGGGCCGCCACCCACGCCCGTTCCACCGGCTGACCGCCGGATCCACCGCGTCCCGCATGCCCGCCCCCACTCACTCCAGCCCAGAGCCCCGGCTCGGGCCGAAGAAGGTCAGAGCATGGCTACTCGCGCTCGCAGAAAGTAGGACCTGGCCTCGCGGCGGCAAGGCACCGTTTGAGTCGCCATTCACCCGGGCCAGGGCCAGCCCGGGGACCGGCAGCGGCGCGGGCGCTAGGAACGGCGCGAGAGTCAAGAGCGACGCGGGGACCAGCAGCGGCGCCGGGAGCGGCGCGGGAGCCAGGAGCAGCGCGGGAGCCAGGAGCAGCGCGGGAGCCAGGAGCAGCGCAGGAGCCAGGAGCAGCGCGGGGACCAGCAGCGGCCCCGGGAGCGGCGCGGAGGCTAGGAGCGGCGCAG
>NZ_BOMY01000016.1 GCF_016862435.1 Paractinoplanes tereljensis
GGACCAACCGCGGCGCAGGGACCAGGAACGGCGCGGGGACCGGCGTTGCGCGGATCGCGGGATGGGTTCGGGAAGCGGTTGGGTGGGTTGTTGGGTGGGTTCGGGGGCGGCGGGTTACGGCTCGGTCGCTTGTGGATCTCGGGCTTGGGGTGGGGGCGCTTCTTTCGCTGGCGGCTCTGCTTGTTCTGGTGGTTCCGGTGGTGGTTCGGTTCAGTGGGCTTGGGGACGCCGACATCGCGATCACCAACTGGGCTCGGTCGCAGTGGACGTCTGACGGCTATCTGTTCGCGCTCGATGCGGCGACCTTTGCGGATCCGGGGGTGTTGTTCGGGGTCGCGGCGGTGGTTTCGGTGGGGCGCTGGTGGTGGATGCGGCATCGGCGTGGGGCAGACGTCGGGCTGCTCACGGCGGTTGGGCCGGTGCTGCCGGTCGTGCTGTTGGCGGCCGTCTACGCGGCGGTGGCCCCGCCGGTCTGGGCGACCGGGCAGCCGCCGACTAGCGTGGTGTTCCCGGCGGTCAGTGAGTTCGATGGGTACATCCCGTTCGAGGTGGCCGGGATGATGGCGTCGCGGGCGGCCGGGCACACCGCTCAGCTCGCGGCCGCGGTCGGGCTGCTGGCCTGGATGCTCGCCGGGCATCTGCCCTGGAAGTGGCGGGTCACGGTGTGGACCGCGGCCGCCATCTACGTGGCGACCTGCGGCGGCGCCTGGGTCTACCTGGGGTGGAGCCGGATGAGCGAGACGGTCGCCGCAGTGGTGATCGGCGCCGCCTGGGCCGCGCTGAACGCCGCCATCTGGTCAGCGCCCCGCGCCAGCCTGGCCCCGGAAGCAACCGCCCCAGCACCCGCCATCGCCTAGCTCGTCGGCGGCCCGAAGCGATCCGTGACCGGACGCTGCCACCCCTGGGCCCCGTCATCGCGAAGCCAGCCGCAGCAGGCGGGCATATCCGCCATCGCTAAGGGCGGCCGAACCCTGAGCGACCGCCACACCCCGCCATCGCTAAAGGCGGCCGAACCTGGAGCGGACCGCCATACCCCAGCCGGAGGTAACCGCCTCAGCACCCTGCCGTCGCGCGGGGAACGTCTAGGGGAGGCGGGCGGCCGCGCCGTAGATGGAGACTTCGGCGGCGGTTGGGCGGGTGTCGGTGGACGGCTGCCAATCGCTTACCGCGACTATTCCGGGCGGGACCAGTTCCAGGTTGGTGAAGAAGGTGGCGAACTCGGCGCGGTTTCGGGCTCGGGCGTCGGTTCGGCCTGCGGCCAGCAGCTCCTCGTGTTTGGCCACCTGCTCCGGTGGGGCGTAGTCGAGCGTCAGATTGCTGGCCACCAGGTAGCTGCCGGACGGCAGCGCGGCCAGCAACTCGCCGACCACCCGCTCGGCCTCCGCATCGTCGTGCAGGAAGTGCAGGACCGCCACCAGCAGCAAAGCCACCGGCTCGCGCAGGTCAAGCACCTTGCGCAGTTCGGGGTGGCCGAGGATCACCTCGGGCGAGCGCAGGTCGGCCTCGACGTAACCGGTGCGGCCGGTGGGGCTGCCGATGGTCAGGGCCCGGGAGTGGGTCATCACGATCGGGTCGTTGTCCACATAGAGCACTCGCGCGGTCGGCTCGATCCGCTGGGCGATCTCGTGCGTGTTGTCGGGGACCGGCAGGCCGGTTCCGATGTCCAGGAACTGCCGCACGCCGGACTCGGCCAGGAACTGCACGCTTCGGCGCAGGAAGGCACGGTTTTCCAGCGCCGCTGTGCGCGCGGTCGGGAACGCCCGCACGATCAGGTCGCCGGACTCGCGGTCGGCGGCGAAGTGGTCCTTGCCGCCAAGCCAATAGTTGTAGCGCCGGGCCGGGTGCGCCACCGAGGTGTCAAAGCGGTCCACGATCAAACTCTACATAGGAATGTCAGTCGCCGTTCCACATCCAGGGCCGGTCGGGGTAGGCCAGCTGACGGCGTACGGCCAGAAGCGTCGCCGGACCATGCAGCGCCTGGCGCGAATGGCAAATGCCGCATCCTGGATGACGCGTCAGCGGCACGCAGTGCCGTTGCGCGATGGGGTGCTCAGGGTGTCCGGGCTGGCCGGTCCGCCCGGGTGAGGTCATACGCACCGTGACGGATGCGGTCGGCCGGCACCCCCATCCGGTCGAGGTGGTGCAGCGTCGACTCGACCATCGACGGCGAGCCGAAGACGTAGAAGTCATGGTCGGGCCAGGGCCCGTGCTGGGTGAGGAGGTCGGCGACGGTGCCCTGAGCACCGTTTTCGTCGGGTTCCTCGCTGGTCGCCCTGATCACGGTGAGCCACGGATGCCGGCGTTCCAGGCGTTCCAGGTCGGCCCGGTCGTAGAAGTCGCCGCCTCGTCGTTCGCCGCGGAACAGGTGGATCCAGCGGGTGCGGTTGAAGCGGGACAGCTCGTCGATGAGCGCCTTGGCGGGGGCCAGGCCGGTGCCGCCGGCCACGAAGATCACGTCGCGGCGCGAGTAGGGGTCGAGGGCGAGGGAGCCGTGCGGCTCGCTGAGCCGCAGCATGTCGCCGGGTTTCAGACGGCGGACCAGCGCCGCCGAAACCCCGCCCGGGCCGCCGGCCCGGACATGAAATTCCAGCGTTCGGTCCAGCCTCGGGGCGTTGGCGATGGCGTACGCCCGGGACTGCCACGGACGGTACGGGCATTCGATCGTCACGTGCTGTCCGGCGTGGAACGGCAGTGGCACGCCCGTACGGCACGTGAACACGGCGACGTCGGGACCACGTCGATCGTGCGTAAGCACCTGGGCGTGCCAGCCGTCCATAACGCCAGCGTCCTCGATCTGCCAGTTCGAGGGCGCACCGGAAGTGCGACTTGGCCTACAGGTCAGACAGCTCGACGCCCGGGTCGGCCAGGCGCGCCGGATCAACGACCGCGCCGGAGCGAATGAGGGCTTCGATCGGCTCGACCACGTCCCAGATGTTGACGTTCATACCGGCCGCCACCTTGCCGTCGACCAGCCAGAACGCGATGAATTCCCGAGCCGCGAGATCGCCACGGACGACCACGGCCGGTTCGGCGCCGGGCGCGACCCAGCCGATGTATTCCATGCCGAGGTCGAACTGGTCGGTGAAGAAGTACGGCAACCGGTCGTAGGAGACGTCCTGGCCGAGCATGGCCTTGGCGGCGACCGGGCCGGAGTTGAGCGCGGTGGCCCAGTGCTCGACCCGGATGCGGTGCTTGAGCAGCGGGTGGTCCACGTTGGCGAGGTCGCCGGCCGCGAAGATGTCCGGATCGCTGGTGGCCAGCCGCCGGTCGACAAGCACGCCGTTGTCGACGGCGAGGCCGGCGTCGACCGCGAGCGACACGTTCGGGGTGGCGCCGATGCCGGCGATCACCACGTCGGCCGGCAGCGTGCTGCCGTCGGCGAGCCGGACCGTGTCGCCCTCGACGGCCGCCACCCGGGTGCCGCCGAGCAGGGTCACGCCGTTGGCCCGGTGCAGGTCGGCGAAGACCGCGGCGATCTCGGCGCCGAGCACGTTCTGCAGCGGCAGCTCGGTGCTGCCGACCACGGTCACCTCGGCGCCGCGGCTGCGCGCGAACGCGGCGATCTCCAGGCCGATCCAGCCGGCCCCGGCGATCACGACCCGGGAGCCCTCGCGGACCGCCGAGGCGATCCGGTGCGAGTCGGCCAGGGTGCGCAGGGTCAGCGCGCCGGGCAGCGGCCGCGGGCTGGACCCGGTGGCCAGCAGCAGGCGGTCGTATTCGACCGCGCCGCCGGCGAACGAGACGGTCTTGGTGGCCCGGTCGAGGCCGGTGACGGTGGTGCCGGTGAGCAGCGTGACGTTGTGTTCCGCGTACCACGAAGGGGCGTGCACGTAGACGCTGTCCGGCTGGTCGTTGCCGAGCAGCAGACCTTTGGAGAGCGGCGGACGTTCGTACGGCCTCTCGGTCTCGGCCGCGATCAGCGTGACCGGACCGGCGAAGCCCTCGTCACGCAGGGTTTCCACCGCTTTGGCACCGGCCAGGCCGCCGCCCACCACCACGTAGGTCATGCCCCTATCCTGGCAGCAGCTCCTCGGCGATGCGATCGACCACGGTGGCGCCGTCGCTTGACCGGAACTTGCGGGCGAACAGCTTGCGGTGCCCGGCCTGCTCGGTGACCTGGGTGTGCGGGTGCTGTGACGGCGCCCAGCGGGCCACCTTGAGGCGGTCGAAATCTTCCTCGTTCAGCCAGCGGGGGTGATAGGAGTGCGCTCGCGGCCAGTCCAGGTACCATGCCCCCGAGGCGTTCAGCGGGAGCGCGGATTCACCGAACAGGGTGCGGCTGCCCAGCATCGATGCCGCGAACGACTCGTCCGGCACCAGCGTGCTGCTCCAGAACTTGATCAGGTCGGGCCGCTCGTCGACGAGTTCGAGCAGCCGGGTGGCGTGCTCCCGGCTGTAGATCTTCCACTGCGAGGCGGCCCGCAGGGTCAGCTCGGCCGGGATCTGCCGGGGCCACGGCATGCGCAACGGGAAGCCTTTGATGTAGAGGCTCTGGTTGTTGCGGGTGAGGTAGCGGTACCGGAACCGCCACATCCCGCCGTCCTTCTGCCGCGGGGTGTCCCAGTCCTGGTACGGCACCGGGACGTTCCACATCCAGGTGCGCCCTTCCCAGTGGGCGAGTTCGTCGTGCAGTTCCTCGACCGGCAGCAGCGGGAAGCAGGCGCCGGAGAGCACCGCGATGTGCCGCGCGTTGGTCCAGGTCAGCGCGTCCCGGACGGCCTGGAGCTCGGCCAGCACGAGCGACCAGCTCGACAGCGTGGTGGCCTGCCGCGCGCTGAACCGGACGTTGCCCGTCCGGGTGCTCTCCCGCATGGCGGCAAAGGTGGCCGCACGGGTGCGCGCATCGCAGTGCACCACGATCGGGATGAACGGCAACGCGTTGACCAACCGTCCGAGGTGCGCGGGATCCGCGTGCGCCAGGACCGCGACGGCCAGCGGCGTCATATATATCTGCCTCCGTAGTAAATGCGGGCGGTCTCTTCCAACCGGGCGGGTCGTTTGACGGTGGCGCGGCCGATCGCCGGAACACGCACCGGCACCCGAGCCGAGAACGTGGTGACCTCGGTGAGCATCGGCACCTCGACGGATTCCTCGACCACCGACGGCTCGTGCACCGGGGTCTTGCTGATCTGCCGGAAGATCATCACGAACCAGCCGACCGTCGCAATGCCCAGGATCACCCGGCCGGCCAGCACCGGAAGGCTCTCCGGGACGGTCGCGGCGATCAGGGCGATCGCACAGGCGCCGACCATCTGCAACAGGAGGCTGATCGGCGCGCGTCCGGGCGAGACGTCCCTACCGGCCCAGGCCAGGAACAACCACACCATGATGTACGCGATGAGAGTCGCGATCGCCGAGCCCATCAACCCGAAGTGCGGGATCAGCAGCAGGTTGAGCCCGAGGTTGACGATCGCACCGAGGAAGTTGGCCAGCGCGATCGATCCGGTGCGGCCGTAGGTCATCAGGGTGCGGGTCACGGCCAGCTGCGCGGCGAACGGCACCACCGTCACCAGTACGACGCTGACCAGGACCTGCAGGTCGTCCGGACGGTACTCAGCCGGGGCCCAGACCCGCAGCACCAGCGGCGCCCCGAAGCCGAAGCCGAGGATCACCGGCACCATCAACCGGCTCAGCGCGTCGCGGCTGTCCCGCAGTACGGCGCCGCGCTGACCCTCCTCCTCGATGCTGAAGAACCGCGGCATCCAGGCCGAGCTGAGCACCGACAGCAACAGCATCGGCATGCCGGCGACGTTGTAGGCGACCTGATATCGGGCCACCTCGGCACTGCCCAGCGCGGACTCGACCACCAGCCGGTCGGAGCTGGTCAGCACGAACGTGGCCAGCGTCGACGGCACCAGCGGCAGCGCGAAGAGCAGCGACCGGCCGATGAACTCGACGTCGCGCGGCCGGACGAACGCCGGCGGGATCAGCACCAGCGCGATCAGCAGCGCGAGCCCCTGGGCGATCGTCTGGCCCCAGATGAAGTTGTTGGCGGTCGGCGCGATGGCCTTGGACAACCCGAGGCTGACCGCCTCGGCGACGACCGACTGCATGAGGCCGACCACGGCGAACGCGGCCAGCCGGTCCTGGCTGCGGAGCAGGCCGAGCGAGACGTTGGTGACCGCCGACAACCCGGCCCAGATCACCGCGAGCTTGACCGTGCCGAGGCTGTCGGCCAGACCGAGCGGCCCGCTCCACAGGCCGACCGTCGCCCACCCGGTGAAGGTGAGTGCGGCGCCGGCCAGCAGGCCGAACCCGATCAGGCGGCGCGCGCCGAGCAGGTTGTCGTGGCCGGAGTGCTCACGCTGGACCGCTTCCTGCAGGCCGAACCCGGCCAGGATGAAGATGATCTGCATGACCGCGTTGGCCGAGGTGACCGCGCCGAACTGCTCGGCCCCCAGCACCCGGGTCAGGATCGGGGTCAGCAGCGCGGCGCAGAGCAGCTGCACCGCCCAGATCGCCAGGTAGGCCGAATCCCGTCCGAAGAGCTGAGCGACGTGGCTCTTCTCCTCGGGCTCGACTGAAGTATCGACTGACGTGCCGGCCATCAAGAACCCGTCCCCGTACCCGCGGTGTACTCCCAGACCACCGTATCGCCTTCGGTGAAAGCCTTCGTCCACAGCGACGAGGCGCTGAACGCGTCCCGCAGCGCCGTGAACTGCGCCTTGGTGTGCAGGCCGTATTCGAGACCGTAGTACTCGTTGGTCGGCGACCAGACCGCGTACAGGTGGAAGGCGCCGGTGGTGTTGGCGTCGCCGTACTTCACCAGCTGGCCGGTCATCCGGGTCATCGTGGTGTCGGCCGGATCGGTCAGCGTGTAGGCCTGCGGATCGATGTCCTCGCGGTCGATCGTGACGTAGGTGCCGGCCTCGGTCGGCGGTCCGTTCGGCAGGTCGCCGGGGCCGACGACGAGCAGGTAGCTCACCGTGTTCTGGCGCTGCAGCGCCTGCGCCTCGAACCACTTGACGGCGTCCCGATCGGACGGCCGCATCACCGCCGACGCGTCCATCCCGAACGCCGCGATGTTGAACGTCACCGCCAGGGTCACCAGCACCGCGCCCAGGCCGAGGTTGACCCGTCGGGTGCCGAGCTTCGCGAACGTGCTGACCGCGAGGATCGAGAGCCACGGGATCGCGAACAGGGCGGCCCGGAAGATCCCCTCATTGCCGTACGCGTTGACCGCGAGAACCGCGACGCCGACCGAGGGCGCCAGCGCGAAGGCCCAGGCGGCCGGGTCTTTCCACCGGCGGGCGAGGGTGACCAGGGCGAGCAGGCCGATCACCAGAATGCCGGCGGCCAGGGTGTAGGAGGCCAGGCCGACGATCGGCAACCGCTCGAGGCCGGTGGTGGCCGCGGTCTCCGGCGGGCGGAAGTTACTGGCGTTGCCGACGTCGCCCAGCGAGACGAACCCGCCCAGGTCGCTCCAGTGCAGGAAGGCCCAGGCGAACGCCTCACCGATCAGCGCGGCCGCGAACCACCACGGCTTGAGCAGCCGGAACACCGCGAAGACACAGAGCGTCCCGCCGATGATGTACGGGCTGAGCTGGTGCGTGACCGTGACCGCCGCACCGATGGCGAGGATGCCGCCGAGCCGCGGCCAGGTCGGCAGCTTGGACAGCGCCAGCCCGAAGATCGCCAGGCCGAGGACGAAGCCGACGGATTGCGGCGAGAAGTAGTCGGCGCCGATCGGGTCGGCGAGCACACCGAGCAGGACCGCCAGCCACGGCAGAACCCGGCCGCTGAGCACTTGGCCGGCCAGGTAGCGCATGGCCGCGATCCGGCTCACGCCGATCAGCACCGGCCACGCGGTGGCCAGCCCGAGCGGATCGCGCAGCCCGGTGACGTCGGAGAACCAGGCCATCGACGAGAAGTAGCCGGGCCAGCTGTTGTAGACGCCGACCGACGAGTCGAGGTGGTGGTTCTGCCGGATCTGCTGGATGAAGTCGAGGTGCTTGGCGGCCGACTGCGACCGGGGCGCGTCGTAGACCAGCGCGGCGGTGCCGGTCAGCACCAGCATCAGCAGGGTGACGCCGACGGCGAGCACCATCTCGTCGCCGGAGCGGGCCATCGCCAGCGCGATCAGGATGAGCGCGAGACCGACGTACCAAATCGGGCCGATCTGGGTGAGGAAGCCGCCGATGCCCGGGTCGAGGTGCCGGTGGGTGAGTGCCGCGATCAGGCAGAGAATCGCGCCGCCGGCCGCGATGGCCAGCGGCGGCCGGAAGGCCGGCCAGGGCCGGAGCGGCAGCAGCGGCCGATCGCGGACCGCCCGGAGTACGCCGAGAACGTGCACCGGCGCGGTGACCAGGATGATCATCGTGGCGGCCAGCGACGGATGCCAGGCGTCGCCGTACATCATCAGGATCGAGACCAGGATCAGGATCACCAGGGATCCCGAGGTGGCCGCCATGGTCCGCAGGGACAGGCCCATCCTGCGGTTCAGCGCCCAGGGGGCGGCCCCGGTGCCGAGCAGAAAATAACCGCCGAGACCGAGGACCCGCAGGGCCTCGATGCCGGCGATCAGGCCAACCAGGCCGACCAACAGGAACAGCAGGCTGAGGGAGGAGAGGACCAGACGGGCAGGGGCGGTTTGCCCCGGCGAGTCGGTGAAGGCCGTGGCCTTCGGTTCCTCGGCCGGCGCCGTGGTCAGGCGGTAGGCGGTGATGGTCAAGAGCCTACGGCCGATCGGCGTACGGCTTGGCGGGATCGGGCGTAAAGCAGCGGACCGGCCAGGTGACCGGCGAGCCGGCGCCGCCGGACCCCGCGGGGGGCCGGCACGACGCCGGTGAGCTGCCGGATCGTGGCCGGGTTGGCCCGGGCGAGGTGGAGCAGACCGGCCGGGATCCGGCGCAGAACCTCGCGGCGGGTGGTGTGGTCCAGCAGGAGCTTGGTCAGGTAGGCCGTCAGGCCGCTGCCGTAGCCGTACATCTGGCGCAGCAGCGACTCGTCGTCGGCCCGGTGGTGGTGCCAGGCGACCGCGGACGGCTCGTAGGCGATCGCCCGCCCGTCGAGCAGGATCCGGACGAAGATGTCCAGGTCTTCGCCACCCCGGGTCAGCGTGCCGGCGCCGAGGGCCTCGTCGAAGCCGCCCAGCCGCAGCAGCAGCTCCCGGTCGAAGGCGAAGTTGGCGCCGGTGCCGAACAGGCCGGCCGCGAACGGGTAGAGCACGCCGTAGCGTGCCTTCTCCGACATGTCGTAGAGCTGCGGCTTGCACCGGCTCCACCAGGTCGAGACCCGGGCGTCGAAGTAGGCCTCGGACCGGTTGGAGATCTGCGCGGTGCAGACCAGCCCGGTCACGCAGCCGACGTCCGGGCGGCGACTCAGGCCCCGCACCAGGCCGTGCACCCAGCCGGTGTCGACCGCGACGTCGTCGTCGGTGTAGGCGATGTAGCGGCCCTTGGCCGCGGCGAGGCCGGCGTTACGGGCCCACGACAGTCCGGGACGAGCCTCGCGGACGTAGCGGAACCGGGAGTCGTCGGCGGCGTACTTCTCGACCAGCCGCTCGGTGGAGTCGTCGCTGGGCGCGTTGTCGACGATCACGAACTCGACGTCGGGGTAGGTGACCGCGGCCAGCCGGTCGAGGCAGCCGGGCAGGGCTCCGCTGCGGTCCCTGGTGCAGACCACCACGCTGACCAGGCCGGCCGCTTCGGTCTTGTTCGGGCAGGTGCCGGGCTGGGCCGGGGCGATCCAGCCGGCCCGTGCGGCCTCGGCCGGAACTGGCAGGCCCTCGGCGGTCAGGTGCTCCGCGATGGCGTCACCGAACGTGGACCACAGGACCCGGCGGATCGCCTCGACGTCGGCCGGCGTGCCGGTGCGCGGAAGCGCCAGGTAGCCGAGTGGCTCGCCGTGCAGCCGGACGAGCACCCGCATGGTGGTCTCGTCGGTCGGGTCCACCATCGAGGTCGCCGGACCGTCGCCGGCTATCTCGAAATCGCAGCACCAGACCCCGGTGCGCGCGGTGGTGGTGGTCAACATACGGGGCTCCATCGGTGTCCAGAGGTGGCGCTCGGAAGGAAAGTTACGCGGCCGGCTCAGTGGCCGCCGACCGTCACCTGACCTCGATGGAGGGACTCGACCACGTAGCCGAGAACCGTGCTGCTCAGGCCGATCACGACGACTCCGGCGCGCAGCAGCCCGGCCGGGCGGCGGACCGCACCGGTGACACCCTTGATGACCGCGGACGGCAGGGTCACCCGGACGTATTTGCGCTCCGAGGAGAGACCGGCCTCGGTCCCCTGCAGCATCGAGACGATGCGCTTCGAGCGGCCCTCGTGGTAGCAGCGGCTCACGAAGTACTTCATCGTCTGCCGCACGGCCGGCACGTAGTGATCGACCGCGGAGAACGGATCGAACACCACCTTATAGGTGGAGTCGTGGGCCGAGACCCGGATGCAGAACTCGGTTTCCTCGCAGCCCACCGGCTTGGTGCCGACCCGGCCGATGGCGTCGGAGAAGCCGCCCACCTTGCCGAAGATCGTGCGGCGCACCGCCATCGAGGCGCCGATCGGGTTACGGATGGTGGTCTTCTCCTCGGGCAGGCCGCGGTAGCTGCAGCCGACGACCCAGCCGAATTCCTCGGGGAACCAGCGGGGTGCGCTGCCACCCTCCCAGTTGGGGCGGACCGTGGTGCCGGCCACCGCGACGTCGTCGCTTGCGAAGGCCGTACGGAGGCCGGTGACCCAGCCGGGACGCGCGACCGCGTCGTCGTCGAGGAAGGCGATCACGTCACCGCGGCTGGTCTCGACGCCGGTGTTGCGGGCGTCGGAGAGGCCCTTGCGGCCGGCGTTGGGGACGACGCGGGCGGTGGGGAACTCGGAGCGGGCGCGGGCCAGCAGACCGTCGTTGTGGTCGACCACCACCACGAGCTCGTCGCCCTCGCCGAGCTGCTCGAGGACCGAGACACACGCGCGCTGGAGGTCGTCCCAGCGCCAGTCCGCGTAGCTGCAGATCACTACGCTGATCGTGCGGCTCGCAGCCGGGGTCTGAGCGGGGTACAGATCGATCTGGTCCACCGGGTCCTTGATCCTCTCCAGCACAGCCATTCGCGAAACATGCCGTTCATTAACCTGCAATAGCCAGGTGAATTCACGGGTTGCGAACGTTCCGTACGAAGGCATGGGGGCATCCTCCGCGCGAGTCACAATACGGTCCCCGATGCCCCATTCTTGAATGCGCCGGAGAGAAATAACTGTCCGTATCCGGTGCCCGGCCCCACGGCGGGGGCTTCGACCGGTTTTACCCTTGCGGTTCAACCGTTCGCACCGTTACCCCCGCCGCAGGTACCGACTGGCGTATAAGCCTCAAATACTGACCAATACGGGCAATATCACGCCCGTTTTGGGTCATTAGTTAAAATTGAGGCCACCGGTACGCGTTCGCTTTAGCTCGAAGAATTCCGGGTACGACGCGAGTGCCACGGCACCGTCGAAGACCTTCACGGCCGTCTCGCCACGCGGAATGCTGGACAGCACCGGCCCGAAGAATGCGACTCCATCGATATGAATCGTCGGCGTACCGACGTCCTCACCGACCGGGTCCATGCCCTCATGGTGACTGCGCCGCAACTCCTCGTCATATTCACTGCTCGATGCGGCCTCGGCCAATTCGGCGGGAAGACCAACTTCGGCGAGTGCTTCCCGGATCACTACCGGGAAATCCTTGTTGTCCTGGTTGTGGATGCGAGTGCCGAGGGCGGTGTAAAGATCGCTGAGGACCTTCTCGCCATGCTTGGCGGCGGCCGCGGTGACCACCCGGACGGTGCCGAGGGAGCGGTCGATCAGCTCACGGTAGTTCTCGGGCAGATCACGGTTCTCGTTGAGCACGTAGAGGCTCATCACGTGGAAACGGAGATCGATCTCCCGGTGCTTCTCGACCTCGAGAATCCAGCGGGAGGTGATCCAGGCGAAGGGGCAGGCGGGATCGAAATAGAAGTCGACTCGAGTCACGCCTCGACGTTACGTCGATCCGGGGCCATCGACTCCACCGCGGCCATGATCAGATCGACGCAGAACGAGAAGTAGTGCTCGGTGTCCGGCGCCCGGGAATACGTGGCGCCGAACGCCACCATCATCGGGAACCGGTCGGCCGGCAGGCTCTCCAGCATCAGCCGCTTCTTCCGGCGCCACTCCGGGGCCTCGTCGACCGGCACGGTGGCCGGGCAGCCGGGCTGCGCGTTCACCGCCCCGATCGCGGCGTGCAACAGGTAGGACGCCACCCAGTAGGCCTCCTCGACGCCGAATCCGCCCGCGGCCAGCAGGGCGAGAGCGTCCTCGGTCGCGCGCTGGAAGCTCTCTCCCTCGTCCTTGGCCACCGAGTGCATCAGGTCGGGCAGGCTCGGGTGTTCCCGCATGACGGTGACGAGCACCTCGACCATGGCCCGCAACTGCTTGGCCCACGGGTCGGCGGCCGAGCGGTCGGCGCGGAGCGAGGCCAGCGCGTGGTCGACGATGCCGACCAGCAGCTCGTCCTTGCTCTTGAAGTGCCAATACAGCGCCATCGGCGTCACGCCCAGCTCCTGCGCGAGCCGGCGGATGGTGATCGCTTCCACGCCCTCTTCGTCGCCCAGGCGCAAGGCCCGTTCGACGACCGTTGCCCGGCTCAGCTTTTCCCCTGCCACTTGACAACCATACAACGTACAGGTGTCATGTACCTCGTACATGTACGACGTACAAGGACAACGTACAGGGGGAACCCGTGGAGAAGAACCGGCGGTGGTGGGCGCTCGTGGCGGTGGCGCTCGGCACCTTCATGACCTACCTCGACAACAACGTGGTCAACGTGGCCCTCCCGTCGATCCAGCGCGACCTGCAGCTGACCATCTCCGGCCTGGAGTGGATCACCAGCGCGTACGTCCTGGTCTTCGCCGGCCTGCTGCTGGCCGGCGGCCGGATCGCCGACGTGCTCGGCACCCGGGGTGCGTTCTTCGGCGGCCTGGCCGTCTTCACCCTCGCCTCGATCGGGGCCGGCCTCGCGCAGAACGAGGAGCTCCTGATCGGCGCCCGGGCCGTCCAGGGCATCGGCGCGGCCCTGCTGACCCCGGCCGCCCTGGCCCTGATCACCCAGCTCTTCCCGGACGCGCGCGAGCGCGCCACCGCGATCGGCATCTGGGGTGGCGTCGGCGCGCTGGCCCTCGCCATCGGCCCGTTCACCGGCGGCATCCTCAGCCAGCACGTCTCCTGGGGCTGGATCTTCCTGATCAACGCGCCGATCGGGGTGGCCACCGCCGTGCTGGCCGCGGTCTCGTTTCCGGCCGGTCGCCGGGGCGAATCCCGAGGCCTCGATCTGCCCGGCGTCGTCACCTCGTCACTGGCACTGTTCGCCCTCACGTACGCCCTCATCGAGGGTGAGTCGGACGGCTGGACCTCGGGCACCATCCTGGCCGCCTTCGGCCTCGCCGCGGCGGCGGCGATCGCGTTCGTGGTCATCGAGAACCGCTCCGCCAACCCGATGATGGATCTGAGCTTCCTGCGCAGCCGGGTGTTCTCCGGCGGTCTGCTGGTCATGGGCCTGTGGGCGTTCGGCGTCTTCGGCATCTACTTCTACATGGCCATCTACCTGCAGAACGTGCTCGGCTTCTCGCCCACCGAGGCGGGTTCGGCGTTCATCCCGATGGCCCTGATCATGGCGGTGCTGGCGACCGTCGCGCCGCGGATCGAGGCCCGGTTCGGGGCCGCGCGCACGGTGGCGGCCGGGCTGGCGCTGATGGCGATCGCGATCGGAGGCATCGCCAGCTACGGCGAGGGCACCAGCTATCTCGCCCTGCTCCCCTGGTTCATGCTCTACGGCATCGGCGGCGGCGCACTCGTCCCGCTGAACAACGTGATCCTCGGGGCCATGCCGCCCGGCCGGGCCGGTATCGCCTCCGGGATGCTCAACGTCTCGCGCGAGGTGTTCGGCCTGCTCGGCATCACCATCCTCGGCGCGATCCTGACCAACCGGTCCAACGCCGCGACCGGCACCGAGCTGCACCGGTACCTGGCCGGTTACCAGTTCTCACTGGTGGTGGCCGCGATCCTGGTCGGCCTCGGCATCCCGGTGGCACTGTGGTCGCTGCGCTCGGTTAAGCAGCCGGCCGCGGCCGAGACCGAGCTGGAGCCGGTGCTGGTCTGACCAAATCAGGCCGGCGGCAGACTCACTGTGAACAGGGTGCCGCCGGCCGGGGCCGGGCACGCGACGAGCATGCCACCGTGCGCCTCCACAATGGCCTTGGTCACGGCCAGGCCGAGCCCGGTGCCCTTGATCCCCTGAGCGGTCGCGTTGCTGGCCCGGAAGAACCGGCTGAACAGGTGCTGGTACTGCTCCGGCGGGATGCCGATGCCGGTGTCGCTGACCTCGATCACCACCCGGCCCGCCACCTCCTGCGCGACCACCGTGATGGTCCCGCCCTCCGGGGTGTACTTGATGGCGTTGGACATCAGGTTGTCGAGCGCCTGCCGCAGACGCTGCGCGTCGCCGAGCACCGGCAGGTGGGTGTCCAGCTTCTCGGTGATGGTCAGCTTCCTGGCGAACGCCCCAGGCCGGTGGTTGTCCACGACGTCGTGCACGAGGCTCCCGGCCGACATCGGGGTCGGCTCGATGTTCATGTGCCCGGCGTCTATCCGGGCCAGGTCGAGCAGGTCGTCGACCAGCCGCTGCAGGTGCCCGGTGGTGCGCTCGACCACCGACGCCTGCCGGCGGCCGACGTCGTCCAGCCGCGGGTTCTCCAGCATCATCTCGGTGTAGCCCCGGATGACCCCGAGCGGGTTGCGCAGCTCGTGGATGACCACCGCGGACAGTTCGTCCTTCATCCGGTCCAGCTCACGCAGTTGCTCGACCTGCTGCTCGCGCTGCTCGGCGAGCTCGCGGCGCTCGGTGACGTTGGTGCTGATCCCGTCGACCAGGATGCGGCCGTCCTCGATGCGGGGTTGCGCCCGGGTCCACACCCAGCGGACCACGCCGTCGTAGCCGATCATCCGGCATTCCAGTTCGGCGGGCAGGCCTCGGCCGAGGGTCTGGTGGAACACCGCGATCTTCCCGGCGTCGTCCGGGTGGACCAGGTCGGTGATGAAGGTGGCCCGGTTGTCGCCGGTGGTCTGCGGCACGCCGCCGAAGACCCCGGTGGCGTTCGGGCTGCCGTAGAGGAGCCGGCCGACCTCGCCGGGGACGACCTCGACGGCCCAGACGTAGTCGTTGAGCTGGCCGACGACCCGGTCGAAGTCGCGGCGGGCCTGGGACAGCGCGAGGGTCAGGTCCTCGGCCCGGCGGCGCTCCACGAACCGGCCCAGGTGGGCCGCGACCGTGTCGAGCATGGCCGCGATGTCCGGGTTGTGGGGCAGCTGGTCGGCCGAGTAGAAGGCCAGCACGCCGAGCACCCGGCTGCCCGAGCGCACCGGCACGCCGATCGCGGTACGCAGACCGGAGCGGGCACCGGTGTCGAACCGTCCCGCGTCCACCATGTCGGCCGGCGGCTTGCTCCCCCACACCTCGGTGCCGCGGTTCCAGACCAGGCCCGGCACGCCCGCGCCACGGGCGAACGTCAGCGGCTGGTCGCTGGTGAACGCGGACAGGTCGACGCCGCCGGTGACGTGCGAGCTGAGCCGTTCGATTCGCTCCCGGTCGTCGGTGACCTGCCAGTACTCACCGCAGGCCAGACCCAGCCGGTCGGTGATCACCCGGACCGCCTCGATGGCGGCCTGCTCGGCGTTGGTGGCCTCGGACAGCACCTGGGCCACCGCGTGCCGGGCGCGATTCAGCTCCTCCGCGCCGTACGCGTCGGTGATGTCGTGCATGGTGACGACCGCGCCCAGCCGGCGCCCGTCGCTGGTGTCGATCGGCCGGGCGTTGCTGAGAAAACGACGCGGCGTCCCGGCGTCCACCCGCACCACCAGGTGCTGGCCGCGCACGATCTGCCCAGCATTGGCGCGGGCCAGCGGGATCTCGTCGGCACCGAGCGGGGTGCGGCCGTCCGGCGCGTACAGGTCGTACTGCTGCGCCCAGGTCTCCCCGGACTCACCCGCCACCGCGTCGCGGCCGTGCAGCTCGCGCATCGCGCGGTTGAAGAAACTCAGGTTGCCGTCGCTGTCGCAGGCGGCCACGCCGGCGTCCAGGCTGTCCAGCAGCGCCTGCAGGAACGCGTGCTCGTTGTCCAGCTCCTGGCGCTGCCGTTCCAGCTCGGTCAGGGCGTCGATCCGGTCGGTGATGTCGTGCAGGAACGCGTGGAAGAACGGGACGTCCCGCTCGAAACACACCTGCAGGCTCATCTCCGCCGGAAACTCCCGGCCCTTGCGGTCGACCGCGGACAGCTGCAGGCGGGTGCCGGACAGCTCGGAGTGCAGGGTCTGCCGGACCCGGGCCATCCCGGCCATGTGCGCCTCGCGGAACCGCTCCGGGATGATCAGATCGGTGATCGAGCGGCCCAGGGCCTCCTCCGGGGTCCAGCCGAACAGCCGCTCGGCGGCGCCGTTCCAGGCCACCACGAGGCTGTTGGGGTCGATCGAGACGTACGCGTCGTGTGCGCTCTCCAGCACCGCCCGCATCCGGTCCGCGGCGATGGTCTGCTCGCTGTGTGCGAGACGCAGCGCGATCTCCGACTCGGCCGCGGCGGCGAGGTCGGCGACCGTGGCGAGTTCGTCGGTGGTCCAGTCCCGGACCCGGTCGTCGACCACGCAGAACGACCCGAGCACGTGGCCGCTCGGAGCCCGCAGCGGGAAGCCCGCGTACGCGGCCGCACCCAGCACGCTGACCGCCGGGTTGTCCCGCAGCCGGTGGTCGGTGCTGGTGTCCGGGACGATCATCGGGGCGTCGTCCTCGACCACGTACCGGCAGATCGAATAGGTCAGCGGCGTCTCGCGCCGGTCACCCAGGGCCGGCGGCAGACCGCACGCGCTGGAGAACTTCTGGTGTTCCTCGTCGATCAGCGTGACCATGGAGACGCGCGCGCCGACGAGCCGGGCGGCCAGCCCGGTCAACCGGTCCAGAGACGGCACCGGACCGGCGTCGAGCAGGCTGGTGGCCCGCAAGACGCTCAGCCTCTCGGCATCCCGGATTCGCGCGTGCTGCATGCACTGACTGATCGGCCGATGAGCGCCTCATCTGAGCAGCGTGCCTAGTGGCGCCACTTCTGATTACCCGTGCCGGAGCATTCCCACACCTGCAGGGCCACGCCGTCGGCACTGCTGCCGTCGGGCACGTCCGCGCACTTGACGACCTCGAGGTTGACCAGGTCGAAGGAGCTGTTCAGGTCCCACTGCGCGGCCGTCGACCCGTCGCAGGCCCCGGTGCCGACCCGGCCGCCGTTGCCGTTACCGAGAATCCGCACGCAGCGGCCCATGACCCGCAGGCTGCCGTCGCTCCGGACGTCGAATTTCTGGGCGTCGGTGCCGTTGCAGGTCCACATGATGATGGCGCCGCTGCCGGTGTCCATCTGCAGGCAGGTGCCGGTCTGCATGTTCTGCACCGGGCTGCCGACCGCGGCGGCCGGCTGTTCCGCCGCGCCCGCGGCGGTGGTCGTGGTGGTGGTCGCGGGATTGGCGGTGGTCGCGGTGGGTGCGACGGCGAGGGCCGTGGTGGCGGTTACGCCCGGCGCATTGGTCGCGCTGGGTGCCGACAAGGGCGCAGATCCGGAGGGTACGGGTACGGAAGGCGCCGGTGACCCGGGGTCGGACGACTGCTGTTCGACGCCTGCCCCCACGCCCGCGCTGGGCGGCGCGGCCACCTCCTCGGCCCCGGCGTCGCTGAGCACCGGACGCCCGGCGATCACGGCCGCCAGCAGCAGGACGGCGGCGCTGCCGACCCACCAGGCCACCCGGTTCCGGCTCGGCTTCCTCGGTGCCGGGACCTCGACCGTCTCGACCTGCTTGACCACGGTGGGTTTCGCGGGCAGCGGGGTCAGCACCCCGGCCACGCCGCCGGCCGCCGCCCGGAGCAGCTCCTCGGCCTCGTCGGCGCCGATCCGCTCGGCCGGCTCCTTGCGCAGCAACCCCGCCAGCACCGGCTGCATCACACCCGCCTGCTCCGGCGGCCGGGGCGGCTGGGTGGCCAGGGCGGCGAGCGTCGCCATCGGCGAGGACTTGTCGTACGGCGGGCGGCCCTCGACCGCCGCATACAGGGTCGCGCCGAGCGACCACAGGTCGCTGGCCGCGGTGATCTCCTCGTCCAGGGCGCGTTCCGGCGCCAGGTAGGACGGGGAGCCGAGCACGATGCCGGTGCTGGTCATGCCCGAGTCGCCGGTGGTCGCGGCCAGGCCGAAGTCGGTGAGCACCACCCGGCCGTCGTCGCTGAGCAGCACGTTGGCCGGTTTCACGTCGCGGTGCAGCACCCCGGCCCGGTGCGCGGCCCGCAGCGCGGCCAGGATGTCGAGACCGATCCCGGCGACCCGCTCGGGCGGCATCGCCCCGTCGTCCCGGACCGCCTCGAACAGCGAACGGCCGATCACGAGTTCCATCACGATCCACGGCGAACCGCCGTCGTGGATCACGTCGTAGATGCGTACGACGTGGGGGTGACTGACGCGGGCGATCGCCCGTGCCTCGCGGATGGCGCGTTCCCGCAGGTCGCGGATCTCGGCTTCGGGCAGGCCGCGGGGCAGCACGAGTTCCTTGAGCGCGACGTCCCGGCCGAGCAGCTCGTCACGCGCCTGCCAGACCCGGCCCATGCCGCCCTCGCCCAGCGCCTCTACCAGGCGGTAACGTTCGGCGATCACCTCGGACACGACGGAACCGTACCGGCCGTTCGCCATGGTCCCCGAGCGGCTGAAAACGGCATCAACAATTTGTCGACCGGGCCCGTATGCGCGATCCGCCCTGGTGAATGCGTGTGCCCACGTGGCCCTACGGGCGCCCGTTTCCCACATCGCGGGAACTGTGAGAACTTTCTCTATCCGTCCACCTTGGCTCGGACCAGCGCCGCCAGGCACGCACGGCACCCAGCACGGTGAAGGTGAGCGGCATGTCCTACTGACCTGCGTAGATGAAATAAGCCTTAAGCGTTGATCCGCTCATGGGAGCGCTCCCGTAACTCCACCTGTAGCGAAAGTTGTGCCCTAGGTGGAAGGCGCGGATCCCAATGTACAGATCTCGATCCCGGTTCACACGCGACCGACGATGGCAGATCGCCGCAGTCGCCGGCGTCGCGGTGGTCGTCGCCGGCGTCGGCCTGGGCGTAGCCTCCGCCGACGCGGCGGTCCCGACCGTCAACTGCCCGCAAGTCAAGATCGGCGTGGCGGTGCCGGCTCAGCAGCAGGCCGACGTGCAGCGCAACCTCGAGCTGCTGAACACCCAGATCACCGAGGCCAACGCCCGGCTCAAGAGCACGGTCGGCCAGGGTGGCCCTCAGTTCATCCAGAACGCGATCCTCGGCCCGCTGAAGGACAAGCGGATCGCCACCATCAACCGGATCGAAACCGCGATCGGCCGCAACGCGGCCAAGCCCGACCTGAACGCCGAGGGCCTCGCGCCCTGCACGCTCAACCAGGGTGGTGGCGCGTCGCCGCAGCAGAACACCGCGCCGCCCGCGACGGCCACCTCGGCCCCCGCCGCGGCGGGTGGCGGCGACGGCCTGCCGACGGTCGACTGCCCCGACGTGACGATCGGCGTGGCCGTGCCGGCCCAGCAGCAGGCCGACGTGCAGCGCAACCTGGAGCTCCTGCAGACCCAGATCGCCGAGGCCAACGCGCGGATCCGCAGCACGGTCGGTCAGGGTGGCCCCCAGTTCATCCAGAACGCGATCCTCGGCCCGCTGAAGGACAAGCGCTTCGCCACCATCAACCGGATCGAAACCGCGATCGGCCGCAACGCCGCCAAGCCCGACCTGAACGCCGAGGGCCTCGCGCCCTGCACGCTCAACGAGGCGGGTGGCGCCACCGCGGAGCCGACCACGGCGGCACCCACCACCGCCGCCCCGACCACCGAGGCGCCGGCCCAGCCCGGCGCGGATGCTCCCGCCGGTTCGCCGGTCGAGGTCAACGGCCAGCTCAGCGTGTGCGGCGTGCAGCTGTGCAACGAGGCCGGCACGGCGATCCAGCTGCGCGGCATGAGCAGCCACGGCCTGCAGTTCTTCCCGAACTGCGTGAACGCCGGCTCGCTGTCGGCACTGCGCAACGACTGGAAGGCCGACTTCATCCGGCTGTCCATGTACGTGCAGGAGGGTGGCCTGGAGACCGACCCGACCGGCTTCACCAACAAGGTGAACGGTCTGGTGGACCAGGCGACCGAACTCGGCCTCTACGTGGTGGTCGACTTCCACATCCTCACGCCGGGTGACCCCAACGTGAACCTGGGCCTGGCCAAGACGTTCTTCCAGAACGTCACCGCGAAGCACGCGGACAACAACAACGTCATCTACGAGATCGCCAACGAGCCGAACGGCGTCAGCTGGGACGGCATCAAGAACTACGCCGACCAGGTGATCCCGGTGATCCGGGCGAACTCGCCGGACAGCGTCGTGCTGGTCGGCACCCGCGGCTTCTCCTCGCTCGGCCTGACCGACGGCAGTGACGAGAAGGAGATCCTGGCCGACCCGGTCGACTTCAAGAACATCATGTACACGTTCCACTTCTACGCCGCGTCCCACGGCGCCGACCGCCGCGCGGTGGTGGCCCGGGCGGCGAAGGAGCTCCCGCTGTTCGTCAGCGAGTTCGGCACGCAGACCTTCACCGGCGACGGCAACAACGATTTCACCAGTACGGACGCCTGGCTGGACCTGCTGAAGGCCAACAAGATCTCGTACGGCATGTGGAGCCTCTCCGACGGCCGCGAGACCAACTCCGCCTTCAAGCAGGGCACCTGCGCCGGCACCAACTTCAACGGAGCCGGCGTCCTGACCGAGTCGGGCCGCTACATCCGAAGCCGAATCCTCACCGGAGTCGGCAACCCCAACTGAGTTCCCCGCACCGGCGCACGGCCCGCACCCATCCCCCCGGGTGCGGGCCGTGCGCTGTCGTGCATCCAAAGACATAGATGGTTACCGATCCTTGACTCAATTGAAACAAGTGGATACGGTCCCGGGTCAGGAAAGCGCTTACCTGTAGTCCCGTCCCCCCGCGGGCCGCTCCCCCGGTCTGGGTGAAATCCGCATCGGAGGTCCTGATGTCCACCCACGCTTCCCTGCGCTCCTGGCGAGCACCGCTGGCCGCTACCGCCACGATCGCCGCCGTCGCCGTCACGTTCCTGCTCTACGTTCCGGCCGCCTCGGCTGCCACCTTCAACCAGGAGGGCTGGTCCACCCAGGGCGGTGGCACCAGCGGCGGCTCGACCAGCACGACCGTCACCGTGACCAGCCTGTCGGCGCTGACCACCGCGGCGAAGTCGAGCACCTCGCAGACGATCACCGTCAACGGCAACTTCAGCTGCTCGGCCGACGTGACCGTGGCCGCCAACAAGACCATCGTCGGCGTCGGGTCCAGCTCCGGGCTCACCGGCTGCGGGTTCAAGATCAATGACGTCAACAACGTCATCATCCGGAACCTGAAGATTGCCAAGGTCAAGGCCGGTACCGGCAACGGCGACGCGATCCACATCGACGGCGCCACCCACGTCTGGATCGACCACCTGGACCTGTCCAGCGACACCACCAGCGGCACCGATTACTACGACGGCCTGATCGACATCACGCACGCGGCCGACTACATCACGGTGTCCTGGAACTACGAGCACGACCACATCAAGTGCAACCTGCTCGGGCACAGCGACGACAACGCTTCCGAGGACACCGGTCACCTGCGGGTCACCTATCACCACAACTACTTCCGCAACTGTGACCAGCGCGGACCGCGGGTGCGCTTCGGCAACCCGGTGCACGTCTACAACAACTACTACTACAACAGCGGCACGTACGGCATCGCGACCACCTGCAACGCCGGGGTCTACGTCGAGCGCAACTACTTCGAGAACACCCCGAACACGGTGGTCACCACGACCGGCTCGTCCCCGGCCGGCAACGTCAAGCTGCTCAACAACTACCTGGTGAACTCGGGCACGCCGGCCACCCGTAACGGTGCCAGCGTGGCCGCGATCCCGTACTCGTACACGGTCGACGCGAACAGCAGCGTCAAGTCGATCGTCACCGCGAGCGCGGGCACCGGCAAGATCTGACACTCCGTCCCCACCGCGAAGCCGGGAGGTATCCACCGCCTCCCGGCTTCGCACTTAACTCTCTTCGCGTACGCGTAATTGAGGCTGCCCGCCGGCGCAGGAAAGCTCCACCTTGACCCGGTCGTGGTTGTCGCGGTTTCCGCGGAATTCGCCCTCCCGGGCGTTCTGCTCGTGCACCGACCAGCCCTGGGCCGGCGCCATCGATTCGATGCGCTCGCAGGTCACCATGACCGTGCCGCCGGGCGTCTTGACCGCTTGCGCGGTTTGCGGGGACTGACCGGCCTGTTCGGAGGGCGCAGCCGAGGACGGGATCGCCGGCGAAGCAGAGGTCGTGCCCAGTGCCCGCTTCACGTCCTCCTCGCTGATCGGCGCACCCTGCCGCGACGTCAGCCCGGCCCCCACCAGCCCGATCCCGACGACACCGACAAGCACGGCCAGCACCGCCGCCAGGACCCACCCGGCGACGATGACCATGGGCCGACGGCCCAGCCGATCCAAGAAACGCATACCGCCTACTCTGCGGCCTCCGACGCTAAGGCAGGCCCCCGGGATGGATAACGGAGGGTTAAGAAGCCGCCGGTTGGCAGGTCACAGCGGCTAGCGTGCAGCCGTGGCGAGACTGTTGCTGATCGAGGACGACCCGGCGATCCGGGCCAACCTGCTGCGCGCCCTCCGCGAGCGCGGCCATGCCGTCGCCGCGTCGCCGGCCGCGATGGAGGGCCTGCAGACCGCGCTGGCCGAGAAGCCGGACCTGATCGTGCTGGACCTGGGCCTGCCCGACCTCGACGGCCGCGAGCTGCTGCGCATGCTCCGGGCCGTCTCCCGGGTGCCGGTGATCATCGCGACCGCCCGGGACGAGGAGACCGAGATGGTGCGGCTGCTCGACGCGGGCGCCGACGATTACGTGGTCAAGCCGTTTACGGCGGCCCAGCTCGATGCCCGCATCCGGGCGGTGCTGCGCCGCGGTGCCGCCAAAGAGGAGCAGGCCGCGGTGATCACCGTCGGCGAGTTGCGGATCGACCCTGGCGCACGCTCGGTGACCCTGGAGGGCAACGCGGTGGAGTTGACCCCGCGCGAGTTCGACCTGCTGCACCACCTCGCGCTGCGGCCCGGCCAGGTGGTGACCAAACGGGAGCTGCTGAGCGAGGTGTGGCAGGTGCCCTACGGAAGCACCGACAAGACGGTCGACGTGCACCTGTCGTGGCTGCGGCGGAAGCTCGGCGAGACCGCGCTGCAGCCCCGCTACCTGCACACCGTGCGTGGGGTCGGGGTCAAGCTGAGCGAGCCGCCGGCATGAGGGCCCGGCTCACCCTGCTGGTCGGCGCGACCACGGTGCTGGTGCTGCTCGCGTTCCTGGTGCCGGTGGCGCTGCTGGTTCGGCAGGTCGCCGTCGACCGGGCGCTCAGTCGCGCCGACGACGTGGTGCAGACCATCGTTCCGCTGGTCGGCGACCCCGATGCGCTCCGGTTGGCGGTGCCGGTTCAGCCCGTACCCGTCACGGTTTTCCGTCCCGGCGAAAGCCCGATCGGCGCGCCCAGCGCGACCACCCCCGCGGTGCGGCTGGCCGCGGCCCGCGGCACGGCCCTCACCGTCGTCACCTCCGAAGGCCAGGAACTGGTGGTTCCGGTGGTCGGCACCGGCGGCGTCACGGTGGTACGCACGATGGTCACCAACGCCGAACTCACCCGGGGTGTCGGCCGGGCCTGGCTCACCCTGGCCGCCCTCGGCATCGCCCTGGTCCTGCTCGGACTGCTGGTGGCGGACCGGCTGGCCCGGACCATCGTGGTGCCGATCACCCAGCTCTCGGCGGTCTCGCACCGCCTGGCCGGCGCCGAACTGACCGCCCGCGCCGAACCGTCCGGCCCACCCGAGCTGCGCGAGGTGGCCGGCGCCCTCAACCATCTCGCCGGGCGCATCCAGGATTTGCTGGCCGCCGAGCGCGAACGGGTCGCCGACCTGTCCCACCGCCTGCGCACCCCGCTGACCGCGCTGCGCCTGGAGGCCGAGTCGCTGCGCGACCCCGAGGAGGCCGCCCGGGTAGCCGCCGCGGCCGACGGCGTCGCACGCGCGGTGACCGCGGTGATCCAGCAGGCCCGCCGGCGTGATGTCACTCCGGTCGCGGCGAGTTGCGACGCGGCCGCGGTGGTCACCGACCGGATTGCCTTCTGGGCGGTGCTGGCCGAGGACACCGGCCGCCTCCTCACCCGGGACCTGCCGGTTTCCCCGCTGCCGGTCGCGGTAGCTGCCGACGATCTGGCGGCCGCGCTCGATGCCCTGCTGGGCAATGTCTTCGCACACACCCCCGACGAGACCGGCCTCGCGGTTGCCCTGCATGCCCGGCCCGGCGGAGGGGCGGTACTCGAGGTCTCCGATGAGGGTCCGGGCTTCGCCGCGGAGGCCGCTCCGCGCGGCGCCTCCGGCGGCGGATCCACCGGCCTGGGCTTGGACATCGCCCGGCAGGTGGCCGCCGGCTTCGAAATCGGCACATCCGCCTCCGGCGGAGCGTCGGTCCGGCTGGAGATAGCCGGTCCCTGACCCTTTGGGTACGCCGTGCGCACCCGCCCGCCCCCGGAATCAGCGAAGCGCCGGACGGTTGCCCGCCCGGCGCACCTCAAGGCTGTTCAGTAGTCCGACCGCTCAGTCGTCCGACCCGTGCCCGCCACTGCCGTGGTCGTCGCCCTTCTCGGACCCGCGGCCACCGTGGTCGTCGCCCTTCTCCGAGCCCCGGCCACCGCGATCGCCACCGTGGTCGTCGCCCTTCTCGGCCGCCTTCGACGCGCGGCGGCCGCCGTTGTCGTCGCCCGGCTCGGCCGTCTTGGCTGTCTTGCGGGTGCGGTCGTCGCTGCCGCTGTGCCGGGTGGAAGCACTCGCGGATGCCCCACCCTTGATCCGGTGCCGCAGCACCGTGCCGGTGACCGCGTCCACGTCGATGTCGTGCTCGACCCCGTTGACCAGCACGTCCACGTCCCACACGGCCCGGCCGTGCTCAACCTCCCGCTCCACCGACTCGACGAGCCCACCCCCGGCCGCCCGAACCGCGATCTCCTTGGCCGCTGCCACACTCACCGAGAGCCCGGCACCAGCGCCGGCCGAGACGCTCGCGCTAGGCGAGACACGCACGCTGGGCGAGCTGCTCGCGCTGGGCGAGGAAGTCGCCCGGGGTGCCGCGTCATCGGCGCCGGCCGCGAGCGCCGTGCCCGCGATCCCCAGTGCCGCCAGCGTCCCGCCGGCCACCATCGTCGCCATCCGCTTCTTGTTCATCGCTAAGTCCTCCCAGTCGTTCGGTACGACCCAAACAATCGCTGGGAGGGCCCTATGCGCACGCTGTGCGACCGTTAAAGCCCGGCTAAGGCGCCGCCACCCGCGGGCGCTCGGCGAGGAGTACCGGGGACGGAATCCTCGGTCGCCGGCTGGATAGGTCGCGGTCAGGCAGCGTTGCGGCGCGGCTGGGGGGCGCGCATCGCCTGCAGGTGGCCGAGGAGAGCGGCGGTGTCGCCGTGTTCGCCGTTCACCAAGGGCTCGGTGATCTGCTTGCGCTCGGCGGTGGGCAGCGGCTCGAGGGTCAGGCGCATGCCGAGCGCTGCGGCGATCTCGGCGACCGTGCTCAGGGTGGGATTGACCGAGCCGCTGGTAAATAGGCGGCGGATCGCGTCGGGGTTTGCGCCGATGGTGCGGGCGAGGGCGGCCTTGGACAGGCCGGCCGCCAGCCGGGCGTCATCCAGGGCGTTGACCACCGCGTCGATGGTGGCGATCCGAACCGACTCCACGACGTACGCCCGCAGGAACTCAGGATCTTTGAGGTCCTCGGCCAGGTCGTCCCAGAAGGCATTGCTGCCGATCGTCATGCCCGCCCCCGTCGCACCTCAGTCCTGCGACCGTAGCATAAATGTCACACCTACGCGGGGTAGAGGCGGCGGTAGAGCAGGACGCCGGCTATTGCGGTGGCGCCCAGGCTGAGGGTCAGGAGGGTGGCGGTTCGGCCGAACAGGAGCGCTACCAGCGGCAATGCGATATATAGCGACGCGCCCAGGATCGGCAGGGTGGGGAACGGGCGCTCATCGACGGGCGTGCTCATCCGCGCCGCAAAGTCGGGGTCCTCGTCCTGCAGGTGCCGCTCGATGTCGTCGAGGGCCTGGCGGTATCGGCCGTCCAGCATCGGGCCTCCGCCCGGTCACCCGGCACCCTTGCCGGGTCCGCCGGAGATGTGCTCAATGCTCGGAAATCGAGCGGTTAGGACGGTTAGAAGCCTATAACAGGAGGTGCGTAGAGGTTTCCTAGACGCGATATCCGAGGAGCTCGCATGACTACAGTCGCCCCCCGCCCGGTCACCACCCGGCCCTATCCGGTCCGGAGACAGGTCAAGGGCTCGGCGCTAACTCGGATTCTGCGGACGACCGACGCGAAGCAGATCGGGATCATGTACATGATCACGTCGGTCGTGTTCTACATGGTCGGCGGCATCATGGCCCTGCTGATGCGGGCCGAACTGGCCCGGCCGGGCATGCAGTTCCTCTCGCCGGAGCAGTTCAACCAGCTCTTTACCATGCACGGCACGGCGATGCTGCTGTTCTTCGCGACGCCGATCGTGTTCGCGTTCGCCAACTTCGTGGTTCCGATGCAGATCGGCGCCCCGGACGTGGCCTTCCCCCGGCTCAACGCGTTCGCGTACTGGCTCTATCTCTTCGGCACCCTGATCGCGATGAGCGGGTTCCTCACCCCGGGCGGCGCGGCCGACTTCGGCTGGTTCGCGTACTCCCCGCTCAGCGACTCGCTGCACTCCCCCGGCATCGGCGGCAACTGCTGGGTGGTCGGCCTGGCCATCGGTGGTCTGGGCAGCATCCTCGGCGCGGTCAACCTGATCACCACGATCCTGACCCTGCGCGCACCGGGCATGACCATGTTCCGGATGCCGATCTTCACCTGGAACCTGCTGGTCACCAGCCTCCTGGTGATCCTGATCTTCCCGTTCCTGGCGGCCGCGCTGTTCGCCCTGGCTGCCGACCGGGTGGTCGGCGCGCACGTGTTCGACTCGGCTACCGGCGGCCCGATGCTCTGGCAGCATCTCTTCTGGTTCTTCGGCCATCCCGAGGTGTACGTCATCGCCCTACCGTTCTTCGGCATCATCACCGAGGTCATCCCGGTGTTCAGCCGCAAGCCGGTGTTCGGCTACAAGGGCCTGGTCGCGGCCACCCTGCTGATCGGCGCGCTGTCGATGAGCGTGTGGGCGCACCACATGTTCGTCACCGGTCAGGTGCTGCTGCCGTTCTTCAGCTTCCTGAGCTTCCTGATCGCTGTACCGACCGGCATGAAGTTCTTCGTCTGGATCGGCACGATGTGGCGTGGGCAGATCAGCTTCGAGACACCGATGATGTTCGCGATCGGCTTCATGGTCACGTTCCTGTTCGGTGGCCTGTCGGGTGTGCTGCTCGCCGCCCCGCCCATCGACTTCCACGTCTCCGATTCGTACTTCGTGATCGCGCACTTCCACTACGTGCTGTTCGGCACGATCGTGTTCGCGGTGTTCGCCGGCATCTACTTCTGGTTCCCGAAGATGTTCGGCCGGATGCTCGACGACCGGCTCGGCAAGGTCCACTTCTGGCTGACGTTCCTCGGTTTCCACGCGACCTTCCTGGTGCAGCACTGGCTGGGCACCCAGGGCATGCCGCGCCGGTACGCCGACTACCTGGAGTCGGACGGCTTCACCACGCTCAACATGATCTCCACCATCGGGTCGTTCGTGCTGGGCCTGGCCACGCTGCCGTTCGTCTACAACGTCTGGCACTCCTACAAGGTCGGCCAGCTCGTCACGGTCGACGACCCGTGGGGCCACGGCAACTCGCTGGAGTGGGCCACCTCGTCGCCGCCGCCGCTGCGCAACTTCGACCGGATGCCGCGCATCCGCTCGGAGCGCCCGGCCTTCGACGCCAAGTTCCCGGAGCTGGCGGCCGGCGAGCAGTCGCTGGCCGGCCCGCCGGAGGGTGGCGCCAAAGTGCTGAGCAGAGCGTCCGACGGCGGCGCCACCTACCAGGAGGACATCAGCTCCGACCGGGACCGCTGACCGGCGCCTCCCAGAACGGATCGTCGCGGTCGGTGGTCAGCCGGGCCCGGGCCCGCTGCGCCCGGCGCAGCGCCAGGCGCCGGGCAATCAGGCCGGACGCCAGCCGGGCCGGGCGTTGCAGAACAAAAGGCAACAGCAGGAGTACGCCGAGAGCCACCGCGATCCACAGCAGCACCCGGCTCAACGTGCCGAGACCGCTGGCCGGTTTCGCGGTGGCCGCGTTCACGCCGACCCCGGCCGGCAGTGCCGTGGTGACCGCGGCGACCGGGCTGACCAGCCGATCCGTGGCCGTGCTGAGCACCTGCCGGGTCACCTCGGCGGCACGCAGCCCGGGGTGCGCGGCACGGACCAGGGCGACCGTGCCGGCCACGTAGGCCGCCGCGTACTCGTCGCCGCTGACCGCCCCGCCGATGCTCGCCACGCTGACCCCGGGGGCCAGCACCTCGATCGAGTCGGCGGCGTAGGGGAAGGCTGGCTGCTTGTCGGCCCCGACCGCGCCCACCCGGAGCAGACCGTCGGCCGCCTCGCCCTTGGCCCACGCGGGCAGTACGACCACCACGTCCCGGGATATCGCGTCGCTGATGGCCGCCCGCACGTCCGCATCCGAGGCGTCGGCGCCTACCCCGAGCAGCACGACCCGGGCACCGGCGGCGACCGCGACGGAGATGCCGGTCGCGGCCGAGCGCGGCTCGGTGCCGGCCCGGACCGGCACGATCCGGGCGCCCGGCGCCACCCCGAAGGTGTCGTCGTCGCCGGCCACGATGCCGGCCATCGCGGTCCCGGCGCCGTCGCAGCCGTTGTCCGCGCGCCCGGCGCCGGCCACGACGTCGGCGCCGGCGGCGACCCGCCCGGCCAGTTCGGCCGCGGAGCCGTCCACCCCGGCCGCGAGGACGGCGACCTTGACGCCCGCGCCGTTCGTCACCGCCCAGGCCCGGCTCGGGGTCAGCAGGGTCTGCGCCCAGGACGCCTCAGCCGGGGCGTCGGCCCCGCGGGCGCAGCCGGACGACGACCCGGCGCTCGCCGGCAGCGGGCCGGAGTGCAGTTCGGCGCCGACCGCGTCCCACGGCAGCAGGAGCTGCCAGCCCGCGGCCAGACGACCCGGCTCGGCGAGCCGGTCGCCGTCCGGCTGCACCCGGCCCGAGTTCAGGTCGAGGATCTCGCCGGCCCGGTTCGCGTCGCCGAGGAACCGGGTGGCGACCTCCCACAGGTTCTCCGGCGCGCTCTGATAGGACGCCGTGACCGTGTAGTACAGCTGGTTCTCCGGTGGCGCGGCCTGGGCCGGCGTCGCGAACCACAGGGTGCCCGCCGACAGGACCGCGGCCACCCACCACCTCATCGTCGGCATCTCACCACTCGGATTTCTCGAGGAGGGCCCACTCGTGGTCGTCGTTGGCCAGGCACGGCACCAGCGCCAGCCGGACGTCGGCGCCGCCGGTGCCCGCACCCGGCACGTCGAGGCACATCCCGGCGACCGTGTTGCGCAGCCAGTAGTAGACGAAGCCGCCCGCGGTCTTCTTCGGTTCCAACCGGAAGTACTGGTTGTCCTGGTCGAAGCAGCCGGTCTCGACGAGTTCGGTGCCCGATGCGACCGCCTCGGCGCCGGGCGGATCGATGCAGAACCCGTCGTCGGTGTTGCGGATCCAGTAGAGCTGGTAGCCCTCGCCGTCGACGGCCCGCGGCTCGAACGTCCACTCCTGGTTGTCATCGCCGGTCTTGGCGCAGGTGAACTGGGCGACCGGGCCGTCGCGCGGTCCGGCGCCGTAACCGGGCAGGTCGACGCACATCTTGGTGACCAGGTTGAGGATGAAGTACGGCCCGTAGCCGCGGCCGGTGGAGTCAGCCGCCTTGATCGCCGGCTGGTTGTTCCGGGCCGGTTTGGTGGGCTTCGGGCTCGGGCTCGTACTGGGAGTGGTCTTGGCCGGCGTCGGTGCCGCAGAAGTGGGTTTTGCAGCGATCTGCAGGCGCGGGTCCTTGGCGTACTCTGCCTCGGCCTTGGTCACCGCCTCGGCCGACGCCGCCCGGTCGAAGGCGGCCAGCGCGGCCGGGTACTGGCCGCCGGCCTGCTCGATCAGCTTGCACATCGCCCGGCCGAGGGCCGGGATGGCGACGCCCGGGTCCCACGGTGAACCGTCCTCGATCCAGGCCTGCGGCTGGAACTGGGCGATGCCCTGCTCACCGGCCGCGCCGAGCTTGGTGGCACTGAAACCGGAGGTCGCCATGAGCTGGGCCGCGACCCGGCTGGGCGGCAGCTCGGTGCAGTTCTTGCCGGCGTCGACGACCGCCTGCAGGTACGCGTCCGGCACCGGAATCGCCGCCGCCCCACCGGCCGCGGGCGAGGGAGCGCTGCCACCCAGGGCCGGTTGCAGGGCGTACCAGGTGGCGTACCGGGAGACGGTGTCCACATAGTCCTTGGCCTTGTCCGGGACGCCGCCCGCCGCGACCACCTGGTCCATCCCGAGCCGGAACGCGGCCAGCGCGATCCGCCACGGGTCCTCGTCCAGGTGCAGGGCGCGGGACTGGCCGACGAGCCGGCACATCAGGTGGGCGAGCCCGGTGATCGCGGCCGTCCGGTCGGTCGGCTCGGCGCCGGTCCAGGGCGCGTTCTGCTGCCACTGCGCCGGGGTCAGCGCGGCCACCCCGGTGGCGCCACCGGCCCGCAGGTCGCCGACCGGCCGGTCGGTGAAGTGCGAGGCCACCATGACCTGGCCGGCCAGCCGGGCCGGGGTCAGCGCGGTGCACGAGGTCGCGGCACCGGTCAGGATGCGCACGTCCGGTGCGGTGAGCTGGTTGCCCTGCAGGGGTTCGGCCGCGTTGGCCGCCTGCCGGGCCGCGAAGCCACCGGCCCCGGTGAGGACGGCGAGCGCCAGCACGATGCCCAGCGCCACCGGCCGGGTCGGTCTCGGGAGGCGGACCATTACCGGGGCATTCCTTCCAGGATTTCGTCCTCGGTCGGCAGGTCGGCGTCCGGGGCCCAGCGCAGGGTGGTGACGACCGCGTCGAACAGCAGCACGATGGCCTGCACCGGGTCGGCCTCGACGTCGCCGTCGCTGAGCACGGTGAAGGTCAGCACGCCCCAGACGCCGGGAGCGCCGGGCGCGGCCACGTAGTAGTTGACGCGTACGGCCGGGGCCTTGCGTTTGATCGGTTGACTGTCGACGACCTGGCGGACCCGGGCCGCCGGGCAGCCGTCGATCTCCAGCGCCATGCCGTCCGGGCCGGCCTCGGCGAGGATCGAGTTCAGCACCGACCGCGGGTCCTGCGGCTCGCCGTCGTCCTCGATCACCGACAGCAGCAGCGTGCCGGGCATCCGCATGCCGTGCATCTCGGTCACCGGCAGCACGACCGCCCGGGCACCCTGCCGTTCGGCCTGGTCGGTCGCGTCGGTGAGGTCGCGGTTCAGCATCCGCCGCCACGGCCCGGCCTTGTCCCGGGGCAGCGTGTCGGGCAGGGCGTGCCGGACGATCGCCTCGATCGTCCTGGCTCGCACCCGGCGCAGCTCGGGCAGGGTGGGCACGTGCACCCAGCCCTCGGGAACGATGAGCTCAAAGTCGAGCATTGACGAACTCCAACGGCTGGGCGGCGATCATGTGCAGCACGGCTTCCACCCCGGAACCGATCACCGCGAGCTGGTCCAGGGCCTTGACCCGGGTGGTCAGCAGGACGTCGACCGCCTGGTCGTCCAGCCGGAGCGCCGCGTTGACCCGGCCGTGCAGTCCTTCACCGTCGGAGCTGGCCAGCGCGAACACCCGCACACCGTCGCCCCGCTCGGTCGTGACGTAGTCAACCGCCGGTTCGCGTACGTCATCGGCCAGGCCTTCGGCACCCACCTCGGCCATCAGATAGGCCGGGTCTTCCGGCCGGGCCGGCCGGAATTCGGCCAGAATGAGCAGCGGAAGCCACCGCGGCCGGTCGGCGAGGAAACCGCCGCCCCAGATGAGCCGGAAGTTGGCGGGCATGCCGTCGGTGCGCGCGAGCAGATCGCGAGCCAGCGCGGCGCCCATCTCGGGGGCATCGACGCCGGCGCCGAGCCACTCGTCGAGCAGCTTCACCAGCGACGCGGTCCAGTCGTCGCTGCCGGCCGGCGGCACGAAGTCCCAGTACCAGGAAATGTCGGTCATACGTTCTCGAAGGCCGGGTTGGAGGTGGCCTGCAGACCACCGATGATCAAGCCGGCACCGAGGTTGAAGATCTGGTTGATGCCGCCCCACGACCCGAAGATCCACTTGAGACCGCCGGCCGCCCAGCTGAAGCCGCTGCCGAACGTGCCGAGACCGCTCAGCCAGCCGAGGTTCTTGAGGTTGCCGAGCTCGAACAGGCCGCTCAGCCAGCTCTTGCCGAGGTCGAAGAAGCCGGGCTTCCCCGCCCCGATCATCAGCGGCTTGCTGAAGTCGAAGAGCTCGATGATCTGCCCGTTCGGCCCGAGGCCCGGCTTGAACTTCAGGTACGGCAGCCCTTTGAGGAACTTGGTGAAGCCCTCGATCGACTTGCCGAAGGCGCCGAACGCCGCGCCGAGGCCGGCGAAACCCAACCCCACCGCATCCAGGACGACGCTGAGCACGCTGCCGTCGCCGCCGGCCAGGAGAATGCTGTCGGCCACCAGGAGTACGGCTCCCGCCGCGAATCCGGCTATCGCGAGCACGTTGAGCCCGGGTATCAGGAAGGCCAGCGCGGTCAGGACCATCGCGATGATCCCGAAGATCTCGCTGATCTTCTTGAAGATGGCCATCACCCGCCAATTGATCTTGTCGGTCAGCCCGTCGTCGTAGTTCTTGCAGTTCACCGCGTCGCCGAAACGTTTACCGGCCACGTCCAGGGCGTCCAGCGCACCGGTCAGCCGGTTCGCCGCCGCGGTGATCGCCGAGTTCGCCTCGTCCTGCGCGCGCTGCTTGTCCGTACCCTTCTGCTGTTCCGCCGGCGGGATGTTGCCGTCCGCGTCCTTCTGCGGATCGGGCAGCCCGTTGGCCCTGGTCAGCGAGTCGGTGCCGGCCGTCGAATCGCGCTCGGCCGCGTTCACCTCGTCGATCGCGTGCTGCAGGTCCGGCTCGTACTTCTTGGCCTCGTTGGCGACGTCGCGGTAGCGCACCGAAGCCTTGGTGAGGCTGTCCTTGAGCGACTCCGCGTCCTCCTTGAGCGGCTCCACCCACTGGCCGCGCAGGCCCTCGTCCCCGGCGTCGACGATCTTCTGCAGTTTCGCCACCGCGTCGTCGATGGTCATCGAGATCTTCTCGTAGCGCTTCTGCGCCGCGTCGATCTCGCCCGGATCGGCCTTGCGGAGAGTGCCGAGGCGGCCGTCGCTCACTTGTCGCCCTCCTCGAGGCTGGCGACCATCTTGGCCTCGGCCTCGGCCCACGCCTGGTCGGCACCCTCGACCGAGTCGCGGAACTTCTTCATGGCCTCGACCATCTTGTCCCGGCTGCCGGTCCAGTTGTCGGCGAAGTCACCCATCGACAGGTTCGCGTTGAGCTGCCCCCACTGGCCCTTGAACTCGTCCTGGAAGTCGAGCGCGCCCTCGAACTGGCTGATCAGTTCGCTGAGGTCCCGGGCCAGGTCGGCCAGGTCCTTGACCACGATGTCGGCCATCACATCACCGTTTCCCACGTTGGAATCTGAACGGTCTGCAGGGTGCCGTCGCCCAGGTGCACCCGGGCCATCCCGGGCACCACCCGGTCGGCCAGGTTGGCCCGGGAGAGGCGAACGCCGACCAGATCGCCGGCACTCAGGGTGGGCGGGGAGAGCAGCGCGCCACGGCGGTTCTTCTTGACCTCGACCTGCCAGCCGGAGAAGCCCATCGCGACCGAGGAGATCTCGCCGGCGATGACGACCGCCCGCCGCCGGCCGGACGCGGTCCGGATCAGCTGACGCAGCCAGTCCCGGCAGGTCACGTCCCGCCAGGCCTCGGCGTCGTCGACAAGCAGCGCGACCGGCCCCTCACCGGGATCGAGCAGCGCGGCGAACTCCTCCTCGGTGGGGCTGTCGCCGCTGATGATCCCGCGCACGCCGGCCCGGCCGGCCAGCTCGGTCAGCGGGGTCCGCAGCGGCGCGCCGATGACCAACTCGAAGCCTGCGCGCAGCATCGACTCGGCCATGACGCGCAGCGCGGTGCTGCGGCCGGAGCGGGACGGCCCGGCGATCAGGAACGTCGGCTGGTCGCCGAGCAGATCCATGCCGACCGGGGCGAGGTCGTCGCCGCCGACCCCGATCAGCGCGAAGCCCGGGGTCGGCTTGACCCGCTCCCAGGCCTGCGCAAAGGTCAGCTGGCTGGGCATCGCGGCGATCTTGGCAGGACGCAGCTTTTTATCAACCGAGGCCTCGCGCTCGGTGAGCGACGCGGCGATGGCGTGCATCGCGGCGACCTGGGCCGGGCCGCTCGGATCGGCGGCGATCAGGGATACCTGCACCTCGATCGCGCTGATCGCCCGGTAGCCGCGGCCGGGCGGCAGGTTCTCCGGGATCTTCCGCGGGTTCAGCCCGGCCATCGTGGCGTCGCTGCGGTCGGAGAGCCGCAGCACCAGCTTCTCCTCGCAGAGCGAGCTCATCCGGCCGCTGAGCAGGCTGTGGTCGCCGGCCACGATCAGGTGGACGCCGGCGCTGGCACCCTCGCGCATCAGGATGTGCACGATCTCGGTGAGCGTCCCGTTGTCGTGCTCGCTGAGGGTTCCCATGAACCCCTCCCAGCGGTCGAGCAGCAGCAAGATGTGCGGCAGCCGTTCCTCGGCCGGGACGGCCGCGCGCTGCTCGGTCAGGTCGGCGAACCCGCCCTCGCCGAGCACCCGCTGCCGGCGCTGCACCTCCTCGTGCAGCCGGCGCAGCAGGCGCGAGGCGCGCTCCACGTCGGTGCGCTGGGCGACCGCGCCGCAGTGCGGGAACTTGGTGAGCGGCAGCAGCGCGCCGTTGCCACAGTCCAGCCCGTACAGATGCAGGTCGGCGACGCTCGCGGCCGAGGCCGCCGCGGTGGCGATCGTGCGCAGCGCCTGCGACCGGCCCGACCGGGGTGCGCCGACGATGTGCAGGTGGCCGAAGGTGTCCAGGTCGAGCTTCATCGGGACCTGCTGCTGCGTACGCGGCAGGTCCTGCACGGCCCAGGTCCCGTCGGACAGATCGGTGACCGAGAACGCCGGCAGGGCCGGCAGCCAGGGCCGGCGCTGGGCCGGCAGACCCAGCATGTCGTTGGTCTGCCGGATCGCCGCCACCAGCACCGACAGGTCGGTCGCCTCGTCCGCCTCGGCCAGGCTGCGCGGGCGCTGCGGCACCGGCCGGCCCAGGTCCTGCCAGCCCACCGGGTGCAGGAACGGCGCGACCACCGCCTCGGCCTGGTTCGACCGCGGTCGGCGGCCGCCGACCCGGCCGGTCTGGAACGGGATCAGCGAGCTGTGCCCGAGCCGGGCGTACGCGCGACCCGGGGTCGACCCGGAGATGCTCGCCGCCTCCCGGGCGTCGATCACGTCGGCGCTCTCCCCCGCGTCGGTCACCCGCAGCGCGATCCGCAGGTTGGTGTTGGCCCGGATCTCCGCGTTCACCACGCCGTTCGGGCGCTGGGTGGCCAGGATCAGGTGGATGCCGAGCGACCGGCCACGCTGCGCGATGTTGACCAGGCCGGTGACGAAGTCGGGCAGCTCCCGGGCCATCGAGGCGAACTCGTCGATCACGATCAGCAGCCGCGGGATGGGTTCCGGCACCGGCCGCCGGGTCGCGTAGTCGAGGTAGTCCTCGAGGTCCTTGGCGCCGACCGCGGCCAGCAGGTGCTCCCGGTGGGTCAGCTCGGCGCCGAGCGAGGTGAGCGCCCGTTCGACCAGGTGGATGTCCAGGTCGGTGACCATGCCGACGGTGTGCGGCAGGTCGACGCAGTCCTTGAACGCGGCCCCGCCCTTGTAGTCGACGAGCACGAAGTTCATCGCGTCCGGCCGGTTCGCCACCGCCAGCGACGCCACCACGGTCTGCAGGAACTCCGACTTGCCCGACCCGGTGGTGCCCGCGACCAGGCCGTGCGGGCCGTGCTGGACCAGGTCGAGCGCGAACGGACCGTCCAGGCTGAGGCCGACCACCGCCCGGGTGCCGCGCGGCGACGAGGTCCACCGGGCGCTGATCGCGGCCACCGACGGATCCTCCAGGCCGAGCACCTCGAGCAGCCGGGCCGAGCCGGGCAGCGCGGCGTCGCCGTGCACGTCACTGACGTCGCGGATCGGGGCGAGCCGGCGGCCCACGGTCGGGAACCACTCGTCGATCACCTCGTCGACCCGGATGCCCTCGATCGTCGCGGCCCGCTGCTGCCGCAGCGTGGTGGGCAGGCCGTCGCCGCCGACCACCACGGTCGTGCACTCCTCCGGGAGGGTGCGCTCGTCGCTGTCCACGCAGACGAAGTAGACACCGACGGCCGGCCCGCCCAGCAGCACCGAGACCAGGCCGGGCAGGGACCGCAGCCGGCGGGCGCCGTCCAGCACCACGACCACGTCGGGGTCGCCGATCGCCGCGCCGGAGCCGGCATTCAGCCGGGCCTGCCGCCGGGCCTCGATCAGCTCGATCAGCTCGGCGATCCGCCGGGCGATCGTCTCGGCGTCGGTGCCGAGCAGGGTCAGGGTCTGCTGGCCCAGCAGCGGACGGGTGTGCGGCAGCCAGGCCGCCCACTCCCAGAGCGCGCTGCCGTCCGGGTCGGTGAGCACATAAAGCTGCAGGTCGCGGGGGCTCTGCGCGACCGCGAGCTGGCCGATCATCCAGCGGGCGAGGCGGCGCGGCCATTCGCCCCGGCCGGCTACGCCGACCACGCCGGCCTGCACGATCGAAAACGCGACGGGTACGTCGTTGAGCGGTCGCGGGGTCTGCCGGTCCAGCCCGGCCGCCTCCACCTTGATCGTGCTGGGCAGGTCGGCGATGCCGATCCGGGTCACCAGATGGTCGGGGTCGGTGCGGCGCCGCTCCCACAGCCGGGCCCGCGGGCCGGTGGCCACGATCAGCAGCTCGGCCGGGTCCGGGGCGGCGACCCGGCGGTCCTGTCGTTCCAGGACGGTGGTCTCGGCGATGTCGGCCTCGATCGCGGTGACCCGGGCCCGGTGCTCGGCGACCTGGGTCCGATAGGTGCGGCCACCCTGGCGGCGCGAGGACCACCAGTTGCCGACCACCATGACCGGCGACATCGCCGCGAACATCAGGTACATCGGGTTCCGCAACACCGTTGACATGACCACGCCGAACGCGGCCGGCAGCGCGGCGGCCAGCCACGGCAGGGCGTTCGGGGTGGGCGCCTTCGGCTCGGCCGGGATCTTGAACCTGTCCGGCCGCATCGGCGGCAGCAGCCGGGGCGGGCGGTTGTAGTCGAGGTACTCGCTCTCCGGCGACGGCTCGACCATCGCGTCCGGGCAGCGCACCGGGTGCGCCTCCAGGGCAGTGCCATCCGCGGTGAGCTGCGCGGTCTCCCGCCAGACCACCTCACCGCCGGCCAGGTCGGCCCGGTCCAGCAACAGGCCGTCCGCCGAACCCCGGACATACACCTCGGCGTCGAAGGTGACCCGGACGACCGCGGCCACCGGGGCCAGGCCGTCCAGCCGGACCGCGCAGGTCGGAGCCGAGCCGATCCGGTGCTCACCCGGGGTGAGGGACCAGATCCGGCCGGCCCCGGCGCCGGTCACGGCCCGGATCGTGACCAGACCGCCGGTGGCGTACGGGGCCGGACCCGGCCCGCCGACCCACAGCACCGAGCCGTCGTGCACGCCGGCGGCGGACAACGGAAGGTCGAGGTCGAGCGGCCGGTCGTCGCGGTAGATCGGGCCGTCCGCCGGGACAACGTCGAGGCTGTCGAGCAGGTTCTTGACGATGTCCCGTACCGGCGTGGCCGGATCGGCGTCCACCACCACGTCGGCCGACCACGCCCCCGGCGATGCGAGCGTGATCAGCATGCGCATTACTTGTTCAGCGAGCCGGCGAGCTGGGTGTCCATGTCGCGCAGCGCCTCGACGGCCTTGTCCAGCCACTCGGAGAGCAGGTCGAGGTTCTCCATCAGCTCGTTCGCCGCGTTCACGAACTCGGTGTGCACCTCGTCGAACTTGCCGGACGCCTGGTCGGTGACGAAGCCGGAGCCGGTCAGGTTGTCCACGATCGCCTTGCACTCGGTGAGCCGCGAGTCGATCTCGTTCTTGTTGTTACGCATCCGGGTCGCGCTGTCCGACATCTCCGTGTAGGTGATGTTCAGGTTCGCCATCGGGTCGTCCCTTCCCTGGTCCGGTCAACGCCGATCAACGTATGAATGACGACCGGCCCCGGTCCAGATCGAAGTACGCGAATGTAGGCCCCTGGGCCCACGGCTCTCGTTGACAGCCGCGGGCCCGGCCCTGACGATTCCGGCGTGCGAAGTGGAGCCTGGACCGTCGACCACGCGTTACGTGCCCTGGCCACCGGGTGCGCCGTGCTGCCCGCCGTCGGCGCGGTGGTGCTGGGCCCGGAGTCGGTGCGGCTGCGCCTGACCACTCCCGGCGAGACACCCCCGCCCGGCTGGACCGCGTCCGACCAGGGCCGCACCTGGGAGGCATCGCTGCACCAGCTGGCGAACGCGCCGGTGGACGACCGGATCCCGGAGCCGTACCCGCTGCTCGTCTCGGCCGGGGTCGTCGACGGCGGCCGGCTGCTGCTCAACCTGGCCGAGGCCGGGGGCCTGGTCGGCGTCGAGGGCGATCTGGAACTGGCCCGCGGTCTGGTGCGGTCGTGGTCGCGGCGGCTGACCACCAGCCCGTGGTCGGCGCGCGTCCGGGCAATCCGGGTGGGTTTTCCGCCCGATTCCGACTTCAACGGGTGGGATGTTGCACGGTTGGTGGAGGCCGCGGCCGAGCTGGACGACCCGTACGGCGGGGTCCTGCTGTTCGCCGAACAACCCCACGGCCGAGACGCCTACCAGGTCGAACGTCTGCTCGCCGAGCCCGCCCGGCGCTGGACGGTGGTGGTCGTCGGCGCCGTCGAGGCGACCTGGCGGCTCACCGTCGGTGTGGACGGCACCCTCGATACGGGCATGCTGGCCGAGCCGGCCCGAGCCGCATGAAGCATTCGTGAAGAAAGATCCCCCAGACTGACGCACGTGATCACGGTTCCCCCCAAACCGGGTGGCCGGGTGCGCATCGCGATCTCCAGTCCGGAGATCCTCGCCCGCATCCGCCACGAGTTCGCCAGCAAAGGCCTGGACGTGCAGATCGACGGCCTGCCCTCGGTCGAGGTGGTGGTCACCCCGGGCAGCGGGGTCGCACCCGCGACGGGTGCGCTCGCCGAGGCCCTCAACGGTCTGGCCGGCCCGCACACCCACCGCCGGGATCCGGCCACCGCCCGCTACCGGCTCGCCCTGGTTCCGCACGGCCGCCCGGCCGACCAGCCCCGGGACGCGCGCGGGCCGCTGTCGCCGCGCGAGGCCGAGGTGATGGACTGGATCAGCCGGGGCCGGTCCAATGCCGACATCGCCGGCCTTCTTCAGGTGCAGCCGAAGACCGTGAAGAACCACGTGAACCGGATCTTCACCAAGCTCGGCGCCCGCAACCGGGTCGACGCGGTGCTGATCTGGCAGCGTACCTAGGTCAACGCCGCTAGATAGGCACGGACCTCGCCGGCCTCCTCGGCGTCGATCTCCTCGAACCGGGCGAGAGCCCGGCGGGCGAGGGCGGCGCCCGCGCCGACCCGGGCCAGCCCGAACAGCGCCAGCCCTTCGTGGTAGCGGTCGCCGGCGTCCTGGCTGATCCGCAGCGCCTGGCCGAACGTCTTCTCGGCGGCCGGCTGCCGGCCGAGACCGTGCTGGGCCAGTCCGATGTTGATCAGCAGGTTCGCCTCCACCAGCTGGCTGCGGGACCGGCGCGCGTACTCCAGGCCGGGCACCCCCTCGTCGATCGCCTCGGCCCACCGGCCGGTCTCCGCGTTGAGTTCGCAGAGCACGTCGTGGGTGGCCGCCAGGTAGTAGTCGATGCCCTCCTGACGAGCCAGTTCGAGGGCCTCGCGGGCCGGTGCGCGGGCCGCGTCGTACTCCTTGGCCTCGCGCAGCGTCGACGCCAGGTTGCCGAGCAGGCTGATCCGGTGCTGCCAGTCGGCCGGCTGGTCGAGCAGTTCCAGCCCGCGGCGCAGCTGCTCGACCGCGGTGTCGTTCTGGCCCAGCCGGGAGTGCGCGACGCTGCGGTGGTTGAACATCATCGCGCGGGCCACCCGGTTGTCGGCGGTCTCCGCGGCCCGCATCCCGACGGTCAGCAGTTCCAGCCATTCCAGCGGCCGGCCGGCCGCGTAGAAGTAGTCGAACAGCAACAGCGTCAGGTGCCAGGCCGACTCGTGCTGCCCGTTGCGGCCGGCCCGGCGGGCCAGCGCGATGATGTTCGGCCACTCCTGGCCGCACCAGCGCAAGGATTCGCTCTGCCCGGCGAACAGCACCGGCGGAACGTCGGTGTGCGGCGGTTCCATCGGTGCGCCCCGGCCGACCTGCCGGTCGCCGACCATCGAGAGGGTGACGCGGTACCAGCCGAGAACGCGGCCGAGGGCGTCGCCCCGATCGTCCGGCGCGAGCTCCCCGGCCAGCTCCGCCGCGTACGCCCGGACCAGGTCGTGCATGGCGTACCGGTCGTCGTCCTCCTCGATCAGGCTGAGCGCGGACAGCCGGTCCAGCAGGTCCGCCGCTTCCTCGATGCCGGACCCGAACAGGGCGGCGGCGGTCGCCCGGGTGACGGTCGGGCCGGGGAAGACGCCGAGGAGGCGGAAGGCCCGGGCCGCGTCCGCGGCGAGCGCCGCGAACGACCAGGACAACACGCCGCGTACGGAGTAGAGCACGTCATCGGCGAGCTGCAGGGTGTCCAACCGGAACCGCTCCAACTGCCCGACCAGGTCCCCGATGCCGGTGCCCGCCGCCGACGCGACCTGCTCGGCCGCGATCTGCAGGGCGAACGGCGACCGGTCGCACAGCGCGATGAGCCGCTGCGCGGAGGCCGGCTCGGCGCTCACCCGGTCGGCCCCGATCAGCGTGCCGAGCAGCCGCAACGACTCGTCGTCGGTGAGCGCCCCGAGCGGGATCCGGCGGGCCGAGTGCCGGACGGCCAGCCCGGACAGCCGGTTGCGGCTGGTCACCACGACGAAGCAGGTGCTGCTGCCGGGCAGCAGGTCCTCGATCTGGTCGGTGGACGCGGCGTTGTCCAGGACCAGCAGCACCCGTTTGTCGGCCAGCATGCTGCGCCACAGCGCGGCCCGCTGCTCGCGGCCGCTCGGCACGTTCCGGGCCCCGGCCGAGGTGAGCAGCTGGTGCAGGGCGGCCTCGGGGGTCAGCGCCGAGTGCGACGGATCGAAGCCGCGGAGATTGAGGTAGATCTGCCCGTCCGGGTAACTGTCGCGCAGCAGGTGACCGGCCCGGATGGCCAGGGTGGTCTTCCCGATCCCGCCGACCCCGACGATCATGACGAGCCGCCGGCCCGGGGTCAGCAGGGTGAGCAGCTCCTCGGTGCGCCCCACGAAGGCGTCGTTGTCGTGCGGGAGCTGGGCCGGTCTCGGTGGCCGGCGGCGGTCGTCGGCCAGGATCTCGGCGTGCACGGCCTGGGTCGACGCGGACGGGCTGATGCCCAGCTCGGCGGCGAGCACCCGGCGCAGGTCGTCGTACTGGCTCAGGGCCTCGGCGCTGCGGCCGGTGCGGTGCAGCGCGGTCATCAGCGTGCCGCGCAACCGCTCGTCGAACGGGTGGGCCGGAACCTCGGCGAGCAGCCGGCCGACCACCTCGGCGGGCGGGGCGGTCTCGGCGTACTCGATGAGCAGTTGCAGCCGGCGCCGGGCCAGCCGGTCCCGGGCCTGCGCGACGAACGGCCCCGGCACCCCGGTGAAGGCCGGCCCGCTGTCCCAGAGCGCCGCTGACCCGGTCAGATCCTCGGCCGCGGTGACGTCGAACGCCTCTCGCTCGAGCCGCAGGCAATACCCCGACCGGTCGCTGGCCAGCTGATCCTTCGCCGGCCCGAGCGCGCGGCGCAGCCCGGAGAGATAGGTGTGCAGGCTGCCGGCCGCGGTCGCGGGCGGCGCCTCGCCCCAGATCCGGTCGATGAACTGCTCCCGGGTGACCGTCGTGCCGGCGCACAGGGCCAGCACGGCGAAGACGGCGCGTTGCTTCGGCGACCCCAGCTCGATCTCGTCACCGTCGACGAACGCACGGAAGGATCCGAGGCCCTCGACCCGCAACCGGCCATCCACCCATGCACTCCTCGCGCTCGCTGTCCCCCGCGCTCGCTCTTTCGTGCTTGATCGACGTTGACGATAGCGCGACGGGCTTTGCGGCCTATGTGCGCATTGGCAGAGGTGTTGTAACTTAAGCGGTTCAGCGACCGGCCGGAGGAGTGTCATGACCCTGACGGCCGCCGCCATCCTTGGCGGGCTGCGGCAACGGTCCTGGTCGGTGCTGACCGTCGCGGCCTTCCTGGTGCTGTCGGCCGCCGGCGCGGCCGGCCCGATGTTCGCCGAGGCCTCCGACAACGCCGCGTTCGGCGTCCGGCTGGGCGAGGTCACGGAGACCACCCGGCAGAACGACGCCGCGGTCGTGCGCATCTCGGCCAACGTCGGCCCGACCGCCTTCGCCCAGCAGGCGGTCATCGACGACCTGCGGTCGGTGCCCGGCCTGACCGACTTCGATCTGAGCGGCGCCTCGATCGGCGCCGAGCTGGCCCGCCCCGACTTCTGGGGATTCACGGTCAACGCAACCGAGCGCGGCCGGCTGTTCGCGGTCGGCTCGCCGGCCGCCGAGCTGACCGCGGTGGGTGCGCCCGCCGGCCGGGACGGACTGTGGCTGCCCCAACCGATGGCCACCGAACTCAGCGTGCAGCCCGGCGACCAGATCGTGCTCGCCCTCGTCCACGGCAATCGCGGCACCCCGCAACGGGTCACCACCACGGTGAACGGCGTCTACGCGGTCGACGCCGCCGGTCGGCTGCCGACCGGCCGGAAATGGTCACTGCGGCGCGGCGACACCCCCGAGGACACCGAGTACCGCACCCTCCCGGCGTACCTCCTGGTCGGCGACGTCCCGACGGTGGAACGCCTGGCGAAAGCCACCCATGACCAGATGTTCTGGTCGGTCGAGGCGACACTCGCGCCCGGCGCGACCCTCGCCGAGGCGAGGAAAACCGCAAACCGCCTGGAAGAGGTACGCCGGAAGTACGCGACCGCGCTACCGGCCGAGGGCGACGACCCGCTCGCGCTGCGTTTCGCCAGTGGCATCGGCCGGATCGTCGCGACCGCCCGGACCACCACCGAGGCGGTCCGGCAGCGCACCCGCCCGGTCGAGTGGGCGGCGATCGGGGTCGGTTTCGCCTCGGTGCTGGCCGTGGCCCTGCTCTCGGCCCGACGACGCGAGCGCGAGGTGCGGCACGCCGTCGCGGTCGGCCTGTCGCCGCTGCGGGTCGGCGGGCTGTGGCTGCTCGAACATCTGCTGCCGGCCGCGCTCGGCGCGGCCCTCGGCTGGCTCGCCGCCTGGCAGCTGGTGGCCCGGCTCGGCCCGCCGGGAAAGATCTCGGACTCGCTCGCGCCGGCCGCCCTGACCGGCGCGGCGGCGGTCGGCGCCGGAGTCGTCTCGGTGGCGGCAGTCGGTTTGCTTGCCGCTTTCCTACGCGTACGGGCATCGCCGCCGGCAACCGCACGAAAGCCGTTGCCGTGGCCCGCGATCATCGTGGTCGCCGCCCTGGTAGCGGCGGGCGGCCTGGTCAGCGCCGGCGGTCGCGCCTCCACCGTCGACCTGCTGGTCCCGCTGCTCGTGCTGGCCGCCGCCGGGGTGCTGGCCGGCTGGCTGCCCGGCCTGCTGGCCGGCGGTGCCCGGTTGCCCACGTCGCCGGGACGGGCGGTGGTGTGGCTGGCCCGCCGCCGGCTGGGTTCCGGCGGGGCCGAACGCCGGCTCGCCGTCACGGTGGTCACCGCCGGCCTGGGCATGCTGCTGTTCGGTCTGTCCGCCGTGGACTCCACCGCCACCACCGCCGACGACCGGATCGCGGTCGCGGCCGGCGCCGAGAACGTCGCGGTGCTGGACGGCGGGTCCGCCGAACTCGACCCCGCGGCCGTGTCGGTACCACCCAACGACCCACTTCGCGGCGCACCGCCGGACGCACCGGTTCCCGGCGTACGCACCCCGCCGCTGCCGGCCGGGAACACCCTGGTCTGGCGCAGCGACGTGCTGACCCCGCTCGACGACCTCCGGAAGGATCTGCTGGTCATCGACCCGGACCGGTTCCTGGAGGTCGCGCTCTGGGGGCACGGTCCCGACCTGGCGGCGGCCCGGGCGGCGGTGCGGGCGCTGGCCGCCGACCCCGGAACCGCCGACGCGACGAACGGCAGCGGCTCGGCCCGCGCGATCGTCGTCGGTGATCCGGCGTCCGCGCTTGTCGACACGATCCGGGTGTCGATCGGGGTGTCCACCGAGGACCTGATCGTGGCCGCCCGGGTGCCCGCGTTCCCCGGCATGCAGGGCCGCCCGATGTACGTCGTGGCGGCCACCCCGATGTTCGCCAAACTCGGCCCGGACGACCCGCGACTGCGCCCGCGCACCGCGATGCCGGCCGGCGCCCAGCTGTTCCGCACCCTGCTGTGGAGCTCGGCCCGGACCCCCGACCTGCCGACCGCCTCCGCGGTGACCAGCGCGACCCTGCTCCGGCAGGACGCCACCTACATCGCGACCGACCGGGCCCGCGGCTACCAGGTCGCGGTCGCCGGTTACCTGGCCCTGCTGGCCGTGCTCACCCTGTGCGTTTACGCCCAGCGCACCGCGGCGCTCCGCCGCCCGACCGACCTGATGCTGGCCCGGGTCGGACTCGGGCCGGCCCGAGTGCGGCGGGCCCGGGCGTTGGAGTTCGTGCTGCTGGCTGCGGTCTCGTTGGTGGCGGCGGTGGCCGGCGTGGCCGCGCTCGTCCCACTCGGCGGGCGACTGCTCGACGACCAGCCCGGCCTGCTCCCCCGGTTCGCGTTCCAGCTGTCCCCGCTCGGCCTGGCGGTCACGGTCGCCGCCGCGGCGGTGGCCGCGATGCTGGCGGTGGCGCTGACCACGGTGCGCTCGGCGAGCGCGGAGGAGGACGCCTACCGTGACGACTGAACCGTTGCTGGAAGGACGCGAGTTGCTCCAGCTCTATGCCGCACCGACCGGTCCCACCCAGGCTTTACGCGGCGTCGACGTCACCGTGCTCGGGGGCCGGATCAGCGCCATCACCGGCCCGTCCGGGAGCGGCAAGTCCACCCTGCTGGCCCTGCTCGCGTTGCGCGAACGACCGGCCGGTGGGGAGTTGCGGCATCGCGGCACGCTGGTCTCCAGCCTGTCCCGCCGCGAGTTGCAGCGGCTGCGGCGCCGGGAGATCGGTTGGGTGGCGCAACGGCCGACGCACAGTCTGTTTCCGCAGCTGGATGCCCGTGGACAGATCGCGCAGATGGCACGCTTGCGCGGCGTACGCCTCGCTCCGTTGTCTTCTTTGGAAGAAGTTGATCTTTCTGCGCGGGCCCGCGCTCTTCCCGCGGTGATGTCCGGCGGGGAGCAGCAGCGATTGGCGGTCGCGGCCGCGGCCGTCGGTGCGCCCGCGCTGCTGGTGGCGGACGAGCCGACCGCCGAGCTGGACGACGACTCGGCCGCTTTGGTCCTGGGATTGTTGCGGGCGCGGGCCGCGGAGGGCAGCGCGGTGGTGATCGCGACGCACGACGCGCGGGCGATCGCCGCGGCCGACATCGTGTTGCGCCTGCGCCACGGTGTCCTGACCGGGATGGTCGTGGCCGGGCAGGAACACACCACGGCCATCGACGGCCAGGGCCGACTGCAGTTGCCGGAGGAGGCGCTGCCGCTGTTCCCGGACGGCGTGGTGTCCGTCAAGATCGTCGACGGTCACGTCCAACTGCACCGGCCGGAGTGACCATGGCGCTGGTAGAGGTACGAAACGTCAGCCACACCTTCGTGCTGCACGACATCACCCTGGCCCTGGAGCCGGCGACGACGGCGGTCCTGGCCGGGCGATCCGGCTCCGGCAAGACGACGCTGTGCCACCTGATCGCCGGCGTGATGGCCCCCACCAGCGGTTCGGTTCTCGTTCACGGCCGGCCCGTCTTCCCCGCTCCGGCCTGGGAGACGGTGTCGCTGCTGCCGCAGCGGCTGGCCCTGGAGCCGTCGCTGACCGTGACCGAGAACGTCATGCTGCCGGCCGCGCTGCGCGCTTCGGTCCCGCCTCTTTCCCTGCTGGACCAGCTCGGCTTGACCTCCATCGCCCACCGCCCCGCGCAGGACACTTCGCTGGGCGAACAGCAGCGCACGGCCCTGGCCCGCGCGCTGGTGCTGAACCCCGCGGTCGCCGTACTGGACGAGCCCACCGCCCACCAGGACGACGACCACGTGGCGCTGGTCCTGGCCGCCCTGCGGGCCGCGGTCGACACCGGAACGCTGGTCATCGTGGCCACCCACGACCAGCGCGTGATCGACGTAGCCGACACCGTGGTCCGGCTGCATTCCGGCCGCCTCAGCTGATTTCCAGCACCTCGCGCAGCTTGGCCGCAAACTCGGCCGGCTTGCCGGCGTAGCCGAACTCCCCGCCGAGGAACCCACCGTGGTGGCTGGGGAAGACGGTCGCCTCCTGCCCGAGCAGCTTGGCCACCCCGTGCGCGGTGCGCGCGGTATAGGCGTCCTGCGTCTCCTCACCGACCGCGATGACGATGCGGGTGGGTGCCGCCTTGAGCGCGTCCGCATCCGGCTGGTAGTCGGTGATCGGCCAGGACTTCTTCGACAAAAGCGGATCATCCCGCTTCCCGTCGTCATCGGCCGGCATCCCGAACATCGCCGGATCCGGCGCGGGTTGCGCAAAGAACGCGTCGGTGAATTCCCCCTGCCAGGAGGTCATGACGATGAAGGTGGCCATGCCCGCCCCCGCGCCCTTGGCCTGATAGGCCTCGTAGAAGCCGGCCCGAGCCCGATCGGCCGCTTCGGCATCCGGAAGCACCGAGTTGATCGGCGGCTCATGCGCCACCAGAGTGCGAACATCCTCCGGGTACTTAGCCACGAGCTCGAGCGCGGTAACGGCTCCGCCGCTGCTGGCAAAGACATCAACCGGCCCAACCCGAAGCGCCCCGATCAGCTGATGCAGGTCAGCCGCCTGATCCTGCGGGGTGTGCTCTTCTCGCCCGTCTTTACGAACGCTGCGCCCAAGCCCGCGCGGGTCGTAGGTGACCACGGTCCGATCGCCGAAGTGCTCAGCCAACGCCACAAACCCATCAGCCGTCATGGGTTGCCCAATCATGACCAACACGGGAAGCCCACCAACCGGCGGAAACGCCCCCCGAACGTCATAGACCAGGTCAACCTCCGGCGTGGCAAGCGTGCGCGTCTGAATGTCCGTCATACCCCGAGGCTACGTTCCGTACGCCCACCGAGCACGGACCTTGATTGCCATCGATACCGTCGCTTACGCAGCTGGACGCACACGAACGGCGGACGGGCATGGCGAAACCTCGCACCCCACCGCACGGCGGTTCGCCGGAGCCAACGCCGCAGTCAGGCGGAGGCGGCAGCGGCGGCGATCCCCCGAAGCGGCGAACGACAGCCAGCGACGCGGGCGACGACCCGGAGAGCGTCCGCGCGGCAGAGGCAAGGCTCGCTCGCATCCGTCCCAGCAATCCCACCAAGGACAAGAACACCGTCGTGCTGCCCGGCACGGACGTCGCCGCCGACCTGGCGGACATCTCGGCCGGCCGGGGAAACTGGAACGCCGAAACCAACCGTTACGAGGTCAACGGCCGGTCGTACGGCGTGGAATCCACCGGGACCGTCTTCCCGGTGTCGGGGCCAGGTTTCGTGAATCTCTCGCGGCCCGAATATAAGGTGCTCAAGCAGCTGATCGGCGCCGACGGCGACCTAGACGCGGCACAGGCCGCGTTACGTCGCGACCCAAGCATCAGCGCCGCGGACTGGCGTTCGGCACTTGAGGTCTTCAAGCACCACAAGAGCTATCGGGGCGGAGCATGACCTACGGAATCTATTTCGACAGCAGGGTTACCGCCGAGGCATTGCGGCAGGCGCTGCACGCCGTCTACAACGTACCGCTGGAGCTGATCTACGCCGGCCCGCAGGAGACACTCAACGAGCACCCCGGCCCGGACCCGATCGCCCTGGTCACACCCACCGGCGGACAGTTCGGCCACGAGTTCACCGCAGGCGCCCGCCTCCGAGACCTGACGAACGCAACCGAGCTGGAGCTCGCCCAGACGATCTGCCGGGTAGCCCAGACTCGTGCGCTGCTGGACGACGGCACTCCCGCCCCCGACTACTGGTTCCTGGTAACCGCAACCGGCAACCACGGCCGAGTACAAACCGACCCCGAAACCGACAACCTAACCATCCTGTACGCCCTGGAGCCCATCCCCGGCGAGCCCGACCTCCCGGTAGTGCCCCCACCAGACTGGGCCCGCACCTGGTAAGCCAGGTGAAATTCCGCGGCCCACCTCCCCGGGAAGGCCTGGCGTATGCACGAAATGTGGAGGCGTGTCCAGTAGGCCGGGGGTGTGGGCGAGTTCTCTGAGAGAGTCGACACCTGGCAGGACGCGTTACCGCGCCACCTCGACTGGTCCGGCCATGCCGAGTATGACCTGAGTCGGCCCGCACGCCTGTCCAGCATGTACAAGGTGCCGGCACCCTTCGCTCAGGCTCTCGAGACCGCCGTCGCGAAGAAACGATGCTGGGGTGTTCGATTACTTCATCGAGGGAGCTGCGGAATACGTCGAGGTCACGTGTACAGGCGGGCAAGGTCGATGAGTTGGATGCCGGGATCGGCGGCAGCCATTGCAAGTAGGTCGTCGGTGAAGCCGCCACCGCTGAACAGCAGCAGCCGGCACCGGTCCGCGCGGATGTCGTTCCGGCCGTTGAGCAGGGTGCGGATGTGGGCCAGCCGCTGCAGGTGGCCTGTTCCGACAGTCTCGTTCCACTTGGCCTCGCCGATCGCGAGAAGTTCCTCGCGGTCCTGGTCGTCGCGGCCGAAGACGGCCACGTCCACTTCGTGCTGGGTTCGGGCGGCGGGGTCGTTGACGATGCCGGCCGCGACCCTGGTCGGATAGCCGCCGAACAGGGCCGGGTCGGCCTCCCAGCGGGCCCAGCTCCGGCAGATCGTCTCGAAATGCGGACCGACGACCTTGGTCAGGAAGGTGCGCTGCAGGCGGGGCCAGACCTGCCGGGCGCGACCGGTTCGTTCGAGGTCGCCCCACGCCGGGCGCATTACGGCGTGGTAGAAGGTCAGGAGCGGCTCAGCAGTCCGGTAGACGCCCCGGTTGCTCTTGAACGCGTCCTCCTCGCGCACGACCAGTCCGGCATCCTCCAGCACCCCCAACGCATGGGCCAGGTCGGACGGTTGCCGGCCCAGGAAATTGGCGATCTCGCCACGGCGGGTACGGCCATCGGCGATCGCGGCCAGGACCGAGTGGTACAGGGCGGGATCGCGGATGTCGGGTTCCTCCGCGAGTAGGTAACGGGCCTCTCGGAACAACGGGCGCGCCGGGTTCAGCACGGCACGGACGACCCAGTCGTCGAAGTCGTCGGGCCCGGCCGGAGAGTCGTCCTGGGTGAACTCGTGCCGATAGGCAGGCGTGCCGCCTAAGATCGCGTTGACGAGCAGAGCGGTGCGTGGGTCGTCGATGTCCCAGAACTGGGCGGCTGCCCGGTAGTCCAGCGTCCGGACCACCAATTCCAGACCGGCTCGTCCCCGCAGCGGCGCGGTCCCGGACAACAACCCGCCCATGAACGACAGCGCCGAACCACACAACAGCAGCCGTACCTGCGTGTTCGAGCGCTGTCCGGCCGGATCGAGCGCACGCTGAATGATCGAGGGCAGTGCTGGGCTGGCGCGGGCCAGGAACGGAAATTCATCGATCACCACCGGCATCGGTCCGCGCCGGGCCATCGACATCGTCCTTATGATCGCTTCGTCCCAGTCGACGAAACGCAGCGGTGTCGCCTCACCGAGGTGATCGCCGAGCGCCTGCCCATACTGCCGCAGCGCATCGGCCTCGGATGACTCGGTGGCGGTGAACATGAACCCGCCACCAGCTTGGACCAATGCATCGAGCAGGAACGTCTTGCCCTGACGCCGACGACCGGAAACGACACCCAGGGTCGCACCGCCCTGCGGCAGGCGAGCGAAGCGGACCAGTTCGTTCCACTCGTCGTCCCGGTCGAAGATCTCGCTCGGCTTTTGCACGACCCTCCCCATGTAAGCGTAGTTACTATAACTATACTTACATGGGCGTCAGGCGGCAGGATCGGGCTGCCCTAGACGAGGCAGTTCGGGGCGCGACGGTGAGAGTTTGCGGAACTGGCGACCAGCGCTCCCTCGGAAGGCCCCGCACCGGGCCCTTCGTACGCGAGATGCCCGGCGAGCTGCCGCAGGAGGCGCACCCCCACGGTGCCAGTGCTCGAACGAAGTCGTCAGCCCGCTTGGGGCTCGACTCTCTCGATGGACTCGAAAATGTCGGCATCGACCTCTTGCTGCCAGGTCGGCAGGGCCTCCCACGGCGCTACGTAGGCTGGCTTGGGGTTGTCGATCCGCAGAAAGATCTGGGCGGTCCAGCTGGCTGCCACGAATTGGCTCTTCTGAACCCGAGTGAGACGGCGAGCGGCGCCTTCACTGATGCGCAGCAGCTCGGCGATGAGTTGGTAGACCGCGGCCGCGCTGTGCCGCTCCCATTCCGGGGTTTCGTCCCATGGCGCGACGTAGCCCGCTTTGGGTTCCCCGGGGTAGTGCTTGTTGACCCCGGCGATCCAAGCCTCGCGGAAGATCTTGCCGGCTTCTACGGCCACTGAAGGAGCCTTCCCATCGAGCTGCTGGTCAGTGCGAAGAAACGACCAGGTGAGCGATTTCGGTGTCCAGGTTGCGTACGTGCGGATCTTGCTTGAACCGGGCCAACTCCGGCCGCAGGTTTTGCAGTTTACGAAGCACGACACCGGACCCGGTCTGCCGGGCATGGTCGAGGGCCGCCGCCCCATAGGTGACCAGCCGCAGCACATCCGGCCGTTGTGCGCTGACCGCCGTAAGGTCGGCGAGCGCGATTCCCCGACGCCGTCCGGACTGATGCTTCTTCAAGAGCTCCAGCAGGATCGGCTCTGCCAAATCTGGCCGGCGCTGTTGGACGTAGCAGCTTGCGCGGTCCTCGGCGAGTCGCGAGCCGTCGAAGCGCAGCCATCCACCGTTACCCGGCCGGGGGAACACACGAACACGGTCAGCCTGCTCGAGTGATCGTTCGCACGCGGCGTGATCACCTACGCCGGCCAAGGCCTGGGCCAGGACGGCGGAAACCCAATTGCGGGTCGCAAGCTCCGAATCGCCATTGCGAGCCAGATCGGCGCTCAAGGCAAGCAGCGGAACGGCGTCTCCAAAACGCTGCTCGTACACGCTGATGTAGGCGTGTCTGGTCAAGGCGCAAGCCCAAAGATCTATGGCGCCGGCCTCACGGGCAGCGGTCGCGGCGAGCGTGTAGCAGTAGCCGGCGTCGGCGTAGCGGTTGGCGTCGAAGAGGACCTCTCCTGCGAGTTGGAAAACGTCCGCGTGCAGCGCACAGACCCGTTTCCGTACGGCCGTCGACTGCGGTCTGCGTAGCGCGTCCGTCAGCCGACGAGCCTGAACCCAGACTGCCGGACCCACTTCAGCCTTGTTCTGCGCCATCACGAACGCCGCCCACAAGCCGGCATTGAGCGCGGCGAAATCGGCAAGGTCGGCCCGCCCAAGACGTCCGGGAGCCGAAGCCTTCAGCCTTTCGAGGTCAGGCTCAGCCGACCCGCCGAGACCGATCACGGCGGTGGCGGAGGTGACCAGGCGTAGCAGTTCTCGTCGCTTCATCTCACTCGATCCTGGGTCCCGGCCCCGAGAACTTCCATTCTGATCATGGCCCGAGTCAAGTGAGCCCGATTCGCGGACGGCGAAGCTGATCGAGACCTCGGTGTCGAGGGCCGCCGCTATGGCGTGCAGGGTGGCGAATCGCGCGGTCCGGCGCTGCCCTTGCTCCAGTCGCCGGATGACGTCGACGGATACCCGCACGTTCGGCCAGCTGCTCCTGCGTCAGCCCGCTGGCGTGTCGCAGGGCGGCGAGCTGCCGACCGATCACCGGCGCCTCCGTTCGCTGGATAACCCCCCGACCGTATCGCCCCGGTGGCAGCGCCAGAAACCACCGAAGGGCCGTGTATGCCGCCCCGGCCTACCCCGGCAGGCCGTGACGTCCCGTCCTCGCTATGCCATCCGGTCCCTTCATTGATGCCGATGAACGCGAGTTCATAGAGGTAGGGAAGCAGCACCCGTCGCAGCACTACAGGAGGAATCATGACCGCGCCGACCACGACCCGCACCCTCAACGAGCACCGGAACCATCTGCCGGCGACGCTGGCCGACCGGCTCGTCGCCCGGATCGCCACGGAGCACCCCGAGCTGTCCGACGATATGCCCGCACGCATCCTGGATCAGACGCTCGCGTTCCTCAAAACCTGCGCGACGGCGACCGAGCCCATCGGGCCGAGCGAGCTCGTCGACATCGGCTGGCACACCTTCATCCTCTACACGCACGAGTACGCCGAGTTCTGCGACCGGATCGCCGGCCGGTTCATCCACCACGTCCCCGACGACGGTCCGAACGGCGACGAGTGGCCAACCGTGCCGAAGGTGAACGCGGCGACACTGTCGGCCACGGTCGCCGCGATGGGCCAGGCGGGGCATCACGTTGACGTCCCGCTCTGGTCCCTGACCAGGGCAACCGACTGCACGCAGTGCCACGCCGGTTGCACCGACAGCCCGACGAGATAGCGATTGGTTCGCGGCTGGGGACGTAATCTGTCCCCAGCCGCGAACGTCAGGAGTCCGCAACCTTGCCCCGCTGCCAATGGCACGAACTGCCGCCTGCTGTCCGAGCCGAGGTTCAGAGTCGCACCGGCCCGATTCTGCGGGCGACGTCGGTCGAAGCCGGGTCGATCTCCGACTTCGCCGCAGTGGTGGAGACCCACGACGGCCGCTTCTTTTGCAAGGGTGCGATGGCTGACAACCCGATGGGCTGGATGCATCGCAACGAAGCCCGGATCAATCCGTACCTGCCGGCTCAGATGCCGCGGTTGCTTTGGCAGATCGAGGCCGATGGCTGGCTGTTGCTGGGTTTCGAGTACGTCGAGGGCAGGCATCCCGATCTGAGTCCGGACTCGCCAGATCTGGCCGCGGTGGCCGCCACCCTCAATGCGATGGCTGCGGCGCTTACGCCGTGCCCGGTGCCGAAAGTGCAGGCCGCCACCGTCCGGTGGGCAAACCGTGTCGCACCCGAGGTGGTCGACGGTCAAACGCTGGTGCATACCGACGTCACGCCGCACAACTTTCTGATTCACGGAGGCGGTGTGGCGGTCGTGGACTGGTCGATGCCGTGCCGGGGAGCGGCCTGGATAGACACCGCCCTCATGGTGGTCCGGTTGATCCGGGCTGGGCATTCCCCGGAACAGGCGGAGGCTTGGGCCGGCCAGATCTCAGTGTGGTCGTCCGCCCGGCCCGGGGCGTTCGACGCCTTCGCCGCCGGTGTCGCCGCGCTCAGCCGTGACCGGCAACAGCAACGACCATCCGCCACCCACCTCGGCCCTCTCGCCGACGCCGCGGGGAACTGGAGCCACTACCGCAGCGGCGAAAAGCCGGGCGCGCCGCCGCAGAAATCGCACCTTCCGGAACCGGTGTTCGAACAGTCACGTGAACGCTTCCGAAGATGACGCCATATGACAACGTCGCGCCCGTTCTCTGACCTGATGCAACTTGCGATTCATTCACGACTACCAGAGCCTGCCAACGTTGTGCGGCCCGTCTACGCGTCGTAACGTGGCCCTGTCGGGACAGCGATCCGTTTGCATCCCGTACAAATAACTCGCCGCATTGTTGTCGGAGCCCACTTACGGCCAGCAGCGCCCAAGGGCTGAATCTCGCGCGCGGCACCTCAAACTCTCGCCTGGCCCGCCAGCCTTGATGGATCGCTCGTCTCGCGTTCCCTGTGACACCGCGCCCGAAGCGGGCGTCACCTCACCGCGCGAGAGGACCACCCATGTCGGAGATGGATCGCAACCCGCCTGTCCGGCCCCTGCGGCATGGCGAGGTCTGGACCTGGACCGACTGCGAGCAGCTCCCGCAAGCCGTGTTCGACGGCCTGTCGGTGCAGCAGATCGCCGCCGAGTTGATGCGCACGCCAGGCGCCGTAGGGGCACAGCTTCCTCGATTGGTGCCGGACGACGCGAAGATTCAGCGCACGACTCAAGCCCTCATGGACTGGCTTCGACGTCGTTTGACGGAGAATCCCGAGTACGACTGGCAGGCCATCCTCAACTCGCACTCGGACGGCCTATACCGGCTCTGGAGCGGAACTGAGAACGACATCCTCAGTGACGGCTGGGACCACCGGACCGCCCTGCCGGAAATCGTCGCCAAGATTCAGATCTCCGAGCCGGCGATCGCCCACCACTTGATCGGGCTCGGCTTGGCCGCAGACATCGGCGAGATAGTCGATCGACTCGGCGCCACGTCCGGTGGCAGCGTCGATGCACGCGCCCGCCAATTGCGGGCCGAACTGGCGGAGGCCATCTACGTCCTCGTCGTCGTACGAGCGGGAAGGCCGATCACCAGCCTTCACCACAGCCACGAAGAGGCGGAGAGGGCTTTCCGTCAGATTGTCGAGGGCGCCGGCACCACTGAATCGCGTCCATGGGTGCTTCGGCGCAAACTCGACGGCCGCGATGCCGGGCAGAGCTGGACGCCCTCGGCTTCCGAAGACTGACCCCCACCGAAGCCACGCGCCGGGCACCTCGTGCGCAAGGTGCCCGGCGACGCTGCCGCAGGAGGCGCACCCCGCGGTACCGGTGCACGAACGATCGCGTGACCCCGGCTGAACATCAAGTCGACCGCCGAAAGTGTTTTCCCAGCTCAAGAGACGTCGCGAGTGCTCCGGACGTGCTCGGCGAGTGGATAGCACTACATATCAGCGCTGGGCACCCGCGGTCACTGCAGGGCACGCCGATCGCATGTGCGCGGAATTTGCTCCGCGTGTCCTCCGACCAGTGACGGAACCGCCGCTGGTGGAGCAGATGGCCTCGGTTGGCACCCGACGGGACGCCCGGGCACTCGCGAGTATCGCCTGCTAGGTACGATATGGGCCGTAGGCCCTCGTAGCTCAGGGGATAGAGCATCGGTTTCCTAAACCGTGTGTCGCAGGTTCGATTCCTGCCGGGGGCACCACAGTCAAGGCGGGGCTGGTAAGCGCACCGTTACCACCGTGCCCGTGGGGGCGTTGCCGGTCAGGTGGATGTGGCCCTCGTGCAAGTCGATGATCGCTCGGGCTCGGCTCAAGCCCAGGCCACTCCCCACCGTGCCGTGATGCCGCACGTTGCTGCCTCGGAAGAAGCGGTCGAAGACTCGGGCCCGTTCGTCGGTTGGGGTGCCGATGCCGCTGTCGGCCACCTGGAACTGGATCGCCGCCTCGTCGCTCGTTGCGGTGACCTGCACTGTGCCGCCCAGCGGGGTGTAAAGGACCGCGTTGGCGAGGATGTCGTCTACCACCTGGCGTAACCGGTCGGGGTCGGCTGTGAGCCAGATCGTGGACGGCAGGTCGGTGTGCAGGCGGATGCCGTTTTCCGCTATGCGGGGGCGGACGGCGTTCACCGCCTCGGTGATCAGGGTGCACAGGTTGACCTTTTTGGGGTGCACCGGCAGGTGGCCGGCTTCCAGGCCGGCCAGGTCCAGCAGGGTGTTCACGGTGTGTTGCAGGCTTCCCGCGTTGCGGGCGATGGATTCGACCATCACCTGCTGGTCGGCGGTCAGGGCGGTCGCCTCGTCGTGCAGCATGCCGGCGTGCGCGGTGATCGACGCCAAGGGTGTGCGTAGCTCGTGGCCTACCAGGGCGATGAAGTCGTCCTGGGTGCGGCCGAGCTCGTGGCCCAGACGCTCGGCGCGGCGCAACGCTATCCAGAGGCCGATCTGGGCAGCTACCCCGTCGAGGAGGACGGTCAGTAGTTCCTGGTGGCGTTCCGGGGAGTGGGCGTAGCAGGTCAGCACACCCAGGAGCGTGTCGCCGTCGCAGACCGGAACCGACATCATGGTGCGGATGCCGTGTTCGGCGGCGACCCGGACGCGGTTTTGTTCGAACGGGGTCAACAGGTCGGTGTAGACGGTGATGTCGTTGACCCAGATCGGGCGGCCGGTCTGCCACACCCGGCCGGTGATTCCGGCGCCCTTGACGGGAGCGTGTCCGAAGAAGTCCGCCGATTCGCCGGTCCAGTCGCACCAGTGGCCGACGGCGCCCAGGGATCCGGTTTTCTCGTCGACCAGGAAGAGTTCCGCGGCCGGCCACCCGAGTGCGACGGCGAGGGCTTCCAGCAGCCGTGGGGCTGCCTCGCTTCCGGTTCGGGCGGCTCGCAGGCTCCGCTCGACCGCGTGGTGGCAGGTGCGGAAGCGGCTGGCCAGGCGCAGCGCGGAGCCGTCGTCGACGCCGGCCGAGGCCGGGTGAACTCCGCCGAACCTGGCCACGGCGAGCAGGGAGGCCACGTCCTCGGGTGCCCACCGGTGCGGACGCTGGTCCATCGCCAGCAGGGCACCGATCACCCGGCTGTCGTTGTCGTGCACCGGAACGCCGAGAACCGCCCGCAAGGCCAGCTGAGTGCCGAAGCCCGGCCACGAGTCGTCGTCGCTGCACACCACGCGCGCTCCGGAAATCACCTGCTTACCGAGCGGATCGTCGGACGGCAGCCGGTCGCCGTTGACGAATCCGAAACGGCCGAAGATTTCCACGGCTTCGTCGTGCACCATCAGGAGCACCGCCATCGGCGCTCGCACGACACGCGCCGCCAACTGGGCCAGCGCGTCACCAGGCACCAGGTCGTGCACCGCCACCATCAAGGCCCCGATCTGCCGAAACGAGACCGGACCAGCCCCCGACATCCCCCTTTATAGGCCAGCCGGAGGCGGGGCACTTGCTGAAAGGCAAATAGAACTACTAGAGGGTGTCCCGGCGGCGGGCCAGCTCGGTGCGATTGCGGACGTCGAGCTTGCGGAAGATGTTGCCGAGGTGGAATTCGACGGTTTTCACCGAGACGAACAGGCGCTCGGCCGCCTCCTTGTTGCTGAGGCCGTCGGCCACCGCGACGGCCACCCGGATCTCGGCGCCGGTCAGGGCGGCCTCGCCGGGTTTCGAGGCGAGCGGGGGTGGCGGCGTGTAGGACGGGCGGCCGCCGGTGACCGCGAGCAGATCGACCTCGGCCAGGGCCAGCATGCCGCCGGCGCCGATCGCGGCGTACCCGGCGCAGGCGGCTTCCAGCAGTCGCACCGCGGGTGCCCGCCGACCCTGGCGGCCGTGATGCGCGCCCAGCAGCCAGGCCATCCGGGAGCGGGGCAGCCGCTCGGCCGGCTGGGTCAACTCCGGCAGCACCGACTCGAACTCGTGCATCCGCTGTTCGTCGTCGGGTGACTCGATCCACGCGCGCCAGGCCGCCATCGCCGGTCCGCCCGGCAGGTAGACGGGTGCGGGCGGAACGCCGTCGAGCAGGCCGGTCGCCACCGACGAAGACCCATGCAGGGCGTGGTGGGTCGCCAGTTCCCAGCGGTATTCGAAGGTCAGGCCGGAATCGACGCCCATGCCGCTGGCGACCATCAGTTCGAGCATCGCCACCCACGCCTCGGTGTCGCCCTGGGCGAAGTGCAGCGCCGCCGAGCCCTCGACGATGTGGCCGGCTACCCACTCGGAGCCGTTCCGGGCGGCCAGCGCGCGGGCCTCGGCCAGGTGCGCGGCCGCGGCGGCGAGGTCGCCGCGGAGCGCCTCGCACTTGATCAGCCAGGAGGTGACCTCGGCCTGCACGTCCGGACGGCCGGCCTGCACGGCCAGGTCGCGGGCTTCCAGCATCTCGGCCTGACCGCGCACCAGGTTGCCGGCCCAGGCGTCGCCGAGACCGATCATCGCGAGCAGGCGGGCCCGGGCGGCCGGGTCGAAACTCAGGCGATCGACGTAGCCGGCGTACTTCCGTCGGGCCTCGTGCGGGCGGATCAGCGTCAGCGTCACGAAGATCGCGCACTCGAGGTAGAGCGGGTCCTCGTGCAGGCCCAGGGTGTCGAAGAGGTCCAGCGCGTGTTCCAGGTGCGCCTGAGCCGACGGAGAGCCCGCACGGGAGAGGGCAACCCCGGAAACCACCGACACCAGGAACGGCTCCTGGTCGACAAAACGGGACATTTCAACAACCAGCGGCTGCAGGTCCGTAGCCCCGGAATTGCGGGTCAGAACCAGGAAGGCCTGGAACAACAGGCGCGGGTCGGACGACTGAAGCGCGGACGAGACCAACGCCTCAGCTTCAAGATCGCTGGACACGTACGAACTCTAGGTACTAGGGATTTCCCCGGTGTATCGACCAAGCGGTGATCAACAAACTTTGAGCTGTCAAACATGTCGACCGAAAGCCGGAGCGATGACTGTCGACAGTGCACTGCCTTTGCCGTACGCGATCACCGGGCTGGCCACCCTCATCGGACGAGTACTGACGATCAACGAATGGGCGGAGGCCGCCAAGATCCCGGCGCGCACCGGGGGACTCATGAGCGGCGAACTGGTCGAGCGAGTGCTCGGTATCCAGGGCAAAAGCTGGGATCCGTGGACCTTCGCCGACCTGGGACGGATCGCCGAGGTCGGGCGGGAGGCCTTACTCTCGGCCGACCTGGAACCGCGGGACATCGACGCGATGATCTTGGTGACCTGCTCGCCGTACGAAATCATGCTGGACCAGGACGCCTTCCGGATGGCCCGGGAATTGCAGCTGCCGGACGACGTCGTGCCGATCCAGATCGGCGCGGGTTGCGCGGGTCTTGCCCGCGCGGCCGCGCTTGCTGCCCGAATGAACTCACGGAACGCGCTGATCGTCACCTACAACGCGCCGTCCCGGATCACCGGCGATCTGGAGGGCGGCGTCAACCCGATCTACCTGCGCAACTACGCGCATCCGCTGGGCAAGAGCCTGTGGGCGTCGGCCGGAATCTTCTCGGACGGCGCGGCGGCCCTGGTGCTGAGCCGCAACGACGACGATCGGGGGTTGGTGCTCTACTCCCGGGACTCGCAGTCGTTCGGCGACGAGCCCGGTTTTACGGATCCGCTGATCCACCACTTCGGCGGCGGTTCCCGGCATCCTTACGGCACGCCGAAGGCCGCGGAATTGGCCTGCTATGGCATGAATGGTCCGGCGGTGAAGCGCTACTACACGCAGGGCATGATGCTGAACCACGCCGCGCTCAACCACGCCCTGCCGGGCTACGTGGATCGCGTGAAACGGATCTACACGCATCAGGCCAGCCCCGCGCTGGTGGAGTCGTTCGCCCGGCTCGCCGAACTGCCGGCCGACAAGGCCCCGACCAACGCCCGCCGTTTCGGCAACCTGGTCAGTGCCAGCACGGCCAAGATGCTGCACGACGACCTCTACGCGGGCGACGTAGCCAACGGCGACCTGATCTGCGTCTCGGTGGTCGGCTCGGGCCCGGAACGCGGCGCCTACGTGCTCCCGCTGAACACCGCCAAGATCGTCCAACCGGCCACCGGAGAAGCCTGACCGAGGGGCGCCGTCGAGGGGGCGGCGAAGGTGTTGCATCGGCACGGCCTGGGGGGACGCGCCGGTGCAACACCACACCAAACCCATATAAATACGAGGCAGCGATCAGTCCCCGCCTACCTGCGCAAGGAGGGCGGCCCTTCAGGCCGCAGCGCGACTTTCGCGTGAAGCGATGGCCCAAAGGCCCAGACCGCCAGGCCGGCCAGGGACACGCCGGCGGCCAGCACGCAGGCGCCGGTCCAGCCGTAGCGGTGATGCAGCAGGCCGGTGGCCGCCGAGGACAGGGCGCCGCAGGTGAAGACCGTGGTCATGAAGACCGTGTTGATGCGGGCTCGGGCGTCCGCCCGCAACGCGTAGATCTCGTGCTGGCTCATCACCTGGTGGGCCTGCACCGCGAAGTCGAGCAGGAAGCCGGCCACCGCCAGCACCACGATCGAGCCGTGCCCGACGGCGGCCAGCCCGGCCATCAGGGCGGCGAGCAGCAGGGCGCCGCCGCTGGCCGGTACGCCGTACCCCCGGTCGGCCAACTTTCCGGCCAACGGCGCGGCGGTCGCTCCGCCCGCCCCGACCAGCGCGAAGATCGCGATCTGGGCCTGGCCGAAGCCGTGTTCGCCGATCAGCTCGTAGGCGATGGCGGTCCAGAAGGCGCTGAACGCGCCGAACAGCAGACCCTGGCAGAGCGCCCGCCGGCGCAGCGTCGGCTCGGTGCGGACCAGATCCCACACGGTACGCAGCAGTGAGCCGTACCCGGCGGTGTGTGACGGCTGCCGAACCGGGATCATCCGCCGCAGAACGACCGCCAACCCGACCATCAAGGCGGCCGAGATGAAGTAGATCGCCCGCCAGCCGAACAGGTCGGCCACGAAGCTGGACACCGTGCGGGCCAGCAGGATCCCGAGCAGCAGGCCGCCCATCACTTTGCCGACCAGGGCGCCGCGCTGATCTTCCGGGGCCAGATGCGCCGCCAGCGGAACGAGGATCTGGGCGACCACCGAGGTCACCCCGACCAGGACCGAAACGACCAGGAACAGCGAGTACGCCGGCGAGACCGCGGCCAGGAGCAGGGCGGTCGCCGTCCCGGCCAGCAGGCGGGTGGTGAGCTTGCGGTTCTCGGCCAGGTCACCGAGCGGCAGCAGGAAGAGCAGGCCCAGCGCGTACCCGATCTGGGTGAGGGTGACCACGATCGTCGCCGCGCCCTGGCTCACGCCGAAGGCGTCGGCGATCAGGTCGAGCAGGGGCTGCGAGTAGTACAGGTTGGCCACGGTCAAGCCGCAGGCCAGGGCCAGCACTACAACAAGGGAACGGCGCACTCACGCCAGTCAACCCGCTCGCGGCACCCGCCGCGCGGGTCAGTGAGCCAACTCTCCCGGGCGGTGCGTGGTGACGAACCGGGCGATGTACGCGTCGAGGCTGTTCTGCGGGCGCCAGCCCAACTCGCCGGCCCGGGTGGTGTCGGCCTGGCCGCGCACCCGCTCGCCGCGCAGCGCCGGCACCAGCTCATAGTCGACGCCGAAGAGCTTCGCGACCTCGATGACCGGCCACTCGTGGCCCATGCCGAGCAGGTAGCCGTCGCCGCTGCCCTTCTGGGCGACCAGCACGATGCCCCGGACGATGTCGTCGACGTGGGTGAAGTCGCGGGTCTGTGTACCGGGCGACACCACCGGCAACGGCTCACCGCGCAGGTAGTGGTCCTCGAAGATGCCGATCACCGTGGCGTAGCGGCCGGCCGTGATCTGGCCCGGCCCGTACACGTTGTAGAAGTAGGTGATCGCGTAGTCCAGCCCGTACCAGGACGAGTAGTTCCGGATGTACTCGATGTTCTTGGCCTTGGTCCACGCGTACGGGTTGAGGTTCTCGTCCTGCCCGTCGTTGCCGAACTTCGAGCTGGAACCCGCGTAGATCAGCTTCGACCCGTTGGCCGAGGCGAACTTGACCACCTCTTTGGTGCCCAGCAGGTTGAATTCCCAGGTCAGATCGTGGTCGTCGAAGGACTGCACGATCCGGGAGTATTCGCCGAGGTGGAAGACGATCTCGGGGCTGGGCAGCCCGCGCTCGGCCCAGGTCTTGGCCAGGTCGACGGTGGAGCCCTCGATGTAGGTCACCCGGGGGTCGTTGACGTGATTTTCCGGGACACCGGTGAAGTAGTTGTCGAGCGACACGATCGCGGCGGCGGGATAGTCGGTGAGCAGGGCCCGGATGAGATTGGTCCCGACAAATCCGGCACCACCGGTCACCAGCAGTGTTTGGCTCACAAACGTCCTCCGAGTCCCGAGTTCAGCGGCCCAGGCTACCAACAGAATGCGGCCCCACCCGAATTCAACGAGTGGGGCCGCAATCGGATGATTTACCAGGTGGAGGGGGCCGGGGGCGCCACTACCGGGGGACGGTCGTTGCAGGTGATGGTGTTCGGAATCATCCACGGGGCGAGCCAGCCGCCGTCGTTGCCGCCCAGGTCGGCGACCTTGAACTCGGAGCCGGCCGGGGTGAAGTTGAACGATCCGCAGTTGTTGACGCCGACCGCGCCGACGTTGCGGGCGTCGACGTTCTCGAAGGTGGCCGACCCCGCGACCCGGGCACTCAGCACACTCGTACCCGTACCGTCGACCTTGATGTTTTTGAAGTGGGTGTTGGTGATCGAGTAGAGGTCCTTGACCGGCCAGTCGGCCACCAGCATGACCGCGTTGTACGTGTTGTCCAGGAAGTTGTCGCCGACCACCTGGATGTCCGCGTCGATGTTCCTCTCCAGCGCGTAGAGCCAGATCGCGCCGAGTCCGATGTTCCAGTTCAGCTCGTAGGTGCCGGCCCGGACCGTGGTGTTGTCGGTGAACCAGAGGTGCCCGGCGAACGGCTGGGCCCCGAAACGGGAACCGGCGTGCAGGGCGCTGCCCTCTCGGATCGGGTCGGCGATCAGGTTGCCGGAGACCGTGATGTCGGTGCCGCCGTAGATCGCGATGCCGTTGGCCAGCACCGGCGTCTGCACGGTGTTGTGGTCGAACGTGTTGTTGGCGTTGGTCGTGCCCTCGGCCCACATGGCCAGAGCGTCGTCGCCGGTGTTGCGCAGGAAGTTGTTGCGGGCGACCGAGTTGGTGACCCCGGTGTGGAAGTTGAGGCCGTCGGCGATCTGGTCGACGATCACGTTGTTGGTGACGCGGACGTTCGACATCGGACCGTCGAACCACAGACCCACCTTGGTGTGGTGGATGTAGAGGCCGTCGATCGTCGAGTCGGTCATCGCGCCGCCGATGCCGTTGACCTGGTCGGTGTCGATCCGCTCGCGAACGTCACCCTCGATCGCGAAGCCGCTCAGGTGCACGTTGCGCGAACCGCCGTCGGCGACGTACTTACCGTAGAAACCGACGCCCGAATGGACCGAGTTGTCCGGTGCCGGCGCAGGCAGCGCAATCGAGCGGCCCTTGATGATCGTGTACCAGTTACCGGCTCCCTCGATCGTCACGTCGTCGACGACGATGTGCCGGTTGACCTGGAAGACACCCGGCGGGACGTAGACCTTCAAATGCGTCTTGCGGGCGAAGGCGATCGCCTTGTCGAAGGCCGGCGCCGAGTCCCGCCGCCCGGTCGGGTCGGCCCCGAACAGCAGCACGTTCGCGGCCAGCAGGTTGATCTTCGGAGCGCCCACCAGCTCGGAGTCGAGCAGGTCGATCACGGTCCAGGCGGCGGCCGACGACGCGGTCAGCCGGACCTTCTCCCCCGCCTGGTAGGTCGCGCCGAGCAGCAGCCGCTGCTCGTCGTAGAAGTGGCTGGGCCGGAACGGCTTGGTGATCGCCGGCGTCGGCGAGGTCGCGGCCGGCACGCAGGCGCACTCGGTGATCCACCAGTCCGGGTGCAGCAGGTCCGCGGCCGGGTCGTTGCTGAACGGATATTGGTTGTAGAGCCACGAGTACTGCGAGGTCAGCGACAGGGTCCGGGTGGTGTTGCGGACCTTCACGGCCAGCGGCGCGGTGATCCCGCCACCGTTCGGCGCGTCCGGAATGCTGTACCGCACGGTGATCGCGTTGGCCGCCTTGGGCAGCGTGAACTCGACCCACTGGCCGGGCGCGAGCTTGACCGCGGTGCGGCCGGACGCCTCGGCGGGCAGCGTGTAGGCGGTGCGGTCGGGGCCGATGACGGTGCCGTTGGTGGCGGCGTTCTCGGCTTCCTGCTCCTGGAAGGCCACGCTCGCACCGCGCCCGGCGACAAGCGCCGGGTCGATGGCCGCGCGGGTGACTTTCGCTTGCGCTTTTTCCGAGGCGTACGCGGTGCCGGTCGCGCCGACCGCAATGGCGAGGCCGGCCGCCACTGCGGCGGCCAACCGAGATCTCTCCAGAAACATGGACGGAGCTCTTTCTCGAGGGGAGCGACCCTCCAAGCGGGACGGACGCCGGGAGGTGCAGTGACCATAGAATCGCTGTGACGCAGTCCACAAGGTTCGGTCGCATATTTTCGGGAGATTGTTCGGTGGTTACATGAGGCCATCGTTTTCTTGCGGGCTGGCTGCCGCGATCCTGGTGCTTTCACTCAGCGCTTGCAGCAATCACCCGCTTCGGTGGGAACCGGTCGATCTACCCGGATCCGGCGGCGCCGACCTGCGCGATGCCGCCGACTGCGACGGCCGGTGGTGGGTGGCCGGCGGCCTGCGCGCGGCCGACGGCAGCACCCGGCCGGCCGCCTGGACCGGCACCGACGCGGGCTGGCAGCCGGTCCCGTTCGACCCGTTGCCGACGAGCTACTACGGCCCGCGACAGGTGATCACCAGCGTGGCCTGTGCGAACGGGCGGGTCGCAATGGTCGGCGCGGTGCCCGGCGGCGCCCACGGCAACCCCCGGGTCAGCACCTGGCGGCTCGCCGGCGACCGGATGGTGGAGAACCCGGCGCCGTTCGAGACGTACGGCGGGGACACCGCGGTCGACGTCGGCCCGATCGCGGCCGGACCGGCCGGTTTCGCCATCGCCGGCAACCGGACCAGCGGCGCCGCCGCCTGGCTGTCCCCCGACGGCCGCACCTTCACCCTGCACGAGAACGACTCCGGGCTGGCCGGCGACACCGCCGCCCGCGACTCGATCACCCTGCCGGACGGCCGGTGGGCGGTGTTCGGTGGTGTCGGTGGGAAGGCTGCCGCGTTTCTTCCCCAAGATCAGGGTTGGACCCGTGAATACCCACCGGCCGAGGACGGGGTCACCGAGATCCAACGGGTGGTCCGGCAGGGCGACGAGGTGGTCGCGGCCGGCATCCACGACACCGAGTTCCAGATCTGGCACCGGCGCGGCGGCACCTGGACGGCCGGCGAGACGTTCGGCGGGGACCCGGCCGGCGTCCGGTCGCTGGCCATCGCGGGCGGGCGGCCGGTGCTGGTCGGCGGCGGGCTGTGGATCGACGGGAAGAGCACCACCGCGCCCGGCACCCCGGTCGCGGTGGCCGGTCGTGGCGACGTGCTGCTGCTGGTCGCGACCGACCGGATCTGGCGGGCAAAACTCTGACTCTTGGCGTTTTCGTCAGATCTTCCGGTCACCGACCGATTGCAAGCGGTGTGAAACCATCGGCACCCTCGGACGGCACCCAGCTGGTGCACGTGGGCCGTCAGCCGATCTTCGACGTCCACGGCGACGTCGTCGCCTATGAGCTGCTGTTCCGCGGCAGCATGGACGCCGTTGCGGCCGGCCGGCAGGACACCTACGCGACAAGCACGGTAATGGTGAACGCGTTCACCGAGTTCGGCATCCGCGAGGTCGCCGGCGACCGGCTCTGCTTCATCAACCTGACCCGGGAGTTCCTGGTCGGCAACATCGCGCTGCCGTTCGGCCCGGAACAGGTCGTCCTCGAGGTCCTGGAGACCGTGCAGATGGACGCCGAGGTGGTCGCCGGGATCACCGCGCTCAGCAACGCCGGCTACCGGATCGCGCTCGACGACTTCGTCTGGGGATCCGGCCACGAGGTGCTGTTCGGCCTGGCCTCATACGTGAAGCTGGACCTGCTCGACGGCGACCTGTCCCGCCTCGACGAGGTGGTCGACGCCTGCCGCGAGTACCCCAACATCCAGATCGTGGCCGAGCGCCTGGAGACCGAGGAGCAGCTGGCCATCGCCGAGAAGTACGGCATGGAACTGCGCCAGGGCTATGCGCTCAGCCACCCCCAGGTGCTCACCGTGGCCAGCCTGTCCCCGTCCCGGCTGCGCCGGCTGGAGCTGGTCGGCGCGCTCAGCGACAGCGACCCGGACCTGCACAAGATCGTCAACATCATCGCCAGCGACCCGCCGCTGTCCCTGCGGGTGCTGCGGGCCAGCAACTCGGTCGCGGCCGGGCACGCCAACCGGGTCTCCTCGGTGCGCCAGGCCGTGGTCATGGTCGGCCTGCCGCACATCCGGCAGTGGGCGCTGCTGATGGCGCTGGACGACGCGTCCAACACCACCGAGGAGCACATGCTGGCCGTGCTCACCCGGGCCCGGCTCTGCGAGAACATCGCCACCTGGTTCGGTGCCTCGTCGGACGGCGCGTTCATGGCCGGCGTGATCAGCGGCGTGGCCCACCTGCTGGAGATCCCCCCGGAGTCGATGTCCGAGCAGTTCCCGCTGGCGCCCGCGATCGTGGCCGCGCTGACCGAGGGCACCGGCCGGCTGGGCCGGGTGCTGCGCGCGGTGGACGCCTACGAGAAGGGCGAGTTCGGCACGTTCGACCTGGCCGGCCAGTACATGGACGCGGTCCGCTGGTCGACCCGGGCGCTGGCCCAGTCCAACCGGCTGGCTGCCGCCTAGAGCTCGGCCGCCCGGGCCAGCAGGGCCCGGCGCTCGACCTCCGAGGGCGCCACCGCGGCCGCCTCGCGGAACAGGTCAGCGGCCCGGTCCCGGTCGCCGGCCTTGGCGGTCAGGTCGGCCTCGATGGCGACCGCCGGGTAGCCCTCGAAGCCGGCCAGCAGCGCCAGACCCGACTGCGGGCCGAACGCGTAGCCGTGCGCCACCGCCCGGTTCAGCTCGACCATCGGCGTGGGCTGGATCCGGGCCAGTTGGTCGTACCAGCCGGCGATGGACCGCCAGTCGCTGCCGGCCGCGCCATGACCGGCCGCGATGTGAGCCTGGATGGCGTACGGGCCGGTTACCGGCGTGCGTTCCAGCAACGCCCGCCCCTCCGCGATCGACTCGTGATCCCAGCGGGACCGGTCCTGCCGATCCAGCGGCACCAGGTCACCGACCGCGTCCCGGCGCGCGTGCCGCCGCGAGTGCTGCAGCAGGAACAGCGCCAGCAGCGCGGCCACCTCCGGCTCGGCCGGCATCAGCCCGGTCAGCAGCCGGGCCAGCCGGATCGCCTCGTCCGCGAACGCCGGTTCGCCGTCCGCGTCGTACCCCCGGGTGAAGAGCAGGTAGAGGACGGCCAGGACCCCGGGCAGGCGCTCGGTGAGCGCCACGCCCGAGGGCACCCGGTACGGGATCCGCGCCTCGGTGATCTTCGACTTGGCCCGGGTGATCCGCCGGGTCATGGCCGACTCGCTGACCAGGAAGACCCGGGCGATGTCCGCGGTCGGCACTCCCCCGACGGTCCGCAGGGTCAGGGCGACCCGGGCCTCGAGCGCGAGCGCGGGATGGCAGCAGGTGAAGATCAGCCGGAGCCGGTCGTCCTCGATCTCGTGCTGCTCACCGGGGTGGAAGAGCATCGCGACCTCCCGGAGCTTGGCCTGTTCGACGGAGGAGCGGCGAAGCACGTCGACGGCCCGGTTCCGGGCGACCGTCATCAGCCAGCCGCCCGGGTTGTCGGGTGTTCCGTCGCGCGGCCACCGCTCCAGGGCGGCCGCCATCGCCTCCTGGGCGCAGTCCTCGGCCAGGTTCCAGTCCCCGGTCAGCCGGATCAGGGTGGCCACGATCCGGCCGTAGGAGTCGGGGAGATCCGTCATCCGTGGTACGGGCGGAGCTCGAGCCGGCCGTTGTAGGCCATCGGGTGCGCGGCGGCCACCGCGATCGCCTCGTCGAGGTCGGCGCACTCCAGGATGTCGAAGCCCACGATGACCTCCTTGGTCTCGGCGAACGGCCCGTCGCTGAGCAGAACCTCACCGCCGCGGACCCGGACCGTGGTGGCCGACGACGGGCTCACCAACTGGTTGCCGGCGACCCGGCGGCCGGACGCGTCGTTCTCGGCGACCCACGTGAAGATGTCCGGGACGATCGACTCGTCGGTCTCCGGCTCGGTGTCGGTGCAGACGAACATCATGTACTTCATCGCTGTCCTCTTCCCTCAGGTTGACTTCCACCCAGGTGACGAACGGCCGGACCCGATCCGGACAGCCGGTCGAAAAAACTTTTAGAAAGGTGCGTTGAACGGCGTGATCACCTGCACGGCCGCCGGGTGCGACCGGACCGGGCCGGGCAGCGCGCCCTGCGCCCGCAGGATGGCCAGGCCCGCGTTCCGTACGTCGGCGCGCAGGTCATGATGCAGGACCGCGGAGAGTTTGTGTGCCCGCAGCAGCGCGGCATTGGTGTCGTCGAGGCCGTGCGCGACGAAGACGTCGTAGATGCGGTGCTGCTCGGCGTAGGCGTCGACGACCCGGGCAGCATTCCCGGCCGGCGCGTAGACCGCCCGGATAGCCGGGTTGCCGGCCAGCACCTGGTCGACCGCCGCCGCCTCGATCAACCGGCGGGCGGTCATCGCGGCCCGGAAGCCGGCCACCCGTTCCTCTTCGCCATCGTCGCCGGCGCCGCGCACCACAAGCACCTCCCCGGCCCGGTCGGCGAGCCACTGGCCGACCAGGTAGGCGGCGGTGGCCCCGGCATCGGCCTGGTCGATGCCGGCGAACGCGACCCGCTTGCTGTCCGGCAGGTCGGTGCCGAGGGTGACCACCGGCACCTCGGCCCGGCCGATCGCCTCGACGATCTCCGGGGTGTCCGGCGCGGTCAGGAGCACGCCCTGCGACCTGGCCCGGGTCAGCACGTCCACGGCGGCGGCCACCGGGTGGAAGCGGGGACTGAGCACCACCGGGAGCTCGGTCTCGAGGACCAGCCGGACAGCGTCAGCCGTGTTCTCCGGGACGACGACGTCGATCGGGAAGCCTTCTTGTCCCAGGGCCGCGATCGCCCGGTGGACCTCGCGGGCCGTGCTCTCCCGCACCCCGCCGCGCTGATGCAGCACGCGATCCACGGTGGCCTCGCTGAGGCCGGCCCGGGCGGCGATCTCGCGAATCCGGTACGGGTGCTTCACGCCGTACAGGATGAGGGGTTTTTGAGGTTTTATGGAAGGTCTTTGATGCTTACGAGTGCGACTTGGGGCTGAGGTCGTCCACCAGAGTGACGATCCGGCGGTACTCGGTCTGGATCGCGGCGAGGACCAGATGGCGCTGGGTATCCGGCAGGTGCGGGTTGTCCAGCAGCTGGTCAAGGCCCTCGCCGAGGCCCGCGAGGGGCGCGCGGAGGGTCTCCGCGGCCTCCTTGGCGAAGTGCTCGGTCGCCTCCTGGGCCGCGTCGCTGGCGAGTTGCTCGCGGTCGGGGATGTTCATCCGGTCCAGCGCCTCGTTGAGCGCCAGGCCGAGGTCGGCGACCTCGGGCGGACTGGTGACCACCGGCAACCGCTGGGTCGGGGCGTCCGGCGAGATCGCCTGCGCGCCCTGGGCGAGCTTGACCAGCGGCCGCATCACGAGGCCGCCGACGAACCAGGTGCCGACCGCGGCGATGATCGCGGCCAGGACCACAATGAGATCAATCATCCTGACATTTCCGTCATGTTGATCCTCCACATCTCGGAGGTCGATCAAGACCTGCAGCTGTACGCCGGTCTTGAGCGTTTCGGCCCATGAGCGCCAATGTGAACCGTCTTCAGCGGTAACGGTGGAATAGCCGTCCTTGACCGGGTCCGAGAACTTGGTCTTGGCGCCGACCAACGCCTTCTGTCCGGAACCGTCCAGCAGGCGCACCGCGAAGGTGCCGTCGGTGGGCAGCGAGCCGGACTTCGTCGCGGTCGTGCGCACCTGCGCCGCGCGGGTCGCGAGAGTCGCGTCCACCGCGTCGCGATCGCGATGATCGGCGTACAGAACGATCGCCAGACCGGCCAGCGCCACCACCAGGGCGACGACCGCCGTGATGGCTAGCGTCAGTTGTACGCGAATGGTCCTGGGCCGGAAAACCCGAGGTAGCGGCTCTGGCACGTCCCTACCTACCGTCGAAATACGTGGGGGGCGGCTAAGAATCGCAGGCTCGGGTTACGCTGTAAAGGCCCGGCCGAGAGGCGCTGCAACGGACCCAAGCTCATCTGTGGGGTCCGCCACGCTCGGCCGCCGGCTTGCTGACGCAAGGGCGCCTCCTGAGAGGGAGGAGCCCTCTTCGTGTCCGAAAAACTGCAGGTCGTCGATGGCCTTGAGTTCGCAGTCGCCGACCTCACGCTGGCCGAAGCCGGTCGCCACCAGCTCCGCCTGGCGGAGTACGAAATGCCCGGCCTCATGTCGATCCGCGAGGAGTTCCGCGAGTCGCAGCCGCTCAAGGGTGCCCGGATCGCCGGCTCGCTGCACATGACCGTGCAGACCGCCGTGCTGATCGAGACGCTTGTCGCCCTCGGCGCCCAGGTCCGCTGGGTCTCCTGCAACATCTTCTCGACCCAGGACGAGGCGGCCGCCGCGGTCGTCGTCGGCACCGGCTCGGTCGACAAGCCGGCCGGTGTCCCGGTCTTCGCCTGGAAGGGCGAGACGCTGGACGAGTACTGGTGGGCCACCATGCGCCTGCTCGAGTTCGGCGACGGCCTCGGCCCCAACATGATCCTGGACGACGGCGGCGACGCCACCCTCCTGGTGCACAAGGGCGTCGAGTTCGAGGCGGCCGGTGCCGTCCCGCAGCCCGGCGAGGGCGACAGCCACGAGTACACGATCATCCTCGAGACGCTGCGTGCCTCGCTGGCCGACGACCCGCAGCGGTTCACCAAGATCGCCGCCGAGATCCGCGGCGTCACCGAGGAGACCACCACCGGTGTGGCCCGGCTCTACAAGCTGGCCAAGGAGGGTGGCCTGCTCTTCCCGGCCATCAACGTGAACGACTCGGTCACCAAGAGCAAGTTCGACAACAAGTACGGCATCCGGCACTCGCTTGTCGACGGCCTCAACCGGGCCACCGACGTGATGCTGGGCGGCAAGCTCGCGCTGGTCTGCGGTTACGGCGACGTCGGCAAGGGCGCGGCCGAGACGCTGCGCGGCCAGGGTGCCCGCGTCGTGGTCACCGAGATCGACCCGATCTGCGCGCTGCAGGCCGCGATGGACGGCATGCAGGTCGCCCGGATCGAGGACGTGCTCGGCGACGTCGACATCTTCGTCACCACCACCGGCGGCACCGACATCATCACCGCCGAGCACCTGGCCGGGATGAAGCACAACGCGATCGTCGGCAACGTCGGGCACTTCGACGACGAGATCGACATGGCCGGCCTCGCCAAGGTGCCGGGCGTTAAGAAGATCGAGATCAAGCCGCAGGTGCACGAGTGGGCGTTCCCCGACGGCCACTCGGTCATCGTGCTGTCCGAGGGTCGCCTGATGAACCTCGGCAACGCGACCGGTCACCCGTCGTTCGTCATGTCGAACTCGTTCTCCAACCAGGTCATCGCGCAGATCGAGCTGTGGACCAAGCCCGGTGAGTACGACAAGCAGGTCTACGTGCTGCCGAAGCACCTGGACGAGAAGGTGGCCCGGCTGCACCTGGACGCCCTGGGCGTCAAGCTGACCACGCTCTCCAAGAAGCAGGCGGAGTACCTGGGCGTCGACGTCGACGGCCCGTACAAGCCGGAGCACTACCGCTACTGATCTTTCTAGGTTTGTGACGGGCCGCGCTGTATGGCGCGGCCCGTCATAGAAAGATGGAGCAGGTGCACCATCTCGAGGAAATCCTGCTCTATGTCCTGATAACCGTGGCCGTCATCGTGGCGACCCGGTGGGTTTCCCGCCGGACCGGGCTTCCCTCGGCCGCGCTGCTCACCATCGTCGGCATCGTCTATGCCTTCCTGCCCGGGGAGAACATTCCGCTCAACCCGGAACTGATCCTCACCCTGGTGATCCCGCCGCTGCTCTACAACGCGGCGCTGGACTCCTCCCTGCTCGACATCCGGCACAACCTGCGCATCGTGATCAGCCTCTCGGTGCTGCTGGTGCTGGCCACCGCGATGCTTGTCGGCGTCGGTTTCCACCTCTGGGTGGCCGGGGCGACGCTCGCCGCCGGGGTGGCCCTGGGTGCCGCGATCGCCCCACCCGACCCGGTGGCCGCGCTCGCGGTCGGGCGCCGAGCCGGTCTGCCCGGCAACCTGATCACCCTGATCCAGGGCGAGGGCCTGCTCAACGACGCGACCGCGCTGACCATCCTGGCCGTCGCCATCGATTCGGTGGACGGCGTCGGGTTCTCCTTCCCGGTCGCGATCGGCCGGTTCGCGATGTCGGCGGCCGGCGGGGTGGTGGCCGGCGTGATCGTCGCCTACGCGGTGCGGCTGCTGCGCAACCTGCGCGAGGACCCGATCAGCGCCAACTCGATCTCGCTGGCCACCCCGTTCGCGGCCTACCTGCTCGCCGAGAGCGTGCACGTCTCCGGTGTGCTGGCGGTGGTGGTGGCCGGCCTGATCATCGGGCACAACGCGCCCCGGCACTCCACCGGCGCGAGCCGGCTGCAGACCAGCGCGGTCTGGCGGCTCGTCGACTTCGTCCTGGAAGGCTTCGTCTTCCTGCTCATCGGTCAACAGTTGCCGGAGGTCGTGGACCACCTGCACGAGTACGAGACCAGCACCATCGTGATCGCGGTGTCCGTCTCGGTCGGTGCCGTCCTGCTCCTGCGCCCGTTCTGGCTGGTGGTCACCCAGCTGCTGCCCAGCCGGATGCACGCCCGGCTCGGCGGCTCGTCGGACGGGCGTGAGGACAAGGCCCTCGACAAGCGCGAAGTGGTGGCGCTCAGCTGGGCCGGCACCCGCGGCGTCATCTCCCTCGCGGCGATCTTCACCCTGCACGAGAACGTGCCGGACCGCGACCTGTTGCAGTTCTGCGCCTTCGTGGTCGTGCTGGTCACGCTGCTCGGGCAGGGGCTCACCTTCGCGCCGCTGGTGCGCTGGCTCGGCCTGCGCGCCAACAAGGCCGACCTGGCCCGGGAGCGCAACGAAGCCCGGTCGGCGGCGGTGCAGGCCGCGATCGACCGGCTCGACGAGATCAAGCAGGAGGAGCACGACCACATCGAGGACAAGGCCATCGAGAGCATGCGCAAGCAGCTGACGATCCGGCTCGAGCGGTACCGCCGGCGGCTCGACCTGATCGAACGGTCCGAGTCGGATGAGGTGCCGGTGTCCCCGCAGTACGAAGCCGCGCTCGTGGTGCGCCGCGAGGTGATCGACGCACAGCGCGAGGAGCTGCTGCGATGGCGGGACGCCGGCAACCTCACCGACGAGGGCTTGCGGGTGCTGGAGCGCGAGCTCGACCACGAGGAACGGCTCGCCGAACGTTCCTGACGTTTCCTAGTCGGGCAGGTTGCGCCGCCGCAGGCCGAACAGGCCGGCGGCGGCCAGCGCCGCCGCGACCACCAGCAGGGTGATCACCGGCGTCGCCGAGACGGTGCCGCCGGTGAGGTGCGGGACATGGGTGAACGGCGAGATGTCCAGCAGCCACTGGCTCGCCTGCAACGTCTGCCCCACCAGCAACACCAGCACGCAGATCACCGGGGCCGCCCAGGCGACCAGGGACAGCCGCGGCAGCAGCCCGAACAGCAGCACGGTCAGGCCGGCGAGCACCCAGACCGCGGGCAACTGCAGCATGGTGCCGCCGAGGATCCGGCCGAAGTTGCCGTCGGTGGCGACCAGGCCGGAGACCAGGCCCTCGGCGAACAGGGCCAGGGCCGGGCCGAGCAGCGCGAACAGCAGGTGGCTGGCGGCCCAGGCGAACCGGGAGACCGATGTGGTCAGCACCGCCTCGGCGTGCCCGGCAGTCTCCTCGTCGCGCAGCCGCAGGGTGGCCTGCACGCCGTAGCAGGCCGCGATCAGCCCGACCGTCCCGGCGATGCCGGCGAAGTAGCTGTCCAGCAGTTGGCCGGCGCCGTTGCCGCCGGCCAGCCGGTCGAAGATGTCGGTCAGGCCCTGGTTGGACTCGGCGATGTCCAGGACGCTGCCGCCGACCCCGCCGAAGATCAGGCCGAGCAGAGCGAACCCGGCCGTCCAGCCCAGCAGCAGGCCGCGGTGCAGTCGCCAGGCCAGCCCGAGCGGGTGACCCAGCCCGGCCGGCGCATTGGCCGGGCCCAGGCGCGACGCGACCAGTCCGTCGCCCAGGTCACGGACCTTGCGCAGCTCGACCGCGACGTTGGTGGCGATCGCGGCGGCCAGCACCGACATCACCACCGGCCACCAGTTCACCGGCCCGTACGGGAAGATGTGCGTCACCCAGCCGAGCGGCGAGACCCAGGACAGCCAGGTCAGGCCGCCGTCGCCGATCGCCGAGATGTCGCCGCCGACCCGCAACGCGTACGCCACACCGAGCACCACCACCGCGATCGACCGGGCCGAGCGGGCGCTGCTGGTGAGCTGGGCGGTGATGGCGGCCACGGCCGCGAACATCAGGCCGCTGACGGTGAGCTCGGCGCCGAACGCCAGCGAGCCGCCGGTGTTACCGGTCTTTCCGGCCATCGAGACGAACGTGAGCAGTCCGATCAGCACGCTCGCGGTCGCCGTGACGATAAGCGCGGCGGCCAGCTGCGCGTGCCGGCCGACCACCGTCGCGCCGAGCAGCTCGGTGCGACCGGCCTCCTCGTCGGCGCGGGTGTGCCGGATGACCGTGAGCAGCGCGGCCAGGCCGATCACCATCGGCACGAAGCCGACCCGCCAGCTGGTCAGCACCGCGAGCGAGTCGCCCTGGAGCAGTCCGTACAGGGCCACGAGCCCGGCGTTGTCGGTGCTGACCGAGGCGAACTGGATGCGCTCGGCGTCGGTCGGGAACAGGCCCTCGAAGGAGGCGTAGGTGCCGACGCCGAGCAGGCCGAACAGCAGGATCCAGAGCGGCAGGACGATCCGGTCGCGGCGCAGGATCAGCCGGATGAGCTTGGCGGTGCCGGTCACTTCTCGTCACTCCGCTGGTACTGCCTCAGGAACAGCTCCTCGAGCGACGGCGGCTGGCTGACCAGGCTGCGCACGCCCACCTTGACCAGGGTCTGCAGGGCCGGTTCGAGCGCGTCGGTGTCCACATCGAAGCGGACCTTGCCGTTGTCGGTGCGGAAGTCGTGTATGCCCGGCATGGTAGCCAGCCCGTCCGGCGGGCCGGACAGCTCGGCCTGGATCGAGGTACGGGTCAGGTGGCGCAGGTCGGCCAGGCTGCCGGTCTCCACCGTCCGGCCCTCCCGGATGATGGTGAGCCGGTCACAGAGCGCCTCGACCTCGGCGAGAATGTGACTGGAGAGCAGCACGGTGCGGTCACCCCGCCGTTTCTCCTGCAGGATCACCTCGCGGAAGACCTCCTCCATCAGCGGGTCGAGGCCGCTGGTCGGCTCGTCCAGGATGAGCAGCTCCACATCGGACGCCAGCGCCGCGACCAGGGCGACCTTCTGCCGGTTGCCCTTCGAGTAGGTGCGGCCCTTCTTGCGTGGATCGAGCTCGAACCGGTCGAGCAGCTCCTTCTTGCGGGCCGGGTCGAGACCGCCACGCAGCCGGCCGAGCAGGTCGATCACCTCGCCGCCGGTCAGACTCGGCCACAACGTGACGTCGCCCGGCACGTACGCCAAGCGTTTGTGCAGTTCGGTGGCCTGCGCCCACGGGTCGCCGCCGAGCAGGCTCGCCCGGCCGCCGTCGTGCCGCATCAGCCCGAGCAGGATGCGAATGGTGGTGGTCTTCCCGGCGCCGTTCGGGCCCAGGAAGCCGTGCACCTCTCCGGTGCGTACCTTGAGGTCGAGCCCGTCCAGGGCGGCGACCTGGCCGAATCGCTTGATCAATCCCTCGGCATCGATGGCCTCGGTCATGGTTACTCCTCGGGGGTCTGAAAACGGACAATTGCCCCGCGCAACTGCTCCGCCTGCTCCGGGGTGACGAGTGGATGCGAAAAGATGTCCAAGGAAGCGGACAGCATGCGGCCCCAGCCCTCGGGCTCGGCGGTGTTGACGCCGAGGACGCGCGACAGCTGGTCACCCATGGTGAACATGGACATCTTCATGACGCAGAGGACCGCGGAGTAGGCCCGCGGGTCAGCCACCTTCAGATCGGTGCTGCGCACCCACTGCTCGCCATAATCGACAAGCCGGTCGAAGAGGACCTGGGCAGTGGGTGAGCCGTCCACCAGCGATCGGATCAGGTAGCGCTGCATGCGCAGCCACTCCGGCTCGATCCGGTTGAGGGACGGGAACTCCATGAACCGGGTCTGGACGCCGGTGAGCTCGCTGACCACGAACTCGTCGCAGGCGTCGCGCAGACCCTCCTTGGAACCGAAGTGGTGCCGCAGCAGCCCGGAGGAGACGCCGGCCTTCAGCGCGATGTCGCGGATGGTGGCACCGTCGATGCCGCGATCGGCGAAGAGCTCGATCGCGGCATCCCGGATGCGGGCTCGCGCGGTCAGATCATGCGGGCTACTCACGCGTGTAGCGTACTACACGGGTGTGTAGCGTCAATCCTGCGTAGCGGAGTTGATCGATGCGGCCTTGACCGCGCCACTGCCCAGATTCCAGCGTTGCAGCAGGTCGGTGTACGCCCCGGTGCTGATCACCCGGTCCAGCGCACCCTTCACCGCGTCGCGAAGCTGACTGTTGCCCTTGGCGAACGGGATGCCGATCAGCCCCGGCTCGTACTGGGCGGCCGACGCCAGCTCGTAGTAGTTGCTGGTCCGGGTGTCGGTGGTGAGGTAGGTGGCGGCCGGGAAGTCGTTGAGCACCGCGACCGCCCGCCCGGTCCGCAACTGCAGCAGCGCGTCCGCATTCGTCGTGTATTCGTTGATCTCCATCGGCCGGTCGCCGCAGCCGCTCTGCGACCGGTGCAGCAGATCGGCCTGGATGGTGCCCTTCTCGATCGCCACCACGTTGCCGCACAGGTTGGTCAGGTCGGCGATCTCGTGCGGGTTGCCGCGCTGCACGATGATCGTCGAGCCGGCCGCGAAGTAGTCGACGAAGTCGGCCTTCTTCTCCCGCTCGGCGGTGTCGGTCATCGCCGACAACACCCCCTCGTAGGTGCCGTCGGCCACCTTGTCCAGGGCGGTCTGGAACGGGCCGGTGACGATCTGGACCTTGATGCCGAGAACCTGGCCGATCGCGTCGGCAAGATCAGGTTCAAAGCCGATGATCGTACGGCCGTCGGCCGCGAACGACTCCATCGGCGCGTAACTGGCATCGGTGACGAAGCGGATGTACCCGCGATCGCGCACCGCCTGCGGCAACGAGTCGTGCAGCGCCTGGTCGAACGTCACCGTGCCGGTGCTGCCGGCCGTGCTGTCCTTCTTGTCGCCACAGCCCGCGAGGAGCGTGAGGGCGAGCGCCGAGACCATCAGCTTCTTCATCGGATCGCTTCCTCCGGCATCGGTACGGATATCTGCGCCCACGGCATCGGCCGTGAGTAGTAATAGCCCTGCGCTTCGTCGCAGCCCGCCGCCGCGAGCCAGGCCGCGATCTCCGCGGTCTCCACACCCTCGGCGGTCGCCCGACAGCCGAGCCCCTGCGACAACGCGATCACCGCGTGCACGATCGCCTGGTTCTCCGCCTCGTCGAGCACCGTCGCCACGAACGTCCGGTCGATCTTCAACTCGACCAGCGGCACCCCGCGCAGCCGTTCCAGGCTGGTGTAGCCGGTGCCGAAGTCGTCCACCGAGAAACCGACCCCGCGGTCGGCGAGCCGCCGGATCGCGGCCAGCGCGGTCACCTTGTCGTCGACCATCGCGGTCTCGGTGATCTCGATGATCAGCCGGTCCGGGGCGGTGCCGAACTCGGCCAGCAGCGACTCCACCATCCCCGCGAAATCGGCCGACTGGACGTTGCGGGCCGACACGTTCACCGACACCGTCCAGTCCCGGCCGGCCGCCGTCCACGCCGCCTGATCGGCCAGCGCCCGGCGCAGCACCCAGGCGGTCAGCGGCTCGATCAGGCCGGACTGCTCGGCCGCCGGGAGGAACTCCGACGGCGGCAACAGCCCGCGCTCCGGGTGCTGCCAGCGCACCAGCGCCTCCACCCCGCAGATCGAGCCGTCGCCCAGCCTGATCTTCGGCTGGTAGAACAGCACCAGTTCGTCACGCTCCAGGGCGTGCCGCAGTTCGGCCTGCACCATCAGCCACTGCGTCGGGTGGCTGGTGCGCTCGCCGGTGTAGACGACGATGTCGGCGGTGCCGCGCTTGCCCTGATACATGGCCGCGTCGGCGTGCCGCAGCAGCTCCTCCACGTCGTTGCCGTGCTCCGGGAAGAACGCGATGCCGAAACTCGCCTCGATGCTCAACGGCACCCCGTCCAGGACCACCTCACCGGTCACCGAGGTGCGCAGGGACTCGAGCATCTCGCGTACCTCATCGGCACCCAGCCCCGGCAGAATCAGAGCAAATTCGTCGCCGCCCAGCCGGGCCACGGTGTCCTGCGGCCGCAGGCCGCCCCGCAACCGCGCGGTGATCACCCGCAGCAACTCGTCGCCGGCGTGGTGGCCCAGGGTGTCGTTGACCTCCTTGAACCGGTTGAGGTCGACCACCACGACGGCGCCACCCTTTTCGTCTTTCAGGGCGGCCGTGGCCTGCTGCCGGAACGCTTCCCGGTTCGGCAGCCCGGTGAGCGCGTCGTGCAGCGCCTCGTGCTCCTGCCGCGCGGCGTACCGGCGCAGCGACCGGGTCGTCGACCAGGAGATCAGGCCGAGCGCCAGGTAGAGCAGGCCCAGACCGCCACCGAGCCGCCAGTAGGTGACCACCATCTGCTCGTGCAGCCGCTGGGCGATCTTGTCGTACGGCAGATAAAGCTCGAGAACCCCGATCGCCTCACCGGAGGCCCGCGCGAACACCGGTTGCAACACCCGGATGATCTGCCCACCGGCCGCCGAGTCATCCGCCACCATGGTGGCCACCGCCGACCCGACGGTCGCCGACCGGAACGCCGAATCCGACACCGGCACCCCACCCGAGGTGGACCCGTCATCCGAGTAGACGACCTGCCCGGCGAAGTTACGCAGCCGCATCCGCAGCACCGACCCGTGATAGAGCGCCAGGTCGGTGGCCTTGGCCAGCGATTCCCGTTGATCCTCGGTAAGCCCACGGGCCAGATCGGCGTCATCGAGCGCCGGCGCCACCGCCATCTCGGCGATCACCGCGGCTTGCGCCATACCTTGGTCCTGCCCCTGCTTGGTGGCGTCGTCGTGCACGCCGTTGAGCAGCAACGTGGCCAACGCCCCAAGCGGCAACAGACTGACCACGAGATATTGCGCGAACAGCCGCGACCCAGACCCCCGCGACCAGACCCCGCCGCCCGCCGCCCACCTCCGCGTCCCCACACGGCCGCTCTATCGTCTCGGTTGCCATTCGGTTGAGAAAAAGTTCCCAACAACCCCCGCGTTCGGGAATCCCCCTTTCTCCGCCGCCAGCGGAAACCCCGAATAACCCGAACACCCAGCGGCCGCCGAGCGGAAAAGTTTGCCAAAAACGGCCGGTTTTACTGAATCAGTAAAACCGGCCGTTTCAGAAAAACCCCAGCTCAGAGTAGCGGCCTAGGCCAGCGCGGTGAGTAGGTCTCGGGCCAACAGCGACGTTGACAGGGCCACCGTCACCGGATCGCCGATTCCCTCCTCTGCACGCCCGGCCATCATCGGCACGAGTGCCTGCGGGCCGGGCGCGGCCAGCTCAGCTATCTCCTCAAGTGCGTGCGCTGTGGTCGACGCACTGATCGGATCGGCCAGAAGACGGCGAAAACTCTCCGCCAGCGGCTCGGTCTCCAGCGCGACCAGGATGCGGTACATATCGTGCGCGTCTTTGTCGACAAGACGACGAGGTGTGTCGATCCGCTCGGCGATCTTGTAAGTCTTCGCGACCAGGAGCGCGGCGGGCCCAGCCACCCTGGCCTCGAAGGAACGCGGGTCGGCCGGATCGAGCGCGTTGACCTTCTCCACCGTGCTGTCGACCAGGGTTGCTTCCAGGCCGCGAGCACGGCGCATGGCCCGGCGATCGTGCGGCGGCACACGCGCACCACGAGCGTTGGGCCCACCGGCCCCGGCGAAGGATTCCGGGACCATGAGATCGACCGGAATGCCGTCCACGTTCACCCATGCTCCGGGCTGCCCGTGGCGTGGATCCGGCACGAAGCCGGCGGCCCTCATCGCCGCTTCCACGCGCGGATCCTCACCCAGTGTCCGCGGATCTATCGCCAGGTCGCTGTCCTTGGTCGCCTCGGCGAGAGCCACCTGGGCTCGGCCCGTTCGCAGGTAGACGGCCTGGGCACCGATGACGACCACCGCGGCGCGGTGCTCCGCCAGGGCTTCGAGCGCGTCCAGCATGACGGATCGCGATCTGACCAGCAGGTCTGCGGGACGGCTACCCGGCCCGCCAGGAATCCTCATTGTTCTTCATCCATTCCATGAGTTCCTCGGCCTCCTGCGGGTTGCGGCCCGGCCCGGTCATCAGATCCACGACGACCTGGGAGGGGGCCGCAAGCCGGAGGCCAGCGGTATTCGTGACCGTTCGAACGAACGGAACGTCGATCTCGGGCTCGGCCAGCAGCACGTTGGCGCCGGCATCGGCCGCGCGCAGCCCCCAGTCGGCGGCGGCCGACTCGGCGTCTGCGGTGTAGATCGCCGCGGCCCGCGCCGGTGCGTACTCCGCCCATTCGGCCGCGGCAACCGTCCCGGTGATCGCGTAGTCCACCGGCCCGGTCTGCGCGATGCGTTTCAGCAGAGCCTCGAGACCACGGGGGGCGATCCATCGAGTGACCCGGCTGTCACCGACGAAGCTGTAGTCCTCGCTCCACCTGCGCAGGACCTTCTCCCAGCTCGGGACCGCTATCCGCCCGCGCTCTTCGCGCGTGGCCAGGTCTTCCCGTTCGAGGAAGTCGATGACCCGGTAGCCGGTCCCGGTGGACACGCCGGCCCCTCGGACCAACTCGCGAATTGTCCATTCGCCGGGGATGTCAGCGATCGCCCGCACGATCCGGGCGGCCGGTGCGCCCTTGAGCGTGCCGCGTGGCCTGCCCCGCCCACGCCACGGATCCGCATCCGCGCCACGGTCACCGAGGTACAGGCCCGGTGCCGACAGCTCGACACGGATGTTGCCGGTGGCGTCGACGAACGACACACCGCTCTCGGTGAGCGCGCTTCGCACCTGAGGGGACAGGTAGCGGGCGACCAGGACGCCGTAGCCGTTGTCCACCTGCCCGACATAGGCGGCTATTTGCCGGACAACGCCCGGCACGTCCCGGACCTCCGCCACGTTCTTCGCCTCGATTATCAGCACGGCGGACCGGCCATCCGGAGCAGCGAGGTCGAAAGCGGCGTCCACTCCCCTGTCCACGGCCGCGTCGATGGTGGCCGGCCGTAGCGACCAGCCGGCCGGGAGCCGGGCAGCCAGGGCCTCGGATGCCCGGCGAACCAGCTCGACGCTGCTGGTCGGTGGGTTGAGTTCGATGGTCATCGGCACACCCGTTCGGGAAAATGGCGTTCTCCGCTGACAGCGGAATACCAGAATAACCCGAACACCCATGCCCGACCGCGAAGTTCCTGAGGGCGCGCAATACCCCGACGACCGCGGCGCCCGTGTAGTCATGGGTCAACTTTACATACGACCGGGTCGATAAGTCGAGACGGGTCGCGTGATGGGGGAGTTTACGAACGCCGAAAACTCCCGGGTTCTCGGCAACTTGCCTGGTAGGCCTAGCGACCCAGCGACATTCGGCGACTGCGGAGTCGGAGGATGATCGCGGCGAGCACGGCTGCCAGCAGAGAACCCAGCAGGACGCCCAGCTTGGCGTGTTGGTCGGCGGGGGTGCCGGGGCCGTAGGCGAGCTCGCCTATCAGCATGGAGACCGTGAAGCCGACGCCGCCGAGCATTGCCAGGCCGAGCACGTCCCACCAGGCCAGCTCGGGCGCCAACCCGGCGGGGGTCAAACGATGCACCAACCAGGTCGCTCCGGTGATGCCGATGGTCTTGCCGGCTACCAGGCCGACGATCACGCCGACCGTGACCGGGTCGGTCAGGGCCTCGCCCAGCCCGCCCGTGATCGTGACTCCGGCCGCGAAGAAGGCGAACACCGGCACCGCGACCGCCGACGACAGCGGCCGCCAGCGATGTTCGAAGCGTTCGGCCAGGTCGGCCGGGACGGTGAAGGCGAGCAGCACCCCGGCCACCGTGGCATGCACCCCCGAGGCGTGCACGAACGCCCAGGTCAGGGCGGCCAGCGGCAGCAGCAGCCACCACGAACGCACCCGGCGCTGCACCGCCATACCGAAGCCGGCCAGCGGGAACAGCGCCAGCAGCAGCGGCACCGCGTGCAGGGTCGAGGTGTAGAAGATCGCGATGAGCAGGATGGCCAGCAGGTCGTCGACCACGGCCAGGGTGAGCAGGAAGGTGCGCAGCGCGGGTGGCAGGTTGCGGCCGACCACGGCCAGCACGGCCAGCGCGAACGCGATGTCCGTCGCGGTCGGGATGGCCCAGCCGCGGGAGGCGCCGTTGATCGCCGTGAAGAGCAGGGCCGGGACGATCATGCCGCCCACCGCGGCCGCCACCGGCAGGGCCGCTCGCCGCGGGTCGCGCAGCTCGCCCACTACCAACTCGCGTTTGAGTTCGAGCCCGGCCACGAAGAAGAAGATCGCGAGCAATCCGTCGGACGCCCACCCGGACAGCGACAATCCCGCGACCGATATGCCCGAAATGTCAAAGTAGGACGAGCGCAGCGGGGAATTCGCCCACGTCAGGGCAAGGATCGTCGCGGCGAGCATGAGCACGCCGGCGAAGGTTTCTGAGCGTAAAAGCCGCAAACCGGGCCTCTCTCGTACGACGTAAACCGACCGCCGACCAGACTTCCCGGCACACCTGGACAAATTCTATCCAGCCCACCATTACCGGCGCATCCTGATGCGGGGGACGAGCGTTAGCCCGGCGTGCGTATCTCAAAGCATGTTCGCCGCATCGCCGTCGGCGGCGCGGTGGCTCTCGCAGTCTGCGCCGTCGCGCAGCCCGCCGACGCGGCGGTCGGTCAGACCGCCCGGATGACGCCCTCCTTCAACGGCTCGGTGTACGCGATCGCCTACCGCGGCGACACCGTGTACGTCGGCGGCTCCTTCACCAGCACCACCGTGGGTGGTCGCACCGTCTCCCGGGAACGCCTCGCCGCGTTCGACACCGACTCCGGCCGCCTCCTCGACTGGCAGCCCCGCGCCGACGGCATCGTCCGCGCGCTCGCCATCTCCGACAGCTCGGTCTTCGCCGCCGGCGACTTCGGCCAGGTCTCCGGTCGCACCCGCGACTCGCTGGCCAAGATCGATGCCGACTCCGGCGCCGTCAGCTCCTTCCAGCACGGCATCGAGGGCAGCCCGCGGGCGCTCGCCGTCGGCAACGGCCGGCTCTACCTGGCCGGCACGATCAGCCGGGTGGACCGGCAGGACCGCGAGCGGCTGGCCGCGTTCTCGCTGGACAGCGGCGAACTCGACGACGACTGGACGCCCAGCGCGGACAACACCGTCTACTCGCTGGCCTACCGCAACTCCAAGGTCTACCTGGGTGGCAGCTTCCACCGCGCCGACGACAGCGCCACGCTGCGCCTCGCCGCGGTCGACGCCACCTACGGCGAGCTCGACCGACGCTTCCGCCCGTCGGTTCCGGCCGTGGTCTACTCGATCGCGGTCGACGACAACGGGGTGTACGCGGCGATGGGTGGACAGGGTGGCCGGGCCGCCTCGTTCAGCACCACCGGCCGTACCCGTTGGACCCGGGTCTTCGACGGTGACGCCCAGGCCGTCGCGGTTCTGGACGGCACCGCCTACGTCGGCGGGCATTTCGACCGGGCCTGCACCAGCGACGAAACCGGTGCGCACGGCACCTGCACGGAGGGCTCGGAAACTCGGGTCAAGCTGGCCGCGGTGCGCAGTGACGGCTCGCTGAGCGACTGGGCGCCGCAGGCCAACGGCATCGTCGGGGTCCGCACCATCGGGGTCGACGCGCAGCACGGCACGGTCGCGGTCGGTGGTGACTTCACCACCATCGGCGGCCGAACCCAGAGGCGATTCGCGTCGTTCGACTGATGCGACGCGCCCTCCTCAGCGCGGTGGCGCTGGCGACCGTCGGCCTGGCCGGCCCGTCCGCCTCCGCGACCACCGTCCCCGGCACGACCGCTGCCGCCAACTATGTGGTCCGCTACACCTTCGACGGCCACACTCCGCTGGCCGACGTCACCGGGCACGGGCACGACCTGAGTCCGGTGGCCCGGTACGGCGGGGCGTTCAACCTGGTCGCCCACGCCGGCGGCAGCGCCCTGACGTTCCCGCGCCCCTGCCAGATCGAGCCCTGCCCGCGGATCGCGCTGCGCACGGTCACCTCGGACGAGCTCAACCCGGGCCCGCGCAACATCCGGTTCGGAGCGTCGGTGCAGCTGGCTCCCAACGAGACGACCAAGGGCGAGAACGTCCTGCAGAAGGGCTACTCCGCCCGGGGAAGCCAGTACAAGCTGCAGATCGACGGTGCGGCCGGCCGCCCCAGTTGCGTGCTGGTGGACGACCTGAGCCCGGAGATCAACGTGGCGATGGGAATGGTGTCCGTCGCCGACAACCGCTGGCACACCCTGGAGTGCCGGCGATCCGGCTCGTCGCTGACGATCCTGGTCGACGGCAAGCGCGCGGGCCGGACCACGATCCCGCCCGACCTGTCGATAACCAACTGGATCCCGCTGAGCGTCGGCGGCAAGGGGTCGTACACCGACAACGACCAGTTCCAAGGCACCCTGGACGAGGTCTGGGTGCAGATCGATCAGTAGGGCAGCGACCGCTTGCTGATCACCTGCACCTGGCCGAACCAGGTGGCGATGTCGACCCGCACCTCGGGCGTGCCCGGCACCCGCGGCACCGGCGCGAGCCGCAGGTCGTGACTGGAGAAGACGACGGCACCGGTCAGGTCGACCTCGACGCCCTCGGGCACGATGACGGTCACCTGACCGAACATGCACAGGCCACCGATCTCGATCGTGCTCTCGCTGGTCAGCACCTCGCGCAGGTCGAGCTCGGTGGCCCCGAAAAAGGTGCGCAGCCACAGCCGCGGCGACCGCAGCCGCCAGCGCCCCCGCCGCTTGCTCTCGCTGAAGATGGTGGTGACGCTGTCGATGCTCTGCGCCGACCCGACGATCGGCGTGACGGCCAGACCCGAGGTGGCTTTCTCCAGTTCCTGCCCACTCTCGGCGGCCCAGACCGCCCCGACCCGCACGCTGAATTCCTCAAGCGTCAGCCGCCCGTCGCCACAGGCGCGTTGCAGCAGCTCGGCCGCGCGCTCACGCTCGTTGTCGGACGGCGGCAGAGGTACAGGTGTGGTCACGGGACGACCTTAGTCCGAAGCGAACCCGTTGATTACCCCGTGAGGATCACGTGCAGGTTTCGGGGGCCGTGGACGCCCTCGACGCGGTTCAGTTCGATGTCGCTGGTGGCTGACGGGCCGCTGATCCAGGTCAGCGGGCGGGTCGGGTCGAGTCGCGCCACCGCCTCCGGCACCGAGGCCACCACCTGGTCGGCTCGCAGCACGCAGATGTGCAGGTCGGGAAGCAGCGAGATGATCCGCCGGCCCTGGTCGGGCGAGGCGTCCAGCACGATCGTCCCGGTCTCGACGACCGCTACGGCCGCGGCCGTCACCACTCCGTCGGCGGCCGCGATCCGCTCCGCCGAGAGGCCGTCGTCGACCAGCCCGACGACGCCGTCCGGCAGCCATTCCAACGGCAGACCCGGGGGTACGACGACGGTCCCGGCGCCGAGAATGTCGGCGATCGCCGCCCGCACCGCCGCCGCGCCAGCACTCGCAGCCCGCTCACCGCCCGAGCCGCCGCCCGCTGCACCCTCCGCCTCAACGCCGTCGAGCGGCCGCGCGTCTGCGACACCGGCCTGCGGCCCACTGCCCTCGACCCCGCCGCCGATCACCGGCTCGATACCGGATTTTTCGGGATTAAGCCGGTGCACCACGGCCTTGTAGTCGACCAGTCGCTCGACCAGCAGGTCCAGGTCGACCTCGGCGGGGCCGCGCCGGTAGTCCCGCGGGATCTCCGGCGACTCGGCGCCGGACGCGAGGGCCGCGCGAATCCGGTCGAGGATGATGTTCTTCGAGCTCATCGGTTCCGCCACCAATCGCGGAACGTCTCCTTCGGCGGTGCGGGCAGGTCGCGGCTCGCCGACCAGCCGTTCAGCGGCGGCGGCAGACCCCGGCCGCGCCGGCCGGCGATCCGGGAGAGCTTGGCGGCCCGCTGCGCGGACCGATAAAGGCGGGGATGGTCCATCGTGTACGCGGCGGCCGCCATCACCGCCGCCTCGGTGCGCGGGTGTGGGGCCTGATTGCGCAGGTGGACCAGGATCGACGGGATGTCGATCTTCACCGGGCAGGCGTCGAAGCAGGCACCGCACAGCGACGACGCGTACGGCAGCGAAGCGTTGTCCTCGACCCCGGTGAGCTGCGGCGACAGGATCGCGCCGATCGGGCCGGGATAGACCGAGCCGTACGCGTGCCCGCCGGTGCGCTCGTAGACCGGGCACACGTTCAGGCAGGCCGAGCACCGGATGCAGTGCAGCGCCTGCCGCCCCACCTCGTCCGCCAGCACCGCGGTGCGGCCGTTGTCGAGCAGCACGAGATGGAAGTTCTGCGGGCCGTCGCCGGGCGTCACCCCGGTCCACATCGACGTGTACGGGTTCATCCGCTCGCCGGTCGAGGCCCGCGGCAGCAGTTGCAGGAACACCTCAAGGTCCTGCCAGGTGGGCACCAGCTTCTCGATGCCCATCACGGTGATCAGGGTTTCCGGCAGGGTCAGGCACATCCGCCCGTTCCCCTCGGACTCGACCACGGCCAGGGTCCCGGTGTCGGCGATCGCGAAGTTGGCTCCGGAGACGGCGACCGTCGTACTCATGAAGGTTTCCCGGAGATAGCGCCGGGCCGCCCCGGCCAGCACCGGCGGGTCGTCGGTCAGCTTGGGATCGACGCCGGGCATGGCCCGCAGGAAGATCTCCCGGATCTCCGACCGGTTCCGGTGGATGGCCGGCACCAGGATGTGGCTGGGTTTGTCGTTCCCCAACTGCACGATCAGCTCGGCGAGATCGGTCTCGACCGGGGTGATCCCGGCCGCCTCGAGCGCCTCGTTGAGCCCGATCTCCTGGGTGGCCATCGACTTCACCTTGATGACCCGCTGCGAGCCGGTCGCCCGGACCAGGTCGGTGACGATCTGGTTGGCCTCGTTGGCGTCGGCCGCCCAGTGCACCACTCCGCCGGCCGCGGTGACCTTCTCCTCCAGCTGTTCGAGCAGTTCCGGTAGGCGAGCCATGGTGGAAGCCTTGAGCGCCGACCCGGCCGACCGCAGTTCCTGCCAGTCCGGCAGTTCGGCGATGACCCGGCCGGACTTGCCGCGGATCGTGGTGGTCGCGTGCTGCAGGTTCCGGCGCAGCTGGGAGTCGCCGAGCGCGGTCCGGGCGGCGGCCGGGAACGACTCGTCGCCCCGCAGGTGGCCGACGCCGCGTGGCGCGTGGACCGGCATCCCCAGGAATGTGCTCATCAGGCCTCCGTCGATGCCAGGATCTCGGCGAGGTGCACGGTTCGCACTCCGGTCTGCAGCCGGGACAGGCCGCCGCCGATGTGCATCAGGCAGGAGGCGTCGCCGGCCGTGCAGACGTCGGCGCCGGTGTCCAGCACGTGGCGCATCTTGTCGGCGAGCATCGCGGTCGACGTGTCGGCGTTCTTGACCGAGAACGTGCCGCCGAAGCCGCAGCACTGCTCGGCCGCCGGCAGTTCGACCAGGTCGAGGCCGCGCACGTTGCGCAGTAGCCGCTCCGGCTTGTCGCCGACCCGCAGCACCCGCAGCGAGTGGCAGGTGGGGTGGTAGGTCACCCGATGCGGGTAGTACGCCCCGACGTCCTCGACGCCGAGCACGTCGACCAGCAGTTCGGACAGCTCATAGGTGCGGGCGGCGACGGCCGAGGCGCGGGCGGCGAGACCCGCGTCAGAGCCGGCCACCATCGCGTGCTGATGCCGCACCGACCCGACGCAACTGCCGGACGGCGCAACCACCACGTCGTACGGTTCGAAGGTGCGCACGTGCCGTTTGACCAGCGGCAACGCGTCCTTCTGATAACCCGTGTTGATGTGCATCTGGCCGCAGCACGTCTGCTCCTGCGGGAACACGACCTCGTGGCCGAGCCGCTCCAAGAGCAGCACGGTCGCCTTGGCCGCGGCCGGGAACATGGTGTCGGCCAAGCACGTCACGAACAACGCGATCCGCACCCCACCGCCTCCTTAACCGGAGATCCGTTTGGCCGCCGCTCGCCACGCGGCCGGGTCGCCGCCCGGCTCGTAGCGCACGATCTGCTGAGTCTCCCGCAGAACGGCGCGAAGCGCTGCCAGCTCGCCGCCGATCACTCCGGCGGCGCGCGCCTGAACGAGGAGATTACCGAGTGCGGTCGCCTCCACCGGACCGGCCAGCACCGGCAGGCCGCACGCGTCCGCGGTGAGCTGGCAGAGCAGCTCGTTGCGGGCGCCGCCGCCGACGACGTGCACGGCGTCGACCGCGCGCCCGGCCAGTTCCTGGGCCTGTTCGACCGCTCGCCGGTGGGCCACCGCGAGACTGTCCAGAATGCACCGGGTCAGCACGGCCGGGTCGGCCTCCCGGGAGATGCCGGCGGCCGCGGCGAGGCGCCCGATCATGTCGCCCGGGGGCAGAAAGACCGGATCGTCCAAATCAACGACATGCTTCAGCGCCGGCTCTCCGGCCGCTCGCGCCAACAGCCCGGAAATATCGGATATCTCCCACTCGCGCATGGCCTCCTGCAACGGCCACAGGCCCATCACGTTCCGCAGGTAGCGGATGGTGCCGTCGACGCCGCCCTCGTTGGTGAAGTTTGCCCGCCGGGACTCCTCGGACAGCACCGGCTGATCGAGTTCCAGCCCGACCAGCGACCACGTTCCGCAGGAGATATAGGCGAATCGCTCGCCGGCCGCCGGCACGCCCACGACCGCCGAGGCGGTGTCATGCGAGCCGACCGCCACCACCGGCGTACCGGCAAAGGCGCCGATTTTCGCGCCGGGTGACCGAATCTCCGGAAAGAGCGAAGGCCGAAGGCCGAGTTCGGAAATCAACGACGAAGACCACTCCCGGGTACGCACATCGAGCAGTCCCGTGGTCGACGCATTGGTGTATTCCGCCCCGAGCTCCCCGGTCAGCCAATAGGCCAGCAGGTCGGGAATGAGCAGAAGCCGCTGCGCCGCCTCGTATTGCGGCGTGCCCTGGGCCGCGATGAGCTGGTAGATCGTGTTGAACGGCAGCTTCTGCAGCCCGGCGACCGCGTAGAGCCGATCGTCCGGCACCGCCACCGAAACCCGGTCGGTTCGGCCGTCGCGGTAATGCACCGGATTGCCGAGCAGCGCCCCCGAACCGTCGACAAATCCATAGTCGACGGCCCACGAGTCGATGCCGATGCTGTCCACCGGCCCGGCTTTCCGCAGCCCTTCGAGCGCCCCGCGATAGAGGCGCAGGATGTCCCAGTAAAGCGTGCCGCCCGCGCGCACCGGCTCATTGCCGAACCGGTGCGCCTCGGACAGTTCGATGCGGGTTGGCCCGACCCGGCCGACGATGACGCGCCCGCTGGACGCGCCGAGGTCGACCGCGGCGAACGCGTTCATCTCAGGAAAGCAGCCGCCACCCCGGCGTCGACCGGGATGTGCAGGCCGGTGGTGTGAGTCAGATCGCCGCCGGTCAGCGCGAAGACCGCGTTGGCCACGTGCTCCGGCAGCACCTCGCGCTTGAGCAGGGTGCGCTGCGCGTAGTACTCGCCGAGCTTCTCCTCGGGCACGCCGTACACGGCGGCGCGCTTCGCGCCCCAGCCGCCCGCGAAGATCCCGGAGCCACGGACGACGCCGTCGGGGTTGATGCCATTGACGCGTACGCCGTAAGCGCCCAGCTCCGCCGCCAGCAACCGCACCTGATGGGCCTGGTCGGCCTTGGTGGCGCCGTAGGCGACGTTGTTCGGCCCCGCGAAGATCGAGTTCTTGCTGGAGATGTAGATGACGTCCCCGCCCATGCCCTGCGGGATCATCACCCGGGCGGCCTCCCGGGAGACCAGGAACGAGCCCTTCGCCATCACGTCGTGCTGCAGGTCCCAGTCGGCCTCGGTGGTCTCCAGCAGCGGCTTGGAGATGGACAGCCCGGCGTTGTTGACCACCAGGTCTACCCCGCCGAAGGCGAGCACTGATTTTTCTACAGAAGCAGCGATCGCGGCCGCACTGGTTACATCGGCTTCGACCGCAATGGCCACGTCGCTGCCGCCGATCTCCCCCGCCACCGTCCTGGCGGCGTCGAAGTCGCGGTCGGCCACGATCACGCAGGCGCCCTCGGCCGCGAGCCGCAGCGCGATCGCCCGCCCGATCCCCGACCCGCCGCCGGTCACATAGGCGATCCGGGTGGCCAGCGGCTTCGGCTTCGGCATCCGCTGGAGCTTGGCCTCCTCGAGCGCCCAGTACTCGATCCGGAACTTCTCCGACTCGCCGATCGGCGCGTAGGTCGACACCGACTCGGCCCCGCGCATCACGTTGATGGCGTTGACGTAGAACTCGCCGGCCACCCGCGCGGTCTGCTTGTTGGCCCCGAACGAGAACATGCCCACGCCCGGCACCAGCACGATCGCCGGGTCGGCCCCGCGCATCGCCGGCGAGCCCGCGTCGGCGTTGCGCTCGTAGTAGCCGCGGTAGTCGTCCCGGTAAGCCGCGTGCAGCTCCTTGAGCCGGGCCGCCACCTCGTCCAGCGGCGCGTCCGGCGCGGTGTCCACCACCAGCGGCTTCACCTTGGTGCGCAGGAAATGGTCGGGGCAGGAGGTGCCGAGCGCGGCCAGCTCGGGCAGCCGGGCGCTGTTCACGAAGTCGAGCACCACCTCGGCGTCGGTGTAGTGCCCGACCTGCGCCCGGTCGGTGGAGGCGAGCCCGCGCAGGATCGGGAACAGCTCGGCCGCCCGGGTGCGGCGAGCCGCCTCGTCGAGGGTCTGGTGCACGGCCGCGCCGAACGGCTCCGGCCGGCCGTGCGCGGCCAGGTAGTCGGCGGCCAGCGCGATGATCTCGCGCGAGTTGGCCTCGGCCTCGGCGCTTGTCGCGCCCCAGGCGGTGATCCCGTGCCCGCCCAGGATGACCCCGATGGCCTGCGGGTTGGCCCGCTGCACCGCGGCGATGTCGAGCCCGAGCTGGAAGCCCGGCCGCCGCCACGGCACCCACAGCACCCGGTCGCCGAAGATCTCCTTGGTCAGGGCCGGCCCGTCGGCGGCGGTGGCGATCGCGATGCCGGAGTCGGGGTGCAGGTGGTCGACGTGCGCGACGTCGACCAGGCCGTGCATGGCCGTGTCGATGCTCGGCGCGGCCCCGCCCCGCCCGTGCAGGCAGAAGTCGAACGCGGCGACCATCTCGTCCTCGCGCTCGACGCCCGGGTAGACCCCGGCGAGCGCGCGCAGCCGGTCGAGCCGCAGCACCGCGAGACCCTTCTCGGTCAGTGTGCCGAGGTCGCCACCGGACCCCTTGACCCAGAGCAGCTCGGCCGGCTCGCCGGTGACCGGGTCGGTCTCGGTGCCCTTGGCCGAGGTGTTGCCCCCGGCGTAGTTGGTGTTGCGCGCATCGGCACCGAGCCGGTTGCTGCGCTCCAGAAGCTCACGCACTGCGGGGTTAGTCATGGCGTCCTTCAAGATCTCATGAAACGTTTCACACGTTGCAGGCAGATTACGGCGACGGCCGTTCACGGTCAAGATGCCGGTCCTGGGGTTACCGCTCGGTAAGTCCATCCGACACCCCGATGATCTCGGCGACCGATCGCCCGACCCCCTCCGGGGTCGATCGCCCAGAGGATGTCGATCTTCGGCCTGACCTGCGCCGATTCCGTATTACTTTCAGCTGCAATTAATTTTGCCGTGGCAAGGTGGTCGCCGATCAAGGAGGAAACGTGGCGAACATCGAGACGTCCCTGAAGGAAGCCATGACGATCGAGGGCGCCATCGGCGTCGCGCTCGTCGACCACACCAGCGGCCTGACCCTCGGCACCCTGGGTGGCGGGACCACCATGGACATGAACATCGCGGCCGCCGGCAACACCGACGTGGTCCGCGCCAAGCTGCGCACCCTCGACATGCTCGGCTTCACCGACGGCATCGAGGACATCCTCATCACGCTGGACTCGCAGTACCACCTGATTCGGCTGATCAACGGCAGCGCTGGGCTCTTTCTCTACCTGTCGCTCAGCAAGAACCGGGCCAACCTCGGTCTCGCCCGGCACCAACTGCGAAAGATCGAGGCGGAACTCGAGGTATGACCATGCTCGGCTCCGAACCCATCCTCGATGAGCTGGCGAGCCTGCGACATCAGGTGACCGGGGTGAGCGGCAGCGTCGTCGGCGGGGTGGACGGGTTGCTGATCCTGCACGACACGCTGCCGGGCGTCGAGCCGAACGACATCGCGGCACTGGCGGCCGGCGCGTGCGGCATCAGCCGCACCACCGGCTCCGTCCTCCAGCAGGGCCCGTTCCGCGAGGTGACGATCGGCAACCAGAACGGCTACCTCTCGGTCTACGCGATCGGCGACCTGGCCCTGCTGGCCGTGATCGGCGACGCCGGCCTGAACATCGCCCGCCTGCACCTGGCCGCCCGCCCGGTAACCCACCGGCTGGCCGCGCTGCTGACGTTCGACCCGGCCCACCCGTTCGACCGACGCTAAAGGCCGCAATCAAAATCCTTTAGCGGTACGGGCGGCGACGCCCACAACCGCAATTCACACCCGACCGCCGGCACCCCGCGGCCGAGGTGCGACACCGGCGCGTGCCGCGACTCTCGCGCAATGAGACCCCACCCCGCCCGGCGGCCGAAGGGCCGCCGGCGTGGGGCCGGGCCCGCCCGCAGCGGGCGCGCGGAGGGTGAGTCGCAGCGGCCGGGACCGAGTGCCACGGGACTGAGCCGGCCCGTACGCAAAAAGGTTGTCTAGCGTGCGCGGGAGGACGCCCGGGCGACCAACTCGGGGGTGAAGAAGAGCTGCTGGTGCTCGTGGTCGGGGTTGGTCGCCTCGTCGAGCACCAGCTGCGCCGCGGCCCGGCCCAGCTCCTGGCGCGGCTGACGCACCGAGGTCAGCGGGACCGCGGCCGCGGCCGCGAACTCGATGTCGTCGAAGCCGACGATCGCCAGGTCGTCCGGAACCCGCAGGCCGGCCCCGATGCCCTGCTGCAACAGGCCCAGCGCGAGCAGGTCGTTGGCGCAGAAGGCGGCGGTCGGGCGCCGGCGGGCGGGCAGCCCGGCCAGGCGCTCGCCGGCCGAGCGGCCCTCGGCCACGGTCAGCGCGTCGGTAGGCAGGAAGATCAGGTCGTCGGCGGGCAGGCCGAGCTCGGCCCACACCTCGCGGGCGCCCTGCAGGCGCTCGCGCACCTGGCCGATCGACTCAGGACCGCCGATGAACGCCACTCGGGCATGCCCCTGCTCGACCAGGTGCTCGATCGCCACCCGGCCGCCGTGCACGTCGTCGACCGCGACCGAGCAGCAGCTCTCGTCGTCGCGCCGGCGGTCGACGATCACCAGCGGAACACCCCGGCGGGTCAGGTCGTAGAGGTAGGGCGCCTCGGAGTTCACCGGGGTGATCAGGATGCCCTGGACGCGCTGCTGCAGCAGGCGGTCGAGGTGCGCCTCCTCGCGCTCGGCGCGGCTGTTGCTGTTGCAGATGAACAGCGAGAGATCGGCATCTTCCGCGGCCAGCTCGATGCCCTGGGCCACGTCGTGGAAGAACGGGTTGGTGCCGTCCAGCATCACGTAGGCCAGGGTGCGGCTGGTGCCGGCGCGCAACTGCCGGGCCGACTCGTTGCGCACAAAACCGAGCTCGGCCATCGCCCGCTCGACCCGCTCCCGGGTGCGGGCGCTGACCACTTCGGGACGGTTCATCACGTTGGAGACCGTGCCGAGCGAAACGCCGGCGGCCGCGGCCACGTCCTTCACGGACGGTGTCCTGCTGTTGAGCACCGCCAGACCTCCCGTTGAAACGTTGAAGCAGGATCCTACGGTACCTGCCACCTGCGCAACGGCCGTGTTTCCGCCGCGTTTCCACCCAACGCTTGACATGTGTGATTGGCGCCACCTACGTTTGTGAAACATTTCAACCCCACGACCGGGAGGTGGCTCGTGGCGGAGGCAGCGGCTCTGCTCGAGGTCCACGACGTGACGAAATCCTTCGGCGCGGTTGCGGCAGTGCAGGGCGTCAGCTTCCCGCTGTACGGCGGTGAGGCCCACGCCCTCGTCGGGGAAAATGGCGCCGGCAAGTCCACGATCGTGAAGATGCTGGCCGGCGTGCACCGCCCCGACACCGGCACGCTTCGCATCGAGCACACCGACGTCGACTTCACCGGCCCGGCCGACGCCAAGGCCGCCGGGATCGCGGTGATCTATCAGGAGCCCACCCTCTTCCCCGACCTGTCGGTGGCGGAAAACATCGCGATGGGCAACCAGCCCCTGACCCGCCTGCGCCAGATCGACCGCCCGGCCACGCACGCGAACGCCGAGCGGCTGTTCCAGCGGCTGGGCGTGCACCTCGACCCGACCCGCCCGGCCCGCGGCCTGTCGATCGCCGACCAGCAGCTCGTCGAGATCGCCAAGGCGCTGTCCAGCGAGGCCCGCATCCTGATCATGGACGAACCGACCGCCGCGCTCTCCGCGGTGGAGGTCGCCCGGCTGTTCGCGGTGGTCCGGTCACTGCGCGACGAGGGCGCGGCGATCCTGTTCATCTCGCACCGGTTCGAGGAGATCACCGAGCTCTGCCAGCGGGTGACGATCATGCGGGACGGCAAGCACGTCGCCACCGAGCTGGTCGCCGACCTCACCGTCGACGACATGATCCGCCGGATGGTCGGCCGCGATCTGAGCGCGCTCTTCCCCAAGCAGGAGGTTGCGCCGGGCGAGGTGATGCTCGAAGTTTCCGGTCTCACCCGCGAGGGTGTCTTCCGGGACATCTCGTTCACCGTCCGGGCCGGCGAGATCGTCGCGCTGGCCGGCCTGGTCGGCGCCGGCCGGTCCGAGGTCGTGCAGGCGGTCTTCGGCGTCGACCCCTACGACTCGGGCACGGTCCGGGTGCGCGGCCGAAGCTTGAAGCGGGGCTCGCCGCGCGCCGCGATGGCGGCCGGCCTCGCGCTCGTGCCCGAGGACCGCCGCCAGCAGGGCCTGGTCATGGAGCTGTCGATCGAGCGCAACGTGACGCTCCCCCGGGCTCGCAAGCTGGCCCGGCTCGGCCTGCTGTTCGGCGGCGCCGAGCGGAAGGCGGCGCTGACCTGGACCCAGAAACTGCAGACCAAGCTGGGCAGCCTCGCCGACCCGGTCGGCACCCTCTCCGGTGGCAACCAGCAGAAGGTCGTGCTGGCCAAGTGGCTCTCCACCAGCCCGCAGCTGCTGATCGTCGACGAGCCGACCCGCGGCATCGACGTCGGCACCAAGGCCGAGGTGCACCGGCTGATGTCGTCGCTGGCCGCCGACGGTCTCGCGGTGGTGATGGTCTCGTCCGAGTTGCCCGAGGTGCTGGGCATGGCCGACCGGGTCGTCGTCCTGCGCGAGGGCCGGGTGGCCGCTGTCCTGGATCGCGCCGAAGCCACCGAAGAGTCGGTCATGTACGCCGCTATGGGTCAGGGGGCGGCATGAACCTCCTGAAGACCCGTGAGCTGGGGATCGTGCTCGCGCTGGCGGCCCTGGTTCTCTTCACGACGATCAGTAATCCACGCTTCCTGTCCGGGCAGAGCATCCGCGACAACCTGCTGAACACCGCGATCCTGGCGGTGATGGCCGCCGGCCAGGCGGTCGTCGTGATCACCCGGAACATCGACCTGAGCGTGGGTTCGGTGCTCGGCATCTCGGCTTTCGCGGTCGCCACCATGATGAGCGACCACCCGGGCCTGCCGATGATCGTCGCCATCCTCGTCGGCCTGGTCGTCGGCGCCGCGGCGGGCCTGCTCAACGGCGTGCTGGTCCGCTACGGCAAGGTCCCGGCCCTGGTGGTGACCCTGGGCACGCTGTACATGTACCGCGGCATCACCTACTCGTGGGCCGGCGGCTCGCAGGTCAACGCGGACGAGCTGCCCCCGCACTTCCTCAACTTCGCCAACGACAACCTGCTCGGCGTTCCGTGGCTGGTGCTGATCGCGCTGGTCGTGGTGGGCGGCACCAGCTGGGTGATGCGCAACTACCGGGTCGGCCGCGAGCTGTACGCGATGGGTTCCAGCCCGCAGGCCGCCGAGCTGGCCGGCATCAAGGTGGCCCGCAACCTGCTCGGCGCGTTCGTCCTCAGTGGTGCCCTGGCCGGCCTGGCCGGAGTGCTGTTCGCGGCCCGGTTCGGCACGGTCGACGCGTCGGCCGGCACCGGCTACGAGCTGAACGTGGTGGCCGCGGTCGTGGTCGGCGGGGTGGCCGTGTTCGGCGGCAGCGGCACGGTCTGGGGCGCCGGGCTCGGCGCGCTGTTGCTCACCGTGATCAGCAGCGCCCTGGCGGTGCTCGACATCAACCAGTTCTGGCAGCAGGCCATCGTCGGCGCCCTGATCGTCCTGGCCATCGGCGCCGACCGGCTGGTCGCCGTGCGGATCGCCCGCTCGCTGCGAAAGAGGGACGCCCATGTCTAGGAAGTTGGCGAGCTGGGACACGGCGATCATCCTGCTCACCGTGCTGGTGCTGATCATCGCGTCGCTGGCCGTGGACAACTTCGGGACCAGCCGGAACTTCACCTTCATGGTGCTCGACCTGCTGCCGATCATCCTGGTCGCGCTGCCGATGACGTTCATCATCGTGACCGGCGAGATCGACCTGTCGGTGGCCAGCACCCTGGGCCTGACCAGCTCGCTGATGGGCTGGTTCTGGAACCACGGCCTCTCGATCGAGACGATCATCCCGCTCTGCATCGTGATCGGTGCGGTCGCCGGCGCGTTCAACGGCTTCCTGATCACCGGGCTGGGCCTGCCCTCGCTGGCGGTGACGATCGGCACCCTCGCGCTCTACCGCGGCCTGGCCCTGGTGGTGCTGGGCGACAGCGCGGTGGCCGACTTCCCGTTCAACTACACGGGTTGGGTCACCGGAACGCTGAGCTGGCTTCCTTGGCTTGACGGAGCCGTACCCAACGTCTTGATCTTGATTGTGGTCTTGGCCTTGATCTTCGGGGTCATCCTGCATGCCACCCCGATCGGCCGATCGCTTTACGCGATCGGCGCGAACGCCCAGGCCGCGCATTTCGCCGGCATCCGGGTGGCCCGGACCAAATTCTGGCTGTACGTCGTAAGCGGCGCCGTCGCCGGCCTGGTCGGCGTGTTGTGGACGCTGCGCTACTCCAGTGCCCGGGCCGACAACGGCGCCGGACTCGAACTCGCCGTGGTCGCGGCCGTCCTGCTGGGCGGCGTCTCGATCTTCGGCGGAAAGGGCAGCCTGCCCGGCGTCCTCGCCGGCGTGGTGCTGCTGACCGCGCTGCAGAACGCGCTGCGCCTGGAGGACGTCTCCGGGCAGGCGCTGAACATCGTCACGGGCGCTCTGCTCGTGCTGTCCGTCCTTCTCCCCAATGTCATCAGCTCGATCCGCGGCAACTGGCAGCGCCGCAAACTCCGCCAGTCCGCCGCTTCGTAAAGGAGCCAGCATGTCGCGACACCGCTTGGCCGCTGTCTTCACGGCGACGCTCCTGGTCGCTGCCGGTTGTGGTGGCACCACCAAGGACAACCAATCGAGCTCCACCGACACCCAGACGTCCGCCGCCGCCGACCCGAACGCGAAGCTCAAAGAGGGCCTGAAGATCGCGTACCTGCCCAAGCAGCTCAACAACCCCTACTCCGACGTCGAGACCAGCGGCGGCGAAGAGGCGGTCAAGGAGCTCAAGGGCGAGTACAAGAAGGTCGGCCCGAACGACGCGTCCGCCTCGTCGCAGGTCTCCTACATCAACACCCTGATCCAGCAGCAGCAGGACGTGATCGTGGTCGCGGCGAACGACCCCAACGCGGTCTGCCCGTCGCTGAATCAGGCCCGGGCCGCGAAGATCAAGGTCGTCACGTTCGACTCGGACGCCAACAAGACCTGCCGGGACGCGTTCATCAACCAGGCCACCACCGAGGGCATCGGCCAGTCCCTGGCCAAGATGGCGCTCGAACAGGCCGGTGGTTCCGGTGACATCGCGGTGCTGTCCGCGACGCCGAACGCCACGAACCAGAACGCCTGGATCGAGGTGATGAAGACCGAGCTGGCCAAGCCCGAGTACTCGAAGCTGAAGCTGGTCAAGATCGCGTACGGCAACGACGACGACCAGAAGTCGTTCCAGGAGGCCCAGGGCCTGCTGCAGTCGTACCCGAACCTGAAGGTCATCGTCGCCCCGACCACGGTCGGCATCGCGGCCGCCGCCCGCTACATCTCGTCGTCGTCCTACAAGGGCAAGGTGCAGGTCACCGGCCTGGGCCTGCCGAACCAGATGCGCCAGTACGTCAAGGACGGCACGGTCAAGAAGTTCGCACTGTGGAACCCGGCCGACATCGGTTACCTCGCCGCGTACGCCGGTGCCGCGCTTGCGTCCGGGCAGATCACCGGGGCCGAGGGCGACAAGTTCACCGCCGGCAAACTCGGCCCGTACACGATCGGCAAGGACGGCGAGATCGTGCTCGGCCCGCCGACCGAATTCACCACTGACAACATCGACAAGTTCAACTTCTGAGGCCTCTGACCATGCCTCGTTACTGCTTCCAGCTTCAGATCCGCCCTGATCGGATCGAGGAGTACGTGGAGCGGCACCGGTCCGTGTGGCCCGAGATGCAGGACGCACTTCGGGCCACCGGCTGGCGCAACTACTCCCTCTTCCTCCGCCCCGACGGGCTGCTGATCGGTTACGTGGAGGCGGACGACCTCGCGGCGTCCCAGGCGGCAATGGAGGCGCTGGACGTCAACACCCGGTGGCAGGCCGAGATGGCCGAGTTCTTCGCCGGCACCACGCCGGCCGAGGGCTTCCCGCAGCTCACCGAGGTGTTCCACCTCAACGAAAACCAAGAAGAGATGTGACAAACCATGGCTGACCTCGCCGCAGTCAAGCGTGCGCTCACCGCGCAGCGCATCGAGACGCCATCCTGGGCGTACGGAAACTCGGGCACCCGATTCAAGGTGTTCACCCAGCCCGGTGTGCCCCGCAACCCGGAGGAGAAGATCGCCGACGCGGCGGCCGTGCACCGGTTCACCGGGGTCGCGCCGACGGTCGCGCTGCACATCCCCTGGGACAAGGTCGACGACTACGCCGCCCTCACCCGGTACGCCACCGACCTGGGCGTCGGCATCGGTGCGATCAACACCAACGTCTTCCAGGACGACGACTACAAGCTCGGCTCGGTCACCAACCCCGATGCCGGCGTGCGGCGAAAGGCCACCGATCACCTCCTCGAGGCGATCGACATCATGGATCGCACCGGCTCGCAGGACCTGAAGCTGTGGTTCTCCGACGGCATCAACTACCCCGGCCAGGACGACCTGCGCACCCGGCAGGACCGGCTGGCCACGGCGCTGCGCGAGACGTACGACCGGCTCGGCCCCGACCAGCGCATCCTGCTCGAGTACAAGCTGTTCGAGCCGGCCTTCTACGCGACGGATGTGCCGGACTGGGGCACCTCGTACGCCCATTGCATCGAATTGGGTGAGCGGGCGACGGTCTGCATCGACACCGGCCACCACGCGCCCGGCACCAACATCGAGTTCATCGTCGCGTTCCTGCTGCGCCAGGGCCGGTTGGGGGCCTTCGACTTCAACAGCCGCTTCTACGCCGACGACGACCTGATGGTGGGCGCCGCCGACCCTTTCCAGCTGTTCCGGATCATGTACGAGATCGTCCGGGCCGGCGCGCTCGACCCGTCGTACGGCATCGCTTTCATGCTCGACCAGTGCCACAACATCGAGCGCAAGATTCCCGCGATCATCCGCTCGGTGATGAACGTGCAGGAGGCCACCGCGAAGGCCCTGCTGGTCGACCGGGACGCGCTGTTCGCCGCGCAGCAGTCCGGCGACGTGCTGGAGTCGAACGCGGTCTTCATGGACGCCTACAACACCGACGTGCGCCCGCTGCTGGCCGAGGTGCGCACCGACGCCGGCCTGGACCCCGACCCGATCGCCGCCTACAAGCGCAGCGGTTACGACGAGAAGATCATCGCCGACCGGGTGGGCGGCAACCAGGCGGGTTGGGGTGCGTAAAAGCTAAGCCGCCACCGCCGGTAACCGATTCTTGCGGCCGTCCCCGACAACGAGGAGCGACCGATGGATCAGATGTTGGACAAGGCCTATACCGTGACCAGCAATCTTTTCGGTCCGGAGTCGGGCATCCCGTGGTGGGCCTGGATGGCCGTACTGCTGTGCGTCTTCTGGAAGGTAGCCATCCCGGAACAGAAGACCGCCCAGCAGCGAGCCGCCGAACGGGACGAACAGATGCTCGCCGAACTTTTCGCCGGCGAAGGCGGAAAGAAGGGCAAAAAGAAGAAGTGACCCCCGCCGCCCCGAGGATGCCCCCCGCATCCTCGGGGCGAGGTCTTTCTACAGCTCGGCCAGGCTCTTGATGCCGGCCGCCTTGGTCAGCTGGGCCCGCACGTCCGGGCAGGTCTTCAGCGCCTGCTCGTCGACCACGCTGCCGTCGAGCTGGTCCAGGTGGTCGTCGTACAGGTTGGCGATGCTGATGGACAGCTGGGCCATCGCGCCCACCTCGGAGCCGACCGCGATGATCCGCGGCGCTTCTTTCTTGAGGTGCGCGCAGAGCGCCTCCGCCGAGATCGGCGCTTCTTGGGCGGCTGCCGCTGGGGCCGCTTCCTGATCGGCCGACGCCTTGCATCCGGTCAGCGCGAGTGCCGCCGCCAGACCTACGCACACCAGAACCGGTCGAACCCGCATCCGTCCACCTCGTCTGCTCCTGAAGGCGATCAGCCGCCTTCAGAGGTCAAGCTCACCAGCCAACGCCAAAGATCAGCCAAAGGAGGACACTGACCGCAAGATCGGCCCGGCGAGTGTGATGGAAGGCAGTGTCGTGGCGGAGTTGCTGTCAGGCCGGGACACCGAGCTCGCACAGTTGCACGACCTGCTGGCCGGACTGCCCGATCGGGGCGGCGCGCTCGTCGTCCGGGGCGGGGCCGGGGTGGGCAAGTCGGCCCTGCTCACCGCGGCCGCCGCGCGAGCGACGGCAACCGGCGTGCAGGTGCTCCGGACCAGCGGGGTGCAGAGCGAGTTCGACGTTCCGTACAGCGGATTGCCGGCCTCGCTGGGCCTGTTGGCGGAGGAAGCGACCACGCCGTACCAGGTGGCGCTGGCCATGGTCGGCAAGCTGGCCGCCGGTCCGCCGATCCTGCTGGTCATCGATGACGCCCAGTGGCTGGATCGGTCCAGCTGGGACGTGTTGATCTTCGCTGGCCGGCGGCTGGACGCGGACGCCGTGGTGATGCTGCTGGGCGTGCGGGACGGCGAGGAGGTCGACGCGCGACTGGCCCGTACCGGGCTGCGCGAGCTGGCGGTGGGTCCGCTGGCCGAGGCGGACGCGGCGGGGCTGCTGGACGCGCGGGCTCCGGCACTCGTCGCGGATCTTCGAGCCCGGGTGCTGGCCGAGGCGGCCGGCAACCCGCTGGGGCTGCTGGAGCTGGCCGGGGTCGCGGCCCGGCTCGGGGAACAGGGGCTGCTGCCCGGCTGGCTGCCGCTGTCCACCCGGCTGGAGCGGGCCTTCGGCGACCTGGTCGCCGGCCTGCCCGCCCGCACCCGGTCGTTGTTGCTGGTGGCGGCGTTCAACGACAGCGACGGACTGGACGAGATGCTGGGCGCCGGCCCGGCGGTGGAGGTGGCCGACGCCGCCGTGGACGACGTGCAACCGGCGATCTCGGCCGGCGTCCTGGAGGTCGACGACGCTCGGCGGGTGCGGTTCCGCCACCCGCTCCTGCGGTCGGCGGTGCGGCAGTCGTCGAGCCTGTCGCAGCGGGCCCGCGCCCACGCCGCGCTGGCCGGGGTGGTCGGCGACCCCGACCGCCGGGTGTGGCATCGCGCGGCGGCAACCTTCGACCGGGACGAAGACCTGGCCGGGCAGTTGGTCGAGCTGGCCCGGCGGGCCCTGCGCCGGGGCGCCGCGGCCACCGCGATGGCAGCCTGGGAACGGGCCGCCCAGCTGACCGAGCCAGGGCCGGACCGGGCCGCCCGGCTGGTGTCGGCGGCCTGGGCCGCCTCCGAGACCCACGATCAGCCCACCCTGGTACGCCTGCTGGCAACCGCCGAGGAGCAGGAGATGCGGGCCACCGATCGCACCCAGGCGGCCTGGCTGCGCGAGGTCTACGGCAGCCTCAGCTGGTCCGGCTCGTCCCGGCTGCTGGCCTCGGTGGAGATCGCTGAGCAGGCCGCCCGGGACGGCGACCCGGAGCTGGCCCTGGACATGTTGGTCCAGGTCAGCTTCCGCAGTGCGTGGTCCAACCCCGACGACACCATCCGGCAGGCGTTCGTGGCCGCCGCCGAGCGCCTCGACCGGCCACCGCTGGAGCCACGACTGGTGGCCGTACTGGCCATCGTCGAGCCGATCGAGCGCGGCGAGCTGGTGCTGGCCCGGCTGGCCGAGCTGAGCACCCGGATCGGCCTCGACCCCGGCCACCTGCACGAGCTGGGCACCGGGGCCGGCACGGTCGGTGCGCTCGACCTGGCCGCGCTGTTCCTGGCCGGCTCGGTCGAGGCCCTGCGGGATCAGGGCCGGCTGGTCCTGCTGGCCCAGGCGCTGGTGACGCAGGCTTGGAACGCCGCCTGGATGGGCGACACCGTGCTGGGCCTGACCGCGGCGACCGAGGCCGGGGTGCTGGCCACCGAGACCGGTCAACCGCTGTGGGCGCTGGTGGCCGGCCTGGCCCAGGCGCACGTCGCCGCCCTGCGCGGTGACCCGGCCACCACGAAGACCCTGACCGAGCAGGGCGAACGGGTGTTGATGTCGGTCGGAGCGCATCCCCAGCTGTCGCTGGTCATGCAGGTCCGGGGCGTGGCCGCGCTGGGCACCGGCCGCTACGAGGAGGCCTTCGATCACCTGAGCCGGATCTTCGACCCGGCCGATATCGCCTACCACCCGTACGTCCGGTTCGTCAGCCTGGCGCCACTTGTCGACGCCGCCGTCCACTGCGGACGCCACGACGCCGTACGCGTGGTGGTCGAGGAGATGAAGCCGATCGCGGCCCGGTCCGGCTCGCCGGCCCTGCGGGTCGGCCTGGCCTATGCCGCGGCGATGTTGGCCGCAGACGACGAGGCCGAGGAGCTGTTCCGGTCGGCGTTGAGCGGCGACCCGCCCGGCTGGCCGTTCGAGCGGGCCCGGCTCCAGCTCGGTTTCGGCGCCTGGCTGCGCCGGCAGCGGCGAAAGGCCGATTCGCGCGCGCACCTGCGCGCCGCGATGGCCGCGTTCGATGCCGTGGGCGCCGGCCCGTGGGCCGAATTCGCCCGGCGTGAGCTGCGCGCGTCCGGCGAGACCGTGCGCCGGGCCGACGACGCCCGGGACCGGTTGACCCCGCAGGAGGTCCAGATCGCCCAGCTGGCGGCGCAGGGGCTGAGCAACCGGGAGATCGGCGGCCGGCTGTTCCTCTCACCCCGAACGGTAAGCACCCACCTCTACCGCATCTACCCGAAGCTCGGGGTGAGCTCGCGAGCCGAGCTGGCCAGCCTTTACGTCAACTGACGTACGCGGGCGAAGCGCCCGGCCCCGCAGGCTGAGTGCATGATCCGAGCGCAACGCAACGGCAGCACCCCGACCGTGCTGCTCGTCCACGGGGCGTTCACGTCCAGCGCGTGCTGGGCCGCCGTGATCGACGCCGGACGCGGCTTCCACCTGGAGATGCTCGCGGTCCCGAACCCGTTGCGCAGCCTGGCCGGCGACGCCGAATACGTGGCCGGGATGGCCGGCACCCATGACGGCCCGGTGCTGCTTGTCGGTCACGGCTACGGCGGCGCGGTCATCACTGTCGCGGGCACCCGGGCCGGGAACGTCGTCGGCCTGGTCTACATCGCCGGGTTCGCCCTGGCCGTCGGCGAGAGCTGCACCGACCTGCTGCGCCAGGAGCCGGCCGCGGTGGCCGAGGCCCTGGAACCGGTCGATCTGCCGGTCGGCGGCCGGCGCAGCCTCGAGATCCAGCTGCGGCGGGAGTCCTTCGCCGCGCTCTACGCGGCCGACCTGCCGGTGGCCGTGGCGGAGTCCGCAGCGGCCAGCCAATACCCGATCGCGGCCGCCGCGATGGAGGAACGACCCCGGTCGGTGGCCTGGTCCGAGCTGCCCAGCTGGTACCTCGTCGCGACCGCCGATCGCCTGCTCAGCCCTCGATCCCAACGCCGGATGGCGACCCGGGCGGGTGCCGTTACCGCCGAGGTGAACGCCTCGCACGCGATCGTCCAGTCGGCGCCGACGGCCGTCGCCGAGTTCATCCAGCACGCCCTTTGATTGGAGCCCGTCATGTTCCGCTTCCGCCGACGATCAATTGCCGTCGCCGCCCTGGCGACGCTCGCCGTCCTGCTGCCCGGGACGTTCGCGTTCGCCTCGACCCGCACTCCGGCCGCCCCGAAACCCACGATCGTGCTGGTGCACGGCGCGTGGGCGGACGCGTCCAGCTGGGCGCCGGTCACCGCGCTGTTGCAGCGGGACGGCTACACCGTGCTGTCTCCGCCGAACCCGCTCCGCGGCCTGGCCGGGGACGCCGCCTACCTCGCCGCGTTCCTGAAGCAGCGCACCACCGGCCCGGTCGTCCTGGCCGGCCACTCCTACGGCGGCGCGGTCATCACCAACGCGGCCCTGTCCGATCCGGACGTCAAGGCCCTGGTCTACGTCGACGCGTTCGTCCCGGACCAGGGCGACACCATCCTCGGCCTGCTCGGCGGGGGCGGCGACCCGACCACCCTGTTCGACTTCGTCTCCTTTCCGAACGGCGACACCGACCTCTACATCAAGTCCGCCGTCTTCCGCTCGGTCTTCGCGGGCGACCTGTCGGCACCGGTCGCGGCCGGGCTGGCGGCCGGTCAGCGACCGATCACCCTGGCCGCGCTGACCGAGCCGTCCGGCGCACCGGCCTGGAAAAGCCTGCCCAGCTGGTACGTGCTGGGCACCCAGGACAACATCCTGCCCCCGGCCGTGCAGCAGACCATGGCGCAGCGAGCCGGCAGCCACATCGTCCGGACCCCGGCGTCGCACCTGTCGATGCTGTCGCACCCCGCGACGGTGACCCGGACCATCCTGACCGCAGTGCGGGCAAGCGCTTCCTGACCGGCCCGGCGGCTCGGCCCCGTGGGCCGGGCCGCCGAATCAGGATTCGGCCGGTCCTAGCCGTCGGCCTGGAGTCGACGAGCTGCGGCTATCCGATCTGCCGGGAGGCCGGTGGCGCCCAAGGCGTGTTCGAGCAGCCCATTGCGGTAGCCCGCGTGGGGAAGCATCGGGGCCAGCTCCAGGAGAAGGTCCAGGTCAGCGTGTGAATTCTCGGCTCGTGCTCGGTACGCGGCGCCTGCCGCTCTGAGCGTGACGTCCCCGGGTTCGTGCTCGAGGCCCTGGCGGACCAGTTCGGCGGCGGTGGTGAAGTCGCCGTCCTCCGCCACCAGGTCGGCCAGATCGAGGTAGAGCGACCAGTTCGCCGGATCCAGTTCGATCGCTCGGCGGAAAGCTTCCCCGGCCTGCCGCCGCTCGCCGATACGACGCCAGGTGCCGGCCCGGACGACCTCGGTGAACATCACCCGCTCGACAGAGTCGGCCCGGTCGCACAGGGCAAACGATTCATCGGTAAGGCCGCAAACCCGCAGCAGGATCGCCATCCGAGCCATCGGGTCGGCCGCCGGATCGAGATCGCACACCACGTCGATCAGCCGGAACCACGGTCGCAGCCGCTCCCGCGCCTCGTCGTTGTCGAGCTCGGGGTTGTAGTCGGTGATGTTCAGGACCGCGTCCGTGAGGCCGGCGGCAGTCACGGCGCCCGAGAATCGTTCTTCGCTGAACCAGGGCGCGGACGCCCAGGCGACAGTGGGGCGGTATCCGGTCACCGAACCCAGCCGCTGCACGGCCCGATCCATGTCGCCGTCGAGGAAATCCAGGTAAGCACCGGCCACGAACTGCCACAGTTCGCGTGGCGCTCGCACCGCGGCCGCGACCTCGTCGGGTGACTCCCGACGGAGTTCAGCGAGTTGCTCGTACGGTTCGAGATCGTCCGGCCGCCCGGTGATTGCCTGGCCCAGGAACATCACGGCCCCGCCCGGCGAGCCGCCGCAGTGAGCCAGAACCTGGGCGATGGCCAACGAGGCGGAGGTCTGCACGTGGCGGAAGACTACTCACCTTCAGTGGCCGGCTCGAGCATGGCGGCTGATCAGCTCGCTATGGTCGGCGGCATGACGACGCCGAGCCCGTATGAGGGGCTGAACGACAAGCAGGTGACGACCCTTCGGTTTATGGAGCAGATGACCGGCATGCGGGTGGTGCCCGGTCCTCCTCCGTCCGGGTCGCCGGTTGCCCGGCTCGTTGAGCTGACCGACGCGCTGCAGGCCGGTCGGATCACGCCGGAGGCGTGCCACGAGGGGATCAAGGCGATCATGATCGAGGGTTTGACGCCGGCCGAGCTGGCCGAGCTGAACCTGTGAACGATCCGGCGCCGCCCCTCGTGGTGAGGGACGGCGCCGGTGGTTACGTCAGGCGGCGGCCTGGGGTGGGGGTTCGGCGGCGCCGGTCATGATGGCTACCGCTTCGGACATGGAGTGGGACTTCGGGGTTATCACCGTGGCTCGGCGGCCTAGGCGCTGGATGTGGATGCGGTCGGCTACCTCGAAGACGTGCGGCATGTTGTGGCTGATCAGGATTACCGGGAGGCCTCGGTCTCGGACGTCGCGGATCAGCTGCAGGACCCGGTTGCCCTCCTTGACGCCCAGGGCCGCGGTCGGCTCGTCGAGGATTACCACCTTGCTGCCGAACGCGGCCGAACGCGCGACCGCCACGGCCTGGCGCTGGCCGCCGGAGAGTGACTCGACGGCCTGGCCGATGTTCTGCAGGGTGGCCACGCCGAGTTCGCTCATGTGCCGTTTTGCTTCGGCGCGCATGTGGCTGCGGTCGAGCATCCGGAACACCGAGCCGAGCACGCCGGGCTTGCGTTCCTCGCGGCCGAGGAACAGGTTGTCGGCGATGTCCAGGCCGGGGGCTACCGCCAGGGTCTGGTAGACGGTTTCGATGCCGGCGGCGCGCGCGTCCATCGGCGTACGGAAATGGACCTGTTTTCCGTCCAGGAAGATTTCGCCCTGGTCCGGGATCAGGGCGCCGGAGAGCGCCTTGATCAGGCTGGATTTGCCGGCGCCGTTGTCGCCGATGACCGCGAGGATCTCGCCGGGATAGAGCTCGAGGTCGCTGCCGTCGATCGCGACCACCCGGCCGTAGCGTTTGGTGAGGCCACGGGCCTGCAAGACCGGCTCGGTCATGTCTTCACCTTCCTGATCCACTGGTCCAGCGACACCGCGACCAGCACTAGCAGGCCGATCGCGAAGCCCTGCCAGACGACCTCTACGCCGCCCAGCTGCAGGCCGTTGCGGAAGACGCCGACGATCAAGGCGCCGATCAGGGTGCCGATGACGCTGCCCCGGCCGCCGAAGAGGCTGGTGCCGCCGAGGACCACTGCGGTGATCGAGTCGAGGTTGTATTCGACGCCCACGTTCGGGCTGGCCGAGGCGAGCCGGCCGATCAGGATCCAGCCGCCGACCGCGTAGAGCAGGCCGGCCACCGTGTAGACCGAGAACAGCACCCGGCTGGTCTGGATGCCGGCCAGCCGGGCCGACTCGGCGTCGTCGCCGGTCGCGTAGACGTGTTTGCCCCAGGCGGTGCGGCCCAGTGCGTAGAAGAAGTAGGCGAACAGCAGCAGCATGATGATCGAGCCGTAGGTGAGCCGGAAGTTCCCGATCGGGATCGAGTTGCCGGTCCAGGTCATCAGGCCGGGCATGTCGGTGCCGCGCACGGTTTCGCTGTTGCTGACCACCGAGTTCAGGGAGAAGAAGATGGTCAGCGTGCCGAGGGTGACGATGAACGGGGGCAGCTTTATCCGGGTGACCAGGAAGCCGTTTATCGCGCCCATCGCGGTGCCGCAGGCGAGCCCGAGCACCAGCGCGATGATCCCGGGCATCCCGGCCTTGGTGCAGAACGTCGCCATCAGGATCGAGGAGAAGACCGCGATGGCTCCGGCCGACAGGTCGATGCCGGCGGTCAGGATGATCAGCGTCTGCCCGAGGGCGAGTACGGCGATGACCGTGACCTGCTGAAGTACGAGGGAGAGGTTGGTCGCGGTCAGGAACCGGCCGTTGACGATCGAGAACGCGATGATCGCGACGATCAGGACAGCCAGTGGCCCGAGGACCGGGTTGGCGTGCAGGGCGTGTTGCAGGCGCAGGCCGAGCGAGTCGTTCCGGCGCACGTCGAAGTCAGTAGCGGAGGCAGTGGCCATGCGTGTTCACCCCCAACAGTTCTGCTTGCCCCACGCGGAGTCCTTGGCCTCCACGCCGGCCTGCGGGTCGTCGGTGATCAGTTGGGTTCCGGTGTCGAAGAAGTCCTTGCCCGGCGTCACCTGCGGCTTGGTGCCGTCCTTGGCGTACGCCGCGATGGCGTCGATGCCGAGCTGGGCCATCTTCAGCGGGAACTGCATCGAGGTGGCGCCGATGACGCCCTTGGACACGTTGTCCACGCCGGGGCAGCCGCCGTCGATCGAGACGATGACCGTGTCCTTGTCCCGCCCGGCCGACTTGAGCGCCTGGTAGGCGCCGGCCGCCGCGGGTTCGTTGATGGTGTAGACCAGGTTGATCGTCGGATCCTTCTGGAGCAGGTTTTCCATCGCGGTCCGGCCGCCGTCCTCGGCGCCGTCGGTGACGTCGTGCCCGGCGATCCTCGGGTCGTTCTCGTCGCCGATCTTGTTGGAGTCGCCGACCTGGATGCCGAAGCCGTCCAGGAATCCCTGGTCCCGCTTGACGTCCACGGAGACCTGGTTGGCGTTGAGGTCGAGCATGGCGATCTTGGCCTGCTTGCCGTCCTTCTCGAACTTCGCCTTGGCCCACTGCCCGATCAGCTTGCCGGCCTGGTAGTTGTCGGTGGCGAAGGTGGCGTCGGCCGCGTCCGGTGGGTCGACCGGGGTGTCCAGGGCGATCACCAGCATTTTCTGCTCGTGGGCCTTGTCGATCGAGGGCACGATCGCCTTGGAGTCGTTCGGGGTGATCAGGAAGCCCTTGGCGCCGAACGACATCAGGTTCTCGATCGCCTGCACCTGGGCCTCGTTGTCGCCGTCCTGTTTGCCGGCGAAGCTCTGCAGTTCGACTCCCTGCGCCTTCGCCGCGTCCTGCGCACCCTTCCGCATCTGTACGAAGAACGGGTTCGTGTCGGTCTTGGTGATCAGTCCGACGACCTCTTCGCCGGAACCGCGGTTACAGGCGGCTGCTCCGCCGAGAGCCAGCAGCAGCACGCAGATCGCGGCTGAGGATTTGGTGGGATCCCGCATACCTCCTCCAAATCGATTGAGCGTTATCGCTGCCTCAGTCAACGGCCGTGTTCACAACATGTCAACGATGTGTTTCGATTACGTAGCGCTCGGTGTTTTGGAGGTCGGCATGGCCCTTCAGTTGCGGACCCGTACGATCGGCGTTCTTCTGGAAAATCCGGCTTTGCATCGTGCCGTGGCGGATGAGTGTCGTGCTCGGGGCTTCCACGTGCTCGCCGGTCAGCTCGACGGGCTGATCACCGACGGCCCCGATCCGGGCGGCCTGCCGGTGGTGTTCGTGGATCGCACCGGGGACGGCGACTCGGTGGTGTCGACCAATGTGGCCGGTGCCGCGGCGGCGGTGCGCCATCTCGTTTCGCACGGGCACACCCGGATCGCGTACCTCGGTGGGATGCGGACTCTGAGCACCCAGGGGGAGCGGCATCGGGGTTATCTGCGGGCGATCGGCCGGCGGGCCGGCCCGGAGGTCCATGACCTGCACGACGAGACGGCGGCGGAACGGGCCACGATCGCGGTTCTGCGCGGGCCACAGGCGCCGACGGCGATTTTCGCGGCCCAGTCGGCGATCACGATCGGCGTGGTGCGGGCGCTACGGCGTACGGAAAAGGTCGTTGCCCTTGTGGGTTTTGATTTTCCCGGCGCTGACCTGCTGGAACCGGCGGTCACCGTGGTGGCGCAGGACCCGGTCCGGATGGGCCGAACGGCCGTCGATGCGCTGGTTGAGCGCATCGACGGCTTCGACGGTCCGCCGCGCGAGATCAGGATCCCGACAACGCTGATCCCGCGCGGCAGCGGTGAGCTATCGATTTAAGGGAAGTTGGTCACCGTGCGCGGGACCACCGCGTCGGCCGTGGCCGCGTCGCCGATGTTGTTGACGACGTGGTCGATCGTGCCGGAGGCGAGCGAGATGGTGAAGATGTTGTGCAGCTTCACCCCGCTGTTCACCGGCGCCTGGAACCCGTTGGCCGAGTGCACGGCCGGGTTGTTCTGGAAGAAGGCGTAACTTCCCATGCCCCAGGCCTCGTGGCTGGTCACGCTGTCGGCGACCTTGTAGGCCGGGTAACCGGTGCCGTCACTGCGCCACGCGGCGTTCGACGGCGGGTCGTACGGCTGCTCGTTCTGCAGGAAGTACGTGCGGCCGCCGTTGCCGTTCCAGAGCACCTCGGTCTTCTGGTAGTGCTCGACGAACAGGCCGTACGCGGTGACGTTCTGACCGTTGACGATCAGGCCGGTGTCGGCGGTGTTGACCGTCCAGCCGTAGGTGCCGGCGTTGCCGTGGTCGGCCCGCCAGGCCCAGATGTGGTCGATGATCACGTTGCTGCTGTTGACCAGCAGGCTGTTGGTGGCCTTGCCGGCGACGTAGCCACCGATCCGGAAGAACACGTCCTGGATGGTCGTGGGGTTGGCGGCGTGGCTTGTCGACGAGGGGTTCGGTCCGACCACCAGCAGGTTCGGCGAGTTGGTCGTGCCGGCGTCGAACAGCACCCCGGCGATCTTCACACCGTCCACATCGGCCACCTGCATCGCGGTGACGCCGTTGTCCGGGATGATCGTCGCGTAGCCGAGGCCGAGGACGACGGTGTTGGCGCGGGTCACGTTGATTGTCTGATTAACGTGGTAAATCCCGGGCTGGAAGATCAGGTTGAGGCCCTGAGCAAGGGCCTGGTTGATCGTCGCGGCCGAGTCGCCGGGCTTGGCCACGTAGAACTGGCTCAATGGGAGCGACGTACCGGGTGTGTTGCCGTTGGTCCACGTCGGACCTGTCACATTTGTCTGCAAATTGGGGACGAAGACCGCATACGCCCCGCCGGTCTGGTACAGGTACGGCTTCTCCCGGATCACCGGCGCCGACCCGATCGTGGTGTACGGCGGGTTCGGGAAGCTGGTCGCCGGAGCGCCCTGCACCCCCACGAACACCTGGTTCCACACCGCGTTCGAGTTCGACCCGATCTGGCTGTTCCGGGTGAACCACTGCTGCTGCGAGTACTGCCCCTCGACCCCGCTGATCCGCGAGTCGGCGATGTAGCCGCCGGACGCCCAGCCGTAGCCGTTGGGGGCCAGGTTCACGCCGCCGTGGATGTCCATCCGCCGGAACGGCGCCGCCTGCGACACCGCCCACCGGTCGTCACCGGACACCGGGTACAGCGACAGGTTCTCCACCGACCGCCAGAAGTTCTGGGTGGCGTTGCCCTGGAACCAGCCGGCGTCCACGGTGATGTCACCGTTGATCCGGGTGTCCTGCGGGTTCTGCCCGAGGCCGACCACCGAGGTGTAGAAGCCGACCTGGATGTTCAGGCCGCTGTAGGTGCCCGGCTTGAACGCCAGCACGTAGCGCTGGGTGCCGAACTGGTTCGACTCCTGCTGCCGGAAGATCGTGTCGGCCTGGCTCTGGATCGTCGCGGCCGACTGGCTCGGGTCGAAAACGATCACGTTGGCGCCGAGCGAGCCACCCGCCGGGACGCTCGGCCCGGTGGTGGGCGGCGTCGTGGTCGGGGGTGTGGTCGGGGTGCCGCCGTAAACCTTGAACTCCCAGAGCGAGTAGCCGTAGCCGGTGGTGCGCTGGGTGCCGTACATCCGGACGTAGCGCCCGGTGCCGCTCACCGTCAGCGACTGGTTGCCGCCGGTCGAGGTGGTGGTCGAGTAGATCGAGGTCCAGGTCGACGCGTTGTCGGAGACCTGGATCTGGAATGCCTTCCCGGCCGCGGTCTCCCAGTTCAACTCGACCCGGCTGATCGCCTGCGAGCTGCCGAGGTCGACCTGCAGCCACTGCGGGTCGGAGAACGCCGACGCCCAGCGGGTGCCGAGGTTGCCGTCGACGGCCTCGGAGGCCAGGTAGGCACCGGCGGCCTCGGTGGACGACGCGGTGGCCGGCTTGCCTTGCGAGAGAAGGGTTTCGGCGGCGCTGGCGCCGACGGTGGTGAACGCGGCGTACCCGGCGACGACGGCGGCCACCAGGCCGCCGATCGCACCGAGGCGCCAGGGGGAGCGTCTCCGCGGAGGTGCGGAGCTACTGGGGATGGTCATTGCTTCTCCTAGGGCGGGGAATTGCAAGGGGGACTGCTTGCACCCTCGGGGAGGCGGAACTCTCCACATTTACGGGGAGAGCGCTCCCCCGCCACTGAAGCTAGGTAGGCGTCCATCACCCTGTCCAGACTTCGTCACGGTTCCGGAACCAATCGATAACCATGCCGTACTTGCGGATGTCACAACCGTGCCGAACCCGGAGTTGGCCGAACGAGAGAAACAGCAGGTCAGAGGGATTTAACAAGGTTTGGTTCAAGTCTTGCGACGGTTGGCCGCACCCTCGATAACAGAGACCCCGGAACCGGTTCCGGCGCTGATCAGGAAAAACCCCATCGCGGTCAATCCCGGCGATTAGCTTCAGGAAGCGCTTCCCGAGAATCGTACGGCGTAGCAACAGTCCCGTGGTTCAGCGGCGGGCCAGGCGGCCCGTCCGGGCCGTCGCGGGCCGCCGGCCATATCGTGAAACCGTGCGCTTGACCCTGACCACCGACACCCACCTGCCCAAGCGGGCCCGCGATCTCCCCACCCCGCTGTGGCAGGCAATCGACGCCGCCGACGTGGTGATCCACGCCGGCGACTGGGTGGACGTGGCGACCCTGGACGCGATCTCGGCCCGCGCCACCCGGCTGATCGCGTGCTACGGCAACAACGACGGCCCGGCCCTGCGAGCCCGCCTGCCCGAAATCGCCCGGGCCGACCTGGACGGTCTACGCCTGGCCGTGATCCACGAGACTGGCCAGTCAACCGGCCGCACCGAGCGCTGCGCGACCCAGTTCCCCGACACCGACCTGCTGGTCTTCGGCCACTCCCACATCCCGTGGGACACCACGGCCACCACCGGCCTGCGCCTGCTGAACCCCGGTTCCCCCACCGACCGCCGCCGCCAGCCCTTCGCCACCTTCATGACCGCGCAGGTCACCGGAGGCCTCCTGACCGAGCTGACCCTCCACCAACTGCCACCCCGCTGAGCGGACCGCGGGTTTGCCACTCACGCAGAATGAAGGGCGAGGGCCAGCGTTAGCTGGGCCCCCGCCCGGCCTCGGCGTGAGCGACGGTCTGCACCCACCACCGAGCTACGACAAATGGCGCTTGAATTGGTCTTCGTGTTTGTCAGCCCAGGTCGACGCTGGGGTAGAGCGGGAACGGGGCCAGCAGCTCGGTGGCCTGCTTGCTGATTCGGTCGGCCAGGGCCGGGTCCAGGTTGTACTTGGCCTTGGAGTTCTCGGCTGACGTGGTGTTGGTCAGAACCGTGTGGATCAGGTCGGCGATCTGGTCCATCTCGGCTACACCCAGGCCGCGGGAGGTCAGCGCGGGGGTGCCGATGCGGATGCCGGAGGTGTACCAGGCGCCGTTCGGGTCCTGCGGGATCGCGTTGCGGTTGGTTACCACGCCCGAGTCGAGCAGGGCCTGCTCGGCCTGGCGGCCGGTCAGGCCGAACGGGTGCACGTCGAGCAGCACCAGGTGGTTGTCGGTGCCGCCGCTGACCAGCTGGACGCCGCGCTTCAGCAGGCCCTCGGCCAGCGCCTGGCTGTTCGTGACGATCTGCTGGGCGTAGTCGGCGAACTCGGGGCGGCGGGCCTCGGCGAACGCGATCGCCTTGGCCGCCATCACGTGGCTGAGCGGGCCGCCGAGGACCATCGGGCAACCCCGATCCACCTGGTCGGCCAGCTCGGGCTGGGCCAGGACCGCGCCGCCGCGCGGGCCGCGCAGGCTCTTGTGGGTGGTGGTGGTGACGATGTGGGCGTGCTCGACCGGGTTGTAGTCGCCGGTGAAGACCTTGCCCGCGACCAGGCCGGCGAAGTGCGCCATGTCGACCATGAAGGTCGCGCCGACCTCGTCGGCGATCTCGCGCATGGTCGCGAAGTTCACCTTGCGGGGGTACGCCGAGTAGCCGCCCACGATGATCAGCGGCTTGAACTCGCGAGCCGTCTCGCGGAGGGCCGCGTAGTCGATCTGGCCGGTGGTCCGGTCCACGCCGTACGACCGCTGGTCGAACATTTTGCCGGAAATGTTCGGCCGGAAACCGTGCGTCAGGTGACCGCCGGCGTCCAGCGACATGCCCAGCATGCGCTGGTTGCCGAAGGCCTGCCGGAGCTCGGCCCACTCGGCGTCGTTCAGGTCGTTGATCTGCCGCTTCTCGAACTTCTTGAGCGCCGGAACCTCGACCCGGTCGGCCAGGATGGCCCAGTAGGCGACCAGGTTGGCGTCGATGCCGGAGTGCGGCTGCACGTACGCGTAAGGCGCGTTGAACAGGGCTTTCGCGTGCTCGACGGCGACCGACTCGACGGTGTCGACGTTCTGGCAGCCGGCGTAGAAGCGGCGGCCGATGGTGCCCTCGGCGTACTTGTCGGAGAGCCAGTTGCCCATCGCCAGCAGCACGGCCGGCGAGGCGTAGTTCTCACTGGCGATCAGTTTCAGCGACTCGCGCTGATCATGCAGTTCCTTGGTGATCGCGTCAGCGATGCGCGGCTCGACGGAACGAACCACCTCGAGCGCGGAGCGGAAGGCTGCGGATTCAGCATTAAGCTCGGACATAGGACCTCCCTATCACGATGCAGAGGCCCAGGCGCACGGCAGGTCGTCGGGTGACGGGGCCGCTCCCCGATGGTTGCCCCATCCGAACGCGCCAGTCACGGCCCGTCCGAAAGCATACCGGCGACGGCCGCCCAATTCACCCCGGTCAGCCGCCCACCCACGCTCAAAGCCCAGCCCTCACGCTCCAAGCCCAGCCACAAACGCTCTAAGCGCAACCACAAACGCTCTGAGCGCAACCACAACGCTCTGAGCGCAACCACCGACCAACTACATATTTCTCAAGGGCGCCCCTAGCCACGGGACCCGCGCGTTTTGCCCCGCTGATGAGTTGGTGGTCGCCGGCCTCGCGGTGTTTGCGATGTCGGTGCCCGCCAACTCATCAGCTCCCCGGGGGCAAAACGCCAGCCGAGCGAAGCGAGGCCAGCCAGCTCAGCAGCCGCATGCACCCAGCCCAACCCCAGCTCACCAGCCGCATGCACCCAGCCCAGCCGTCTCACCGGCCATACGCAACCAGCCCCAGCCACTAGCCTGATCAAGTGAACGGCGTCCAGCTACTAATAGTCATCGGCGCAGGCATAGCCATCAGCGCAATAGCCCGCAAGCGGCACATAGAACCCGGAATGATCATCGTCGTCCTGGCAGCGGCGGCAAGCTTCATCCCCGGTGTGCCAAGGCTAGAGCTGGAGCCCGAGGTAATCCTGGCAATAGTGGTCCCCCCGCTGCTCTATTCCGCCACCCGCGGCGCCTCCTTCTCCGCTTTCGGCGCCAACCTCCGAGCGATCGTCACCCTGGGCGTCCTGCTGGTAGTCCTGACCGCAGGCGTACTAGGCCTGGTAACAACCTGGCTCCTGCCAACGCTAGGAGCAGCCGCCGCCTTCACCCTAGGCTCGGTCCTAGCCCCACCGGACACGATCACCACGGTCTCGCACGGCGACGAGATCGGCCTGCCCAAACGGGTCACCTCGATCCTCACCGGAGAGAGCCTGGTAAACGACGCCACCGCGCTGACCCTGTTCGCCCTGGCGCTAGGCGTAGCCGAGGGCGAGCAGGCCAGCTTCGGCGCGGGCGCCCTGGATCTGGTGCGCAACGCCGGCCTAGGCCTGGCGATCGGCGCGGGCCTAGCGCTGCCGACCTTGTTCCTGCGCAAGCGCCTGGGCAACCCAACGCTGGAGACCGCGCTGGTCCTGCTGCTGCCGTTCACCGCGTACCTGCTGGCCGAGGAGGCACACGCGTCCGGCATCATCGCCGTGGTCGCGGCCGCGTTCTCGGTGAGCGTCAACCTGGCCCTGGACCCGAAGCACCAGTACCCGGGCGGCTACCGCACCCGATTGCAGGAAGAAGCTTTCTGGCCGGTGCTGGACTTCCTGCTGGAGACGTTCGTCTTCGCCTACATCGGGCTGCAGCTGAAGTTCGTGCTCGAGGACCTAGCCGAGTCGCACGACCCGGGCCTGACCCGCACCCTGGTCGCGGCGGGCGTGCTGCTGGCCGTCGCGATCGTGTTCCGGCTGGTAACGGTGTATGTCCTGTTCGGCCGCTGGCAGCTAAAGGCTCTGATGATCAAGAACCGGTCGGAGCGCGACCTCTACTTCCGGCAGGAGCAGCAGGCCCGTCAGGAACGACGCGCCCGGCGGGGTGGACAGCCGCTCGATCCGCCCACCCAGAAGGAGACCCTGCTGGTCGGCTGGACCGGCATGCGCGGCATCCTCACCCTGGCCGCGGCGGCCGCCATCCCGGAGACCGTGCCCGGCCGGGACGCGATCCAGGCGATCGCCCTGTTCGTCACGCTGGGTACGCTGCTGATCCAGGGCACCACCGTCGGCTGGCTGGCCCGGAAACTGAAGTTCGACCTGGGCGCCGAGCACGCCGAGACCGAGGAGCTGCGCTCGAAGGCCCGGCAGATCGTGCTGGCGGTCGACGGCGACCGGGCCGAGATCGACGCGCACTACGACGCCCAGCGGGCGGCGCTCGGCAAGGCGGTCATGGAACGGCAACTGACCGAGGACATCGCCCGCGAGGCCATCGAGGACCTCGACCTGCGTCAGGCCGCCCAGCACACCGGTGACAAGTGGGGTGGGCGGCCCTGACGGGACGTGCGGCCACGGTAGCCAGGGACAGACTGTCCGTGGATAGATTCGGCCTTCATCCAATTTCTCTTTCGAGCCAGTCTTGTCATGTCGAACGAGGAAGGGTGGGACGCATGGACCGGGCACAGCTCGCCGACTTTCTCCGGGCACGCCGCGAGGCGATGCAGCCGGAAGACGTGGGCCTGCCCCGTGGCCAGCGCCGGCGCACCGGCGGGTTGCGGCGCGAAGAGGTGGCGGCGCTGGCCGGGATGTCGGCCGACTACTACAGCCGGATCGAGCAGCAGCGCGGGCCGGTCCCGTCCGAGCAGATGCTCGCCTCCCTCGCCCGGGCCCTGCACCTCAACCTCGAGGAGCGCGACCACCTGTTCCGGCTGGGCGGGCACGCGACGCCGCAGCGGGTGCTCCGGGAAGATCACATCAGCCCCGGCATGATGCGGATCCTCGACCGGCTCGCCGACACCCCGGCCATGATCATGTCCCGGTTCGGCGAGACGCTGCTGCAGACCCGGCCGGCGGTCGCGCTGCTCGGCGACGAGACCCGGTGGCCCGGGATGGCCCGCTACATGGTCTACCGGTGGTTCACCGAGCCGTCGGCGCGGCTGATCTACCCGGCCGCCGACTACCCGCTGCACGGGCGCATCTTCACGGCCCAGCTGCGGGAGGCCTACACCGCGGCCCCCGACAGCCGGGCCGGCGAGATCGTCGACGCGCTGCTCGCGATCAGCCCCGAATTCGCCGAGATCTGGCGGTCGCACGAGATCGGGCTGACCCATCTCGACCGCAAGCGTTTCCAGCACGCCGAGTTGGGTGAGTTGGAGCTTTACTGCCAGACCCTGTTCGACCCCGACCAGTCGCAGGTACTGCTGGTCTTCACCGCGGTACCCAGCTCGCCGAGCTACGAGAAGCTCCAGCTGCTCGCGGCCGTCTAAATCCGGTTTTTCTCGAAGAAAGGCACCACCATGTCAAAAATCGCCCTGATCACCGGCGGCAACCGCGGTCTCGGCCGCGCGACCGCACTCGCCTTGATTGAGGATGGCGTCGAGGTCATCTACACGTACCGGGACGACCCGGGCGAGAAGATCGACGCGGTCGCGCTGAAGCTGACCGTCGGCGACCTCGACTCGTACCCGGCCTTCGTCGATGAGCTGCGCACCGTCCTGCGGGAAAAAGGCCGCGAGGACTTCGACTTCCTGATCAACAACGCCGGCATCGGCAAGGCCGGTAAGGTCGCCGACTTCTCGGTCGAGGATTTCGACGAACTTGTGAACGTGCACTTCCGCGGGGTGTTCTTCCTGACCCAGAAGCTGCTGCCGGTGATCAAGGACGGCGGCCGGATCATCAACCTCTCCACCGGCCTGGCCCGCTTCACCGGCGAGGGCATCTACGCCGCGTACGGCTCGGTCAAGGGCGCGATCGAGGTCTTCACCCGGTACCTGGCCAAGGAGCTCGGGCCGCGCCAGATCAGCGTGAACGTGGTGGCCCCCGGCGCGACCGGCACCGACTTCGGCGGCGGCGCGCTGCGCGAGAACGATCAGGTGCGCCAGCACCTCAGCGGGGTGATCGCGTTCGGCCGGGTGGGCGAGCCCGAGGACATCGCCGGGGTGATGGTCGGGATGCTCGCCGACAACACCAAGTGGATCACCGGCCAGCGCATCGAGGCTTCCGGCGGAATGCTGCTCTAGGTTCCGTAACTCAGATTTCTTGCTTGTTACGTGATGCATCGATAAAACTGAGTGAGTCGGACGCACCCCGCCGCCGATCCCCCACCGGATCACCCCGGTCGTTCCCCGAACCGGTCCCGGCGCGGCGGCGGAGGTGCGTTCCTAGGGCCCGTCCTGCCGATCACGCGAGAGCGAGGCGAGGTCCAGGTGGTGGCTGGCGTCGGCCGCGAAGCGGCCGCATACCGGTGTTGTATTCGGCCGCTTCGCGGACGCCGTCAGGCGCCGCCTGGGCCACGCCGCAGCCACGCGTGATCGGCAGGACGGGCCCTAGCTTCCGGCGAAGTGCAGCGACACCCAGAGCGCCAGCACCCCCGCGACCAGCGCGGCCGGCACCGAGAGCAGGCCCAGCCGGAGGAAGTCGCCGGCGTCCGGCGGGTGCTCGCGGGTGTGCAGGATCTGCCGCCACAGCAGGGTCGCCAGCGAACCCACGTAGGTCAGGTTCGGCCCCACGTTCACCCCGATCAGCACCGCCAGCAGCAGCGCCGGCCGGCTCTGCACGGCCGGGACCAGCACCAGCGTGGCCGGCAGGTTGTTCACCAGGTTCGCCAGCAGGGCCGCGATCCCGGCCACCGCCAGCAGCTGCAGCAGCCCGTTCCGGTCCGGCACCACCTTCTCCACCAGCGCGTCCAGGCCGTGCTGCCGGACCGCCAGCACCACCACACCGAGCGCCAGCACGAACGCGCAGAACGGCAGATTCGCCTCGCGGACCATCGTGGTGACCGAGACCCGCCGGGGCACGGCCAGTGCGACAGCGCCGGCTGCGGCGACCCATCCGGGGTGTACGCCGAAGGGCTGGGCAACCGCGAAGCCGGCCAGCGTCAGGGCCAGCACGACAAGCGCGTACCGGGGTGCGGCCGGGTCCTCGCCGTCCTCGACCGGCTCGGCCGACGCCCGCAGATCGGCCCGGAAGAACCAGCGGAAGACCAGGTACTCGGCGAGGATCACGGCGACCCAGGGCAGGGCCATCACCGCCGCGAAGCCCAGGAAGGTCAGCCCACTCGCCGCAAAAGCCAGCAGATTGGTCAGATTGGACACCGGCAGGAGCAGCGACGCCGAGTTGGCCAGGTGCGCCGAGGCGTAGGCGGCCGGGCGCGGGCGGGCCCCGGTGCGCGCGGCGGTGACCAGCACCACCGGGGTGAGCAGCACCACCGTGGCGTCCAGGCTGAGCACCGCGGTGGTCAGCGACGCGGCCACGAAGACCGCCGCGAGCAGCCGGGTCGGCCGCCGGCCGCTGATCCGCGCGGTCAGCGCACCGGCATACCGGAAGACGCCGTGCTCCCCCGCCAGGTACGCGAGGAGCAGGACCGCCGCCAGAAAGCCAACCGTCGGCCCGAGCTCGCGGATCTCGGCCAGCGCGTCGGCCGCGGGCAGCAGGCCGGTCGCGACGATCAACAGCGCGACCGGCACCGCGACGACCGCCTCGGGCAGGCCACGGGGCCGGCCGACGGCGAACGCGAGGACGCCGGCCAGCAGCGCTCCGGAGATGAAAAAGGGCATCCGCTAGGCGCCGAACAGCGCCAGCGCGCCGGACACCTCGAGCACCCGGGCCACCAGACCACGCGGATTGATCACTCGGAAGCCGACCGCACGCTGCAGGGACTGGTTGTAGCCGTCGATCAGCGCGCCGAGGGCTTCCGAGTCCAGAAAGGTCACCCCGGCCAGGTCGACCACGACGTCACCGGCGTCGAGTGCGGCCACGAACGCGCCGCGCAGGTCGTCGCGCGCCGTGATGTCCAGCTCACCGCTGATGCGCAGGAGGGTCGCGGCCCCGTCGGCCGTGCGCTCCTGACCGATCTTGTAAGAGTCCGCCACGGGAGAATTTTTACCAGTACCCGGCGCATTCAGCTCGGGAAGCTGGCCCAGACATGTTTGGTGAGGCCCGTCGCGTACCACCCGACGTCCAGCGCGAAGGTCTGGGTGAGCTGTAGACCGAGCCCGCCGGCGCCCAGCGGCCGGCCCGCGTCGACCGCCGGTTCGGCGTACCGATGGTGGTCGGCGACGTCGATGATCAGGCGATCCCCCTCTCGGAGCAGGCGCACCACGGTGGGTGGCAGGCCGTGCCGCAGCGCGTTGGTCGCCAGCTCGGTGACGACCAGGGCCATCCGCTCGACGGCATCACCCGTAGCGGTGGTCATGGTGCCGGCCACCGCTTGGCGTAGCGCCGCCCGCAGGTCGCGCAGATCGCCGAACGCGCCCAGCTCCCAACGGCATAACTCGGCGGCCCGGGGGTATGGCAACGACGCAGGCAGCGAGGTCATGGTGTCCATCTTGCCGGGACACGACACGGCGACGCACCGACCGACCAGCCCGCACGGAGTCCACCGGCCGGACATCGATCCCGCCCGTGATCACTCCGTATTACTTGTCATGACGCAAAGTCACTCATACTTTCGGCTAGTCTTTTCTCCACCTCTCGGTTAAGGTCGACTCACCGAACGGCCTACTTCACAGTTGTCGACCGGCGCAACATCGACTCCGGTCGACAACTGAAGGAACCCCGACCGAACTCGGGTCCAGCACGAACGGACCGGCTCTCCGGTTAGGTAATAGGGAGGACCACGCATGACCGTCACCCAGACGTCGTCGCAGATCTCGACGGCCACCAAGACCCGCGCCGAGGCTCCGGTCGACAGCGCCGCCGAGTTGCTCAACGCGATGGCTGCGATGCCCGTCGGGCACCCGTCCCGGGCGGCCCTGCGGGACAAGGCGATCGAGGCATGGTTGCCGCTGGCCCGGCACCTCGCGAACCGTTACTCCGGGCGCGGTGAGCCCACCGACGACCTCATCCAGACCGCCACCGTCGGCCTCATCAAGGCCGTCGACAAGTTCGACCCCGAGCGCGGTGTCGACTTCGCCGGCTACGCGATCCCGACCATCATCGGCGAGATCAAGCGCCACTTCCGCGACCGCACCTGGTCCGTCCGGGTCCCGCGCCGCCTGCAGGAACTGCGCCTGGCCATCACCGAGGCCAACAGCACCCTGACCCACACCCTCGGCCGCTCGCCCACCGTCGCCGACATCTCGGTGCACCTGGGCATCACCGAGGAAGAAGTCCTGGAAGGCCTCGAAGGCGCCCGCGCCTACAACGCCACGTCGCTGAGCACGCCCATCTCGGCCGACGGCACCACCGAGCTCGGTGAGACCCTCGGTGGCCTCGACGCCGAGTTCGAGCTGGCCGAGACCCGGGTCGCCCTCGGCCCGGCGCTGGCGATGCTGGACGAGCGGGAGCAGAAGATCCTGACGCTCCGCTTCTACGGCAACCTGACCCAGTCGCAGATCGCCGACCAGATCGGCATCTCCCAGATGCACGTGTCGCGGCTGCTGACCCGGGCGCTCACCAAGCTGCGCGGCCAGCTGGCCGGCGACCAGATCTAAGCCTTCCGCCACCTGAACTAGCGAAGGGCCGGCCCGGTTCGGGTCGGCCCTTCGCTGTGTCGTGAGCCAGGTCAGGCCAGCGGAGTCGAGCCCTTGAACACGCTGACCAGCGTCCGGGAGCTCAGCGTCTTGCCGTTGCCGCGCCACAGCAGCACGGCGCTGTCCCGGGTGCGAACCCCGATCAGATCGGTGTAGCCGTCCCGGTCGAAGTCACCGACGCCGACGATGTCGCGGACGCCGTTCCAGCCGGTGCCGAGCGAAATCTTGCTGGTGTTGTAGGCGCCCTTCTTACCCGGGAACAGGAAGAGCTTGCCGGTCGAGGGCTGCCGGGCCACCAGGTCGGGGAAACCGTCCCGGTTGAAGTCGCCCACCCCGGACAGCTCGTTGAGGGTGGTCCAGCCGCCGCTGTAGATCGCCTTGCGGGCGCCGAACTTCGTACCCGCGGCTCCCGGGTAGAGGTAGAGCGTGCCGCCCTGGACGGCGACCATGTCCGGGTAACCGTCCTTGTTGAGGTCGCCGGCCGCGGCGAGCTCACGGATCTTGGTCTGCTTGGTGGCGAGCTTCTTCCGGGTGCCGAAACCGGTGCCGGTGCCCGGGTAGAACCACAGGTCGCCGTTGGTCTGCCGGGCGATCACGTCCTCTTTGCCGTCCCGGTTGAGGTCACCGATCCGGATGATCGCGTTCATCGACTTCCAGTTGGTGCCGACCGTGATCCGCGAGGCAATCGTCGCCCCGTTGCCCGGGTAGAGGTAGACGTTCCCGTTCGACGTCTGTTTGGCCAGGAAGTCCGACCAGCCAGTGCCGTTGAAGTCGGCCATCGTGGCGGACGGCAGCGGCGCGAAGTCGACGTAGTTGTTGTCGATGTTGATGGTCACGTCGCCGTACGTCTCGGTGTGACCGCCGCGGTACTGCTTCATCCGGCGCTTGCCGGGCCACGCGGTGGCCGGGATCTTCGCGTCGGCGGTGGTGACGACCTGGTCCCACCGAGCGAAGTCGATGTAGTCGGGCCGGGCGTAACCTGGGGTGTTGTACCAGGCGAGCTGGTCGGCGATGCCGGAGCTGACGCTCGAGTAGAACCCGGAGAGATAGCCCAGCTCGTGCAGCCGCTGGGTCCAGCCGTTCATCAGGTTGTAGATGCCGTTGCGGCAGGTGGCGTCGCTGGTGCTGTACGCCTCGAGGTCGTAGATGATGATCGACTGCTTGGCCAGGCCGAGCGCGGTGGCCTGGGTGACCGCGTCCCCGGCCACGGTGCGGCCCTGGGCGTACGCGTTGTTGTTGTCGATCAGCGTCTTCTTCGGCACCGAGGCGCAGGTGGCCTGCGGTCCAACGTAGAGCGGCAGCAGCTTCCAGCCGGCCGTGACCTGTTCCTGCACCCACGCGGCGGTGAGGTTGGTCTGGGTGCAGCCGCGGGCGGCGCCACCGATGTAGATGCCGATCGCCTTGTACGGCGAGTTCGCCCGCCACGCCGCCATCGACTTGCTGGACGGTGCCGTGCACGCGTCGAAGGCGTATCCCGTGAACGATCCGGGTTGGACGGTGGAGTATGCGGTCGCTGCCCCGGCATCAGCCTGGGCCAGCGTGAACGACGACGCCGCGAGTATCAGGGCGCTGAACGCAGCCTTGACCTTGACGTTGCGGCGCGCCGAAATGAGCCTGTGAGCCCCCATGATCGCCCTTCTCGGCCGGAAACGACCACCGAGCTAAGCAGTCGATCATGAGACACAACTCCGCCGAACGGCTCGATCTACAGAGCCGCTCGGCGGAAGTGATGGTCATCAATGGTGCAAATACATCAATACCAATATTTCCGGCCGCCGATCGGGCGCCCGACCGAGCCGAGGATCCAAAACACGGCACCGACGATCAGCAGGATGGTTCCGATCGTGGTGAGGATCGAGATGTGGGCGAAGATGCCAATCAGCAAGAGGATCAGGCCGATGACCAACATGGGAGCGCTCCAATCAGCGGGGGGTTGCTTCCGCGCCGAGTGATACCCATGACTACAACTCGCCAACCATCACCGGTTGATCACGGCGACTTTCACAGAGCCGACACAGTCACGCCACACCCTGCGGAAAGTGCCGCGACCGACCTTTGATCGCATGAGACCAGTACTCGACGTGGTCATCCCCGTCTACAACGAAGCCGCCGACCTCGAGCGGAGCGTGCGCCGGCTCCGCGGCTACCTGCTCTCCGTGCTGCCGTACCCGTTCCGGATCACCATCGCGGACAACGCCAGCACCGACGAGACGCCGATGATCGCCGGGCGGCTCGCGGTCGAGCTGCCCGAGGTCACGGCGGTCTACCTGGCCGACAAGGGCCGTGGACGGGCGTTGAAGTACACCTGGCTCAATTCGAACGCCGACGTGCTGGCGTACATGGACGTCGACCTGTCCACCGATCTCGCCGGCCTGCTGCCGCTTGTCGCCCCGCTCGTCTCCGGCCACTCCGACCTGGCCATCGGGTCCCGCCTCAAGCGCGGCTCCCGGGTCGTGCGCGGGCCGAAGCGGGAGTTCATCTCGCGCAGCTACAACCTGATCCTGCGGGCCGCCCTCGGCGCCCGGTTCTCCGACGCCCAGTGCGGCTTCAAGGCGATCCGGGCCGACGTGGCGCACCAGCTGCTGCCGCTGGTCCAGGACACCAACTGGTTCTTCGACACCGAGCTGCTGGTGCTGGCCGAGCGGACCGGGCTGCGCACCCACGAGGTGCCGGTCGACTGGGTGGACGACCCGAACAGCAAGGTCGACATCGTCGCCACCGCCCGCGAGGACCTGCGCGGCATCGCCCGGCTCCGCCGCACCATCCCGAGCCTGCCGATCCCGGCGATCCGCGCCCGGATGGGCCGCACCACGCCCCGGGCGAGCGAACTCGCCACCCATTAGGGGATCAACCAGAAGTAGTGACTCCACAGGTTTCCCGCACCCGGGCCCGGCTACGGTAGATACCCGATGCCACCTTCTGCCGACCTTCCCGGATTCCTGCACGGCGTCGCCCCGATCCTCGACCGATGGGGCTACACGGCCGTCGCGGCCATGATCGGCGTGGAAAGCTTCGGCGTCCCCGCTCCCGGTCAGACGATCATGGTGGCCGCGGCCATCTACGCCGGCGCCGGTCGGCTCAACATCTTCGGTGTCGCAGCGGTCGCCTTCGTCGCGGCGGTGCTCGGCGACAACATCGGTTACTGGATCGGTGTGCGCGGCGGCCGCAAGGCCGTACACCGCTGGGGAAAGTACGTCTTCCTCACACCCGAGCGCCTGGAACGGGCCGAAGGTTTCTTCGCACGCCGCGGCGGACGTATTGTCGTCATCGCTCGTTTCATTGACGGTCTCCGGCAGTTCAACGGCGTGATCGCGGGAATCACCGCGATGCCGTGGCGCACGTTCCTGATTTACAACACGATCGGGGCGGCGATCTGGGTCGGTTGGTGGACGGGCGTCGCGTACGCGTTCGGAACGCATCTCGTCGAGATCATCGAGCACGCGCACCGATACAAATGGTGGGCGATCGCCATAGTTACCCTCGCGGTGGTCGCCTACGTCACCTTGCACCTCCGGCACATCAGACGCCGACGAGCCCGCACCGCCGCGGAGGTCGTCGAGGAACCCGTCGAGGAACCGCAGAGCTGACGCTCACCCGCCGGAGGGTGCGAAACGGAAGGAGAGTTCGTGACCACCCCTCAGCTCGACCGTCGTCGTGCGCAGTCCGCTTCCGCCGGCGCAGCCGCCGAGAAGGCCCGGCTGGCCGTCGCTGAACTGGACAACCGGCTCCGCAGCAATGCCGAGCTCACCCAGCAGCAGAAGCAGTCCCTGCGCAACGTCGAGGCCGAGGCGAAGCGCCTCAAGCGCTCCCTCAAAACCCAGGACCGCGATCGGGTACGCCTGACGAAGGCGCACAAGAAGGCGATCACCCGAGCGGCGAAGACGAAGGGTCGTGCCGCCGAGAGCGACACGAAGTACGACAAAGCGGTTCTCGCCGACCTGATCCGCCGGGAAAAGGCGCGCGACCTCGAGGCTGCCGCGTCCGCCGCGCCCGCCCCCGTCGTGGCCACCGCCACCCCGGCCCCTGAGGCCGTCGTGGAGCCGCCCGCGGCACCCGTCGTGGAGCCGGTGACCGAGCCGGTCGTCGAGGCCGTCACCGAGCCGGTCGTCGAACCGGTGGTGGAGCCGATCACCGAGCCCATCGCCGCTCCGGTCCGGGCCACCCGCGCCGCTCGGCCCGCCGCGCCCGCCAAGGCCGCTCCGGCCCGCACCGGCCGGGCCACGACGACCCGCACGGCGCCCGCCGAGCAGCCCGTCGCCGCTCGTCGCGCCCCGCGCCGGGCCACCGGTCGCTGATCGACGCAACACGCGAAGCAGCCCGCCCCGATCCTTGATCGAGGCGGGCTGCTTCGTCAGGGCCCCGCAGCCCTGTAGGTGGGTCAGTTCGGAGCGCCGCCGGCGGCGAGGCTGGTGTCGGTGATCGAGCCGGCGGTGACCGTCTGCTTGGCGCTGGTCGCCACGATCCGCACGGTGTGCCCCTTGAGCACGTCGGCGATCCGCCCGGTCCCGACCGTGGTCGAGGTGCTGATCACGTACGTCTTGCTGTAGCCGTCGTCGCTCTTCACCGTGATCGAGGTGCCGCTGATCGTGGAGACCGTCCCGGTCTGGGTGAGTTGCGTGGTGTAGCCGCCGTTGCCGTCGGACACCACATACGTCCCGTGCAGCGCACTCGTCGTCGCGGTCGCCGCGCCCTGGTTGCCACCCGGTCCGCCCTGGCCGATCCCCTGGCCGCCGCCGGGTCCCGTGGCCGTGGAGCTGCCGCCGCCGACCGCCGCCATCACGCCGGCGGTGACCCCGGCGCTGGCCACGGCCACCGCCACGATCCCGCCGATCAGCGCGAGCCGTTTGTTCTTCGGCGCCGCGGCGGGTGCGGCGGCGCTGCCGTTCTCGGGCGGCGTCCAGGCCGGCGGCGGACCGTCGACGTGCGCCGGCGTCCACTCGGCCGGCGGCCGGCTCGGCGAATCCTGGTAGGGATCGACCGCACGCACCGGCGTCTGGACCCGGTGGGCGGCGAACCGGGGGTCGTCCCGGTAGTCCGCCTGGAACGGCGGATCGTCCCGGAAGCCACCGGAGACCGGCGGATCCGCGTAGTAACCATCAGGGTCGGAGTGGTGGGGCCAGGTCGGAGGTTCGCCGGACGAACGGGTCGAATGGTCGTAAACGGTCATCGTTTCGGGTCTCCCTCGGTTCGTTCCTGCCAACCAGGGAGACTGGCCAGGGCGACTATGTCGGAGCTGTGGAGGCATTAGGTGGCGGATATCAAGGCAGTGCTCTTCGACATGGACGGCACGCTTGTCGACTCCGACAACGCGGTCGAGCGATCCTGGCTGAACTGGGGCGAGGAGTACGGCGTGGACGGCCCGGCCGCGCACCGGCTGGCGCACGGCGCACCCAGCGCCGCCACCGTCCCCAAGCTGCTCCCGCACCTGGGCGAGGAGGACCTGCAGCGCGCCGTGATGCGCCAGCTCGAGCTGCAGTACGACGATCTCGCCGACGTGGTGGCCGCTCCCGGCGCCCGGGAGCTGCTCGACGTGCTGGCCCGGCGCGGCCTGCCCTGGGCCGTGGTGACCAGCGCGGACACCCGGCTGGCGAAGGCCCGGCTGGACGCGGCCGGCATCGTCCCGCCGGTGCTGGTCACCATCGACGACGTACCGGCCGGCAAGCCCGACCCGGCCGGCTACCTGCGGGGCGCCGAGCTGCTGGGCAAAGATCCGGCGGACTGCCTGGTGGTGGAGGACGCCGAGGTGGGCCTGCAGGCCGCCCGGGCGGCCGGTGCCCGCACCGCCGCGCTGCGTGGCCTGGACGGCGACATCCGCCTCACCACCCTGGCCGATCTGGCCGAATTACTCGGGTAGGTCGTCCAGGAACGCCGCGGTCGGCACGTAGAACAGCGAACCGGTCACCGCGGTCGAGAAGTCGAGGATCCGGTCGGAGTTCCCGGGCGGGTCGCCGAGGAACATCCGGCGCAGCATCAGCTCCGGCACGTCCGGCGTGGCCGCGTACGCGATGTAGTAGGTGCCGAACTCGCCCTCTTTGATCGAGCCGAACGGCATGTTGTCCCGCAGGATCTTCAGCTCGTTGCCGTCCGGGTCGTCGACCGTGTTGAGCGCGACGTGCGAGTTGGCCGCCTTGTCCTTGAGCTCGATGTTGTCGAGCTTGGTCCGGCCGATCGCGGCCTCCTGCTGCTCGACGGTCAGCCCGTTCCAGGCCGCCATGTCGTGCAGGTATTTCTGCACGATGACATAGGTGCCGCCGGCGAAGTCCGGGTCCTCGTCACCGATCAGCACCGCCTCGGCCGCCTCGTCACCGGTCGGGTTCTCGGTGCCGTCCACGAAGCCGAGCAGGTCGCGCTCGTCGAAGTACTTGAAGCCGTGCGTCTCGTCGACCACGTCGGCGACCAGCGAGAGCCGCTCGGCGATCTTCGCGGCCAGCTCGAAGCAGACGTCCATCTGCCCGGCCCGGATGTGGAAGAGCAGGTCACCCGGGGTCGCCGGGGCGGTGTGCCGGGGGCCCTTCCAGGCCCGGAACTTGTGCAGCTCGGCCGGGCGCGACCCGGTGAACAGCCGGTCCCACAGCTCGCGGCCGATACCGGTGACGCAGGACAGCTCGGCGGCCGGCAACCGGAAGCCGACCGAGCGCTGCAACCCGCTCAGGTCCTCGAGCAGGTCTCGCACGGTTGCCTCGCCGCCCGGGCGGACGGTGAGCACCAGGAAGACGGCAGCATCGGTGAGCGGTGCCAGCACCGCCTGCGAGTTCACGAGCGGGGCTTGCGGACGAGGCGCGGTCATGATCCGCAGCTTACGGTTCGGCGGCCCGATAATGGGCCGATGAGTGATCGGGCTGACGTGACCTTCGGGAGGACCCCACGATGAAACGGTTCGCGTTCGCCGGGCGGATCTGCCTGATCACCGGGGCGGCCAGTGGCATCGGCGCGGCGGTGGCCCTCGAGCTGGCCAAGCGGCGCGCGGTGCTGGCGCTGCTCGACGTCGACACCGACGGTCTCGAACGGGTGGCCGCGGTGGCCCGCGAGATGGGGGCGGAGGTCACGACGTACAAAGTAGATCTGAGCGATGGGGGCGACCGGCTGGACCTGGCCGCCGAGATCGCGTCCCGCCATGGCGGGATCGATCTTTTGATCAACAATGCCGGGGTGACCCTGATGGGCACTTTCGAGCAGAACCGGATGTCCGATTTCGACTGGCTGCTGGAGATCAACCTGCACGCCGTCATCCGGATGACCAAGGCGTTCCTGCCGCAGCTGCTGGCCCGCCCCGGTGCGCACCTGGTCAACGTCAGCAGCCTGTTCGGCCTGATCGCCCCGCCCGGCCAGGTCGCCTACGTGACCAGCAAGTTCGGCGTGCGCGGCTTCACCGAGGCGCTGCGGCACGAGATCGAGCCGCTCGGCGTCGGCGTCACCGTCGTGCACCCCGGCGGCATCAAGACCAGCATCGCCACCAACGCCCGGCTCAGCGGCGCCGACCCGGACGGTGAGCAGGCCGAGCAGGCCCGGCGGTTCGAGCAGACGGCACTGACCGTGCCGGCCGAGGAAGCGGCCCGGCAGATCGTCGCCGCCATCCAGGCCCGCCGCCCCCGGCTGCTGATCAGTAAGGAAGCCCGAGCCGGGGACTGGCTGATCCGGCTCACCCCGACCCGCTGGTGGCAGATCACCCAGCGGTTCGCCAAGCGCCGAGGCGCTCTTTAAAAGATGGCCAACCGGCGGCGGTCCAGGCCGTTGATCGTGGTGAAGTCGCCGCCGGCCACCAGGATCCCGGTGTCCTCATTGACGCTCAGGGCCCGCACTCCGATGATGCCGTTGCCCTGCGGCGCCCACGGGGCCAGCTCGCCGCTCGCGGTCACCGCGGCCAGCTTGTAGCGTGGCTGCGACCCGTCCACGCACGCACCGTGCGCACCGTTCTTGGCGGTCAGGCAGGCACTGTCGAAGTGACCGCCGACGTAGGTGAGACCGCCGAGGGTGGCGATCGCGGCCGCGTCCCCGTCGAACACCCGCTGCCAGCGCATCTTTCCCTTGAACGAGTAGGCGATCGCCCGGCCACCCACCCCGGCCGTGGCCGCGTAGACGCCGGCCTTGTCGACCGCGATGGACCGCACCTCGGCCGGCGCCTTGGGCAGGAAGTCCTCGTTGACCTCGCCGGTCTTGCCGTGCATGACGGCCAGCCGCAGCGTGCCGCGCACCTCGTCGATGGTGTGGAACCCGCCGCCGGCGAACACCTGGCCGCCGTACGCGACGAGGGTGTGCACGGCGTCGTCGGCCCTGGGCCGCCAGCGGTCGTCCAGTTCGCCGGTCCGCAGCGAGAACGCGGCGAGCCGGGTCCGCGGATGCCCGTCCACGTCGGTGAAGCTGCCGCCCAGGTAGAGCCGGCCGTTGCCGCTGGCCAGCGTGTAGGCGGTGCCGGCCAGGGTGTGCTTGAACGGGAGCACCGCGCTGCTGCCCGGACTGAGCTGGGCCAGCGAGTCGCGGTCGTGGCCGCCGACGGCGTGGAAGTCACCGGCCACGAAGATGCTGTCGTCGGTGGAGACCAGCGCCCGGACCGTGCCGTCGGCCTCGGGGGCCCAGCTCAGCAGCGCGCCGGTGCGTGCGTCCAGGGCCGCGAGCCGCAGCCGCGGGTAGGTGCGGCCCCGGTAGGTGGCCGTGGTGAAGGCACCACCGAGGTAGACGACCGGGCCGCGCTGGGCGATCGCGTAGACCCCGCCGTTGAACGTGGGCGCGGAATCCAGTACCCGGCTGCCGGTCTCGGTGGCCTGCGCCGGCAAGCCGGCGAACAGGCCGAAAACAAGGATGGCGACGAGAGCGACGGCTCTGAGGAGTACGGACACACACCCTTAACCGTCGTGCGCACGGGAAAGTCTCGGCGCCGAAGTTTCGGCTTCCAACTCGTCCGCCTCGACCGGCTGGGTCCGCAGGCCGAGCATGTCCAGCCACTCGACCAACTGGCGGTGCACCGCGTCCGGACCGTCGAGCTCGGGCCGGCCGACCGGCCACCGCGACGGGTGCACCAGGACTGCCTCGGTCTGCCAGCCGCCCAGCCCGCCGTGCGAGCCGACCAGCTCCTCGAACGCGGCGACCTCCTCGGTCACCGGGTCCACCGAGGAGATCAGCACCAGGTCGCCGACGTGCATCGCATCCTGGTGACGCAGCAGGTCGGCGCGGGCCTGCGGACCGTACGGCAGGAGCGGGTCGGCGCCCTCGACCGTGCCGTCACGCAGCCGGTGCAGGCCGGAGGTACCGAGCGCGACCGGTCCGTCCTCGTCCCGGACCACCACCAGCCCGATCCCCGGATGGGCGACCAGCCCCGGCACCAGCCGGGGGTAGGCCTCGTCGATCTCGGCCCGGCACAGCCGGTGCGCGAACCGGGTCAGGTAGAGCAGGGACAGGTTGCCGGACGAGACCACCAGCAGCGGCGCGACCGGCGGGTCCGGTTCGTTTGCCGACTCCTCGGCCGGGGTGGCCGGGCCGTCCGCCTGATCCGGCGCGGACAGCCGCCCGACCATCCCGTCCAGGGTCTCGCCGTAGCGCTGCCGGAACGTGGCGCCCTGACTCTGTCCGTGGTCGGAGAGCACCACGATGTGGTAGCGACGGGCCGCCTCGGGGGCGAGCCGTTCCAGCACGCCCAGCATCCGGTCGAGGCTCTCCAGCTGCCGCATCGACTCCGGCCGGGCCGGGCCGGCGTGGTGTGCCACCTCGTCGTAATCGACCAGGTCGCAGTAGACGGCCGGGGCACCGCGGGCCATCTGCTCGGCGATCAGCGAGATGTTGACGTCCCGCAGCAGCATCGAGGCCGGGCGCAGGGCCAGGAACGCACCGGAGCGGCTGACCCGGGGCTGGAGGTTGCGGCGGCGCTGGAGACGGGCCTGGTGCAGCTCGGTGAACACCTCACCGACGCCGAGCACCAGGGCCCGGGTGAAGCCGTACGGCGAGGCCATGAACGCCGCCCAGCCGCGCGCCGACCGGCCGGGCAGCGCCGCGTGGCTGACCGTGAGCAGGCTGACCACGGCGTCCCCGCTGAACGCGTTGCCGATGCTGACCCCGCCGTCGCGCAGCAGTCCGCGCCCGTCGGACAGCCGCGGCTCGATCGTGGCCGCGTCCCGGGGCCGGTTGGTGACCATCAGCTTGCCGGTGTCCTTCTCGTACCACCGGAACGCCGGGATCTGCCGGAAGGCACCGTGCAGGATGCCGGCCTGCGAGGCGGGCGTGGTGGACGGCATCCCGGTGTGCCAGCCGACCATGCTGTGGCTGCCGGAGCGCAGCCAATAGCCCAGGGTGGGCAGGTTGCCGGCCCGCACCGCCCAGCGCAGCACCGGCTCGGAGAGCCCGTCGAACTGCAGCATGAGCAGGCCCGGCTCGGTGCCCTGGCGGGGCCGGCGCAGGGTGAGGATCGGCCCGCCGGCCTGCCGCATCTGCCGCCGGCGCACCCCGCGCATGAGCCGCTTGGCCTCCTTGACGAACGTGTCGTCGGAGCCGGAGTCGAGCATCCAGTCGATGATGGCGGCGAAGACGACGGCCAGGATCGCGGCGATGACCAGGGACGGAAGGCCGCTGATCCGCTCGGCCGGGTCGAGTTCGAGGGCCACCACGATCACCGTGATCTGGGCGACGACGCCGAGCAGCATGGCACCCCAGCCGCCGAGCGCGACGATGCCGACCAGCAGCAGCGGCCGCAGCACCGCGCCGGTCCCGGCGACCAGCAACACCAGGCCCAGGGTCTGCACGATGTCGGCGCTGGCCACGCCGGGCATCAGCCACAGGGTGGCGGTCAGCACGACGAAGGTGACCAGGGCGCTGCGCAGCACCGCCCGCAACCGGTTGAAGACGCGCCGCCAGCTCAGCAGAACACGCAGCTCGCCACGCAGGTCCCTGGTGGTCGGCGCGGGCGGAGGTTCATGCGGGCTTACGGCCACCGGGAAACAATCGCACAACCGGCTGTTTCGATGGCTCCCCGTGCCGCGAATCACCCCGGTATGGAAGTCACACCCGTTCGGGGGAACGACCGGCCGTCGCTCCGGCGCTTCCGGATAGCTTCGGCGCGGTGCGCCGACTAGCCCTTCCTGTCCTTCTGCTGCCGCTGGCGCTTCTCGCCTGTTCCGGTAAGGCCGAACCACCACCCGAACGGCCGACCACCAAGGTGGTCGGCTACTTCACCAACTGGGGCGTCTACGGACGCGACTTCCAGGTGAAAGATCTCGATGCGAGCGGCGCCGCCGGCAAACTCACCCATCTGGTGTACGCGTTCGGCAAGGTCACCGACGGCCGGTGCGCGGCCTCGGACGGCTGGGCCGACTACCAGAAACCGATGCCGGCCGCGGACAGCGTCGACGGGGTCGCCGACCAGCCCGACGCCACGCTGCGCGGCAACTTCGGGCAGTTGCGCAAGCTCAAGGCGAAGCACCCCGGGCTGCGACTGATCTGGTCGTTCGGCGGCTGGACCGGCTCGGACGGCTTCACCGAGGCGGCCCGCGACCCGGCCGCGTTCGCCACCTCCTGCCGGGACCTGCTCGGCGATCCGCGCTGGGCCGGCCTGTTCGACGGCATCGACGTGGACTGGGAGTACCCGAACGCGTGCGGCCTGCGCTGCGACACCAGCGGCCCGGACGCGCTGCCGAAGGTGCTCACCGCGCTGCGCTCGGCACTCGGGCCGAAGGCCCTGATCAGTGCCCCGGTCTCCGGCGACATCGCCAAGCTCAAGGCGACCGACTACCTGGCCGCGTCCCGCACGGCGAACTGGCTGAGCGCGATGACCTACGACTACTTCGGCACCGACGACGCCAAGACCACCGCGGCCCACTCGCCGCTGACCGCCTACCCCGGCATCCCGAGGGCGACAAACACCACCTCGGCCACCGTCGACGAGCTGCTCAAGCTGGGCGTCCCACCGGCGAAGGTGCTGCTCGGCATCGGTTTCTACGGCCGTGGCTGGACCGGCGTCACGGCCTCCGACCCCGGCGGTTCGGCGACCGGCCCGGCCGACGGCCGCTTCGAGAAGGGCCTGGAGGACTACGACGTGCTGGCGGTCCGCTGCCCACCGACCGGCACGGCCGGCGGCACCGCCTACGCGCACTGCGGCACCCAATGGTGGTCCTACGACACCCCGACAACCATCAAGGACAAGATGGCGTACGCGCGCAGCAAGGCCCTGGGCGGCGCCTTCGCCTGGGAGCTATCCGGCGACACCCCGAAGGCCGACCTACTCGGCGCAGTCGCTACCGGAGCCATCGAGGCCGGATAGCGGGTGTCGAGCGGGGACACCCGGCCGGTGTCCGACGCCGCCCAGGCCGACTACGACGCCGTGGTGCGGCCGGGGTGGGCAGCGAGGTGCTGACGGCCCTAGCCGACCTCGACCCAGACGTTGTCTAGAGCGCCGTTGAACTGGTCGTTGTCGGGAAAGGCGCCCTTGGCGCCGATGCTGAGCGGCCGGCTGTTGGTCACCGACAGATTGGCCGGCACGACCACGCTGCCGCGCACCACCCCGTCGAGGTAGACCGCCAGGGTGGTGCCGGTGCGGCGGCAGGCGAGCGCGTGCCAGCGCCCGTCGGCGGCGGTGACCGAGCTGGTCACCACCCGGATGAACGGCTTGCGGTGGTCGACCAGCACGCAACTGGGCCGGCCGGCCACCCCGTCGATCTGCAGCTTCCACTGGCTGCTGGTGGTGGAGTAACCCTTCTGCACGATGTTCTGGCCCTTGCTGGTCTGCCCGGGGGCGAGCAGGACGTCAGCGCCGTACGCGATGTCCCGGGTCCCCGGGTTCAGGTCGGGCGTGCTGGGCGACTGCAACGCGACGTGCGGGCAGATCGACGCCCGCGCCGCGCAGCGGGACGGGAAGGCGAGCGCCGCGCCCTGGCCGTGCACCACCGGGCGCACCGAGCCGCCCTGCCCGGAGATCACCGACAGCGTGTGCCCGCGCCCGGACTCGTCGACGATCGACCCGGCTCGCCCGTTGAAGGTGTACCGGGCCATCACCGCGCCCGGGACGTCCGGGGTGGCCGCCCGCACGGGCGCCGGGCCGGCGACGAAGGTGACAGCGACGACCAGCACGCCGAGCCAACGAGATCGCATGCCCCGAATTATGACTTGTGAGTCTTATGTCCGGGTGAACATCCGCACCGCAAACCGGCCGATCATGGCTGGCTGAATGGCTTACCGCTGTCCAGTGGCACCGCGTCACCCCGGATCAGCCCGAGTTGGACCCCCTGCCGGCCCAGCAGCGAGTCGAGCAGCCAGTCACCGGCCACCCGCACCCGGTTGCCCGGCATCGACAGCAGGTGGTAACCGCGGGCGACCACCTTGGCGGGTAGTCCCCGCAGCGGCAGGCGAAGTGGGTTGGCCGCCGAGTCCAGTCCGCCGAGATCGACGACGAACCCCAGGTCATGGTGCCGATAGGCGCGTCGGCGCCCGTACCCGTAGGAGGCCGCGATGTTGCCCGCCGCGACCGCGCCGTGCCGGACCGCGTGCTGCGCGGTCATCCCGGTGATCTCCCCGGGCCTGGTCAGGTCGGGCACCGCGGCGGCATCGCCGATCGCGTAGACCTCGGGCCGCCCCGGAACGTTGAGGAACTCGTCGACCACCACCCGGCCGTGCTCGGTGGCCAGCCCTAGCCCCTCGACCACCGGGTCGGGCCGCACCCCGACGCACCAGATCAGCGACCGGGTCGGCACGAACTCACCGCCGGACAGCCGCACCCCGTCCGCGGTCGCCTCCTGCACGCTCGTCTTCAGCAGCACCTCGACACCGCGCTCGCGCAGCACCGCGTCGGCGGCCTCGGCCAGCCGGTGGTCGAGCGAGGGCAGCACCCGCTCGGCGGTGTCCAGCAGCAGCCAGCGCGGCCGCCCGTGCCCGACCGGCCGCGCCCTGACCAGGTCGTCGGTGTAGAGCACGCCCTGCGCCGCCACCTCGGTGCCGGTGTAGCCGGCCCCGACCACCACGAACGTGCAGCGCGCCTGCCGTTCCGGCTCGTCGGCCGCGTTGCCGGCCATCTCGATCTGCCGGGTGAGGTGATCGCGCAGATAGAGCGCCTCGGAGATGCCGCGGAAGCCGTGCGCGTGCTCGACCACGCCGGGCACCGGCAGCAGCTTGTTGACGCTGCCGACCGCTATCACCAGTCGGTGGTAACCGATCGTGCGGTGGGCGCCCTCCGGGTCGCGCAGGGTGACGGTGCGCCCGTCCAGGTCGAAGGCCTCGACGCTGCCCAGCACCACCCGCACACCCGGCAGCGCCGCCGCGAGCGGGACGGTGACCCGCCGCGGTTCGAGCAGCCCGGTGGCCACCTCGGGCAGCAGCGGCAGGTAGAGGAAGTAGTCGGTCGGGTTGATGACGACGATGTCGGCGCTGCCGTGCGACAGCTTGGCGAGCTTGCGGGCCGCCGCGAAACCGGCGAATCCGGCCCCGACGATCACGATCCGGGGACGTGCCATGACGCTGTCTCCCTCCGGGGGCATCCGTTCGGCCCATATTGAAAATAGGCCGTTCGGCCGTCGACCGGTCGTTCACTACTTGGCGTCTAACCGTGTGCCGGACGGTGCCCACACGGGGAGGCATCGATTGGCGGGGCATCCGTTGCGGGGCGATCGACGGAAGGGGGAGACGTGAGCGGGGCCGCGGTATTTGAACCGCGTGGGTACGCTCACGTCTCCCAATACCCCTCGATCGGACACCAGGCAATGGACGCCCGAGAGGCCGACTATGCGCATTTCGTCCGCACCCGGACGCACGCATTGTTGCGCTCGGCGTACCTTTTGACCGGAGATCAACACCTGGCCGAAGACCTGGTCCAGGAGGCGCTGGCCCGCACTCATCGAGCGTGGTTGCGGTTGGAGAAACCCGAGAACGCCGAGGCGTACGCGCGGAAGGTGATGTACCACGCGCAGGTGTCGCTGTGGCGCCGGCCGCGGATCGCCGAGGTGCTGCCGGGCGAGTTCGCCACCGACCCGGCCGGCGCCGACGACCCGGCCGAGGCCGCGGTCCAGCGGCTCACCCTGCGCCGGGCCCTGCTCGCACTCAGCGCCAAGCAGCGCGCGGTGATCGTGCTGCGCTACTTCGAGGACCACACCGAGGCCGAGGCCGCCCAGTTGCTCGGCATCTCGGTCAGCACCGTGAAGACCCAGACCGGCCGGGCCCTCGAACGCCTCCGCACGCTGCTGCCCGACCTGCGGGTGCTCACCTCGGAGAACCCCCGATGACCACCCCGGGCGAGGGCGGCCTGCGCGAGTCGCTGCACGACCTCGCCGACCAGGTGACCTCGGCCGACATGTACGAGCGGGCGGTGCACCGGTCCCGGCGGATCGCCCGCCGGGAGGCCGCGATCGGCACGGTCGCCGCGCTGGCCGTGCTGGTGCTGCTGGCCAGCGGCCTGTGGCGGCTCCCGGACCGGGACACCGGGCACACTCCGATGGCGCTGATCTCCGCGTCGGCGCCGGCCCCCGAGCCGATGCCGTCGCCCATCCCATCGGCCATCCACCACCCGGAAACGCCGGAACACCACGCGAGCACCCGCACCACCTCGCCGCGGCGCAAGAACCAGCCGCGGGCCGCCACGCCCACCGCCACCCCGAAGTCCCGTGCGCTGGCCGACCTGCCCGGGCACGTCTTCTACCAGCAGACCGGCAACCAGCCGGACGTGGTGCGACTGTCACCCACCGACGGCGACACCACGACTGTGCTGTCCGGGGCGCCCTCCGCGGTCGGCATCTCCCCGGACGGCAACCGGATCGCCTACGCCGTCGGCGGCGTGCTGCTGGTCGGCGAGACCGGCAGCGCCCAGTCCCAACCGGTGGCGACCGGCATCACCACCACCGCGCAGGCTCCGGCGTGGTCCCCCGACGGCGCCCGGCTGCTGGTGGTCACGAGCCGCCCGGCGATCCTCCAGGTCGATTCGGGCACGCTGACCCCACTGCCCGGCCGGCTCGCCGCCGGCCAGCATTTCCGCTGGTCAGGCGACGGCAACACGCTGGTGTACGCGACGACGTACTGCTCGCTGAAGGTCTCCTCCGGCGAGTCGAACGCGGTGGTGCCGATGTTCGGTGACCGGCAGCCGGTGGACAACCCGGACGGCCTGGCCGCGTGCAAGCCGACCAGCGTGGACGTGACCGGCCAGCACGTGACGGTGCCGCTGCAGAGCACCGGCGACATCGGCACGGCCAGCACCGACCCGGCCGACGTGGTGGTCGACACGATCACCGGCGACCTGGAACCGCTGCCGGTGGCCGGCAGCGTCGTCGGCGCGGTCTTCGGTCCGGACGGCAACCTGCTGGTCCGGGCCCGCACCGACGAGAGCACGACGCTGTCGGTCTTCTCGCCGGCCGGAAAATTGCTGGTGCAGGCGGTCGAGCCGGCCGCGGTCCACGACCTGAACCTGCTCGCCTACACGCGTTGAGGCTTACTTACGGCGGAACGGGTTCCAGCCGCGCTTCTTCGGTTCCGGTTCGCGGGCGGCCTCGCCGTTGAGCACGGCCAGCCGGTGCTGGGCGACCGGGTTCTCCGGTTCCATCTTCAGCGAGGTGAGCAGGGCCTGCCGGGCCTGGTCGGAGTGCCCGAGCGCGTCCAGCGTCACGCCGTGCGTGAAGTAGTAGTGGGCCTCGTTCGGGTCCAGCCCGATCGCGGTGCGCGCGGACTGCTCGGCGTCGGCGAACTGGCGGTCGGCGGCGAGCAGCGCCCACGCCACCCGGTCGTGCCACTGCGGGTTCACCGGCTCGACGATCACCGCCCGGTAGGCCATCGTGACCGCCTCCTCGTGCCGCCCGAGCAGCGACAACGCCCGGCTCGCGGTGGCCAGCGACCGCGGGTTGTCCGGGGCCAGCGCGATCGCCCGGTTGGCCGCGTCGAACGCGGCCGCCGCCTGGTCGGCGGCGAGCCGCAGCCGGGCCATCAGGTTCCAGCCCTCCACCGTGCTCGGGTCAGCAACCAGCGCCGGCTCGAGGACGGCGATCGCGGCCGGAACATCGAGCCGCTCGAACAGCGCCGCGGCACGGGCAATGCCCAACTCGGTGGCACTCTGCGCGCTGGAGTCGGGGCTCACTCGCCCATTCTCGGCGAAATGCCGCAATTCATCTGCGGATTCCCCGGAAAGCCTCCCGGCGAGCGCGACGGCGCCGAACGATCACCAGCAGACACACCATCGCCGCGGCCACCAGGGTCAGGGCGGCCGCCGAGAACCACCACGCGGCGTCGGCGGTGCCGATCTGCAGCAGGATCGCGGTGACCATGCAGCCGATGATCACCCACCAGAGCACCACGCTGACCCGGTCCGGCTGAGCGCCGACGCCGGCCGCCCGCACGTGCGCGTTGGTGGCCGAGACGGTCAGCAGCCGGACCGCGAAGCCGCCCAGCGCGGCCGTCCCGAGCAGCCAGGGCAGCCAGCCGGCCGGCGCGAACGTCGAGACGAGCAGAAGCAGAAGGCAGACCGCGAAGCCGATCGCAGCGATCCGCTGCCGGCCATAGGCCAGAACATTGAGCAGGTACGCACGGAGCGGGCGATCCAACCGCAGTACGAAGTAGGCCGCGAAGCCGACCGTGGTCAGCGCCGACGCCCCGGCCAGCAGCCGAGCACCGGCCACCGAGAACTCGGTCATCCGCCAGCCCACGTAGGCCAGCACCGCGAGCAGCACGGCCGTGTAGACCAGGAAGCGCCGCAACGCCACGTCGAGCATGAACCGGCTGGCCTGCTGCCGGGGGTCGGACCGCAGCGCCCCGGCCAGCCCGCTGGCGCCCCGGGCCAACCGGCCCAGCGCGAACGGATTGCGGTGCACCACGTCGAGGGTGGCCAGTTCGTGCTGCGCGACCGCGTTGTCGGGTTCCAGGGCGAGCGCGTCGCGCAGCGCCTGCCGGGCCCGGTCGGTGTAGTCGAGCTGCTTCATCACCATGGCGTAGGTGATCCGGAAGTCGGCCTCGTTCGGGTCGAGCTGCACCGCCAGCCGGGCCGCGTGCTCGGCCTCGATCGTCCGCCGGCCGTCGCCGAGCAGCGCCCAGGCGAGCCGGTTGTGCCGGTACGCGTTGTCCGGTTCGAGCCGGCTGGCCCGCTGTGCCACCTCGACCGCCTCGTCGTGCCGGTCCAGCCCGGTGAAGGCCCGGCTCAGCGCGCCGAGCGCCTCGGCCGAGTCGGGCGCGACGTGCACCGCCCGCTGGGCGACGCGATAGGCGAGGTCGGGGTGCTTGAGGGCGAGCTGGGCGTGGGTCATCAGCACGAGCGCGCGCACGTTGTCCGGCTCGGCCGCGAGCACCGGGCCGAGCAGGCCGACCGCCGCATCCGGGTCGCCCCGCTGGAACTGCACGGCCGCCATCGCGACAGCCGTGCCGGTCTCCGTCATGACTGCTGAACTGCGGTGGGAAGCCAACCCGCCGACCGGGTGTGATCATGCGGTTCGAACCACGGCATGGTGGCGAACGCCCGCACCGGGAAGGTGCCGAAGCCGACGATCCGGGGCGGCGCCGCGGTGAACCGGGCCCCCAGCGGCGGCAGCTCGCCGAGGTTGGTGAGGTGCTCGACGATCGGGATGCCGACCGCCAGCAGCACGCTGTGCGCCGGCCGCGGCCCGCCCGGCACGGCGTCGTCGATATTGGCCGAGTCGATGCCGACCAGGGCGGCACCCCGCTCGACCAGCAACCGGGCGCCCGCCTCGGTCAGGAACGGCGCGTCCGTCCCGTAGGCGTCCGTCCCCCAGTGCCGGTCGCCGCCGGTGTGCAGCAGCACCGCGTGCCCCGCCACCACGTACGGCTCGAGGTCGCCGGCGTCGACCGCGCGGCCGTCGTTGTCGACCGTGCGGACCACCACGGCCGGCAGGTCGGCGAGCCGGCCGAGCGGGAGGCCGGCCAGGTCGGTGCCGTCCTGGTAGCGGTGCCGAGGGCTGTCGAGGTAGGTGCCGGTCTGCCCGATCATCTCGATCCGGTCGAAGCTGAACTCGGTGCCCTCGGCGTAGCCGGGCCGGGACTCCGCCCAGGTGCGGTAGGCCGAGATGACCGGGCCGGGCAGACCGGCGTAAGTGGTCATGCCCGACTCGATCACGTGACTGAGTTCGACGTACTCGATCCGTTGTGGGGTTCGGCCGCCGCCGGCCGCGACGGTCTCGCCGAAGACCCGGACCGACGTGAGGTCGACCTTCGCGCCGGCCAGGCCGAGCGCGGCGACCGCCAGCCGGGCCACCTCGGGGTGGGTGACGTCGGCGTGCGGCACTTCCACGAGCAGGGCGCGCGCCGTCACGCTGCCGCCGTTGCTGAGGGTGATCTCGGCGTCCAGCTCCGCCCGGTACTGCAGCACGGCAACCCCTATCGCAGTTTGATGATCGCTTCCACGATCAACCAGATGCCGAAGATAGCGAAGAGCGCGGCCGCACCGTACTTGATGAATTTCTCCGGTAGATGGCGGCCGAGCATCCGGCCGACCACGATGGCCAGCGCGTCGGCGGCGACCATGCCGATCGTCGAGCCGACCCAGGTGCCGAACCAGCCATGCTGGGTGGCCAGCGTGATCGTCGCGAGCATCGTCTTGTCACCCAGCTCGGCCAGGAAGAACGCGCCGCCGACGGCCCAGATCGCCGAGCCGGTGGTGCGCTCGGCCTTGGTCTTCTCATCGTCGGTCAGTTTGTCACCGCGCAGCGTCCAGGCGCCGAAGGCGAGGAACGCGATGCCGGCCACCAGCGAGATCCAGCCGGTCGGCAGGGTGGCGCCGAGGCCGTAACCGATGCCCACCGAGACGAGGTGCACCACGGCAGTCGCCACGGTGATGCCGATCAGCACCGGCCACGGCTTGAAGCGGGTGGCGAAGGTGAGGGCCATGAGCTGCGATTTATCGCCGAGCTCGGCCACGAAGATGACCGCAAAGCTGATCGCCAGCGCGGCGAGGAAACCATCCACCAAAAACTCCCGGGGGCATTCAGGACCGGGAGGAAGTTTTGGCCCAGGGGCGTCTTCGACCCGGCCGTTGTGAACAACAGCCAAGTCGAAGGTCTCGCTCGCCTCTGGTGAGGCTGTCCGGCCGGACACCCGGAGGCGTCAGCATGTCGACCGCGACATTGGGAGCTACTCCCCTTCGCGTTTTCGAGCATAACCGCCGCCGGGTGCCGACCGGTTGCAAGGTGGTGCGGATCTCGTTACCGGATGAGCGCCCGCTGCAGCAGCAGGGCCTCGGCCGGCCGCTTGCCCTTGACGTCGTCCGCGCCGTCGTCGGCGGGGTTCGGCTGGGGAATCGGCGGGCAACGCTTGTCGGACCGCTCCCCCGCCTTGCGCTTGGGGAGTGCGCCGGTGGCGAGGTAGTCGGCGATCGTGTTGTCGATGCACTCGTCGCCGAACAGCGAGCCCGCGTGGGTGGTCCCGCCGACGCCCTCGATCAGCGACGAGCGCGGGAACCGCTTGCGCACCTCGATGCTGCCGTTGAACGGGGTGGCCGCGTCCAGGGTCTCGCTGATCAGCAGGATCGGCGGCACGCCCTCGCCGGAGACGGTGGTCGGGATGCCCGGCTTGCCGGCCCAGGTGCGGCAGGGCGCGTTGTACCAGGCGTTGGCCCAGGTCTCGAACGGCGCCTTGCGGTGCGCCTCCCAGTTGTCCGCGGCCCACTTGGTCCAGCTCAGCGGCCACTGCACGTCGGTGCACTGCACACCCAGGTAGATGGCGTACCCGTTGTCGCCGCCCTCGCCCTGGTCGTTGTTCTTGTCGTACAGCTTCTTGAGCGGTTCCGCGTCTTTCTTGTGCACCCAGGCGGCGAACGCCTGCGCGATCTCCTCCCAGCCGAAGACGTAGTAACCCGCCTGCAGGAAGATGTCGGTGAACTCGGACGAGCCGAGCACCCCGCCGGCCGGCTTGGTGGCGAGCTTGGCCCGCTCGGCGTAGTAGCGACGCTCGACCGCCTTGGCGGTGCGGCCGAGGTGGTAGACCCGGTCGTACTTGGCGAGCCAGCCGAAGTAGACCTTCATGTTCTTGTCGAACGCGATGTCCTGGTCGATGTTCGAGTCGTACCAGACCCGAGCCGGGTTGACGTTGCCGTCGAGGACCATCCGGCGCACCCGGGACGGGAACATCGTGGCGTAGACCTGGCCCAGGTACGTGCCGTACGAGAAGCCGTAGAAGTTGATCTGGGTGGCGCCGAGGACGAGGCGGATGCTCTCCATGTCCCGGACGGTGTCCTGGGTCTTGAGGTGGTCGAGCAGGGGACCGCCGGCCTTGGCGCAGTCCGACGCGTACTTCTCGGCCCGCTCCAGCCAGGTCTTCTCGATCGCGGTCGTGGTCGGCACGTACTCCGGCCGGTTGTAGCCGGCGTAGTGGGTGTCACAGCTCAGCGACGGCTTGCTGGCGCCCACCCCGCGCGGGTCGAAACCGATCCAGTCGTACGCCTCGCCGGCCCGCTTGGGCACCAGCGAACCGATCACTCCGAGGCTCTGGCCCTTCCCGCCCGGGCCGCCCGGGTTGACCAGCATGACGCCCTGGTACTTCTTCTGCGGGACGGTGTGCTTGATCCGCGAGATGGCGATCTCGATGGTCTCGCCGTCCGGGTCCTTGTAGTCCATCGGCACCGTGACGAAGCCACACTCGGCCTTCCGGCTGACCAGTGACGGGTCGGTGCAGGTGCCCCAGGTGAGCTTGGGATAACCGGGCTTGAGCCGCGGTTCTGCGCGCGCCCCGGTCGCCGTGGCGCCGGCCGCCGCCACGGCGATCGTGATGGCCGCAGCCAGAAGTCTTCTTCGCATCTCAAGCCCTCTCGTGTCTGTTTCGCCCCATATGCTGCGGCGTGGGCGACCTCAAGGGAGGTCGCCCACGCCGGGGACGCACGAAAGATGGCCTTTTAGCTGATCCGCGCCCTCAGCCGTTGAGCTGTCAGTGCCGCTGCCGCCAGTACCGCCACGACCAGTCCGTAGACCAGCGTGGTGCGGTGCAGGCCGACCGAGGTGGCGGCGAAACCAGCGATCACGGCGGGCACGCTGAACGCGATGTACGCGATGGTCAGCGCGACCGCGAACAGCTCACCCCGCTCGTGCGGGGCGGCCAGCACCGCGAGGGTGCCGAACGAGGCCAGCGCTGAGGCGCCGAAGCCGATGCCGGAGATCACCGTGCCGATCGCAGCGACCGCGATGTTCGACCACTCGACACCGGCCACGCTGATCAGCGAACCCGCGGTGAGCAGGGCAGCGGCCAGGGTGAGCACACGCGGGGTGGGCACGCTGCGCATGGCGTACGACGTGATCGCGCCGGTGCCGCAGAGCAGCGTCACCACCAGGCCGCCGACCAGATGGTTGGTGAGCCCGAGTTCGGCGGCCGCGACCGACGGGCCGAGCGACAGGTAGAGCCCGCCGATCGCCCAGCTGGCCACGATCACCGGCACCAGGGCCAGCAGGTCGCCGCGCAGCCGGGCCGGCACGCCGAGCCGGGGCGAGAGCGAGGCGACCGCGCCGGGGCGGCGGATCGAGGTCTCCGGAAGGCGGGCCACCACCACGCCGGAGAGCAGCATCCCGGCCAGCAGCAGGGCCCAGACCAGGTGGGTGGGCTCGGGCGCGAACTGGACCAGGGCACCGCAGCCCAGCGCACCGACGGCCAGTCCGGCGGTCGGCGCGATGCCGTTGATCAGGCCGGCCCGTCCGGGAGCGTGCGGCGGGTTGAGGTCGACCAGGGCCGCACCGAGGGTGGTGAGCGCGGCGCCGGTGGCGATGCCCTGCAGCAGTCGGGCCACGAGCAGGACCGTGACGTCACCGGCGGTGAGGAAGAGGACGAGCGAGGCGGCCTCCAGCGCGATCGCGGCGGCCAGCACCGGGCGGCGGCCGACGTGGTCGGAGAGCGCGCCCAGCATGAGCAGCGACCCGATCAGCCCGACCACGTAGACCGCGAAGACCACCGTGAGCGTGGTCGCCGAGAAGCCCCAGAGGTGCTGGTAGACGACGTACAGCGGGGAGGGCGCGGCGGACGCGGCGGTGAAGGTCACGAAGATCGCGGCGATGGCCGCGAACGCGACCGGGCGAGACAGCCGCCGGTTGCGAATGACCGGTGGCGCTTCAGCAACGGTGGTCATGGCGAGCCTTTCGCTTGTGAACAGACAGGTCTGTCTGCCTCCAAGAGACTAGACAGACCTGTCTGGTATCGTCAAACCCATGTCACCCGCATCACCTACCGCGGCCCGTAAGCCGTCGGCCCGCGAGCGCCTGCTGGCCGCCGCGGACGAGCTCTTCTACGCCGAGGGCGTGCACACCGTCGGCATCGACCGCGTCATCGAGCGCGCCGGGGTCGCCAAGGCGTCGCTCTACAGCAGCTTCGGCAGCAAGGAGGAGCTGGTCCGGGCCTACCTGGAAAACCGGCACGAGCTCCGCCGCAAGCGACTGCTGGCCGGGCTCGAGCGGTTCGACAACCCGCGCGACCGGCTCCTCGGCGTCTTCGACGTGCTCGCCGAGGTGACCGGCACGCCCGGTTTCCGGGGCTGCGCCTTCTACAACGCCAGCGCCGAGTCGGTGGCCGAGGGCGGCGCGGTCGACCAGGTCTCCACCGCCAACCGCGCCTGGACCAGGGGCCTGTTCACCGAGCTGGCCCGGGACGCCGGGGTGGCCGACCCGGCCGCCCTCGCCGACCAGCTGGTGATCCTCTACGACGGCGCCTCGGTCGGCGGCCGGATGGACAAGCAGGCCGGCGCCGCCGTCCTGGCCCGCTCGATCGCCGAGCACCTGCTCGACGCGGCCACCGCTACCGCCTAGGAGTTACTGCTGCGCCCGGTCCAGCGGCTCGGAAACCGCGGTGGCCGGGCTCAGCGGCTGCGCGTCGGACAGCTCGGCCTTGACCTCGGCCTCGTGCGCGACGAACCCCTCTGCTGGCGGCACCTTCTTGCTGCGCAGCAGGGAGAGCAGCGCACCGGCCACGGCCATCGCGATGGCCAGCCAGAAGACGATCACCAGGCCGTCGTGGAACGGCTCGGAGATGAGTCGCGGGAAGAACTCCAGGCCGGTCAGGTTGGCCGCGTTGGCGGCCGGCAGTGCGCCCAGCACCGCCGGGCCGAGCAGTTCGCCGATCGGGTTGAAGCCGAGGAACGCCGCGAACAGCGTGCCCACCGGCGGCAGCTGGGCGATCATGTTGGCCGTGTCGGCGGGAACGCCCTGCGAGGTCAGGCCGGTGCTGAGGGTGCCCGGCAGCGAGTCGGCCAGACCGGCCACCATCAGCGAGAAGAAGACGCCGATGGAGAGCACCTGGCCGGCGTTCTGGAAGGTGGCCCGCATGCCAGAGGCGGCGCCGCGCATGTTGGCCGGCACGCTCGACATGATCAGCGACGTGTTCGGCGCCGCGAACAGGCCACCGCCCAGGCCGTTGATGAAGATCAGGATCGCGAAGATCGTGTAGTTGAAGTCGCCCGGCAGCAGGAGCAGGCCGACAAAGGACGCGGCCATCACCAGCAGGCCACCCGACGCGAACAGGCGCGGCCCGAACTTGTCGGAGAGGTAACCGGCGAGCGGGCCGGCCGCCAGGAAGCCGATCGTCATCGGGACCAGGTAGATGCCGGCCCACAGCGGGGTCGACTCGTAGTCGTACCCGTGCAGTGGCAGCCAGATGCCCTGCAACCAGATGATCAGCATGAACTGGAGACCGCCGCGGGCCACGCTGGCCAGCAGGTTCGCGGCGTTACCGCTGGTGAAGCCGATGTTCTTGAACAGAGCGAGCGGGAACATCGGCTCGGCCACCCGGGTCTCGATGATCCCGAACGCGGCAAGCACGAACGCGCCGCCGATCAGGCCGGTCAGCACCCACGGGTTGGTCCAGCCCATGGTGTGCCCGCCGTACGGCTGGATGCCGTAAGTGATCGCGGCCAGCACGGCCGTCAGGCCGATCGCGAAGGTCGCGTTGCCCCACCAGTCGATCTTCGCGGGCCGGCGGACGCCGGTGTCGTGCAGCGATCGGTACGCCCAGATGGTGCCGAGGACGCCCAGCGGGATGTTGACCCAGAAGATCGAGCGCCAGTCCCACTCGGCGAGCACCCCACCCAGCACCAGGCCGATGAACGAACCGGCCAGCGCCGAGACGATGTTGACACCGAGCGCCATGCCGCGCTGCTCGGCCGAGAACGCGTCGGTGATGATCGCGGCCGAGTTGGCCATCAGCATCGCGCCGCCGACCGCCTGCAGCACCCGCCAGCCGATCAGCCACAGTGCACCGCCACCGCCGTCGAACGGGTCGAGCGACAGGATGACGCTGGTGATCGTGAAGATCGCGAAGCCGGCGTTGTAGATCTTCACCCGGCCGTACATGTCGCCGAGCCGGCCCAGCGTCACCACCAGCACCGCGGTGACCAGCATGTAGCCCATCAGCATCCAGAGCAGATAGCTGACGTTGCCGGCATCGAGCGGGTCGACGTGGATGCCCTTGAAGATCGCCGGGAGCGAGATCAGCACGATCGACGAGTTGATCGTGGCGAGCAGATTGCCGAGGGTGGTGTTCGACAGCGCGACCCACTTGTACCGAGGGTGGTCGGTCGTGATCAACCGAGTGCCCCTTTCATTTCTCAGAGGGGAGGCTGCTCGGCCATCAGGTCGCTGAGCCGCTCGAGCGCGGGCAGAGCCGCCAGAATGGCCGCGTGGTCCTCGGCCGGGAGCTGCTCCAGCAGGGCGGACAGCGCCCGGGTGCGGCCCTCGCGGCGGCGAGCCACCGCGGCCCGGCCGTCGTCGGTGATGGTGACCACCACGGCCCGGCCGTCGTCCGGGTCGCTGCCGCGCTTGGCCAGCCCCTCCTTCTCCAGGCGGGTGATCAGCTGCGTCATCGCGGGCTGGCTCACCCCCTCGGGCGCGTGCAGCTCACAGAGCCGATGTGGGCCCGAGCGCTCCAGGCGGCGCAGGGTCGAGGCGGCGGTCAGGCTCAGCTCGGAACGTGGTGTCAGCCGGCGAAGCACCTCGTAGAAGCGCTCGAAACCGCCGGCGATGGCCAGGTCCTCGGCCGAGAGAGTGTCTGTATCCCGCACCAATTTTTTATATCACCAACTTATGAAAGTCCGTCGGCCGGGTGACGAAGCGCTCATTACCAACGGGTAATCGCCCGGACGTGACGGAATGTCTTACCTATCCCGGTGTGCCCCTGGTGACAGCATGCCGTCATGGACGAGCAGACCTTCTGGGAACTGGTCGACCGGACCGGCCCCGACCCGGCCAACCTCGAACGCCTGGCCGACGAGCTCTCCGACCACGCCGCCGCGGACATCCGGGACTTCGCCGACCATCTGGCCCGCGCACTGCACGCGCTGGACACCCCCGCGCACTATCACGCGGTGGCCACCTCCGGCGCGTCGTTCCTGGGCGTACGCTGCGCGGCCGTCGCCGCCGGGAACCGGGCCTACCGCAAGGTCCTGGGCGCCCCGGCCGCACTCGCCACCTACACCGGCTCCCCCGGCGACCAGCTGCTCCCGGTGGCCGAACGCGCCTACCGCACCTCCACCCGGGCTGACTGGCAGCACCAGACCGCGGTCAGCACCCACACCGGCTCCAACGTCGCGGCCTGGGGCACCTCGTGGCTGCACCCGCACATGGGCACCACCACCGTCGAGGGCCTCGCCCCGCAGGACTACATGATCGCGCTCCGGCACGTGGCGCTCACCCTCGACGCCGACCCGGCCTGGCGATCGTGGTGGCGGCAGTCCGGGCTGACCGCCTGCGAACTGGGCATCGTCGCCGAGGGCCGGCTCGACCACCTGCGTCCCAGCGCCGACATCCGGCGCTGCGCCGACCGGCTGCGCGCCAACTTCACCTGCGCGTCGCCGCACGGCGGCGCCGACCTGTCGGCCCGGGCGGTGTCCGAGGTGCGGTCCATGTTCGAGGTGATCCGGCAGGCCATGTCCATGCCCGGTCTCCCGCCCACCCCGCCCGTGCCGACCCTGCCGGCCGACGTGCCCGAGGTGCCGGTCACCGCCAAGCCGCTGGCCGCGATGCCGGCCGAGCTGGAACCGCAGGGTTACCTCACGCTGACCCAGATCCAGGAGTTCTTCGGCTGACCGTTCATCCGCCGTACATCGACGCGGATTAACGTGCCATCCACCATGGACACGGTCGCCCGCTCGGATGCACAGACGGCGATCATCCCCCGGCAACGGGCCGCCCCCACCGCCCCGGCACGGCCGACGACCTGGCTCACCTGGGTGGCACCCGCGCTGGTCACCGCGGTGCTCGGCGGCTGGCGGCTCACCACCCCCGCCCTCTGGGCCGACGAGCTGGCCACCTGGGGAGCCGTGCGGCTCAGCTGGGAACAGCTGCGGGAACTGACCGACAACGTCGACATCGTGCTCGCGCCCTACTACGCGGCCATGAAGGCGTACACCTCAATCGCCGGCACCTCGACGGTGGCCCTGCGCCTCCCCGCCCTGCTCGCGATGATCGCGGCCACCCTGCTCACCACCGCGTTGGGACGCCGTCTCGGCGGCCCGGCGGCCGGCCTGCTGGCCGGCCTGATCTTCGCGGTCCTGCCCGCTACCTCCCGGTACGGCCAGGAGGCACGCTCCTACGCGTTCGCGATCTTCGCCGGCACCCTGGCCCTGCTGTTCCTGATCCGGCTGCTGGACCGGCCCACCGTGGCGCGCGCGGCCGGTTATGCCGGTGCGGTGGCCCTGACCGGACTGAGCCACCCGCTCAGCGCCCTGCTGGTGCTGGCCGCTCACGGCGCGGCGGTGGCCTGGCGCCGCGGTCCGCGGGTCGCGGCCTTCTGGCTCCCGGCGGCCGTGCTCGGCGGCCTGCCCGCCCTGGTGCTCACCGCCCTCGGCGCCCGGCAGCGCGGCCAGCTCTCCTGGATCAAGGTCCTCACCATCGACCTGCTGCAGGTGGTCCCCGACCGGATCTTCCTGTCCGGCGCGGTGGCCGGCCTGGTGCTGGGCCTGGCCGTCCTGGGAGCACGCGAGTCCGCGAGTCTGGCCGCCGCCGGCTTCGGGCCGATCCTGCTGTTGCTGGTCGCGGGCCTGTTCGAGCCGATCTGGAGCGCCCGGTACGTACTGGTGTCGCTGCCCGCCCTGGCCGTGCTGGCCGCCGTGGCGGCGCTACGCTTCGGGCCGCGCCCGGCCACCGTGGTCCTGCTGCTGCTCACCCTGATCGGCTGGCCGGCCCAGCTCGACGCCCGCGCCCCGGCTGGGCACTCGGAGGACTCGGCGAAGATCGCCGCGGTGATCACCCCACTCGAGCGCCCTGGCGACGTCGTGGTCTTCCCCGACACCCACCCGAGCATCCCGTGGGCGCCCCGCGACATCTACGAGCGCTACCTGTCGCCCCCGCGCCCACCCGACGTGCTGCGCACCGAGCCGCAGCGCACCGACGGCCGCTTCCTGGCCACCGAGTGCCCGGCGGCCACGTGCTTGGGCGCGCCGCCCCGGATCTGGGTGATCCGCGTTGACAACAGCGCCGATCCGTACGCCAATATGATCGGTCCCAAGCGGAAGGTTCTCGCCGACAATTACCAACCGGTCCGTCGCTGGCAGTACCCACTTCTCGGCATCACCCTCCTGGAACGGAAACCCAGCCGATGAGCCGCGTCCTGGTCGTCGGGCTCGGTGGCACGATCGCCATGACCGGTTCGGCCGGTGTCGTGCCCAGCCTGACCGCGCAGCAGTTGGTCGACGCCGTCCCCGGCCTGCCCGGCGACCTCGAGGTGCACAGCTTCCGGAACAAACCCGGAGCGTCGCTGACCCTGACCGACCTGACCGACCTCGCCGACCTGATCCGGCAGAGCTCCGCCACCGGCACGGTGATCACCCAGGGCACCGACACCATCGAGGAGACCGCGTACGTCCTCGATCTCCTGCACACCGGCCCCGAGCCGATCGTGGTCACCGGTGCGATGCGTAACCCCACCCTGGCCGGCGCGGACGGCCCGGCCAACCTGCTGGCCGCCGTCACCGTCGCCGCCGACCCGGCCGCCCGCGATCTCGGCTGCCTGGTGGTGCTGGCCGACGAGATCCACGCCGCCGCCCGGGTACGCAAGACCCACTCGATGCACGTGGCCACCTTCGCCTCCGCCAACGGCGGCCCGCTCGGTTACGTCGTGGAGGGCCGGCCCCGCCTGGTCAACCGGCCCGTGCAGCGGTACACCCTGCCGTCGGCCCCGACCCGGGAATCGGTGCGGGTGGGTCTCTGCACCGCCACGCTGGGCGACGACGGAACCCTGCTGCGCACCGTGGCCGAGCAGGTGGACGGCCTGGTGATCGCGGCCTTCGGGGTCGGCCACGTGCCCGAGTCGTGGGTGCCCCACCTGGCCGAGGCCGCGGCCCGGATCCCGGTGGTGCTGGCCTCCCGCACCGGCGCCGGTTACGTCGGCACCGACACGTACGGCTTCCCCGGCTCCGAACGAGATCTCCTGGACCGAGGCCTCATCCCGGCCGGCAGCCTGGACCCCTACAAGGCCCGTCTCCTGCTGCACCTGCTGCTGACCACGACGGCGAACCCGGCCCAGATACGCGCCGAGATCGCGGCGGCCGGCGCCTGACGGCAGGACTTTGGTCCCGCCAGGTGGGGAGTTTCAGCCCGGGTCTCGCCTCCGCCATCGGAGGAATCTCAGTGGTGAGAGATAAAGAGACCCCGGAGGCAACGATGACCACCACCGCACACGCCCACCAACTCGAGACCGTCGAAGCCCCGGGCGCGATGATCACCAAACCCGCCGCCCGCGTGCTCGCCACCCTGCGCGTCGCCACCGGCTTCGTCTTCCTCTGGGCCTTCCTTGACAAGACCTTCGGCTTCGGGTTCAGCACCCCCTCGGCCAAAGCCTGGATCAACGGCGGGTCCCCGACCAAGGGCTTCCTCGCCAGCGTCGAAGTCGGACCCTTCCAGAGCTTCTTCCACAACATCGCCGGCGCCGGCTGGGCCAACTGGCTGTTCATGCTCGGCATGCTCGGCGTCGGCCTCGCCCTCATCCTCGGCATCGGCCTGCGGGTCGCCGCCGGAGCGGGCACCGCGATCATGGCGATGATGTGGCTGGCCGAGTGGCCCCTCGCCTCCGGCAGCTCGAACCCGATCGTCGACTACCACGTCGTCTACGCGCTGGCCGCGATCGTCTTCGCACTGACCTACGCCGGACAGACCTGGGGCCTCGGCAAGATCTGGGCCAAGCTCCCGATCGTGCAGAAGAACCGCTGGCTCATCTGAACCAACAGACTCGAAGCCGCCCCGGCCGCACCCGGGGCGGCTTCGTCGTGCCTTGACCTGAAGTCGCAGATCGACTTGATTAACCTGCGGCTCACTAGTATCACTGAGGGCCAGACATCCGGGCAGCGCTCACCTTCGAGGATTCTGGGTGGCACATCGACGCCTCGCAGTGATCATCGGAGTCGATGGGGTCGGTGTCCGAAGCTCAATGTCACCCCTTCGCTACGCTGAGCGAGATGCGGTCGCGGTTCACGACGCTCTGGGTGATACGTACGAAATAGTGCTTTTCTCCGGATCGCGGGTGCGGGCCGCCGAGATCAAGCGGACCCTTCGCCGCATCGCGCTCGAGTCCGACGAGTCCGATGTCCTCCTGGTGTACTACGCCGGCCAGGTGGTCGAGCCGTCCTGGAGTCGCGGCTCGGAGTTCTATCTGGTGACGCCGGACCTCGACGAGTCGGCGCTGTCCGAGCGGCCGGACGCGGGCCTGCGGATGACCTTCCTGAACCGGGACGTCCTGCCGCACTTCCGCGGGACGGCGGTGGCGATCCTGGACTGCTGCCGGGCCGACGGTTCCGCCACGTTCCAGGGCACCGACCTGGTCGACGCCGGCGGCCGCGACGACCCGCGGCACGGCGTTCTGGTCGCCTGCGCCCCGGACGCGGCGACTCGCGAGGACGCGACAGTTCAGCACGGTGTCTTCACCCACCACGTCCTCGAGGCGTTGCGCGACGGCGCGTCCGTCGAGACGCTGAGCGGTCTCGACCCGCGGCACGCGGGCGCGCACCAGGTGTCGATCATTCCGCTGGGCAACCCGCTCGACCGGCACGCACCCGAGTTGACCCGGCTGATCCGGCGGCTGGCCCGCACCGGGCCGATGGTCGGCCACGTCGAGCGGGTGCGGTCGGCGCTCGGGGCCGGTGGGGTGGCCTATCTCGGCAGCGGCGAGGACGGCTACGTCGCGGTCGACGCCACCGACGGGTTCGACCTCGACGCCGTACGCCACCTGCTGCGGGCCGCCCGTCCGCGCGGGTTCGGGCACACCGTGCGCGAGGGGCCGCGCCGGCTGTGGTGCGCCCCGCTCGGACCGGCGTCGAGCACGGCCCGGCTGCTGGCCGTGGTCGATCCGCCGGAGTGGCTGGTCGAGCTCGGCCAGACCGGCGCGAAGGTGCTGGAGACCATCTGGCACACCACCACCGCCGATTCGCCGGAGGAGTCGGAACTCCACTTCCTCAGCGCCCTGCGCTCGGTGTTCGGCCGACTCCCGGACCAGATGTTCGAGCGGGCCCTGGACCTCTACCGCGAGGTGCTCGAGTCGTTCCGCATCGTGTTCCAGCCGGTGGTCACGATCGGCGAGGCGTGGACCCAGGTGGGGGTGCACAGCTACGAGGCATTGGCCCGGCGTTCGCTTGACGACCAGCGTGCGCCGGTCGCGATGCTGCAGCTCGCGCACACCTGGGGCGATCACTTCGTGGTCGAGCGGGACCGGTCGATCCTGGGCCGGGCGCTGACGGCGTACAAGCTGGCCCATGCCGACAGCCCGTGGAGCGCGGACGAGCCGAAGCCGGTCTCGGTGAACGTGTCGGTGCGCTCGCTGCTCGACGATTCCTACGTCGACACCCTCCGCCAGTTGATCTCCGAGCTGGAGTTGGACGCGGGTGCCGTCACGCTGGAGATCTCCGAGCAGGACGCGATCGAGCCGTGGGCCGGCGAGCAGTGGGGCGAGGCTCCGCACGACTACTTCAACAAGCGGCTGGCGGCGATCGCCCAGGACGTCGGGGTCGCCTTCTCGCTCGACGACTTCGGGGTCGGGCACGCCTCGCTGGCCCGGATGGTCGACCTGCGGCTGACCCACATCAAGGTCGACCGGGCGATCCTGCAGCACGAGCTGGCGACCCGGGAACTCGAACTGGTCGTGGCGGTGGCCCGCCAGACGATGGACGCTCCGCGCGCGGTGGTCGTCGAGGGTGTGGACGAGGAGTCCCTGGTCAGCCTCCGGCAGATCTATCGCAGCGGCATCCGGCACGTGCAGGGTTACATCACCGGCGAGCGCGGCGCACCGGAACTCCGGCCGCTGGCCGCCGAGGTCCGCAAGGAGATCGCGGCCCGGGTTCGCGGCGACGACGAGACCCGGCCTACCTCGATCCGGCCGGCTCTGCGCAAGAGTGCGTGACCCTCACTCGCACTCGTTCGGTGAGTGGGCCGGGAACAGCAGGTCGTCGAAGGCGGACTCGGTCAGGGGCTCGGCGAAGTAGTAGCCCTGGCCCAGCTCGCAGTTGCCGCCGGCCAGGGACGTCAGCTGGCCGGCGTGTTCGATGCCCTCGGCGATGGTGGACAGCTGCAGGGCCCGGCCCAGCTGGATGATGCCGTGGGTCAGGGCGGCCGCGGTCGGCTCGTCGACCACGTCGTCCACGAAGGACTTGTCGATCTTGATGATGTCGACCGGGAACTGACGCAGGTAGGCGAGGGACGAGTAACCCGTACCGAAATCGTCGATCGCCAGGCGTACGCCCAAGGCCTTGATGTCATGCAGGCGTTGGAGGGTCTCCGGGCGGTGGTCGACCAGCAGGCTCTCGGTCAGTTCGAGGGTCAGGCGGTCGGCCGGCAGGCCGGCCGCGTCCAGTGCCGACCGCACGACGTCCGGCAGCACGGTGTGTTCCAGCTGGACGGCGGAGATGTTCACGCTGACCGTCAGCGGGCGGCCGGCCCGGCGGGTGTTCCACTCGGCCACCTGCCGGGTCGCCTCGCGCAGCACCCATTCGCCGATCGGCACGATCAGGCCGGTTTCCTCGGCGAGCGGGATGAACTCGACCGGCGGGACGATGCCGCGCTCGGGGTGCAGCCAGCGGATCAGGGCCTCGACGCCGGTGATCTCGCCGGAGCTGAGCCGGACGATGGGCTGGTAGCGCAGTTCGAACTCGTGCCGGACGACCGCGCGGCGCAGGTCGCTCTCCATGTCGATGGTGGCCTGGAAGGCGACCCGCATGGCCGGCTCGAACATCTCGAACTTGTCCTTGCCGTGCTTCTTCGCCTGGTACATCGCGAGGTCGGCGTCGACCATCAGTTCCTGGGCGCTGGGTGGCTCGGGGGCGCCGGCCGGGCAGTAGGCGATGCCGATGCTGGCCGTCACGTACGCCTCGGTGCCCAGCTCGAAGGGCGCGCGCAGCCGTTCCAGCAGGCGATTCGCGATCGGCACGGCCTCCTCGGCCGAGCCGAGTCCGGGCAGCAGGACGGCGAACTCGTCGCCGCCGAGCCGGGCCGCGATGTCCACGTCGCGCAGGCAGGCGCGGATCCGGTCGGCGACCCCGGTGAGCAACTGGTCGCCGGCCGCGTGGCCGAGCGAGTCGTTGACCATCTTGAAGCGGTCGAGGTCGATGAAGAGCACGGCCAGGCCGCCGTGCTCGCCGGCCAGGGTCTCCTCCATCCGGGTCTGGAAGAGCTGGCGACTGGGCAGGCCGGTCAGCGAGTCCAGGAAGGCCTGGTTCATCGCCTCCAGGGTGCGCGCGTCGGTGATGGCCAGGCTGACGTGCTCGGCGAACGCCCGCAGCATCTCCTGGGCCGGCTTGTCCCACTCGCGGGCCTCGCTGTACATGCCGACCGCGAGACTGCCGACGGCGTGCCCGTTCTCGTGCACGGGGGTGGCCATCACCGAGCGCAGCAGCGCCCGGGTCATGGTCGGCATCGCGATCGGGCAGGCCTGGTAGTCCTCGACCATGACCAGTTCGTCGCCGAGGATGGCCAGGCCGGAGACGCCGCCGGCGACCAGCGGCAGGCGTTCGACCTGCGCGCAGATCTCCTCGGCCACGCCGGCGGCGGCGACCATGCTGCCGGTGGTGGGGTCGTCCCGGTCGACCATGTTGAGACTGGCCATCTCGACGTTGAGCAGTTCCCGGGCCGAGCTGGTGATGGTCTCGAGGATCTTGTCGAGCGGGGACCGCCGGGCGATCGCCCGCTGCACCTCGGTGAGCTTCTCGAAGAGGAGTTGTCGCTGCTGGAGCGAATCGTGCAGGCGGTCGTTCTCCTCGGCGTAACGGCGTTCGTTCTCGAACATCCGCACCGAGCCGAGGCTCAGCTGGAAGACCCGGGCCATGTTGCGCAGCAGGCATACCTCGTCGGTGCTGAACGCCTGGTCGCGCCGGCCCAGCACGAGAAGGGCGCCGACCGCGCCTTCCATCACGGCGAACGTCACGGCGTACCGCTGGCCGGCCAGGTCGAGGCTGGTGCGGTGGCCGGTGGCGACCTCGCGAAGGGCGTAGATGGGTACGTCGTCGGCGTCGAGCCCGATGGTGTCGGCCACGCCCTCGTCGATCAGAAGTATGGCCACGTCGGCGTGGAGGGCCCGAACGGCGCAGCCCACGGCAGCATGCTGCACGGCCGGGCTGTCGGGCCGTTCGGCGACGACGGAGAGGAACTCCGTCAGTTGCTGGGTCGCTAGCACGGAACCAATGTCGGCCGGGACCTTCGGCACTTGAGGAAAGCCCGGGTTGCACACCTCGGGCAGGAATCGGTCACGTTTCCGGAATAAACGGGCAGAAGATTTGTCCGCTTAATACATAAAAGCGAGCAATGACCCGGCAACTTGTGATGGCCAAGCGGGCAAGTAAACAACTAACTTGCCTGAGTGGTGATGCGGGCCACAAGTTTCTCCGGTGTTACAAATAGTCCACGGTTAATCGACGGCGGGAGTGTTGATGAATGGGGATGAGAGACAGCATCAGATCGTCGCGCTGGCCCGCCGGCACGGCGAGGTCAATGTCGCCAAACTCGCCGCCGAACTGAACGTCTCCGCCGAAACAATTCGCCGCGATCTGCGGCTGCTGGAAAAACACGGTCTCATCCGGCGCACGCATGGCGGTGCGTACCCGGTGGAGACCGCGAAATTCGAGACCGATCTGGCGATCCGCACCACCCGCGGGGTGCCGGAGAAGCGCCGGATCGCGGCCGCCGCGGCCAGCCTCATCGGAGATGCCGAGACGATCTTCATCGACGAGGGCTTCACGCCGCAGCTGATCGCCGAGGCGCTCCCGACCGACCGGCCGCTCACCGTGGTCACCGCCTCCCTGAACACCGCGGCCTGGCTGGCCGGGAACTCGCCGACCACGGTTCTCCTGCTCGGCGGCCGGGTCCGCGGCCGCACCCTGGCCACCGTCGACCACTGGGCGGCCGGGATGCTGTCCGGCTTCGTGATCGACCTGGCCTTCGTCGGCGCGAACGGCATCTCCCGGGAAGCCGGGCTGACCACCCCGGACCCGGCCGTCGCGGACATCAAGGCGCACGCCGTTCGGGCGTCCCGCCGGCGCATTTTCGCCGGCCTGCACACCAAATTCGGGGTACGCACGTTCTGCCGTTTCGCCGAGATCTCTGATTTCGAGTCCCTGATCACGGACACCGCCCTGCCGGTTTCCGAGGCCCACCGCTATTCCCGGCTGGGCCCGCAGGTAATTCGCGTCTGATTTTTTTGTAATAGCCACCAACCGTTTTCGAATAAAACGGAGGTTCCACCATGCCCAAAAAGATTGCCATAGCGGCGGCCGGCCTGTTGCTGCTCACCGCCGGTTGCTCCGGCGCCGGGTCGACCGGTGGCGGAAGCGGCGACACCGGTGACACCACCATCACCGCGCTGATGGTCGGCAACCCGCAGATGGAAGACATCCAGAAGCTGACCGCCGACAACTTCACCAAGCAGACCGGGATCACCGTGAAGTTCACGATCCTCCCGGAGAATGAGCTTCGCGACAAAGTCACCCAGGACGTTGCAAACCAGGGCGGGCAGTACGACGTGGCGACCGTCGGCGCGTACGAGGTGCCGATCTGGGCCAAGAACAACTGGCTGCACGAGCTGTCGACGCAGGCCCAGGCCGACTCCGCGTACGACTCCGGTGACCTGCTCAAGCCGATGGTCGAGTCGCTGACCGGCGAGGACGGCAAGATGTACGCCGCCCCGTTCTACGGCGAGTCGTCGTTCCTCATGTACAACAAGGAACTCTTCGCGGCCAAGGGCCTGACCATGCCCGAGCACCCGACCTGGGCGCAGGTGGCCGACTTCGCCGCCAAGCTCGACGACAAGGGCAAGGGCGTGGCCGGCATCTGCCTGCGCGGCCTGCCCGGCTGGGGTGAGCTGTTCGCGCCGCTCACCACCGTGGTCAACACCTACGGCGGCACCTGGTTCGAGAAGGACTGGACGCCGAAGGTCAACTCGCCGGAGTTCACCGCGGCCACCAACTTCTACGTCGACCTGATCAAGAAGTACGGCGAGGCGGGCGCACCGCAGGCCGGCTTCACCGAGTGCCTGAACACGTTCGGCCAGGGCAAGGCCGCCATGTGGTACGACGCCACCTCGGCCGCCGGCACCCTGGAGGACAAGAACGCCAGCAAGGTGGCCGGCAAGGTCGGCTACGCGTACGCCCCGGTGAACAAGACCGAGTACTCGGGCTGGCTGTGGACCTGGGCCTGGGCGATGCCGAAGACCACCAAGAAGGCCGACGCCGCCTGGAAGTTCATCTCCTGGGCGACCAGCAAGGACTACGAGAAGCTGGTCGGCGAGAAGCTCGGCTGGTCCCGAGTGCCGTCCGGGAAGCGCACCTCGACCTACTCGATCCCGGAGTACAAGGCCTCGGCCGCCGCGTTCGCCGACATCACGCTCGGCTCGATCGAGCACGCCGACCCGACCAACCCGGGCGTGCAGCCCCGGCCCGCGCTGGGCGTGCAGTTCGTCGGCATCCCCGAGTTCGCCGACCTCGGCACCAAGGTGTCGCAGGAGGTGAGCGCCTCGATAGCCGGCAGCAACACGGTCGACAAGGCGCTCGCCGACGGTCAGAAGCAGGCCGAAGATGTGGCGAAGAAGTACAAGTAGATGACCACCATGGTGGCCCGGCGGGACGAGCGCACCCAGGCGCCCGTCCCGCCTACCAAGGGCGGAGCCAAGGACCGCTGGGTGCGTCGCGCACCGCTGCTACCCGCGCTGATCTTCGCGCTGGTCGTCACGCAGGTGCCGTTCCTCTACACGCTCTACCTGTCCACGCTGAGCTGGAACGCGCTGCGGCCCGGGGACAAACCGTTCGTCGGGCTGGACAACTACATCACCGTCTTCAACGACAGCCGGCTGCGGTCGGCGCTGTTCAACACCGTCCTGCTGACGGCGGGCGCGGTGCTCTTCTCGATCATCCTCGGACTGCTTCTCGCGCTGCTGCTGGACCGGAAGTTCATCGGCCGCTCGGTGGTGCGGACGATGCTGATCACGCCGTTCCTGATCATGCCGGTGGCCGCCGCGCTGCTCTGGAAACATGCGATCTTCAACCCGGCGTACGGCCTGATCAACGGCATTTTCGGCGGGCAGACCGACTGGATCTCGTCGTACCCGAAGGCGGCCGTGATCGCCACCCTGGTCTGGCAGTGGACGCCGTTCATGATGCTGATCCTGCTGGCCGGCCTGCAGTCACAGTCGAACGAGGTGATCGAGGCGGCCCGGGTCGACGGCGCCAACGCCTGGCAGATCTTCCGCCGGATGACCCTGCCGCACCTGCGGCAATACCTCGAACTGGGTGCGCTGCTGGGCTCGATCTACCTGGTCAACACGTTCGACGCGATCTTCACGATCACCCAGGGCGGTCCGGGCACGGCGACCACCAACCTGCCGTACGAGATCTACCTGACCACGTTCCGCAAGTTCGAGTACGGCGAGGCGTCGGCGGCCGGTGTGGTGGTCGTGATCCTGACGATCATCGTGGCGACGTTCGCCTTGCGGGTCATCTCCAGCCTCTTCCGGATGGAGGACAATCGATGAGAGCCCGTCTGCACAACACGATCTGGGGCACGGTGGCCTGGATCGCCGGGATCATCTTCGTCTTCCCGGTCATCTGGATGGTGCTGACCAGCTTCAAACAGGAGCAGGCCGCCGCCAGCAACCCGCCCAGCTGGACCTTCACCCCGACCCTCGATCAATACGCGCAGATCTTCGACCGGAACATCACGCCGTACCTGCTGAACTCGCTGATGGCCAGCATCTTCTCGACGCTCCTGGTCATCCTGCTGGCCACCCCGGCGGCGTACGCCCTCTCGCTGCGCCCGGTAGCGAAGTGGACCGACACGCTGTTCTTCTTCATCAGCACCAAGATGATGCCGGCCGTGGCCGCGCTGCTGCCGGTCTACCTGCTGGCCAAGCACCTCGGCATGCTCGACAACATCTGGACCATGGTCATCCTCTACACGTCGATGAACCTGCCGCTCGCGGTCTGGATGATGCGGTCGTTCCTGCTCGAGGTGCCGCGCGAGGTGCTGGAGGCCGGCGAGGTGGACGGCGCCGGGCTGATCACCTCGATCCGCAAGATCATCATGCCGATCGTGTCGCCCGGCCTCGCCGCCACCGCGCTGATCTGCTTCATCTTCGCCTGGAACGAGTTCTTCCTGGCGGTGAACCTGACCGCCACCGCGGCCGGCACCGCACCGATCTTCCTGGTCGGTTTCATCTCCTCCGAGGGGCTCTTCCTGGCCCGGCTGTGCGCGGCCGCGACGCTGGTGTCGCTGCCGGTGCTGATCGCCGGGTGGCTCGCCCAGAACAAGCTGGTCCGCGGCCTGTCGATGGGAGCCGTCAAGTGAGAGCTGCGGTCGTCGTCACGCCCGGCACTCTGGAAATAGCTGATATTCCGGACCCGGCGCCGGGCCCGACGGACGTGGTGGTCAAGCCGGCCGCGGTCGGCATCTGCGGCACCGACCTGCACATCATGGACGGCGAGTTCGCCCCCGCCTACCCGATCGTCCCCGGCCACGAGATGGCCGGGGAGATCGTGGCGGTGGGTTCCGCGGTCACCGGTTACGCGGTCGGTGACCAGGTCGCCGTCGACCCGTCGCTGTACTGCGGTTACTGCTATTACTGCAAGCGGGCCCGGGGCAACCAGTGCGAGAACTGGGCGGCGATCGGGGTGACGGTGGCCGGCGGGGCGGCCGAGTTCGTGGTCGCGCCGATGGCCAACCTGTTCAAGTTGCCCTCGGTTCTGAAAGCCGGCGACGCGGCGCTGATCGAGCCGCTCTCCTGCGCGCTGCGCGGCTTCGACGTGCTCCCGCGCCAGATGGCCTCGTCGTACCTGATCTACGGCTCCGGGACGATGGGGCTGATGATGCTCGAACTCGCGAAACGGGCGGGCGCCGAGTCGGTCTCGGTGGTCGATCTCAACCCGGAACGGCTGGCCACGGCGTCCCGGCTCGGCTGCTCCGCAGCCGTCGCGTCCGCCGACGAGTTGGTCGCGCCCCGCGGATATGACGTGGTCATCGACTGTACGGGCGTGGCCGCGGCGATTCGGGACGGGTTGCCGCGGGTCGGCCGGGGCGGCACGTTCCTCCAGTTCGGAGTGGCGAGTTACGACGCCCGGGTCGCCATCGAACCGTACGAGATCTATCGGCGGGAGATCACCATCACCGGGTCGATGGCCGTCCTGCACACCTTCGACCGGGCCGGCCAGATGCTCGCCGCGGGCGTGCTGGACCCATCGATCTTTGTCTCTCATCGGTACCCGCTGACCTCGTACTCTGCGGCCCTGGAACAGTTCCGAGCGGGCGTCGGTCGGAAAATTCTCATAGAACCGTGAGGTCAGAGGGCATCTGTGCCAATCTCTTGACCGAAAGTGAGTGAAACAACACGGGCTGTTGTCAGTTCGGCGCTCCATCAGGCTGAATGGATCTGTGGGTAGCCCCGAGGCTGATCATCCAGGCGAGGTCCAGACCCTCGCCCCGAGCCGCATCGGCGCGGCCGCCGTCACGTTCTTCGCGCTTGCCGCGACGGCGCCACTCGCCGTGTTGACCACTGTGGTGCCCGCCGCCTACGCCCGCGGCGGCGGGCCACTGATCCCGCTGACCTTCGCGGCGGTCGCGGTCGTGCTGCTCCTGTTCGCTACCGCGTACGCGGCGATGGTGCACCGGGCGCCCTATGCCGGCGCGATGTACACGTACGTCTCCCGGGGTCTGGGTCGCCCGGCCGGGCTGGCCGCCGGCTGGCTCGCGATCGCCTCCTACCTGGCCCTTCAGCTCGGGATCTACGGCGTCGCCGGGGTCGCGGCCGCGCCCCTGCTGCACAGCTGGTTCCACGTCGAGGCGGCCTGGTGGATGGTGGCCGGGGTGTGCTGGCTGCTGGTCACGCTGCTCAGCACGGTCCGGGTCGAGATCGCCAGTGGACTGCTCGCGCTGCTCGTGCTGGCCGAGCTCGCGGTGGCCGCCGGGTTCGCCACCGCCAACCTGCTCGACCCGGCCGGCGGCAAGCTCAGCGCCGACTCGATCCTGCCGTCCAGTGCCGTCGACCGGCCCGCTCTTGGCCTGCTGCTCGCGGTCGGGGTGCTGGCGTTCATCGGGTTCGAGACCACCGGCACCTACTCCGAGGAGACGATGCGCCCGCGGCGGGAACCGGGCTATGCCACGTACGCATCGGTGTTGCTCCTGGCCTTGCTCTTGGGTTTGGTTTCCTGGTCGTTCAGCGTCGGCGCCGGTCCCGGCGAGATCACCGCGCTGGCCCGGGCCCGCGGCAGCGAGCTGGTCTTCGACCTGGCCGCGGCCCGGCTGGCGCCGTGGGCGGTCACCGCCGGCCGCATCGTGCTGCTGGCCGGCCTGATCGCCGCGATGCTCGCGCTGCACAACGCGATGTCGCGATATCTGTACGCGATGGGCAAGGAACGCGCCCTGCCCCGGGCCTTCGCCCGCACCGCGGCCCGCACCCACGTGCCGCGCACCGCCGCGCTGACGCTGTCCGCGGTGACCGCGATCGCGCTGGTCGCGGCCTACCTGGCCGGGGTGCGCACGCCGTCGATCCTGGCGCACCGGCTCGGCGTGATCGGCGGCCTCGGCATCCTCGTCGTCCTGCTGGCCACCGCACTGGCAGCCCTGCTGCACCTCAACCGGGTGCCGAACGGCGAAGGCACCTGGGGGCGGTTCCTCGCCCCGATTCTGTCCACGGTGGCCCTCGGCACCCTCGGCTACCTGGCCTTCTGGAACATCCCCTCGCTGCTGGGGGTGCCGGCCGACTCCGCCCTGGTGTGGTCGGTGCCCATCGCGTTCGTGGCGGTGGGTGCACTCGGCCTGATCCACGGCGCAGCGCTGCGCGGCCGCCGGCCGGTCCAGTACGCGGGTGTCGGCCAGGGCGGAACGCCCGTGGTCGTCACCCCGGTGCCACCCACGGTGGCGCGAACCATCCCGCAGCAGCGGGAGCCCGGAGCTCATCGACCAGAGCGAGTGAAACGCTGACTTTGCCGGAGGTGGCGGATGACGATCACGCTTTTGGACACGGATCGGATACGCGCGCTCGGCATGGATACGGCAACCGGCCGTTATCGCCATAATGAGGCGATAACGGCCATCAAGATCGAAGCGGCGCTCGGGGTCAGGCTGACCCGAGCGCCGCGTTGGTCTCGGGCCGATTGGTTCGACCAGTTCGGCGTCTCGTACGACGCGGTGGGCCCGTTCTCGGCGTTCCGCTTCGAGCGGCAGTGGCGACGTTTCTCGGAACAGATCCTGCTGCACCTGAACAAGGCACAATTCGTGCCGGTGGACGTCTCGCTGTTCACCCCCGCCCAGATCGAGGTCATCGAATTGTTCATCGCGGATCACCGGCTGTCCCCGCGCGTCTTCACCCTGGGGCACTGATGGCCGCGCTGATCATGGTCCGCCCCGGCCGCGACTGGCAGTCCTCCGGCGGCCTCTTCGACTGGACCCTCGAATACCTGATCCCCCGCCTGTCCGACGCCGCCACGGCCGAGTGGCTGCGCACGGTGCTCGAGGAAAATCTGGGCAGCCTGTGGATCCCCGACCTGCCGTCCGACACCCAGACGGAGATCTACGACCTGCTGCGAGCCGGCCTGCTGCGAGCCGCCGAGAAGGAACTGTCACCGGTCGCGGTGGAAGAGCTACGGGAGCTGATCGCCCTCACCTACTAGATGTGACTCACATCACGCTGCCATGGTGTAGTAAAACCACGATTTTCGCCCTGAGAGGTGAGGGGCTGATTGGCAGCCCGCAAGGGAGTGGTTCGTGGACGCGGCTTCGAACTCCAGGGAACTGGGGCAAACCCTGCTGTCGCTTCGGGGGCAGATCGAGCGACTTGCGCAAGGTCCCGCCGTCGGTGCCGCCCATCAGGCGACCCGGCAGGTCGCTTCGGTCCTCGAACCGGTGTGGAGCATCCTCGAGGCCGGGGACGCGGGATCGGGTATCGGCCACCTGCGCCGCCTCGGGACCGTCGCTGCACACGACGACATCGAGAAGCTCAATGACGAAGTGCTTGCCGAGGCCGCCGACGCCTACGGACGACTGAACCTGGTCGCACCGCCGGCGGGTGCGGTCTGGCGCGCGTTGAGTCGACCCTCGGTGGCTCTGGTCCGATCGGTCGGCGCGCAGTCTCGGGACATCACCGCGGCCACCTTGGAACCGACCGTCCGGCCGGCGATGCCGGTGCGGCTGCTCGCCGGTCAGAACGACGCCAGCATCGTGCCCGCGCTCCGGGTGGTTCTGCGGCGATGGTGCGATCTCGTTCGGCACACCACCGGCGAACAGCGGGAGGTCGCCCGGCTCACCCTCGCCGCGGCCATGCTCGCTCGTGGAGCTGTGCTCGACGGTGACACCGACACTGTCGCCTGGTTCGTCGAACGCTGGCTCGGTCTCACGCCTACCGGCTATCGCGTCGATGGCACGAGCGCGGCCCTGCTCGAAGGTGGATGGGTTCGGCGGCGGGTGGACGAAGAGTTCTCGGCGGTCCGGGACACGGTCACCAAGCTGCGGACCGAGTCCCTCGACCAGCACCGTTTACATCGGCCCGTGTGGCACACCCAGCTTCGCGGCCGGCCGATCGCCCTGCTCTACGACCCCATCGGCAGCAGTGCCGAACTCATCGACACCATCGGTGCGGCCGACCAGGCTCTGCTGGAGATCGAGACCGCCGACGTCATGCGTCACATCGAGAGTCTGCCCAGCCGCACGCAACAGGTATTCGCGCTGCTCGCTGATGATTACCGGCCCCGGGAAATCGCCGAGGAGTTGAGCCTCAGCGCCGCCCTGGTCCTCGGCGGAATGGTCCTCGTCATTCATCTGGGCGGCCTGCCGGGTGCGGCGCTCATGGCCGGCGGCGGAGTGGCAGCCGCGGCCGTCCGCCGCCATCCGCGTCGCCGCCGAGGGAGTTAGGAGAGGCTCGGCAGGTCGCACACCGTTCCCTAGACTGTGGCGGGTGTCGACCTTCCCTGGCCGGACGAGACTGAACCGACGGCGGCTGCCGTCGCTCGAGAGCCTGCTGCGGGCATGAACTACGACGACGAACTCCGCCGGCACCAGGAGGTGCTGCTACAGGCCATCGGCCTCCGGCCGGATGACCAGGTCCTGGACATCGGCTGCGGCACCGGCGAAACCACCAGGCAGGCCGCGCGTACGGCCAGGAGCGCTCTCGGAGTCGACATCTCGGCCGCCGCGATCGGGCGAGCCACCACCGACGGGCTCGGCAACGTCACGTTCGAGTGCGCCGACGTGCAGCAGCACCCCTTCCCGCCGGCGTCTTTCGACCTGGCGATCAGCCGGTTCGGCACGATGTTCTTCGCCGATCCGGTCGCCGCGTTCACCAACGTCCGACGCGCGCTGCGCCCGTCCGGACGGCTGGTGATGATGGTCTGGCAGGCCGCCGACCGCAACGAGTGGGCCGTCGAGATCCGCCGAGCCATCGGCGAGACCGGCGGGCCCAATGCGTTCTCGCTCGCCGACCCGCCGACGGTGACCCGGATCCTGCAGGCGGCCGGCTTCACCGACGTCACCTTCACCGAGGTCGCCGAGCCGGTCTACTACGGCCCGGACGTGCCCGCCGCCCTCGACTGGGTGCACGGCTGGGTCCCGCCCAGCGCCGACGACCAGCTGAGCCAGACCTTCCGCGTCCACCTGCGGGACGACGGCGTCTGGCTCGATTCCCGTGCCTGGATAGTAAAAAGCCGCCCCGGAGGGCGGCTTCCAGATCTTTGATTCTCAGATGAGCCAGCGGTTCTTCTGCACGATCGGGAGCTTGGCCCAGATCTTGCCGAGGCCCCAGGTCTGTCCGGCGTAGGTGAGAGCGAAGACGATCGCGGCCAGCGCGTAGACGACGTGGTAGTCGACGATCGGGTTCGAGCTACCCGAAGCCAGAGGCCACTCGGCCAGCCACATCATCGCCATGATCGCGGTGCCGGCACCGGCGGCGACCCGCAGGCCGATGCCGAGGATGAGGGCGAGGCCGACGCCGAGCATGCCGAGCATGAACAGCCAGTTGGCCCAGCCGGCGCCGGCGATGTTGTGGAAGAAGCTCTGGAAGGGTCCGACTTCGACGCTGGCGAGGAAGCCCTTGGTCGGGGACCCGCCGTTGATCCAGGCTTTGGCCGAGGGGGTGCTGAACCCGAAGCCGAAGGTCTTGTCAAGGAAGGCCCAGAGGAAGACGAAGCCGGTCGCGACCCGCAGGACGGCCAGAACCTTGGCGGCGGGCTTGGTGAGCATGTGGCCCGGGGCTTCGACGGTCTCAAGCTGGTGGGCGTGGGCGGTGGTGGTCATCGTTGCCTCCGGGGTCTCTTTATCTCTCGCCTTTGACACTCCTCTCCGCAGGCGGTGCTGACCCGGGCTGAAACTCCCCACTCGGCGGGACCAAAGTCCCGGCGCAGTGCGGGCACCGCGTCGGGCACGGGGATCGCGGTGCCGCCCCCGACAGGCCACTCGCGTGCAGGATCGTCGCGACGGTGTCCTCCAGGGCCGATGTCTCCGGGATGACCTGCTCCCCCGGTACGTCAAGCAGGTCCAGCGGCCGGTACCAGGCGCGCATGTCCCGTTCGGTGAAGCCGACCGTCGCGGCCCGGCCCGCGTGCCGGCGAACCGTCTCCTCGAACGACACGTCGAGGTAGAAGGTCCGCCCGCCGTGCGCGGCGATCAGCTCGGTCAGCGCCGGCCGGTAGGTGCCGGCGTCGAGAATCCCCTCCAGCACGACGTGATAGCCGTGCCGCAGGGACTCCCCCGCCATGGTCGCGATCAACGTCGGCGCGACCGCGTCCGGCGCCTCGTTGTGCTCGCGCAGGATGATTCGGCGTACGTAGTCCTGCTCGATCAGCGCGCACCCGCGCCCGAACCGGCGCCGCACCTCGCGGGCGGCCGTGGTCTTCCCGCTGCCGGAGTTGCCGCGCAGCACCACCAGCGTCATCCGAGCACCCGCAGCACCATGTCGACCAGGGCATCCACGTCCGCGGCCACCATCGGCTCGCCGGTCATGCCCATCCGGTGGATCAGGGTGCCGATGACCACGTCGATGAAGAACAGGACCCGGTTCTCCGGCTCGTCCAGTGCCTCCTGCAGGGCGACCCGGTAGGGATCCTGCAGCTGGGTGGCCAGGATCCCGCGCAGTTCGGGGTCGTTCACCGCGTCGGTGAAGACGCCGGCGAAGGCCGCGCCGACGCCGGGGTCGGCGACCTTCCCGGCGGCCCAGCGGATGGCCGCCGCCAGGATCTCGGCCCGGTCGGTGCCGGTCAGCGGCGCCGGGCCGAACGCGTCGACCAGGCAGGCGGTGATCAGCGCGCCCTTGGACGGCCAGCGGCGATAGACGGTGGTCTTCGCGACGCCGGCCGCGGCCGCGATGCGATCGACGGTGGCGTTCGCATAGCCGAGCTCGGCGACCGTGGTCAGGGTGGCGGCGAAGACCGTGGCGTCGATGCCGGCCCGCGGTCGGCCGGGTGGTCTGGCGGTGACGGGCATGGCGCCATTATGCTACTTCTAGTATCGATACCCTGAGTAGCGTAATGGGGAGGATCCATGCGTCACACCATCGGCATCCGGCTGCTTACCGCTCTGCGCACCGAACCCGACTGGCTCGCCATGTCGGCCGCCGACCTCGACGCCTACCGCGAGGCGGAGAACCGCAAACGGGCCTCCCGGGCGATGCGGCTGGTCACCGGCTTTCCGCGCCGCGGGGTCACCATCGGATGGCACCCCGACCTGCCGGTCCGGGTCTATCGCGACGGCGGGCCGAGCCCGATCAAGCCGCTGGTGCTGCACGTGCACGGCGGCGGGTTCGCCGGCACCGCGGTGCAGTGCGACTGGATCAACAGTCACCTCGCGGGGCGGCTCGGCGCCGTGGTGGTCTCGGTCGAACACCGCCTGCTCGCCGCCGATACCCCGTTGTCGACGGCCGTCGAGGACGGGTGGAACGCGCTGCGCCACATCGTCGACTACGCGGCCGAGTGGGGGATCGATCCCGAGCGGGTCGCGGTCGTCGGGGAGAGCGCCGGCGCGCTGATCGCCGCGCTGGCCGCGATCCGGGCCCGCGACTCCGGCCTGAAGCTGCGGGCGCAGGTCCTGGTCAATCCGGCGGTCGACCTGACCGATACGGCGTTCGACTATCCGTCGATGCGGGAGCACACCGACGGCCGCGGGCAGCTGGAACTCTTCCGGCGGCTGGCCGCCGCCGGGCCCGAGCTGTCCCCGCTGTACGCCGATGACCTGAGCGGGCTGGCCCCGGCCCTGGTGGTGGTGCCGACGCTGGACCCGCTGGCCGATCACGGGCGCGCCTACGCCGAGCGGCTGCGGGCGGCCGGCACGCCGGTGCGGCTCACCGAGCACCCGGGAGCGCCGCACGGGTTCCTCAGCATGCCGGGCCTGGTGCCACGGCAGGCTCGGGCCGCCCGCGCCGAGATCGTCGACTTCCTGCGCGATCAGGCCGCCATCGGCGTACCCGTCAGCAGTTCGGAGAACTTCTCGGGCGAGAGCGGTCGCGCGAAGTAGAAGCCCTGAGCCGACCCGTAACCGAGGTCGTGGAGCCGGTTCGCCTGGTCGGGGGTTTCCACGCCCTCGGCCACCGCGGTCATGCCGAGGCTGCGGGCCAGGGTCAGGACGGTCGCCGCGGCCGGGTTGCGGGCCTGGGTGAACGAGCTGTCCAGCTTCAGTTCGTCGACCGGGCAGTCGGTGAGCATGGTCAGCGACGACGGACCGGTGCCGAAGTCGTCGAGGGCCACCCGCACCCCCATCGAGCGCAGCTCCGCCACGCTCGGACAGGACTCGTCAGAGTCGATCGAGGTCACCTCGAGGGTGAGCCGGCGCGGGGCGATGCCGTACTCGGTCAGGAGCACCGCGACCGTGGCGGCGAAGCCGGGTTCGCGCAGGTCCCGGGCCGAGACGTTGACGCTGAGGGTCAGCGAGTCGTCGGTCCAGGTGGCCAGCTGGCCGATCGCCGCGCGCAGCACCCACTGGCTGAGCGGGACGATCAGGCCGGTGCGCTCGGCCAGCGGGATGAAGCTCTGCGGCGGCAGCGTGCCGTGCGTCGGGTGCCGCCATCGGACCAGCGCCTCGGCGCCCAGCACCCGGTGGTCCGGCAGGGCCACGATCGGCTGGTAGAGCAGGTACAGCTGACCGTCGTCGATGGCCTTACCCAACTCGGCCCCCAGGTCGTGGTGGTCGGCGCCCGGGGTGAAGTGCAGGAACGCGGTGCCGACGATGCCCTTGGCCCGGTACATCGCGATGTCGGCCTGGCGCAGCAGCAGGCTGGGGTCGTCGCCGGAGTGGCCGTCGGCGATGCCGATGCTGGCCCGGATCGGGAGTTCGTGGCCGTCGGCCAGGACCGGCTCGCGAAGTGCCTCGACCATGCGCTGGGCGGCCAGGTCGGCGGCCTCCGGGTCGGCGCCGTCGAGGACCACCACGAACTCGTCGCCGCCTAGGCGGGCCACGGTGTCCTCGGCCCGGATGCAGGCGTCCAGCCGCTGGGCCACCGCGATCAGGAGCAGGTCCCCGACCTCGTGGCCGAGGGTGTCGTTGACCTCCTTGAAGTCGTCGAGGTCGATCAGCGCCACCGCGACCGGCCGATCGCCGGGCGTGGTCAGCGCCTTGATCAGGCGTTCGTGGAACAGCACCCGGTTCGGCAGCTGGGTGAGCCCGTCGTGGGTGGCGCTGTGGTCGAGCCGGCGCAGGAGGCGGCCGTTGTCGATGAACGCGGTGATCTGGCGGAGCACCACCAGGGTGGTCAACGCGACCGCGCTGACCACGATGACCCGGCGGTCCGGGGCATCGGCCGGCAGCGCGACGCCGAGCAGCAGGGCGTCCACCCCGGCGACGGCGATGTAGGGCAGCACGCTGAAGCTGCGGCGGCGCGGTTCGCGGACGCCCCGGCGCGGGCCGTACTCGGCCGCGCGCTGCCGCACCGCGGCCCAGGACGCGAAGAAGAAGACCGCCGGCAGTACGACGACGTCCGGGAACAGGTGCGGGTCGATCGGCTCGAGCAGGGGTCGCAGGATCGGGCCGATGCCGCCGAGCGCGACCGCCACTCCGATCAGCCGCATCGCACCCCGGTCCAGGTGCGAGGACGTGTCGGTCAGGACGACCTTGGCGACGGCGAAGACGGCCAGCATGGTGAGCACCGTGATGGCCAGCATGGTGTAGGCGATCCGGGAGTCGCTCTGGCCCAGTGCGTGCCGGGTGGAGAAGTGCCAGACGAAGACGGCGCAGGCCAGCATGACCGTGCCGGCGTCGAGGAAGAGGCGGAACAGCTCACCGCGGGTCTGTTTGCCGACCGGCAGCCGCAGCAGGGAGTAAATGATCATGAGGACGGCGGCGCCGTCGAAGATCAGCTGACCGGAGCTGATGGGCGCGCCGGACAGTTCGGCGGCGGTGGCGGTCACGGTGCTGACGGTCTGTGCGATGGCGCCGAGGCCGACCAGCACGGTCGCCACGAACAGATGTCGCCAGAACCGCCGGGTCGGCGCCGGCAGGTGCTCGGTCCGGGAAGTTCGCCAGAAGTTCACCACCAGCGGCCCGGTACCGGCGATCAGCGGGAGCCACAGCACCAGCCAGGGCAGCACCGGGTGCATCGCATTAACGACCAACAGGACGAAAGCCACCGCGGTGATCGCGGCTGAGCCGCGCAGCAGACGGCCTTCCGGCAGCCGGGACCAGGGCAACAGCAGCCTCCTCGACTAGGTCTGTCCGGCTGCATCGGCCGCGCGGCGGCCAAAATGAGGAATTGCCCTGTGACGCAGGTCCTGGTCACCCACGGTTTGCTGGGATTTCACGCGTGTAAACAAACGTGGGCGTATGCCCGCTTCACTGAGCATTGTCGTACCGGTGTACGCGGTCGAGGGCTACCTGCACCAGTGCCTCGACTCCCTGCACGCGGGGTTGACGGCCGACGAACGCGCCCGGGTCGAGGTCATCGCGATCGACGACGCTTCCCCGGACCGCTGCGGCCAGATGCTCGACGACTATGCGAAAACCCATCCGGGCGTACGCGTTGAGCACCTGTCCGCCAACGTGGGCCTGGGCCTGGCCCGCAACGCCGGTCTCGCCGCCGCCACCGGCGACTACGTCTGGTTCGTGGACAGCGACGACTGGCTGCCGCCCGGCTCGGTGCGCGCGGTCCTGACGGCGCTGGACGACGAGAAGCCCGACGTACTGCTCATCGACCACCTGCGGATGCAGGACGGCCGGCCGAAGACCGACACCAGCTCGCACCTGCTGGCCGGGGAGCCGACGCTGGAGCGGATGCTCGGCGTGCAGCACACCGCCTGGAACCGGATCGTCGGGCGGCAGTTCCTGCTGCGCCACGGCCTGCGGTTCGGCCCGGGATGGTACGAGGACGTCTCGTTCAGCCACCCGGTGCTGCTGGCCGCCGATCGGATCGCCGCGCTGAACCGGGTCTGCTACCACTACCGCATCGGCCGCCCGGGCGCGATCACGTCAACCCGCAGCCACCGGCACTTCGAGGCGTTCGAGCAGTACGAACTCCTGCAGGAGTGGATGGACGAGCACCGGGTCGACCCGGCCATCCGCCGGCGCCTGTTCACCCTGATGACCAACCACCTGCTGGTGGTGGCCGGCAACGACGGCCGGATGCACCCGGGTCACCGGCGGCGCTTCTTCCACCGGGCGGCCGCGCTGCACCGGCGGCACCGCCCGGCCGGCTATCACCCGCAAAGCATCAAGCACCGGCTGGTCGCACTCGATGCGTACGGTCTGTACGCGCTGCTCCGGGCCGGTTACCGGCTGGCCGGGCTGCGGACCGGCAACCCCGAACGGACACGCCCGGTTTCCCCGGAAGCTGTCTCTCCGTCATACCGGGCACAGCCCGCGTCCATAATTTGAGGTTGTGCTTCGACCCGCGGCGTACGCCGAACGAGATCTGATCCTCCCCTGGCGTAACCATCCGTCGGTTCGTGCGGTCAGCATGACCACGCACGAGATCCGCCCGGAGGAACACGCGGCCTGGTGGGAGAAGAACTGGCCGGGCGTCCTGATTTACGAGGATGAGGGCGTTCCGGCCGGGGTTGTGATCTTCAATGGGGAAACCTGGTCCTTCTATCTCGACGGCGAAGGCCTCGGCCGGCGGATGCTGCCGGCCTGGATGCGCCTGGAGAAGGAAGCCATCGAGTACGCCTTCGGCACGCTCGGCCTCGAGCGCCTCGACGGCGAAACACTCGAGGAGAACAAGCAGGTCCTGGCACTGCACCGGCGCTTCGGCTTCCGGGAAGTCCGTCGATACGAGCGCTCCGTCGACGGCGTCATGAAGACCGTCGTGGTGACGGAGAGAGGCAAAGATGACTAAGTTCGGGCCCGACAAGCGGCCATACATCGTTGCGGAGATGTCCGGCAACCACAACGGCTCGCTCGACCGGGCGCTGGCGCTGGTCGACGTGGCGGCAGAGGCCGGAGCCGACGCGATCAAGATCCAGACCTATACGGCCGAGACGATGACCGTGGACGTGAAACACCCCCGGTTCCAGATCTCGAAGGGCCACGAGCTCTGGGGCGGCGAATACCTCTACCAGCTGTACGAGCGGGCGCACACGCCGTGGGAGTGGCATCAGCCGATCTTCGAGCGGGCCCGCGAGCACGGCATCGAGGCGTTCTCCAGCCCGTTCGACCGCACCGCGGTGGAGCTGCTGGAGAAGCTGGACGCGCCGATGTACAAGATCGCGTCCTCCGAGATCACCGACCTGCCGCTGATCCGGCTCTGCGCGAGCACCGGCAAGCCGGTGATCATCTCGACCGGCATGGCCTCGGTGCGCGAGATCGCGGCCGCGGTCGAGGCCGCCCAGGGCGCCGGCGCCACCGACGTGACCGTGCTGAGCTGCACCGCTTCCTACCCGGCTCCGCCCGAGGAGACCAACCTGCGCCGCATCCCGGTGCTGGCTCAGATGCTCGAGGTGCCGATCGGTCTCAGCGACCACACGCTGGGCATCGGCGTGCCGGTCGCGGCGGTCGCGTTCGGCGCCTGCCTGATCGAGAAGCACATCACGCTGGACCGCGCGGACGGCGGCGTCGACTCGGCGTTCTCGCTGAACCCGGTCGAGCTGAAGCTGCTCCGCGAGGAGTCGGAGCGGGCCTGGCAGGCGCTCGGCACCACGCACATCGGCCCGACCGAGCACGAGAAGGAGGGCCTGCGTTTCCGCCGTTCGCTCTACGTCGTCGCGGACGTCAAGGCCGGCGACCGGGTCACCCCGGAGAACGTACGCTCGATCCGCCCGACCGGCGGCCTGGAGCCCGACTCGATCGGCCTGGCCCTCGGCCGCGCCTTCACCACCGACGCACCCAAGGGCACGCCGCTGACCTGGGACCTGATCTAGTTGGTAGGAGGGGGGCGTCGCCCCCCTCCTAATTAGCTGCCGGCTTTGCGTTCGCGGCGCTTGCGGAGCAACTTGCGGCCGTCGCGCCCCACCATCCGGTACGCCTCCCGCGCCGCCAGGATGGTCTTGCCGGCCGGGCCGCTCCGATAGAACTGGATCTCCCGGTCCATCTTGCTGAGCGCGTTGTCCCGGGACTGGATGATCTGCTCGGTCCACTCCATCAGCGCGAGCAGGTGACTGGCCTGGTAGCGCTGCCGCCACAGCGCCTCGGACAGCTCCCGGAAACCCTCGATGTCGACCGGCGCGGTGCCCGGCGTGACCGCGAGCAGTTGCAGCCGGAGCGCCTGCTGGGCGGCCAGGCTCAGCTCGAAGTCGGCGGCCTCCCGCAGCACGTGGAGGTCGACCGCGGCCCGAACCTCGGTGTCCGAGATGCCCCGGCCCACCATGCCGAGCATGGTCGCGGTCAGGTCGACGGCGCTCGAACTGATCGGCCACGGGTGCGGCTGCCCCGAGGTGATCAGCTGGACCGCGAACTCCCAGAGCGCCCGGACCAGCGCGGTGTCCAGCGACACCGGCTCGATCGGCTCCCACCGGGTGGGCAGCAGCGTCACCCCTTCCGGGGTGACGAACACGTCGGCGAGACCGGCCAGCGCGACCGGCCCGGACAGCGTGCCGTCGGTGGCCTGTTCGGCCAGCCACGACGCGAATTGGGCCAGCTCGCTGCGCAGCTCGACCAGGTCGGCGGTCGCGCACAGGTGCAGCAGCCGCTCCTCGAGCACGTAACCGGAGTCGGCACCGGGGGCGTTCGGCTCGGCGACGCGGCGCAGGCCGTCGCGTTCGATCGGCTCACCGAGGGCCGCCAGCACCTCGGTGCCGGCGGTGCTCACCTCATAGGCGAAAGTGCCGCGCACGTCGCCCACCAGAAGCTCGCTGCCGGGGATGGCCGGCGCGGCGCTGGCGCCCGGCCGGCGTGCGATGACCAGCCAGGACGGCGCGATCGTGCCTTCGGCCCCGGCCCGCAGGGCCCGCTTGACCAGCCGGCGCGGGTCGCTGAGGACCGCGCGGCCGCGGAAACCGAGGGCGAAGGCCTGGGCGAGGGCCGTGCCCAGCCGCGGGCGCAGCGGCGAACTGACGTTGCCGAGCAGGGCCGGCCCGACCAGGACGGTCGGCGCGGCCGGCTCGGGGAACGCGGCGTAGGTGACGTCGACGATCAGACCGGCGGCGGTCAGGCGGTCGGCCAGCTGCTCGCTCGAGGCCGGGCGGTGCGGGTCGTGTTCGTCCAACGGGTACCACGCCGCGTCGTCGGCCTCGCGGGCGCCGGGCTGGAGCTGGACGGTGTGGTGCACGCCGAGGTGGTTGTCGTGCGCGAGCAGCAGCACCCCGTCGGGGCGAACCGCCTCGGCGAGCCGGTCGAGCAGCTCACCCGCGGACATCTGGTCGCCCTCGGACGAGTTCAGCCGCTCGACGCCGTCGGCCGCCACGACCAGGTTGAACTTCTCCTCCGGGTCGAGCTTCACCAGAGTGCCGGCCAGCACGGTGACCTTCGGGTGCTCGCGGGCCGCGTTTTCGGCGTCGCCGAGCGAGCGGATCAGCCAGGAGACCGTCGCACCGCTGTCGGTCAGCGCCGCGACCAGGTCGTCGGCGTGCGGTCCGGCGACCAGGACCCGGCGGCCGGGGCCGGCGAATTGTCCGGCCAGGTGACGCAGGAGGGCCCCGCGCACGGGGCCCTGGTCCGTCCAGGCGAACATCTCGCCGCCGACGCGCCGCAGGTTGGACACCTGCGGGGCGGCGAGGGCGGCGGCGAAGTCCGTGCCCTGGGTGGGGACCAGAGCAGCGGTGTCCGACATGCTTCTGCCTCTCTGTCTGAAGGGGCGAGACAGCCCCCACATAACAATTACGCTTCCGCCCCGAATGACGCCCGTCAGGTCGACGCGGAAACGTACCACCCAAGGGTTAATTTTGGCCGAACCGCAGATTTAATGGCTTTTGTCGATTGCCGGATCTGTCCGTTTGCCCACCCACTTACAGTGGACGCTCAGCAATATGAATAATCCTCGTAAGCGAGCGCGGGTCGACCCTCCCCCAGGGCCGACCGTCGTTCGGGTCGGGGTCAGACGCCGCCATGCCTGCCCCGATCGCACCAAGCCGACCCGGCGCGGGATATACCCCCATCTCGCGCCGGGTCGGTCTTAGGTCCCTTGGGTTCAGACCCCCGCGAGCGCACGCTCCCGGTCGGGGGTGGCCGCCGGCGGCGGCTCGTGGGCGATCTGCGGCAGCCAGCCCAGCCAGCGCGGCAGCCACCAGTTGCGCTCGCCGAGCAGGGCCATCACGGCCGGCAGCAGCACCGCCCGGATGATCGTCGCGTCCAGCAGGACCGCCGCCGCCAGGCCGATGCCCAGCTGCTTGGTCGAGGCCAGCGGCAGCGTCGCGAACAGTGCGAACACCGCCACCATCACCACCGCCGCGCTGGTGATGACGCCGGCCGTGCGGCCGATGCCCTCGCGCACCGCGTCCCGGGTCGACAGCCCCCGGTCGTGCCCCTCGCGAATCCGGCTCAGCACGAAGACGTGGTAGTCCATCGACAGGCCGAACAAAATGATGAAGAGGAAGAGCGGCATCCAGTTGGTGATCCCCGGCGAGGCCTGGAACTGCAGCTGCTTCTCGAAGTGGCCGTACTGGAAGACCCAGACCAGCATGCCGTACGCGGCCGCCACCGAGAGCAGGTTGAGCACCACGCCGGTGATCGCCACCACCACCGAACGGAACGACACCAGCAAGAGCAGGAAAGCCAGGCCGAGTACGAAGCCGAACACCCACGGCATGCTCTTGTCGAGCCGCGCGTTGAAGTCGGCGTCCCCCGCCCGTTCCCCGGTGACCAGGGCGTCCGGGCCGAAGGTCGCCGGCACCACCTGCTTGCGCAGCACGTCGAGCGCGTCGTCGCCGACCAGCCCGAGCGAGACGACGGTTACCGTGCCGGCCGGGTTGACCCTGGTCTCGACCGGGCCGGTGAGCTTCCCGCCGCTGTTCCCGACCGCCTTGGTGAAGGTCGCCAACTGCGCCTTGGGCACCGCGGCCGGCACCACCACCTCGGCCGGTGACGTCTTGCTCGGGAAGGCCTCGTCGACCGCCTTGAACGCCTGCACGATCGAGGCGTTCGGCGGGAGGTCCTCGATGCCCTCGGCCTTGGTGCGCAGGTCGAGCGCCGGAGCCGCGATCGCGGCCAGCGCGCCGACCGCCACGATCGTCGAGATCAGCGGCTTGGCCAGGACCAGATTGAGGAACGCGGTCCAGAACCGGCCGTCGCTGCGGCGGCGGTAGAGCCCCGGGATCTTGATGGCGTCGACCTTGTCGCCGAGAGCCGACAACATGGCCGGCAGCACGGTGAGCGAGCCGAGCACGGTCGTCGCGACCACCAGGATCGTGCCCACCGCGAAGCTGACGAAGGTGGTGTCGAAGGTCAGGAACATGCCGGCCATCGCCACGATCACGGTGAGACCGGAGATCCAGATCGACCGGCCCGAGGTTTGCGCGGCGATCAGCAGGGCCCGGTGCGGATCGGCGCCGTTACGCCGCTCGTCGCGCTCCCGCCGGATGTAGAACAGGCAGTAGTCGACCCCGACCGCGAGCCCGACCAGCAGCATCACGTGCATCGTGGTGTCGACCGTGGGCGCGAACCGGCTGGCCGCGGCGAGCAGGCCGATCGCCGCCACCACCGCGGTGACCGCCAGCGCGACCGGCAGCAGGGCCGCCACCACCGCGCCGAAGGCGATCAGCAGGATGCCCAGGGTCACCGGGATCGACAGCATGCCCAGCCGGGACAGGCCCTCGTCGAGGTCGTCGCCGATCAGCTTGTCGCCGCTCGCGTCGCCACCCTCGGCGATGTAGAGATCCGGATGCGCGGCCTGCACCTTGGCCACCGTGTCCAGGGCCGGGGAGACCCGGTCCTTGGCGGTGTCGGGGTCGCCGGTGATGCTGAAGGTGATCAGCGACGACTTCTTGTCAGGCGACTCGATCGGCGCCTGCACGCCGGTGACGTTGCTGGTGACCTTGAGCTGCTTGGTCAGATCGGTGAGCGCGGCCGCCCGGTCGCTGCCGGCCCGGTTCTGCACGATGACCATCTCGCCGGCCGCCTGCACCGGGAAACCGGCCGCCGCCACGATCTTGTCGGCCCGGCCCGAGTCGCCGTGCCCCTGGTCGGCGTTGGTCGCCTGGTGGGTGCCGATCTGCCCGCTGAGCACGGTCACGCCGATCACGAAAGCGATCCAGCCGAGGATCGCGAGCGTCCGGTGCCGGGCGCTCCACATCGCGGCCCGAGCCGCGATTCCCTTTACGTTCTCCCCCTGTTTCATGGGGAAAACGCTATGAAAAGCGGAGACCAGTCTCGATGAAGCAGGCTGCCGTCTTCGTGGTAGTGCTGGCACTACCCCTGTAGGTAGGCCAGCACTGCCAGCACCCGGCGGTGCTGCTCCTCGTCCTGGTGCAGGTTGAGTTTGGTGAAGATGTTGCGGACGTGCTTCTCGACCGCACCGTCGGTGACCACCATCTTGCGGGCGATCGCGGTGTTGGACATGCCCTCGGCCATCAGGCCCAGCACCTCCCGCTCGCGCGGGGTGAGGGTCTTCAGCGGGTCGTCCCGGCGCCGGCGGACCAGCAGCTGGCCGACCACCTCGGGGTCGAGCACGGTGCCGCCGGTGGCCACCCGGCGCAGCGCGTCGAGGAACTCGGCGACCTGGGACACCCGGTCCTTGAGCAGATAGCCGACCGCGCCCGCGCGGTCGGCCAGAAGGTCATCGGCGTACGAGACCTCGACGTACTGGGAAAGGACCAGGATCGGGCTCCCCGGGATCTTGGAGCGGGCCTCGACGGCGGCCCGCAGCCCCTCGTCGGTGTGCGAGGGCGGCATCCGCACGTCCACGATGGACACGTCCGGTCGGTGCTCGAGAATCGCCGACACGAGAGCAGGCCCGTCGCCGACGGCCGACACCACGGTGTGGCCGTTCTCTTCGACGAGCCTGATCAGTCCCTCGCGCAACAGCACCGCGTCATCAGCAATAACCACCCGCATGCCGCCATGCTGTCAGATCGGCAGCGCCGCGGTGAGCCGTGTTCCCCCGCCGACCGGGCTGTCCACGTCCAGGACGCCGCCGGCGGCCATCACCCGGTCCTCCAACCCGGCCAGACCGTGCCCCTTGGCCAGGCTGGCCCCACCGACACCGTTGTCGGAGACCTCCACCAGCAGGCCGGAGCTGGCCCGCTGCACGCTGACCTGCACCTCGGTGGCGTTGCTGTGCTTCGCCACGTTGGTCAGCGCCTCGGCCACCACGAAGTAGGCGGTCGACTCGACCGCCGGGTCGAGCCGCTCGAACTGCGGCGCGTCCAGGTCGACCGGGATGGTGCAGCGGCCGGCCAGTGCGGTCAGCGCGGCCTGCAGACCGCGGTCGACCAGGATCGGCGGCGCGATGCCACGGGACAGGGCGCGCAGCTCGTCGAGGGTCTCCCGGGTCTGGGCCAAGGCCTCGGCGACGGTCGCGCGGGCCGCGTCGGGGTCGGTGGCGAACTGCTGCTCGGCTCGGCCGAGGTCCATGGCCAGTCGCACCAGGCGCTGCTGCGGCCCGTCGTGGATGTCGCGTTCGAGCCGGCGCAGCGCGGTCGCCTCGGCCGAGACGGCGGCGGCTTTCTGCTGCTGGGCGACCTCACGGGCGGCGTTGGCCGCGGCGACCTGGTTGCGCAGGTCGTTGACCCCACAGAGCAGACCCTTCGCGAAGTACGCCTCCAGCAGCGCGGACGCCCGCACCACCCAGTACAGCGTGCCGGCGAAGAAGACGCCCAGGGCCAGGTAGAACGCGACCTTGGTGCCGTAGCTGCTGTCGAAGCCGAGCAGCTCGGGCAGGTCCTGGTCGTCCGGGCCGCTCGGCAGCGACCAGCCCCACAGGCCCCAGGTCAGCCCGCCGATGGCGCCCGACCACCAGGTGACCACGAAGACGAACGCGATCGTGCTGGGGATGAACCGGAACACGCCGTGCACCACGTCGAGCCAGCTCTGGCCGTCGGTGAGCGGGGTGAGCATCTTGCCGATCGGGCTCGCGCCCGGACGTTTCTTGTAATAGGGATGCTGGATCTGCCGCTGGAAGATCGGGCCGATCCGGGCGCGTTCGACCGTGGCCAGGCCGCGCGCAAGGTACATGGTCGCCATCAGGATGGGCAGGCCGATCCAGATGATGCTGGTGCCCACGCCGAGCCAGAACAACGGCATGACCAGCGAGATCGCGATGATGCCGAGCGGGAAGCCGAGAAGGACGTATTGGGTATCGAGGCCGATCTGGCGCAGGACCCCGCCGCGGCGGGCAGGTGCGGAAGCGGCTTCGGCGTAGGTCGTCGTCATGTCATTGACGCTAGGCATCGGCAGCCTCCCATCCGATCCCGCTGCCTGCCGGATCCACGGTAGGGCTAACCCTACGGTCGGGGGGCGAGCCTAGGCGATGGTGGTCAGGCGGGTGAACTCGTGGGGCAGGTCGTAGCCGTCCCAGATTGAGCCGAAGGTCAGGGCCTGGCCGAATGGGACTATGCGGTCTACTCCTCGGCCGCCCAGGGCCAGGGCGAACTCGCGCAACTCTTGCTGGGTGAAGCCGAAGTGGCTGAAGGTCTGGTCCTGGCGGTTCATCGCCGGGACCAGGTCCTGCAGGGAGCTGACCTCGGCGAACGGGAACGCGCCGGCTCCGATCCAGCGCCGGGGTGCGTCCGGCACTGCGGTCAGCGACATCTCGGTCACCGAGTTGGCCGGGAACGACATCGCCGAGATCGCGCCGGTGGCGGCCATGCCGTAGGCGTTTACCCGCTTCTCCACCGCCATTGCCGCGTCTACCGCCCAGCCGCGCTGGTCGACCACCTCCAGCAGGAGCTCTACGAACTCGGCTCGGACGTCGTCGGTGTTTTCGCCGACCAGGAAGACCGTTCTTGGCGACGAGCAGGCGGCCTGGTCGAACCAGTACGCGTCGTTGGAGAAGCCGACCACGGCCTCTCGCCTTGCCGCGGGGGTGGCCGTGCGCCAACCTGCGGCCGAGAGCGCGGCCCAGGACGTACGGTCCGGGAAGGTCAGGTCGCGGGCCGATGGGCGCAGCGGGTGTTTGCGGATGGCCTCGACCGCGGTGTCGCCGCCCCAGATCACCCGCAGGTCGCACCACTGGCTCAGGGCCGCGGTGATCGCGTCGTCCCGGCCGTAGGTGATCATGCGCTGGGTGCGGCCGATCACCGGGTCGGCGTCGGCCAGTACCTCGTTGAGGGCGTCCAGGATGGTGTCGGCGGCCGCCGCCGAGCGTTCCGAGATGCGTACGACGTTGTGGTTTCCGGCCAGGGCGGACAGCGCCCACGAGTACACGAAGATGGTGTCCACGTTCGCCGGGGGCACGTGGAAGACGTTGCCGCGCGGGAAGGTGATCGCGTCGTCGCGCTGCATCCGGGCGACCGCCCGGTGCAGTTCGGCGGGGCGCAGGAAGTAACCGAGCGAGCCCAGCTCGGGGTGCCGTCGGGCCACCGCGGGCGCGAGCAGCTTGCGGGCCACCTTGGCCAGGAAGTCGATAATCCGCTGGTCACCGACGGTGAGGCGGTCGTCGACCGGGGCCGTCAGATCGGCCGAAGCATCGCCGAACCGGAACTTGATCACGCCGCCTCCCGGTACGTGTCGGAGCAACCGCGCGCCTCGGCCCGGGGCAGTCGCCCGAGCACCGAGAAGCGTTTGCCGGGCCAGTCGCCGTCGTCGATGCCGTGCACCACGCCCAGGTCTTCGGTCAGCAGCACGTGGCCGGGGTACGAGGTGGGCAGCGTGCTCAGCACCTCGAGCAGGCCGGGCTCGCCGGGTGGAAGTTCCCGCCAGGTCTGCGGGTCGCGGACCACCACGTCGGCGAAGTCGGGGCAGTACAGCGAGCCGCCGGACGGGCCCTCCAGGAAGACCGTGCCGATCTGCTCGACCATGCCGTAGTAGTTGTGCACGTTGGTCAGGCCGACCCCGGCCAGCCGGGCCCGGAACTCGTCGGGCGAGACGGCCTGGTCGATCAGCTTCTTCCAGCCGCCGGAGTGGATCAGGATGCCGTTCGAGAGGTCCAGGCCGTTGTCCCGGGCGACCTCGTAGAGGTGCAGCCAGACCAGGAAGGTGAAGCCGAAGATCAGGAAGGGCGCGTCGCCGTGCTTCTCCAGGAAACCGCGGATCGCGGCCAGGTCGACCTGGCCCTCGTTGTCGAGCGCCCACACGTGGTCGCGCCCGAAGGTCGACATGCCGAGCACCCCGGCACCGCGGGCCGAGAACGACTTGCGGTCCTTGAGCATGGCCTTGGTGTCGACAAGCAGCATCGGCAGGCGCTTGGGGCCGAGCACGCTCTGCACGGTGGCGCCCAGCCGGCGGGTCTGTTCGGCGGCCGCGTGCTTGTCCAGGTAGATCTTGCTGACCTCACCGGTGGTGCCGCTCGAGGTCAGCACCTTGAACACCTCGTCGTCCGGGATGCTCTTGAGCTCGAGGTTCTTGAACAGCCGGACCGGCAGCCAGGGCAGGTCGGCGACCGTCGACGCTCCGGAATACCCGTTCGCCGCCAAAATCCGGGCATAGGGCTCGGAGCGGGCACGGTGGTGCTCGGTCAACGCGGACAGCTCTTTGACCAGCACCGCTTCCTTGGCAGCTTGCGGAAGGGTGAAGACACTCACAGCGACGCCTCCAGGGCGCGGTAATCGACCTTGCCGTTGGGGAGCAGCGGCAGCGCCTCGATGCTACGTACGACGACGCCGGAGAAGTGTGTCCCGAGCCACTCGGCGATCTTCGTGCGCAGTTCGCGGGCCTCGTCATCGGTGGCGTCGAGGGCGAAGACGGTCAGCTTGTCGTCGCCGGCCACCGCGGTGACCGGGAAGTTCTTCTCCACGTCATCCAGGTTGATCCGGACGCCGAAGACCTTGCCCATCCGCTTGATCCGGCCGGTGATGAACAGGAAGCCCTCGTCGTCGACGCGACCGAGATCACCGGTGTGCAGTACGCCACCTAGCTCGTCACCCTTGGCCAGGTCGGCGGCGGTGTCGGCGTACCCCATCATGACGTTCGGGCCGTGATAGACGACCTCGCCGTCCGGCGAGATCGCGAAGCGGCCGCCCGGCAGCGCGAGCCCCACCGAGCCCTGCTTCTCGGCCAGGCGGGCCGGCGGCAGGGTCGCCATCCGCGGCGCGGCCTCGGTCTGGCCGTACATCACGTAGAGCGAACCGTCGACCGTCGCCATCCGCTCGGCGAAGTCGGTGACCAGGTCGGTGCGCAGCCGGCCGCCGGCCTGGGTGAGCTTGCGCAGCGCCGGGTACTTCGCCGGGTCGAAACGCAGCCGGCGCAGCATCTCGTACTGATAGGGCACGAAGGCCATCGACGTCACGTGGTACTCGACCGCCGCGGTCCAGAAGTCGCGCTGCATGAGGCCGGTGCGTTCGAGGACGACCGTGGCGCCGCGCAGCAGATGCGAATTCAGGACCGACATGCCGTACGAGTAGAAGAGCGGCAGCGTCGTGATCGCCACGTCGTCGGCGGTGATGTCGAGAACGTCGGCGATCTGCCCGGCGTTGGCCAGCACCGCGTCGGCGGAGAGCCGCACCAGCTTGGGGTTGCCGGTCGAACCGCTGGTGGTGAGCAGCAGCGCCAGGTCGGGGTGCACGTCGCCGGTCGCGAAGCGCTCGGCCCAGTGCGTGTTGTCGCCGTCCGGGTCGAGCAGCACGATCGGCCGGCCCAGCTGCAGCGCCGCGAGATAGCGGGCGATATCCGGAACCGTCGTCGAGAACGGGTGAAAGACCACCGCTCCCGGCCCGAGCTCGGTGGCCGCCTCGGCGACGGTCGACGCGGTGAGTGTTTCGCCGGTCGCGGCGTCGAGCACGCGCGCGCCGGGGTGGAGCAGGTTCACAGCGTCAATCCTCCGTCCACGCCGAGCACCTGGCCGGTCACGAACCGGGCCTGCTCGGAGAGGAGGAAGACGATCACGTCGGCGACCTCGTCGGCCTCGCCCAGGCGGCCCAGCGCGGTGTCGCCGATCCGCTCCGCGCGCCCGGGCTCGTCGAGCGAGTCCAGCATGTCGGTGGCGATGAAACCCGGTTCGACGGCGTTGACCCGGATCCCCTGCGGGCCGAGTTCCTTGGCCGCCGACTTGGCCAGGGCCGCCACGGCGGCCTTCGACGCGGCGTAGACGGCCTGGCCGGCGATGCCGCGCGTCGCGGTGATCGACGAGACCAGGACCACCGCGGGGGTACGCCCACGGGCGAGCAGCCGGGCCGCACCACGCAGGGTGTACGCCGCCCCGGCCGAGTTGACCGCGAACAGGCGCTGGATGGTGGCGTCGTCGGTCATCCCGAGAAGCCCGGCGGCATGTGTGCCGGCGTTGACCACGAGCGCGTCGAGCCGCTTGAAGTTGGCGAACGCCAACTGCATGAGCGCCTTGCTGGTGGCCGGATCACCGATGTCGCCGCTGCCGGTGAACGTCGTCACACCGAATTTCTCGGCGAGCTCTTTGCCCACCTCGACGACCGCTTCGCCATGGCCGTGCAGCACTAGGTCGTACCCACGCTCGGCGAGCTTCGTAGCGGTGGCACGACCGATTCCGCGGGAGGCCCCGGTCACCAAGGCCACCCGATCACTCATTGATGTCTACCCCGTATTTACCAAGAATTCGCACAGCTTCACTGAAGCTAGACAGGTTGATCACGTCATCGGTATCGATCATGACGGAGAACTCGTCCTCGATAGTCGCAATCAGCGACATGTGCGCAAGGGAATCCCACTTCTCATTGTCCTGGTACTGCAGGTCATCCACGGGCGCATCCGCCGGAAGATCGAGGGCGGTGCGGAAGGCTTCCCGCAGTTTCTGCAGCTCACTCACAGGTGCTCCAAGGTAGGGGTGGACAGAGGACTCCTACTTTCTTACAGCCTCTTGGTCCTCATGACCAATCTCGTCTTAACTCAAGTTGAACGAGTGTTGTCCTTTTGCATCTGCCCTGGAAATGGCCACGATCGTGGTTATGCTTCCGCCTCGTACGGCCTTCATGCCCACCCCCGGGAGCTCAATCGTGTCTGAAATCAGCGGGTCTTCGATCCTCATCACCGGTGGTACCGGATCGTTCGGGAAGGCGTTTCTCGAACACGCCCTCACCCATCTGGACCCGGCCCGCATCGTCGTCTTCTCCCGGGACGAGCTGAAGCAGTACGAGGTCCGCCAGCGGTTCGGCGACGACAAGCGCATCCGCTTCTTCCTCGGCGACATCCGCGACCGCGACCGCCTGGCCCGCGCCATGCACGGCGTCGACTACGTCGTGCACGCGGCCGCGCTCAAGCAGGTCGACACCGCCGAGTACAACCCGTCCGAGTTCGTGAACACGAACATCAACGGGTCGCAGAACGTGATCGACGCCGCGATCAACGCCGGCGTCAAGAAGGTCGTCGCGCTCTCCACCGACAAGGCGTCCAGCCCGATCAACCTGTACGGCGCTACCAAGCTGGTTGCCGACAAGCTGTTCATCGCCGGCAACCACTACGCCGCCACCCACCCGACCCGCCTGGCCGTGGTCCGCTACGGCAACGTGATGGGCAGCCGCGGCTCGGTCGTGCCGCTGTTCCGCAAGCTGGCCGCCAACAGCCAGAGCCTGCCGATCACCGACAAGCGGATGACCCGCTTCTGGATCACGCTGCCGGCCGCGGTGAAGTTCGTGGTCGACTCGTTCGACCGGATGGAGGGCGGCGAGCTGTTCGTGCCGCGCATCCCGAGCATGCGCATCATGGACCTGGTCGAGGCGGTCGCGCCCGGCTCGCCCACGCACGAGACCGGCATCCGCCCCGGCGAGAAGCTGCACGAGGAAATGATCGCCTCCGACGACAGCCGCCGCACCCTGCGCTTCCCGGACCGCTATGTCGTGCAGCCGGTCGCCGCGAGCTGGGGCTACCAGGCCCCGGTCGGCGGCGAGGAGGTCGCCGACGGCTTCAACTACCGGTCCGACAACAACGACCTGTGGCTCTCCGTCGACGACATGCGTGCGCTGATCGAGGCCGAGGAGAAGTGATGCTGCCGTACGGGCGGCAGTCGATCGACCAGTCCGACGTCGACGCGGTGCTCGCCGCGCTCGGCAGCGACTGGTTGACCACCGGCCCGCGGGTGGCCCGGTTCGAGGCGGACATCGAGGCCGTGGCCGGCGCCCCGGCCGTGACGGTCACCAACGGCACCACCGCGCTGCAGACCGCGTACGCCGCGGCCGGGGTCGGAGCCGGCGACGAGGTCGTCACCACCCCGATGACGTTCGTGGCCACCGCGTCCTGTGCCAACCTGCTCGGCGCCAAGGTGATCTTCGCCGACATCGAGGACGAGACCGCCAACCTGGACCCGGCCGCGGTCGAGGCGGTAGCGACGTCGCGCACCCGGGCGATCGCGGCGGTCGACTACGCCGGCCACCCGGCCGAGTACGACGCGCTCCGCAAGATCGCCGAGCGGGTGGACGCCGTGCTGGTCGGCGACGCCGCGCACGCGATCGGCTCGACCTACCACGGCCGTCCGGTCGGCACCCTCGCCGACCTGACCACGTTCTCCTTCTTCCCGACCAAGAACCTGACCACCGCCGAGGGCGGCGCGGTCGCCGCCACCCGGCCCGACCTGCTGGCCCGGGCCCGCACGTTCCGCAACATCGGGATGGTCCGCGAACCCGATCAGCTCCGGAACCCGGACGAGGGCGGCTGGTACTACGAGGTGCAGTCGTTCGGGCTGAACTTCCGGCTGCCCGACGTGCTCTGCGCCCTGGGCAGCTCGCAGCTGGCCCGGCTGGCCGACTTCAAGGCCACCCGGCAGCGGCTGACCGCCCGTTACGACGAACTGCTCGCCGACGTGCCCGGCCTGCGCCTGCCGATCCAGCGGGCGGGCGTCGACCCGATGCGCCACCTCTACCCGGTGCGCATTCTCGACGGACGCCGCCGCGAGGTGTACGACCGGCTGCGCGCGGCCGGGATCGGCGTGCAGGTGAACTACATTCCGGTCTACTGGCACCCGGTCTACCAGGACCTGGGCTACCGCCGGGGGATGTGCCCGGTGGCCGAGACCTTCTACGCCGAACAGCTGTCGCTGCCGCTGTTCGTGGACCTCACCGACGCCGATCAGGATCGCGTCGTGGAGTCCCTGCGCCATATTCTTGGGAGCTGACGAATGACCACGCTCGGCATTGTTCAGGCTCGGATGGACTCCTCTCGTCTGCCGGGCAAGGTTCTCCTGAAGCTGGGCGAGCGCACCGTGCTCGAGCGCTGCGTGCGCGGCGCCCAGCTCAGCGGGGTCGTCGACGAGGTGGTCGTGGCCACCACCGTCGAGGAGACCGACGACGTGATCGTCGAGGAATGCGCCCGGATCGGGGTGTCCTGCCACCGCGGGCCGGTCGACGACGTGCTGGCCCGGTTCCTGGGCGTGCTCGACGAGTACGACAGCGACATCGTCCTGCGGTTCACCGCCGACAACCCGCTGATCGACCCGGCCCTGATCGCCCGCGCCTACCGGGTCTTCGTGGCGGCCGGCGCCGATTACCTGACCACGTCGATCGCGCACACCCTGCCGCGCGGTATGGACGTCGAGATGGTCCGCACCCCGGTGCTGCGGTCGATCGACGCACTCGCCACCGACCACCACCGGGTGCACGTCACGTCGTACCTCTACACGCACGCCGACGACTTCGACGTGATCGGCCTGACCCTCCAGCCCGACCGGTCCCACCTGCGGCTGACCGTGGACACCGAGGACGACTGGAAGGTGGTCTCGGCGATCGTCGACCAGTTCGGCGACGAGCCGGTGCCGCTCCGCGAGGTCACCACCTGGCTGGCTTCCCGGCCCGACCTGGTCGAGCTGAACGCCCACGTACTGCAGAAGGCACTCGTGCAGGCGTGACGATCGTCGGGATTCGCTGCGACGCCGGTCCGCGCACCGGCGTCGGGCACCTGGTGCGGTGCGTCGCCCTGGCCGAGGAGCTGGTCGCCCGGGACGTCGGGGTGCGCTTCCTGGCCGACCTCGGCGGCGTCGGTTGGGCCGAGGCCCAGCTCACCCAGCGCGGACTGCCCTGGCACCCGCCGCCGTTCGACCCGGTCGGCCTGGTGGCGGCGGTCGAGCGGCTGGAACTCGACGCGCTGGTGATCGACTCGTACACCCTGCCGCCGCTGCACAGCGTGGCCGTCCGCAAGACCGGGCGGCCGGTGCTGGCCATCGTGGACGGGGCCTTCCGGGGCCAGTCCGCCGACATCTACGTCGACCAGAACCTGGACTCGGTGATCACGGCCGAGGGCGTGGTCGGGCTGGCCGGGATCGACTATGCACTGTTACGCGGATCGGTGCGGCAGCTGCGGCCGCTCTCTGCGCCGGTGCACAGCTCCGTCCGTACGCCCAAGGTGGTGGCTTTTTTCGGCGGAACCGACGCCTATCGGGCGGCGCCGCAGGCAGCCGCCCTGCTCGCCGCGACCGGCGTGCCCTTCGACGCGACGATCATCGGCGCGAACGAGGAACTGCGGGCCGAGCTGTCGGCCGTGCCGGCCGGGCCCGGCCAACGCTTCGAGATCATCCCGCCCACCGACGACCTGCCGAAACTCCTGGCCGGCGCCGACCTGGCGGTCAGCGCCAGCGGCACCTCGACCTGGGAACTGCTGTGCCTCGGCCTGCCGTCCGCGCTGGTCTGGGTGGTCGACAATCAAATTCTTGGGTACGACCGGACGATCGCGCGCGGCTTCGCGGCCGGGCTCGGGCAGCTCGGCCATTTCGACCAGGACTCGGTGGCGACGCTGCGAGCCCTGCTCACCGGCGCCGAGGCACGCACCGCCCTGGCCGCCCGGGCGTGGGCGGCCGTGGACGGGCGCGGCGTCGAACGGGTGGCCGACGCGCTGCTGGCAGCGGTTACGGCTGGGTGACCTCGACGACGACCTTGCCGATCGCGTTCTGCTCGACCGCCTCGTGCGCGTCACTGACCCGCTCGAACGGGAACCGCAGGATCGGCAGGCCGGCCTCCTCGCCAACCTTGACCGCCCCGGAGTTGACCGCCTCGGCGACCGCCGCGACCGCGTTGTCCTTCTCCTCGGTCGTGGTGGTGTAGGTCAGCACGAAGTCGAGGCTGACGTTCTTGAGCATCGCCTTGAAGCTCGGGACCGTCACCTCGCCGGCCACGTAGATGCCGATGTTGCCGCCCGGCGCGATCACGCTGAGGTCGGTGCGCAGGTTTTCGGTGTTGACCTCGACCACCACCTGCACCCCACCCGGCGCCAGCTCCTTGACCCGCGCGACCACGTCCTCCTCGCGGTAATTGATCACCGCATCGGCTCCGGCCGCGACCGCGAGGTCGGCTTTCTCCTTGGAACTGACCGTGGTCAGCACGGTCGCGCCGGCCCACTTGGCCAGCTGGATGGCCGCGTTGCCGACCGCACCGGCACCACCCGCCACCAGCACCGTCCGCCCGTCGAGGGCGCCCGGCGCGAGGCGGGCGGGCCCATCGCTGGCCAGCGTGAGACAGCGGTGCGCGGTGAGCGCCGGAATGCCCAGGGCGGCCCCGACCTCGAACGGCACGTCCTCGTTCATCCGGACCACCTGCCGGCGCGGCAGCACCACGTATTCCTGGGCGGTCCCGTTCTCCCGGCCGTAACCGGCGTCCCACACCCAGACCGGATCGCCCGGCTCAAGCCCGTGAACGCCCTCCCCCACGGCGTCGACGACGCCGGAGCCGTCCTGGTTGGGCACCCGAGGCGGGCTCACCCCGTCGGGAACACCACGCCCGGCGCGGGTCCCGGTATCGGTCGGATTGACGGCGGACAGCACGATCCGAACCCGGACCTCACCGGCCCCGACCGCCGGCATCTCCCGCTCGACAATCCGCAGGACGGCAGCAGGCCCAGGCTCTTCAAAGACAGCAGCACGCATAGACCCCACCATAAGACTTGCGTTGTAACTACTGGCGGTTGTAGATCGCTATTGCGACGAGGCCGCGGATGGTCAGGTCGGCGAGGTCGTGTCTACAACCGTTACCGCTCCTGCTGCGAGGACCCGGGGTAAGTCGAAGCAGCGGAACTGGCGGCGCGACGCTGAGGCTGCGGTCGCGGTGATCCGGCTCGAGTTGGATCTGTCGGACCCGGCGATCCGGTCGCGGATGTTCACCATGTTCGGTGCGATCTGGCAGCTGCGGCGCGCGTTGCAGCGCCGGGCTGTCAATCGGGTGGGCGCGTACTGGCGGTCGCCGCACCTGCGGGCGATCGATGCGAAGGCGGCCCGGGACGCCTTCGGCCTGTCGCGCAGGGCGTTTGAGCAGGTAGCGGCCGGGCATGTGGACCGGTCGGGGTGGCTTCGCCGGCACCTGACCAGAGCCGTCGCCATGCACTTGGCGGACGAGGTGTGGCAGAGCGTCGATCGGCATCTGTTCGCCGACGAGTCCGGCAACCGTCACGGCCGGCCGCGGGTCGCAACGTGGTGGACGTCGAACCGGATCCCGGGCCGGGCCCGCTCGCACACGAAACCAAGAACGTGGGAGACCTTCCAGCTCGTCGGGTCGCTCGCCGCGCACCGTGCCGCCGGCGGGCATCACCGCCGGACGCCGGTCAAGCCGGGCGACCGGTCGACATGGTGGGACTACACCGGCCCGCTGGCCGTCGTGTTCACCGGCGCCGGGGACGATCTCGTCCTGCCGGTGAAACTCGCAGCCGGGCCTGGCCAGCAGGCGCGGCTGGATCACTTCCTCGAGACCGGAATGGCGTCGGCGGCCTCGCGATAGGCGGAGTCGTAGGTGAGGATCAACGCTCCGCCTTCGCCCTGGATGAGCCGCCCCGCGACTCGGCCGCCGAGCAGCACCGCCAGCTCGCGAGTCATGCCGGGCCGCCGAGCGAGTCGAGGTAGGCGTCGAGATCAACCGCCGGTGTGGGCTCGGGGCGACAGTCAAGGTAAAGACCCAGAGCGCTGACGATCTTGAAGACCAGGCCGATCTCAGCAGTGGGCTTGCCCGCCTCGAGGTCGGAGAGCCAGCGTCGGCTGACCGTGGCTCGGACGGCCAGGTCGACCTGACTCAGGCCGGCTGCTCGTCGGCGGTCACGCACGTAGAGCCCGAGGTCCCGGACGTTGCTGACACGCATGACACCTCCCGCTGTGCGCGTACGTGCACATCCTAGTCGTTGTGCACGTACGCGCACAATCGCGTTGATGTGCACGTACGTGCGCATCCGGGGAAACGGCTCAGTGGGTTTGGGCGGGGTGCCGAACATCAGGATGTTCGAGTTGAACGTTTCTGGAGGCCCTCGTGTCAACCGTGCTCATCGCCGACGACGACGCCGATCACCGCGAGCTGCTTACCCTTGCCCTCCGGCGCGCCGGGCACGACGTGGTCACCGCCGAGAACGCCGGCGCCGCGATGACCGCCCTGCGCGGTGGGGGCATCGACGCCGCCCTGATCGACGTGCGGATGCCCGGTGAATCCGGCATCGAGCTGTGCCGCCGGCTGCGCGCCGAGCCGGCCACCGCGCTCCTGCCGGTGATGCTGATCAGCGCCGACGTCAACGACCAGCGGATCCTCGCCGCGCTCGACGCCGGCGCCGACGACTACCTGACCAAGCCGTTCCACCGGGCTGAGCTCTGCGCCCGGCTGGACACCCTGATCCTGCGCAAGCCGTACGCGGCCGGCCAGGCGAGCGTGTCCGCGGCCGTGGCGAGCGCGGCCTTCCGGGCCGCCACCCGGGCCGTCCGCGGCGCCGCCACGCAGGCTTCGGAGCCGCGTAGCCGCACCGTCGCCTGACCACGCGTAGCCTCGGCGCATGGCCGAGCCTGAGTTGATCAAATACCGCAGCGCTACCGGCCGCTGGGTCCTGCTGGCCACCGTGCTCGGCACCAGCCTGGCCTTCATCGACGCCACCGTGGTGAACATCGCGCTGCCCGAGATCGGGCGCGGCCTGTCGGCCGAGGCGGCCGGCTTGCAGTGGACCGTCAACGGGTACGCGTTGAGCCTGGCCTCGCTGATCCTGCTGGGCGGGTCGCTGGGTGACCGGTTCGGCCGCAAACGCGTGTTCATGATCGGTATCGGGTGGTTCGCGGTCGCCTCGCTGCTCTGCGGACTGGCGCCGAACATCGAGCTGCTGATCGGCGCCCGGGTACTGCAGGGAATCGGCGGCGCCCTGCTCACCCCGGGAGCGCTGGCGATCCTGGAAGCGTCCTTCGTCCGCGACGACCGGGCCCGCGCGATCGGCGCCTGGTCGGGGCTGGGCGGGATCGGCGGTGCGCTCGGGCCGTTCCTCGGTGGCTGGCTCGTCGAGGCCGGCAGCTGGCGGTACATCTTCCTGATCAACGTGCCGGTGGCCGCGTTCGTGCTGTGGGTCGCGGCCAAGCACGTGCCCGAGTCGCGCAACCCGTCGGCCGCCCGCCGGATCGACGTGGCCGGGGTGCTGACCGGCGCGGTCGGTCTGGGCGGGCTCACCTACGGCTTCACCGCGTGGCCGATGCGCGGGCCCGGCGATCCGGTGGTGCTGATCTCGCTGGCCGTCGGGGTGGTCGGCCTGGTGGCGTTCGTGCTGGTCGAGCGAAGCTCCCCGCAGCCGATGGTGCCCCTGCGGATCTTCCGGACCGTGGCGTTCGCCGGTGCCAACCTGGTGACCCTGCTGGTGTACGCGGCGAACGGCGGCGTCTTCTTCCTGGTCGTGATCAATCTGCAGGTGGTGGCCGGGTTCACGCCGCTGGCCAGCGGGATCGCAATGCTTCCGGTGACCGTCCTGATGCTGTTGCTGTCGTCCCGTTCGGGCGCGCTCGGGCAGCGGATCGGGCCGCGGATCCCGATGACGGCCGGGCCGCTGGTCTGCGCCGTGGCTCTGGTGCTGATGTCGATGATCGGGCCGGACGCGTCCTACCTGACCGACGTACTCCCCGGGGTGGTGATCTTCGGTTTGGGGTTGTCGTTGCTTGTCGCGCCGCTGACCTCGACGGCGCTGGGTTCGCTGGACGACGCGTACGCCGGCATCGCCTCCGGGGTGAACAACGCGGTGGCCCGGGCCGCCGGCCTGCTGTCGGTGGCGATCCTGCCGCTCGCCGCCGGGCTCGGGGCCGGCAGCCTGACCGTGTCCGATCAGCTGCACCCGGTCTACCGGCACGCGCTGCTGATCTGCGCCGGGCTGATGGCGGCGGGCAGCGTGATCGCGTTCTTCCTGATCCCGAATCGGCTGGCCGCGCACGCTCCGGCCGACACGTTCTGCGACCCGTGCTCGCCGCCGCTGCGCCCGGCCGACACCGTCAGAAGTGCGCGGTGATCCGGCGCGCCGGGCCGTCGACGGTCATCCGGCCGCCGTACGGCAGGATCCACTGCGGGGCCGTATGTCCGAAATCGACACCGAAGACGGCCATCGCCGCCGGGCTATAGGTGTGCAGCGCGCGCAGGACCGCCTCACGCTGGTCATCGCGGAACTTCGCGCGCTCCGACTGCGGTGGCCGGTTCTCGATGTTGCTGGCCTTGGCGGTGGCGACCAGGACCGCCGGGAACTGTTGCAACAGGCCACGCTCGCCGGCGTTGCGCAGCACCCGGAACACCTGCTCGGCTGACGGCATCTCCTCCGAGGTCTCCAGCAGCAGGATCGAGCCGGCATAGGAGTCGACCGGGCCGATCCAGCGGTTCGCGGCCAGGTTCCAGCTCACGATCTCCAGGCTGCCGCCCCAGGTCGGCGCGGTGACCACCCGGTCGGCTCGGTGCCAGAAGAAACCCGGGCTCTTGACCCGCGGCGACGAGGTGCTGAGGGAGGCCGGATCGGTCCAGCTCAGCTCCTCGTCGGTGAACCCGGCGACCGGCGTGATCTCCAGATCGGTCGTCTCGAACAGCGCGGCCCGCAGTGAGGCCAGGTGCTCGGGGTCGACCGCGCCGCCGCGCGCGAGGTGCACCAGGGTGGAGCCGCCGTGGTAGCCGGCCACGCCGTGCAACCACAGCCAGTTGAGCACGTTGGTGTTGTCGGAGTAGCCGAAGTAGGGCTTCGGGTCGGCCCGGAACGGCGCCGGGTCGAGGTGCGGCAGCACGGTGATCTGGTCGTCGCCGCCGATGGTGGCGAAGACGGCCCGGATGCTGGGGTCCCGGTAAGCGGCCATCAGGTCGGCGGCCCGCTCGGCCGGCGTTCCCTGCAGCCTGGTGGTCGGAAACTCCACCGGCTCGAGGTCGAGCAGGTCACGGATGCGGCTCAGGGCCTGGTCCTGAAGGGCCGGAAAGATGCCCGGGCCGGCCCAGGACGGCGAGACCACCGCGACCTTGTCGCCACGCTTCAGTTTTGGGGGGTTTTCCACCCCGACATCAGATCATCCCGGCGCGCAGCGCGTAGGCCACCGCGTGCGAGCGATTGCGCAGTTTGAGCCGGTGGGTCACGCCGTAGATGACGTTCTTCACGGTCCGCTCCGAGTAGCAGAGCTTCCCGGCGATCTCGTTGGTGTCGAAGCCGTCCGCCATCAGCCGCAGCACGTCGATCTCGCGCGGGGTCAGCCCGGACGCGTTCAGCCCGTTCGGCGCCAGCACGTCCCGCTGCATCCGCTCGACCTGCTTGAGCAACTCGCCGACCAGATTCGGCGGCATCACCCCGCCACCGCACGCGGCCGCCCGCACGCTGTGCGCCAACCGCTCGGCGGTGACCGCCGTGCGCGGCAGGATGCCCACCACCCGGCACTCCACCGCGGTCATCAGCTCGGCTTCGAGGATCTCCTGGCAGACCAGCACGATCGGCGCGCTCACGTCGGCACCGGTGCGGCGCAGCGCCGCCACCACGTCCGGGGTGAGCCGCTCGGCCGCCGCGACCAGCACGTCGGCGTCGTGCCGCTGGTTGCTGCGTAGTACCACCATGTCGTTCCGGAATTGGAGTAACGCGGCCAACCCGGCATGACTGACCGGATCCATCGCCTGCAGCGCGACCTTCACCTGTTCCACGGCCCGCTCCTCCCACGAGTAGGTGTGGGAGCAAGTGTCGGAAAAGGTTCTTCAGAGAACCTTCAGAGATTCTTCAGGGCGTGATAGAGGCCGATAGGCCAGTTCACCAGGGGGTCATCGGGCGGGGAAGGGCTACGGCGGAGGACTGCCCGTAAGGACGGTTTCTGTTATCCATTGACACCCGGCCCGTCTCCCTCGAAGTTGAGGACACCCGAACCGGGAGGACACGTGCCGGAAGTCTTGCGCGTCAGCGTGCTCGGGCCGGTCCGCGCCTGGATCGCCGACCGGGAGGTCGACCTGGGCGCGGCCCGGCAGCGCGCGGTGTTCGCGGTGCTCGCCGCGCACGCCGGCCGGCTGGTCGGCCGGGACGAGCTGATCACCGCGATCTGGGGGGACTCGCCGCCGGCCACCGCGGCCGGCAGCGTCTACACGTACGTCTCGGGCCTGCGCCGGGCTCTGCCGCCGGGCCTGCTGACCACCGCCTCGGGTGGTTACCTGCTCCGGGTCGAGCCGGCCGACCTGGACGCGGCCCGTTTCCAGCAGCTGCGCTCGGCCGCGGCCGAGTTCATGCACGCGGGCGACGGCCGGTCCGCCGCCGACCGGCTGGACGAGGCGCTCGATCTGTGGCGCGGCGACGCGTACGCGACGCTGGCCGGCCCGTTCCTCGAGCTGGACCGGCAGCGCCTGGCCGAGCTGCGGCTGGCCACCGCCGAGCAGCGGGCCCGCATCCTGCTCGACCGCGGCGGCGACGACGGCCTGATCGCCGAGCTCACCGGCCTGGTCAAGGACAACCCGCTGCACGAACCACTGCACGAGTTGCTGATGCGCGCGCTGCACCGGGCCGGCCGGCACGCCGAGGCCCTCGAGGTGTTCCGGGCGGCCCGCCGCACCCTGGTCGCCGAGCTGGGCATCGAGCCGGGCCCGGCTCTGCAGGAATTGCAGCGGCAGGTGCTGGCCGGCTCGGCCGAACAGCCGGCCGCGCTGCCGGTGCCCGAGCCACTGCGCACGGTGGTGCCGACCGCGGTGGCGAAGGCGCTGCGGGACGGCCTCACCAACCGGGACTGGTTCGGCCGGGAGGCCGAAATCGATCACCTGCGCGGGCTGGTACGGCAGGTGGCGGCCGGCACCGGCGGGTCGATCTGGATCGAGGGCGAGCCGGGCATCGGCAAGACCGAGCTGCTGACCCAGGCGTTCGCCGACGCCGCCCGCTGCGGCTGCCGGGTGGCCTGGGGTGCGGCCGATCAACTCGGCTCCCGGGTGCCCCTGCAGGTGCTGTCCCGAGCCCTCGGCCTGGAATCCGCCTCCCGCCGCCCGCGCAGTCCGGTCGCCGAGCCGGACGTGGCCGAGGACCAGATCGTCGCCTCGGTCCGGGCCGCCTGCGCCGCGACGCCGCTGATCCTGATCGTCGACGACATGCAGTGGGCGGACAGCGCCACCGTCCGGGTCTGGGAACGCCTGCAGGGTCTGGTCGGCCGGCTGCCGTTGCTGCTGGTCGCGGCCGCGCGGGCAACCGACCGCCCGCGGCACACGCCGGGTCTGCGGCTCGGCCCGCTCCCGGCCACCGACCTCGATCGCCTGGTGGCCGCGCAGGTCGGCGCGCCGCCCGGCCCCAACCTGCGGGCGCTGGTGAGCCGCTCCGGTGGCAACCCGCTGTTCGCCCGGGAACTGGTCGGCGCGCTGCGGCAGCGGGACGTCATCGAGGTCGCGGGCGGGCGCGCCGACATCGGCCCGGACGTCACCGTGGCCCCGCCGCGCACCCTGCTCGCCGCCGTGCACTCCACTCTGGACCTGCTCTCCGGGCCGACCCGCGAGGTGCTGCGGCTGGCCGCGCTGCTCGGGGCCGAGTTCTCGGTGAGCGAGGTGGTGGCGGTGACCGGCCGGTCGGCGCTCGACCTGGTCGGCGCGCTGGAGGAGGCGCTGACCGCGAACGTGCTGGTGGACAGCGGCACCGACCTCGCGTTCCGGCACGGATACCTGCGCCAGGCGCTGGTGCAGAGCGTGCCGCCGGCGTTGCGGGCCGGGCTGCACCGGCACGCGGCCGAGGTGCTCGCGGCCGGCGGCAGTTCGGTCACCCGGGTCGCCGAGCAGCTCAACGCGGAGACCCCGGCGGTCGACACCTGGGTGTTGAACTGGCTGCTCGCGCACCACGCCGAGGTGATCCGGCGTACCCCGCAGATCGCGGCCGACCTGATCCGCCGCACGCTGCGCACCGACCTGCCGTCGGCGGCGCAGCGCGGCGTGCTGCTTGTCGCCCTGGTCCGGCTCGATTTCCGCCGCGACCGGTACCCGATGACCGAGGCCGAGGAGGCGATGAGCCTCGCCACCGATCCGGCCGACCGGGCCGAGATGCGGCACCTGCTGGCGACCATGCGCTACCGCCGGGGCGAGACGGTCGAGGCGGTGACCATGCTGCGGGACGCGGTGGACGATCCGCGGGTGCCGACCATCTGGCAGACCCGGCACCGGGTGCTGCTGGCCAACTTCCGCCGCGGCGACCTCGACGACCTGGACCAGGCCGAACAGCGGGCGCAGACGGTCCGCGCCGAGGCGGAGGCGGCCGGCCAGCCGTACGAGACGGCGTTCGCGCTGCAGACCATCTGGCTGACCAGCTCGATCCGCCGGGACCACGAGCGCGCGCTGGAACACGTCGACCGCGCGCTGGCCGTGGTCAAGGGCCGCGACGACCTCACCGGGACGTACTTCGACCTGCTCGACAACCGGCTCTTCTCGCTGCAGAACCTGGACCGGCTGGACGAAGCGCAGCGCACCCTGCGGACCGCCGCCGAGTTCGCCGCGTCGCACCGGCTGACCGCGAACATGCAGGTGGCGACCGCGGTGCAGGACTACTGGCTGGGCCGGTGGGACGACGCGTTGTCCGAGGTGTCGGCGGTGACCGAGGACGGTCCGGGGATCCTGTTCCACGGCCTGCGCGAGCCGGGCGCGGTGACCATGCTGCTGCACGGGGTGGCCGCGCTGATCGCGCTGCACCGGGACGCCCGCGACCTGGCCGCCGCGCACCTCGACGCGGCCGACGCGGTGCCGGCCAGCGAGGCGGAACGGGAGAACTGCGACTTCCTGCTGGTGGCCCGGGCACTCGCGGCCGAGCAAGAGGGCCGGCCGGCGCTGGAGCTGCTGACGCCGCTGCTCCAACCGTCGTACGCGCCGATGATGCTGCGCCACCAGTGGCTGCCCGACGTGCTGCGGCTGGCAGTGCGGGAGTCCCGAATGGACATTGCCGAGCGGGCCGCCGAGATCTGCGCGACCGAGGCCGCCAAGGAGGTGCGGCCGGCCCGTGCGCACGCCGCCCACCTGCGCTGCCAGGCCCTGCGCACCGGCGATCCGGCCCTCGCGCGGGAGGCCGCCGAGCACTACCGCAAGGTGGGCCGCCGCTTCGAGTTGGCCGGTGCGCTGGAGGACGCGGCGGTGCTCAGCGGCGAACGGCCGGACGAGGCGCTGCGCCTTTACACCTCGATGTCGGCGCGCTGGGACATGGCGCGCACATCGAGGGCTGTCGTTTAATTTCCGGACCGCACGGCCGACGCGTGCGTCCTTGACAGGAAAAGTTCGATAGTGCGTGAATGTGTTTCCAGGCGGTTACTCCCCGATGTCTCATCACCGCTAAGGAGCACAAAATCATGGGCTTTTTGCGCCCTGCGGCCGCTACTCTCGGTGCGGCCCTACTCATTCTCAGTGCCGGAGCCTGCGCGAAGTCCGAGGACGACGGTTCCTCGGCGGGCTCCGGAACGCCGGCCTCGGCCGGCGCTCAGGTCGTCGCGTCGGCCTCGTCCGGGGCTGCTACCTGCACCATTGACCAGTACGGCGGCACCAAACTCGACCTCAAGACGGCGAAGGTCGGCTTCTCCCAGTCGGAGAAGGAGGCCAACCCGTTCCGGATTGCCGAGACCCAGTCCATCAAGGACGAAGCGGCCAAGCTCGGCATCACGAACCTCACGACAACGAACGCAAACTCCCAGTTCAACAAGCAGATCTCCGATGTCGAGCAGATGATCGACTCGGGTGTGCAGCTGCTGGTGATCGCGCCGCTCAACTCGGACGGCTGGGATTCGGTGTTCGCCAAGGCGTCGGCCAAGAAGGTTCCGATCATCACGATCGACCGGAAGATCAACGCCACACCCTGCAAGGACTACCTGACCTTCATCGGGTCGGACTTCGCTGAACAGGGCAAACGCGCCGCCGACGAGATGGCCAAGTCGCTGGGCAACAAGGGCAAGGTGGCCATCCTGCTCGGCGCGCCCGGCAACAACGTCACCACGCTGCGCACCAGCGGCTTCAAGGACGAGATCGCCAAGGTGGCGCCGGACATCAAGATCGTCTTTGAACAGACGGGCAACTTCGCCCGCGAGGACGGGCAGAAAGTCACCGAGCAGCTGCTCCAGTCCAACCCGGACATCAACGGGATCTACGGCGAGAACGACGAGATGGCTCTCGGCGCCATCACGGCGCTGAAGGGCGCCGGCAAGAAGGCCGGCGACGTCAAGGTGGTGTCGATCGACGGCACCAAGGGCGCTGTGCAGGCCATTGTGGACGGCTGGGCATCGGCCGTCATCGAATCCAACCCGCGCTTCGGGCCACTCTCCTTCGCCACGGCGCAGAAGTTCTTCGGCGGTGAGCCGGTCGACCAGGACGTGATCATCTCCGACCGGCAGTACGGCCAGGACAACGCCAAGGCGGACCTCGCCAGCGCGTACTGAGATCGCGGCGGCGGTGTCGGGTTTTCCCGAAAAAACCCGCACCGCCGCCGGTAAATGTTCGTTTGTGTTGCCCATCGTCGGCTCCATCCCCGAAGGAGCGGAACGTGACCGCACATCCCCGACGACTTCTCGCACTCGTGCTGGCCGCCACGGCCGGCACCCTGGTCGCCACCACCGGCCCGGCCGAGGCGTTCGCCCCCAAGACGCCGCCGCTGAGCACCCCGTGGACCAGCCAGGTCTCCACCACCAACCCGCTGCCCGAATATCCGCGGCCGCAGCTCACCCGCACCGACTGGCAGAGCCTCAACGGCATCTGGCAGTTCGTCGGCGCCTCGAACATCAACACTCCACCCACCGGGCAGACCCTCGGTGAGGAGATCCTGGTGCCGTACCCGATCGAGAGCGCGCTCTCCGGGATCATGCGACGCCAGGACTACTCGTACTACCGCCGCACGTTCACCGTCCCGACCGGCTGGACCGGCAAGAACGTGCAGCTCAACTTCGGTGCCGTGATGTGGCAGTCGAAGGTCTGGGTCAACGGCACGCTGCTCGGCACGCACGAGGGCGGCTACGACAAGTTCTCGTACGACATCACGAGTGCCCTCAAAGCGGGCGCGAACGAGATCATCGTCGGCGCCTGGAACCCGGTCGAGACCCAGGACATCCCGGTCGGCAAGCAGCGGATCAGCCGGGGCGGCATCTTCTACACGCCGTCGAGCGGCATCTGGCAGACCGTCTGGCTGGAGCCGACCAACTCGGCCCGGATCACCCGGCTCGACACCACACCCAACGTCGCGGCCGGCGGCCTCGACCTGATCGTGCAGGCAGCCAACGCGAGCGGCCAATCCGTGACGGCCCAGGTCCTTAGCGGCGGCACGGTGGTCGGCACGGCCACCGGGACGGTCGGCGCATCATTCCGGGTAAATATCCCCAATGCCCGGCTCTGGTCACCCGACGATCCTTTCCTGTACGACCTGAAAGTCACGCTGGGCAGCGGCGACACCGTAGGCGGCTACGCCGGGATGCGCTCGCTCGGCAAGGCGATGCTCGGCGGGGTGCTCCGACCCACCCTCAACGGCAAGTTCGTCTACCAGCTCGGCACCCTCGACCAGGGCTACTGGCCGGACGGCATCTACACCGCGCCGACCGACACCGCCTTGCGCTTCGACCTCGAACAGCAGAAGGCCATGGGCTTCAACATGGTCCGCAAGCACATCAAGGTGGAGAGCGACCGCTGGTTCTACTGGGCCGACCGGCTCGGCCTGATGGTCTGGCAGGACATGCCCGCCCTGGCCAGCGGCAAGGAACCGTCGACGGCTGGGCGCACCCGGTTCGAGAAGGAACTCAAGGAGATGGTCGACGAGCACAAGGGCATCACGTCGATCGTCCAGTGGGTGCCGTTCAACGAGGGCTGGGGCGAGTACGACGCCGGCCGGATCACCGACCTGGTGAAAAGCTGGGACCCGATCCGGATGGTCAACCACGACTCCGGCTCGAACTGCTGCGACTCCGACCCGGATCCGGGCAACGGCGACGTGATCGACGACCACGTCTACGTCGGTCCCGGCATCGGCCGCGCGCCGACCGCTACCCGGTTCGCGGTCAACGGCGAGTACGGCGGCCTCGGCCTGCGAACCACCCACGAGTGGCCGACCAGCGGCAAGTTCGCCTACGAGTGGCTCGCCGACTCGAACGCACTGACCAGCCGATACGTCCAGATCACCGGCCGGCTGATCGACCTGATCAACGGCAGCGGGCTGTCCGGAAGCGTCTACACCGAGCCGACCGACGTGGAGGAAGAGCTCAACGGCTTCTACACGTACGACCGGCAGGTCGCGAAGATGGACCTGGCCCGGGTTCGTGAGGTCAACCTGCGGGTCCTGGGCGCGGCGACCGGTGCCACCCTCTCCACCGGCAAGCTGGCCTCGCTGCGGGTGACCACACCCGGCTACACCAACCGCTACCTGCGGCATTCCGCCGGCGCGGCCCGTACCGACGTGATCGGCACCGCTTCGGCTGACCGCCAGGACGCCACCTATTGGGTGCGTCCCGGACTGTCGAACACCACCTGCTACTCGTTCGAGTCGCGCAACTTCCCCGGCCAGTACCTGCGGCATCGCAGTTACCGGGTCTACCGCGAAGCGAACACGGGTGGCACCTTCGCCGCCGACGCCACCTTCTGTGCCCGGCCCGGCCTCTCCGGCGGTGGCACCTCGCTGGAAGCGTCCAACATGGCCGGTTACTACCTGCGGCATCGCAGCGACGAGGTCTGGATGGACGCCAACACCGGCGGCTCGTTCACCGACGACGCGACCTGGCAGGTGACCACGCCGCTGTGGCGCAGCGGCGCCGATCTGACCGTCGGGGCGAACCGCTCGTTCCGGGTCACCACGGCCGGCTACGACACCCGCTACCTGCGGCATCAAAACAGCCTGGCCCGCACCGACGTGATCACCACGGGCAGCTCGCTCGCCGACCGGCAGGACGCCACCTTCACGGTCCGCGCCGGGCTGGCCGACAACAGTTGCTACACGTTCGAGTCGGTCAACTACCCGGGGCGCTACCTCCGGCATGCGGCCTACCGGCTGCAAACGGCGACCAACGACGGGACGACGACGTTCCAGCAGGACGCCACGTTCTGCGCGCAGCCCGGCCTGAGCGGGGCGAACCTCTCGCTCGAGTCGGTCAACTATCCCGGCTACTTCTGGCGGCACTACGCCGAAGCGGTCTACATCGCCACCAATGGCGGCGGCAACACCTGGGACTCGTCGAGCAGCTACAACGCCGACGCGACCTGGAACAACGCGAATCCACTGGGGTAAAGATGCTGGAAGTCCTCGACGTCTCCAAGATATTTCCGGGTGTGCGTGCCCTCGACCGAGTCTCGTTCCGGCTGGCGGCCGGCGAGGTGCACGCTCTTGTCGGTGAGAACGGTGCCGGCAAGTCCACTTTGATCAAGGTGCTCACCGGTGTCTACCAACCGGATGAGGGCGAGCTGCGCTATCAGGGAGAGAAGGCGCAGTTCGGGACGCCGATGGACGCTCAGCACGCCGGAATTTCCACGATTTATCAGGAAGTCAATCTGATTCCGCAGATGAGCGTGGCTCACAACCTGTTCCTCGGCCGCGAGCCGAGGAACAGGTTCGGCCTGCTCGACGAGAAGCGGATGCACCACGAGGCCCGGGAGATCCTGGCCGGCTACGGCGTCACCGCCGACGTGAAACGGCAGCTCGGCACGCTCGCCCTCGGTGCGCAGCAGATGGTCGCGCTGGCCCGGGCCGTGATGATCGACGCCAAGGTCGTCATCATGGACGAGCCCACCTCGTCGCTCGAACCGCGCGAGGTGGAAACCCTCTTCGGCATCATCCGCGACCTGCACCGCCGGGGCATCGGCATCATCTACGTCAGCCACCGGCTCGACGAGCTCTACCAGATCTGCGACGCCGTCACGATCCTGCGCGACGGCCGGGTGGTGCACACCGGAAAGCTCGCCGAGCTGGAACGGATCAAGCTCGTCTCGCTGATGCTGGGCCGGGAGATGTCCGGATCGTTCTCCGCGTTCAAGGAGTCCGACCCGGAGGTCAGCGACGCCCCGCCGGTGCTCCGGGCACGCGGCCTGACCAGCCGGCGGAAACTGCACGACATCAGCTTCGAGGTGCGGCCCGGCGAGGTGGTCGGCCTCGGTGGCCTGCTCGGCGCCGGCCGCAGCGAGACCATCAAGGCGATCGGCGGCGCCTATCCGCTGGACAGCGGCGACGTTCAGGTCGACGGCGTCGACCTGAAGAAACCCACGACCGTGCGAGCCGTCAAGGCCGGCATCGCGGTACAACCCGAGGACCGCAAGGCCGAGGGCATCATCGCCGGTCTTTCGGTACGGGAGAACATCGCGCTCGCCGTCCTCCCCCAGCTGTCCCGCTTCGGCCTGGTCTCGGACGCCAAGATCGACGCGATCGTCGAGAAGTACATGACCCGGCTGCGGATCAAGGCGTCCGGCCCGGGCCAGCTCGTCGGCGACCTCTCCGGCGGCAACCAGCAGAAGGTGCTGCTCGCCCGGCTGCTCGCCACCGGGCCCCGGGTGCTGCTGCTCGACGAGCCGACCCGGGGCATCGACGTCGGCGCCAAGGCCGAGGTGCAGTCGCTGATCGACGAGCTCGCGGCCGAGGGGCTCGGCGTCGTGCTGGTCTCCTCGGACGCCGAGGAGCTGATCGAGGGCGCCGACCGGGTGGTGGTGCTGCGCGACGGGGTCGTCGTCGGCACCCTCACCGGCGCCGAGGTGACCACCGAGGACCTGATGGCCACGATCGCCGCCGGAGGCAACCAGTGACGACCCAGGTCGCGGCCCGGCCGGCCGTCAATCTCAAGGGGCTCTCGCAGTACGGCGTCTACCTGGCCATCCTGCTGCTGGTCCTCTACAACATCTTCTTCACGCCGTACTTCCTGACCTGGAGCAATCTGCGCATCCAGCTCATCCAGGTCGCGCCGATCGTGATCGTCGCGCTCGGCATGGCGCTGGTCATCGGCACCGAGGGCATCGACCTGTCGGTTGGCTCGGTGATGGCCCTGGCCGCGGCGCTCATCCCGCTCTACCTGGGGTACGGCGTGGTCGCCGCGATCCTGGCGTCGCTGGTGGCCGGCGTGGTCGTCGGGCTGATCAACGGCGTACTCGTGGCCCGGGTCGGATTGCAGCCGATCGTCGCCACCCTGGCCCTCTTCGTCGGCGGCCGCGGCCTGGCCGTGGTGATCAGCGAGGGCAAGCTCAAGGACGTCCGCAACCCCGACCTGATCTACCTCGGCTCGGGTGACCTGCTCGGCATCCCGGTGCTGGTCTGGATCGCCGCCGCCCTGGTGGTGGTCGTGGCGTTCCTGGTGCGGCGCACCGTTTTCGGCCGCCGGCTGCTCGCCATCGGCGGCAACCGGCCGGCCACCGAGCTGGCCGGTTTACCGGTCAAGCGGGTGCTGATCACCGTGTACGTGCTGTGCGCGGTGCTCGCCTCGATCGCCGGCCTGCTGAGCGTGGCCCGCATCCAGTCCAGTGACGCCTCGGCGGTCGGCCTGCTCATCGAGCTCTCCGCGATCACCGCGGTGGTGGTCGGCGGCACCCCGCTCACCGGCGGCAAGGTGCGCGTCCTCGGCACGGTGGCCGGCGCCCTGCTCATGCAGCTGGTGATCGCCACCATGATCAAACACAACCTGCAGCCGTCCACGACCGAGATGGTGCAGGCCGTCATCATCCTGATCGCGGTCTACGTGGCGCGAGAGAGGAAGACCCGGTGACCATGACGCTTCCGGTGGCCACGCCCGAGGACACCCGCCGGACCGATCGCACCGACCGGATTGTCGAGATCGTCCAGCGGCAGGGTGCCCTCGCCGTCCTGGTCGTGGTCGTGCTGATCTCGTTCGCCACGTTCCCGAACTTCCGCAGCTTCGACAACACCGCGACGATCCTGGTCGCGGCGGCGCCACCGATGCTTATCGCGCTCGGCATGACGTTCGTGATCCTGACCGGCGGCATCGACCTGTCGGTCGGCTCGCTCTACGTGCTCGGTGGGGTCCTCGCGGCCTGGGCCTCGCAGTTCGGCTTCGTCACGGCGTTCGCGGTGCCGCTGCTCGTGTGCGGGGCGATCGGGGTCGCGAATGGACTGCTCATCGCGTACACCCGAATGGCTCCTTTTATTGTGACTTTGGCGGCGCTCCTCGGAGCGCGCGGGCTCATGCGGGCCATCAGTTCCGAGGGTTCCGCGACCTTTCTGGTCCAGAGCGACGCGTTCCGGCGGCTGGGCAACGGCTCGTTCCTCGACATCGGCTACCAGGTCTGGCTGGTCGCCGGGTTGGTGGTGCTGGGCATCGTGCTGCTGGCCCGCACCCGATTCGGGCACGCGGTCTACGCGGTGGGCGGCAGCGAGGACGCGGCCGCGCTGATGGGCATCGCGGTACGGCGTACCAAGATCTGGGTCTATGTGATGTCGGGTTTGCTGGCCGGCCTGGCCGGCGCGATCAACGCGGCCAAGCTCGGCTCCGGGGTGACCGTGCTGGGCACCGGCATGGAGCTGGACGCGATCGCCGCGGTGGTGATCGGCGGGACGCTGCTGACCGGCGGCGCCGGCACGATCGCCGGAACCATCGCGGGCGTGCTGCTGCTCGGCGTCATCCAGAACCTGATCAACCAGGTCGGCAACGTGAACAGCAACTGGCAGCAGGTGATCAGCGGAACGTTCCTGGCCCTGGTCGTGGTCGCACAGACCTACCTGGTGAAACTCCGAAGAGTGTCCTAATCGAGCAGGGCGGTGCCGAGCACGTGGCCGTCGGTGTCGGCGATGTTGATCGAGCTGACGTTGCGCAACTGGAACGAGCTGGCTCCGATCACCTTCGCGCTGCCGCTCGCCGTCGGTCCCCACACCGCCGCCTGCTCGACCTTGCCCTCGGCGTTGTGCACCTCGCACAGGAACGGGCCCTCGCCGCGCAGCTTCGTCACGTCCAGCGCCACCGACACCCCCCACATCTTCGGGGTGAGCACGGCCTGGCCGGTCAGCCCGCTGCCCTCGGCCGGCTCGAACCGCGCGGTCACCAGCTCGGCACTGGGCAGCGACGACGTCGGCGGGGTGTTGCTGCGGTTGCTGCGGATCACCCCGGCGCCGACCACGACCGCGATCAGCACCGCGGCCGCCGCGGCCAGCCAGCGCACGCGCGCGGCCCGTTTCTCCCGGTTGCGCGCCGATCGCATCCGGCGCAGCAGGCCCTCGATGTTTTCCGCCGACGGCCGGGCGGACAGGCTGATCGGTGGGTCGGCCTCGACTCCGGCCGCCCGCTGGGCGTCCGGCAGGCGCTGCAGAAGTTCTGGTACGGGCGCCAAGCGCTCCAACTCGTCGCGGCACTCGTCGCAGTCCCGCAGGTGCGCGTCGAGCCGGTCGGTGTCGGTGTCGTCCAGGCCGCCGAGAAGATAGCCACCGAGCAGCCGCCGCAGTTCATCGTGTTCCGCGCTCATCGGAGAACCCCCATCTCCTCGAACGCCGTCCGTAACGCCCGAACCGCGTAATAGGCCCGGGATTTTACGGTTCCTTCGGGTACGGACAGCTGGCGAGCCGCCTCGGCCACGCTTCGGCCCTCGTAGTACATGGCTTTGACCACGGCCTGATGGTCGTCGGACAGCCGTTCCAGCGCCTCGGCCACCAACCAGCCCTCCACCATCTGGTCGACGTTGTCCTCGACCGGCATGGCGTTGACCGCGGTCTCGTCACCCACCAGGTGCGGCCGGCGCTGCTCGGCCCGCCACGCGTTGGTGACCACGTTGCGCGCGATGGTGAGCAGGTAGGAGCGGGTGCGGCCCTGGTCGGTGTCGAGGTGGTCGATGTGCTTCCAGGCCCGCAGCAGGGTTTCCTGCACCATGTCCTCGGCGCGATGCCGGTCGTGCACATAACGCAGGACGAAGCTGAGCAGGACCGCGTAGTGCTCGGTGTAGAGCGCGGTCATCAGCTCCTCGTCGGGGCTCACCCGTCGCCTCATCCCCGTGCCCCTCGCCTCCGGCTACGTCCCGTCGCCAACAACTTGTACACCGTCGAGTTGAAGTTGGTTCGACAGGAACGTGCCGGAAACGGGACGATGCCCGGTCCCCCTCGCCGGGACCGGGCATCGCGTCACGTGGAACTTCAGCAGACGGCGTCCTCATCGGGAAGTTTGCCGTCCCCGCCGTACCGGAAGGACCTGGGCGGCGCGGGCTTGATGCCGTACTTGCCCAACTCCTTTGCCGTCTTCCCGCCCTTCGCTTCTTCCTCGAGAGCCGGGTAGGTGAAGCTCAGCGCCGGACCGTTGATGTACGACGTGGTGGTGAAGAAGGCGGACGCGGACGTTTCCTTCTCATCGACCGGGTTGTTCCCGTTACCCATGAGCGTGCAGGTGTTGTCCTTGTCGAGGACGGCGATCTCGCCGAAGAGCTGGATCAGACCGGACTGGCTGAAACTCGTGCCCTTCTCGTTCCAGAGCGACTCGGGGAAGTAACCGATCCACTCGGAGTCGAACGCGACCCACCAGGAACCGTTCGAGTACTGGATGCCGAACTTCTTGGCCGCACCGTAGGCCAGGGTGTCACCGGGCTTGAGGTTCTTGCTGAACTGCACCCAGCCGCAGCCGTTGTAACAGGTTTCTTCACCGTTGACCCAGTGATAGACGAAGAAGTGCGGGTCGTAGCTGCCCTTGTTGGTCAGGGGGTCGACCGTCCAGCCGACCTCGACGACCTGATCGCTGTCGGCCGACTGCAGCGCGATCTCGGCGAGGCTGTGGTAATCCTTCTCACCCAGCGTCGGCTTGGCCACGGTCAGGGTGGAGTAGACGCCGTCAGTTACGGCATCCTGCCGGGCGGTGCTGTAGATGTAGTCGACGTTGTACTCGCCGTCGGCCTTGGCCGACGGCGGCAGCGGCGGCGGCACGTCGGTCTTCTCGTTGAGCAGCGACTCGCTCTCGGTCTCGGCGGTGCGGCCCTTCGGCGCGTATCGACCGCGCGGCAGGATCGAGCCGGTCGTGTCGGCGGAAGCGGCAGCGACACCGGCTGCACGTAGCGTCTTGCTGTCAGCGCCCGCGCGACCCTTGCGGATCCTCGTCGGGCGCTCGCCCCACGGCAGGAGAGCCGGCGGCGTCGCCGTATCGGCGATCGCTCCGGTCGGGGAGTCGGCAACCGGGACCGTCTGGTCGGGGGCGCCCGTGATCTGCTCCGCACCTGCGTTGAGCGTCGAGGCGACGCCGATGGCGCCGACTACGGCTACGGCAAGGCCGGCGGCGAGTAGACCGCGGCGTGACTTCAACACGTGTCCGTCCTCGTTGATCGGGGGGTCGGAGGTTGGGGGCGAGGCGACCTCCGGCACCGGTTCTCGGCGGCGCACGTCACCATATAGCTTCCTCGATTCCAGATGCTGTGGCCGAGCGGTTTTCCGCCTTAACGGCTGAGGGGGCCAGCCGATCCGGTGATGCAACTCGCAATTTCCGCGACTGAGCGTGTTCACGCGATCGCGGAGTGCGCCTTTTTACCCATTGTTAGGAAAGAGGCAAAGTCCGACGAGCTTCTTTCAGGTCTAGCGTAAAAGTCATGGCCGGGATCCGGGTCCTGACGCTCACCGCCGACGGGGTGCAGACCCACGCCGTCGCCGAGGTGGGAGCGCTCCTGGCACCCCCGGGAGCACTGGTGTGGGTGGACATTCCGGAGTGCACGGAAGAAGCGATCTCGCTGCTCACCGATGTTCTCGGGTGTCATCCGCCGGCGGTCCGCGACTGTATGCAACGGAACCGGGTGCCTCGTGTCCGGATTTATCCGCATCAGCAGCTATTGATCATGCACGGTCCGGAGCGGGGTCCGTCGGGTCATGTCCACTATCTCGAACTCGATCAGATAATCGGCGATAAGTACGTCGTCACCGTGCACGGCCCGATCAATCCCGCCCTTTCCCCGGAAGTCGCACTCCGGGAGACCGACGGGGCGCGCCGGCGACTGGAGAGCGGCCGGCTGAAACCCGATTCACCGTACGAACTGGCATACGCGATCACGTCATCATTGATCCACCGACTCGAAACCTTCATCGAGGAGGTGACCACCGACGTCTGGCACCTGGAGCAACGGGTCACCGGCGGGCACATGGGCAACCCGGAGGAGTTCCTGGAGGAGCTGTTCCAGGCCCGGCACGGCTGACGTGGGCCAAGCGTCGTGGCTGGTGGTGACGAGTTCCTCCCATATCTCGGAACCGGGTTGACCACTGATCTCCAACCGGGTCACGATGATCGGCATGCAGCGGACGGGTATCCCTCTCGTCGCCGACTTGGCGACCGATCTGGCGCACTGCGCCAGCGCATGCTGTCCCAGCTGAGCAGCGTATTCCGCTTTTTCACCTCGCTTAGCTGATTTTTCCGCCCACAAGACCGCGCTTACCGCTATCCTTGGCCGCAGTCGGGCGTTAAACCTATAGGACTGATAGGCAATGTATGCAAACCGAGGAGCTCCCGTGACCGCCGTCGACACACGCCTCGACCACCTCGCGATCGCCACCCGCTTTGCGGCCACCTCCGACGAGTGGCCCGTGGCACCCCGGTTCAACCCGGCCAACCGCTGGTACGAGCGCCTGGAGGTGGCAGACGACCACGAGGTCTGGCTGCTGACCTGGCTTCCCGGCCAGTGCACCGAGCTGCACGACCACGGCGGCTCGGCCGGCGCGTTCCACGTCTTCGCCGGCACCCTGACCGAGGACACCGTGTCGCTGCCGGCCGGCGGGCCGGCCCGGATCACCGGCCGCGAGCTGGGCGAAGGCGCCGGCCGCCGGTTCGGCACCCGGCACATCCACCGGATCACCAACCGGTCCTCCCGCCCGGCGGTAAGCATCCACGTGTACGGCCCGGCGCTCACCACGATGACCAAGTACCGGATCGGTGCCGCCGGCGGACTCGAGGTGCTCACCGTCGAGAAGGCCGGTGCGCAATGGTGACCGCGCCCCCGATGAGCATCGACGAGATCCTGGCGAAGGCCCGCACGCGGCTGACCCGGCTCGACCCGTTCGAGACGGCCGCCGCCCTGGGTCGCGGTGCCGTGCTTGTCGACATCCGGCCGGCCGCCCAGCGGGCCGAGTTCGGCGAGATCCCGGGCGCCGTGATCATCGAGCGCAACGTGCTGGAGTGGCGGCTCGACCCGCGCAGCGACGCCCGGCTGCCGTTCGCCGGCTCGTACGACCTGGAGGTCATCGTGACCTGCCAGGAGGGTTACACCAGCAGCCTGGCCGCGGCCTCGCTGCAGGACCTGGGCCTGGCGAAGGCGACCGACCTGGCCGGCGGCTTCGCCGCATGGCGAGACGCCGGCCTGCCGACGATCTAGTGGTCCATCTCGTCCTCGGGCCTGGCCTTCTTCGGAAGCAGGAAGGCCAGCCCGAAGGCGAGCATCAGCAACAGCACGGTGACCCCGGTGGTCCGCACCGTGGTGGCCTGGAACCCGGCCCGCACCTGCTCCTGCGCGTACGCCGCGATCTCCGGACTCTCGCCGGACGACGATGAGCAGCTGGCCGGCACCACGTCGGGGTCGTCCTCGGCGGTGCGGTCCCGCAGGCAGTCCCGGATCCCGCTGATCACCGCGGGCTGGGTGTCGGACGGGACCCCGGCCGTGGTCAGCACCGCACGCAGTTCGGCCGACGAGTCGTCGACGTGCGACGCCACCTGGCCGGGCAGCAGCGCGAAGAAGATGGTGCCGAGCACCGCGATGCCGAACGCCCCGCCGAGCTGCTGCACCGAGGTGAGCGCGCCGGAGGCCGAACCGGTCTCCTCGTTGTCGACGCCGGCCAGCACGATGTTGAAGAACGGCGCCATGGCCAGGCCCATCCCGGCGCCGACCAGCACCATCGACGGAACCATGTGCCACGGCGTGATGTCCGCCCCGGCCAGCTGCACCGTCAGCGCGAACGCGGCCACCCCCACGGTCATCACGACCGTGCCGAGCAGCAGCAGCTTGCGCCCGAGCTTCTCGGTGAGACCGGCACCGGCCGCGATGAACCCGGCCACCGTGCCGAGTGCCTGCGGCAGCGTGGTGAGACCGGCCTTGAGCGGCGAGTAGCCGAGACCGATCTGCAGGTAGAACGTCATCACCAGGCCGGTGCCGATGAGCGCGCCGAAGAAGACCAGACCGAGCGCGAGCCCGCCGGAGAACGCCCGCTTGCGGAACAGACTGGGCGTGACCAGCGGATCGAGGTGGTTGCGCTCGCGCCGGGCCTCGAACATCGCGAACAGGCCGAACACGATGACGCCGGCCGCCAGCATCACGAAGCACCAGACCGGCCAGTCCAGCTCGCGGCCCTGCACCAGCGGGTAGAGCAGCAGGAACGCGCCGACCGCGGCCAGCACCACGCCGAGCCCGTCGAGGCGCGGCGCCTTCTCACTCTTGAACTCGGGCAGGAACTTGATCGCACCGAGCACCGCGAACAGGCCGAGCGGCAGGTTGATGAAGAAGATCATCCGCCAGCCGGAGCCGAAGTAGTCGGCGTCGACCAGCCAGCCGGCCAGGATCGGGCCACCGACCGAGGACAGGCCCATCACCGGGCCGAACGCACCGAACGCCTTGGCCTGTTCGGCCGGGGTGAACAGCTGCTTGATCATGCCGAGGCCCTGCGGCAGCATCACCGCGCCGAACAGACCCTGCACCGCCCGGCCGACGATCAGCTGGGTGGGGGTCTGGGCCAGGCCGCAGGCGAGCGAGGCGAGGGTGAAGCCGATCGCGCCGATCAGGAACATCCGCCGTCGCCCGTAGATGTCGCCGAGCCGCCCGCCGGTGAGCAGGCCGATCGCCATCGCCAGGGTGTAGGCCGCGCCGAGCCACTGGATCAGGCTGTACGACCCGCCGAGCTCGGTGCGGATCGACGGGCCGGCGATGTTGGTGACCAGGGCGTCGAGGAGATCCATCACCTCGACGGCGAGGATCACGAAGAGCGCGACCCACCGATGTCGGTAGGTGCCGGGTGCGTTTGGCGCCGGCTTTTGAACAGTGTTCGTCGTCACGAACACTGTTCTACTGGCGAACACCGTTCGCGTCAAGTAAATTGGCCGACGATGAGAGATTCCCCGTGGCGCCGGCCGGTGAAGCCCGAACGCCCCACCAAGATCCCCCTGAGTCAGGCGCAGATCGTCGAGGCCGCCCTGCGCATCGTGCAGACCGAGGGCGTCGACGGGGTGAGCATGCGGCGCATCGCGGCCGAGTTCGACACCGGCCCGTCCAGCCTCTACGCCCACGTGACCAGCAAGGACGAGTTGCTCCAGCTGATGTTCGAAGAGGTGTGCGGCCTGGTCGAGGTGCCGCCGTTCGACGTTTCCCGCTGGCAGGAGCAGGTGCGCGAGATCGCCCGCAACGGCCACCGGGTGCTGGCCGATCATTACGACCTGGCCCGCACCGCGCTGGGCACCATCCCCAGCGGACCGAACGCGATGCGCATCTCCGAGGCGATGCTCACCCTGATGCTGGCCGGTGGCGTGCCGCCGCGGGTCGCCTCCTGGGCGATGGACCGGATCTTCCTCTACATCACCGCCGATGCGTACGAGATGTCGATCTGGCGCGGCAAGGCCACCACCCCCACCGAGATCGTGGAGCTCGGCGAGGACCTGGTGGCGTACTTCGAAGAGCTCCCCGAGGACACCTATCCCAACCTGCGCAAGCACGCGCGGGACATGATCGGCGGCGGCACCGACGAGCGATTCGAGCTGGGTCTCGACCTGCTGGTGGGCGGCCTCGACAAATTTGTTACGAAATAACCGATCAACGACGTCTTCAACATCGACAACACCGGCTGTTGATCTGAATCGTTTTGTTGATACTGGTCGGATGGAAGGTGACCCACCGCTGCCGGTGCCGGTGACTGCGTTCGGCCCACTTCATCTTCTGGCGATCCGGGTGCACCGGCTGGCCAACTCCGGCCGGTGCCGCGAAGCGATCGAGGCCGCCGACGCCTACCTCGCGATCGCCCGGCAATGCGGCGACCACCGCACCGAGCATTTCCTGCTGCAGGGCAAGATGTACGCCAACCTCCACATGGGTCGGTACCGCGAAGGTGCCGAGCTCGGCGACCGGTTGCTGCGCGCGCACCGAGCCGCCGGGTCGGCCCTCGGCGAGGCCAAGACCCTCTGCGACCTGGCCCAGTTCGACGTGTTGCGGTCCCGCTACGTCGACGGCATGCGCAACCTGGCCCGCGCCGCCGTCCTGCTCGACGTCCCGCACCCCGGCCGCGACCGGCGCATCTCCGCCCTCTGCTCGTTCGCCGAGGCCGCCACGGCCGCCGAGATGTACGAGACCGCGTCCGCCACCTACGAGCAGATCAGCGAGGCCACCAACACCTTCGACCTGGTGCACGCGATGACGCTGCTCTACTGGGGACTCCGGCTGGGCCACATCGGACGCCACGACGAGGGCGCCACCCGCCTGCGCCGCTGCGTCGCGATCACCCGGCCGCACGTCGACGAGCGCCCCGACGATGTGCGGGCCGCCGCCATGCTGGCCCTGGCGCTGGCCAAGCTGGGCGACCTGATCCCGGCCGAGAAACTCGCCCGCGAGGCGATCATGCCGCTGCGGAAGGCCGAGAACTACGAGCCGGCCCGGCTGGCCCACCTGGCGCTGGGCCTGGTGCTGCGCGCGCAGGGCGCGCTGGTCGAGGCCCGCCGCGAGTTCCTCGCAGCCCGCGAACTGTGCGACTTCGGCAGCCGACCCGACGAGAAATCCATCATCCGGTACGAATCCGCCCGCACCGCCCTGGAGGCCGACGACAGCCAGCCGGCCCGCGATTTGTTCGACGCGGTCGAGGGCCAGGCGCGCGAGTTGTGGCGGGTCCGCCTGCAGCGCCTGGCCATGCTCCGGCAGGCCCGCCAGCAGGAGGAAGCCGAGGCGGCCCGGGCCCGCGCCGAACGCGAGGTGCTCCGCGACCCGCTGACCGGCCTGGGCAACCGCCGCCGCTTCGACCTGCTCCTGGACCGCATCGACACCGGCCACCTGGCCGGCCCGCTGGTGCTGCTGCTGGTCGACGTAGACCACTTCAAGGCGGTGAACGACGCCTACTCCCACTCGGTCGGCGACCGCGCGCTACGCGAGGTGGCCAAGATCCTGCGAGCGCACTGCCGAACCGAGGACGTCCCGGTCCGGTATGCAGGCGACGAGTTCACCGTCTTCCTACGCGGCGACCTGACGGTAGGCCGCGAGGTAGCCGAACGAATCCGAGCAGCGGTGGCCGGCTCCGACATCATCCCCGGCGTAGACCTGACAGTAAGCGTAGGCCTGTCGGCCCTGACCCCAGGAACGTCGGGCGAGGCCCTCTTCCGCCAGGCCGACGAACGGCTGTACGCCGCCAAATTCAGCGGCCGAAACACCATCGCCTCCTGACGCGCCCACTACGCTTGCTCAGCGACTAGAGAAACGCACCGCGCAGGAGGACGAGGCATGAACGGCTACTCGCGCTGGCAGGACATCCGGGCCGAGTACGTCGAGCGGGCCGGTGGCGAGGAAGCGGTCGAGGCCGGGAAGCAGGAACTGCCGAAGAAAGCCGAAAGAGCAAGACCCTTTCCGCGTACGCGCTGATTCACTCCCGTGGCACTCGGTCCCGGCAGCTGCAACTCACCCCCCGTGCGCCCGCTTCGGGCGGGCCCGGCCCCCGCGCCGGGCGGGTTTGGTGTGGGTGTCCGGTTGCGCGAGAGTCGCTACGCGTGCCGGTGTTGCACGCCGGCCGCGTGGTGTGTGCGGTCGGGTGAGGTTGCGGTTGTGGACGTTGCTGCCCGTACGGGAAAAGGCCCCGACCAGGTTTCTAAAGCGGGCGGACGACGTTGGATTTTCCGGTGTAGAGGCTTCGGTTGCCGTCTACGTCTCTTGGGGTGTTGGGGGCGTCCAGCCAGATGATGTAGGGGTTGCCGGCGGTCAGGCCGGTCAGGGTGGCGGAGACCGTGCAGTTGTCGCCGGCCTGGACGGTCTGCCAGGACGGCTCGGGCTGGGCGCCCAGCACCAAGCCCTGGGGCACCGCGGTGATCCGGTAGGTCGAGCCGTACCGGGACGGCCACTGGACCGTGAAACCGCCGGTTATCGGGGTGATGACCATCGGGATCAGGACCAGGCCCACGGTGTCCGGCCAGGCCACCGCGCAGGCCGAGCTGGTCGGCAGGTAGGAGATCGGCGGCAGGCCGCTCTTCGGCGAGAAGGTGCTGTTGGTGCCGGGGGTGGTGGTGGGGCTTCCGGAGGTGACCCGCACCCAGGGAGTGCTGGTCGGGGTGACGGACGCCGAGGCGGTGGGTGTGGCGCTGCCACTACAACCGCTCAGCGCGAGCGGCAACACCGCCAGCGTGAGGACGATCCGCCGCATACGTACCCCTTAATCACTTCCCCTCACCTTCCGATCGGCGTGTGCGCCGCCGCGCTTAGCGGCGTGGCAAAGATCCAACCCCGCGCGAGCAGGTCGTCGGTCGCCGCCACCGCGGCGCGCAGGCGCTGCCGATAGCTTCCGGTCAACACCAGGTGGGGTACGGGCTGGGAGTCGAGTTCGGCGCGGAAGCGGCCGGTCATCCAGGTACGCAGGTGTTCGCCGTCGCGCAGGCCGTCGTCCTGGAACGGGACGTCCCGGTCGTCGGTGAGCAGGTACAGGTCGGGGGCACGGACCCGGGCCCGCACCTCGTCCGACGTGCTGCCCAGGTAGCGCTCCTCCCAGATGGTGGTGGCGAAGGCGTCGGTGTCGCCGAACAGCACCGGCGAGCCGGCCCGGGCGGCCCGGTCCTCGGCCCGGTTCTGCTCGTCGGCGACCGTGACGAAGTCGGCCCGGTCCCAGGTGACGTCGAAGACCGTGGCGGCCGGCCGGGTGGTGCGCAGCGCGGCCAGCTTGCGTTCGGTCAGCTCCCGGCCGAACTCGGGCACCCAGCGGGTGTCCCGCCACGGGCCGCCGCGCAGCCGGTAGTGCCGGGCCAGCGCGCGGGCCATGGTGGTGGTGCCGGTCGACTCGGCGCCGACGACCACGACCCGTTTCGCCAGCCAGCCGCGCACCCCGGGGCCGAGCAGGTGCCAGTGCGCCGGCGGGTCGTCCCGGACGGCGGTGCCGGACACCGGCACGGCGAGGCGGTCCAGGTCGACGGTCACCGCTTCGGCGCCGAAGCGTTCGGCGAGCTCCGACCCGTACGCCTCGGAGGAGAAGACCGCATCCACCCGGTCGTCGCCGACCGCCGTCCGGAAGACGGCCATGTGCAGTTCCCAGACGTCCGGGTCGTCGTAGTCGACCGGGTGGTCGTCGTACACGCCGACGAACCGGACGGCCGGGCCGTGCGCCTCGCGCAGCCAGGCCAGGCGCGCCTCGAGCGGCACCGATTCCCGGGTCGACGGCGCGACCACCACGGTGACCCGTTCGCAGGCGGCCTCGGCCGCGGCGATCAGCGCGTGGTGGCCGGCGTGCGGTGGATAGAACTTGCCCACGATCAGGCCGTGCCGGTACGTCACGCGGTGATCATCTCGCGCCGGGCCGCCTGCCAGGAGCGCAGGCCGAGGATGCACAGGGCGAGGAACGCGACGTAGAGGATCGCGGTGAGCCAGAGATCCTTGTAGCCGTAGAGCGGGATGTAGATCAGGTCGGCGGCGATCCACAGCCACCAGTTCTCGATCAGCTTGCGGGTCTGGCCGTACGTCGCGAGCAGCGACAACGCGGTGGTGACGGCGTCGGCCAGCGGGACCGTCGACTCGGTGAGCCGGTCCAGGAAGAGCCAGAGGCCGGCGGTGAGCAGCACGCCCGCGACGGCCAGGCCGAGCCATTCGGGCCGGCTGGTGCGGCGAACCACCAGCCGGCTGCGCCGGGCACCGCCGTACAGCCAGGCCCACCAGCCGACGAAGCCGAGGATCACATAGACGATCTGCAGGGTGGCGTCGGCGTACAGCCCGACCGACCAGAAGACCACCATGAGCAGCAGGACGTTGAGGATGCCGAGCGGCCAGTTGAGGATGTGCTGCCGCACCAGCAGGGCCACGTTCACCAGGCCGGTGCCGAAGCCGAGCAGTTCGGCCCAGGTGGTCGGGGCGCCGAACGCGTGGAACGCGGTGCTCGTCAACCAATCGATCATGGTGCGAGCATGCCGTGCCTCAGCGCGGTGGGCCAGTCGTGCCGCGGATGACCATGCGGGGTGCGATCACCGTCTCGCGGTGGACGACCTGGGCGCCGGCGACGCGCTCGACCGCGCGGGAGACGGCCAGTGTGGCCATCGTGTCGATGTCCTGGGCGACGGTGGTGAGGTCGATGTGCGCGAGCGCGCTGAAGCTGCTGTCGTCGTAACCGACCACGCTGATGTCACCGGGCACGTCCAGGTTGTGCCGGCGCAGCACGTCCAGCAGGCCGGTGGCGGCCAGGTCGTTGAAGACGGCGACCGCGGTCGGCGGGTCGTCCAGCAGCAGCCGGGCGGCCCGGGCGCCGTCCTCCTCGCCGGAGCCGCCCGGGATGATCCGGACGAACTCCTCGAGGCCGTGCCGGCGCATCGCGTCCCGGTAGCCCTGGCGGCGGTCGGCGGAGGCCACCCAGCGGGCGCCGTCGACGTGCGCGATCCGGCGGTGGCCCAGCTCCACCAGATGGTCGACGGCCAGCTGGAGGCCGCGGGAGTCGTCGGTGCGCACCACGTCGACCGCCCGGTGCCGGACGGCCCGGGTCATCACCACCACCGGCAGCCGGTCGGCCAGGGTGGCCAACTCGGCGGTGGGCGCCAGCGGCCCGAGCAGAATCAGCGCCGCGCAGCGGTCCTGGAGCAGGCCGGCGATGGCGGTGCGCTCGTCGCGGCGCGGGGTGACCGCGCTGAGCGTCAGCTCGTAGCCCTGCTTGTCGGCCGCGTCGTAGAGGCCGGTCAGCAGGTCGTCGTGGAACGGGTGCCGCACGCTGAACACCACGCCGAGCAGCCGGCTCTCGCCGCTGCGCAGCAGGCGGGCGCGGCTGTCGGGTTGATAGTCGAGGCGGCGGGCAACCTCGAGGACGCGCTGCCGGGTGGCGGCGCTGGCGCCGGGCGCCTCGCGCATCACGATCGACACCAGCGCGACGCTCACGCCGGCCTCGGCGGCCACGTCGGCCAGGGTGGGACGTCGCTCACCGGTTCGCATGTACCAAGATTTTACGTGTGATCACTAGAACGTTCTACTACGCCACGTTCTAGAACGTTCTAGAGTCGTTGACGTGGACAAACTCACCGCCGGTCGCCGCTGGGCGGCCCTGCTCGCACTCGCCCTGGGCGGCTTCGGTCTCGGCCTCACCGAGTTCGCGGCCATGGGCCTGCTGCCCGAGGTCGCCCGGGATCTGCTGCCCGAGGCGTACGCCCGGTCGTCCTCGGACGCGGTGGCCACGGCCGGCTGGATCATCACGGTCTACGCGCTGGGCGTGGTGGCGGGCGCACCGACGATCGCGGCCCTGACCGCCCGGGTCCCCCGCCGGCGGCTGGTGCTCGGGCTGCTCGCGATGTTCACCATCGGCACGGTGGCCTCAGCGCTGGCGCCCACCTTCGGGCTGATCCTGGCCGGCCGGTTCGTGGCCGGGCTGGCCCACGGGGCGTACTTCGGGGCGGCCGGGCTGCTCGCCGCGTCCATGCTCGGCGCCGGCAACCAGGGCAAGGGGTTCGCGGTGGTGCTGAGCGGGCTGACCGCGGCCAACGTGTTCGGCGTACCGCTGATCACCGGGCTCGGGCAGGCGGCCGGCTGGCGCATCGCGTACCTGGCGGTGGCCTGCGTCTTCGCCCTCACCCTGCTCGCCGTGCTCGCGGTCGTGCCCGAGGTGGCGGCCGCCCCGGGCGGCTCGCCCCGGGCCGAGCTGGCCGCCTTCCGGTCGCCCCAGGTCTGGCTGGTGGCCCTGGTCGCGGCGGTCGGCTTCGGCGGCTTCTTCGCGGTGAACAGCTACATCGCGCCGGTCACCACGCACGTGGCCGGATTGTCGGAGTCGACGGTTCCCTGGGTGCTGGCCGTGATGGGCCTCGGCATGACCATCGGCAACGTGGTCGGCGGCATCGCCGCGGACCGCAACCTGCGGCGCAGCGTGCTGTACGGGTTCACCGGCATGATCGCCACGACCGCCCTGTTCGGGCTGATCGCCAACCACCCGATCGGCCTGTTCGCGGGCGCGTTCCTGATCGGCGCGGCCAGCCTGTTCATGGGCCCGGCCCTGCAGTCCCTGCTGATCTCGGTGGCCCCGGGTGCCCAACTGATGGGCGCCGCGATCAACCAGTCGGCCACCAACCTGGCGAACAGCCTCGGGGCGGCGCTGGGCGGCCTGGTCATCGCGGCCGGCTGGGGTTACCTCTCGTCGGCCTGGCTCGGCGTCGGGCTGGCCATCGCGGGCCTGCTGCTGGCGGTGGCCAGCAACCGGCTGGCCACCCGGCAGACGGCGGCTCAAGCGGCCCGGGAGCCAGCGCTGGTCTAGTGCACCGGCTCCAGGCGGTGGCCGGCCATCTCCAGCTCACCCTCGCGCAGGGTGACCGGGGTGTTCAGGCCCGAGTCGTCGCTCAGGGTCATCAGCGAGCCGTCGATGTGGTAGGTGCCGTGCGCGCGACGCTTGCGCCCGGCCACCTGCCCGTCGTACGTGCCGTCGGTCTTGATGTCGAGCCGGACCGTGCCGTCCTCGCTGAACCAGAGTCCTACCGGCGCCGAAGGCGTGATGCGGGCGGGCTTCGGCCCGCGCTCCTCGGGCTGCCCGCTCATCATGAGGGTGAACAGCGCGGTGGCGTCGAGGTCGAGATGCTGGCGCATGGCGGCTCCTGGCGTCGGGGTGGCCCCTAACATCGGCCCGCGCGCCGCCACCGAAAATGCATCCCGGTTGCAGTTCGGTAGTTCAGTTCGCGGCCTTCAGCGCCGCGGTCACCGCCACGATCATCTTGTCCAGGTAGTCGTCCGGCAGCGGGGTGCGGGCCACCGCGAGCCGCCAGTAGAGCGGGCCCAGGAGCAGGTCGACGGCCAGGTCAGGATCGGTGCCGGCGGGCAGCTCGCCACGCGCCACGGCCTGGCCGATCAGCTTGTCGCCGACCGCCTGCTGGTGGGTGCGCAGCGCCTTCTGGAGAGTTTCGGCGATCTGCGGGTTGCGGGACGCCTCGGCCATCAGGTCCGGAATGATCTGCGAAGCGATCCGATGCTGGAGTGCCTTGCCTACGATCATCAGCAGCAGTTGGAGGTCACCGGCGAAACTGCCGGTGTCGGGCAGCGGGACACTCCGGCCGGCCACGTCCGAAACGATCTCGAGGACCATCTCGAGCTTGTTGCTCCAGCGACGGTAGATCGCGGTTTTGCCGACCCCGGCCCGCCGGGCCACGGCTTCGATCGAGAGCCGGCCGTAACCCACCTCGGCCAGCTCGGTCATGACCGCGTCGCGGATCGCCTTGGTGATGTCGCCTCGGAGAACTGCTGCTCCGGCGGGTGCCCGCTTCGCTGTCGCCACGGTCTCACTATACGCCAGGACGTAACGGTTGCGTTCCGCCGTTCGGTCGGTTAATCTCACGGCACGTCGATACGACAGCGTTCCATCGGTAGCGACACAGGCATGCTTGCTAGTTGTGTTCTCGCGGAAAGTACCAGGACCCGACTCTCCCCTCGGGCCGACGAGATCGGAGCACCACCCCATGGCTCAGACGACCGTCGTCGAGTCCTACACCGGGCCCTCTCCCAAGGAGTTGGCCCGGAAGTACGGGCTGGGCACCGCCGGGCGACTGCCCAGTCTGCCGGAATACACCCGGCTGCTCTGGGCCTACCGGCACTTCATCTGGGAATTCGCCAGCGCCAAGGTCTCCGCGTCGCTGGGTAACACCCGGCTGGGGATGATCTGGCAGGTTCTGACCCCGCTGATCAACGCCGGCGTCTACTACGTGATCTTCGGCGTGCTGCTGAACACCAGTCGTGACACGCACAACTTCATCGCGTACCTCTGTGCCGGGGTTTTCATCTTCGGCTACACGCAGTCCGTGGTGCAGACCGGCGTCCAGGCGGTCAGCGGCAACCTGGGGTTGATCCGGGCCCTGCACTTCCCGCGAGCCAGCCTGCCCATCTCGATCACCCTGGTCGAGGCGCGCAACATGATCGCCTCGATGGCCGTGCTGCTCGCGATCGTGCTGATCTCCGGCGAGCCGATCACCTGGCAGTGGTTGCTGATCTTCCCGGCCCTGGTGCTCCAGACGATCTTCAACGCGGGCGCCGCCATGCTGGTCTCCCGGCTCGGCTCCAAGCTGCACGACCTGCGGCAGCTGATCCCGTTCATCATGCGCGTCTGGCTGTACGGCTCGGCCGTGCTCTACCCGGTCACCCGGTACACCGAGCACCTGCACGGCTGGAAGCTGGCGGTGATCGAGGCCAACCCGATCCTGGTGTACATCGAGCTGATCCGGCACGCGCTGATGGAGAACGTCGAACTGGCCGGCACCCCGACGCTGCTCTGGATCGAAGCGTCCGTCTGGGCACTGGTCGTCGGCATCGGCGGGTACGCGTACTTCTGGCGTGGAGAGAAGGGCTACGGCCGTGGCTGACACCGAACTGGTCCCCACCGTCATCGCGGACAACGCGCACATCATCTACCGCATCCACGGCTCGATCGGGCCGCACCAGTCGTCCCCGCTGAGCAGCTTCAAGCGGCTGGTCACCCGGCAGAAGAGCACCGCGGTCCGCGAGGTGCACGCGGTCAAGGGCGCCAGCTTCGTGGCCTACAAGGGCGAGGCCATCGGCCTGATCGGCACCAACGGCTCGGGCAAGTCGACCCTGCTGCGGGCGATCGCCGGGCTGCTGCCGGTCGAGAGCGGCGGCGCGATCTACGCGTCCGGCCAGCCCTCGCTGCTGGGCGTGAACGCGGCCCTGATGAACGACCTGTCCGGCGAGCGCAACGTGACGCTCGGCTGCCTGGCCATGGGCATGACCCCGGCCGAGGTCAAGGACAAGGTCGCCGACATCATCGATTTCTCCGGCATCAACGAGCGCGGCGACTTCAGCTCACTGCCGATGCGCACCTACTCGTCCGGCATGGGCGCCCGGCTGCGCTTCGCGATCGCCGCGGCCAAGAAGCACGACGTGCTGCTCATCGACGAGGCCCTGGCCACCGGCGACGCCAAGTTCCGCAAGCGCAGCGAGCAGCGGGTCCGCGACCTGCGGGCCGAGGCGGGCACGGTGTTCCTGGTCAGCCACAGCGAGCAGTCGATCCGGGACACCTGCGAGCGCAGCATCTGGCTCGAGGGCGGCGTGATCAAGGCCGACGGCCCGACCGACGACGTGATGAAGGAGTACGAGACCTTCGTCAAGAAGTGAGCATTGTTCGCGACCGACCTTGAGTTCCGCCCGGCGCAAGTCAGGGCAGATGATCTCCACCGTCGCGAACAATGCTCATCAGGTCTCGCACTCCCCTTGGCTGTCTATTTCACCGACAGGTGCACGTGGTTGGTGTGATCGCTGGATGGATCACCGTTGCCACCGCTGTACGACTTCCAGCCGCTGCTGGGTAGCCAGATGCGCCGGAACCAGATGACGTAGAGCACGCCCAGCTTGCTGGAGTTGTTGATGAAGTAGTTCGCCAGGTTGGTGCCGTACGTCTTGCTGCTGCCGGTCGCGACCCCGCCGAAGCCGTCCGTGTCGGCCGCGAAGTCGCAGGCCCGGCCCTTGGGATGCTCGCCGCTGTTCTGCTCGCGGAAGCAGTGGACGTAGTGGGTGAAGCCGGCCGCCCGGGCCTGGTTGTAGGCGAACAGCAGCCGCTGGGTGATCCGGCCACCGCTGGTCGGGTCGTTGACCATGCCGCTGCCGCCGGTGAACGTGCCGGACGACGCACTGCTTCCACCGTCGGTCGACTGCGGGTCGTCCTTGCCCTGGTTGGCCGCCTTGAGCGCGCCCTCCGCCTGGGCCTTGCGCTTGGCCATCACGTTGACCTGCTTCTGCTGGTCCCGGACGGTCGCGTCGATGGCCAGCTTCGCCTGCTGCTGCTGGTCGCGGGTCTGCTTCAGGTCCTTGATCACGGCCTGTTGCTTGACCGCCACCGTCTCGAGCGTCTCGGCCCGGTCCAGGAAACCGCTCGACGAGTCGGCGGTGAGCAGCGCGCTCATCGGGCCGAGCCGGCCGGTCCGGTAGGCCTGCGCGGCGATCAGGTCGACCGCCTTCTGCTGCGGGCCCATCTGGGCGTCGAGCTCCTTGACCTTGGCGGTCAGCTCGGTCTGCCGTTTCTTGGACGCGGCCAGCGCTTCCTTGGCCTCCACATAGCCCTTGGACGCGTCCTCGACCTGCTCGATCAGCGTCTTCGAGCTGCCCTCGCCGTCGTCCCCGGTGTCTCCCGGCGCCGCGTTCGCCGGCGCGGCGACCAGCACCGCGCTCGCCGCGAAAAGGGCAACAAGTGCCACTAATCGACGGCGGACAGTTTTCTGCCGCACAAACATTTCCTTCCGTCGGCCGCCGACCGAGTTAGCTGACGGGTTCGGGGTGGAAGTGACCCCTACCGCTTGCGCGGATTCACCCCAAGGAACATTGGTTCCCCGGCTCGCCCTCGCGGGCGATTAAGCGGCGATCCCGTGGGGATCGCGACCGACGATACCCATGACATCGACTGATCGATAGTTCTCGTACTCTGCGCGCCAGAGCCATGACCTTGCGTGACAACTTCACAGAAAGTGGCGGGAACGTCACGGCATTCGCGTTTCCTGGGCCCTGCTCTATAGCAGAGGCTCGGGTAAACTGGCGCCGGTTCTGCCGCCGAAGGCACCGCCCCCGAGGTGCCGGCAGACCACCGCCTAATCGTCCGCAAGGACGTGCCGGGGAACCAAGTCAGTGGGGTGAATCCGCGCAAGCGGTAGGGATCGCTTCCATCCCGAACCCGTCAGCTAACTCGGTCGGCGGTCAACTGGAAGGAACGTGAATGTCCGTACGCCCCGGCCGGTGGCTGACACTAGCCCTGGCGCCGCTCGTTGCCGTCTCCATTTTGGCGGCACCCGCATCGCCGGCGAGCGCTGACCCCGACGACGGATCGTCGTCCTCGTCGGCCGAGCCCGACGAAAAGGGCGATGACAAGGCAGACCCGACCCTCGACGAGGTGCTGGAGTCGTCCAACCGCAAGTTCGTCCAGGCCAAGGCCGCGGTCGCCAAGTCGACCACGACCCAGAAAGCCCTGGGCGTCAAGATCACGATCGCCGAAGCCAAGCGCGACGTGCTGATTCCCGAGGTCAACGCGATCGCGGCCCAGCAGTACCGCACCGGACACCTGGGCGCCGCGAGCTTCCTGCTCGGCAGCAACGGCTCGGATGACTTCCTGAAGAAGGCGGTCTCCCTCGAGGAGATCAACACGCTGCACGACCGGAAGCTGCGCGAGCTGAACGCCGCAATCGACGAGGTCGAGTCGACCAAGGCCGCGCTCGACTCCGAGGTCAAGGCACAGCAGACCGCGCTGACCGCGATGTCGAAGCAGAAGGACGCGGCCGACAAGGCACTCAAGCTGATCGGCGGCGAGGGCCTGACCGCCGGTTTCGTGGACGCCACGTCGAAGGTCGCGGCACCCGCGCCGCGCAATTCCGACGGCGGTTTCTCGGCGCAGAAATGCACCGTGAACGATCCGACGACCAGCGGCTGCATCACCGCGCGTACATTGCACATGTACCAAGAGGTGAAGAAAGCCGGCTTCGACAACTTCGTCGGGTGCCATCGCGACGGCGGGCCATTCGAGCATCCCAAGGGCCGGGCCTGCGACTGGTCGTTGCAGAAGAGCGGCTTCTCGGAGTCGCACAACGCCACCATGAAGAAGTACGGCAACGACCTGATGGCGTTCCTCGTGCGCAACGCCGACCGGCTCGGGATCTACTACGTCATCTGGTACGCACAGATCTGGTTCCCAGCGACCGGCTGGCATGCTTACCACGGTGTCAGTAATCACAAGGACCACGTACACGTATCAATGCTTTAAGGCCCTACGGAAAAGCCCCCGCCGGATCGGCGGGGGCTTTTTTCATTCCTGTGGAGCTCGGCGCACCGGGGCGCGCCCGGCCGGCTGGGTCGGCGGCGGGCCGACCGGTCCGGCCGGCGGGATCGGCACGGTCACCGGCTTGACCTGGGTGACCTCGACGTCCTTGCCGTGGTGGTGGATCACCAGGCGAGCCGCCCCGCCGCCGTTGCGCAGCGAGTAGGTCACCTCGTCGGCGGTCACGCTCACCCGAAGCCGCAGTCCCCGCCAGAGCAGCGAGAACTCCAGGTTGTTGATCCGGCTGGGCAGCCGCGGCGCGAACGTCAGCTGGCCATTGAAGTCCCGCATGCCGCCCAGGCCGGCGACCAGCGAGATCCAGGTGCCGGCCAGCGACGCCACATGCACGCCGTCCCGCGAGTTCTGGTGCAGGTCGTGCAGGTCCATCAGGGCGGCCTCGCCCAGGTAGTCGTGGGCCAGCTCGAGGTGCCCGACCTCGGCCGCCACCACCGCCTGGATGCACGACGACAGCGACGAGTCCCGGACGGTACGCGCGTCGTAGTAGGCGAAGTTGCGCTGCTTCTCCTCCGGCGTGAACGCGTCACCCCGGACGTACATCGCCATCACCAGGTCGGCCTGCTTGACCACCTGCTTGCGGTACAGATCGAAGTACGGGTAGTTCAGCAGCAGCGGGTACGCCTCCGGCGGAGTGTTCTCGAAGTCCCACTCCTGCAGCCGGGTAAAGCCCTCCGACTGCTGGTGCACCTGCAGCTCCCGGTCGTACGGGATGTGCATGGCCGCCGCCGCGTCCCGCCACGAGGCCATCTCCTCGTCGTCCACGTTCAGCTGGCGGGCCAGATCGGGGTGCCGCTTGGCCGCCTCGACCGCGCTGAACATGTTCTGCTGGGCCATCAGGTTGGTGTAGATGTTGTCGTCCACCACGGCCGTGTACTCGTCGGGGCCGGTGACCCCGTCGATGTGGAAGCGGCCGTGCCGGTCGTGGTGGCCGAGTGAGCGCCACAGCCGGGCCGTCTCCACCAGCAGTTCGAGGCCGACCTCGCGCTCGAAGTCGTAGTCGCCGGTGGCCTGCACGTACCGGCGGACCGCGTCGGCGATGTCCGCGCCGATGTGGAAGCCGGCGGTGCCGGCCGGCCAGTACGCCGAGCACTCCTGCCCGCGGATGGTGCGCCACGGGAAGGCCGCGCCCTGCAGACCCAGCGTCTGCGCCCGCTCCCGGGCCAGATCCAGCGTCGAGTGCCGCCAGCGCAGCACGTCAGCCGCCGCGGCCGGTTGGGTGTAGGTGAGGGCGGGCAGCACGAACGTCTCGGCGTCCCAGAACGTGTGGCCGTCGTAGCCGGGGCCGGACAGGCCCTTGGAGCCGATCGGCCGCTTCTCGGCCCGGGCGCCGGCCTGCAGCGTGTGGAACAGCCCGAAGCGGACCGCCTGCTGCACCTCGGGGTCGCCCTCGATCTTGACGTCGGAGTGGTCCCAGAACGCGTCCAGGTACTCCCGCTGGGCCTCGAGCAGACCCTCCCAGCCGTCCAGCCGGGCGCTGGCCAGAGCCGCACCGACCTGGTCGCGCAGGGCGGGCAGCGAGCGGCTGCCGGACCAGCCGTAGGCCGCGAGCTTCACCACCCGCAGCTTCTGACCGGGGCCGACCTTGGCGGCGACCGTGGTGCGCAGCCAGTCGGGGTGGCCCTCGGTGGTGATCTCGTGCTTGCCGGGCGCATCGACGAAGTGCTCCATGGCCGCGGCCATCCGCAGATCGCTGGCCTTGGTGCGGTGCACCATGAGGCCGCCGGCACGCTGCTCGAGGATCTCCTCGGACTGCAGCGGGTGGTCGAGCACGGCGGCGACGCGCGGGTCCTTGCTCATCGGCGGCAGCTGCTCGTTCGCCACCAGCTCGGACTGCAGGATCAGCCGGCAGGAGGCGTCGAGCGGCTCCACCTCGTACAGGAACGCCACGACGGCGCGCTGGGTGAAGGACACCAGTCGCACGGTGCGGACCCGAATGGCCTGGCCGGACGGGGAGACCCATTCGACGGTGCGCTCGAGCGTGCCGGCTCGCAGGTCGAGGATCCGCTCGTGGGAGCGGAGCTCGCCGTACCGCACGTCGAACGGCTCGTCATCGACCAGCAGCCGCATCAGCTTGGCGTTGGTCACATTGATCATCGTCTGGCCGGACTCGGGGAAGCCGTAGCCGGCTTCCGCGTACGGCAGCGGGCGCAGCTCGTAGAACGAGTTCAGGTACGTGCCCGGCAGACCGTGGGGCTCGCCCTCGTCCAGGTTTCCGCGTATCCCGATGTGCCCGTTGCCCAACGCGAACACCGACTCCGACTGGGCCAGCAGGTCCAGATCGAGCCGGGTCTCCCGGATGTGCCAGGGGTCCACGGGATAAGCCCGTTCACGGATCACGGTGGTGCCTCTCGTGAATGAGTAAAGAGAAAGTCGTGAAGATATAAGCGCTGATACGGGTTCAGCGCGTCAGGAGTTCGGACAGGTCTGTGACAACGATGTCGGCCCCGTGCTCCAACAAAGCGTCTGCCTGTCCGACGCGGTCCACACCGACCACAATCCCGAACTTGCCCGCCCGACCGGCTGCAACGCCGGCTTGGGCGTCCTCGAAGACGGCGCAGCTCTCCGGGGGCAACCCGAGCAGCTTCGCGCCGTAGAGGAAGGTGTCCGGCGCCGGCTTGCCCGGCAGTCCCAGCTCGCGGGCGGTGACACCGTCCACGCGATCCTCGAGGAGGTCGGCGATTCCCGCGGCCTCCAGTACGTCCTTGCAGTTGGCGCTCGCCGAGACGACCACCCGGCGCAGTCCCGCCTCACGGGCGGCCTTGAGGTACTCCACAGAGCCCTCGTAGACCTGGACCGCGCCCTCTTTGATCTTCTGCAGGACGAGGAGGTTTTTCTTGTTGCCGATGCCGTTCACGGTCAGCTGGTCGGGACCGTCATCCGGCGTCCCCTCGGGCAGGGTGATCCCCCGGGAGGCCAGGAACGTGCGGACGCCATCGGCGCGCTGCCGGCCGTCGACATATTCGTGATAGTCGGCGCCGGAGTCGAACGGCACGAACTGGAGTTCGTGCTGTGCCGACCACGTCTTGAGGAACGTGTCGAACGTTTGTTTCCACGCAGCATTGTGCACAAGGGCGGTCTGCGTGAGCACGCCGTCAAGATCAAAAAGGCATGCCGTCACATGCGGAGGTAGTCCGAGCACGCGCCCAATGTAGTCGCATCCCGCGCGTGGTGAGTCCCGAAGGGCGGCTTCACATTTTCCGCAGGCGTTACGAGCTGTTAAAACTGTCGTTTCAAGCGGGTGTCGCGCGGCGGGGCAGTGCTATGCGGAGCCCGATCGTGGTACCGATCGGGCCGGTCGCCACCGTCACCTCGTCGCAGAGCTGATGCGCCAGCCAGATGCCGCGGCCACCCACGTCGAACGTCTCAGGAACCTCAGGCGGCTTCAGGAACCTCGCCGGAATCCCCGGCCCCGAATCGGTCACCGTGCACCAGGCCGAGCCGCCGGCCAGCCAGAGCACGACCCGGCCCTGGCCACCGGCGTGCAGCACGACGTTGGTGATCACCTCGTTGACCGCGAGCACGAAGCCCGACTGCCGGTCGCCGGTGAGCCCGGCGCCGGCCAGCCGGCTTGTCACCTCGTGCCGCAGCACGGCGATCTCGTCGCGGCCGAAGGACCGGTCGAGGAGCTGGGAGGTATCGACGGAAGGCGGAGAGCCCGCGTCACCGTTCGGCCCCACCTTGGGAGCCGAACGCACACTTTGGCTCAATCTCTCCTCCACCGTCGTGCAGCCTACGCGCTGCGCGGCCCGGGTGTTAGGAGGCACTCGCGCACCTTTTAGAACAGATCGGCGTTCAGCGCCGCTTCAGCGCCGCTTTCTAGCGCCAACCGACGTCGATGCGGCCGCCGCTCTCGGCGAAGAAGTGCAGCATGTCCATCCGGACCGCGACGGCGAGCGGATGGCCCGGCGAGACCGCCGGGTAGGGCGCCAGGCGGACCGCCAGCTCGGCCGGGCGGCGGTGGTGCCGGCCCGGGTCGAGAACGCTGCGCTCGTCGCGCGGCTGCGTCGCGGTGGCGCCGTTCGAGTTGCCGCGGCCGGTCAGTTTCTGCAGCGTGCTGCCGAAGCGCCGGAGCGCACCGCCCTGCTCCGCCTCGGGCTTGCCGGTGCCCATCTCGTCCACCACGATCGCGGTCGCGCCGATGTCCAGGAAGGCCAGCGACTCGTGGCCGTGGTGCTCGAGGAAGCGGATCCGGCCACGGAGGACGTCGCCCTGCACCTCGGGTGCCACCGGGGTGAGCGCCTCGGCCCGCATGCCGACCACGATGCGCTCGCCGTGGTAGTGCGCCACCGCACGGGCCCGGATGTCGGTCCACGGCAGGTAGAGCGCCTGCTCGCCGAAGTTCAGCGCGACGTATTGATCAAGGTGCACGTAGACGGACGCCTCGAGCAGGTTCATCCGGGGCGAGCCGAGGAACGCCGCGACGTACAGGGTGGCCGGTCGCCCGTACACCTCGGTGGGGGTGCCGACGTCCTGCAGGACGCCCTTGCGCATGATCGCCACCCGGTCGGCCATGGTGAGCGCCTCGGCCTGGTCGTGCGTCACGTACATGGTCGTCACGCCGAGCTCGCGGGTGAGGCCGGTGATCTCCGCGCGCAGCTCGGCGCGCAGGCCGCTGTCCAGGTTGGAGAGCGGTTCGTCCATCAGGAAGAGCCCGGGACGGCGGACGATCGCGCGGCCCATGGCGACCCGCTGGCGCTGCCCGCCGGAGAGCTGGCTGGGCTTGCGGCCGAGCACGTCACCGATGCCGAGCGCGCTGGCGACGTCGCCGACCCGCTCGATCCGGTTGCCCGGCTCCATCCCGGACAGACGCAGCGGGAAGCCGATGTTGTCCCCGACCGTCATGTGCGGATATAGCGCGAAATCTTGGAAAACCATGGCGATACTGCGATCCCGGGGTGCCAGCTCCAGCACCGGGTCGCCATTCAGAAGAATGTCCCCTTCGGACGGATCCTCCAGGCCGGCGATCATCCGCAGGATGGTCGACTTCCCGCAGCCGGACGGGCCGAGCAGCACGAGGAACTCGCCGTCCGTGACGTCGAGACTCACGTGATCGACGGCAACCGTGCCATCAGGCCAAACCTTGGTGACGTCCTTGAGCAAGACGGTGGACACCGTCTCAACCTTTCGCCGGGGGATGTGGGGAAGCGATCTAGGTCACTCTGACGAGGAGTATCTATATGGCGCCATCGGGTGAACGTGCCATTTGCGCACGGTAGTGAACCGATTACAACTTTTCTCTCACCGGCTGGGGAAGATTCGGCGAACCACTCGCTCGGCCGCGCCGCCGTCGTCGAGGTAACAAAACCGCGAGCGGAACACGGCTCGCCGCTCGGCCGCGAAGTCGCCGTCCCGGAAGATGGCCGCGAGCTGCGAGAACTCGGTGGCCACCGGGCCCGGTGGCGCGGCCGGCAGATCGAAGTAGACGCCGCGGACCTCGCGGTAGACCGGCCAGTCCGGCGCGAAGATCACCACGGGCCGATCGAGGACCGCGTAATCGAACATCGCGGACGAATAGTCCGTGACCAATACATCGGCGGCAAGGTAGAGATCCTCGACCACCCCGTGGCCGGAGACATCCAGGATCCGCCGGCCCCCGGTCGGCGGCCGGCCCTGCCGCCCGGCCGGCACGTGGAAGTAGTGCGCCCGGACCAGCAGCGTCGTCTCCGGGCCGAGCGCCTCGGACAGCCGCTCGACGTCGAGCACCTGGCTGCCCTTCGGCAGCCACTCGCGGTGCGTGGGCATGTAGAGCACCACCCGGCGGCCGGGATCGATGCCCAGCCTCGCCCGGGCCGCCGCGGCGTCGGCGGCGGTGGCGGTGGCCAGCCGGTCGTTGCGCGGATAGCCGACCTCGAGCGTCTCGTACGAGCACGGGTACGCCCGCTCCCAGGCGATCGTGGTGTGCGCGTTCGCCGTGATGCTGAAGTCCCAGCGGTCGGCCCGGCGCATCTGGCCGGCGAAGTCGGTGTCGGCCACCGCGCCCCGATGATCGAGCTGGTCCATTCCCATCATCTTCAGCGGGGTGCCGTGGTGGGTCATCACGTGTGTGGCGCCGCGCCGCTTGACCGTCAAATTCGGCCAGTTCACGTTGTTGACCAGATACCCCGCGCGGGCCATCGCGCGGTAGTACGGCCGCGAGCCGGCCACCACGTAATCGACTCCCGGCGGCACCGCACGCACCCGCGACGGACCGACCACCCAGACCGCGTGGACCTGCGGCACCAGTTCGGCCGCCTTGGCGGCGATCGCGGCCGGGTTGCAGGCCACCCCGCGATACCAGTACGCGGCATAGAGCGCGAGCGACCGATCCACCGGAAACAGCAGGTGGAATCGGTAGTACAGGTAGCCGGCCAGCTGCCGGGCCCGGCGTTTGGCTCGGAGCCAAGGCGGGCGTACGGCCTCCCGCGCCCGCCCCGCGAGGCGTAACAGCCCGTCCGAGACGCGGAACGCCCGATAGTCGCCGCGAGCGATCAGCCGGTACCGCAGCCCCTCCAGGCCGCCCGGCGACGGGAAGCCCGCCGGGGGCAGATGGTGGTGATAAATCTCGGTCATCCGGGCGAAGAAGCGGCGCCTCGATCCGGGCGGCACCCGGGTCTCGTGCCGCATCACCCGCATGAGGTGCCAGAGCATCCGGCGGAACAGCAGCCCGCGCACCTCGTCATCCGGCCGGCCGTACTTGTGGCAGAGGTCGAGCGCGGTCTCCCAGTGCTCGAAGACCTCGAAGTGCCGCTCGCCGACGGTCCGGGTGATCGCGCCGGTGCGCCGCTGCCGGTAGTGCACGCAGGTGCGCGGCAGGACACTGACCCGGGGCGCGGCCAGCAGCAGCGGGAAGGTGAAGGAGACGTCCTCGTACCAGCCGGCCGCGAAGCCGATCCCGAGCACCTCCAGCAGCTCCCGCCGGATCACCCGGTTCCAGGCCACGTGCAGCACGTTCAGCGCCTGCGGCCACTCCTCCACGGTGAACACCCGGGGTGCCCCGGACAGCAGCTTCCGGGCCGTGCCGGCCTGCACCGGGCCGTCCCAGTGCACCCGGTCCCAGCCCACGATCAGCAGGTCGGCGTCGGTGGCGCGCAGCCGGGCGGCGACCGCGGCGAGGGCGCCGGTGGCCAGCCAGTCGTCGCTGTCCAGGAACCAGACGTACTCGCCGGCGGCGTGCGCGAGCCCGAGGTTGCGGGCCGGGCCGAGGCCCCCGTTGACCGGCGAGGTGACCACCCGGACCCGCGGGTCGCGGGCCGCGTACTCGGCCAGGATGTCGGCGCTGTGATCCGGTGAGCAGTCGTCCACCGCCACGATCTCGAAGTCCTCGAACGACTGGGTGAGCAGCGAGTCGAGGCACTGGCGCAGGTAGCCCTGCACCCGGTAGATCGGGAGGACGACGCTCAGCAGGGTCACGTCTTGCCGGACCTCCAGTCGACGACCGCGTTGATCAGGAACAGGCCGCCGACCACCGCGGCCAGCAGCGCCTCCGCGAGGGTCGCCCAGCCGAGCAGGGCGAGCAGGGCGAGCACCACGACCCGGACGTCCCAGCCGAGCACCACACCCGCAGCATTACCAGCGGGCGCACCCTTCTCCATCCTCGCAATCCGGTCGTAATGCCGCAGGGCCAATGCGAAGAGCAGTAGGAAAACCACCGGCGGGGGCACCTCGTCGATCAGCCCGACCGCCGCCACCAGCAGGTATTCGCCGGCCCGGAGGAAGGCCGGCACCAGCCAGTCGAGCGGGCCGCGGTGCCCGTTGCGGGCCGGCAGCCCGGCCGACAGCACCAGCACCGCGGTCACCGCCAGTTCGACCCGGGCCGGTGCCGCCGTCCAGCCGGCCAGGAACGACACGATCAGCGCCAGCGAGGCCGTGGCGCCGAGCGCCGCGAAGGTCAGCGGCATCGGCCCGCCGAGCCGCTGCAGAATCCCACGGACCAGCGGGCCGTCGTCGCGGTAGAGCGCCTTGTCGCGCTTGTCGAGAACGCTCACCCGCATCGAGAGCGAGCGCAGCGACCGCAGGGCCAGGGTGTACGCGAAGGCCAGCAGCCCGAACCCGACCACCGCCGCCAGGGCGATGCGGCCGTTGGTGAGCATGGCGAGGATCGCGATGAGCGCCCACCGCTCGCCGATCGGGAAGACCACGATCCGCTTCAACCAGTACGCCACCGAGCCGGTATCGCCCTGGACCTTGGTCGAGGCCGCGCTCAACCTGGCCCCGACGCCCGTTTGAGCCGCCGCCGGGCGCGCCGCCGCTTCGTCGTGCAGCTGGCCGTACCAGGCGTCGGTCATGTGCCGGACGGTCTGCAGCAGGATCGCGGTGATGGCCAGCGGCCAGGCGAACGGCAGGCCGATGCGCTCGGCCCCGGCCGCCAGCCCGGCGTAGACCACGTATTCCTTGCCGCGGTCGGCCATCGTGTCGAGCCAGCCGCCGAAGGCACCGAAGGTGCGGGTGTAGCGGGCCAGCTGCCCGTCCACGCAGTCGAGCACGAAGCCCAGGTAGAGCAGGATGCCGCCGGCGATCATCGCGGGCCGGGACGCCTGCCAGAAGCCGGCCGCGGCCAGCACTGAGAGCAGCACCGACAGCCAGGTCACCGCGGTCGGTGACAGGCCGAGGCGGGCGGCCGTGCGGGTCACGATCGGCGACCAGGTACTCACCGCGTACGTCGTGAAGAAGTCGTCCTTCTCCTTGACCGCCAGGCGCAGCCGGGCCGCGTCCTCGTCGACCGCGGCCACCGCGGCCCGGGCACCGGCCAGCTCCGGTTCGGTGCGCACCTGCTCGGCGTGCAGCAGCCGGACCGGGGTGGCGATCGGCACCACGCCCTCGTCCAGCAGGGCCGGCAGCAGGTCGGGCCGGTCGGCGACCTTGTCGAGGGCGGGCAGATCGCCGGGCGCGACCCGCAGCGCCCCGACGAACCGGGCGGTGCCGTCGCCGCCCGGGGCCGCGATCACCTGGCCCCGGTCGGCGCGCAGGTCACCGGCCGGGTCGGCGACGATCAGCGCGGTGCTGCGGCCGGACGGCTCGGTGGCCAGCGTCCAGAGCAGGCTGGGGTGGGCGACCAGGTTGTCGGCGCAGATCAGCAGCGGTTCGTTGGCGTCCTGCGCGCGCTGGGAGATCTCCCGCAGCCGGATCCCGGGGGTGTCGCCGAGGCGCTCGACCTCGGTCGCGCCGGCCGCGTGCAGAGCAGCCTCCAGATCGGCCGCGAGCCGGGTAGCGTCCGCGGGAGTGAGGGCGTTGCCGCCGTCGGTGGTGAGGACGGCCAGCGTCACCGCTGCCTCCAAATCGCAGGGGGCCCGGATGGCCCGAAATCGGCACCCAGGTTAACAGCGAGTGGCGCTCGGGTACGGGTGACCCTTACGGGAACCAGGCTGCCCTTCTCCCCCTCCGGACTGAGGGAAGGCGGTCGCTGCGCCCTTACCGTCGAGCCTGGTCGCGGGGATCGCCCGTGACCGCCAGTGAAGGAGTGAGTGTCCGTGACCCGCCGACTCGCCCGCCCCCGCGACGACCGTTGGATCGCCGGGGTCTGTTCCGGTCTTGGCCGCCGCTTCGGACTCTCGTCCGGCGTGGTCCGCCTGATCTTCGTGATCTCCTGCCTGCTGCCCGGCCCGCAGTTCATCATCTATCTCGTCTTGTGGGCCCTGCTGCCCAACGAGTGACCTCCTCCGGCCCCACCACCTCCTTAACCGGACTGAAGACTGAGCTCCCGGCTCACCCCCGCCAGGGTGAGCCGGGCCCGGCTTTCTACGGGTTGCTGTAGGTGACCGTGACCGAGGTGTAGCCCAGCCGGGTGAACAGGCTCTCCAGCATGCGCTGAGTGTTGTCCTTGGCACGCTGGTCGAGGCCACTGCTCTTGGCCGCCTCGGTGATCTTCTGCTGAGCGGCCGCGTAGACCCGCTGCTGCTTGTCGGTGTCGCTCTTGAACGCGTCCCCGATCGCGGTCAGCGCGCCGCGCTGCTCCTCGACGACGTAGCTCTTCTGCATGTCGAGCGCCGCGTTGCCCTGCTCGGGCGCGGGCAGCGTGATCGTGATGGTCTTCTTCTCGTTGTCGACCTCGAGCGCGCTGGTCGGCAGCTTGGAGAAGTCGACATATTCCTCGACGGTGCCGGAGCCGACGAACAGGATGCGCCGGTTGATCAGGAAGTCGGGGATGTTTTCCTTGCTCTCCTGCAGGTCGACGATCACCTGGAAGGTGCCGTCGGCCGCGACATAGCGGCTCAGATCGCGCATCGATTCCAGCAGGACCGGCTGGCTGCGGTCGGTCGTGCGACTCTCGAACGGGTTGTCGAAGCTGGGCAGCACGTTGAGCGCCCGCAGCCCGAAACAGGCCGCGACGATCACGGCGAAGACGACACCGAAGAAGATGAGAACGCGAGCGACGATGCTCCGCTGTGGGGGATCGTTTGTCTCTTCAAGGTCAGGGGCGACCGGCGGGGTGGGGGCCGGATATTCCCTCGTGGGTTCGTCGACATCCGGTGACTGGGCCATACCCTCACGGTACGAGGGGGGTACGACACTCGCATTCGCTCAGCCGGCGAAGGCGTTCAAACCGGTCAATTTTTGGCCGATGACCAGCTGGTGGATCTCCGAAGTTCCCTCGTACGTGAGCACGCTCTCGAGGTTGTTGGCGTGCCGCATGATCGGGTACTCCCCCGAGATGCCGTTGCCGCCGAGGATCGTGCGGCACTGCCGAGCGATCTTGATGGCTTCCCGCACGTTGTTCAGCTTGCCGACGCTGACCTGCTCGGGTCGCAACGAGCCGGCCGAGTCGCGCAGCCGGCCCAGGTGCAGGGCCAGCAGGAAGCCTTTCTGCAGCTCGACGGCCATGTCGGCGAGCTTGGCCTGGGTCAGCTGGAAGCCGCCGATCGGCCGGCCGAACTGTTCCCGGGTGGTCGCGTAGTCGACGGCGGTCACCAGGCAGTCCCGGGCCGCGCCGAGCGCACCCCAGATGATGCCGAATCGGGCCTCGGTCAGGCAGGACAGCGGCGCCTTGAGCCCGCGAGCTTCCGGAAGCCGCGCGGAAGCGGGTAGCCGCACATCGTCCAACGTGATCTCGCCCGTGCTGGACGCCCGCAGCGACATCTTGTGTTTGATCTCCCGGGCCGAGAAGCCCGGAGTGTCGGTGGGCACCGCGAAGCCGACCACGCCCTCGTCGGTGCGCGCCCAGATCACCGCCACGTCGGCAAGCGGTGCGTTGGTGATCCACATCTTGCCGCCGTTGAGCACCCAGTCGTCGCCGTCGCGGCGGGCCCGGGTCGACATGTTGGCCGGGTCGGAGCCGTGGTCGGGCTCGGTCAGCCCGAAGCAGCCGATCAGCTCGCCGGCCGCCATGCCCGGCAGCCATCGTTGCTTCTGCTCTTCGGAGCCGAATTTCCAGATCGCGTACATCGCCAGCGAGCCCTGGACACTCACCAGCGAGCGGACACCGGAGTCGGCCGCCTCCAGTTCCATGCAGGTCAGGCCGTAGGCGACCGCGGTCGAGCCGGCACAGCCGTAACCGGTCAGGTGCATGCCGAGCAGCCCGAGCTTGCCGAACTCGGCGGCCAGGTCACGGACCGGAGTGCTGCCGTTCTCATACCAATCGGCGACGGACGGGCGGACCCGGTCGTTCGCGACCCGGCGAGCGAGATCGCGGACGTCTCGCTCCTCGTCGGTCAACAGCGAGTCGAGGTCGAGCAGATCCCACGGAGCAACGGCGGCCATGTCTTTAAACTAACGGTGTTAGCTCGCCACGACCAGCACTCTTGCGTGGATCTGGTTGCGCTGCTGGAGGGCCGCCCGCAGTGCGCGGTGCAGCCCGTCCTCCAGGTAGAGCGCGCCCTGATATTCCACGACGTGCGGGAACAGGTCGCCGTAGAACGTCGAGTCCTCGGCGAGCAGCTTGTCCAGCGCCAACTCGCGCTTCGTGGTGATCAGATCGGCCAGCCGGATCGGCCGGGGCGGAATCTCCGACCAGGCCTTGAGCGTGGTGTGGTGATCGGGATACGGGGCCCCGTCCCGGACTGCTTTGAAGATCACGCCGGGTTGCCCCCTCTCCAAGAAACCGTCCCTGTCGGTGCCAGCCTAGCCGCGCCCGTCGTCACTCGGCTGCTGCGGCCCATCGGCCATGATGCACCACCTCGTCCACCGGGCGATGCCCCCGCTTCAGTGACGGTGACCTCTTGTCGGTGGCGCGGTAGCCGATGGTGAGCGTACCGATCGGGGTGAACTCGGCCGGAACGCCGAACGCGTCCTTGAAGTCCTGCTGGGTTTCCACCGGGATGCCGAAGAAGCACGAACCCAGGCCCTCATCGACCGCGGTGAGGTGCATGAGCAGCGCGGCGAACCCGGTGTCGATGTCCCAGTACGGCACCGGCCAGTGCTTCTCGTCCCGGTCGGTCCAGCCCTTGTCGGCCTGCGCGTAGCGGTCCAGGTAGGCCGATTTGTTGGACAGGCAGACGACGATCGCCGGGGCGTTGCGCATCCGGGTCAGCCAGTCGCCGTGCCAGTCCGAGGTGGCGTTCTCGGTGGTCGACGACCAGTACAGGTCACGATCTTCCTGGCTGGTGAGCACCAGGAAGCCCCAGCCCTGGGAGAAACCGGCGCTCGGCGCCCGCAGCCCGTGCCGGACGATCTTGTCGAGAATCTCGGCCGGCAGCGGGCGGTCGGGGTCGTAGCTGCGCACCATCCGCCGGCGGCGGACCACCTCGTCGAACTCCATCAGCTGCGGATCCCCCAGGCCGTGCTCCAGCGCTCGCCCGGCGCCAGCACGATCAGGTCGCGACCGGTGCGGAACGAGTCGGGCGGGCAGGTCATCGGCTCGATCGCGACCGAGCGGCGGAACCGCTCGCCGTGCAGCGTGTCGCCGGAGAAGACCTGCCAGTACTTGAACTTGTCGTCGGCCCAGACCACGACCTTGCGGTCGGAGTTGGGGTCGGCGATGGTCACCTCGGTGATGCCGGCCGCGTCGTGCTCGATCTCGCCGAACGTGGTGTCCAGCACCAGGTCACCGATGGCGCGCGCGGCGGTGAAGTCGTACTCCGTGCCGGCCACCGAGTTCGAGCCGATCGGCAGCAGCCGGTTGTCGGCCACGATCCGGGTCTTGCCCGGCACGTGCAGCAGGATGTCGTCGACCGCGACCCCGGGCAGCTGAAGGTACGGGTGGACCGAGTAACCCCACGGCGCGTTCGACGAGCTGTTGTTGACGACCTCCTGCTTGCAGCTGAGGCCGCCGGCCGACACCTGCCAGCGGGTGCGCAGGGTCAGCCACCACGGGTAACCGATCTGGGCGGGCAGCTCGAACTCCAGCGTGACCGCGTCGGCGGACTGCTCGGCGAGCGTCCAGCGGGACCAGTTGGCCAGGCCGTGGATCGCGTTGTGCCGGGCCGGCTCGGTCAGCGGCAGCTGGTAGGCCTCATCCTCGAACGTGTACTTGCCGTCCCGGATGCGGTTCGGCCACGGGGCGAGGATCTGCCCGGCCGAGGCCGGCGAGAGCTCGTCGGCCTCGAAGCCGTCAAGCACCTGCACGTCGCCGACGGAGTAGTGGCGCAGGGTGCCACCGACCTCCACGACCACGGCCCGGTGACCGTCCGCCTCGATCGACCACTGGGTTCCGGACTTGGCCGGCACGACGCTAGTCATGCTTGGACACTATCGGAGGTCGGTAGCGGGCCAGCGCCGGGAACGCCAAGCCCAAGACCAGGGCCAGGCCCGCCGCCGCGAAGCCGCCGCCGGCCCAGGACCCGGTCGTTCCGGTCAGGTCCGCGGTGGCGCCGGCCCGCAGGTCGCCCAGCCGTGGTCCACCGCCGACCACCACGATGAAGACGCCCTGGAGCCGGCCGCGCAGCCGGTCCGGGGCGAAGGTCTGCAACATCGACTGCCGGTAGACCGCGCTGACCAGGTCGGCCGCGCCGCCCACGGCGAGCAGCAACACCATCAGCCACAGCGAGTGCGCGAACCCGGAGAAACCGATCGCGACACCCCAGGCGATCACCGCCACGATCAGGGCGATCCCCTGCCGCTTGATCCGGCCGATCCAGCCCGAGGTTAGCCCGGCGATCACCGAGCCGATCGCGATCGCGGCGTACAGCCAGCCGACCGCCGAACCGCCGCCGAACCGGTCGGCCGCGACCTCGGGGAACAGCGCCCGAGGCATGGCGAACACCATCGCGACGATGTCGACCGCGAACGACAAAAGCAGCACCGGCTGGGTGACCAGGAACCTCAGGCCGTCGGTGATGCCGCGCAGGCCGGCCGACGGCTTCTCCTCGTCCTCGGCGTGCACGATCGGCGGGATCGGCGGCAGCTTCCAGGTGGCCCAGAACGAGATCGTGAACAGGGCCGCGTCGACCAGGTAGGCGATGGTCACGCCGGTGCCGGTCGAGGCGATCCCGAAGATCAGGCCGGCCGCCAGCGGCCCGAGGACCCCGCCGGCGGTCGTGGTCGTGTAACTCAGCGTGTTCGCGGCCGGGACCAGACCGGCCGGCACGATCCGCGGAATGATCGCCTGCCGGGTCGGCGAGCTCACCGCGAAGCCGGCCGACTGCACCGCGGTCAGCGCCAGCAGCAGCCAGCCGCTGTTCGCCCCGAGCACGGCCTGGAGCAGCAGGCCGAGGGTGGACAGCCAGGCCAGCGCCGAGCTGGCCAGCAACAACTTGCGCCGGTCGACCACGTCGGCGGCCGCGCCGCCCCACAGTCCGAAGATCAGCAGCGGGACCAGGCCGGCGATGCCGAGCAGGCCCACCCAGGCCGAGGAGTGGGTCACCGCGTACATCTGCACGGGCACCGCCACCGAGGTGAACTGGAACCCGAAGAACGACAGTCCGTTACCGATCCACATCCGGCGATAGGCCGGCGCCCGCAGCGGCCGGGTGTCGATCACCCAGGACTTACGGTCCTTCTCCTCGACGATCTCCTCGACCGACTCCACCGATTCCTGACTCACGGAGCAAGCCTTTCCAAAACCCAAGACCCGGCTTCCGTACGGCGATAGCGCAGTCGATCATGCAGGCGGCTGCTGCGGCCCTGCCAGAACTCGACGGTCTCCGGCAGCACCCGGAAGCCACCCCAGTGCGGAGGCGGCGGAACCGGGCCGTCTCCGAATTTCTCGGTCGCCGCGGCCAGTCCGGCCTCGACCGCGGCCCGGTCCGGCAGCACCCGGGACTGCGGGCTGGCCCAGGCGCCGAGCTGGGAGCCGCGCGGCCGGGATGCGAAGTACTCCTCGGTCTCGGCCCGGGTCACCCGCTCCACCGCGCCGGCCACGATCACCTGGCGCTGCATCGGAAACCAGGGAAAGTCCAGGCTCGCGTACGGGTTGGCGGTCAGCTCCGAGCCCTTGCGGGACTCGTAGTTGGTGAAGAACACGAAGCCGCGCTCGTCGTACTCCTTGAGCAGCACCGTCCGGACCGAGGGCCGCCCGTCCGGGCTCGCCGTGGCCACCATCATCGCGTTGGGTTCCGGCAGGCCGTAGGCCGCCGCGTCGGCGAACCAGGCGCCGAACTGGGTGTGCCAGTCGCCCGCGAGATGCTCTTCGAGCAGCTCACCGCGCTCGGAATAGTCGCGCCGCATCGTTGCGGGCGACGGGGGTTCCACAGTCACGAGCGCTCCCTATTACTTCGATCTCAACGACCGTAAGTCCGCCCGGCCCTTACGTCAGCTCGGTAAGGATGGGTGTCGCGGAGAGCACATCGCGTCCACCCTGCCAACCGGGCAATATGAAAGACTCGTAGTAATTCTTCACAGGGGAGCCCTGTCCGAATTGTCTGATTTCAAGCCGGGCCTCGAGGGCGTCGTCGCGTTCGAGACCGAGATCGCCGAGCCTGACAAGGACGGCGGCTCGCTGCGGTACCGCGGCGTCGACATCGAGGACCTGATCGGGCACGTCTCCTTCGGCAACGTCTGGGGCCTTCTGGTCGACGGGAAGTTCGGTCCCGGGCTGCCGCCCGCCGAGCCGTTCCCGGTCCCGGTGCACTCCGGTGACATCCGCGTCGACGTGCAGTCCGCGGTCGCCATGCTGGCCCCGTACTGGGGGCTCTCCCAGCTGATCGACATCGACGACGAGCAGGTCCGCCGCGATCTCGCCCGGGTGTCGGTGACCGCGCTCTCCTTCGTGGCGCAGGCCGCGCGCGGGCTGGGCCTGCCGGCGGTTCCGCAGAAGGACATCGACAAGGCCGGCACGATCGTCGAGCGGTTCATGCGCCGCTGGCGGGGCGAACCGGACCCACGGCATGTCCAGGCCGTCGACGCGTACTTCATCGCGGCCGCCGAGCACGGGCTCAACGCGTCCACCTTCGCCACCCGGATCGCCGCCTCGGTCGGCGCCGACGTGGCCGCCTGCATCTCCACCGGCATCGGCGTGCTCTCCGGCCCGCTGCACGGCGGCGCACCCACCCGGGTGCTGCAGATGATCGAGACAGTCGAGCGGAGCGGCGACCCCGAGGGGTACGTACGAGGCGTCCTCGATCGCGGCGAACGCCTGATGGGTTTCGGCCACCGGGCCTACGACGCCGAGGACCCGCGCGCCCGGGTGCTGCGCCAGATCGCCCGCGAGCTCGGCGCTCCCCGCTTCGAGGTCGCCGAGCGACTGGAACGGGCCGCCCTGGCCGGGCTGAAGGACCGCAAGCCCGACCGGGTGCTCGCCACCAACATCGAATTCTGGGCGGCCGTGGTGCTCGACTTCGCCGAGGTGCCCGCCCACATGTTCACGCCGCTGTTCACCTGCGCCCGGGTGGCCGGCTGGAGCGCGCACATCCTCGAGCAGAAACGGCTCGGCCGGATCCTGCGCCCCCGCCTGCGCTACGTGGGACAGAACGCCCGCAAGCCAAACGAAGTCGAGGGCTGGGACGCTCTCGCGCATAATGTGTGACCGTGACTGACATCCGGATCCCCGACGAGATCAAACCGGTCGACGGACGCTTCGGCTCGGGCCCCAGCAAGGTTCGACCCGAGGGCGTCGAGGCGCTGTCCGCGCTGTCACGCACGTACCTGGGCACCTCGCACCGGCAGAAGACGGTGAAGAACCACGTGGCCCGGATGCGCCGCGGCCTCGCCGAGTTCTTCTCGCTCCCGGACGGCTACGAGGTGATCCTCTCCAACGGCGGCACCAGCGCGTTCTGGGACACCGCCGCGTTCGGGCTGGTCCGCGACCGGGCGCAGTTCGCCGAGTTCGGCGAGTTCGGCGCCAAGTTCGTCAAGGCGGTCACCGACGCGCCCTTCCTGGGCTCGCCGACCGTGCATAAAGCACCCGGTGGCCAGGCCGCGTTCCTGACCGCCGAGGCCGGCGTCGACGTGTACGCGTCCGTCCACAACGAGACCTCGACCGGGGTGGCCGTGCCGGTCCGGCGGGTGGCCGGTGCCGACGAGGGCGCGCTGCTGCTCACCGACGCCACCTCGGGCGGCGGCAGCCTCGACGTCGACCTGCGCGAGACCGACGTCTACTACCTGGCCCCGCAGAAGGCGCTCGGCTCGGACGGCGGCATCTGGCTGGCCCTCATGTCGCCGGCCGCCCTCGACCGAGCCTTCTCGATCAAGAGCTCGGGGCGGTACATCCCGCAGTTCCTCGACCTGGTCACCGCGATCGAGCAGTCCCGGCTGGAGCAGACCTACAACACCCCCGCACTGGCCACCGTGTTCCTCGCGGCCGAGCAGCTGGACTGGATGAACGCGCAGGGCGGCCTGTCCTGGGCGGTCAAGCGCAGCGCGGAGAGCGCGGCCGCGATCTACGGATGGGCCGACCGGTCGTCGTTCGCGACACCGTTCGTCACCGACCCGGCGCTGCGCTCGGCGGCCGTGGCGACCATCGACTTCGAGGGTGTGGACGCGGCGGCCATCGCGGCGGTGCTGCGGGCCAACGACATCGTGGACACCGAGCCGTACCGGAAGCTCGGCCGCAACCAGCTGCGCATCGCGCTCTATCCCACGGTCGATCCGGCCGACGTGACCGCGCTGACCGCGTGCATCGATTACGTCGTCGAACGTCTATAGACAGGCCTGCCACAGGCCCCGCACAGAAACCGCCGGTTTCCTTGCTTTCAACGAACTGTCGTTGAAAGCAAGGAGGCAGGATGAACGATCCGGAGAACGCGGCGTACGTACGCCAGGTGCACGACAAGGGTCTGCATTTCGATCTGCAGACGATGTCGCGCCGGCGTTTGCTGACCGCGCTCGGTGGGGTCGGGGCGCTCGCCGCCCTGGGCGCCTGCACGGACTCGTCGTCCTCGTCGCCGTCCACGACCGCCTCCACGTCGTCGGGCGGCGCCCTGGCCGAGGTGGCGTCCGAGACCAACGGCCCCTACCCGGCCGACGGGTCGAACGGCCCCGACGTACGGACCCTCGACGGGATCGTGCGTAAGGACATCACCTCGTCGTTCGACACCGCGTCCGGTAAGGCCGCCGGAATTCCGCTGGACTTCTCCCTGGTGGTCACCGACCGGAACGGGGCAGCGATCTCCGGCGCGGCCGTGTACGCGTGGCACTGCGACCGGGACGGCAACTACTCGCTGTACTCGACCGCGGTCGCCAAGGAGAACTACCTCCGCGGCATCCAGGAGACCGACTCCACCGGGAAGGTGACCTTCACCAGCATCTACCCGGCCTGTTACACCGGCCGGTGGCCGCACATCCACTTCGAGGTGTACTCGTCGCTGGCCAACGCGACCGGCGGGGACGGCCCGATCGTGAAGACGTCCCAGATCGCGCTGCCCGAGGACGTGAACAAGACGGTCTACGCGACCGACGGCTACAGCAAGAGCGTCAGCAACCTCAGTCAGGTCACGCTGGCCAGCGACAACGTGTTCGGCGAGGACTCGGCCGCCACCGAGATGGCGACCCTGACCGGAAGCGTCACCGACGGTTACCAGGCGACGCTCACCATCTCGATCGATCCGTCCAAGTCGGAGGCGGCCGGTGGCGGCGCTCCGGCCGGTGGCGGCGCACCCCCGACCGGGGCGCCGGGCGGAGCACCGCCCAGCGGGGCTCCCGGTGGGGCTCCCGGTGGGGCTCCCGGTGGGGCGCCGCCCAGCGGCGCCGCGGGCTGAACCACTCACGCGAGACGCGCGCTGCGGCCCTGGGTCGCAGCGCGGTCGCGCTGAGCTTCCGGGGACGGTCTCAGTGCTTCTGGTCACTCTCGCGCGCGTACCATTTGCTGGGTTTATGGGTTTGAATGGGTTTGCCCATATGGAGAGTGAAGATCATCTTCGCAGTTCAGAGCAACACCCCGGGTGTGTCTCCCCCCATTAGGTGACCAAGACGCGTACCGTGTTCTGAAACGCGCCCGGGTGGCTGACTCTCGGGATGTCCAGGCCAACGCGACGGGACGGAGGCAACGCATGCGGCCGGTTCGCTTCGTCGCCCTCTCCGAGGACGGTCAGGCCCTGGTGCTCGCCGATGAGGTCGGCCGGCTCCTGGCTCTCCCCATCGACGACCGGGTGAGCGGCGCGGTCACCCATGAGACGCACCCGGCATCGCCGGGCAGTTCCGTGGCCGTGATGCACCACGAGCCGATCACCGCATCGCTGTCGCCCCGCGACATCCAGTCCCGCATCCGCTCCGGCGAGTCCGCCGAGGATGTCGCTCGCATCGCCGGCGTGCCGGTCGATCGCGTGCTGCGTTATGCCGGTCCGGTGCTGCAGGAGCGGGCCATGCTGGCCCAGCACGCGCGCCGCACCCGGCTCAAGACCTCCGACTCGGGCGCCGCGCTCTCCGAAGTGGTCGACAGCCGCCTCGCCCAGCACGGCATCGACGCCGAGAAGATCTCCTGGGACGCGTTCCGGCGCGACGACGGCACCTGGCGCATCGTCGCCACCTGGCCGTCCGGCAAGGCCACCGCCCAGGCCATCTGGGACCTCGACAAGGGCCGCCAGGTCGTCTCCCCGCACGACGACATGGCGCAATACCTTTGTGCCGAGCGACCCACTCAGATCCTCGGCCAAGAGCCGGTCCCCGAGCGCAACTTCCTGGCCGAGCGCACCGGCCACGGCCTGCCCAGCTCGGCCCGCAGCAACGAGCCGTCCCGCGGCGGCCACGGCCTCCCCGCCGCCGAGACCACGACGCCGTCAGCGCGCCCGACCCGCGACCCGATCCGGGCCGGTCGCGACGCGCTGCTCGCCTCGCTCGACCGCCCGCTGAGCGGCGGCCGCGGCCTGGAGACAGCCGGCCCGTCGGAGTCCCGCCGCCCGGTCGCCGGCGGCGCGGCCGCGCTGCTGGGTGGCGGCGCCGGCTCGGCCTTCGACGACGACGCCGACCTCCCCAAGGAGGTGCCCGCCGTGCCGTCACTAGCGGTGCTGCGCCCCCGCCGCACGGTCGGCCAGCAGGGCCAGCAGGCATCCGAAACGGACGAGACCAAGCCCCGCAAGCGCCTCCCCAGCTGGGACGACGTCCTGTTCGGCGGCGGCCCCGCGGCCCGCGAGTCCTCCTGACCCGCCTGTTCGTCGCGCTCTACCCGCCCCCTTCCGAGGTCGCGTCCCTGTCCAGCGCCCTGCCCCCAGACGCCCACCTGACGCGCGCCACCAAATGGCACGTCACGCTGGTGTTCCTGGGTTCCGCACCGACCACCCCGGTAGCGACAGTCCTCGACGGGCTGACAGCGCTGCCGCCGCGCTTCACCCTGCGGTTGGCCGGCGCCGGACAATTCGGAAATGTGGCGTGGGCCCAGGTAGGCGGCGACCTAAAGGCCCTCAGCGAGCTGCGAAATCAGGTCCGAGAGGCACTGACGGCGGCCGGCTTCCCCTCAGACGACCGCCCCTACCAGCCCCACTTGACCGTCTCCTATCGAGCCGACCCCCAGGTCCGGACGGCCTTGACGAATTACACCGGCGCAGATTGGCCAGTGACGGAGTTCGCCCTGATGGAAAGCCACAACAACGAATACAAGCCCTTGCAATCCTGGCCCCTCCCCACCTAACCCCCACCACCTCACCCACCCCCGCCCCACCGCGCTTCCTTCGCCTCGCCACGCCTCGTGTCGCCTCGTGTCGCCTCGCGTCGCCTCGCGTCGCCGCCGATCTTGTGAGGTTCCCGCACTGACCGAACGGGACCTTCGCAAGATTGGGCGCGGGGCCGGCGCGGCATGGCGGCGCGGGCAGAAGGGCGCGGGCAGCACGCTCCGCCTAACCCACTGCCAATCTTGCGGAGTTCCCGCGCGGACCTCGCAGCAACTCCGCAAGATCGGGCCCGGCACGGACGGC
>NZ_BOMY01000017.1 GCF_016862435.1 Paractinoplanes tereljensis
ACCGCCGATCTTGCGGAGTTCCCGCGCGGACCTCGCAGCAACTCCGCAAGATCGGGCCCGGCACAGCACGCACGGCACGGCACGGCACGGCCGGGACGGCACCGCACAGGCGGCACGGCACAGGCAGCCGGCCGCAGGCGGCACGCTCCCGACCAACCCACCGCCAAGCCTGTGGAGTTCCCGCACGGACCTCGCAGCAACCCCGCAAGGTCCGGCGCGAGCAGAGCGTGCGGTCGGAACCGGACTGCTTCTCACCCCGCCCATCGCCGATCTTGTGGAGTTCCCGCACGGGCCGAACAGGAACTTCGCAAGATCGGGTGCGGGTGGGGCGGCGCGGGCGGCGCAGTGCGGGTGGGCCTGCTCGGCGGGCCAGCTAGGGCGGGCCGCCTCGCGCGGGGCAAACGCGCCGGGGCAGACGTGCCGCGAGGCGGCGCAGGGTGGGCGCTCAGCGTGGGGCGGGGCGCGCTCGGCGCGGGCGGGATGCGGGCGGCGCAGACGGGGGCGCTCGGCGCGGGCGGGATGCGGGCGGCGC
>NZ_BOMY01000018.1 GCF_016862435.1 Paractinoplanes tereljensis
TCGGCGCGGGCGGGGCGCGCTGGCGCGTGGGGGTGGGTGGGTCAGCGTAGGGCTAGGCCGGCGGCCTGTAGTTCGTGTTCTACTCGTAAGCGCTCCAGGTCGCGGTCCATGCCCTCCAGCGGGCGCAGGTGCTCCGGCAGGCCCAGGCAGCGGCAGGCCAGGCACAACCGCTCGTCGTAGGCACTCTGGACCGCGGCCAGCCACTTCTCCGACTGCTGGGTTGGGCCGGTGCGTCGCTGGTGGTCCAGGCGGCGAAGGTCGTATGCGATCTGCTCGATCGACGGGCTGTCGTGGACGGCCAGTGGCGGCACCGGGGCATCGGCCCGCAGCACGCGGTCCAGCCGTCGCAGCGCTCGGATCTCCCGGCGGCCGGTGCGCGTCCGGAGGCGGGTTACCCTCTCGTCGGCGCAAACCACGGCCGCGACAACGCACGGTAAACAGAGCAGCGTCATCAGCGCTGCGGTCAGCACAACAATGTGCGCGATGGCCACGCAGAAGAACGTAAGCCGCCGAGCACAAGTGCCGGAATACCCGTTCGGCCGACTCGGTCTGCCAACCCGTGCCGAGGCAAGGGCCTGTCCCGCCTGCCACGGAGGAGCGAGGCAAGGTCCAGGTGGTGGCTGGCGTCGGCCGCAGAACGACCACATACAACCGGTATGCGGCCGCCGTCAGGCGCCACCTGGGCCACGCCGCAGCCCTGCGTGACCGGCGGGACAGGCCCTGGCGGTACCGTCGGTCGCCATGCGGCCCAACACGGTTCTCGGCGTCCTTGCGGAGCTGGCGCCTGCGGGCGGGGACCGCGTTCTTGACGTCACTCGGGGCGGCCAGCCGCTCGTCTGGCTGGCGGACGCCGAGCGGGCGCCCAAGCGGGCCGAGATCGACCGGCTGGCGGCCCTGGACGCGCTGCACCGCGACGAGCGGTTACTGCGCCGGGGCTGGGGTTTCCTGGCCGGCGCGACCACCGACGACGACGAGAAGAACCGCAAGGTCCGGGTGCCGCTGCTCAGTCAGCCGGTTCGGCTGGAGCGCACGCTGACCGGCTATCGGGTGGTTCCGGCCGGCGACCTGGAGATCACCCCGCTGGTCACCGACCGGGACCTCGCGGCCGCGCTGGAGGTGGCGCCGGGGCTGGCCGCGCCGGGCTGGCTGACCGCGATCGGCAGCCGGGCCTGGCTGTCCGCGGCCGCCGACGCGACCGGCATCCCGGTCTTCGCGGTCGCCGACGATCACCGCCGGCTGCCGAAGAACCGGGTCGTGCTGGTGCCCAGCGCCGGCCTCTTCGTCGTGCGGGACGTCTTCGGCGGCGGCCTCGCCGACAGTCTGCGCAGCTGGGCGGCCCGGGACCTGAGTGGAACGGCGCTGGCCGCGATCTACGGCGAGGAGCGCGTGGAGCAGCCCGACGACTCCCCGGTGCTGTCCCCGCTGCCACTGACCGAGGCGCAGGCCGAGGTGGTCACCCGGGCCCGCACCGCTCCGGTCACGGTGGTCTCCGGCCCGCCGGGCAACGGCAAGAGCCACACCGTGGTGGCCGCAGCGCTGGAGGTGGTGCATCGGGGCGGTTCGGTGCTGGTGGCCACGCAGTCTCCGCACGCGGCGGAGGTCCTTGCCGCGCTGCTGGCCCGCTATCCCGGCCCGACACCGGTGCTGTTCGGCGACGCCGGCCGCCGGGAGAGCCTGGCGGCCGAGCTCACCGCGGGTGCCGCCGAGGGGGTCGCGGAGAAGCAGCTGCGAGCGGACGCGGCGGTGATCCGGCAGCGGCTCGATGAGGTCCGGGCCGCGCGGGCCGTCGTCGCCGAGGCGCTGCAGCGGGAGATCGACGCCGCCACCCTGGATCGCTGGCAACCACAACTGGCCGCGCTGGCCGCCGACGTGCCGGGCGCGTTCGACGGCGACCTCGACCGTCGAGGCGTGGCGGGGTGGTGGGCTCGGCGACGGCTCCGCCGCGTACCCAAGCAGCGCGTGACCGATGCTCTCGCCGCGGCCACCGCGCAGCGTGCCGCCGCCCACCTCGCCGCGACCGGCGGCACCGACCTCAGCTCGCACTGGCCGGGCCTGCACGCCGCCGAGGCGGCCCTGGCCGGCGCGGTCGGCGAGGCCATGCGCCGGGCCGCCCGCAGCGCGCGCCGCTGGGACCGCGACGCCCGCCGGGGTGCCGCGTCCCTGGCCGCCGCCCTGCGCGCCGGCCGCAACCGCCGCCGTGAGCTTCTCGCCCAGCTCGACGCGGCGCCGCTGGTCCGCGCCCTGCCGCTGTGGATCGGCACGGTCGCCGACGTGGAAGATCTGCTGCCGTCGGCGCCGGGCATGTTCGACCTGGTGGTGATCGACGAAGCGTCGCACGTGGACCAGGTGCGTGCGGCGCCGGTGCTGGCCCGGGCCCGCCGGGCGCTGGTGGTGGGCGATCCGCGGCAGCTGCGGTTCGTGTCGTTCGTGAGTGACGTGGACGTGGCCGAGGTGCTGTCCCGGCACGGCGCCGACGAGCGGCTGGACGTGCGCCGGGTGAGCACCTACGACCTGGCCGCCGGGGCCGCCCCGGCGACCTGGCTGGCCGAGCATCACCGCAGCACCCCGCACCTGATCGGGTTCTCGGCGCGGCGCTTCTACGCCGGCCGGATCGCGGTGATGACCCGCACCCCGGCCGCCGAGGCCACCGACGCGATCGACGTGGTGCACTCGCCCGGGCCGGCCCTGGCCGACGAGGTGGCGACCGTGCTGAAGGTGGTCGAGGAACTGGCCACCGAGGGGCGGCGCGGGATCGGGGTGATCACGCCGTTCCGGCCACAGGCCGAGGCCCTGGAGGCGGCGCTGGTGGCCGCCTATCCGGTGGAGCGGATCGAGGAGCTGGGGCTGCGGGTCGGTACGGTGCACGCGTTCCAGGGCAGCGAGGCGGACGTGGTCGTGGTGTCGCTCGGGCTGCTGCCGGGCGATTCGGCCGGGCGGCGGCGATTCGTGGCCGATCCGCACCTGTTCAACGTGATGATCACCAGGGCGCGGCAGCGGCTCGTGGTGGTGAGTTCGCTGACCGAGGCCGACGGGCTGCTCGGCGACTATCTGGCCTATGCCGGGTCGCCGCTGCCGCCGAAGCCCGACCCCGAGGCCAGCGGCTGGGCGGCCGAGCTGGCCGCCGAGCTGAAGAACCTCGACATTTCGGTTAAGTCGGCTTATGGCGTTGGGCCGTGGACAGTCGATCTCTGCGTCGGAGAGATCGGCGTCTTCTGCGGGCCGCATCCCGACGGTACGGACGCGCACCTGGCCCGCCAGCAGGCCCTGCATCGGTCCGGCTGGCGGTTGCTGGACGCCTTCCCGAGCCGCTGGAACGGCGACCCGCGCCGCGCCGCCCTCGAACTGGCGGCGGCGCAGCAGACGGTCAGCGTGCCGAGCTGAGTTCGGCCTTTTCGAGACCGGTCGCGGGCTGGGCGGTTCCGGCCGGCTTGCCGGTTGTCCCCGACACCGGCACCGGCGCACCGGCGCCGACCGGCGGCTCTCCGATCACCGCGACGACCGGAACGTCGTCGCCCGGGATCTCTCCCGCCGGGGTCTCCTCGCGTTCGTTGCGCACCAGCCGGATCCGGCGCCCGCTCAGCACGAGCCGATCGCCACTCACCCGCAGCTGCCAGATCAGCGCCACCACCCCGGCCACGAAACAGATCAGCCCCGCACCCCAGATGCTGGCCGGCACCCCGAAGTGCTCGCCCCACCAACCGGTCACCGATGCCCCGATCGGTGTGGTGCCCAGGAAGACCAGCACGTAGAGCGACATCACCCGCCCCCGGTACTCCCCGTCGACGCCCATCTGGACCCGGTGGTTGGCCGCCTGGGCCAGATAGATCGAGAAGAACCCGGTCGGCAACAGGATCAGCATGGCGACCACGAAGCTCGGTGCGAAGCCGACCGCGAACTCCAGCGCCCCGAACGCGATAGTCGCGCCGACCACCAGGTAGACGCTGGGCCGGGCCCGGCGGGCGCTGCCGGCCAGGGCACCGCCGAGCGCGCCGACCGCGAGAGTCGTGGTGAGCAGTCCGAAAGACGACGGCCCGGCGTGGAAATTGATCTTCGCGAGGGCGGCCAGGGTGACCGGGAAGTTGAACCCGATCATGCCGACCACGGCCATCAGGCAGATCGGCAGCAGCAGGTCGGGCCGCTTGCGGACGTAGGTGAGACCGTCCAGCACCCGGGCGCCCTTCTTGGCCGCCGGTGCGTTGCGATAGAGCTCGGCCGGATGCATCCACAGGTAGCTGAAGACCGGCGCGATGGACAGCACGGTGGCGATCAGGAAGACCGGACCGGTGTTGAACAGCGCGAGCGCGACACCGGCCAGGGCCGGGCCGCCGATCCGGGCGCAGTTGAAGGTGGCGGCCGAGAGCGCGAGCGCGTTCGGCAGCAGCGGCAACTCGACCAGCTCGGAGACGAAGGCCTGGCGGACCGGGGTCTCCACGGCGTTCGCGATGCCGAGCAGCCCGGCGAAGAGGAACACGTGCCAGAGGACCACCGAACCGGAGGCGACCAGGATGGCGAAGACGATCGCGGTGACCGCGAACACCGCGTTCGCGCCGATCAGCAGCTTCCGCTTGTCGTACCGGTCGGCGAGACGGCCGCTGTACAGGGTGAGTAGCAGCACCGGCAGGAACTGCAGTGCCGTTACCGTGCCGAGCGCGCCCGGCGAGTTGCCGGAGAGGTCCAGCACCAACCAGTCCTGGGCGGTGAACATCATCCACACGCCGACGAGCTTCACCAGCTGGCCCGTCGCGAAGATGCGGTAGTTACGAACCCTCAGGGACCGGAACACTGCCTGCACTAGGCTGCGCCTCCTTCTCGGCCGTGCGCGTCATCGTCGAGGGTTATTCGCGACCTACCTCGAGTTGCAGGTAGCTGTCGGTGGGCAACTTGCTGTCCACCGTCGCGAATAACCCTCGCAACGTGATGAAGCGCGGCGACCGAGAAGGGCCGGTCAGGCTCGGGCGACCTGCTGCATGATCTGCGCAGCTCGGGCGAGCACGTTCCGTTCCTCGTCGTTCAGGCCGGCCAACTGCTCGGCCAGCCACTCGTTGCGCACCTTCTCGAACTGGGCGTACATCGCGCGCCCCTGCTCGGTGGGTGCCAAAATCACCTGCCGCCCGTCGGTCGGGTGCGGGGTGCGGACCACGAGCCCGCGCTCCTCCAGCTTTCCGACGATCTTGGTCATCGTCGGTGGCTGGACCCGTTCGACGTCGGCGAGCTCGCGCGGGGTCAGCGCGCCGGCCAGCTGAAGGCTGGTAAGGGCGGAGAGCTGGCTGAACGTGAGATCACCGACCGCGCGGGTCTGCCGGACCCGGCGGTTGAGCCGCAGGATGGCGTCACGCAGCGTTCTGGCCAGCTCGTCCGCTGTCCCATGCTCCGTAGCCACCGGCCACTCCATCACGATTCTTAGCTTAGCTAATAAGCTTGGCTAACGACCTATGACTGCCGTCACCGAGAGATTCGGTGACGGCAGTCTAGATATCACCTCAGCTGATCCAGGACTCCAGGGGACCCCGGACGAAGTACAGAACGAAGAGCACGGCCACGCCGTACAAAATCGGGTGAATTTCTCGCGCTTTGCCGGTCGAGGCCTTGAGGACGACGTACGCGATGATCCCGGCCCCGATGCCGTTGGAGATCGAGTACGTGAACGGCATCAGCGTGATCGCCAGGAACGCCGGCACCGCGATGGTGTAGTCGGTCCAGTCGATCTGCTTCACCGCGGTCATCATCAGGAAGCCGACCACGACCAGCGCGGTCGACGCCGCCTCGAACGGAACCACCTGCACCAGCGGCGCCAGGAACATGGCCAGCAGGAACAGCACGCCGGTGACCAGGTTGGCGACGCCGGTCCGGGCACCCTCGCCGACGCCGGCCGCACTCTCGATATAAGAGGTGTTGCTGGACACGCTGGCCGCCCCACCGGCCGCCGCGGCCACCGAGTCGACAAGCAGGATCTCCCGGGTGCGCGGCGGCATCCCGGACTCGTCGAGCAGGCCGCCCTCCTGTCCGACCGCCACCATCGTGCCCATGGTGTCGAAGAAGTCGGTGATCAACAGCGTGAAGACGAACATCACGCAGACCAGCCAGCCGGCCTTCGACCAGGAGTCGAGCACGTTGAAGTGGCCGATCAGGGAGAGATCCGGGCGGCTGACCACCTTGTCCGGCCAGGTCGGCACGTTGAGCGACCAGCCCTTCGGGTGCGCGATCGCCTCCACCACGATGGCCAGCACCGTGCTGGCCAGGATGCCGATCAGGATCGCGCCCTTGACCTTGCGCGCGAACAGCACCAGCGTGAACAGCAGGCCGACCACGAACACCACGGCCGGCCAGGTCGACAGCTTGCCGCCGAGACCCAGCTCGACCGGCACGGTGGTGTTGGCGGCGTCCGGCACCCGGTGCACGAAACCGGCGTCGACCAGGCCGATGATCATCAAGAACAGGCCGATACCGACGCCGATGGCGGTCTTCAGCTGGGTGGGAACGGCCTTGAAGACGAGCGTACGCAAACCGGTGAGCACCAGGATCGCGATCAGCACGCCCTCGATGACGACCAGGCCCATCGCGTCGGCCCAGGTCATCTCGGGCGCGATCTCGTACGCCACCAGGGCGTTCACGCCGAGGCCGGCGGCCAGTGCGAGCGGGAAGCGGGCGACCACCCCCATCAGGATGGTCATCACCCCGGCGACCAGCGCGGTGCCGGCGGCCAGCGCGGCGATCGGGAGCTTGCCGCCCGCGGCGTCGACGCCCGCGCCGAGGATCAGCGGGTTAAGCACGACGATGTAGGCCATCGTGAAGAAGGTGGCGAATCCGCCGCGAATCTCCTGACCCAGGGAAGATCCGCGCTCAGTTATCTGGAAATATCGGTCGAAAGAGTTACGTGCGCCCGCTTCGGTGGTAGCGGTGGTCATGCAGGCCCTCCTAAGAGAAGTGACCCGCGCATGCTTTCAAGCCGCAGTGACCTGCGCAAAGCCGTGTTATCCACCGCATACCCACGGATGATCGTTTCGCACGTACCCTGTGCGTGTGACGCAGCCGAAGCCGAGAGTCGAGCCCCTCGACCCGCCGATGGTCCCCTTCGCGGTGGCCGGCCTGGTCGGGTTCGCGGTCGCCGCGCTCGTCGTCTGGCTGGCCGACGGCCCGGACTCCTGGCTGCAGACGTGCGTCGCCGGCTTCCTGGTGGGGATCCCGGGCCTGATCACGATGCTGATCCATGACCGCAACCGCAAGCGGCGCCGGGCGATCACCCACGCGGAGTTCCGCGAGCTCTAGCTAGCTGTGGCCGTAGTCCTCGGCCGGCTCTTCGTTCTCCACCGAGCCGTGGCCGCGGGACACCGCGACCGCCTCGACCTCGCTGTCGTCGTAGATCGTCGGCAGTTCCTCGACCGGCGGCTCGGCCGTGCCCATCAGCGCCTCGGAGTGCGCCCCGCAGCCGTGGTCGGCGCTCACCGCGCGAGCGTCGTCGGGCGCGAAAAGGTTTCCGCAGACGCCGAACATGGTGCGCAGCGAACCCGCCAGCGGCAGGTAGAAGCCGCAGGTGCCACAGCGGGCGTTGCGCGGCGCGGCGGTCGAGATCGGGGCCTCGGGGCCGGCGTCACCGTCGTACCACCGCTGGGCGGTCTCGATGCGGCCCTCGCGGGACATCACCCGGGACCGGCCGAGGCCCAGCTCCCAGCTGACCTCCTCGACCGCGGCGTCATCACTCAGCACATAGCCCTGAGCGAGCCGGTCGTCGTCGGGCGCGGTCGACATGAGATCGCCGACACCGAGGTCGCCCGGCTGGAGTCGTTCGTTCCACGGCACCCAGCCCGGGGCGAGCAGCGCGTCGGGGCCGGGCAGCAGCACCGTCTCGCAGATCGTGACGTGCCGGCTGCGGGGCACCCGGGTCACCGTGACGGCCCAGCGCCAGCCGCGGTAACCGGCCAGGTGGCTCTCGAAGAAATGGGTCACGACCCGGTCGCCCTCGGCGATAGCTTCGAGGTGGTCGCCGATGTCGGCCGGGTCTACCTCGGTGATCGCACCACGAGCGATCCCCACAGCATCGGCACAAACCTGGTCGAGGCGGGCGGCGCGCGCGGCGGTCCTGGTCGTCACGTATTCATTGTCCCCTACCGAGACTGATGTGCCGCACCGACTCCCCCGAATTCGGCGGGCACGGGAGGCGACGCGGCTGGCTCGGATGGGTCAGGATGGTTTCCATGCCGCTGCTTCCCACACTCGGACGCACCGTCGGCAGTGGGATCAAGGCCGCCCGCATGCTGGCGCGCGGTTCCGTGCGCGGCGGAGCCTGGGCGACCCGCCGGGTCGGCACGGCGCGCGCCAAGGGCGCGGCCAACGAGATCGGCATGATCCGACTTTTCGACCTGCACGCGATCTCCTGCGCCGGCGACACGCTCATCGCGATCGGCCTGGCCGGCACGATCTTCTTCAACGTGCCGCTGGGCGAGGCGCGCAGCAAGGTCGCCCTCTACCTGCTCATCACGATGGTGCCGTTCGCGCTGCTGGCGCCGGTGGTCGGCCCGCTGCTCGACCACTTCCGGCACGGCCGGCGTTACGCACTCGCGGTCACCATGCTGGGCCGGGCCTTCCTGGCCTATGTGATCTCCGATCACCTTTTCGGCTGGGGCCTCTATCCGGCCGCTTTCGGGGTGCTGGCCCTTTCCCGGGCGTACGGCGTGGCCCGCTCCGCCGCCGTTCCCCGTCTGCTACCCCAGGGCGTCGGGTTGTCCCAGGTCGGCGCCCGGGCCAGCGTCTACGGCACGTTCGCGGGTGCGGTGGTCGCCCCGGTCGGCCTGCTCGCCTTCAAGTTCGGGCCGCAGTGGCCGCTGCGCGTCGCGACCATCATCTTCGTGGTCGGCATGGTGATCTCGCTGCGCCTGCCGCCGCGCGCCGACTCCGACCCGCCCGAGGAGGTCCCGCGCCCGTGGCGGGCCGCGCTCGGCCTCAGCCGCGGCGGCGACCGGCCGCTCTCCGGCAAGCTGGTGATCGCCGCCCTGCTCGGCAGCGCCAGCCTGCGCCTGCTCTACGGCTTCCTGCTGCTCTTCCTGGCCTTCGTCATCATGGCCAACCAACTGGACACCGAGGTGCTGGGCCGGGACATCGGCCGGCAGGGCGCGGTCGGCCTGATCGGTGGCGCCCTGGCCGTCGGCACGTTCCTGTCCACCGCGGCCGGCACCCGGCTGCGCATCCGCCGCCCGCTCGCGCTGCAGTCGGCCGGGCTCACTATCACCGCGGGCGTGGCCGTGCTGTCCGCGATCTTCTACAGCCTGCCGATGCTCGCGCTGCTGTCCCTGATCACCGCCATCTTCAGCGGCATCTCCAAGCTGTCGATCGACGCCAGCATCCAGGAGCGCATCCCCGAACGCCTGCGCGCGAGCGCGTTCGCCCACTCCGAGACGGTCCTGATGATCGCCTGGGTGGCGGGTGGTGCGATCGGCATCATCCCGCTGTCCGGCCGCCTCGGCATCGCCCTGGCCGCCCTGCTGGCGGTGGCGATGGCGGTCCGCGCCGGCTGGGCCGCGGCCCGCCTGCACAACGAGCGCCTGAGCGGCCGAGCCGACGGCGAGACCGCCACGGACGAGGCTCCGGCCGACACCGCGCCTGCCCCGGACGAGCCCACCGACCCCTGGCCGAACGCCCCGACCGTCCCGGTCCGCAACAAGCCCAATCCCCCGGCACCGCGCGCCCCGACCGCGACCCAGACGCCGGCCACGCTTCCCGACATCGCCCAGGCGCCGGACGACGGCAAGCGCAAGTGGGGCTTCGGAAAGCGCAAGCCGGTCGCCCCGCCGACGTCGACAAAGCCGCCACCGCCGACGCCGGCTCCCGAGATCAAGGAGCCGGACCCGGCGCTCGCGCCACCCGGGTTCCACGTCTACCGGCCCTCGTCGGCCGGGCAGTCCACAAATGGGCAGTCCACGAACGGGAGCGGCGAGCGCTCCGCGGAGGATGACGACCGCTGATGCCGTACCCCCTGCTTGTGGTCACCGCGGTGACGGCCGAGGCCGAGGCCGTCCGCGCCGGGGCCGACCCCGGCCATGTCCTGGTCGAGCCGGTCGGCGTGGGGCCGGCGGCGGCCGCCGCCGGGACCGCCCGGCTGCTCGCCACCGGCCGCTACCGCGCGGTGATCAGCGCCGGCATCGCCGGCGGCTTCCCCGGCCGCGCACCGGTCGGCGCGACCGTCCTCGGCACCCGCAGCGTCGCCGCCGACCTGGGCGCGGAGTCCCCCGACGGCTTCCTCCCGATCGAGGAGTTGGGCTTCGGCAGCAGCCTGCTCGTCGCCGATCCGCTGCTGCTCAAGGGCCTGACCGCGGCCCTGCCCGAAGCCATCACCGGCGACGTTCTGACCCTCGCCACGGTCACCGGCGCCGCCACCACCGCCAACACTCTCGCCACCCGCTTCCCGCAGGCGGTGGCCGAGGCGATGGAGGGCTTCGGGGTGGCGACCGCGGCGTCCGGCGCGAACATCCCGTTCCTCGAGCTGCGCACGATCTCCAACCCGATCGGGCCCCGGGACCGGGCGGCCTGGCGGCTCAAGGAGGCGTTCGCCGCGTTGTCCACAGCTTCCGGCGCCCTGTGGACAGCCTGTGGATAACCTCACCATGTGGGATGGAAGACAGGTGGCGTGCCGCGCCGGGCGGCCGTTGCGGGTCTAGCGTGGCATTCGTGGCGCTTTCCATCGCGGTTTCACCGTGCCCTAACGACACGTTCGTCTTCCACGCTCTGGTGCACGGGCTCATCCCCGGCACCCCCGAGATCAATCTGACCTTCGCCGACGTCGACGTGACCAACACGGCGGCCGAGCGCGGCGAGTTCGATCTGGTCAAGGTGAGCTACGCGGCGCTGCCCTGGCTGCTCGACGACTACGACCTGCTGCCCACCGGCGGCGCTCTCGGCCGCGGCTGCGGCCCGCTGGTGCTGGCCCGCACGGCCGATCAAGACCTGACCGGCGCCACGGTGGCCGTCCCCGGCGACCGCACCACGGCTTACCTGCTGTTCCGCCTCTGGGCCGCCGACCAGAAACCGGCCAAGATCGAGGTGGTTCCGTTCCACCAGATCATGCCGGGTGTCGCGGCCGGCACCTACGACGCCGGCCTGGTCATCCACGAGGCCCGCTTCACCTACCAGCGCTACGACCTTGTTGCCCTGGCCGACCTGGGCGAGTGGTGGGAGGCCGACACCGGCCTGCCGATCCCGCTTGGCGCGATCCTGGCCAGGAAGGGCGCGGTCGACCCGGCTCAGGCGACCGAGTGGATCCGCAACTCGGTGAGCATGGCCTGGGCCAACCCCGACGCGAGCCGCGAGTTCATCCTGGCGAACGCCCAGGAGATGGAGCCGGACGTGCTGAAGCAGCACATCGAGCTGTACGTGAACGAGTTCACCCTGGAACTGGGCCGAGACGGACTCGCCGCCGCCGACGCCCTGCTTCAGCGTTCGGCGGCGGCGGGTCTGACGCCGTCGGTAAAGCCGTTCCTCTAGGAGACCTCAAACTCCCGCGCCACCGCATGCACGACCTGCGCAATGGTCTGCGCGGTCTTCTTGTCGGGGTAGCGACCACGCGAGAGCCCCGGCTGCACCTGCACCTCGAGCACCTTGATCATGTCTTCGATCATGCTGTGCAGCTGGTCGGCCGGGCGCCTGCGCAGCTCCGCCAGGGTTGGCGGTGCGTCGATGAGCTTCACGCCCATCGCCTGCGCACCCTTGCGGCTGTCCACCACGCCGAACTCGACTCGCTGGCCCGCCTTCAACTCAGCGGTGCCGGCCGGGAGCGCTCCCTTGGGCAGGAACACGTCACCGCCCTCATCGCTGGTGACGAACCCGAATCCCTTCGCCGCGTCGTACCACTTCACTCGACCCGTGGGCACCGCTGACCTCAACTTCACTCAATGGAAACAACCGCTCACGGCAAGGCTACTGAAAGCGTGGGCTACGGCCCAACTGCAATCTCGCGTAGCAGCTCGGGAAACGGGTTGAGGTCGGGCAATACGTACGAAGCTCCCGCGTCGCGCAGTTCGTCCTCGGAACACGGGCCGGTGGTCACGCCGATGCCGGGCACTCCGGCGGTGCGGGCCGCGATCATGTCGGCGGTGTGATCTCCCACATACCAGCGCACGCCGTGCTCGGTCAGCGCGGCCGCCTTGCCCTCGGCGAACAGGTCGCCGGCCAGTTCGTCGGCGGCCATCCCGAGGTGGTCCAGGTGCAGCCGGGCCAGCGTGCCCAGCTTCGAGGTCACCACGACCACCCGCAGGCCGAGCGCGCGCACGGCGGCGAGGGCCTCGACCGCGCCCGGCGTGGGCACGCTCGGTGTGATCGCGTAGTCCGGGTAGAGCGCCCGGTAGGTGGTCACCGCTTCCTCGACGTCCTCGGTCGGGAACCATTCGCGCAGCTCGGTGCGCAGCGGCGGACCGAGCCGGGTGACCGCCAGATCGGCGTCGACGAAGACACCGGTCCTGGCGGTCAGGGCCTGGTAGGCGGCGTGAATCCCGGGCCGGGAGTCGATCAGGGTCATATCCAGATCGAAGCCGACCGCGGGTGCGGTCACGCGGGGGTCGACGGGATGTAGGTCAGGCGCTCCACCGGCAGCGGAAAGGTCTGGTCATCGCCGAACGGAGACGGGGCGGCGGCCCGGTCGGAGACCAGCTCGGCGACGTTCAGGTGGCCCTTCATCGAGACCGACTGGGTCTGCCGCGCGCCGGCGCCCCCACTGACCTCGGTGCCCGGCAACTTGTTCTGAGCGGCCACGGATCTCCCCTTCAGGTATTCGGTGAACCGGGCGCCTCGCCCGGACACCTCAATATCGTCCCACGGCGGCTAGCGTTGAGAACGATGGCCACCACATTTGCCGATCAACTACGGTCGCTCACCGACGAGGCGCTGGGCGCGCTCATCCAGCTGCGCCCCGACCTCGTCGTGCCCGTGCCCGCCGACATCTCGGCGCTGGCCGTGCGCGCCCAGTCGCGCGGCTCGGTCGCGCGCTGCCTCGACGGTCTGGACGAGTTCACCCTGCGCGTCCTCGACGCGGCCCGGCTCAGCCGCTCCGCCGACAATGCCCTGACCTCGGTCGACGCCATCCTCGAGCTGTCCGGCAGCACCGCACCGGACGAGGTACGGGTGGCGATCGACCGGCTCCGGGTCCGATTCCTGCTGCACGGCTCGGAGGACGCCCTGGCGGTGGCCGGCGCGGTCGACGAGGTCACCTCGCCCTATCCGGCCGGCCTGGGCCGTCCCGCCGACTTCCTCGACCCGCAGACCGCGGCTCTCTGCGCCGACGGGGCCAAGTTGCGCCGCACGGTGCTGGCCGCCCCGGCCGGGGCCCGCGCGGTGCTCGACCGGCTGGCCGCCGGGCCACCGATCGGCGCGCTGGGCCGGGAGAGCCGGGACACCATGGCCGAGCCGGTGCGCTGGCTGGTCGAGCAGCACATCCTGGTACCGATCACCGAAGCCGGCCGGGCCCCGCGCCCGGACGGCGAGCTGGTCGAACTGCCCCGCGAGGTGGGCATGCTGCTGCGCCGGGAGACCGGTCCGCTCGGCGAGCTGCGCCCGTTCGCGCCGCTGCCGGCGGGTTCGGCCCGCGACCGGAAATCGGTCGACTCGGCCGGTGCCGGGCAGGTGATGGAGGCGGTGCGCAGCGCGGAAGCCCTGCTCGAGGCGCTCGGTGGCGAGCCGGCCCCGGTGCTGCGGGCCGGTGGCCTCGGCGTCCGTGACCTGCGCCGGCTGGCCCGGTCGGCCGGCCTCGAGGAGGCCGGCGCGGCGCTGCTGCTGGAGATCGCCTACACGGCCGGCCTGCTCGGCGAGGCCGACGCGTCCGGCAACTCCCGCGCGGTGACGATGAGCCGGGCGAGCGGCGCGGTCGACGAGATCTTCCTGCCCACCGGGGCCTACGACCTGTGGCGGGCGCTGAGCATCGCCCAGCGCTGGCACACCCTGGCCCGGGCCTGGATGGTGATGACCCGCCAGCCGGGGCTGGTCGGTTCCCGTGACGACCGGGACCGGCCGATCAACGCGCTGGCGCCGGAGGCCGAGCGGGCCGGCGCCCCGCAGGCCCGCCGCGAGGCGCTGCTGGTGCTGGCCGACCTCGAGCCGGGCACCGCTCCGGCCGTCGACGAGGTGCTCGAGCTGCTGGCCTGGCAGGCGCCGCGCCGGGCCCGGGGGCGGGAGGCCGCGCACCGGGACGCGCTGGCCGGCGCCGCCCTGCTCGGGGTGACCGCGCTGGGCGCGCTCACCTCGTTCGCCCGGCTGCTGCTCGAAGATCCGGACGACGACGAGAACGACCCGCTGGGCGTACGCGCCGCGGCCAGCCAGCAGCCGCACGACGCGGTACGCACGTTGGACGCCCTGCTGCCGGCCCCGGTCGACCACGTGCTGGTGCAGGCCGACCTGTCGGTGGTGGTGCCCGGCCCGCCCGAGCCGGAGTTGGCCGCCGAGCTCGACGCGGTGGCCGAGCCGGAATCGGCCGGCGGCGCCAGCGTCTTCCGGGTCACCCCGGCCAGCGTGCGCCGGGCCCTTGACGTCGGCTACACCGCGAGCGACCTGCATTCGCTGTTCAAGCGCCGGTCGCGCACCCCGGTGCCGCAGACCCTGACTTACATGATCGACGACGCCGCCCGGCGGCACGGCGGCCTGCGGGCCGGGTCGGCCGGCTCCTACCTGCGCAGCGACGACGAGGCGCTGGTCGCCGAGGTGGTCGCGGACAAGCGGCTGGCCCCGCTGGGCCTGCGGCAGATCGCGCCGACCGTGCTGGTCAGCCCGCTGCAGGTGGCTCGGCTGCTGATCCAGCTTCGGGACGCCGGTTTCGCACCGGTGGCCGAGGACGGCGGCGGTGCGGCGGTGCTCACCCGCCCCAAGGTTCGGCGCGCTCCCACCCGTACCACCCTGGCCGCGCGTCTGGCCGACCAGGCCGCGCCCCCGCTCCTGGCCGGACCCCGTCTGGCCGGGGTGGTTGAGCAGTTGCGACGCGGCGACATCGCCACCCGCGCGGCTCGCCGGGCCCCGGTCACCGTGCGTGCCGCGAACGGGCAGAGCGTGACCGGTCTCACCTCAGTGCAGCGGCACGGCGAGGCGATGGGCGTGCTCCAGCAGGCCGTCCGGGACAAGGCGCGGGTCTGGGTGGGTTATGTCGACTCGCACGGCGCCACGCTGTCCCGGCTGGTCCGCCCGGTGTCACTGAGCGCCGGCTATCTGCGGGCCGAGGACGAACGCACCGAAACGTTGCACACCTTCGCGCTGCATCGGATCACTGCGGCGGTGCCCGAGGAAGAGTGAGCGGGCCGTGGCAAACTGGAGGGTCGGCTTTATGAGGGGGACTTCCGGTGGGCGACGGACCGTTGATCGTGCAATCGGACAAAACACTGCTACTCGAGGTTGATCATCCGGACGCGCAGGCGTGCCGGATGGCGATCGCGCCCTTCGCCGAGTTGGAGCGCTCGCCGGAGCACGTGCACACCTATCGACTGACCCCGCTCGGCCTGTGGAACGCGCGCGCCGCCGGGCACGACGCGGAGAGCGTGGTCGACTCGCTGATCAAGTTCTCGCGCTACCCGGTGCCCAACGCGCTGCTTGTCGACGTGGCCGAGACGATGGACCGCTACGGCCGGTTGCAGCTGGCCAACGACCCGGTGCACGGCCTGGTGCTGCGCGGCCTCGACCGGATCGTGCTGATCGAGGTGGCCAAGTCGAAGAAGCTGGCCGGCATGCTCGGCGCCAAGATCGACGACGAGACCATCGTGGTGCACCCGTCCGAGCGGGGCCGGTTGAAGCAGGCGCTGCTCAAGCTGGGCTGGCCGGCCGAAGACCTGGCCGGTTACGTCGACGGCGAGGCGCACGAGATCGACCTCGCCGAGGACGGCTGGACGCTTCGCTCCTACCAGCAGGAGGCGGTCGACGGCTTCTGGGCCGGTGGCTCCGGCGTCGTCGTGCTGCCCTGTGGCGCCGGCAAGACCCTGGTCGGCGCGGCCGCGATGGCCACCGCGAAAGCCACCACGCTGATCCTGGTGACAAACACCGTCGCCGGCCGGCAGTGGAAGCGCGAGCTGATCGCCCGCACCTCGCTCACCGAGGAGGAGATCGGTGAGTACTCCGGCGAGCGCAAGGAGATCCGGCCGGTCACCATCGCGACCTACCAGGTGCTGACCTCGCGCCGGGGCGGCGCGTTCACCCACCTCGACCTGTTCGGCGCCCGCGACTGGGGCCTGGTCATCTACGACGAGGTGCACCTGCTGCCCGCCCCGATCTTCCGGTTCACCGCCGACCTGCAGGCCCGCCGCCGGCTCGGGCTGACCGCCACGCTGGTGCGCGAGGACGGCCGGGAGGGCGACGTGTTCTCGCTGATCGGCCCGAAGCGCTACGACGCACCCTGGAAGGACATCGAGGCACAGGGCTGGATCGCGCCGGCCGAGTGCGTCGAGGTGCGGGTAACGCTCACCGACGCCGAGCGGATGGCGTACGCGGTGACCGAGGCCGAGGAGCGCTACCGCTCGGCGGCGACCGCCCGCACCAAGCTCCCGGTCGTCCGGGCCCTGGTCAACAAGCACCCGGACGAGCAGGTCCTGGTCATCGGCGGCTTCCTCGACCAGTTGCACGACCTGGGTGAATACCTCGACGCCCCGATCATCCAGGGTTCGACCACGAACAAGGAGCGGGAGCGCCTGTTCGACGAGTTCCGCTCGGGCTCGCTGAAGACGCTGATCCTCTCCAAGGTCGGCAACTTCTCGATCGACCTACCCGAGGCGGCGGTGGCCATCCAGGTGTCCGGCACGTTCGGCTCGCGGCAGGAGGAGGCTCAGCGCCTCGGCCGGGTGCTGCGGCCGAAGGGCGACGGCCGGCAGGCGCACTTCTACACGGTGGTCTCCCGCGACACGATCGACACCGAGTACGCCGCGCACCGGCAGCGCTTCCTGGCCGAGCAGGGGTACGCGTACACCATCGTGGACGCGGACGACGTGCTCGGCCCGCCCCTCCCGCAGATCGACTAGGAACGCACCGGCGACGGCACCACTTCGGTCGGCACCGGAGCGATTTCCTGCTGTGCCGGGCCATCGGAGGACGTGCGCGAGAAGGTCAGCCCGAAGCAGACGAAGAGCACCAGCAGCACTCCGGCGATCGCGGCCGCCGGCCAGTACCAGCGAATTGTCCGCTTCACCGGCGCCGCCGCGACCGGGCCGAACTCCTCGTGCGCGGCGGCCGCCACCACCTCCGGGCTGCCGAGCCGCTCGAGCACCTCGATCAGCTCGCCCTCGGTCTGAATGTTGCGCTCGGCCTTTTCGCTGGCGATGTGCGCGGTGAGGTCGGCGAGCAGTTCGCGGCGCTGCAGCACGGGCAGCCCGGCCAGCCGGACGTCGATCTCGTGCAGATATTCGGCGACGACATCGGTGTTCTTGGTGTTCATGCGGCCTCACCGGTTCCCACGAGACGGTCGACGGTCTGACGGAACGAAACCCATTCGGAGCGGAAGTGTTCGAGCGCGGAGCGCCCGTCACTGGTCAGTGCGTAGTAGCGCCGGGGTGGTCCGGACGGGGACTCGGCCCATTTGGTGTCCAGCCACCCGCTGCGGCGCAGCCGGGAGAGCAGTGGGTAGATGGTGCCTTCGCTGGCCGCGAGGTTGGGTTCTTCGCCGAAGCGGCGGACTATCTCGGTGCCATAGCGGTCCTCGTGCTCGACCATGGCCAGCACGCAGAACTCCAGAGTTCCGCGCCGAAGGCTGGTCGCCAGTTCTGCCATGCGCCACACAGTACCTTGCGACGCAAGGTAGGCCTACCCCGGAAGAACCGGCCCCGGCCGCAGCAGATCCGCCAGCAGATCGCCGTGCTCGTCGATCCGGTCCAGCGCCTCGGCCGGCGAGTAGTGATGCGGCTCGGCCGCGCCGGTGCCGACCGCCTCCACTTCATCCCAGGTCAGCGGCGTCGACACGGTCGGGAACTCCTGCGCCCGCAGCGAATACGGCGTCACCGTCGTCTTGGCCGCGGCGTTCTGACTCCAGTCGATGAAGATCTTTCCCGGACGGATGGCTTTCGCCATCTTCGCGGTGATCGAGCCGGGGACCATCGCCGCCAGCTCCTCGGCGACCCTTTTGGCGTACGCCGTGACGGTCTCCGCATCCTGCGTGCCGGAGATCGGGCAGCAGAGCTGCATGCCCTTCTTCCCGGAGGTCTTCGGGTAAGCCGCGATTCCGTCCTGCTCAAGTCGGTCGCGCATCAGCACCGCCACCGCGCAGCACTCCCGCAGCCCGGCCGGCGCACCCGGGTCCAGATCCACCACCAGCAGGTCGGGGTGGGCGCCGATTTTCCACTGTGGCGTGTGCAGCTCCAGCGCCGCCAGGTTGGCCAGCCACACCAGGGTAGGAAGCTCATCCACCACGATGAAGTCGATCGTTTCCCGGCTCTTGGTGGACCCCGGCACCGGCAGCGTCTCGAGGCGCACCCAATCAGGCGTACCCGCCGGCTTGTTCTTCTCGAAGAAGTGCACACCGTCGACCCCGTTGGGATAACGGATGCGTGTCACGGCCCGGCCGGCCAGATGCGGCAGGAGCACCGGCGCCACCCGGGTGTAGTAGTCGATGACCTCGCCCTTGGTGAACCCGGCCGCCGGGAACAGCACCTTGTCGAGATTGGAAAGCTCCAGGTCACGGCCCTCGATGGAGACGGGGAGCCGGTCAGGAGCCATCGTCTTCCTCCTCCGCGCACTCGGCCGGGGACTTGTCGTCACGCACGCGCAGGAAGCGGGGGAAGCGCAACCGGCCGTCCGGCGTGCGGTTGCCGTACCGCACCTCGACCACCAGCTGCGGATCCACCCAGTGGGCGCCTCTCGCATCCTCTCGCGGAACCGCGCCGGGCGCGAACGGAGAATCCCGCCGGGCCAGCGGCTCGAGCCGGGCCAGCAGTTCCTTCTCGGCGACCGCGCCGATGCCGCCGCCCACCCGGCCGCGGAACACCAGCCCGTCCGGGGTCGGCATCCCGACCAGCAGGCCGCCGAGCTTGCGCACCCCGGCCCGCCAACCCCCGATGACGTAGTCGCCGGTGCGGTCGAACTTGACCTTGATCCAGTCCGGCGAGCGGTTGCCCGGCAGGTAGACCGAGTCGGTGCGCTTCGCGACCACGCCCTCGAGGCTGTTCTCCCGGGCCGCCTCGGCGGTGGCCGGCCCGTCGCCGAACGCCGGCGGCACCATCCAGCGCGGCCCGGCCAGGCCCAGCTCCTCCAGCCGTTCCCGGCGGGCCAGATAGGGCAGACCGGTGTAATCATGGCCGTCGTAGAAGAGAAGATCGAAGATCATGTACGTGACCGGCAGGGTCACCGCCAGCCGGGCCGCCCGGAGGTGCTCCCGGACGTGCATGCGCTCGGCCAGCGCGGTGAACGACGGCCGGCCCGCCGCGTCGAGCACCACCATCTCGCCGTCCAGAAGCGTGCCCTCGGGCAGGTGCAGGTCGGCGATTTCCGGGTAAGCCGAGGTAACCACCGCGCCCGAGCGCGCGAACAGGTCGGGCGGACCACCGGCGAACAGGGCGAGAACGCGAACCCCGTCCCACTTGAATTCGTAGCTCCAGCCCGGCCCGACCGGCAGCGTGCCCGCGGTGGCGAGCATCGGCGAGAGCGGGGCAGCAGGCACTCGATCACCTTAGGCAGGACCGAACACCTTACGCAGGAGTCTCAGTAATGCCATCCTGATCAGGGCTAACGAGGGGATGCTCGCCATGCGCGCGATCTGGAAGGGCGCGGTGTCGTTCGGCCTGGTGTCGATCGCCGTGAAGCTGTACTCCGCTACCGAGGAGAAAGACATCCGGTTCCACCAGGTGCACCGCACCGACGGTGGCCGGATCAAATACCAGCGCACGTGCTCGATCGACGGCGAAGTGGTCAGCTACGACGACATCGCCAAGGGCTACGACATCGGTGGCGGCGAGATGGTGATCCTCACCGATGAGGACTTCGCCGACCTGCCGCTGACCACGTCGCGGGCGATCGACGTGCTGGAGTTCGTCCCGGCCGAGGACATCGATCCGATCCTGTTCGCCAAGGCCTACTACCTGGAGCCGGAGGGGCAGGCCGCGAAGCCGTACGTGTTGCTGCGCGACGCCCTGCGGGACGCCGACCGGGTGGCCATCGTCAAGATCGCGATCCGCCAGCGCGAGCAGCTCGCCACCCTGCGCGTGCACGAGGACGTGCTGGTGCTCAACACCATGCTCTGGCCCGACGAGGTGCGCACGCCCGAATTCGGCTTCCTCGACGAGGACATCGAGACACGGCCGGCCGAGCTGGCCATGGCGAGCTCGCTGATCGACTCGATGGCCGGCAGCTTCAAGGCCGACGAGTTCACCGACAACTACCGGGCCGCCCTGCAGGAGGTCATCGACGCCAAGGTCGAGGGCCGCGAGATCGTCCAGCCGGAGGAGGCCGAGGAGGCCCCGGCCGCGGCGATCGACCTGATGGCGGCGTTGAAGGCGTCGGTCGAACGGGCCAAGAAGGCCCGCGGCGAGGAGTCCGCGCCCGCTCCCGCCAAGAAGAAAGCCGCTCCGGCGAAGAAAGCCGCACCCGTAAAGAAAGCCACTCCCGCCAAGAAGGCGGCCAAGAAGTCCGCCTGACTAGAGTTGCCCCGTGGGATTGACGTGGGAAGAGTCTTATCTGGGCAAGGTCCGGGCCAGCATCGGCGACACCGACACGATCCTGTTCGTGGGTGCCCGCGGCGTGGTCTTCGACGAGCAGGGCCGCCTCCTGCTGATCCAGCGCTCCGACAACCTCCGCTGGGCGATCCCGGCGGGTGCCATGGAGCTGGGCGAGAGCATGGAGGATTGCGCGATCCGCGAGGTGTGGGAGGAGACCGGCCTGCGGGCCACGTCGCTGACCCCGTTCGCGTTCTACACCGCGTACACGTACACCAACGACTACGGGCACACCTACCAGCAGATCCTGATGAGCTTTCGGATCGACAGCTGGGAGGGCGAGCTGGTGCGGCAAACGGACGAGTCAGTCGACGCCGGCTTCTTCCCGCTCGACGCCCTGCCCGGCGGGCAGTCGTTCGTCGTCGCCGAGACCCTAAGTGATCTTGCGTTATTCCAGGAGACCGGGCGCCTGGTGCTGAAGTAGCGTCGCCCTTCGTGAGTAAACGCAACTACCTGGGGATGGATCTCAGTCCCCTGAAACACCGCGACTTCCGACTGGTCTTCGCGGGCGGTACCATCTCCGGTTTCGGGTCGTTCATCACCTACGTCACGATCCCCTACCAGGTCGCGAAGCTCACCGACGACCCGGTAATGGTCGCCCTCCTGGGCGTCTGCGAACTGGTCCCGCTGCTGGTCATGGCGTTCGTCGGCGGCGCGCTGGCCGACTATCTGGACCGCCGCCTGCTGGTCCGCGGCGGCGAGTTCGCCCTGGCCGCGCTCACCGGTGTGCTGCTGATCAACGCGCTCAGCGACAAGCCACACCTGTGGTTGCTCTACGTGATCGCGGCCCTGGCCGCCTCGGTGGACGGCCTGCAGCGCCCCGCGCTGGAGGCGATGATCCCCCGCCTGGTGGAGCCGGAAGAGCTACCCGCGGTAATGGCCATCAACTCGCTGGGCTTCCAGATCGCCCAGCTCGGCGGCCCCGCCCTCGCCGGCCTGCTGATCTCCGCCGTCGACCTGGCCTGGGTCTACGCCTTCGACCTGCTGACCTTCGCCGTCTCGCTGACCTGCCTGACGATGGTCCGAGCCGTCCCACCCCCGCCCGCCGCCGATCGCCCGTCGATCGGCGCGGTGATCACCGGCTTGCGCTACGCGAAATCCCGCCCCGAATTGCTCGGCACCTATCTGGTCGACATCAACGCCATGTTCTTCGGCATGCCCCAGGCCCTTTTCCCGTTCCTGGCCACCCAGCTGGGGGGCCCGAAGATACTGGGCCTGCTCTACGCCGCGCCCGCGGCCGGCTCGATGATCGCCACCCTGACCTCGGGCTGGACCGGAAAGGTACACCGGCACGGCCTGATGGTGCTGATCGCGGCCGCGTTCTGGGGCCTGGGAATCGTCGGCGTAGGCCTTTCCAACACCCTGTGGCTGACCCTTTTCTGCCTGGCTTTCGCCGGCGCCGCCGACATGATCTCCGGCATCTTCCGCTCGGTGATGTGGAGCCAAACCATCCCGGACCACCTGCGCGGACGCCTGGCCGGCATCGAAATGCTGTCGTACACCACCGGCCCACTGCTGGGCCAGATGCGCTCCGGCCTGATGGCCAAAACCCGCCTGGGCGTCGGCGGTTCCATCTGGGCCGGCGGCGTCCTCTGCATCGTGGGTTGCGCGGCCTTGGCCGCCGCCCTGCCAACCTTCCTGCGCTACAACGGCAAAGACGGCCTGGCCCAAAAGAAGGCCGCCGACGAGGCCTACCTAACAGCAAATACCTAAACCATTTAAATACGGGCATGAAAAGTCCCGTGGCGCACGCCCAGGTCCGTGCGCCAACCGCTTATCACCCGGCTACCGGCCGATTCCCGATGGGATCCTTCACGCGGGCTCCGCCCGCATGTTTCCCGAACTGCTCTGGTCGCCATTGGACGGTCCAGGGCAATGCGGGCGGAGCCCGCGAGGCGTGTTGCCATCGGGGCCGGGCCGGAAGCCGGGTGATAAGCGGTTGGCGCACGGCCCGGGCCGTGCGCCACGGGACTTTTCATGCCCGTATTTATAGGGTTTGTGGTTAAGCGCGAGGTGGCGCGGAGAGCGGTTTCACCGCATCGGCCAAAGCGATTGCCACCGCTAGTAAGGCAGCCACCGCGAGCAGTCCCTTCAGGACCGTCACGTGGTCGCCGAGGAAACCGACCAGCGGCGGGCCGCCCAGGAATGCGCAATAGCCGATCGTGGCCACCACGCTCACTCGCGGGGCGGCATGGGCCGGGTCGTCGGCGGCGGCGCTCATGCCGACCGGGAAGCCCAGCGATGCGCCCAGGCCCCAGAGCAGCACGCCGATGAAGGCCACCGCCGGCGCCTGGCCGAAAACGAACAGTGCCAGGCCGACCAGGCTTACCCCGGCCAGGGCTCGCACCACCGGCACCCGGCCGAAGCGGTCCAGCCAGCCGGGGCCGAACCATCGGCCGATGGTCATCGCAGCCAGGAACGTCGCGAAGGCCAGCGTGCCGACCGTGGCGGGGACGCCGTAGCCGTCGATCATCGCGATGCTGATCCAGTCCAGGCCGGCGCCCTCGGTGAAGGCGAAGGCCAGCACGAACAGGCCGATCAGTACGGTGCGGGGCTCACGCCAGGTGGCCAGGGCGCCGGCCACCCGGCTGGCCGGTGGGGCCGCGTGCGCGGGATCGGTCGGGACGGGCGGCTCCAGGTCTTCCGGCTCGTCGGGCAGGAACGCCTGGACGGCCAGCATGACGATGATCGCCACCAGGATCGCGGAGATCATCAGGTGCACGGTTACGGACAGGTGCAGGGCCACCGCGCCGGCCCCGATCAGCGCGCCGGCCACCGTGCCGACGCTGTAGCCGGCGTGGAAACGCGGCATGATCGCCTTGCCGAGGTGCCGCTCGACGACCGTGCCCTGCACGTTCATGGCGACGTCCCAGCCGCCGTTCGCGAAACCGGCGAAGAACAGCGCGATCACCACCGGCAGCACGCCGAACTGGTAGCCGATCGCGGTGCCGGAGAGGGCGATGCCGAGCAGGCCGGCCATCGCGGCGACCGTGCGACGCGAGCCGAAGTGGGCGACGATCTGGCCGGCCAGCACCAGCGACACGATCGAGCCGGCCGCGATGGCGAGCAGCACCAGGCCTAGCCGGGACGGTGACAGCCCGAGTTCGTCGCGGACCTGCGGGATGCGCGCGGCCCAGCTGGCGCTGGCGAAACCCATCAGGGTGAAGGCCGTGTACACCCCGCGGGTAGCGGCCCGGACCGGTGCGCCGACGACGGTGGCCGCGGCCACGACTAGATCCCGACCAGGCGGCCGACGATCTCGCGGGTGCCGGCCCGGTCGAAGGTGGCGGTGGAGAGGGTGAGGTGCATGACCATGCCTTCGATGAGGGCGTCGACGCCGCGGGCGGTCACCGGATCAACGAAACGCTCCAGCACCGCGCGTGATCGGCGCATCCAGGACTCGGTCACGCTGCGCAGCGCGGGATTGCGCAACGCGGCGAGATAGAGCTCGTACGCGACAGCCCAGTCACGCGGGTCGGCGCCCGCGTCGCCGTGGATCAGGTCGGTGACCGCGTCGGCGAAGCCGGCCAGGTCGCGCACCTCGTGGAAGTGCGCCTCGTACAGCGGCGACATCCGCTCGGCGTGCCGGCCGAAGGCCTGTTCCAGCAGGTCGTCGACGCCGGTGAAGTGGTAGGTGAGCGAGCCGAGCGGCACGTCGGCGGCGGCCGCGATGCGCCGGCTCGTGGTGCCGGCGACGCCGTGCTCGGCGACCACGTCGATGGCTGCGTCGACGATGCGGCTCTTGCGCTCGGGGTCGTAGCGGCGCGGCGACCGCGCCACCGGGACCGCGGTCACGGCTCGACCGCCCGGATCACCCGCGCCGGATTGCCCACCGCGACCACGTCGGGTGGCAGATCTTTGGTGACTACCGCGCCCGCCCCGACCACTGAGTTGTCACCGATGGTCACCCCGGGCAGGACGATCACGCCGCCGCCGAGCCAGACGTTGTGTCCGATCGTGATCGGCTTCGCGGCCTCCCACTTGTCCCGGCGCGGGCCGGCCGCGACCGGGTGCAGCGCCGTGAGCAGCTGCACGCTGGGCCCGATCTGCACGTCGTCGCCGATCGTCACGCGGGCGACGTCCAGGCTGATCAGCCCGAAGTTCGCGAACGTGCGGGCGCCGACGAACGTCTGGTAGCCGTAGTCGCACCGGAACGGCGGGCGGATCTCGCTGTTCTCGCCGAAGGCGCCGAGCAGGTCGGTGAGCAGCTCGTGGCGCAGCGCGTGGTCATTGGGGTCGGCCATATTGAGGCGGTGGGTGAGCGCCATGGCGCGCTCCGAGTCGCGGGCGAGTTGCGGGTCGTCGGCGATGTACAGCTCACCGGCGAGCATCCGGTCCCGCATGGTCCGGGTCTCCTCCATAGGGACAAGCGTACACACGATATGTACGCTCGTACGCAACTCGCGGGACTACACTCCGCTCGTGAACGTTGAGCCGCCCTGGGATGTCGCAATAATCGGGGGCGGTCCGGCCGGACTGGCCGCCGCCTACACCGCGGCCGAGGCCGGCGCACGCACCATCGTGCTCGAACGCGCCACTCACCCGCGTTACAAAACCTGTGGTGGCGGCCTGATCGGCACGTCACTGGCGATCGCCGAGTCGCACATCCAGGTGCCCGGGCGCGACACGATCAACGCGATCACCTTCACCCGCGACGGTCGGCAGACCTTCACCCGGCGAGCCCGGCAACGCCCACTGCTGACCATGGTGCGCCGCGACGACTTCGACAATGCCTGGTACGAATCGGCGGTCGCGGCCGGCGCCACGGTCCGGCAGAACGCCCAGGTCCGCTCGCTGACCCAGACCGACGACGCGGTGACCGTCACCCTCGCCGACGGCACCGAGGTCCTGGCCAGCACGGTGATCGGGGCCGACGGCTCGGCCGGCATCACGTCCCGCCACGTCGGAGTCACCTTCGACCAGCAGGACCTCGGCCTCGAGGTGGAGATCGCCGCCACCGACCAGGACCGCCGGCAGTGGCGCGGCCGGGTGCTGCTCGACTGGGGTCCCTACCCCGGCTCGTACGGCTGGGTCTTCCCGAAGGACGACGAACTCACCGTCGGCGTGATCATGACGAAGGGCCACGGCGCCGAGACCAAGCAGTACCTTCAGGACTTCGTGGCCCGCCTCGGCCTGGCCGACCGCAAGGTCGTCCGCGACTCCGGGCACCTGACCCGCTGCCGCCGTCCCGACTCACCTCTGCGGCACGGCCGGGTGATCGTCGCCGGTGACGCGGCCGGGCTGCTCGAGCCGTGGACCCGGGAGGGCATCAGCTTCGCCCTGCGCTCCGGCACCCGGGCCGGCACGGCCGCGGCCACCGGCGACCTGGCCGGTTACGAGCGCACGATTACCGAGGAACTCGTCCCCGAGATGACCGCCGGCCGCCGCATGCTGGCGGCGTACTCCCGGCGCCCGCTGCTGGTGCACGCGGCCATGGCGACACCGGTGGGCTGGCGGGCGTTCCAGATGTTCTGCCGCGGCGAGATCGCGATGGCCGATGTCATCCGCCGGCCGGTCATCCGAGCGGCAGTGAACCTGCTGGGTTAGATGCGCCTGGGCCACGGGGCCCACTGCACCGGCGCGGCGAAGCCGCTGCGGCGAGCCTCTCGGGCGTCGCGGGCGGTCAGTGGCCCTTCCCGGCGGGCGCTGAAACCCACCGCGATCAGCCTGGTCTCGAACCACGAGCCACCCACGCCGCGCCGGACCCGCTCCCAGAGCCCGCCCTCGACGAGCGCCCCGATCTGCGTGCGCAGCACCTCGGTAAGCTCGCCCGGATTTTCCCCGCAGTCGTCGCACCCGCACGCCGGCAACGCCTCGGCCCACCACCGGCCGAGGCGCACCATCAGCCCCGGGAAATCGGTGAACGCAACGGCGAGGGGCCCGGCCGCCGGTGTACGGGGAATGAGTCGCACCATACGCACGAGAGCCTCGGTCGGCCCGAGCAGCTCTTTACTCTCCCGCCGCTCAACCATGTATCGCTCGGCGAGGCTCTCGAGCATTGCCTCGGCCGTGTCGTGCAGCATCGCGAAGCGCGCGGTGCCGGTGGTGTGCGGATCGGCCCTCACCTGCGTCATTATGCCGCCGCTGGCCTGCGACGGCCGGGTGACGGCCGAGGTTGGCGAATGATGAACGGCTCAGATGCCGAACTCGCCGGCCTTCACAGCCGACAGGAACGCGGCCCAGCCAGCCGCGCCGACGTGGAGGACCGCGCCATCGGGGTCCTTCGCATCACGTACGAGGTAGGTGCCACCTACCGTGGCGATCTCCACACAGGTACCTGAGGTACAGCGCGTTGACCGCTTCCACTGCAAGTTCTCCGTCAGCTTGATCACTTTGCTACTCCTCCGTGACGGTTCCCGTCATTTACGGTAAGGGAACAGCAGAGGGGCAAACACGAGTGACATGAGTGAAACCCGACGTAATACGGCATTCATCCGCGAAACACCGGGATGTCGCATGCCTTTACGTCGGGTTAAGTCGTCTATGTAACATGTGCGGAGAGCGGACGCATGGCCCCGCACCCTGAGCTGACACCGATGTCAGGGGTTCGGGAGCACCTCGGGGTGCGAGGCCAGCGCCAGAATCAAAAGCTGAACTCGCCCAGGTTTACGCCCTCGACGAAGGCTGACCACTCCTCCGGCGTGAACCGCAGCGGCGCATGGTCAAGGTTCTTCGAGTCGCGGACCATGATGCCGCCCTCGACCTTCATGACCTCGACACACGAGTTACTGGCACACCGGCTGCTCTTGCGCCAGTTGTCCGAGCTGGACTCCATTGTCACTCCACACAAAAGGAACCCGCAGCCCGAACCGGTGCTGCGAGTCCGGTTGACTAGCTATGGGTTCTTTCTGGTGCGGATCTGCGCTTCCAGGTCTTTGATCCGGCTACCCATGAAGTCGATCGTGTCTTCCTCGGTAGCCGCAGCGTTCCATATTTTATCGAAGCGCTCGTGATGCCTTCGGACCGTGTGATCTTCCACGATCTCGTCCTGTAACCCGGTCTCTCGATAGAGCACTTCGCTGCGCTCTTCAGCCTTGCCGGACCTAAGGGTGAGCAGGTCGAACGTGGCATTGTTGGTCACCGCAGCCGAGTCAAAATCGAACGGAATCATCCGAAGTTTAATCTTGCCTGCGGCGACCAGGTCATTCAAATCGCGTAACTGCTCGAGAAATACTTCCGGGCCGCCGAGTGGCCGGCGGAACACCGATTCGTCGAGCAGAGCGAAGATCGCGAGCCCATTGCCCAACCGGTTCAGCACCGTTTCGCGGCGGTGCTGCCTTGCCTCCACCCGGATCCGCCGAGTCTCCGACGGGATGTCGTCATCCGAGTAGGTGTCGAGATTGGCGTGGCCGTAGGCCGGCACCTGCAACGGCCCTGGCATGTAGAAGACCTGGTAGTACCGGATCTCGACGGCCTCGGCCTCGTACTCGATGAGGCGGAGGTTCGGGCCGGTCAGGTGCTCCTTCATGCCTGGCTTCTGGTACCACGCCGTGCGCTGCCGAGTACGAGCGATCTTGGCAAACGCCAGCAGCTCGGCGACTTCTGTCCGATCCTTGACATTGAGGTACGTCAGCAGCGGCTTAAGATCGTTCGGGGCGATGCTGACGTCGCCATTCTCTATCCGAATGACTTTGCTGAGAGACCACTCCATGGCCTCGGCGACCTGGGGCTGAGTGAGCTTCGCCCTTTCCCGGGCATCACGCAGCGCCAATCGCACGTTTCGACGCGCGATGGTCGGCGAGACGTCCTCGGTCACGGTCTCTTGTCAATCCTTCGGCAGTTGTCAGGTTCAAGACGCCACCTCGCTGACTGCCAACCGGCTACCGGCGAAGTGGCAACATGCTATCCACTGTCCTACCAAAACGACGAAGCGCTCACCTGGTGTTTCTCAAAAAGAGATGAGTCACACTGCACTTCCTCGTCGTGATCGTCACGCGGCGGTCGCGTGCGATCGGTAACGGGCACCCCCCGCGCTTTCCAGAGCTCTCTTCAAACCGCGCTTGACCTGGTTGAACATGGTGAGGTCGCGGGTCGAGTAGACGGTCACCTCGCGTCCTCGGTGGATGGCTCGAATCTCCCAGCAGGGCACCGCGCGCCGCCGGAATGTGGCGATCGCCACCATGGCCACGGCGACACCGGCGAGTGACAGGCGAACCAAGGTGGCGTCGACGAACATCGCGCTCACCGCGATGCCGGCCGCCGCGAGCACAGCCGAGGCGACGACCTCGGGGCGCGGGCCGGTGACCTTCACATCGCGCCGGATGACGCGAACCCGGCGCAGGTGCGCGATGTCGTACGCGCGGAGCGTGCCGGTCAGCCACAGAAACTGGGTCTCGGTGATCACTGCGTCGTGGCCTCGGTAAAAAACGCGCATGTCCACTCCCTCGGCACTGCGGCGAGAAGAGAAGGTCGCGATGGCGCGGAGAGGGAAAAGCGGCGCTCGGTTGCCGCCGAGACGCCGCTCTTACTGCTCCCCCTCGAACTCCGCCCTCCGGACTGTCTATGTCGAGTAGACCACGGCTAACTGTCGGTTGGCTACCCCTCAACCTGCTAGTTGGCACATTAGCTATTTAAGCTGGTCAGCATGCCTTCCGACCCTGCTCTTCCGGGGGAATTCGCGCATGCTGCCCGCTCGCGTGTGCTCAACTAGGGACCGGCAATAGAGGCGCATGGCGCAACTCCGGTCCGGTTCTCCTTGCGGGAAACGGGAAAGGCGAGCAACCATCGACGCAGAGAGAATTCCCCGCCTCGCTCGGCCGGTTCTGCCTCGGTCCGTTGAGCTTGGAGGCGACAACGGCACCCGGTTGCCGCCGGGTGCCGCTGCACTGATCCCTCTTCCGAACTCCGCCCTACTGGTAGTAGAACATGCCAGCAGGCAGTCCGCCACTACTCAATCTGCCAGGTTGCAGATTGCGTAGAGGCCGTGCGAGCCCGGTGCTATCCGTCACCCTGACCGTCGTGTGGCGTTTCATTCACGTAAGCCCCGGGTAGGCCAACTGCGACGAGCTACGCCGAAATGTTCAATATCCGCAGGCAGAAGGGCGATGACCGCATGGAGAGCCGCCTGAGCATCGCGGGGCAAGCGGTGCAACCCATCCTCGTGATGTTCCCGCTCGGCCTCTTCTCGATGGCCGTGATCTTCGATCTGGCCAACCTCGCCGGCGCCCCCGGCATCGTCGGCACCCTGGCCTACTGGAACGTCGTGGCCGGCCTCGTCGGCGGATTCCTGGCCATGCTGGCCGGAGCGATCGACACCGCGTTCGTACGCCGCCCGACCGCGAAACGCATCGGTGTCCTGCGCGCCCTGCTCAACATGGGAGTGCTTTTCCTGTTCGCCGTGATCCTGATGGTCCGGGTCGGCGCACCCGACCGGGCCGCCGGCGTCGGCCTGTTCCTCATCGAGCTGCTCGCCCTGACGATCTCCGGTTTCGGCGCCTGGTTCACCGGCGAGCTCGCCAACGGGCGCACCCCGGCATTCGCCAAGGCCGCCGTGGGCAGCCGCGGTTACTGATCGGAAAACAGAAACCCCAGGCCGTCTGGCCTGGGGTTTCTCTCTGAGCCGCCTGACGGAATCGAACCGTCGACCTACGCATTACGAGTGCGTCGCTCTAGCCGACTGAGCTAAGGCGGCAACGAGGGATAAGTGTACGGTATGCACCCCGCTGGGTTCTGTCGGACCCCGGGACTACTGTGCCATGCGTGACAGTCGATCACTCCCCGTCCGCCGAGGCGGAGCGCGTCGCACCTCCCCGCCCCAGCAGCATGGACCCGAAAGAGCTCGGCTTCACGCCGCAGCGCCCGGTCGGCTGGCTGGCGCCGCTGCTCCTGCTCAGCACGGGCGTGCGCACCCTGCTGGCCATCCTCTTCGGGGCCTATCTCGACAAACGCGAGCTGCAGAACGCTCTGGACGGCGACTGGTTCGACCAGTCCGTCACCGAGACCGGCGAGATGTGGCTCGACTACGTGGCTGACCTCGGCGACGGCTTCCACGCGACCTACTCGGTGGCCTGGCTGCTCGCCCAGGACCGGCTCACCGTCGACGGCGCCGAGCTGCCCCGCGGCCAGGTGCTGCTGATGGGCGGTGACCAGGTCTACCCGCTGGCCAGCGGGGACGGCTACGAGAGCCGGATGAAGGGCCCCTACCGCGCCGCCCTGCCCGAGCCGCCGGCCGGACAGCTCCGGCCGACCCTGTTCGCGCTGCCCGGCAACCACGATTGGTACGACGGTCTCACCGCGTTCCTGCGCCTGTTCGCGCGGCGCAAGGACGGCCACATCGGTGGCTGGCGCACGCAGCAGCGCCGGTCCTACTTCGCGGTGAAGCTGCCCGGCGACTGGTGGCTGTTCGCGATGGACGAGCAGTTCGGGGCGTACATCGACGACCCCCAGTTGCAGTACTTCGAGGAGGCCGCGAAGAACGTCGGCCCGGAAGACCGGATCATCCTGATGACCCCGTCGCCGAAGTGGGTGAAGGCGGCCGAGGACCCGGACACCTACGACGCGATCGACTATCTGATCCGGATGATCCTGGCCCCCACCGGGGCCAACGTGCGGGTGCTGGTCTCCGGCGACCTGCACCACTACGCCCGCTACAGCGGCGAGGACCGGGAGCTGATCACCTGCGGGGGCGGTGGCGCCTACCTTCTCGCCACCCACCAGTTGCCCGAGCAGATCACGGTGCCGCCCGAGGAGACGCTGACCCGTAGCAAGAGCCGAAGCCGGAAGTACGACCTGCGCTCCCGGTTCCCGGACAAGGCCACCTCGAAGCGGATGAGCTGGGGAGTCTTCCATCGGGTGCCGACCCGCAACCCCGGTTTCGTCACCATGCTGGGCCTGATCCAGATGCTCACCATGCTGGCCATGGCCGGCGCGGCCAGTCAGGGCGGCAACGTCCAGCGGCTGTTCACGATCCCGCTCAGCCTGATGCTGGTGATCATCATGGCCGGGACGGTGATGTTCGCGAAGCCGCCCGGCGCGGCTCTCGCCCACCACACCCGGCACTGGCTGTTCGGGCTGACGCACGGCTTCGCCCAGGTCAGCCTGGCCGTCCTGGGCGCCTGGCTGTGGCTCAACCTGCCGGTGCACGACTGGGCCTGGCCCGGGCCACTGGTGGTGGCCATCGTCGTCTACTGGCCGGTCGCCGGGTTCGTGTCGACCCAGCTGTGCGCGCTCTACCTGCTGATCGCCGGCATGTTCGACGTGAACGTCAACGAGCTGTTCGCCGGCCAGGGCATCGAGGACGCGAAGAGCTTCCTGCGCCTGCACATCGCGGCCGACGGCACGCTCACCATCCACCCGATCGGCGTCGACAAGATCTGCCGCAAGTGGGTGGCCGACCCGGACGGCGCCGCCGACAGCTCGTGGCTGCGCCCCGAGGAGCCGCTCGTCGCCCACCTCATCGAGCCGCCGATCACGGTGCGCTAGGAATACCGCTCCTCGTGCGACTGTCGTGGGCCGCACACTGAGGCGCGGCTGCACGAGCAGCGGGAACCGTCGGCGTCCATGCGCACCACGACCTCGTCGCGGGGCACGCTGTGCGCCACCACCCGGCCGTCGCCGGTCGGCGTCTTGATCCGGGAGCCGACCGCCGGGGCCGAGGCCTGAAACGCCTGGTACAGCGGGTGTTCGTATTTGAGGCAGCACATCAGGCGGCCGCAGGCACCCGAGATGCGCAGCGGGTTGAGCGGCAGGTCCTGATCTTTCGCCATCCGGATCGTCACCGGCTCGAAGTCGGTGAGGAAGGTGGCGCAGCACAGGTCGCGGCCGCACGAGCCGATGCCGCCCTGCACCCGGGCCGAGTCACGGGCCGACAGCTGGCGCAGTTCGACCCGGCAGTGCAGGGTCGCACCGAGGTCGCGCACCAGCGAACGGAAGTCGACGCGGTGCGGCGCAGTGAAGTAGATCGTGGTGCGGGGACCGCCGGAGCCGGCCTGGTCGAGCACGTGGTCGACGGCGACCACCTTCATCGGCAGCTCGTGGGCCTTGATCAGTTTCTTGGCGGCGACCTTGGCCTCGGCCTTGCGCTTGCGCAGCAGCTCGTCGCGGCGCAGGTCGTCATCGACGGCGAGGCCCGCGACCTTGGGGAAAGCGGCCGTGTCCTCGTCCACCCACTGCGCCGCCCAGACGCACTCCGCCACCTCGGGCCCGTCGTCGGTGGGCACCAGCACCCTGTCGCCGACCTGCGGTGCGAACTCACCTGGATCGAGGTAGTAGAGGCGGCCGTACCGGTTGAAGCTGACCGCGCACAGCATGCCCATGTCGACCACCCTACGACGCTCGATCGGCCGCACCAAATGCCGGTTTTGGACTACCCGCGGGGGTTGTCATATAGATACGTCGCAACCGCCCAGATCGACCTTCGTTGGGCAGATCCGTAGACACCGCTCCATCGCGGAACACTTCGGGAGGAAATACCCCATGACGCCCGTAAGGTCGCTGGCCGCCAGTGTCGTCGTACTTGGATTTGCCGGCGCGATCGCCGCGCCGCTGCCCGCATCGGCCGCCTCGGCGGCGTGCGAGCGGACCGAGAACTACGCGGCGCAGTCCGGCGCCGAAGCGCTCCGGATCGACAAGCTCGAGATTCGCGCCGCTAACCGGGGCACCGAACGGCCGCTGACCCCGGATGCGGACGACGACACCCAGGAGTCGGGTGGGGAGGGTCCAGCCGACCGGATCCTCGGAGCCGGCGCGGCGGGCATCGACCCGACCACCGACACCGGCGAGGACGCGGACACCCTGAGCGAGGGCATCGGCATCCTCGGCAAGGCGGTTCTCGACTCGGTCGACCCGGACGGCTTGATCCCCCGCGCCGACTCCGAGCCGTTCACCGCGGAATCGGGCACGACCGAGTCGGACACCGGTGGCCAGGGTGGCGGCGACGAGGGGGACGAGCCGAAGGTGGTCACCGTTCGCGAGGTCGGTCTCGGCGAGGCCCGGACGGCCCTGATCGGACCGGCCAAGGTGAAGTCGGCGGCCGTCGCGCGCATCCTCGACGGCAAGTCCGGCGACCAGGCGTCGTGGACCAAGCCGGTCGTCCAGCAGGCACCGCCGACCAACGCTGAGGCCACCAAACGCAGCACGGGCGGCGGGCAGGCCGGTCCACTGAAGGTCGGCGCCGGCGAGATGTCGGCGCACGCCCGGTGGGACGACGGGATGGCGTGCGCCCGAGCCGCCGGGGAGACCGGGCGCTCGCAGTCCTCGGTGCGGGGCGCGACCATTCTCGGTGGGGCGGAGACCGTTCTGGTTCGCGTACCGGAAAAGCTTGCCGGGGTGAGCTCGACGGCGCTGGAGGGACGCGGCGGGTCCGCGCGGACGGTGGCCTCGGCCACCATGACCGCCGGCCGGATCGATCTGGCCGGTGGCCGGGTGCGGGTGCGGGTGCTGCGGGCGCCCGCCCTGACCGCGACGATGTCGGCGACCGAGGGTGGCGAGGTGAGCTACGAGCCGGCGCTGATCGAGGTGTCCGGCGATGGGATCGCCACCGAGCGGCTGTCGACGGCCGGTGCCGAGGCCGAGTTCACGGTGCGGCCGGACCGGAAGGCGATGGAGGCCGGGCTGCTCGGTTCGGGTCTCGACGGGCTGACGTCGGGTTCGGCGCTGCCGCTGCCGCACGTTCCCGGCCTGCCCAAGGTGACCATGCCGGCCGCGATCGGCGGGCCGGCGGCCGAGTCGGCACCGGCCGCCGCGGGGTCGACCCGGGTGCGTATCGCGCTCGGCGAGGTGCGGAAGGCGACGAAGGGACATGCCGTCGCCGCCCGGGCCACCGCGATCACGGTGTCGCTCGATCAGGTCGGCGCATCCGACGGTTATCACGGCAAACCAGGCTCGGCGTCGCTCAGCCTCGCCCTCGGACTGATGGAGGCGGCCGCCGTTGCGCCGGAGGAGCAGAGCACGGCGGGCGAGGCCGGCGGTCTTCCGATCACCGGGCCGCGGGTCACCGGTTTGGCCATGGGCGGCGCTGCGCTGCTGGTCACGGGCATGGCCGCGGTTCTGCTCAGCATGCGCCGCCGACGGACCCGCCAGTAGCATCCGGCGCGCGCCCGGAACGCGATTGGCTGGATGGACATATGTCGATCCCCTGACGGTGGAGGGCGGGGCGACCGGTCGTGCCGTCCTGCTCCGCCGAGTGTCCGGAACAGCGCGCAAGGCCAAGACAATCGTCGATTCATGGCGCAGAGTAAGCGGCACACCTGCGGGGGGTGCAGGAGGACGCGGCGTCGCATTCGGTGCGGTACACCCGAATGCGGCGCCGCGCCCATGCGTGCGGCCGGTTTCCCGTGCGGCCAGTTACCCGTGCGGCCGGTTACATCGGGATCGGTTCGGCCAGCTCGACGGAACCCAGCAGCAGATCGTCGGCGTCGGCGTAGTTGTCGGCGATCGTGCGCAGGGTGCGGGCGGCCACGGCGGCCGCCGCATCGGTCTCGGCCGTCGTCGGTGGTGATCCGGCGCCCGCGGCCAGCGCCAGCGCCTCGCCCGAGGCGAGCACCGCGGCCAGCGCCTCGGCCAGGTCGGCGCGGGTCTTCGTCATCCAGTCGGCAAGCGCCTGGGCCAGGTCGGCCGTCGCCTCCAGCCGCTCGTCGAGGCTCTCGTCGTCGCCGCTGAGCCGGTCGGCGACCCGGCGGCGCACCGTGTCGTAGGCCTCGGCGGCCTCGCCCGTCCAGTCGTCCGGTGGCGGCAGGTCGACGGCCGCCTCGGCGCAGGCCCGAGCCTCGGCCCGGAGCTCGGCGACCGTCTCGTCGAACTCGGCCGGCCGCAGCCCGGCCACCGCCCGCACGGCATCGCCCGGCAGAAGCCGCACCCGTCGCAACTCCCGCCACACCTCGTGCCCCTCCGGCGCGCCGGACGTCGCGAGCAGGTCGTCGACCTGGTCGAGCAGCGGGGCACAGACGGCGAGCACCTCGTCGAGACGGTCCATCACATCTCCCGTGCGAGCCGGCGGCGGGCGGCCTCGTCGGTCTCGGTGTATTGCCGCGCGGTCGTCCGGACCGCTTCCGCCGCGTCGGTCACTCGCGCCGCGAGACCGCCGGCCTCCCGGGCCCGAGCGGCCAGCACGGCGGCCCAGCGGGCATGCAGTTGCCGCCCCAGGCGCCCGGGCACCCCGGCGTCGTCGGCCGCGAACGCGTCGGCCGGGACGGCCAGCGCGGGCATGCGCCGGTCGACCGTGGCGAGCGCGTCGGCGGCTCGGTCGAGCCGGTCGGCGAGGTGGTCCATCTCAGTCCTCTCCCAGCGGGCGGTGCTTACCGAAAACCTCGCCGTGCAGCTTTTCCCGCGCCCAGCGGGCGGCGTCGGCCGCCGCCGTGACGACGGCGGCGATCTCCCGGGCGAACTCGGCCGGATTGCGGTTGTGCAGCGTGCCGTGAATGCGCACGTCGACCACGGCCCCCGCCGCGGTGACGACGACCTCGATCGAGTTGTCGGGCGAGTGCACCGACACGGAATGCGAGGCCACGGCCTTGTCGAACTCGTCGCGCAACCGCTCTAGGCGTTGATATCGCTCGATGGCTTCGTCGATCCACGCCTCGTCGATCTCGCGTGCCATACCCCAAGCTCCTCACCGCGAGTCAGCGCCCCATCGCTTTCCGGCACCAGACCGTACCCGGTTGAGTTATCCCTTCGCTACGGCCAGTCGTCCCCTGTGGATAACTCGGGTTTTGTCGGACCGGGGCAATACCATTCGGGGCGTGAGTGACGTCTTCGCTGACCTGGTGGGTCAGGACGAGCCGGTGGAAACACTGCGCCGGGCCGCCGCGGCCGCGGCCCGGGTGGTCGCCGGTGAGGAGGTCGCCGCCGGCGCGATGACCCACGCGTGGATCTTCACCGGTCCGCCGGGCTCCGGCCGGTCGGTGGCCGCCCGGGCGTTCGCGGCCGCGCTCGAGTGCGAGCGCGGCGGAGTCGGCTGCGGCGACTGCCACGGCTGCCACACCGCGCTCGGCGCCACTCACGCCGATGTCCGTTTCGTCGTGCCCGAGGGCCTGTCCATCGGCGTCAACGAGATGCGGGCGCTGGTGTTGCGGGCGGCCAGCGCACCGTCCGGCGGGCGGTGGCAGGTGGTCGTGATCGAAGATGCCGACCGGCTCACCGAGCAGGCCGGCAACGCGCTGCTCAAGGCCATCGAGGAGCCGCCGCCGCGCACGGTGTTCCTGCTCTGCACGCCGTCGACCCACCCCGACGACATCTCGGTCACCATCCGCTCCCGCTGCCGGGTGATCGGCCTGCGGCAGCCGCCGGCGGCCGCGGTCGCCGAGGTGCTCGCCCGCCGCGACGGCGTCTCCACAGAGGTGGCGGCCTGGGCCGCGGCCGCCGCTCAGGGCCACGTGGGCCGCGCGAAACGCCTGGCCCGCGACTCCGAGGCACGCAGTCGCCGCGAGGCGGTACTGGCCGTTCCCCGCCGCCTCACCGGCATCGGTGCCTGCTACGAGGCGGCGTCCGCCCTGATCAAGTCGGCCGAGGCCGAGGCCGGCGAGATCTTCGCCGAGGCCGACGCGGCCGAGCGCGCCGCCCTGGAGCAGGCGCTCGGGGCGGGCGGCACCGGCCGGGGGGCCACCGGCGCCATGCGCGGAGCCGCCGGCCAGATCAAAGACCTGGAGAAACGTCAGAAGTCCCGGGCCACCCGCTCTAAGCGGGACGCGCTCGACCGGGCGCTTGTCGACCTGGCCGGTTTCTACCGCGACGTCCTCATCACCACGCTGCGGGCGCCGGTCTCGGTGGTGCACACCGACGTGGCGGCCCAGTCCGAGGCCGCCGCCGGCAAGTGGACGGCCGAGAGCACCCTGCGCCGGCTGGAGGCCGTGCTGGCCTGCCGGGACGCCATCGACCAGAACGTGAAACCCGACATCGCCGTCGAGGCGATGATGCTGACCCTCTGGCGCGGCTGACCTATTGGTGCATGCGCGCGCCCTTGAAGACCTTGTCGACGGCGTTGCGAGGGCCGTAAACGGCCAGGCCGACGAGGTCGAGCTGCGCGGAGGTGACGGCCCGGACGGCGGCTCGGTTGGCCTCGTCGTGGCCGGTGGCGAAGAGGTCCGAGGTGAAGACCGACATGGGCAGATTGCGGCCGGTGGCCCGGCCGTGCGCCGCCGTCAGCAATTCCTTGTCCCCCTCGAAGACCAGCACCGGCTGGCGGAACATCGGCAGGTAGAGCACGTCGTCCGCGTCCTGGTAAGGCTCGCCGATCACCTCGGGCACGGTCGGGCCGATGCCGCTGACCAGGAAGGCTGTGACGTTCAGCCGCTGCCAGGTGAGCAGGTCGTCCCGCAGGAGCACGGCAATCTTCGTATCGAAACGCATGCCACGATGATGGGATCGCCGGTGACCTGCGGTCTTGTACGATTTTGACGTGTCGGCATTCGCGGCCTGGCGACCGCGCCTCGACGGCGTGGTGGAGGTGCTGCACGCCCATCTGACCGGCCACGCCTACCCGATGCACGCGCACGACACGTGGACGCTGCTGCTTCTCGACGACGGTGCCGTTCGGTACGACCTGGATCGGCACGAGCGTGGCGCGTTCGGCGCCCAGGTCACCCTGCTGCCACCGCACGTGCCGCACAACGGCACTCCGGCCACCCCGCTCGGCCTGCGCAAACGGGTGTTCTACCTGACCCCGGAGACACTGCCGGCCGGGTTGATCGGCGCCTCGGTGGACAACCCCACCTTCACCGACCCGACGCTGCGCCGGCGGATCGCCGACCTGCACCGGGTCATCCGGCAGCCGGGTGAGGACCTGGAGGCCGAGAGCCATCTGGCCGACATCGCCGAGCGGCTACGCGCCCGGCTCGGCCGGCCGGAGTTGCCGGACCGGCTCGACCGCACCCCGGCCTACCGGCTGCGCGACCTGCTGGAGGCGCACGTCGTGCCGGGGATCTCGCTGGCCGAGGCGGCGCAGGAACTGCACTTCCACCCGGCGTACCTGGTGCGGTCGTTCAGCCGCGAGTTCGGCATGTCGCCGCACCAATACCTGATCTCCCGGCGGGTCGACCTGGCCCGCCGGCTGATCCTGGCCGGCGATCCGCTGTGGTCGGTGGCGGTGGGCAGCGGCTTCTACGACCAGCCGCACCTGATCCGGCACTTCAAGCGCATCCTCGGGGTCAGTCCCGGCGCGTTCATCTGAGGCGGCGGGCCGGATCGTCCGGGGCGTCGTCCTCGAGGCCGAAGACCTCGGCCATCTCCTCGAGCGGAGGCGGCTCCTGCAGGTCCGGTGCGTCCAGGTCGGGGCCGGGCGGCACGGTGGTCGAGGCCGGCGCCGGGTGCGGCTGCGAGGTGGCCAGCAGGCCGGTCAGGCGGCTGGCGACCGCCGCGCTGATTTCCTCGGCCGGCCGGCCCGCGTCCAGCACCAGGTAGCGCTTGGGGTCGGCGGCGGCCAGGTCGAGGAAGGCGTAGCGAACCCGCTCGTGGAAGGCCCGGGACTCGCTCTCCAGGCGGTCCTGGCCCTGGCCACGCGAGTCGACCCGGCCCAGGCCGACCCCGGGGTCGACGTCGAGCAGGACGACCAGGTCGGGTTTGAGGCCGCCGGTCGCCCAGGAGGAGAGCCAGGAGATCTCGGCCACCGGCAGGGTACGGCCGGCGCCCTGGTAGGCGAGCGACGAGTCGACGTAGCGGTCGCTGACCACCACGGCCCCCCGGGCCAGGGCCGGACGGACGACGGTGGCCACGTGGTGGGCCCGGTCGGCGGCGTACAGCAGAGCCTCGGCGCGCGGAGCGGGCGCGTCGCCCTTGTCCAGGACCAGGCGGCGGATCCGGGCGCCCACGTCGGTGGCGCCGGGCTCGCGGGTGACCACGACGTCGTGGCCGTCCGCCTCGAGGGCCGCGGCGAGCTTGCCGACCTGGGTGGACTTGCCGGCCCCCTCGCCGCCCTCGAAGACCACGAAGACCCCGGTGCGGACGAACTCCTCGTCCGGGCTGAGCGGGCGGCCGCGGATCGAGCCCCACAGGTCGGCCAGGATCGGTACGCCCCGTTTGTCGTCCATCTGGCGGAACGAGCTGATGCCGACCCAGATGCCGAGCGCGCCGGCCACCAGCAGCAGCACCCGGGTGGCGGAGACGTCGATGTCGAAGGCGCCGAGGTCGACGCGCCGCGAACTGCCCAGGCCGACCAGGAAGCCGGAGAGGGTGATGGCCAGCAGCAGGACCATCCGGACGCCGATCTGCACGACCGCGAACACCCGGCCCCGGACCGCGTCGTCGACCTCGCCGTACAGCAGCGTCGTACCCGCCAGGAACGCCATGCCGGCGCCGGCCCCGACCAGCAGGGCCCCCGCCAGGGCCATCGATAGATGGAAGGCCAGGCCGAGGAACATCACCGAACCGCTGGCCAGAATGATGCTCATGCCGAACCAGCGGCGCCGGGAGAGTTCCCGGATGATCATCGGCCCAAGGCCGATGCCAAGGGCGAGGCCCATGAAGATGACGCCGAACAGCAGGTAGAAGGCGGCCTCGCCGGCACCCAGCGAGGTGGCGAACGTCTTCGCGGCGCCGATGACCACGCCGCCGGCCGCGAACGCGCCGAAGATGCCCAGCACCAGGCCGCGAACCAGCGGGGTGGTGCCGATGTACTTCCAGCCGTCCAGGAACTGCCCGAACATGCTTTGCTGGGCGGCTTCCTGCTGGCGCTCGGCGCTCTTGCCGCCGATCTCCTTGATGCCGAAGAAGACGGTGATCGCGGTGGCCAGCCGGGAGAGCGCGTTGAGGTAGAGCGCGAGCTGGACCGGTTGAGCCCAGTCCGGCAGCGTCAGGCCGGACTGCTGCACCCCGGCGGTGAGCGCGGAGAGCGCGAGCGCGGCCAGAATCGGCGTGATGCCGTACGTGGTGACCAGGGTGAGCTGGTTGCTGACCTCGATCCGGCTCTTCGGGATCAGGTTGGGAACCGCGGCCTCCTTGGCCGGGATCCAGATCAGCGTGATCGTCTCGCCGATGAAGGTGGCGATGGTGGCCCAGGCGACGATGACCCCGGGCGACGCGCCGACCAGCGCCACGATCGGGATCGAGCCGTAGAAGACGAACCGGATCAGGTCGGTGATGACCATCGTGTAGCGACGGTCGAACCGGTCGGCGAACACGCCGGCGATCGGGCCGAGAAGAAGAGCGGGCAGCAGGCGTACGGCGATGGTGCCGCCGAACGCCGCGCCCTGACCGGCACTGCTCTGGAACTGGGCGGCCGCGAAGATTCCGGTGGCGAGCAGGCCGATCCAGTCACCGAACGAGGCAAGGCCGAGCACGAGCCACAGCCGGCGGAACGGCCGGATGCGCAGGACGGAACGCAGCGCCGCGACCCCTGACAGGTCAACCGGCCCGGTTTCGCGCGTTTCGGTGTCGATGGTGGTACCTCCCGTGCTCCCAGCCAGGGAGCACTCTAACCGGCGACGCCGAGGAGCCCGGTTTCGCACGTTCGGGTGGCGAATAAATGAATGTCTTTCGCGTTGCCGCCGAAACGGTTAACGTGCTGGCGTGATCGTCGACCGGACCACTCTGCAACGACGCCTCGACACGGCCACCGGCCATCTCGAGACGCCGATAGCCGCGGTCGACCTGGCCGCCTTCGACAGCAACGCCACCCAGCTGGAAGCACGGGCCGGCGGCAAGCCGATCCGGGTCGCCAGCAAGTCGGTGCGCTGCCGGGAGCTGATCGAGCGGGTGCTGGCCCGGCCCGGCTGGCACGGCGTCATGGCGTACACGTTGCCGGAGGCCATCTGGCTGGTCCGCGAGGGTGTCACCGACGATGTGCTGGTCGCATATCCGACGGTGAACCGCGCCGCGATCGCCGAACTGACCTCGGACGAGAAACTGGCCGGGGCCATCTCGCTGATGGTCGACTCGGCCGCCCACCTCGACGTCGTCGACCGGGTCACCTCGCCCGGCAACCGGCCCGACGTGCGGCTCTGCATGGACCTCGACTCGTCCTGGAAGCCGGCCGGCCCGCTGCACGTGGGCGTGCGCCGCTCGCCGGTGCACTCGGCCGCCCAGGCGTCTGCGCTGGCCCGCCGCCTCGTCGCCCGCCCTGGCTTCAAGCTGGTCGGGATGATGTCGTACGAGGCGCAGATCGCCGGCGTCGGCGACGACCCGCCCCGCCAGGCTCTCCGCGGCCGGGCCATCCGGCTCATGCAGGCGTACTCATACCCCGAGATCGTCCGGCGCCGGGGTGAGGCCGTCGCCGCGGTGAGTCAGTACACCGAGCTGGAATACGTGAACGGCGGCGGCACCGGCAGCGTCGCCGCCACCAGCGCGGACCCGGCGGTCACCGAGGTCACCGCCGGTTCGGGGCTGTACGGCCCGACCCTGTTCGACGCGTACCGGAGCTGGCAGCCGACCCCCGCCGCGTTCTTCGCGCTGAGTGTCGTCCGACGCCCCGCGCCCCGCATCGCCACCGTGCTCGGCGGCGGCTGGATCGCCTCCGGCCCGGCCGAGCAGTCCCGGCAGCCGCAGCCCTACCTACCGGCGGGGCTGAAGTTCAAGCCGGACGAGGGCGCCGGCGAGGTGCAGACGCCCCTGCTCGGCCCGGTCGCCGACACCCTGCGGCCCGGCGACCGGGTGTGGTTCCGGCACGCCAAGGCCGGCGAGCTGTGCGAGCACGTCAACGAGCTTCAACTGATCGACGGCGAGACAGCGACGCCGGCCCCTACTTACCGCGGCGAGGGCCATGCGTTTCTCGGGTGACCTGCGGTCAGGCCGTCACATGGCGGTGCAGGTACTCCCGGATCAGCGCCTTGGCCTCGATGAGGACCGCCTCGTCGCCGTTGGTGTCCCGCCGGAACGCCAGCTTGATCAGCGCGTCCGCCGCCTCCACCGAGATCTGCAGCGCGAACCGCAGACGCGCCCGGTCGATCAGCTGGAACTGATCGATCAGCAGCTCGGCCAGGCGGTCGGCGATGACCGCGTTGTTGTCCCGCTCCATGTCCAGCAGGTGCACGTCGACCACATCGCCGAAGTGCAGCGTGCGGAAGCCCGGCACGCTGCGGTGCATCGAGATGTAGACGTCGATGGCCGCGTCGACACCGTCCCACCAGTGGGCGAACGTCTCGCTGCCGAAGCGTGCGGACAGGCCCTGCAGGTACGCGTCCATGTTGCGCATGGCCAGCGCCTGCACGATGGCCCTCTTGTCAGGGAAGAACTGGTAGACCGAGCCGATGGCAACCTCGGCTCGCTCGGCGAGCAGCGTCGTGGTGAGGCCCTCATAGCCCACCTCATCGACAAGCTCGGCGCAGGCGTCAAGCATGCGCTGGACCCGGGCAACGCTTCTGCCCTGCACCGGGACGCGCCGCAGCGGCCCGGTGGTGACGGTTGGTGTCGACACGCGTCGCCACTCCCTCTCAGCAGTGATAATCGGAACGTTACTCGGATCAACGAGCGAGGGGCATCGACGGGACGCGGAGGACACTCAGCATTCCCGGTTTTGTGCGACTGTCCGCTCGTACGGAGGACAAAGCCATAATGACTACCCCCGTCATCGGCCGCCGCTGGACCAACTGGGGCGGTAACCAGCAGTCCCTAGCGACCGACGTGCTCACCCCCGGCACTGTCGACGAGCTTGCCGCCCAGGTCAAGGAAGCGTCGACTTCCGGACGCCGGATCAAAGCGGTCGGCAGTGGCCACTCGTTCACCTCGATCGCTGTCGCCGACGACCAGCGGCTGCTCCTGCACCGGCTGGCCGGGCTCATCTCGGTGGACGGCCCGCTGGTGACCGTGCAGGCCGGCATGCAGCTGGCCACGCTCAACGCGGTGCTGGCCGAGCACGGGCTGGCCATGCCCAACCTCGGCGACATCGATCAGCAGACCGTGGCCGGGGCGATCTCCACCGGTACGCACGGCACCGGCATCGAGTTCTCCACGATCGCGTCCTGTGTGGAAGCGGTCAAACTGGTCACCGGCGCGGGGGAACTCCTGACCATCGGCAAGGACGACCCACTGCTGAACGCCGCGCGGGTGGGGCTGGGCGCGCTCGGTGTCCTGGTCGAGGTCACCCTGCGCTGCGTCGAGGCGTTCACGCTGCTGGCCGAGGAGACCCCGATGGCCCTGGCCGATGTGCTGGCCGGCCTCGACGACTGGATCCCGGCCCACGACCACGTCGAGTTCTACTGGTACCCGTACACCGATCGGGCCCAGCTGAAGATCAATAACCGGGTTCCGGCGAACGACCGGCCGCTGTCGAAGTTCCGCGGCTGGCTGGACGACGAGTTCCTGTCCAACACGGTCTTCGCCGGGGTGATGCGGCTCGGCAAGGCGCTGCCCGGCACGGTGCCGACGATCAGCGCGGTCGCGGCTCGCGCGCTGACCGCGCGCACCTACACCGAGCGCTCGGACCGGGTTTTCTGTACGCCACGACGGGTGCACTTCACCGAGATGGAATATGAGGTGCCCCGCGCCGCCCTGCCCGAGGTGATCGCGGCGCTCCCCCGGGTCATCGGCGAGCTGCCGTTCAAGGTGCAGTTCCCGGTCGAGGTCCGGTTCACCGGGCCGGACGACATCTGGCTGTCACACGGGTACGGCCGTCAGTCGGCCTACGTCGCCGTGCACCAGTTCACCGGGGTCGAGTACGAACCGTACTTCCGGGCCGTCGAGGCGGTCTGCCAGCCGCTCGGCGGGCGGCCGCACTGGGGCAAGCTGCACTATCGCAGCGCCGACGACCTGCGCCCGGTCTACGAGAAGTTCGACGACTTCGTGGCCGTGCGCGACCGCCTCGACCCGGCCCGGGTCTTCACCAACGAATACCTGGACCGGGTGCTCGGCTAGCTCATTCGGAAGCGGAGGCCGTCGCCTTACGGGGGGCGGCCTTCTTCGCGGCCGCCTTCTTGGCCGGTGCGGCCTTCTTGGCGGCGGCCTTCTTCGCCGGAGCGGCCTTCTTGGCCGGGGCGTCCGCCTTGGCCGCGGCCTTCTTCGGCGCGGCCTTCTTCTTCGGCGCCGGACCCTTGGCCCGCTTCTCGGCGAGCATCTCGGACGCCTGCTCGACGGTCAGCTCCTCGGGAGTCTGACCGCGCCGCAGGGACGCGTTGTACTCGCCGTCGGTCACGTACGGGCCGAAGCGGCCCTCCTTGATCACCATCGGCTTCTCGGAGACCGGGTCGTTGCCCATCTCTCGCAACGGCGGCTTGGCCTCCCGGCGCTGCCGGGTCTTCGGCTGCGACAGCAGAGCGAGCGCCTCGTCCAGCGTGACGTTGAAGAGACGGTCCTCGTTCTCCAGCGAGCGGTAGTCGTCGCCGCGCTTCACGTACGGCCCGTAGCGGCCGTTCGCGGCCGCGATCTCGTGGCCCTCCGGGTCCTTGCCCAGCACCCGCGGGAGGCTCAGCAGGCGCAGCGCCTGCTCCAGCGTGAGCGTCTCCGGCGACTGGGTCTTGAACAGCGACGACTTGCGCTCGCCGGCCTGAACATAGGGACCGAAACGGCCGGACTTGAGCGACACGGACTCGCCGGTCGCCGGATCGTCGCCCAGGGCCCGCTCGCCGCCACCGCCCAGGAAGAGCTCGTTGACCTTCTCCGGGGTCAGCTCGTCGGGCGCCACGCCCTCGGGGATCGACACCCGGTCTTCGGCCTCGGGCGACTCCTCGGCCGCTTCCGGCAGCTGACGCTGCAGGTAGGGGCCGTAGCGGCCGACCCGGACCACGACCTGGCGGCCGCCGTCGTCGATGAACAGCGGGATCGAGTTGACCAGCCGCGCGTCGATCGAGCTGAGGTTCTCGGTGACCATCTTCTTCAGGCCACCGGCGGCGGCGATGGTGTCCTCCGCGCCGGCCGTCTGGCTGCCGAAGTAGAAGGAGGTGAGGAAGTCGAGTGCCGCGTGGTCGCCGCCGGCGATGTCGTCGAGCTGGGTCTCCATCGCGGCGGTGAAGTTGTAGTCGACCAGCCGCGGGTAGTGCCCCTCGAGCAGGCCGATCACCGCGAACGCCAGGAAGGACGGGATCAGGGCCTGGCCGCGCTTCTCCACGTAGCCACGGTCCTGGATGGTCCGCATGATCGACTCGTAGGTCGACGGGCGGCCGATGCCCAGCTCTTCCAGCGCCTTGACCAGCGAGGCCTCGGTGTAGCGGGCCGGCGGCGAGGTGTGGTGGCCGGTCGCGGCCAGCTCGTCGGCGGTCAGCGGCTGGTCCTTGACCAGGGTGGGCAGGCGCCGCTCGGCGTCCTCGGCCTCGGCGTTCTCGTCGTCGGACGACTCGACGTAGGCCCGCAGGAAGCCCGGGTCGGTGATCGTCTTGCCGGAGGCCGAGAAGTCGACCTCCTCGCCGCTGGTCGAGATGGCCCGGATGCGCACGCTCACCGAGTTACCGACCGCGTCGGTCATCTGCGAGGCGATGGTGCGGCGCCAGATCAACTCGTACAGCTTGAACTCGTCGGTGGACAGCTCGTTGGCGACCTCGCCCGGGGTGCGGAAGTTGTCGCCGGCCGGGCGGATGGCCTCGTGCGCCTCCTGCGCGTTCTTCACCTTGCCGGTGTAGCGACGCGGCTGCGGCGGCACGTTGTTGGCGCCGTAGAGCTCACCGATCTGCCGGCGGGCGGCGGTGAGGGCCGTCTCGGAGAGGTTCACCGAGTCGGTACGCATATAGGTGATGTAACCGTTTTCGTAAAGCCGCTGGGCCGTCCGCATCGTCTGCGACGCCGAGAAGCGCAGCTTGCGAGCCGCCTCCTGCTGAAGCGTCGAGGTGATGAACGGCGCGTAGGGGCGACGACGGTACGGCTTCTCCTCGACCCGGGTGACCGTGAACGGGCGGTCCTCCAGGCGCGCGGCCAGCCCGCGGGCACCGGCCTCGTCCAGGTGCACCACGCCGGCGCCCGGCTTGACCTGGCCCGTCGTGGGCTCGAAGTCCTTGCCGGTGGCGATCCGGTCGCCGTCCAGCGCGATCAGGGTCGCGTTGAAGTTGCGCGGCCCCTCGATCTTTCCCTGCACCGCGAGGGTGGCCAGGATGTCCCAGTACTCAGCGGTGCGGAAGGCCATCCGCTGACGCTCACGCTCGACCACGATGCGCGTCGCCACCGACTGCACCCGCCCGGCGGAAAGGCGGGGCATCACCTTCTTCCACAGGACCGGGCTGACCTCGTAGCCGTACAGCCGGTCGAGGATGCGCCGGGCCTCCTGCGCGTCGACCAGGTCGCGGTCGATCTCGCGCGGGTTGGCCACCGCGGCCTGGATGGCCGGCTTGGTGATCTCGTGGAAGACCATCCGCTTGACCGGGACCTTGGGCTTGATCGTCTCGACCAGGTGCCACGCGATGGCCTCGCCCTCGCGGTCCTCATCCGTCGCGAGGAAGATCTCGTCGACCTCTTTCGCCAGCTTGGTCAGCTTGGCGATCTGCGCCTTGCGGTCCGGGGAGACGACGTAGAGCGCGTGGAAGCCGTTGTCGACGTCGACCCCGAGCCGCGCCCAGGCCTCACCCTTGTACTTGGCGGGCACGTCGGCGGCATTACGTGGCAGGTCGCGGACATGGCCGAAGGAGGCCTCGACAAAATAGTCGGGCCCCAGGTAACCGGCGATCGTCTTTGCCTTCGACGGAGATTCGACGATGACGAGACGGGTCGTCCTGGGTTCACTCGGCACGGCACTCCCATACTCAGCAATCAGCGCTCAACCATCCGGACCGGCCGGGCACAGACTTTCAACGTAACGCGCCGGAAGGGCAACCATTCCCCGGGATCCCCGGAGTCGGATGGTAACGGTCCGGCCACCGCACGCGTCCGACGGCGACACCGTACACCGGGAACATAGCGTCATGTCGCACACAATCCAGGAAGATCATGCACCCGCGCCGCCGGGCCACATCTCCTCAGGCGCGGAGCCGGGGCGCTCGCCGACCAGCTCGGCGAGGCGCCGGACACGTTTCTTACCCATGATCCGATAGTGCTTGCCGTCCTCCGACGGACGACCGGCCAGACCGGCCCGGACCAGGGCAGCGTCGATCGCCGAGAGGTCCTTGTCACGGTCCAGACCCAGGGCGTAGCCGCCGGCGACGGGCTCACCCGCCGCGGCGACCCAGAGACGAAGACGAGGCCCGCTGAGAAAAAGCTGGTCGGTCACCTCCGGCCAGGCGCGGGCAAGACCAATCAACCGACTGGAGTACGACGTGAGCACCTCGAATCGTGGTTTCTGCTCGGGTGCCGGGTCTTCTGCCCCTTCCTCCTGGGTTTCGTCACCATCTGACACTTTTTGAGATTGGGCCGGTGTTTGAGAGAACTCCCCGCCCTGCTCGTCATCCTCGGGGCTCGCCGGCGACGGCGGATCATCCGCGGCGGGCGACTCGGCCCACGGGTCGAGCTCCTCGGGCGGGGTGTCCTCCAGCGGGTGCGCCTCCAGCCGTACGCCCGCCTGCGGATCTTGATCTTGATCTTCATCGACCGGGCGCCAGTGCGCCACCAGGCCTCGGACCAGCAGCTCGGCCACCAGAACGTGCACCCGCCAGGCGTCGTCGACCTCGACCGACACCCGCGCGGTGCCGCCCATCCGGCCCAGCCGGCCCGGACCGGCCAGCAGGCCGGCCAGATCGGCGGGGGACGGCTCGGTGGTCTCGGCGCCGAAGAACGGGAGCTGACGGCCGCCGTCGGGGGTGACGATCCGGGGTGGCAGACGTCGTTTGGCAGCCGGAATCGGCGCGGGGAGCACCTCGCGCGGGATCAGCGGCCACCCCGTCTCGGTCATCGGCTCAGCGACACTCGGGCACTTCGTCGAAGGCCTGCTTGAGCTCCTGCGAGTTGAGCTTGCTGGTGTCGAGGCTGCTCGCCTCGTAGTCGTTGTTGAGCTGGTCGACCACCGTGCCGACCTGCGCGTAGAAGGCCTTGGCGGGGGCGGTGGCCAACCCGTCGATGCCGGAGGCGGCCCGGCCGTAGGCGTCGCGCATGGCGGCCAGCGAGCCGGTGAAGCCGTCGGCGATCTGCTTGCCGTCGTCCACGTCGGGCACTCCCGCTTTCGCGACGCCGGCCCGGGCGCGTTCGCTGGCGTCCTGGGCGCCGGCGAACAGCCGGGCGAGGTTTTCCTTGGCCTGACCGGGGGTGGTAGCGACATCCATCTGCTGCTGGGCCCGGCTGGTCAGCGAGCCGATCTCGGTGCGCCAGGGACTCAGTGTGGTGCAGACGCTCGCGGCCCAGGCACGCGCGCCGTGCGAGCTCCCACAGGCGGCCGCGGTGGGCAGAATCAGCGCGAGAAGAAGCAGTACCGCGAGGGGACGGGCCGGACGCATGGAAGCAGGGTACGGCCCGGGTGTGACAACCTTCATCCATGGGCCGGGGGCACCCGGGAAATCCCGGATGCCCCCTTTTTGGCGTGTTATCAGGCGCTGACCTTCTCCGACGGCGTCGCGGACGCCGGGGCGTCGTCGCCCATCGAGATCGGCTTGCGCTTGCTCCAGACCACCGCACCCACGATGATCGCCGCCGCCACCAGGGCGATGGTGACCCGCAGCGGGGTGTTCGCGTCGGTGCCGATGCTCCAGCTCACGACGGCCGGCGCGATCAGCAGCGAGACCAGGTTCATCACCTTGAGCAGCGGGTTGATGGCCGGGCCGGCGGTGTCCTTGAACGGGTCACCCACGGTGTCGCCGATGACCGTCGCGGCGTGGGCGTCGGAGCCCTTGCCACCGAACGCGCCGTCCTCGACCAGCTTCTTGGCGTTGTCCCAGGCGCCGCCCGAGTTCGACAGGAAGACCGCCATCAGCGTGCCGGTACCGATCGCACCGGCCAGGTAGGACGCCAGCGCACCGGCACCCAGGCCGAAGCCGACCGCGATCGGCGCGAGAATCGCCAGCAGACCGGGGGTGACCAGCTCGCGCTGCGCGTCCCGGGTGCAGATGTCGACGACCCGGCCGTACTCGGGCCGCTGGGTGCGGTCCATGATGCCGGGGAACTCGCGGAACTGGCGGCGGACCTCCATCACGACCGCGCCCGCCGAGCGGGACACGGCGTTGATCGCCAGGCCGGAGAAGAGGAACACCACGGCCGCGCCGACCAGCAGGCCGACCAGGTTGCGCGGGTTCGAGATGTTCAGCAGGCCGAGGATCTCGGTGCCCACCTTGGCCGGGTCGATGCCGGCCTCGGCCAGCGAGCTGGCCAGGGTGTTGGTGTACGAGCCGAACAGGGCGGTGGCGGCCAGCACGGCGGTCGCGATCGCGATGCCCTTGGTGATCGCCTTGGTGGTGTTACCGACCGCGTCCAGCTCGGTCAGGATCTGCGCGCCCTTCTCGTCGACGTCGCCGGACATCTCGGCGATGCCCTGCGCGTTGTCGGAGATCGGGCCGAAGGTGTCCATCGCGACGATGACGCCGACCGTGGTGAGCAGGCCGGTGCCGGCCAGCGCCACCGCGAACAGCGACAGGGTCAGCGACGAGCCGCCGAGCAGGAACGCGCCGAACACGCCGGCGCCGATCACCAGCGCCGAGTAGACCGCCGACTCGAGGCCGACGCTGATGCCGGCCAGCACCACGGTGGCCGCGCCGGTCTGCGACGACTTGCCGATGTCCTGCACCGGGCGCCGGTTGGTCTCGGTGAAGTAGCCGGTCAGCGCCTGGATGGCGGCGGCCAGCACGATGCCGATGATGACCGCACCGACCGCGACCCAGCGCGGGTCGCGACCGCTGGCGACCACGCCCGCGTCGATGGTGGTGTCGTTGAAGCCGGCGAAGGTCGACGGCAGGTAGATGAAGCTGACCACGGCCACCACCACCGCGGAGACCGCGGCCGAGATGTAGAAGGCCCGGTTGATCGCGGTGAGACCGTTCTTGTCGGACGGACGCAGCCGGGTGATGAAGACACCGAGGATGGCGATCACGACGCCGACCGTGGAGACGATCAGCGGGAAGATCAGACCGTCCTGACCGAACGCGGCCTGGCCCAGGATCAGCGCGGCCACCAGGGTCACCGCGTACGACTCGAACAGGTCGGCCGCCATGCCGGCACAGTCACCGACGTTGTCGCCCACGTTGTCGGCGATCGTCGCGGCGTTGCGCGGGTCGTCCTCGGGGATGCCCTGCTCGACCTTGCCGACCAGGTCGGCGCCGACGTCGGCGGCCTTGGTGAAGATGCCGCCGCCGACCCGCATGAACATGGCCAGCAGGGCGGCACCGAAGCCGAAGCCCTCCAGCACGGTCGGTGCGTCGGTCTTGAAGATCAGTACGACCAGCGCGCCACCGAAGAGGCCCAGGCCGACGGTGAGGAAGCCGACCACCCCACCGGTGCGGAACGCGATGCCCATGGCGGTCTCGCGTCCGCCCTGTTCACCGGCCGCCGCGGCCACCCGGAGGTTGGCCCGGGTCGCGAGCGCCATGCCCGCGCCGCCGATGAACGACGAGAAGACCGCACCCACGATGAAGAAGAGCGACCGGCCGATCTTGACCCAAACCTCGTTGTCGGTGTCGTGCACCGGCAGGAGGAAGAGCAGCACGACCGCGATCACTACGAAGATCGCCAAGGTCTTGAACTGGCGGAACAGGTACGCCGAGGCGCCTTCCTGCACGGCGCCGGCGATCTCCTGCATGTTTTTGGTGCCACGCCCGGCCTTCAGAACCGACTGGACGAACATCGCCGCGAAGCCCAGCGCGATAAGCGCGAAGACCAGCGCGACGATGATAAATGTGACGTTCGACCCGCTCAGGGACACTTCGCCCGCGGCAGTAGTTAACAAAGTCTCGGACATCAATGTCCTCCTGTACGTACACCCGACCGCACCCGAACCGGCGGACGAGACCGCCCGGGCGCACACGTGGCCCCGCGGGTGCGGGGCCAGGAGCAGTAGCTGATAACTCGCGTACTGTATCGGCCAACCGTGGTGATGGTCACACCCGGCTCCGGCCGTGTCGTGGTGATGTTCGCCGCTGTGTTAGCGCGGCGCCAGAGGTGCAAAGATGATTTTTGATCTTTCCGGGCTAGCGCCGCTGAACCGGCCACACCATTCGGACCTCAGTGCCCGGACCATCCTCGACCGGGCGAACCTGCAGGTCATCGACAAATCCGGCGAGAAGCGCGAAGCCGACGCCGGTGGTGAGGGCCTCGTCGGTCAGCGACTCGGCGGCCAATTCGTCCGGCGGCAACTTGGCCAGACCCACGCTCGCCTCGATCGGGGCGTGGTCGATCACTCGGACGGCGTAAGCCTCCGAATCAGACATTTCGACAGTGACCAGGTCGGGCAGACCGTACTGGTTGTGCAGCGCGACGGCCCGGGTGCACGCCTCGCCGATCGCCAACCGGACCTCGTCCAGCAGTTCCTCGGCGACCCCCGCCCGCCGGGCCACTGCCACGCCGACGAGCCGGGCCGTGCGGACGTGCACCGGCGCCGGCGAGAAGGACAGGCGGACCGTCGCCATCACGAAGTCAAACCGCTGCCGTCGCCGTCCCCGGTGGCCGCCTCGATCGATGGATAGATCGGGAACACCTGATCGAGCGCCGTGATCCGGAAGATCTTCAGCAGCGGCTCCTTGGAACAGACCAGCCCGAACGTGCCGTTCGCCACCCGTAGCCGTTTCATCGCGCCAACCAGCACGCCGAGCCCGGTGGAGTCGAGAAAATCGACTCCGGCCAGGTCGACGATGACGTTGCGCGCACCCGCATCGACGAGCTCAACGAGGCGCTCCCGCAACCTCGGAGCGGTGTAAACGTCGACCTCACCGCCAACCTCAAGCACGGTGTGCTCGGCGACGGTCCGTGTCGCAAGGGACAGCTCCATCGCTCCTCCTCCCTGCGATCTCAACCAGAATCTAACCATCGCCCGTCTTCGGCCGACGCGTGGCACCCACCCGTCCTACCCGTTTGAGGTTCGGGCCATACCGGTGTCACAGTGCTCTCCGTGTCCTCCACCGTGTCGTTGTCCCAGCTCTTCTGGAGCCGCGGAGACGACTCGCCGGTCACTCACGTCGAGCGGATCCCGCCCCGATCCGGATCACCGGTGGCCTGGCCGCAGTGGGCCGCACCCACCTTCGTCGACGCTTGCCGCGATCAAGGGATCAGCTCGCCCTGGGCGCATCAGGCGACCGCCGCGACCCTGGCCGTCGAGGGCACCAACGTCGTACTGGCCACCGGGACGGCGTCCGGAAAATCGCTCGGCTACCAGATGCCGGTGCTCTCCCGGCTGCTGACCGACCCGCGCGCCACGGCGCTCTACATCGCGCCGGCCAAGGCACTCGCCGCCGATCAGCTGCGCGCCGTCGCGCGTTTCGGCCTTCCCGGGGTACGCCCGGCCACCTACGACGGCGACACCTCGCGCGAGGAACGCGAGTGGATCCGAGAGCACTCCCGCTTTGTCCTGACAAACCCCGACATGCTGCATCATGGGATTTTGCCGGGACACGAACGCTGGGCGGTCTTCCTGCGGAGGCTTGCGTACGTCGTAATTGACGAGTGCCACACCTATCGCGGGGTGTTCGGCTCGCATGTCGCGCACGTGCTGCGGCGGCTGCGCCGGGCGGCGGCCCGGTACGGCGGCAAGCCCACGTTCGTCCTCGCCTCGGCGACCTCGGGTGATCCGGCCGAGGCGGCTTCCCGGTTGCTCGGGTTGCCGGTGACCGCGGTTACCGAGGACGCCTCGCCCCGGGGTGGGGTGACGTTCGCGCTGTGGGAACCCCCGCTCCTGCCCCCTGCCTTTACCCCGGCCGTTGACGACGTGGAGATCGAGCTCCCGCAGGTGCGGCGGTCCGCGCTTCGGGAGACAGCCGACCTGCTCACCAACGCGATCCTGGCCGGCACCCGGACGCTCGCCTTCGTGCGCTCGCGGCGGGGCGCGGAGGTCGTCGCGGCGGTCACCCGGCGGCAGCTGGACGAGGCCGTGCCCGGGTTGGGCGAGCGGGTCGCGGCCTACCGGGCCGGCTACCTCAAGGAGGACCGGCGGGCCATCGAGCGGGCCCTGCTCTCCGGCGAGCTGCTCGGGCTGGCCTCGACCAACGCGCTCGAGCTCGGCGTCGACCTGGTCGGCCTGGACGCCGTCCTGATCTGCGGTTACCCCGGCACCCGGGCGTCGCTGTGGCAACAGGCGGGCCGGGCCGGGCGAGCCGGCGGCGAGGCACTCGCGGTGCTGATCGCCCGGGACGACCCGCTCGACACCTATCTCGTGCACCACCCCGAGGCGCTGTTCGGCCGCCCGGTCGAGGTCACCGTGCTGGACCCGGCCAACCCCTACGTGCTCGGGCCCCAGCTGTGCTGCGCCGCCTCGGAGGCGCCGATCACCGAGGCCGACCTCGAACTGTTTCGGCGGCGACGTGGCCCGGGCCGCCGTGGACGGCCTGACCCAGTCGGGCGCGCTGCGCCGCCGCCCGTCCGGCTGGTACTGGACGCACACCGGCCGCCCCGACGTGGACCTGCGCGGCACCGGTGGCGCCCCCGTCCAGGTGGTGGAGCAGCCGACCGGCCGGCTGCTCGGCACGGTCGACCCCGAGTCGTCGCACGCCATGCTGCACACCGGGGCGGTCTATCTGCACCAGGGCGTCACCTACGTGGTCGACGACCTGGACCTGGAGGACGCGATCGCCCTGGTGCACCCCGAGGAACCGGACTGGTCCACGCACGCCCGCGACGTCACCGACCTGACCGTGGTCAGCGTCCGTTCGTACGTGGACGCCGGCCCGGTCGGCCTGTTCCTCGGCGAGGTCGACGTGACCAACCAGGTGGTGTCCTACCAGCGCCGGCGGATCGGTTCCGGCGAAGTTATCGACACCCGCCCGCTCGACCTCCCGCTCCGCGAGCTGCGCACCGTCGCGGTCTGGTTCACCGTGTCGCCGCCGGCCCTGGAAGCGGCCGGGGTGAAGCCGCCGGACTTCCCCGGCGCCCTGCACGCCGCCGAGCACGCCGCGATCGGCCTGCTCCCGCTCATGGCGACGTGCGACCGTTGGGACATCGGCGGCCTGTCCACGGCCAGCCACGGCGACACCGAGGCCCCCACGGTCTTCGTGTACGACGGCCACCCCGGCGGGGCGGGCTTCGCCGAGCGGGCCTACGCGACCGCCGCCGAGTGGCTCACCGCCACCCGGGAGGCGATCGCCGCGTGCGCCTGCGAATCCGGCTGCCCGTCCTGCGTCCAGTCCCCGAAGTGCGGCAACGGCAACAACCCGCTGCACAAGCCGGGCGCCGTCGCAGTCCTGGACGCCGTCCTGGACGCCGTCCTGGCCGCCCTGGCCACTCAGTCCACCACCGCGTAGACCGGGCCGGCTCGGGCCTTCGCCGTCGCGTGTCTGGTCAGGCCCGGCATCGGGTGCACCTCCACCTCGGCTCGCACGGTGACCTCCAGGCCGTCGACCACGCAGAGCGTCATGTCGCCGCCGTTGGCGGACACGAAGCGGCCCGCTCGATCACAGACCGCCAACTGCCCGTAGATCGCCTCCGACGCCCCGGCCAGCGCGCCCAGATCGGCGGCACTGCGGGCCTGATGCCGCCCGACCCGCGCGGTGCCGATCGAGGCACTGGCCAGCCCCGCCACCACCAGGGTCAGCCCGATCGCCAGCACGAAGACGGTGGCCGCACCCCGGTCCCGATCCGCCCGGTCCACCCGCATCACGGCATCTCCGGTTCCCGGGCGGCGACCGCGCGCCCGGTCACGGTGATCACCGGAAGGTGGGCGCCGAGCAGGCTCACCCGCGCCCGCACGACGGCGGTGACCGTCTCCGCCCCGACGTCGATGTCCACGTCGGCCCCGGCCGGAGCCTCCCGGCTCGCCGCCGCGGCCGCCCCCTCGCCCCGAGAACCGGCGAGTGCTCCCTCCCGCGCCGCGTCGACGCACTGACCCTTGGCGGTCACCGCCGCCACCGCGGTGAGCCCGGCCAGGAGCAGCAGGATGAGCGCCGGCAGCCCGGCCGCGAGCTCGGCGGTGAACGATCCCCGGTCCCGGCCGGGCCACCGGCGCCCGGTCACCTCAGCGCCCGGTTGATGATGTCGGTGAGCGCCGCCTGCACGTTGTCGCCCCCGACGACCTTGAGCAGGACCCCGGCGAACGCCACCGCCGCCAGGGTGCCGACGGCGTATTCCGCGGTACTCATCCCGGCGTCGGCGGCCTCGCTCCGCAGCCGGGCAAAGTTCGCGATCAGTCTGTGCACGTAGTTCCCCTTCATTCGTGTCTTGCCAGTGGCCACCGGCCGGCGACCACTGCCGGAAGCCGCAGCCCGCCGCCACCCGGCGACGAACCACGGAGTCAAAGCACGCCCGCCCCTTTTACGCGGCCGAACGCGGTGTCCGAGCCCGGCGTCAGAGCACGTCGGCCAGCACGGAGATCAGGATTGGGACCAGGCCGGCCAGCAGGAACGCGGGCAGGAAGCACAGCCCCAGCGGCAGGACGATGAGGACACCGGCACGCTGGGCCGCCGCCTCGGCGGCCACCGCCCGGTCGGCGCGCAGGTCGTCGGCGAGCCGCCCGAGCGCCCCGGCCAGCGCACCGCCGCTGGCGCTGGACCGCACCGTCGCCGCGATCAGCCGGTCGGCCCCAGTGACCCCGGCCAGGTGCGCCCACGCCTCGGCCGGCTCGGCTCCGAGCCGCAGCGACCGGGCGGTCCGCTGCAGCCGACCGCCGAGCGGACCACCGAGCGCCTCGGCCACCGCGCCGGCCGCCCGGTCGAGCGGCGCACCGGCCCGCAACGCCGCCGCCAGCAGATCCGCCCCGAGCGGAAGGTCGGCCGTGGCGGCGAGCCGTTCCCGGCGCAGGTGCGGCGGCTCCCGCCGGCGCAACAGCCGCTCGGCCACCACCGCGGCGACGACCCCGGCCGCGAGTCCCCACCAGGTCCCGACCAGGCCGGCCACGCCGAGCCCGATCCCGGCGGCGCTGAGCAGCCGGGCCCGGCGCCCGTCGGCGACCGGCGGATCGGCCGACATCCGCAGCCGGCGCAACCGCCGCCGAGCCCGGCCCGGCCACGCGACCGGCATCAGCAGCACGAGCGCCGCCGCCCCGGCGAGAAGCGCGATCACGGCACCGCCCCCGACTCAGCAACGATCTCCGCGGCATCCACCGCCGCCAGCTCGACACCAGCTGCGGTCGCCACGGCGGCCTCAGCGCCACCACGGACGAACGCACCGACGTCGACCAGCTCGGCTCCGCTGCCCTCAGTCGGCTCGGCGCCCGTGCGGACGAGCGCACCGTTGCCGGCCGGCTCCGCCGACGGCTCGGCGGCCGCGCAGGCCACCGCGGAGGCCGGCGCGTTTCGTGGGCCGACCAGCGCGACCAGGCAGCACGGCCGCAGCGCGACCCGCACCGGGCCGCCGGCCTCCAACAGCGCCGCGAGCGAGCATCCGGTGCCGCTCATCGGGCCAGCCTCTCGGCCCAGAGCAGCCCGCCGCTCTGCAGAACGAGCGCCCCGATCGCGCAGGCCGCCCCGATCGGCGTGTGCAGCAGGACCGCCATCGGATCCGCCCCGATCGCCCGGCCCAGCCCGATCCCGCCGAGCGGAAGGCCGGCCAGCAGCATCGCGGTGGCCTGCGCCCCGGCGGCCTGCGCCGATGCCTTGGCGGCCGCCCGATCGGCGGCCCGCGCGTCGGCCTCGATCCGCTCGACCAGATCGGCGGCGGGAGCACCGGTGCGTTCGGCCAGCTGCCACACCGACGAGGTGAGCCGCGCGATGCGATCCGCAGACAGCGGCCCGACAACCCGGGCGACCGGCGGCAACCCGGCCCGCAGATCGGCCGCGAGCGCCGACAGCCCGTCCAGCGCCGCCGCCCGCGCGACGCCGTCCTTGCGCTGGGCCGACCGCCGGAGCAACGCCCGCCCGGCCAGCCCGGAATAGGCCGCCCCGATCACGGCGGCCACCGGCCCACCCCCGACCAGTCCCAGACCGGTGACCACCCCGACCACCACCACGACCGTCCGGCGAGGACGGGCGAACAGCCCGGCCGGCAGGCGCAGCCGTTCCTGGGCCCGGCCGCCCGGCCGGCCGGCCACCAGCTCCCCGTTCACGAACCCACCCCCACCGGCGGCTCGAGCACGGCCGGAACGGCGACGCCCCGGATGGCGAGCATCTGGGCCAGCGCCGGCGCTCCCGGACCCGCTCCCCGCCCGTGCCGCCAGGCCGGTACGACGGTGGCCAGACGCTGTTCCCCGCTCGCCAGCAGGACGCTCACCGAGTCGAGCACCCGGCCCCCGGCCACCCGCCGCACCTGCAGCACGACCTGAAGAGCCGCCACCGCCTGGGCGTGCAGAGCCGCCCGCGGCAGCCCGCCGAGCAACCCCAGCGCCTCGAGCCGGGCCGGCACATCCCCGGGAGCGTTGGCGTGCAGCGTCCCGGCCCCACCCTCGTGGCCAGTGTTAAGCGCGCCCAGCAGGTCGACGATCTCGGCGCCCCGGCACTCGCCGATGACCAGCCGGTCCGGTCGCATCCGCAGCGCCTGCCGGACCAGGTCGGTGAGCCCGACCGCGCCGGCACCCTCCACATTGGCGGTGCGCGCCTGCAGGGCGAGCACGTGCGGGTGCACCGGCCGCAGCTCGGCCGCGTCCTCGACGAGGACGATCCGCTCGGTCGGCGGCACCAGGCCGAGCAGGGTGGCCAGCAGCGTCGTCTTGCCGCTGCCGGTGCCGCCGGTGACCAGGTAGGCCAGCCGGGCCGCCACGATCGCGGCCAGCACCGGCGCCACGGTCGGCGGCACCGTGCCGTGCTCGACCAGGTCGGTGAGACGGAACGGCCGCTGCCGGAAGGTGCGCAACGAGAGGTACGGCCCGCCGGTGGCGACCGGCGGCAGCACCGCGTGCAGCCGGGTGCCGTCGGGCAGGCGGGCATCCGCGTACGGCTGCCCGTCGTCGAGCCGCCGCCCGCACGCCGCCGCGAGCCGCTGAGCCAGCCGGCGCACCTCGGCGTGGTCGCGGAACGTCACCGAGGTCCGCTCCAGTCCGGCACCCCGATCGACCCAGACCTCGAGCCCGTTGACGAGCACATCGGTCACGTCCGGTGCGGTGAGCAGCGGGGCGAGCGGCCCGGCCCCGACCAGTTCGTCGTGCACCCGGTCGGCGACCCGCAGCACCGTGGTCTCGCCGAGGCTGGTGTCCCGCCGGATCGCCCGTGTCACCGCCGCCGGAGTCGCCTCCACGCCGTCCACCGCGAACCGGTGCCGAACAGTGCTCGTCAGCTCGCCATAGGAACCGTAGGAGTTCACGCCACGGCCCGCCGCTCGCGCATCAGATCGCGGATCAGCCGGCGGCACAGCTCGGCCAGCGGGCCCTTGCCGGTGGACGCGGGTGGCGCGCCGCGCTCCACCGCCTGGCACATCGCCGGTTCCGGCCGCAGCGCCCCGGCCAGCGGCAATCTGAGGGCCGCCGCGATGTCGCGGGCCTTGAGCTTGCCGGGTGCCGGCCCGCGCACCACCACGGACAGCTCGTCGCGGTGGAACCGGATCGTCTGGGCGATCCGGGCCGCACCGGCGGTCGCCCGCAGCTCGGCCGGCACGATCAGCACGGCCCGGTCGGCGGACTGCAGGGCCAGGACCGCCGCCTCGTCCAGCTGCCGGGGCAGGTCGGTGATGATCACGTCGCGGCCGCGGCGGCCGGCGTCGAGAGTGGCGGCCATCGCGTCGCCGGGCACCACCGGCGCCTCGTCCCGGGCGAACGACAGCAGCACCAGGTCGCCTCGATGCGGCAGGGCGCGCAGCAGGGTCGGCGGGTCGACCCGCCCGCCGCCACCGGCGAGGGCCGGCCAGCGCAGGCCGTCGATCCGTTCCCAGCCGAGCAGCAGGTCGAGCCCGCCGCCGAGCGGGTCGGCGTCGACCAGCAGGGTGCGGTGACCGGCCGAGACCGCGGTGACGGCGAGCCCACCGGCCAGGATGCTCGCGCCCGCGCCGCCGGTGCCGCCGATGACGGCGAGGATCCGGCCCAGCGGCCGGCCGGGACCGTCGGCGAACCGGTCGACGAGCCACGGTTCGCCGTCCGGCAGCAGGCAGATCTCGACCGGGCGGAGTTCGGCGATCGCCTCGGCGGCGCCGGGCGGCCAAGCCCGGCGGCCGACCACCACGACCCGGGACCGGCGCGGTAATCGGGCCCGCAGGCACGCGGAAGCCTGGTCGGCGCCGATGACCACGAGCGGTGCGGCGGCGTACCGAGGGCGGGCCTCGACCGGATCGGCGGCCACCACCACCTCGGTGCCGCCGGCTGCGGCCAGCCGGAGCAGGTCGTCGAGGAGGTCGGGGTCGGCGGTCACGACGAGGGGCAGGCGCGGTACGGACATCGTGGCTCTCCAACGCGGCAGCGGGCGGATGAGGCGCCCACTTTCGCGAGAGCGCGTCCGGCCGGGCAACGCCCGGATCCCGCGCCTGTGGATAACTCGCGGCCCTGTGGATAACTCCCACGTGGCGATCGGATCTGCTACGGACAGGATTCCCCGACGTGCGAGTTGGGTATGTTGGGCCCGACCACGGGACCGATGGGGTTTGTTGCATGCAGAGCTCGATCCAACGCACACGTACCGACGACGGCACCGCCACCGTGACCGTGCGCGGGGAGATTGATTTCGCCAACTGCGAGGAGCTGGCCGCGAACATCCGCGCAGCCGTCGAGCAGTGGTCGCCGTCGATGGTTCGGGTCGACGTTCGCGACGCCACCTTCATCGACTCGACCGGCCTGGGCGCTCTGATCGAGGGCTACAAGGCCGCCACCGAGGCCCGGGCCGACTTCATCGTCGTCGATCCCAGCGACAACTTCCGCCGCGTCCTGGACGTGACCGGCCTGACCGAATTGTTCGGGTTGGCCGACGCGCCCGAGCACCGGGAATCCGCACAGGCCACAGGCGCATAGGGAACGACCCCCGTCGGGGGAGACGGGGGCCGTCCGAGGATTCGGCTCCGGGGGGGTCGAGCCGAATCGACTCGGTGATCGCGGGGGGCGCAATCACCGAGGGTTCAGGTGGTTGAGCGCGACGGTAACAACATGAATCCCGATCGCAACAGCACTAGCATGCCTCACGGAACCGCACCCGTCGAGTACCGATTGTCGCTCACTGCGTACGTGGTGCCCGTCTGACCGATTTCACAGCCAGTCACCGTGCGCCGCCGCGACGCGCCGGGGACGGCGGCGGTCGGCGACTTCCGGCTACACTTTCGGCCCGTGGGCCGTAGCGCCGCGTTTTTCGACCTCGACAAGACCGTCATCGCCAAGTCCAGCGCCTTGGCCTTCGGGCGGCCTTTCTACCGTGACGGCCTCATCAGCCGCCGCGACGTCGTCAAATCCGCTTACGCACAGCTAATGTTCCGGCTGGGCGGGGGCGGCGACGAGCAGGCCATGGCGCGCACCCGCGACTACCTGGCCGCGCTGACCAAGGGCTGGCGGGTCGAGCAGGTTCAGCAGATCGTCGCGGAAACCCTCAACGAGCTGATCAACCCGTATGTGTACGCGGAGGCAGCCACCCTGATCAGCGAGCACCAGGCGGCCGGCCGAGACGTGGTGCTGGTGTCGGCGTCGGGCGACGAGATGGTCCGCCCGATCGGCGCCCTGCTCGGCATCACCGACGTCATCGCCACCCGGATGAGCATCATCGACGGGCGGTACAGCGGCGACATCGAGTTCTACGCGGCCGGCCCCAACAAGGTGGTCGGCGTCGAGGAACTGGCCGCGACCCGCGGTTACAACCTGGCCGAGTGCTACGCCTACTCCGACTCGGCGAGCGACCTCCCGCTGCTCGAGGCGGTGGGCCACCCGAGCGCGGTCAACCCCGACCGCGCCCTGCGCCGGGCCGCGATCGAAAACGCCTGGCCGATCCTCGAGTTCCGCAACCCGATCCCGGTCGGCAAGCGCCTGCGCGACCGCCCCGCGGTCCCGGTGGCGGCTGCTCTGGGCGTCGGCGTGGGCGCCGCGATCGGCCTGGCCCTCTACGCCCGGCACCGCCGCGCCAAAGCCTTGGCCTGACCTTTCCGATGGGCAGTGAGCTGCGCGAATGGCTTTGGTCTGACTAATCGGAAAAGCCAGTTTTGCCGGGCTGAAGCCCTGGCGATCAAGCCGCGACGAGCGTAGAAAGAAACGGCGAGACCTGAAGCGGAAGGCCAGGGAGACCTGGTCGGGAAAGCGGAAGGGCCTCGTGCACGGCCACCGGGAACCCACGCGCGATCAGCCACGGCAGGCACGTTGCGACGGGACCTCAGCCGAGAGGTTTGTGGACCGTCGACAACGAACTCAGGTGCACGCTTGATAACCCGGTCCGGACGCGCGAAGCCGGCGCCCCTAGCGGGACGCCGGCTCTATTTTGTGCAAGCTTCCAGATGCCGGGTGCGCAGCTCCTGATAGACGGCGCGAAACAGGCTCGGCCGGGCGTGGAAGTCGACGCCCTTGGCCCACAACTCAGTGTTGATCGTGGAGCCGTCGTGGCGATCTATCACCACGGTCATGCCGGACTCGATCTCGAACGGCCCGACCCGGTGGGTGGCCCGGTGCAGGCGCACGTGGGAGATGTCGTGCCAGTTCAGCGTGCGTGACCGCACGAGGCCGTGAATGCGCAGGCCGGCCGCTCCGACGTAAGCGCCCATCTGCAGGATGCGGTGCGCACCGATCACCCAGGCGGCCGCCATCGCGCAGGCCACCACCTTGGCACCGTGCCCGGTCAGCTCGAACTGGCGGACGGTCGCCCAGGCCAGAAAGGCCAGCGCGACCGCTTCCCAAACGATTACCAGCCAGCGGCCGGGGCCGGGCGGATAGGGGCGGGTCCAGGTCTGGTCCACTTGAGCGAGTATTCCAGCGGTTCCCGGCCATCGAACATGCCTCGACCAAAGATTGGCCGATCAGACCGACGCCAGCACACCATCGCCGATGCGAGTTATCTCCTCGGCCGCCTCGGTGACCGCGGCGGCGTAATGGCGCAGCCACGAACGGAGGCCGTCGGGGGTACCGGTGGCGTAGGCGCCGGCCGACCCGATGTACTCCGGCTCGCGCGAACGGTGCCCGACCTCGACCGCGACCAGGCCGCGCGGGTCGAAGCCGCGGTTGATCAGGGTGAGGCGGGCGGCCGCCCGGGCCACCACCCCGGCCGGGCCGGCGAACGGACGCAGCGTGATCAGTTCGGCGTGGACGATCGCGGCCAGCAGCAGCGGCGGGGTCTCGTCGTTGCCGGCGATCAGGCCGGACAGGGCGTCGATGCGCTCGGCCCCGCCGGTGAGCCGGCCCAGGTCGGCCGGGGGCACCACACCGCGAGCGGCCAGCACGTGCAGTTTCGCCAGGACCTGGCGGGGAGCCCGGGGCCACAGGTCGACCAGCCCGCCGAGGCCCTCGGCGACCCGCAACGCGCCCTGGAGCACCGGATCGGTGACCGTGCCACCGCGTACGTCCTCGAGGTCGTAGGGGTTGCCCTCCAGGGCCGCACTGGCCACCGCCGCCCGGAGGCTCGCCTCGGCGGCCACCTGGCCGCCGTGCCGGCGCAGCGCCCGATGCCGCATCGCGGCGTCCACCCGATCACGCGCTCCGGCCAGGGCGGGCGCGACGTCGGCAAGATCAAGCAAGGGTGCCAGTGGGTCCACCCGAACACCGTAGCCGGTAAGAGGCCGGAAACATGGGGTGCGCAAACGGGCTCAGAACTGGCAGGATTCGCGCAGTACCACGCAGCAATCTGTCATCCAGCGCGCCCATCGCGCCATCGGGCGCGCTGCCATGCGCAAGTCTCGCCGGGCCCCACCAGCGGAACTAGTGTGCAACGAAGAAGCCCCGGTCGAGCAGTGAAAGAGGAGCCGCCCTCATGAGCCTGGAGAACCTTTACTCGGAGACGCGCACATTCCCGCCGCCGGAGCAGCTGGCCGCGGACGCGAACATAAAAGCCGGGGAGTACACCGAGGCCGACGACGACCGCCTCGCCTACTGGGCGAAGCAGGCCGAGCGCCTCACCTGGACCAAGCCGTGGGACGAGGTCCTCGACTGGTCCAATCCGCCGTTCGCCAAGTGGTTCATCGGCGGCGAGCTGAACGTCGCCTACAACTGCGTCGACCGGCACGTCGAGGCCGGCCGCGGCGACAAGGTCGCGATCCACTGGGAGGGCGAGCCCGGCGACACCCGCACGATCACCTACGCCGAGCTGCTGAAGTTGGTCAGCCAGGCCGCCAACACGCTCACCGAGCTGGGCGTGGGCGCCGGCGACCGGGTCGCCATCTATCTGCCGATGATCCCGGAAGCCGCGGTCGCGATGCTGGCCTGCGCCCGGATCGGGGCCACGCACAGCGTCGTCTTCGGCGGTTTCTCGGTCGACGCCCTCTCCACCCGGATCCAGGACGCCGACGCGAAGCTGGTGATCACCGCGGACGGCGGTTACCGGCGGGGCAAGCCGTCGGCGCTCAAGCCGACCGTCGACGAGGCCGTCGCGCTGTGCCCCAGCATCGAGAACGTGCTGGTGGTGCGCCGCACCGGGCAGGACGTCGCCTGGACCGACAAGGACAAGTGGTGGCACGAGACGGTCGAGCAGGCCGGCACCGAGCACGAGGCGCAGCCGTTCGACAGCGAGCACCCGCTGTTCATCCTCTACACGTCCGGCACCACCGGTAAGCCGAAGGGCATCCTGCACACCACCGGCGGTTACCTGACCCAGACGTCGTACACGCACAACGCGGTCTTCGACCTCAAGCCGGAGACCGACGTCTACTGGTGCACGGCCGACATCGGCTGGGTCACCGGCCACTCGTACATCGTCTACGGCCCGCTCTCCAACGGCGCCACCCAGGTGATGTACGAGGGCACCCCGGACACCCCGGGCCGCGACCGGTTCTGGCAGATCGTCGACAAGTACAAGGTGTCGATCCTCTACACCGCGCCCACCCTGATCCGCACGATGATGAAGTGGGGCGACGACATCCCGGCCGGCTATGACCTGTCGTCGCTGCGCATCCTGGGCAGCGTCGGCGAGCCGATCAATCCGGAGGCCTGGATCTGGTACCGGAAGAACATCGGCCATGACCGTACGCCGGTGGTCGACACCTGGTGGCAGACCGAGACCGGGTCCGTGATGATCTCGCCGCTGCCGGGCGTCACCGCGTCCAAGCCGGGTTCGGCGATGACCGCGCTGCCGGGCATCTCGGCCGACGTCGTGGACGACACTGCCGAGTCCGTACCCAATGGGGGTGGGGGTTTCCTGGTTCTTCGGGAGCCGTGGCCGTCGATGCTGCGCACCATCTGGGGCGACGACAAGCGTTTCATCGACACCTACTGGTCCCGGTTCGGCGCGGGCGCGGGGCAGGGCGACGAGTGGATCTACTTCGCCGGTGACGGCGCGAAGCGGGACGAGGACGGCTCGATCTGGCTGCTCGGCCGGGTCGACGACGTCATGCTCATCTCCGGCCACAACATCTCCACCACCGAGGTCGAGTCGGCCCTGGTGTCGCACCCGTCGGTGGCCGAGTCGGCGGTGGTCGGCGCGACCGACCCGACCACCGGCCAGGCGATCGTGGCGTTCGTGATCCCGCGCGGCAATGTGGACACCGCGGGCGACGCGGGCGAGCAGCTCACCGTCGACCTGCGCAACCACGTCGCCAAGAAGCTCGGCCCGATCGCCAAGCCGCGTCAGATCATGCTGGTGGCCGAGCTCCCGAAGACCCGGTCCGGCAAGATCATGCGGCGTCTGCTGAAGGACGTGGCCGAGCACCGCTCGCTCGGTGATGTGACCACGCTGCAGGACTCCGCGGTGATGGATCTGATCTCCGCCGGGATGAAGACGACAAAAGCCGAAGACTGAGATCAATTAGGACTTCAAGGGCCGGTGACGTGCAAAGCGTCACCGGCCCTTTGTCGGTTATGTCGATCTTGATGATATGTCTGAGGCATAACACATAACTGATCTCTATCAATTCGCTGTGAGATCTTCACGCATCGCTGTGTTTGCATACGTTTACCTCCAGCCCCGAACCCCGGGGCCGTTTTTTATGCCGGACCGCACCCCAGCGTCCGGCCATATAACGGAGGTATGCGTGGTGCGCAAGGTAGTCGCAGGACTGCTCGGCGCCGCGATGGTCACCAGCGTCGGGGTCCTTCTCCCCGCGGTGGCCCAGGCGGCACCCCCCGCTGAACCGGTTCCGACGTCGGTCGCGCCGGGGAAGTCCAATGTCGACGATCTGCCCAGCAAGACGGAGGAACGGCGCCGCGCGATGCGCGAGCAGGCCATCTCCGATGTGGTCAGCGGCAAGGCGAAGGTCGAGACGCGTAACGGCAGCAGAGTCGTCAATCTCGGCAAGACGTTCGGTGGCCCGGGCAAGCGCGGCAAGGATCAGTACGTCGAGCTGGACAACGAGCGCACCGACCGGATCTTCGTGATCCTGGCCGAGTTCGGCAACGAGCGCCACCCCAGCTACCCGGACGTCGACTCCGACCCGAACACCGCCGGTCCGAGCACGTTCGAGGGTCCGCTGCACAACAAGATCCCGTCGCCGGACCGCACCAAGGACAACTCGACGATCTGGCAGTCGGACTACGACGCCGACTACTACCGGAACCTGTACTTCGGTGTCGGCAAGGACACCGAGTCGGTCAAGACCTACTTCGAGTCGCAGTCCTCGGGCCGGTACAGCGTCGACGGCGAGGTCACCGACTGGGTCAAGGTCAAGTACAACGAGGCCCGGTACGGCCGTGACGTCTGCGGCGACCACGTCTGCTCCAACGTCTGGAACCTGGTCCGGGACGCCTCCAACCAGTGGGTCGCCAACCAGCTGGCGGCCGGCAAGACCCAGGCCGAGGTGACCGCCGACCTCAAGTCGTTCGACCAGTACGACCGCAACGACTTCGACGGCGACGGCAACTTCAACGAGCCGGACGGCTACATCGACCACTTCCAGATCGTGCACGCCGGCGGCGACCAGGCCGACGGTGACCCGCAGCAGGGTGAGGACGCGATCTGGAGCCACCGGTCGTTCGCCTACTCGAACGGCGAGGGCACCACCGGCCCGGCGGGCAACCTGCTGGGCGGCACCGAGGTCGCCGGTTCCGGCGTCTGGATCGGTGACTACACCATGCAGCCGGAGAACGGCGGCCTGAGCGTCTTCGTGCACGAGTACACGCACGACCTCGGCCTGCCGGACGACTACGACACCAGCGGCCTGGGTGACAACAACAACGAGTACTGGACGCTGATGGCGCAGAGCCGTCTCGGCGCGGCCGGCGACCAGGGCATCGGCACTCACCCCGGCGACCTGGGCGCGTGGAACAAGCTGCAGCTCGGCTGGCTGAACTACACCTCGCTCAAGGCCGGTCAGAAGAAGATCGTCGACCTCGGCCCGGAGGAGTTCAACTCCAAGAAGCCGCAGGCCGTGGTGGTCACCCTGCCCGACAAGTCGGTCACCACCGACCTCGGCGCACCCTATGCGGGAAGCAAGCAGTTCTTCTCCGGCAACGCCAACAAGAGCACCACGACGCTGACCACGACGGTCGACCTGACCGGCAAGACCAGCGCCAGCTTCACGCTCAAGGGCCGCTACAAGATCGAAGAGAACTACGACTACCTGTACTTCGAGGCGTCGGCCGACGGCGGCACCACCTGGACCCCGCTGGACGGCACGGTCAACGGCGCTCCGCTGCCGACCGACAGCACCAACCCGGCGATCACCGGCGACTCCGGCGGCGCCTGGACGGACATCGCGATCCCGCTGGACGCGTACGCCGGCAAGTCGATCCAGTTCCGCCTGCGGTACCGCACCGACCCGGCCGTGGCCGAGGGTGGTTTCTTCGGTGACGACCTGACCTTCAACGCCGACGGCGCGGTGCTCGCGACCGACGGTGCGGAGGGTGCCAGCACCTGGACGCTCGGCGGTTTCACGGTCGTCGGGGCCAGCGTGACGAACTACTTCCCGGGTTACTACATCGCCGGTAACCGCAGCTACACCTCGTACGACAAGTACCTGAAGACCGGCCCGTACAACTTCGGCTGGACCAGCACCAAGCCGGACTGGGTGGAGCACTACAACTACCAGACCGGTCTGGTCATCTCGTACTGGGACACCTCGCAGTCCGACAACAACACCAACGAGCACGCGGGCTCGGGCCGCAACCTCTACATCGACGCGCACCCGAAGCCGTTCAACAACGTCAACGGCGTTCCGTTCCGGTCCCGGATCCAGGTCTACGACGCTCCGTTCGGCCTGTACCCGACCGACGGCATGCTGCTGCACGTCGACGGCAAGGCCTCGGTGGTCTGGCCGCAGCTCCCGAACCCGGTCTTCAACGACAAGGGCAAGTACTACTACGACGAGCTGCCGAACCAGGGCGTCAAACTGCCCGCGGTCGGCGTGAAGATCGGTGTCCTCAACCAGAGCGGCACCTCGATGACGGTCGCGGTTTCCTGATTCCGCACCCGCATCACTGCGACAGCGCCCGGGGAGTTCGCTTCCCGGGCGCTGTCCGTTTCCGCGCGGAACCCCCGACGCGATCGATACGTCTCATCGGGACGCCTCGGGAGGTACTGATGAACGGCAAGCTGGTTCTGGTGACCGCACTGACGATCCTCGTGGCCGGGTGCAGTGCTCCGGCCGTACACCCGGAAAGCGCGCCGTCGCCCGCGGCCTCGCTGCCGTCAGCGTCTCCGTCCGAGACGAAAGAAACAAAGTCGGCGAAGCCGACAAAGTCGGCGGAGCCGACGGCCATTCCGATCGATCCCGGGCCGAGCGATCCGCCGGCGGGCGCATCCGACGTCATCAAAAAGACCGACTGGGTGGTGGGCACGGTCGTCCGCGACAGTTCCGGCCCCTGCTACACCCTGGAAACCGACGAGGGTACGCAGTACGCACTGCACTCGGTCGCCGGCACCAAGCTGGTCAAGGGCGTACGAATGCGGATCAAAACCGCACCGACCAAGCTGCGCATCGACTGCGGCCCCGGCCGGCTGATGGAAATGGTCGCCGCCGAACCCCTGCGCTGACGTGAATCCGGCTAACCTTTACCGCCGCAGCACGTTCACGGGGGTAGATGTCATTGCGCAGGTCAGTCTCGATCGCAGCCGTCTCGCTGGCACTGCTCGCCGGCTGTTCCCACGATAAGCCGGAAAAATCCGACATCGCCGCAGCGCCGATCGCCCAGCCCGAGGTCAGCGCGAGTCCCGCCAACGCGCTGAGCTTCCCAACCGGCGAGGCGCCGCCGGCCGCAACCGCGACAGCAACAGCGGCCGCCACCGCCACCGCCGCTCCGACCACCACCCGCCCCCGGGTCACCGCCACCCCGTCCCGCCCGGTGGCGCTGCCCAAACCCAACGTCGGCTCGCTGCAGAACGCCTGGATCACCGCCACCGTCACCCGCGGCGGCAGCGGCCCCTGCTACACCCTGACCAGCACCGACGGCGTGGCCTACGCGGCGTACTCGACCCAGGGGATCAAGCTGGCCAACGGCGACAAGGTCCGCGCCCGGATCACCCCCGGCACGACCCCGGTCAACTGCGGAACCGGACAGCCCGCGCGACTGGAACGCCTCCAACTCGCCGGGTGATTCGACGCGACGGGTCCGACTCGACCCGACCGCCTAGTCTTGGTGCATGGTTGACGAGTCGTGTGTCCTGGTGGAGGGTCCCTGGACGCACCGTTTCGTCGGCGCGAACGGCAGCCGATTCCACGTCGTCGAGGCCGGCACCGGCCCGCTTGTCCTGTTCCTGCACGGTTTCCCGGAGTTCTGGTGGGCCTGGCACGACGTGATGACCCGGGTGGCCGACGCCGGTTTCCGGGCGGTCGCCATCGACCTGCGCGGTTACGGCGCCAGCGACAAGCCACCGCGCGGCTACGACGGTTACACCATGGCCGCCGACGTCACCGGCCTGATCCGCGCCCTCGGCGAGCGCTCCGCGATGATCGTCGGCACCGGCGCCGGCGGCATGATCGGCTGGGCCGCCGCCGCCTTCCACCCCAAGCTGGTCAGCCGCCTGGTGGTGCTGGGCGCCGCCCACCCCCTGCGACTGCGCGCCGCCCTGTTCGCCGACCCGAGGGGCCAGTTCGCCGCGTCCTCGACGATCCTGCGCTTCCAGGTCCCCCGCTACGAACACGTGCTCACCCGGGACAACGCGGCGCTGGTCGGCGAACTGATGACGCACTGGACCGGTCCTCAGTGGAGGCAGACCGCCGAATTCACCGATTACGTGAACCGGTGCCGGGAAGCCATGCAGATCCCGCAGGCGGCGTTCTGCGCCCTCGAGGCCTATCGCTGGGTCGCCCGCAGCGCCCTGCGCCTGCAGGGGTACCGCTTCGTGAAGCTGATGCAACACCCGCTGATCACCCCGACGCTGCAACTGCACGGCGCCCTCGACACCGCCACCCTCCCCCGCACCGCGCAGGGTTCCGGCCGCTACGTGATCGCACCCTACGAGTGGCGCCTCATCCCCGACGCCGGACATTTCCTCCACCAGGAGGCCCCCGACGTGGTCACCGGCGAAATCCTCCGCTGGCTCAAAACCCCATAAACCGGATGTCGCATCTGGGTGGGTGGTACAGACCGTCGCTCCCGCCGGGGGCGGGCCGGGGCCCAGCAAGGCTGGCCCTGGCCCTTCATTCTGCGTAAGTGGTCAACGCTTCCAGTCCCGGTTTTCCCGCACGGTGACGAACCCGGCCGATTCGTAGAGCGCAACCGCCGCCTCGTTGTTGGACCGTGGCACGACGGCGACCGCGCTCGCACCCCGCTCGGCGAGAGCCGCACACGCGCCCAGCACGGCGTCCCGCCCGTAGCCGCGCCCGCGATGGTCGGCATGGGTGCCGACCGGCTCGAGCAGCCCGCACCGGCCCTCCCCGGCGAACCAGCCGGTCACCGCGGCGGCCGGCTCCCCGGCCGGCGTGCGCACGAGCACGTCCACCGCGAGCCCACCGGCCGGCGACTGGTTCATCGTGTGCCAGCGGTCGACCGAGAAGGTCGAGTTCGGGAAGGCGGACCGCTGCACCAGCACCCGGTCGGCCGCATCGGACACCTCGACCCGCGCGGCGCGGCTCGAGACAGGCCGCGGCGCCCACGACATGGCCAGCCAGGACTCGTTCGGCTCCGGACCCCACCCGGGCATCGGCAAGCCATCGACCCAGGCGTCACCCGGCGCGAACAGCTCCTCGACATCGGCCGCCAGCGCCCCGAGATCGGCGCCCGGCGCCGCGGTCACCCGCAGCACGGAATCGTCGTGGAAGCCGACCGCCACCGGCCCGTCATCGTCGGCCCAGAGAACAACGGTCTCGTTCTCGAAGCGCAGATGCCACCCGATATCGCCGGGATGGACGCCACCACCCGGAACATCGGCCGGCGTCCAAGCACACAGCGCACGCACCGCCGGACCGGTCTCGGCCGAAGTCAACCGCCGTCGCACAAGCGAACCCATGGACGGAGACTGCTCCAGCAATCTCGTCCCGGCTACTGATTTATCAGATGCGCTGCTCGTGCACGTCGGAGACCTCGTGCGCCGGGGCCCAGGTCTGGTAGACGCCGAAGTCGAACTCCTCCAGGCCCAGCTGGCGGGCCACCGGAGCCCGGCCGCCGGTGTACTCCACCCGCAGCCAGTTGTCGGCCTCGCCCAGCACCAGGAACGGCGCGCCCCGCCACGTGCACGTGGTGCGCACGTAGACCAGCTCGTCGTACTCCTCGGGGGTCAGCACCCGCACGAACCGGCCCGGCTTGATCTCCTCGAAGCCGTCGGCCGGCTGGCCGGTGTAGATGCGCACGTCATCGCCGTCCGGGACCGCGTCGAACTCGCGGCCCTGCCAGGTCACCACGTAACCGTCGCGAATCACTGCTCACCCACCCGGCGCCACTGCGGACCGTCGTTGTCGAAGATCGCGATCATGTGCTCGGTGCCGTCCGCGTCGACCCGCCACAGCTGGGCGCCGTGCGGCAGCCGGACACTGTCCACCTTGAACTCGGCGATCACGTCGCGACCCTCGCCGGGCGCGAACCCGTTGCCACGGAACGGCGGACGCTCGATCACCCAGCCGTCCATCGCCTTCAGCGCCTGCTCGTTCTGCCCGCCGTAGGGAATGCGGTACAGACTCGGGCGGTAGGCCGGCCAGCGCAAAACGTACGCCTCCTTGGCCTCCGGCTGGTGCGGCGAGTTCTGGTAGGTGAGGCCGAGCGCTCCGAACAGCTCGCTCGGGGTGCGCAGGTGCTCCACCTCGGTGGCCCGGTGCACGAACCCGGCCACCCGGTCGTAACCGCGCTCCAGGTAGTAGTCGACCTGCTCGGGCGGCAGCGTCTTCTGCATGACCGTCGCGTGCTGGGCGTCGTCGTTGACCGGCGGCGGCGCCGGGATCGGCTCGATCGCCTCGTCGTGCTCGCCCGCGTCGGAGCCGAGACCGGCCTCGGCGGCCCAGCTGGCCAGCGCGATCACCTGCGGACCCGGATAGCGGGCACCGACCGGGGTGCGCGGGTTGACCGCGAACGACCAGGACGGGTCGGGCCAGTTCCGGATCAGCTCGTAGAACCGGACGCTCACCGTGCGGGTCGGCTCGGCGAAGTGCTCGGCCAGCCGGTCCTTGCTGGTGAAGACGACCAGGAACTGCTCGCCGTCGATCTCCTCGGTGCGGAACGCGAAACCGGACTCACCGGGCGCGCTGCCCGGCCGCGAGTGGTTCGCGACCGGCACCAGCACCGTGGCGAGCAGCAGCGTGGACAGGAAGTGATCGGTCCCGCCGGCCTCGGCCGCGTCGTAGAGGTCCCGCTCGACCTCGTTGGCCGGCACGAACGGTTCGGTCGCCGGCACCTGCGACGGCATCGCGCCGGACATGGTCGGGCGGACCACCGGCGGCGCCGGCATGGCTCCACGGACCTCGAGCGGCGGCTGACCGGGGCCGAACCGAGCCGGCCGGTCGGTGCCGGGCGCACCCGGGATGACCGGCGGGATCAGGCCCGCACGACCACCCGGGGCGGCGGCCTGCGCGTCGGCGGTGGCCGCCCGCTCGGCGGGCGTCTTGAACGCCGGGAACGACGTCATCGGAGCCGGCTCGCCACCCGAGGCGGCCTGGCGGCGCGGCAACGGGCTACCGAAGCCGGGCGCCGGCTGGTCGGGTGCGCCGGTGCGCTGCGCGGCCGCGGCCTGCGGCGACGCCGGGCCCTGCGGGAAACCACCGCGCGAGTCGTCGGCCGCCGACGCCGGCTGGCGGCGGGGCAGTTCATGCAGGGCCGGCGCGGGCGGCTGGGCGTCGGCGCGGGCGCCGCCCCAGCGTGGGTCGAGCGGCGGCTCTTCCAGCGGCTGCGACTCGATGTGCTCGGGCACCGGTGGGGTGTTCGCCATCGGCGTGCGCACCGGCAGCGGCCCCTGCAGGTTCTGCAGCGGGCCACGCGGGTCGTCCCCGAACCGGCCGGCGGACTGGTCGCCCGGGATGGACGGTGGCCGGTAGGCGGCGGGCGGAGCCGACGCCGGCGCGGCCGAGACCGGTGCGGCGGCGGTCGGTGTGCGCGCGGGCAGACCGCTCGGCATCACGCCGCTTGGCGTGCGAACCGGCAGCCCGCCGGGGCCGACCTGCGGCAGCGCGGCCGGACCGGACGGCAGCGCGGCCGGGCTGTGCGACTGGGCCGCAAACGGCGCGGCCGGGCCGGACGAGCTCGGCGGCTGGGACCCGGCCGGGCCGGACGGCTGCAACGCGAACGGCACCGCCTGGGCAGGCGGAGCCGACGTTGCCGCAGCCGGCTGAGCGTCGCCACCGGGTGCCGGCGGCGGCTGCTCATCGGCGGCCGGGAAGTAGGGCATCGGGTTGGCCGCGGCCGCCTGCGCGTAGCCCGGCGGGCCACCGAGCGACGACGAGTAACCACCCGCCGGCGCGGCGATCGGAGCGGCGCTGCTGGGCCGCGGGTAATCGGCGGCCGGCGTGTTGGTCGGCTGCGGGTAGTCGGCCGCCGACACACCGCCGGACTGCCCATAGGCGGCCGGCGGCGCACTGATGGGCTGGCCATAACCAGCGGGCGGCGCACTACTGGGCTGACCGTAACCGGCCGGCGGCGCGCTGCTCGGCTGACCGTAACCAGCGGGCGGCGCACTACTGGGCTGACCGTAACCGGCCGGCTGCGCGCTGTTCGGCTGACCGTAGCCAGCGGGCGGCGCGCTGCTCGGCTGACCGTAGCCAGCGGGCGGCGCGCTGCTCGGCTGACCGTAACCAGCCGGCGGCGCACTGCTCGGCTGACCGTAACCAGCCGGCGGCGCACTGCTCGGCTGGCCATAACCGGCCGGCGGCGCGCTGCTGGGCTGGCCGTAACCGGCCGGCGGCGCACTGCTCGGCTGGCCGAAGCCAGTCAGGCTCGGCTGGGCGTAACCGGCGCCGGCGGCCTGGCCGTAGCCGGCCGGCGGCGCGCTGTTGGGCGCCGGGTAGTCGGCCGGAGGCACGGTGTTCGACGCCGGGAAGGCGGCCGCGGCGGCCGGTGCACCCACCGAGCGCTGCGGAAGCCCGGCCGGCGGAACGCTTGTGGGTCGCTGCGGGAAGGCCCCGGACGGAGTCGTCCCGGCCGCGAGGGCGGGCTCGTGGGTGGGCCCACCGGGCTGACCGGCGGCGTCCTGCTGCGCGACCGCCGCGTTGGCGGCCATCGCGGCGGAGTGCAGGTCCTGGATGCGGGAGGCGGACGGCGCCTTCTCCCGGCCGGGCCCACGGGTGGGCAGCCTCAGATCGCCGCGGGACAGCTGCGCGACGAACCAGGCCGGAAGGTAGCCCTCGATCGGCAGACCCGGGTTGACGGCAAGCCACCACTCGAGGTTGGGCCAGGTGTTGGCCAGTTCCGCATATGGCACTCGGCGGGCCGAGCCCGTGTAGTCGGCCAGACACGCCTGTAGCGCCTCGGTCGACGTGAAGGCCAGCACATGCGTGCGACCCCCGGTGCTCCAGGTGCCCCAGCCGAGTGGCGCGAGGCCCGCGAGGGCATCGGCCGAGACCGGCAACAGCAGGTCAACCTCGGAAAGGATACGGAAGTAAGACTCCTGGTCGTCCGTGCGCAGCGCATCGCGCATCGCGCCCTCGGCGTCCGTAGCCGGTTCCCACTCGGACACGTCCACCTCTCCCCACCGCGCGACGAGGCCATCTCAACGCGTACAACCTACAAGGTCAGGCGGCGATCACAATGGGCAGCAGTGCGCAGAAAAGATAAGTGTTGTGTACCCCGCCCTTGGTATCAGACCTTAAGCAGTCCGGCGGCGCCAAATCGGTCGCTGGGCGCGATCATTCAACCACCGATCGTAGCCAGAATTACCCGGCTGGCCAGTACGCGATCGGGGGACATAAAACCCGCAAGAACGGACTAAACGGAAACGGCCGGAGGCAGCCCCGCAGGGCTGATCCGACCGTTTCGCCGTCGAGCGGCACCCCCGGTCTTACTGGAAGCGCTGGGTTGCCTGCTTCTCGGTGTTCGTGTAGTCCTCGGACGAGGCGTCGACCGCCTGCTTGATGTTCTGCAGGATCTGCTGCAGCTCCGAGGACGCCGACCGCCACTTGGCCTGTCGCGCCTGGTAGGACTCCTGAGCAGTACCACTCCAGGTCGCCACCAGCGGAGCGGCGTCGCGCTCGAGCTGGTCGAGCGAGGTCTGCAGCTTGCTCAGCGCCTTGTTGATGTCGCCGCTCGCCTGCACGAGGGCGCCGAAATTGACGAGCAGGACGCCGTCACCAGCCATGATCTCTCCACTTCCTCGCGTCGGGGGCTCAGAGCGGCAGCTGGAAGCTGCCACCACTCTGGGTCAGCTTGCTGGCGGCCTCGTCGTCGGTCGTCGTGTAGTGATGGCCGGAGTCCTTGATCGCCACCGCGGTCTCGGACAGAGCCTGGTTGAGTTTCTGCAGGTCGGCCTGGTATTGCGTCTTGACCTGCTCGAACGCGTGGGCACCCCGGCCCTTCCAGGCAGAGCTGAGCACCGACAGCTCGGACATGAGCGTGCTCAACATGCTCTGGAGCTCTTGGTTCACGTTCTCGAACTTCGTCGCGGTCTGCGCCATCACCGCGGCTTCAGCTTGTGTCTCGGACACCCCGGACGTCACCCCGCTTTCCTCACTCGGTCGCCGCACGCCCTGATCCTTAGTGGACGAGTCACGATGTGACCCTCGGCGCATCGACGTGGACCACCACGGTAGCCCGCTGGCTCCGACTCTGGGGGGCGGGCGGTAGTGGGCCAACTACTGTTTCCCCTACAACGCCGACCGTAGCGACCCGGTTCAATCGGCGACACCCCGGAATCGGAGCCTGTGGATAACTCGTCACCCCCTGCCGTGCGGCGCGAAGCCATACGATGAACCGCGCACGAGGTTGAGGCAGCGGAAGGACGGTGCGCAGTGACGGTGGGCGTGGCAGGCGACCGGGACTACCGCGAACTCACCGGCCCGGCCAAACCGGCACCGACGGGCGGCGCTCGTCCGATCCGGCGTGGACGTTTGTTCGGCGTCCGAGCGAGCCAGCTGGTCGGCACCCAGGTGGCCGCCGCGGCTCTGCTGATCGGCGCGATCAACGGCACCCTCGGGCTCGCCGCCGGCGTCGTGCTGGCCGTTCTCATCCTCGCCCTGACCTGGTTGCGGCTGCGTGGTCGCTGGGTGTTCCAGTGGATCGGCGTGGCCTCCCGCTTCGGCGGCCGGCGGCACACCGCGCCGGCCGGCACCGCACCCACCGCGCTGCTCGAGTTCGTCGCGCCCGGGTCCAGAGTGGAGCAGACCGATCTGGCCGGCGACCCGGCCGCGGTGATCGTCGACGGCCTCGGCCTCACCGCGGTGCTCGAGCTGGGCGACCCGGCCGGCCTGCTCGCCGAGGAAGCGGCCGCGCTGCCGTCGCCGGCCTCGCTGCTCCCGTCGGCCACCACCGACCACCCGCCCGTCGTCATCCAGCTGCTGCTCAGCGGCGCGCCGGCGCCGTCGGTGCGAGCCGGCTCCGGCACCCCGGCCAACTCCTATCGCCAGCTCACCGAGGGCCGTCTGCTCGGGCACAGCCGCGCGCTGCTGGCCGTGCGGGTGCTGCGCGCCGAGGGCTGGGCCGAGGAGGAGCTGCGGCGGGCGCTGTCCGGCCTGGTGCGCAAGCTGACCCGGCGGCTGTCCGCGATCCCGGCCCGCCCGCTCGGCGAGGCCGCGGCCCTGCGGGTGCTGGCCGAGCTGGCCCACGACGACGGGGCCGGTTCGGCTCAGGAGACCTGGCCCGGGCTGCGGGTCGGCGGCCTGGCGCAGGCCACCTTCCGGCTGACCCGCTGGCCCGACCTGCGGGTGGAGACGTCCCGGCGGCTGGTGCCGCGGATGCTCACCCTGCCTGCCGCGGCCACCACGGTCGCGCTGACGGCCGGCCCACGCCCGGCCCACGGTCCCACCCCGATCGACCTGATCGTCCGGCTCGCGGCCCCCGCACCGGCCGCGCTGAGCGCCGCCGGCCAGGCGCTGCGCAAGGTGGTCGCGGCCGAGCACGCCCGCGTCCGGCGGCTCGACGGCGAGCACCTGGCCGGTCTGGCCGCCACCCTCCCGCTCGGCGGCGGCGCGCCCACCGCCGTGCCGGGCCTGCCGCCGGACGGGGTGCACCCGGCCGACCTTTTCGATGGGCTGACCCTGCCGATCAGCGCGGCCGGCCTGATGCTGGGCCGCAACCGGAACGGCAATCCGGTGGTGATCCGGCTGTTCCGCCCCGAGCAGACCCGTGCGCTGCTGGTCGGCGGTGTTCGCTGCGCCCAGCTGGTCGCGCTGCGGGCGATGGCGCTCGGTGCCCGGGTGGTGGTGCAGACCGCCCGCCCGCAGGCCTGGGAGCCGTTCGTCCGGGGCGCCGCGGTGCCCGGCGAGTCGATCGCCGTGGTTCCGCCCGGCCGGGCCATCGAGATCGCGCCCGGCTCGGCCCTGCACCCGCTGCTGACCGTGGTCGACGTCGGCCCGGTCGGGGCCGACAACCGGCCCGGCGAGGGCTGGCAGGCCACCCTGGTGGTGCGCGATGACTTCAGCGCCGCCGACGTCGACGTCGCCTCCCGGGCCGACCTGCTGATCCTGCAGCCGTTGCGCGGTGAGGAAGCGACCCTGCTGGCCGGCGCGCTCGGCCTGGGCGAGGTGGGCCAGTGGCTGACCCGCATCCGCCCCGACATGGTGGGCGTGGTCAACCGCCGGGCGATCCGCTGGGCCGCACTGGCCCAGACCCCGATCGAGAGCCAACTGATCGGACCGTCGACGCGTTAGATCGGCGTGGTGCTATACCCGCATTGCATGATCGTGACACCATCCCTGGCCATGGGAATCCTCATCCGGCTGGTGATCACCGCCGTTTCGCTGTGGATCTCGACCTTCGTCATCAGCGGGATCGAGTTGAACACCGACTCCGTCCCCAAGAAGGTCGTCACACTGCTGGTGGTCGCGGCCATTTTCGGCATCGTCAACGCGGTGCTCCGGCCGATCGTCAAGGTGATCGGCTGCGGACTGTACGTACTGACCCTCGGCCTCATCGCGGTGGTCGTCAACGGCCTGCTGTTCCTGCTGACCAGCTGGATCGCCGGCGAGCTCGACCTGCCGTTCCACGTGGACAACTTCTGGCCGAGCGCGGTGCTGGGCGCCCTGCTCGTCGGCGTGGTCAGCTGGGTCCTCAACATGCTGGTCCCGGACGGCTCCGACGACTGATCCGAGATTTGCCTGACGGGCAGTCGGGGTCAACGTCTCGACTGCCCGTGAGCTGAGCCATATGCAAGGACCGCCATCCGGCGATGGCCTTACCGTGTGGCCATGAGCGAGGATCGGCGCGGCTACCTGTACGGCCTGCTTGCGTACGTGATGTGGGGATTTTTCCCGATCTACTTCAAGACGCTGCGCCCCGCCTCCCCGCTGGAGATCCTCGCGCACCGGGTGATCTGGTCGGTGGTCTTCGTCGCTCTGCTGCTCACCGCGATGCGCAACTGGCGTTTCCTGACCCGGCTGCTGCGCTCGCCCCGACTGCTCGGCGGCATCTCGGTGGCCGCGGTCCTGATCGCCGTCAACTGGGGCACCTACATCTACGGCGTCAACTCGTCCCGGGTGGTCGAGACGGCGCTCGGCTACTTCATCACCCCGCTGGTGCTGGTGCTGCTCGGCGTGACCGTGCAGCGGGAACGGCTGCGCCGCTGGCAGTGGGCCGCGGTCGCGGTCGGCGCTGTGGCGGTGGCGGTGCTGACCATCGACTACGGCCGGCTGCCCTGGATCGCGCTGTTACTGGCGGCCAGCTTCGGCACGTACAGCCTGGTCAAGAAGCGGCTGTCATTGCCGCCGGCCGAAGGCCTTTTCGTCGAGTCGTCGGTGTTGGCGATTCCGGCCCTGATCTTCGTGGCCTGGCTGGCTACCACCGGGGACACCAAGTTCGGGAACGTGTCGGCGCTGCACACCACGCTGATGGTTCTCTCCGGCGTGGCCACCGCGGTGCCGCTCCTGCTCTTCGCGGCGAGCGCCAACCGGATCTCGATGACCAGCATCGGCATCCTGCAGTACGTGGCGCCGATCCTGCAGCTCGCCTGCGGCCTGCTGATCTATCACGAGCCGATGCCACCGGCCCGGCTCGCCGGTTTCGGCCTGGTGTGGCTCGCGCTGGTCATCTTCACCGCGGACGCGCTGCGGCAAGGGCGACGAAATAGAACGGCGACCGGAGCGACGGCCGCCACCGTCGAACCGGTCACCGCCCTGCCACCCCGCTGACCCGGAATCAGGGAGTCAGGGGACGTCGTAGGCGAGCAGGGGCGTGCCGTCGGCCTTCACCAACTCCAGCCGGGAAAGCTCGCCGGGCGCGAAGTGGGTGGCCCCGTCCATCTTGAACTCGGCGCCGGGCGCACCCTGCCAGGACCCGACCTGCTCCTGCTCCTCGTCGTGGCCGTAGGCGATCAGACGCAGCGTGGCCGGCTGGGTGCCGCTGTACTTGCACCGCAGCTCGACCTTGGTGCCGCCGCTGGTGCCGGCCATCCGCAGGGTCGCGGTGACCGGCGAGGTGCCTTCGACCCGGGTCATCGCGACGGCCGGGCCGAGTGGCTGATTGTCCGGAGTGCTTCCGCGGACGAAGGCAAGGACACCGATCCCGACGAGTCCGACCAGGATGGCGACGGCGACGGTGCTCAATACCCGTACGCCCAAAGTCTTGCGGCGTTTGCCGCGATTGCCGGAAGGCGCGGTCGAAGCGGCCATATCCCGCAGCGAGGCGCCCGGATGGTCACCGGCCGTCAGGGTCGGATCGAGGAGTTTCGCGAACTCCTTGGCGTCGAGCCGGGACAGCAGATCGGGCAGCGTCGAGATGTCGGCAACCGCTTCCCGGCAGAACGAACAGGTCGCGAGATGACGCTCGTAAGCGGCACGCTCGGCCGGTGAGAGGGCCCCCAAAACATACGCCCCGTCATCATGCTCATGCTCACAGTGCACCCCGTCACCACCCTCCGCTGACCTCCCGCGTGCACCCTGTCTTACGTGGCTGGGCTACGGGAGGTTCAACGGAGTCTTAGAGCCGCATGTCAGGCCGTGGCGGACTCGCCCGCGGAGAGCGCTTCCGCGACATTTCGGGCGGCGGCCGTCAGCTTGGCCCGGACAACCCGCGCCGAAGTGAGCATTTCGGCGGCCGGCAGCGAACAGGCGAGCACCAACCGGCGCTCGATGTCGCGGTCGGCGACCACCAGCACGGCGGCACAGGCCAGGCCCTGCTTGAACTGACCCATCTCGATCTGCATGCCGCGCCGCTCGCCGGCCGCCAGATCGGCCTCGAGCGCCTCGGTCGTGATCAGGGTGGCCGGGGTGAACTGCCGCATGCCGTAATCGCGCAGGTAGCGCGCCCGCTGATCGGGCGTGAGGGTGGCCAGCAGCGCCTTGCCGAGTGCGGTGGCATGACCGCCCTCGTCGAAACCGGGCGCCATGTCGTCGACGAACGGCGAGCGGGCGCCCTCGGCCGACGCGGTCACCGCGATCCGGCCGCCGACGAAGCGGCCGAGATAGTGGGTGTAGCCGGTGTCGAGCGCGGCACGGCGCAACGCCTCGCCGACCGCGGGCGGACCGCGGAAGGCCGAGACGAGCTCACGGTACCGATCGGCGATCTCCAGACCGACGATGTACGTGCCGTCCTCTCGACGGATCACGTAGCCCTCGTAGGCAAGGGTGCGCACGAGGTGGTACGTCGTGGCGACGGTCAACTCGCACCGTCGCGCTATCTGTTTCACGGTGAGTCCGCGCGGAGCCCGGCCGACCGACTCGAGGACGCGCAACGCGCGTGACACGCTCCGAATCAGATCGGACGGCTCCGCCAGGGGGTCGCGCACAGCTACCTCCGACGCCAGGGACTTACACCATATGAATAATCTTCCGCCGACGGAATGCCAAAAGCATGTGGATCACGATCGATTTACACGACGTGTGTGGTCATTTGCACTCAACGCGGTCGGATGCATTCTGTGCGCCTAGTCTGCGAAAGATGGCCACCGGCAAGATCGACGGCTTCGGCAACGCATCGACCAGCGTGAACTCCCCTGGTCCGCTGCGCGCCGCGACCGGTGCGCTCACCACAACGGTCGCGGTGACCATGCCGGTGTTCCTCGTCGGCGGCCTGGCGGTGCAGATCGGTCTCTCCCCCGCCCGACTCGGCCTGGCCGTCTCGGCCTACTTCGGCGCGAGCGCCCTCGCCTCGCTGCCGGCCGGAGCACTCGTCGAGCGCTACGGCGCCGCCCGGATCTCCCGGCTCGGCATCGCGCTCTCGGCGCTGTCCCTGCTCGGCATCGCGGTGGCCGCGGATGCACTGTGGACTCTCATCGCCGTCCTGGTGCTTTGCGCCGGCGCCAACGCGATGGGACAGCTCGCCAGCAACACCAGCCTGTCCTGGCACGTGCCACCGGGCCGGCAGGGCCTGTCGTTCGGCGTGAAGCAGTCCGCCATCCCGGTGAGCACGCTCCTGGCCGGCGCGGCGGTGCCGACGGTGGCCCTGACCCTCGGATGGCGCTGGGCGTTCGTCCTGGCCGCTCTGCTCGCTTCGGCCGCCCTGCTGCTGGTGCCGGGCGACCCGGCACGCTCACGAGCCTCGGCCGACAAGACGGAAAAACGGGCCACCGGGGCGCTCGTGGTCGTCGGGCTGGCCGGCACCCTCGCCGCCGGCTCGGCCAACGCACTCGGCACGTTCCTGGTCGATGCGGCGGTGGGCCGGGGCATCGCGCCCGGCCTGGCCGGCCTCACGCTCACCCTGGGCAGCGCGGTCTGCGTGACCGCCCGGGTGATCGGCGGCTGGCAGGCCGACCGCCGGCCGAGCCGCCAGGTCGGCGTCATCGCCGGCCTGCTCGCCTGCGGCGCGGTGGGGCTGGTCCTGCTGGCCGTGCCGGGCGAGGTCGCACTGGTGGCCGGCGTGGTGCTGGGCTTCGGGTTCGGCTGGGCCTGGCCGGGCCGGGCCTGATGAACTTCGCCGTGGTGCGCCTGCACCCGCAGGCCCCGGCAGCGGCCACCTCGATCACCCAGACCGGCGTCTACGCCGGCGGATGCATCGGCCCGCTCGCGCTGGGCGGCGTCGCCACCGTCGCCGGTTACCCCACCATGTGGATGGCCGCGGCGGCCGCCATGGTCGGCGCCGCCGGCCTGATGTTGCTGGGCAGCCGGTTACTAAAGCAGGGTTAGCTCGTGCGGTCGGCGATGTAGTCGCAGAGCGCTTCCATCGCGCGCTTCGCCTCGCTGGCCGGCAGCGGCGCCAGCTGCGCCCGCGCCTCCTCGGCGTAGTTGCGCACCGTCTCCCGGGCCCGCTTCATCGCCGCCGACTCGCGCAGCAGCGTCAGCGCCTCGGCGTGCAGGTCGTCGTCGGTGATCGGCCCGATCGCCAGGATCTCGCGCAGCCGGACCGCGGACGCGTCGGTGTTGTCGTCGTCGGCCAGCGCGTAGAGCACCGGCAGCGTCGGCACGCCCTCGCGCAGGTCGGTGCCGGGCGTCTTGCCGGACTGCACCGACTCGGACGAGATGTCGAGAAGGTCGTCGGAGAGCTGGAAGGCGATGCCGATCGTCTCGCCGTAGCCGGTGAGCGCCTCGACGATCTGCGGCGACGCACCCGAGAACAGCCCGCCGAACCGCGCCGAGGTGGCGATCAGCGACGCTGTCTTTTCCGTGATGACGTGCAGATAGTGCTCGATCGGATCTTTGCCTCGGGCACCGACCGTCTCGGCGATCTGCCCGTGCACGAGCCGCGAGAACGTGCGCGCCTGCAGCCGCACCGCTTCCGGGCCGAGCGAGGCGGCGATGTCCGAGGCACAGGCGAAGAGATAGTCGCCGACCAGGATCGCCACCGAGTTGCCCCAGCGCGAGTTCGCGCTCGGCGCACCGCGCCGGACCGGGGCCTCATCCATGACGTCGTCGTGATAAAGCGTAGCCAAGTGGGTCAATTCCACCACATTGGCGGCGGCCACGATGTCGGCCGAGCTCGGATCGCCGAACTGCGCCCCCAGCGCCACCAGAAGCGGCCGAAACCGCTTCCCACCGGCATCGGCGAGATGCCGCGCCGCCTCGGCCACCAACGGATCGGCGCTGGCCACGTTGGCCCGAAGCGCCACCTCCACAGCGGCCAGCGTCGCCGTGACCGACGCATCGACCGCAGGGTCGATGTCCAGGCCGAGCGACGAGAGCGTCATATCACCGGTGCTCACCACGCTTTCACGATGCCATATGGGTCCGACCCTTTCGGGGTCAGGGGTGCGCCCAGCAAGATCAAAATCCAAATCCCGCAGAAGTACGGGCATGCCGGCGCCCGCCGAGCAACCCGGCCGTGTGCCGGGTCACTCTCCGCGCGGGGCCGCCGGGCGGGCCCGGCCCCACAGCCCGATCACTTCCAGCCATCCGCGATCTGCGCCAGGAGCGTGGCGTGGGTCTCGGAATCGGCCGCTGCCAGCAACCCGCGAGACGAGGTGTGCAGCGGATCGCCGGCCAGGTCGGTGACCACACAGCCGGCCGCCCGGCACAGGGCGATGCCGGCCGCGGAATGGACCGTCCAGTCCCGGTGCCCGTCGGACAGGTAGGCGGCCCGGCGACCGGCCGCCACCCACGCCAGCGGCAGCGTCGTGGAGAGCACCCGCGGGCTGAAGGCGACGCCGAACTCGGGGTGGGCCAGCAGGTGCACCGCCCGGAAGCCGGGCGCACTCGGGAACGGCGGGTCCAGGTTGAGATCGACCAGCCGGGACTCGCCGGACGGCCGCAGCGGCTCGTCGGCGCCGTCCCGGCGGAGATACGCGCCGGACCGGTCGGTCCAGAAGATCTCGTCGCCGAACGGATCGGCCGCGGCGGCGGCCCTTATGTCGCGCCCGACCAGCAGCGCCACGTTGACCGCCACCATCGTCGTCCGCGCGGCGAAGTTGAGGGTGCCGCAGAGCGGGTCCACCAGCCAGGTGCGATCCGCCTGGCCGGTGCGGCCGGTCTCCTCGCCCAGGATCGCGTCGTCCGGCCGGGCGTCGCGCAGGACCGCCACGATGGCCTTCTCGGCCTCGAGGTCGGCCTCGGTCGCGAAGTCCCCGGCGCCCTTGTCCACCCGCGACAGCGTCTGCCCGAACCGGGCCCGCACCACCGCCGCCCCGGCCTCGGCGGCGGCCACGGCCACCTCGTGATCACCCATCGACATCCCGGCAGCCTAGGACTTCTCCTGATTAAAAAACGGGCCCCGGCAGGTGCCGGGGCCCGTTCACACAGCGATCGTTATCGGACGAACTGGGCTGCGTCCCGAGTGAGATCGATCAGCGGAGCCGGCACCACGCCGAGGGCGAAGGTGGCGAGCACCCCGATGGTCAGGGCCGCCGCCGTCATGAAGCCCGGAATGGAGACCGTCGGCGTCGACTCGCCCGGCTCGCTCAGCCAGAGCAGCACGACGACCCGCAGGTACGGGAAGGCGAGCAGCATGCTGGAGATGACACCGAAGATGACCAGCCAGGTCTGCCCACCCTCCACGGCCGCCCCGAAGACCGCGAACTTGGCGGTGAAACCGCTGGTCAGCGGGATACCGGCGAAGGCTAGCAGGATGAACGTGAAGGTGCCGGCGAACAGCGGGCTCTTCCGGCCCAGCCCGGCCCAGCGGGACAGGTGGGTGGCCTCCCCGTCCGCGTCCCGGACCAGGGTGACGATGCCGAACGCGGCGAGCACCGAGAAGCCGTACGCCACCAGGTAGAACATCGTGCTGCTCAGGCCCTCCTCGTTGAGCGCCAGGACACCCACCAGGAGGTAACCGGCGTTCGCGACCGAGGAGTAGGCGAGCAGGCGCTTCATGTCGGTCTGAGTCACCGCGAGGACGGCGCCGACCAGCATGGTGAGCACCGCGATCACGCCGAGGACCGGCTGGAAGTCCCAGCGGACGCCCTCGAACGACACGTACAGCACGCGCAGCAGGGCACCGAACGCGGCGACCTTGGTGCAGGCCGCCATCAGCGCGGTGATCGGCGTGGGCGCGCCCTGGTAGACGTCCGGCGTCCATACGTGGAACGGCGCGAGCGCGGCCTTGAACAGCAGGCCGATCGCGACCAGCGCGAGACCGGCGTACAGCAGGACCTCGCTGCGCTGCGGGTTGGCCACCGCGTCGTGCACGGCGCCGAACGAGATGCCGCCCGCGAAGCCGTAGATGAGGGCCGCGCCGAACAGGAAGAACGCCGACGCGTACGAGCCGAGCAGGAAGTACTTGAGCGCGGCCTCCTGGCTGAGCAGGCGACGCCGGCGGGCGAGCGCGCACAGCAGGTACAGCGGCAGCGAGAAGACCTCGAGCGCCACGAACATGGTCAGCAGGTCGTTCGCCGAGACGAACAGCAGCATGCCGCCGAGCGCGAACAGCGTCAGCGGGTAGACCTCGGTGGCGCCGGGCTGCTCGCCGGCCTGCCGCAGGTCCTTCTGCGAGCCGACGGTGATCGCGGCCTGGGAGACGAACGCGCCGCCCTTCTCCATCGACCGCTCGCCGATCAGCATCAGCGAGACGGCGCCGAGCGCCAGGATGGCGCCCTGCAGGAAGAGGGTGGGCCCGTCGACCGCGACCGCGCCGCCGATGGTGATCTTCCGGGTGCCGTGCTCGATGATCACGGTCACGAACGACGCGATGATCGCCAGGAAGGAGAGCGTCAGCTGGATCGCGTGCCGCGACTTCCGCGGGACGAGCGCCTCCACGAGAACGCCGAGGCAGGCGACCCCGAAGAGGATCAACATGGGCGCGAGTGCGCCGTAGTCGATGGCGGGAAGTTTGAGGTCTCCCATGGCTAGCGAGCCACCCTTCCGTTAGCAGTGACCGCCGTCGGCCCGGGATCGGTCGTCCCGACGTCCTGCATGGTGGCCTGTACCGCTGGGTTGATCACATCGGTGACCGGCTTCGGGTAGAAGCCGAGCAGCAGGAGCAGCAGGATCAGCGGCGCGACGACGACCTTCTCGCGCAGCGTGATGTCCTTGCGCATGGCCGGCACCTCTTCGAGGGCCGGGTTGAGAGTGCCCTGGGTGGTGCGCTGCACCATCCAGAGGACGTACGCGGCGGCCAGGATGATGCCCACGGTCGCGATGACCGCGTACACCTTATGCACCGTGAACGTGCCGATCAGCACCAGGAACTCGCTGATGAACGGCGCCGTGCCGGGCAGCGCCAGCGAGGCGAGACCGGCGAAGAACAGCACCCCGGCCAGGACCGGCACCAGCTTGCCGGCGCCACCGAAGTCGCTGACCAGGCTGGAGCCGCGCCGGGCCACGAACATGCCGACCACGATGAACAGCAGGCCGGTGGCCAGGCCGTGGTTGACCATGTAGAGCACCGAGCCGGTCCCGCCCTGGGTGGTGAAGGCGAAGATGCCGATCCCGATGAAGCCGAAGTGCGCGATCGAGGTGTACGACACGAGCCGCTTCAGGTCGTTCTGGCCGACCGCGAGCAGCGCCGCGTAGATGATGCCGATGACCGCGAGCACCAGCGCGGCCGGCGCGAACCAGCGGGACGCCTCCGGGAACAGCGGGAGGCAGTAGCGCAGGATGCCGAACGTGCCGACCTTGTCCATCACGCCGACCAGCAGCGCGGCCGCACCGGCCGGGGCGGCACCACCGGCGTCCGGCAGCCAGGTGTGGAACGGGAAGAACGGCGCCTTGATCGCGAAGGCCACGAAGAACCCGAGGAACAGCCAGCGCGAGGTGTTCTGGTCGATCTCGCCGACCGACTGCAGCAGCCTCGTGAAGTCGAAGGTGTGCCCGCCGACCACCCACAGCCCGATCACGGCGGCCAGCATGAACAGACCGCCGACCAGGCTGTAGAGGAAGAACTTGACGGCCGCGTACTGCCGCCGGGCCCCGCCGAACGATCCGATGATGAAGTACATCGGGATCAGCATGACCTCGAAGAACACGTAGAACAGGAAGATGTCGGCGGCCGCGAAGACACCGATCATGGTGAACTCGAAGGCCAGCAGCAGGGCGAAGTAGACCGGCGCCGAGCGCTTGCCGTCGCCGTCCACGTCGTGCCAGGACGCCAGGATCACGACCGGCGTGAGCACCGCGATCAGCATCAGCATGACCAGCGCGATGCCGTCGGCGGCGAAGGTGAAGCGGGCGTCCCACGAGGGGATCCACTGGTACGACTCGTGGAACTGGAACCGGTCACCGTCGATCTTGAAGGCGACCCACATGAAGATGCTGAGCACCAGCACGACGAGCGACCAGACCAGCGCGATGGTCTTGGCGAGTTCCGCCTTACGACGCGGGATAACGCCCACCACGACCGCGCCCACCAAGGGCAGCACGGTCAGGATGGAAAGGAACGGAAAGTCACTCACGCCAACCACCCCAGCTGGATTGCAAGGAAGGCGCCGACCACGAGTACGACTCCGGTGAGCATGGAGAGCGCGTACGAGCGGACGAAGCCGGTCTGCAGTCGGCGTAGTCGCCCGGAACTGCCGCCGACACCGGCGGCTATCCCGTTGACCAGGCCGTCGATGCCCTTGTTGTCGAGGAAGACAAGCGCCCGGGTCAGGTAGATGCCGGGGCGCTCGAACACCGCCTCGTTGAACGCGTCGGTGTAGAGATTGCGCCGCGCGGCCGTGACGACCACGCCGGCCGGCTGCTCCTGCAGGGCGGTGCCCTTGCTGAACAGCGCCCAGGCCAGGCCGGCCCCGCCGACCGAGACGGCCAGCACCAGGATCGAGATCAGGGTCTTGTTCATCACCGGGTCGTGCTCGCCCTCGCCGGTGACCGGCTCGAGCCACTGCGGGATGGCCGAGTGCCGGCTGAGCAGGAAGCCCGCCACGATCGAGCCGAGCGCCAGCAGCATCAGCGGCACGGTCATGATGAACGGCGACTCGTGCGGATGCTTGTTCTGCTCGGTGTAGCGCTCCGGCCCGTGGAAGGTCAGCACGAACAGCCGGGTCATGTAGAACGCGGTCAGGCCCGCGCCGAGCAGCGCGGCCGTGCCGAACAGCCAGGACGTCCAGTCACCGCGGGCGTACGCCGCCTCGATGATCGGGTCCTTGGAGAAGAAGCCGGACAGCGGCGGAATGCCGATGATGGCGAGCCAGCCCATCATGAAGGTGAGCCAGGTCCACTTCATGTGCTTGCGCAGGCCACCGAACCGGCGGATGTCTTCCTCGTCGTGCATGCCGTGCATGACCGAGCCGGCACCGAGGAACATGTTGGCCTTGAAGAAGCCGTGCGCGACGAGGTGGATGATCGCCAGCGCGTACGCCCCGCCGCCGAGACCGACGCCGAGGAACATGTAGCCGATCTGGCTGACCGTCGACCAGGCCAGGACCCGCTTGATGCCGTCCTTGGCCGAGCCGATGATGCAGCCCATCAGCAGCGTGAACGCGCCGACGCTGACCACGATCGTCTGCAGCGTGTGGTTGGCCGAGAAGATGTGGTTGGAGCGGGCGATCAGATAGACGCCCGCGGTCACCATGGTCGCGGCGTGGATGAGGGCGGAGACCGGGGTCGGGCCCTCCATCGCGTCCGGCAACCAGGCCTGCAGTGGGAACTGACCGGACTTACCGGCCGCACCGAGCAGCAGCAGGATGCCGAGGACCAGCACCGTAGTGCTGGACAGCGCGCCGACGTTGCTGAAGACGTACGAGTATTGGGTGCTGCCGAGCGTGGCGAACATGATGAAGATGCCGATCGCCAGGCCGGTGTCGCCGACCCGGTTCATCAGGAACGCCTTCTTGCCGGCGGTGGCCGCGGACGGCCGGCCGTACCAGAAGCTGATCAGCAGGTACGACGCGAGACCCACGCCCTCCCAGCCGAAGTACAGCATCACGTAGTTGTTGCCGAGGACCAGCAGGAGCATGGCCGCGACGAACAGGTTGAAGTAGCCGAAGAACCTGCGTCGTCCCGGGTCGTGCTCCATGTAGCCGACCGCGTACAGGTGGATCAGCGAGCCGACACCCGTGATCAGCAGGACGAAGATGCCGGACAGCGGGTCGAAGAGCAGGCCGAAGTCGACGTGCAGGTTCCCGACGGCGATGAAGTCCCACATGCTCAGTTCGGCGGATCGGTGTTCCGCGTCGAGCCCGCCGAGCTTGATGAAGAAGACCAGCCCGAGCACGAAGGAGGCCGCCACCGCGAGAACGCCGAGCCAGTGACCCCACTTGTCGGCACGCTTGCCGAGCAGGAGCAGGATCGCGGCACTCGCGAGCGGAATGGCTACCAAAAGCCAGATTCCGCTCAACGTTCCCGTCGCGTGGGCATACTCCACTGTCTGTTCCACGTGAAGGCCCCTTTAGTACTTCAGAAGGTTGGCGTCGTCGACGCTCGCCGAGCGTCGAGTCCGGAAGATCGACATGATGATGGCGAGGCCCACCACGACCTCGGCCGCCGCGACGACCATCACGAAGAACGAGATGATCTGACCGTCGAGGCTGCCGTTGATCCGGCTGAAGGTGATGAAGGCCAGGTTCGCCGCGTTGAGCATGAGCTCGATGCACATGAACAACACGATCGCGTTGCGGCGGACGAGCACCCCGGTGGCACCGATGGTGAACAGAATCCCCGCAAGGACCAGGTAGTAGTCGGGAGTCACTTCTCGGTTCCCTTCGGAGCCGCCTCTTGAGCCGTCAGCTCACGCACCGGCAGGATCGGCGAGATCGTGCGCTCCGACCCGTTGCCGTCCGGAAGCCGGCCCGGCGCCGCCACCGACATGGTGTTGGCGTAGACGCCCGGGCCCGCCTTCGCACCCGGGTAGTTGCCCGGGCGGAAGCGCTCGGTCATCCGGCTGACCTGGTTGGCGATCTCGCTCTTGGCCCGCTCGACGTGAGCCAGCACCATCGCGCCGACGGCCGCCGTGATCAGCAGGGCTGAGGTGACCTCGAACGCGAAGACGTAGCGGGTGAACAGCAGGCTCGCCAGGCCCTGCACGTTGCCGCCGTTCGCGCTGTTCGCCTCGGCGAGGCCGATCACCGGCGTGTCGCCGAGCGCCCGGGCCAGGCCGGTGCCGATCAGGATGGCGAAGCCGACGCCGAGCACGATCGCCGCGACCCGCTGGCCGCGAAGCGTCTCGATCAGCGAGTCGGTGGCATCCCGGCCGACCAGCATGAGCACGAACAGGAAAAGCATCATGATCGCGCCGGTGTAGACGATGATCTGGACGGCACCGAGGAACGGCGCCGAGTTGATCACGTAGATGAAGCCCAGGCAGAGCATCGTCTGGACGAGCCAGAGCGCGGAGTGCACCGCGTTGCGGGCGATCACCATGCCGAGCGCGCCGATCACCGCGAGCGAGCCGAGGATCCAGAAGCCGACGGCCTCGGCCGTGGAGACGTGGTTCATCGCACGCCCTCCTTGGCGGCCTCGCCGCTGCCGTCGACTACCTCGTTGGTGGCCCACGGCGCCCGCTCGGCACCCTTCGACGTGCCCGGGTTGTCCAGCGCACCCAGGTAGTAGTCCTTGTCGGTCTCGCCGAGCCGCATCGGGTGCGGCGGCTGCTCCATGCCCGGCAGCAGCGGCGCCAGCAATTCCTTCTTCGTGAAGATCAGGTCTTGCCGGTTGTCGCGGGCCAGCTCGTACTCGTTGCTCATGGTCAGCGAGCGAGTCGGGCAGGCCTCGATACACAGCCCGCAGAAGATGCAGCGGGCGTAGTTGATCTGGTAGATGCTCGCGTACCGCTCACCGGGCGAGAAGCGCTGCTCGTCGGTGTTGTCCCCACCCTCGACGTAGATCGCGTCGGCCGGGCAGGCCCAGGCGCACAGCTCGCAGCCGATGCACTTCTCCAGGCCGTCCGGGTGGCGGTTGAGGATGTGCCGGCCGTGGTAACGCGGTGCCGGCTTCGGTGGCGAGAACGGATAGTCGGTCGTGACGACCTTGCGGAACATGTGCGCGAAGGTCACTCCGAAGCCCTTGAACGAGCCCGTGAACGTCCCCACGTCACACCTCCTTGGTTTCGGTATCGCCGCCGACGGTGGCGGGGGTGCGTTCGGCCACCGCGCGGCGTGCCCGCGGGCTCGGGGGTACCTGCAGATCCATCGGTGGCACCGGGAAGCTCCCCGGTGGCTTGGCGGCCAGCTGTTCTTCGACGGACAGCTCCCGCGGTTTGCGGCTGGCCGGCCAGAGCATGGCCACCACCAGGACGACGACGACCAAGCCTCCGATGGAGAGCCACTTGGTGCGGTCGGTGAGCTCGTTGTTCGCGAGCTTCACGTAGGAGAGGAAGAGGATCCACACCAGGCTGACCGGGATGAGGACCTTCCAGCCGAAGCGCATGAACTGGTCGTAGCGCATCCGGGGCAGGGTGGCCCGCAGCCAGATGAAGCCGAACAGGAAGATCAGCAGCTTGGCCAGGAACCAGATCAGCGCGAACCAGCCGGAGTTGGCGCCGTGCCAGAAGGCCGTGATCGGCCATGGGGCACGCCACCCACCGAGGAAGAGGGTGGTACAAAACGCCGACACGGTGATCATGTTGATGTACTCGGCCAGGTAGAACATCGCGAACTTGAACGACGAGTACTCCGTCTGGAAGCCGCCGACCAGCTCGGACTCGGCCTCGGGGAGGTCGAACGGCGCCCGGTTGGTCTCACCGACCGCCGAGATCATGTAGATGATGAAGCTGGGGAACAGCAGCACCGCGTACCAGCTCGGCGAGGTGAGTTCCATGCCGAGGAAGTGGAACGGGTTGCCCTCGGCCTGCGCCTTGACGATCTGCGAGGTGCTCATCGTGCCGGCGGTCATGAAGACCGCGACGATCGAGAGACCCATCGCGACCTCGTACGAGATCATCTGCGCGCTGGACCGGAGACCACCGAGCAGCGGGTAGGTCGAGCCGGAGGCCCAACCGGCCAGCACCACGCCGTACACGCTCATCGAGGAGCAGGCCAGCAGCACCAGCACAGAGACCGGCACGTCGGTGAGCTGCAGCGCGGTCTTGTGGCCGAACATGCTGACCACCCCGCCGAACGGGATCACCGAAAACGCGGTGAACGCGGTCGTCGCGGAGATCACCGGGGCGATGAAGTAGACCACCTTGTCGGCGGTCTTCGGGATGATCTCTTCCTTGAACGGAAGCTTCAGACCGTCGGTGAGACTCTGCAGCCAGCCGTTCGGGCCGACCTGGTTGGGGCCCGGCCGGACCGCCATCCGGGCCACGACCTTGCGCTCGTAGTTGATCGTGAAGAGCGTCAGCAGCAGCAGGATCACGAACACGCCGAGCAACTTGATCAGCGTGATCCACCAGACGTCGTCCTCGAACGTCTGCAGCGAAGGATCCTGGGCGTGCGCCGCCACAATCAGCGAGTTCATGCGTTTGCCCCCTCGGCGAGGATCGGTCCCGGTGCACCGGCAGTGAGCCGGACGACCGCGCCCGAAGTGACGCCGAGGCTGCGACGAACGCTGGAGCCCGGCGAGTTGGTGGGAAGCCATACCACCTGCGGGGGCAGGTCGGTGATCGCGGCCGGGAGCGTGACGCCACCCCGGTCGGTGCTGACGGTGACCGCGTCACCCTCGGCGACACCGAGCGACTCGGCCAGGTCCTTGCCGATCCGCACCTGCGGCGGCCGGGCCGTGCCCTTGAGCACGTCGTCGCCGTCGAGCAGCGAACCGGAGTCGATCAGGTGGTGCCAGGTGGCGAGCACTGCCTCACCGGCGGCGGGCGACGAGACGGATCCGGCGGCCACCGCGGGCACCGCCGGGCGGTCCGCCTTGCTCGGCGGCATGGCGCCCAGCTCGCGGCGGATCGCCATCACGTCGCCGGTGCCGAGGGTCACCTCGAGGAGCGCCGCGATGGCCTCGAGCACCCGGGCGTCGGTCATCGCCGTGGTCGGCAGCACCGTCCCGAAGGAGCGGAGCCGGCCCTCCCAGTCCATGAACGTGCCGGACTTCTCCTGGGCCGGGGCCACCGGCAGCACCACGTCGGCGCGGCGGGTGACCGCGCTGCCGCGGATCTCCAGGCTGACCACGAAGCCCACGTTGTCGAGAGCCTGCTCGGCCAGCCGCGGGTCGGCCAGGTCGCCCGGGTCGACGCCGGCGACCAGCAGGCCGCCGAGCGTGCCGTTGGCGGCCGCCGCGACGATCGCGTCGGTGTCCCGGCCCGGCTTGCTGGACAGGGCGCCGGCCTCGACGTTCCAGGCCAGCGAGAGCTCGGCCCGAGCCGCCGGGTCGGTGACCGGACGGCCACCGGGCAGCAGGTTGGGCAGGCAGCCGGCGTCGACCGCACCCCGGTCGCCGGCCCGGCGCGGCACCCACGCGAGGCGGGCACCGGTGCGGGCCGCGAGCGCGGCCGCGGCGGACAGGCCGCCGGGCACTTCGGCCAGGCGCTCGCCGACGATCAGCAGCGCGCCCGGCGTACCGAGGGCCGCGGCGATCGCCGCGTCCTCGGCCAGGACCTTGGCTTCCGCACCCGGCGCGGCGGCGACATGCGCGGCGTCAAGCTTGGTGAAACCCCGGGTGAGGTACGGCGAGACGGCGGTGACCCGGAGCGAGCCCCGGTTGGTCGCCTTGCGCAGTCGCAGGAAGAGGATGGGGCACTCCTCCTCCGGCTCGAGCCCGACGATGACCGCGGCCGGGGCGTTCTCGACGTCCTCGTAGGTGACGTCGGAGATGCCACCGGCCACCGAGGAGGCGAGGAAGTCGGCCTCCTCACCGCTCAGCGGCCGGGCCCGGAAGTCGATGTCGTTGGTGCCGAGGGCGACCCGGGCGAACTTCGCGTACGCGTACGCGTCCTCGACCGTCAGCCGGCCGCCGGTGAGCACCCCGACGCCACCGGCCGCCTTGGCGGCCTTGAGACCCTCGGCTGCGGTGACCAGCGCCTCGCTCCAGGAGGCCTCGCGCAGCTCGCCGGTCTTGGCGTCGCGGATCAGCGGGTTCATGATCCGGTCGTTGGCGGTGGCGTAGCGGAAGCCCCACCGGCCCTTGTCGCAGTTCCACTCCTCGTTGACCGCCGCGTCGTCGCCGGCCAGACGCCGGAGCACCTTGCCGCGGCGGTGGTCGGCGCGCATCGAGCAGCCGGCCGCGCAGTGCTCACACGAGGTGGGCGTGGAGACCAGGTCGAACGGGCGGGCCCGGAAGCGGTACTGCTCGCCGGTGAGCGCGCCCACCGGGCAGATCTGGATCGTGTTGCCGGAGAAGTACGAGTTGAAGGCGACGTCGCCCTCACCCTCGCCGACCTGTCCGTCGCCGGTTCCGGTGCCGCCGAAGAAGTCGTCCCGGTAGACGTTGATCTGCTCGCCGGAGGAGCGGTCCATCAGGTCGATGAACTTGTCCCCGGCGATCTGCTCGGAGAACCGGGTGCAGCGCTGGCACAGGATGCACCGCTCACGGTCGAGCAGCACCTGGCTGGAGATGTGGATCGGCTTCTCGTACTCGCGCTTGTGCTCGTGGAACCGCGAGTCGGTGCGGCCGTTGGACATCGCCTGGTTCTGCAGCGGGCACTCGCCGCCCTTGTCGCAGGTCGGGCAGTCCAGCGGGTGGTTGGCCAGGAGCAGCTCCATGATGCCGTGCTGCGCCTTGTCGGCCACCTCGCTGGTGAGCTGGGTGTGCACCACCATGCCCTCGCCGACGGCCTGGGTGCAGGACGCGACCGGCTTGCGCTGACCCTCGATCTCGACCAGGCACTGGCGGCAGGCGCCGGCCGGGGCGAGCAGCGGGTGGTCGCAGAACCGCGGGATCGCGATGCCCATCCGCTCGGCGACCCGGATGACCAGCTCGCCCTTCTCGGCGGTGACCTCGATGCCGTCGATGGTGAGCGAGACCTCGTTGGTCTTCTTCGCTACATCCGTCATGTCAGTGCGCTCCAACCAGGGCCTTGGCGTTCAGCCGCGGAGCTGTCCGGCCCTCGATGTAGTCCAGGTAGTCCTGGCGGAAGAAGTTCAGCGTGGACATGACCGGGGTGGCGGCGCCGTCACCCAGGCCGCAGAACGACCGGCCGAAGATGTTGTTCGCGGTGTCCAGCAGGGTGTCGAGGTCGGCGTGGGTGCCCTCGCCGGAGAGGATCCGGCGGTAGGTGCGGACCATCCAGTAGTTGCCCTCGCGGCACGGGGTGCACTTGCCGCACGACTCGTGGTGGTAGAACTCCAGCCACCGCCAGGTCGCGTAGACCGGGCAGTCCTGGTCGCTGAAGATCTGCATGGCCGTGGTGCCGAGCAGCGAGCCCTGGGCGGCGACACCCTCGAAGTCCATCGGGGTGTCGATGTGCTCGGCGGTGAGCAGCGGGGTGGACGAGCCACCCGGCGTCCAGAACTTCAGGTTGTGGCCGGGCTTCATGCCGCCGGCCAGCTCGATCAGCTCGCGCAGGGTGATGCCGAGGCCGCACTCGTACTGGCCCGGGTTGACGACCCGGCCGGACAGCGAATAGATCATCGGGCCGGTCGACTTCTCCGTGCCCATGCTCTTCCACCAGTCGGCGCCACCGAGCACGATGTACGGCACCGAGGCGATCGTGCCGACGTTGTTGACGACCGTCGGGCTCGCGTACAGACCGGCGATGGCCGGGAAGGGCGGGCGCAGCCGGGGCTGGCCGCGGAAGCCTTCCAGCGAGTCGAGCAGCGCGGTTTCCTCGCCGCAGATGTACGCGCCGGCGCCACTGTGCACGACCAGGTCGAGGTCGAAACCCGAGCCCAGGATGTTCGTGCCGAGGTAACCCTTGGCGTACGCCTGCTTCACGGCGGCGCGCAGCCGCCGGGCGGCGTGCACCGCCTCGCCGCGGATGTAGATGAACGCGCGGTTGGCCCGGATCGCGTACGAGGCGATGATGATGCCCTCGACCAGCGAGTGCGGGTCGTAGGTCATCAGCGGCAGGTCCTTGCAGGTGCCCGGCTCGCCCTCGTCGGCGTTGACCACCAGGTAGTGCGGCTTGCCGTCGCCCTGCGGGATGAAGCCCCACTTGAGACCGGTCGGGAAGCCCGCGCCACCGCGGCCGCGCAGGCCCGAGTCCTTCACCAGCTGGATCAGGTCGTCGGGGTGCACGTCCAGGGCCTTCTTCAGGGCCGCGTAGCCGTCCAGCCGCTCGTAGACGTCGATCTTCCAGGCGTCCGGCGAGAGCCAGCGCTTGGTGAGGACGGGGGTCAGCTTCTCGAGTACCTCACGCCGTGGCTGCGTCACTTCTTCTCCTCGCGCGCCGGCTTGGTCTTGGTGATCGGGGCGTCGAGGTTGAAGTTCGGCACCGCGATCCCGTGCTGGTCGGCCAGCGTCACGCCGCGCAGCGTGGACGGACCGGCCGGGCCGTCGGCGACCGCGCCGTCGCGCTCGTCGGCGAATCCGGCCAGCTGGTGCTGCATGTCCTTGAGCGAGCAGACCCGGGCGCCGCGCGTCGGGGTCGGCTTGCCGCCCTTGCGCAGCTGCTCGACCAGCTCGATGGCCGCCTCCGGGGTGGCCTCGTCGACGGCGAAGTCGTAGTTGACCGTCACCACCGGCGCGTAGTCGCAGGCCGCCAGGCACTCGGCGTGCTCCACCGTGATCTGGCCGTCGGCGGTGGTCTGACCATTGCCGACACCGAGGTGCTCGGTGAGCCGGTCGTAGACCTCCTGGCCGCCCATCATGTTGCACAGCGTGTTGGTGCAGACGCTGACCAGGTATTCGCCGGTGGGCTTGCGCTTGTACATGGTGTAGAACGTGGCGACCGCGCCGACCTGGGCCTTGTTGATGCCCAGCACCTCGGCGCAGAACGCGACGCCGCTCGGGCTGACGAAGCCCTCCTCGGTCTGCACCAGGTGCAGCAGCGGAAGGAGAGCCGATCGGCTGCGGCCCTCGGGATAGCGCGCGATGATCTCGAGCGCGGAACCGAGGAGCTTGGCCGCGAGCGGCGCGGCGGCCGGGGAGAAGTCGATAGCTGTGTCGGACATTTAGCGGTCACACCCACCCATCACGGGGTCCAGGGACGCCCCGCCGGCGATGACGTCGGCGATCAGGGCACCTTCGGCCATCGCGGGGATGGACTGAAGGTTCACGAAGCTCGGGTCCCGCATGTGGACCCGGTAGGGATGGGTGCCGCCGTCCGAGACCACGTGCACACCGAGCTCACCGCGCGGGTGCTCGATGCCGATGTAGACCTGGCCCGGCGGGACCCGGAAGCCCTCGGTCACGAGCTTGAAGTGGTGGATCAGCGACTCCATCGACTGACCCATGATCTTCGCGACGTGCTCGAGGGAGTTGCCGAGGCCGTCGACGCCGACCGCGAGCTGGGCCGGCCAGGCGATCTTCTTGTCGGCCACGAAGATCGGGCCGGGCTTGAGCCGGTCGAGCGCCTGCTCGACGATCTTCAGCGACTCCCGCATCTCGGCCATCCGCACCTGGTAGCGGCCCCACACGTCGGCGGTGGTCGCGGTCGGCACGTCGAACTCGTAGTTCTCGTAACCGCAGTACGGCATGGTCTTGCGCAGGTCCCAGGCCAGCCCGGCCGAGCGCAGCACCGGGCCGGTGACGCCGAGCGCCAGGCAGCCGGTGACGTCCAGGACGGCGACGCCCTGGGTGCGCTGCTGCCAGATGATCTGGCCGGAGAGCAGGTCTTCGTACTCCTTGAGCTTCTTCGGCATGTAGACGAGGAAGTCGCGGATCTTCTTGATCGCCGAGTCGGGGATGTCCTGCGCGACGCCGCCGGGGCGGAAGTACGCGTGGTTCATCCGCAGCCCGGTCGTCTCCTCGAAGATGTCCAGGATGTACTCACGCTCGCGGAAGCCGTACAGCATCATCGAGATCGCGCCGATCTCCATGCCCGCGGTGGCCAGCCAGACCAGGTGCGAGGAGATCCGGTTGAGCTCCATGAAGAGCACCCGGATCGTCTGCGCCCGCTCGGTGATCTGGTCGGTGATGCCGAGCAGCTTCTCCACCCCGAGGACGTAACCGGCCTCGTTGAACAGCGGGGCGAGGTAGTCGGCCCGGGTCACGAACGTGGTGCCCTGCGTCCAGTTGCGGTACTCGAGGTTCTTCTCGATGCCGGTGTGCAGGTAACCGACGACCGCGCGGGCCTCGGTGACCGTCTCACCCTCGAGTTCCAGCACGAGCCGGAGCACACCGTGGGTGGACGGGTGCTGCGGGCCCATGTTGACGACGATCTTCTCGTTCGACAACGGGTCGATGCTGCCGGTGACCGTGTCCCAGTCGCCCCCGGTGACCGTGAAGACGCGGCCCTCGGTGGTCTCGCGCTCGGTGGCGTATCCGGACGATGTCATTGGTAGACCCTCCGCTGGTCAGGAGGCGGAATTTCGGCACCCTTGTACTCGACCGGCACGCCGCCGAGCGGGTAGTCCTTGAGCTGCGGGTGGCCTTCCCAGTCATCCGGCATGAGGACCCGGGTGAGGTTGGGGTGACCCACGAAGATCATGCCGAACATGTCGTACGCCTCCCGCTCCTGCCAGTCGGCAGTCGGGTAGACGTGGGTCACGGTCGGCACGTTGCCGCCGAGCGGCACGGCCACCTCGAGCCGGACCTTGCGGCGGTACGTCATCGAGGTCAGCTGGTAGACCACGTGCAGGCGGCGGGCGTCGGTGTTCAGATAGTCCACGCCGGAGACCGAGGAGCACAGCTCGAAGCGCAGCCCCTCGTCGTCCCGCATGATCTGGGCGACCTCGGCGATCTTCTCCGGCACGATGTGCAGGGTCAGCTCGTCCCGGTCGACGACGACCTTCTCCAGCGCGTCGGCGAAGCCGGGGTAGGCATCCTCCAGCGCGTCGGTGATCTCGTCGAAGTACGAGCCGTACGGCTTGGGGGTGCCGACCACCTCGGGATGCGGGCGGACCAGGCCGCCGAAACCGGAGACGTCGCCGGTGCCCTCGATGCCGAACATGCCCTTCTGCGGGCTGGACGGCGTCTGAGCGGGAGCGCCGAGGTTGGCACCAACAGGCTCAACAGATTCGAGGCTCACTTGCCACCTTCCCGCAGGTGCGGCGCCAGCTTCATCCAGTTCTCGATGCGCAGCTGCTCCTCGCGGCCTTCCTTGACCGCCTGCGTCCACTCGGCCCGCCGGACCTTGTCGACCCGGTAGGAGGAGGGCATCGCGCCGGGCGCGACGATCGGCATCTTGCCGGCCGCCTTGCGCGCCTCGAGCATCTTGCGGCCGTTCGGGCCGAGCGGCGCGGCCATGACCTTCTCGCGCATCTTGAGGATGGCGTCGATCAGCATCTCGGGCCGCGGCGGGCAGCCGGGCAGGTAGACGTCGACCGGCACGATGTGGTCCACACCCTGCACGATCGCGTAGTTGTTGAACATCCCGCCGGACGATGCGCAAACGCCCATCGAAATCACCGAGCGGGGTTCGGGCATCTGGTCGTAGATCTGCCGAACGACCGGGGCCATCTTCTGGCTCACCCGGCCCGCGACGATCATCAGGTCGGCCTGGCGGGGCGAGGCCCGGAAGACCTCCATGCCCCAGCGGCCGAGGTCGTAGTGCGGGCCGCCGGAGGCCATCATCTCGATGGCACAACAGGCGAGGCCGAAGGTCGCACCCCAGAACGACGACTTACGAGCCCAGTTGGACAGCAGTTCGACGGACGACAGCAGGATGCCTGCGGGCAGCTTCTCTTCGATTCCCATGTCAGATCAGTCCCAGTTGAGTCCGCCGCGTCGCCACACGTACGTGTAGGCGATGAAGACGGTGACGATGAACAGGACCATTTCCACGAAGCCGAACACGCCCAGTGACCCGAAGGACACGGCCCACGGGTAGAGGAAGATGGTCTCGATGTCGAAGATGATGAAGAGCATCGCGGTCAGGTAGAACCTCACCGGGAACCGGCCGCCGCCGATCGGCTGCGGCGCGGGCTCGATGCCGCACTCGTACGCGTCGAGCTTCGCGCGGTTGTAGCGCTTCGGGCCGACGATCGGCGCGATGCCCACCGAGAACAGCGCGAAGAGCGCGCCCAGGATCATCAGCCCCAGGATCGGGACGTATGGGTTGAGAGTCATCATCTCTCCAACTCGACTGTTAGCCGCTTCACACTATTAATCCGATTCGGCATTGCGTCGACCGGGGGTCCCTCTGTAGTCATACGGCCGGCGCCACCTTCGTCAGGCCATTGATGATCCGGTCCATGGCGTCGCCGCCACGGGGATCGGTCAGGTTGGCCAGCAGCTTCAGCACGAACCGCATCAGCGTGGGGTGCGGCATGCCGTGTTTGGTGGCCAGACGCATGATCTGCGGGTTTCCGATCAACTTCACGAATACCCCACCGAGGCGGTAATAGCCGCCGAACCGCAGGCTCAACTCGGTCGGGTAGGCCCGGAGAGCGCGTTCACGGTCGGCGCCGGCGGGCCGGGCGAGCGCCTGCACGGCGACCTCCGCGGCCAGTTCGCCAGACTCCATGGCGTACGCGATGCCCTCGCCGTTCATCGGGTTGACCATGCCGCCCGAGTCGCCGACCAGCATCATGCCGCGGGTGTAGTGCGGTACCCGGTTGAAGCCCATCGGCAGCGCGGCACCGAGGATCGGACCATCGGCGTTCTCCTCGCCGCGCATGCCCCACTCCTCGGGGGTGCCGGCCAGCCAGTCGGTCAGCAGCGAACGGTAATTGGTCTTACCGAAGGCGTCCGACGAGTTCAGAATGCCCAGGCCGACGTTGACCCGGCCGTCACCGAGCCCGAAGATCCAGCCGTAGCCGGGGAGCAGGTCGCCGCTGACCGCGCTGCGCAGCTCCAGCCAGGACTCGAGGTAGTCGTCGTCGGCGCGCACCGGGGAGTTGTAGTACCGCCGGACCGCTACGCCGATGGGGCGGTCGTCGCGCTTGGCCAGGCCCATGGCCAGCGGAATCTTGCCGGAGACGCCGTCGGCCGCGACCACCAGCGGAGCGCGGTACTCGACCGGTTCCTTGCCCGGGCCGACCTTGGCCGAGACACCGATAGCCCGGCCCTCGTCGTCGAGGACCGGGCCGGTGACGTTCACGCCGGTGCGCAACAGGGCGCCGGCCTCGACCGCTCGCCTGGCGAGCATGTCGTCGAAGTCGAGCCGGGTGCGTACCAGGCCGTAGTTCGGGAAACTGGCCAGGTCGGGCCAGTCGAGCTCGAGCCGGACCCCGCCGCCGATCACGCGCAGGCCCTTGTTGTGCAGCCAGCCGGCCTTCTCCGAGGTGTCGACACCCATCCGGACAAGCTGACGCACGGCCCGCGGGGTCAGTCCGTCGCCACAGACCTTCTCGCGGGGAAACTCGGTTTTCTCCAGCAGCAGCACGCGAAGTCCGTGCCGCGCCATGTGGTAAGCCGCCGCGGAGCCTCCGGGCCCCGCACCAACGACGATGACGTCTGCCTCGTCGCCAATTGGTGCTGACGGTTCAGCGGGCCCCGTTGTTTCGTGGCTCTGCACGGCACACCTCCGTCTCGTGCGGGCTCGTGAAACAGTTCACAAGCACGCCCAGATCGGAGTCTAGGACGGCCATCGAAACACGTTCGGGTTAGGGAACCCTAACTGTTTCGCACCGGTGAAATGCCCGATCCGCCTTCGGTCAAGAGCCGGTCAGCTTCGTCTTGTGGCTCTTGATCCAGGTATTCCCGAAACGTACCGTTCATTGCCCGGTCAAGAGCGACGATCAGCTCATCTACTAGGTCTTGAGCCAGTTCCGGATCCTGTGCGGCCACGGCCCGGATCCGGGCGGCAAGCTCCATGCCGCGACGCTCGCCCGCTTCGCTGTCGTCAATCGCGATGTCGATGTCGGTGTCCTCGAGATGTCCGAAGGTCGTCATAGCCGCAGCAAAACAGCTTTTACCGACCCTTAACGGTCAAATGACCGTTTTATACCCGAGTAGCACGATGGAGCACGACAATACCCCCCGTGAGGTTGCGCCAGCCGACCCGGCCCCACGGGCCGGAAGCGCCGATCTTGGCGGCCAGGGCGGCCTGGTCCGGCCAGGCACGGATCGATTCGGCGAGATAGACGTACGCCTCCGGGTTGCTGGAGACGCCGCGGGCCACCGTCGGCAGCGACCGCATCAGGTACTGCAGGTAGACGGTACGGAACGCGGGGTTCAGCGGGTGGCTGAACTCGCAGACCACCAGTCGCCCGCCCGGCCGGGTGACCCGGCCGAGCTCGCGCAACGCCCCCTCGGTGTCAACCACGTTGCGCAGCGCGAAGGAGATCGTCACCGCGTCGAAGGTGGCGTCCGCGAACGGCAGTCGCAGCGCGTCCCCGGCCAGCAGCGGAATCTCGCGACCCGCGTGCCGCCCGGCCCGCAGCATGCCGATCGAGATGTCGGCACCGACCGCGAACGCCCCCGAGCGGGACAGTTCCTCGGTCGAGATGCCGGTGCCGGCGCCCACGTCCAGCACCCGCTCGCCGGGGCGCAGCCCGAGCGCGGCCCGGGTCGCCCGCCGCCAGCCCCGGTCCTGACCGAAGGAGAGCACGGTGTTGGTGAGGTCGTACCGCTGGGCCACGCCGTCGAACATCTCGGCGACCTCGTGCGGCTGCTTGTCCAGATCTGCGCGCGTCACGGACGTAACTCTGCCACCCGGGGAAAACAGAACGGGCGAGATGGTCACCCATCTCGCCCGTGCCTTATGCGTTATATAAACGACCGCCATCGGTCGGGTCCGCGACCGTCAAGCTTGCGCCTGACGTTCCAAGGAAGTTCTCAGACTTACGCGAGGAACGTAACCAGCGAGAACTGCGCGGGGTAGGGGTTTACGGCCCTCGTTACGAAGCAGCAATGACCCCCACGCCACTTACCCGACCCCCACCTGACCGAACGGACCATATCGACCCCCCGAAAGGGGGCGGTTACTTCGCGTCAACCAACGGAAGTTGCTTCTTGCCGGGCATCGCGATCGACGAGAAGTGACTCACGACACGATCATCGGTCGGGTCGTCGGCCTCGGTGCGGTGCACGGCAAGGTGGTTGTAGAGGGTGTCGCGCCACGCCGGGATGCGGTCGGCGGTGCGGATCATCCAGATCAGCTCGTGCAGGTTGGACCGGTGCCGGGCGCCGGCCGAGGAGATCACGTTTTCTTCCAGCATGATCGAGCCCAGGTCGTCGACGCCCAGGTGCAGTGCCAACTGACCGACGTCCTTACCGGTGGTCAGCCAGGACGCCTGCAGGTGCGCGATGTTGTCGAAGAACAGCCGGGAGACCGCGATGAACCGCAGGTATTCCATCGTGGTGGCCTGGGTGCGGCCCTTCAGGTGGTTGTTCTCCGGCTGGTAGGTCCACGGGATGAAGGCCCGGAAGCCACCGACCTCGAGCGCGGCCTCGACCGCCGTGTCCTGGTAACCGTTGGCCACCGCGAGGTCCTGGCAGTCGCGGATCATCCGGATGTGCTCGATGCGCTCGGCGTGCGTCTCGCCGGTTCCCATCATCATGGTCGCGGTCGAGGACAGGCCGTTGCGGTGCGCGATGGTCATGACCTCGATCCAGCGCTCGCCGCTCTCCTTGAGCGGGGCGATCGCCTTGCGCGGCCGCTGCGGCAGCATCTCGGCACCGGCCCCGGCGATCGAGTCGAGCCCGGCCGCCTTGATCCGCAGGATCGCTTCCTCGATCGAGACGCCGTCGACCTTGGCCATGTGCAGGATCTCGCTGGGCCCGATCGAGTGGATCTTGAGCTGCGGATACGCCTGCTTGACCCCGGAGAACAGCGACTCGTAATACTCCACCCCGTACTCGGGGTGGTGGCCGCCCTGCAGCATCACCTGGGTGGCACCGAGGTCGATCGCCTCGCCGCACCGGCGGAGGATCTCCTCCATCGGGTGCGACCAGCCGTCCTTGTGCTTGGGGGCCCGGAAGAAGGCGCAGAACTTGCAGGCCGTGACGCACACGTTCGTGTAGTTGATGTTGCGGTCGATCAGGTACGTGACGATGTTGTCCGGGTAGCGGCGCCGCCGGATCGTGTCGGCCGCCTCGCCAAGCGCGTGGAACGGCGCCTCGGTGTAGAGCAGCAGCGCTTCCTCGGGCGTGATCCGCCCGCCGTCGGCCGCGCGCTGCAGGATGTCGTCGATCTCCCGGTTCGCCGTCACGTCACGAAGACTACGTCCCCGATCAGGTGCACGGCAGCGGCGAGGGTCACTGACGTCGTTACTCTCTATGGCGGTCGTCAGGGGGTGGGTCTTGCTCGTAGTACAAGCCGGGTGGGTGCCCGGCACGGGGCTCGCGCTCTGGGCCGAGGACTTCTCACCTCTCGATCAGGTGTTGCCGGGCGAGCCCGCGACGATCGCCCTGAAGCTGCCGGGCACGACCCGCGGTCCGGTGCCGTCGGCCGAGCTGGCGACGGCCACCAGGATCAAACTCCGGTCGTACGACGTACCGGTTCTGCTGGTCAAGGACGGGGACGCGCTGGCCACGCTCGCCGGGGCGGACGACGCCGGCGACGAGTGGCTGGCCGGCCCCTCACTGCGCTACCTGGGCGTACTCGCCGGATTTGCCGTTGATCTGGCCCGGCGCGGCCGGATGTTGCCGCAGCTGGTCGCCGAGGGCGGGATGCCGGTCGCCCGGTGGCGGCCGGTGATCACCGGCGGCGACGCCGCCGCCTACCGCGACTTCGCGGCCGGCATGCCACCGGCGGTCCGGGCCAGCGGCGCGGGCCTGGCCCGCACCCTGCGCGACGCGCTGAACGTCCTGGTCGACGCGGCCGCCCGCCTCCTGATGCCGGAGCGGCTGCTGAAAGGTGCCCGGCCCGGGCCGAAGGCCGAGCTCTCCGACCGGTGGCTCTCCGCGCTCACCGCCGACGACCCGGCCCTGCCGGGCGCGAAGCCCGCCGAGGTGCGCGAGCTGGGCGCTGCCCTCGGCGACTGGATGCGCGCCGCCAACGACGCGAACGGGCCGGTCAAGGTCAGTTTCCGGCTGAGCGAGCCGCTGCCCGGCGAGGACGAGTGGGGTCTCGAGTTCGCCCTGCAGTCGGCCGAGGATTCGGCCCTCTATCTGCCGGCCACCGAGGTCTGGGAGGGCGCCCGCTTCCCGGGCATGCCGGCCCGTCCGGACGAGACGCTGCTGGCCGGGCTGGGCCGGGCGGTGCGGCTGTTCCCACTGCTGCACGTGGCGCTGGGCGAGCAGCAACCGGACGCGATGACGCTGAGCACCGGCGAGGCGCACGACTTCCTCCGGCAGGCGGCGCCGCTGCTGCAGGCGGCCGGCTTCGGGGTGATGCTGCCGAAGTGGGCCGGCCGCAAGGGCGTCGGCCTGAAGCTGACCACGCGCTCCAAGACGACCTCGGCCAAGGCGCTGGCGGCTTCCGGGTTCGGGCTGGAGCAGCTCGTCGAGTTCCAGATCGAACTGGTCATCGGGGACACCACGGTCACCGCCGAGGAGCTGGCCGAGCTGTCCCGGCTCAAGGTGCCGCTGGTCCGGGTGCGCGGCCAGTGGGTCGAGCTGGACGACCGGCAGCTCAAGGCCGCGCTCAAGGCGGTCGGCCGGCGCCGGGACGGCGAGATGACCGCCGGCCAGGTGCTGCAGCAGGTGATCGACGGCGGCGAGGAGGACCTGCCGCTGGTCGAGGTGGACGCGGACGGGATGCTCGGCGACCTGATCTCCGGGCAGGCGGCCGACCGGCTCACCCCGATCGGCACGCCGGTCGGCTTCCAGGGGACGCTGCGGCCGTACCAGGAGCGCGGCCTGTCCTGGCTGCACTTCCTGGGCCGGCTCGGGCTGGGCGGCATCCTGGCCGACGACATGGGCCTGGGCAAGACCGCGCAGACGCTGTCGCTGCTGGTGCAGGAGCGGATCGAGCACACCCCGAAACCCACGCTGCTCATCTGCCCGATGTCGCTGGTCAGCAACTGGGAAAAGGAAGCCGCCCGATTCGCTCCGCAAATCCGGACTTATATCCATCATGGAGCTTTGCGGAAGAAAGACGGCATGGCGGACGCCGATCTGGTGATCACCACATACGGGACGGCGGTCCGCGATCTGGCCACGCTTAAAGACCAGGAATGGGAACGCGTCGTCTGTGACGAGGCGCAAGCCATCAAAAACAGCGGAACCCGTCAGGCCCAAGCCGTACGCGCCATTCCCGCCCGTACCCGTATTGCTCTGACCGGCACGCCGGTGGAAAACCACCTGGCCGAGCTTTGGTCCATCATGGATTTCTGCAATCCGGGTTTTCTCGGTCCGGCCAAGCATTTCCGCCGCCGCTTCCAGGAGCCGATCGAGGTACGCCAGGACGAGCTGGCCGCCGAGGCGCTCAAGCGGGCCACCGGACCGTTCGTGCTGCGCCGCCTCAAAACCGACAAGTCGATCATCTCGGACCTGCCGGAGAAGAACGAGATGAAGGTCTGGTGCACGCTCACCGCCGAGCAGGCCACCCTCTACCAGGCGGTGGTCGAGGACATGATGGCCACCATCGAGAGCACCGAGGGCATCGAGCGCCGCGGCAACGTGCTGGCCGCGATGACCAAGCTCAAGCAGGTCTGCAACCACCCGGTGCACCTGCTCAAGGACGGTTCCCGGCTGCCGTCGCGGTCGGGCAAGCTGGCCCGGCTCGAGGAGCTGGCCGCCGAGATCGTCGAGGACGGCGACAAGGCGCTGGTCTTCACGCAGTACGCCGAGTGGGGCACGATCCTGCAGCCCTACCTGGCCGCCCACCTGGACCGCCCGGTGCTCTGGCTGCACGGCGGGCTCTCCAAGGTGAAGCGGGACGCCCTGGTCGAGGAGTTCCAGACCTCGGACGAGCCGATGCTCTTCCTGCTCTCGCTCAAGGCGGCCGGCACCGGCCTCAACCTGACCGCGGCCAACCACGTCATCCACTTCGATCGATGGTGGAACCCGGCGGTCGAGGATCAGGCCACCGACCGGGCATTCCGGATCGGACAGTCGCGCGACGTGCAGGTCCGCAAGTTCATCTGCACCGGCACGCTGGAGGAGAAGATCGACGCGATGATCGAGCGGAAGAAGGCGCTCGCCTCCTCGGTGGTCGGCACCGGCGAGGGCTGGATCACCGATCTCGGCACCGACCAGCTGCGCGAACTCTTCGAACTCGATCTGGCGGGGGTGCGCTGATGCCGTTCGATCGGGACGGAAAGTTCTACGAGAGCGGCCGGGCGCTCGAGGTCGACGGCGGCCTCGCGGTGCGGGCCAAACGCGGCAAGATCGGCGAGAAATGGTGGTCGCGGCACTTCGTCGACGTGCTGGAACGCGTCTGCGACGGCGGGCGGCTGGCCCGCGGGCGGGCCTACGCCCGCAAGGGCCAGGTCATGGACTTTCAACTCGCGGCGGGCAAGGTGACGGCCCGGGTGCAGGGTTCAAGACCGAAGCCGTACGCCGTGACGGTCACGATTTCCGCCTTCGACGAGGCCCAGTGGACCTCGTTGACCGAGGCGCTCGGCAGTCGGGCTCTCTATCGGGCCGCCCTGCTGGCCGGCGAGATGCCCCGGGAGATCATCGACCTCTTCGCCGAGCACGACCTGCCGCTCTTCCCCGACAACCTGGATATCCAGTGCAACTGCCCGGACTGGGGAGTGCCCTGCAAGCACGGCTCGGCGGTGCTCTACGTGCTGGCCGAGGCGTTCGACGACGACCCGTTCCTGGTGCTGGCCTGGCGCGGGCGCGACCGGGAGGCCCTGCTGGGTGCGCTGCGCGGCACTCCCGAGCCGGTCGAGGCGGTGGACCCGCTCGCGGTCGAGGAGGTTCCGCTCGACGAGGTCGTCCTCGCCGACTACTACTCCCCCGGCCTGTCGCTGGGCCGGCTGCGCGAACGGCCGGCCCGGGTGACCGCCCCGCCCGAACTGCTGCTGCGCGCGCTCGACGCGCCGCCGGTGCGGGTGCGGCACATTCCGCTTGTCGACGTGCTCAAGTCGGCCTACCGCGAGCTGGCGGAGCCGTCGTCCGCGACGGACGACGGCTCCTGACTCAACTTCAGCCCTTGCGCCACTTCTGGTTCGAGGTGCCGGCGCAGTCCCACAGTTGAAGCTTCGCGCCGTCGTTGGCGTTCAGGTCGACGATGTCGACGCACCTGTTGGCCTGCGGGTTGACCAGGTCACCCGCGGCGCTCAGCACGAACTGCTGGGCACCGGTGCCGTTGCAGGTCCACAGCTGGATCGCGGCGCCGTTCGCGGTCGACCCGGACGCCACGTCCAGGCACTTGCCGCTCGGGCTGACCAGCGCGCCGCCGGTGGCCGTCCACTTCTGCGCGTTGGTGCCGTTGCAGGTCCACATCTGCAGCCGTGCGCCGTCCACGAAGTTCGAGTTCGGCACGTCGACGCACTTGTTGTTGAGGCTGCTGATCAGCGCGGTCCCGGTGGCCGGCGGCGGCGTGGTGCCCCCACCGGTGAACGGCGACAGCACGATCCCGGCCGAGCGCGGGTCGCCGTCGTTGACCAGCGACTCGAAGGCACCGACGTCATCGAAGGCGAACGCGTACGCCTTCCCGTCCGACATGTTGGCGTGGATCACCTTGGCGTACACGTTGGTCGGGTTGTTCTGGTAGAACTGCGCCGCGTTGGTGCTCGGCTGGGTGTCGACCGTGCCCAGCGTGCCGCGGTTGAGCGCGGCGCACAGGGTGCGCGAGATCGGGCCGACCACCAGGTCGTTCGGCGCCGGCAGGTCGCCGTCGCAGCCCCACACGCTGGCCGACGAGGGCCGGTTGAACGACGCCACCTGGGCACCCGAGGAGTTGGTGAAGTTCATGACGTTGCCCGACGTACGCCCGAAGTATTTGGTGTTGGGCTGGTCGCCGAAGGGCACCACGGTCAAGGTCTTGGTGGCGTACGCGTTCCAGGCGCTCGCGATGTACGAGTCGAGGTAGTTGGCGCCCAGCAGGCCCGAGCCGGCCGCCTTGCCCGGCGAGAGCACCCGCAGCACGGTGCCGTCCGACCGGGTGTAGACGGTGTTCGCCCAGCCCGAGGTCCCCTTGATCGTGTTGATCACGTTGGTCCGGCCGTTCGCGACCACGTCGCCGGTGCGCTTGGTGACGCCCGCGCTGTTGGTCACGGTCACCGCGTGCGGCACCGCGAACATGTCGACCTGCGAGCTGTTCAGCCACAGGCCGGAGTCGTTGTAGGTGAACTCGCTCCAGTCGAACAGGATGTTGTAGTTGGCGTCGCCGGACGCCCACGGCGCCGGCTGCACCAGCCCGTCCGGGGTGAGGAAGAACTTGAGCTTCTCACCGAACGAGAAGTAGACCCGGCCGGAGAACCCGCGCGGGAAGTTGATCGTGGTGCTGCCGCCGTTGCCGGCGCCGGCGATCGAGACGTCCGGGGCCGGCGAGGGCGGGAGCTGCCCGCCGCTCCACGCGGTGAAGGTGCCGGCCTGGTTGACGTAACCGAGCCGGCCGGAGGAGAGCTGCACGCCGATCACGTACAGGTAGGTCGCGTCGCCGCGGCCGGTGCTGTTGGTAACGGTGACGGGCAGGAGGTTGGGACCGACGGCTTGCGCCGCCGAGGGGGAGACGGCCGCGGCGACCGGGATGGTCAGGGCCAGCGCGGCGAGAGCACGCAGGACGGTACGCACGGGGAACCTCTTTCCGTACGGGGATAGCGGAAGGGGAGAGCGCTCTCACAGCGTGCGTATTGTTAACAAGGTGTGTCAATAGACGGTTACAGATGTAAGTGTGCGCGGGCAAACGACGCGTCAAACGGGCATTAAGCTCCGATCATGAGTGACATGAGCTACCGCCGGCTGGGCACCTCGGGTCTGGTCGTCTCGGTCGTCGGCATCGGCTGCAACAACTTCGGCCGCAAGCTCGACGCGGACGGGACGAAAGAAGTCGTGGACGCGGCCATCGACGCCGGCATCACCCTGTTCGACACGGCCGACATCTACGGCACCCCGCACGGCGCCTCCGAGGAATGCCTCGGTGCCGCGCTGAAGGGCCGGCGCGACGACGTCATCGTGGCCACCAAGTTCGGCATGGACATGGAAGGCCTCAACGGCAACGACTTCGGCGCCCGCGGCTCCCGCCGATACATCGTGCGCGCGGTCGAGGCCTCGCTGCGCCGCCTGGAAACCGACTACATCGACCTCTACCAGCTGCACGAACCCGACGAAGCCACCCCGATCGACGAGACGCTGGCCGCGCTCGACGACGTGGTCCGCTCGGGCAAGGTGCGCTACTTGGGCAACTCCAACTTCGCCGGCTGGCAGATCGCCGACGCCGACTGGACCGCCCGGGCCGCCGGTCACACCCCGTTCATCAGCGCGCAGAACCGTTACAGCCTGCTGCAGCGCTACGTCGAGGACGAGGTAGTGCCGGCCTGCGAGCAGTACGGCCTCGGCCTGCTGCCGTTCTTCCCGCTCGACTCCGGCCTGCTGTCCGGCAAGTACACCCGTGGCGAGCGGGCTCCGGTCGGCACCCGGCTGTCCCAGGACCGCTACCAGCGGGTGCTCGCCGACGCCGACTGGGACACCATCGAGCGGCTGACCGCGTTCGGCGAGGAGCGCGGGCACAGCCTGCTCGAGGTCGCCATCGCCGGTCTCGCGGCGCGACCGGCTGTGACCAGCGTCATCGCCGGCGCCACCAGCGCCACCCAGGTCGAGGCCAACGCCGCGGCCGGAAACTGGCAGCTCAGCGTGGATGACGTGGCCGCCCTGGACGCTGCACTCAACGGCTGATCGGGCAACACCCGTCCGGGCTCGTCCCAACGGGCGGTGCGATTTCGTAGCGTTTGGCTGATAGCTTCGCCAGCGCACAGACCGCCGTCCGTTGGGAAGATCCATGCCCGCTGCCCTCCGCCCGCGCGCCCTGCTCCGGCACCTGCCGCTGCTTGTCGTGCTGGCCGGAGCCGTCGGGCTGCGCGTCTGGTACGCGCTGACTTACCCGTACGCGTTCTTCTTCCCGGACAGCCGCCCCTACATGGAAGCGGCCTACCTGAGCACGCCCAACCCGGCTCGCCCGTACGGGTACTCCTGGCTGCTCAAACCCTTCCTGCACGGCCCGTACGACCGGATCGCGTTCGCCCAGCACCTGCTCGGCGTCGTGCTCGTCGTAGTCGGGTACGTGTTCCTGGTCCGGCGCGGCGCCAAACCGTGGCTGGCCGCGCTCGCCGTGCTGCCGTTCGCGGTCGACGCCCGGGTGCTCACCATCGAGCACTTCGTGCTGGCCGAGACCGCGTACATCACGCTCACCGCCGGCGGACTGTTCCTGCTGGCCTGGCGCCGCCGACTCGGCTGGCTGGCCGCGGCGCTGGCCGGCACCATGCTCGGCTTCGCCGCCGTCACCCGCTCGGTCGGCCTGCCGATCCTCGCGCTGGCCGTCGTCTACCTGGTGATCCGCCGGGTCGGCTGGCTGCGGCTGGTCGCCTTCGCGCTGCCGGTCGCCGGCTTCCTCGGCGGTTACCTCACCTGGTACCACCAGAGCACCGATGTGTACGCGTTCGGGCAGTACAGCGGCCGTTTCCTGTACGCCCGGGTGATGCCGATCGCCGACTGCGACAAGCTGAAACTCACCGCCGACCAGCGCGAGCTCTGCATGCCGGACGCGCCGGCCACGTGGGTGCAGCGGCCGGACAACTACATCTGGAGCTCGCTCAGCCCGGCCCGGCGCCTCTACCCGTCCGAGACCAGCGACAAGGTCCTCGGCGACTTCGCCAACACGGTGATCAAGCAGCGCCCCGGCGCCTACGCGGCCATGGTGGCCGAACAGTCCTGGTGGCATCTGACCTGGCGGCCGCCGCTCAACTCGGACGCCGAATGCCTGGCCACCATCTGGCTGCCGCCGGCCAAGGTGGGCACCGACTGTGTGGCGCGCTACTACACGCCGGCCAGCCGGCCGGACCGGATGCCGCCCCCGCACTTCCTGGTCGACAATCCGGACGCGAGCCGGCTGGCGGCGTACGGCAAGGTCGTCACCACGCCCGGCCCGCTCTATGCCGTCGGGATACTCGCGGCCGTCGTGGCCGCCTGCTGGCGGCCGCGCCGCCGGCCGTGGCGCGAGGCGGCCGACGCGTTGCTCTTCACCGGGGCGGGTTTCGGCCTGCTGGTGGTCAGCGTCGCGACAAGCCTCTTCGATTACCGGTACGCCGAACCCGCGGTCCTGCTGATCCCGATCGGCCTGGCCCTGTCCGTCACCCGGATCGCGGCGGTGTCCGGGAAGCCGCTGCCGCCGATCCCGAAGCAGCGCTCCGCCGAACCCGACCTCCAGCCCGAACCTCAGCCACCCGCTCGGTCCGAGCCACCGCCGCCGGCCACCACCGAGCCGCAGCCGGCCAAAGCCATGGCCGACCCGGGGCCGGAGCCGGAGAAACAGGCCGAGCCGGAGGCACTTGCACAGGCCGAAGGCGATGCGCAGGCCGAAGCCGGAGCGGCGCCGGCCGTTGAGCTCGGGGCGGCGGACGAGGCCGAACCGGACGACGCGGGTGCGGACGATCTGGCGGATCTACCGGTCTACGAGATTCCGTCGCAGGCCAAGGCTGATGACCGGGTGATTCGCGGGGTCAAACCGCGAGGCGCCTTGTCGCATTGATCGGGGGCGGTGGCGCCGCCCGTGGATCAACCCGCGCTCTACTGGACTGCGCGAATTGGGCTTGACGGTCTGCGCCGTACGATCCGGAATCTGGTTTTGATCTAGACCTCGGCGAAGATCGGGCCGTCGGTCGGCAGCGGGGGGACTTCGCCGCGGAGGGCGGCCCGGCGGGCGAATTCGCGCAGGCCGGCGATCTGGCGATCGCCGAGGGAGAAGTCGAGGGCGCGGAAGTACGTGGCCAGGGTCTCGGCGTCGAACGGCTCCCAGCGGGCGGCGGCCGCGGCGACCTCGTCCAGTTCGCCCAGGCAGAGGTCGCGGGAGCGCTGGAAGGCCTCGTGCACGTCCTTGACCGCGCCGGGGTTCGCGGCCGCGTAATCCTTGCGGACCGCCCAGACCGCGAAAACCATCGGCAGGCCGGTCCACTCACGCCAGGCCTGGCCCAGGTCGGTGACGGTCAGGCCGAGGCGGGGAGCCTCGTACATGGCCCGGAGGGCCGGGTCGCCGATCAGTACGCCGGCGTCCGCCTCCATCAGCATCTGGGTCAGCTCGGGCGGGCAGCGGAAGTATTCGGGTTCGGCCTGGTAGCGCTCGGCCAGCAGCATCTGCGCCAGCAGAACCCCGGTGCGCGAGGTGGAACCCAGGGCGACCGGGCGACCGTCGAGCTCGCCGAGCGGCCGCGTCGAGATCAGGTTGACCGAGAGCACCGGGCCGTCGCTGCCGACCGCGAGATTGGGCAGCAGGAGCAGCTCGTCGGCGTGGCGCAGGTATTCGACAAGGGTGATCGGGCCGATGTCGAGATCGCCGGTGACCAGGTCGTGGCTGAGCCGGTCGGGGGTGTCCTTGCGCAGGTCGACGTCGAGCAGAGCGCCGGACCGCATCAACCCCCAGTAGATCGGCAGGCAGTTGAGGAACTGAATGTGCCCTACCCGGGGTCGACCGGCGCTGTCGCTCATGACCCGACGCTATCCCCCACCGGTTGCCATCCACCGCTGGGTGGGGGCGGGGTGTCTCACATCGCACGCACCTTCTTGCTAAAGTCTTTTGCAAAAGTCTTTAGCAAGAAGGTTGCGGATGGACAAGCAGCAACTGACGAGGCTCGTCGACCTGCTTCGCCGCTCGGGCAGTGATCTCTGTGACGTCGAGGTCAAAGCAGCGGCCGGCGGTCTTCCGAAGGCCTTGCGCGACACCTTGAGCGCCTTCAGCAACGACCGGGGCGGCACCGTCATCCTAGGGCTCGAGGAAGGCAACGAATTTCGTCCGGCCAACGGATTCGATGCTGCCAAGACCTCCAGTGCGCTCGCATCAACGTGCAACGACGAACTCCAGCCGCCAGTACGGACGGAGATCGAGATCGTCGAGTTCGAGGACGCGCTGGTGGTCGTCGCCGAGATCAGCGAACTCGATCCCCGCTTCAAGCCCTGTTTCGTCGCTGCCAGGGGCGAGTACAACGGCTCATTCACCCGCGGCGGAGACGGGGACCGGCGGCTCACCGACTTCGAGATTCACCTTCTACACACGAATCGTGGTCAGCCCAACGACGACCGCCAACCGGTGGCCGCCGCCACGCTCGCGGATCTCGACGCTGCTGAGACGCAAGTGCTGGTCACTCGGGTCCGCCAGCGACAGCCACGTGCATTCGCAAACCTTGACGAAAGCCAGATTCTGCGTCGACTCAACGTCGTAGCCGAGGACGAGGAGGGCATCGTCCGTCCTACTCTGGGCGGCCTACTCGCGCTCGGCACCTACCCTCAGCAATTCTTCCCTCAGCTCAACGCCACACTGGTGGCGTACCCCGGTAAGTCAGCCGCCGATGTGCCGGCAAATGGACCGCGCTTTCTCGACAATCGTTCCTTCGACGGCCCGATCCCGGTGATCGTTGACGAGGTTGTCACAGCTGTGCTTCGCAACACCTCGGTGCGGTCCTTCGTGGACGGAAACGGCCGAACCGACGTCTACGACTATCCGGCTGAGGTGGTCCGCGAGGCGGTTGCGAACGCTCTGCTGCACCGTGACTACTCAACCTATTCACGCGGTACTCCGGTCCAGATCACGCTCTACGCAGACCGGCTGGTCATCGCGAATCCGGGCGGTCTATTCGGCGCAGTAACCGAGGACGATCTGGGCGGCGAAGGCGTCACCTCGAGCCGTAACCCGGTGCTGGCTAAGCTACTGCAGGACATCCGCCTGCCCGAGACCGGCCGGATGGCATGCGAGAACCGGGCCAGCGGCATTCCGACCATGCTTCGAGAACTCCGCCGAGCGGGTTCACCTCCGCCGGAATTTCACAATCGGATCACGCGGTTCAAGGTGGTTTTGCCCCGGCATGCCCTACTCGACGACGCGACCACGGCGTGGATCGTCAGTCTGGGGCAGAGCGGACTGACTACCTCTCAGCACCTTGCTCTCGCCGAGATGCGCACTGGCCGTACGGTCACCAACGGCACCATGCGCAATCTCGGCCTGGAAGCCCATCGAGCAACAAGCGAATTGTCCGATCTTGTGAACCGCGGAGTCGCCGTGCGAATCGGCGAGCGGCGCCACGCTCGTTACGTTCTCGCACCTGAGGCCGATGATCCGACGCCGAGCCGGGCCGATGGCACACCTGAGGAATTGGTGTGGCGCACCCTGGCGGACGGGACTGAACTGAGTCGCCGCGATATCGAACAGCGCACCGGGCTCAGCTACATGAAGGTGCTACGCGCGCTGAAGGCACTTGAGGATTCCGGTCGGGTGACTCCGACGGCGCCGGGCCGCTCACCGCTCCGCCGGTACCGGCGCAACGGCCCTGGCCTCTGGTGATTCGACACCGACCTTGACGGACTCGCGGCGGACCAGTGGGAAGCCGATCAGGGACGCGGTCAGGCCGATGGCACCGGTTGCGGCCACCAGCCAGCGGGGGTCGACGTGTTCGACCAGGGGGCCGGCCGCGGCCAGGCCGAGCAGGCCCGCCGTCTGCATGGCGGAGGTCACGGCGGCGAAGGCGCGGCCGTGTGCGGCCGAGGGGACGCGCCCGGCGATGATCACCATGACGAAGACGTTGATGCCGGCGTTGAAGACGCCGCCGATCAGCCACAGCGGAATCAGCGCGGTCGCGCCGGTGACCAGGGCGCCCGCGAACAGCGGAACGCACGAGCCGGCCGTGATCAGCATCAGGGCCGGGACGGTGATGCGGGCCCTGGAGACCCGCCCGAAGAGCACGCTGCCGAGCAGCATGCCGGCCGGCCACGCCGCGGTCACCAGGCCGAACATGGTCGTGGAGGCGTGCAGGGTGTCGCGGATGAAGAAGACCTCGACCACGTTGATCGCACTCACCCCGACCATGACCGCGGCCATCGCTCCGATCATCACGGTGAGTGCGCGGTCGTCCCGTACCTTGAAGTGGGATTTTTCGGTCTTCGCCAGGGTTTTCTGGTGGCGCCGGGTCTTGATCACCAGGCCGGCCACGACCAGGGCGAGGTAACTCACCGCGTCGAGCAGCAGCGGCGTCCGCGAGCCGGTCTGGCCGACCAGGATGCCGGCCAGCGCCGGGGCGATCAGCATGCCGATCACGCCGGCGGTCTGGTTGAGGCCGCTCGCCTTGGCCAGGTCGTCCGGGCGGACCATGCGCGGGATCAGCGCCGCGAGGGTCGGCTGGGTGACGGCCAGGCCAGCGGCGAGGAGCGCGACCAGCCCGATGATCGCGACCGGATGCTGCACGAAGGCCAGCGCGACGCAGATCAGCGACTGCACGAAACCGGCCGTGATCAGCACGACCCGGCTGTCGGCCCGGTCGGCGATGCGCCCGCCGATCGGGGCGAGCAGGGCCAGCGGCAGGCTCGCCGCCACCAGCAGGCCGGAGACGGCCAGGCCGCCGTGCCCGCGCTGCTGCAGAACGAGGGCGAGCGTGGTGGCGGCGAGGAAGTCGCCGCACACCGAGACGGCACGGGCCGCCGAGACCAGATAGACGTCCGCCCAGCGCGACTCACCAGATGTGAAGGACATACTTCGAAAGTATTCCTTCACATCTGGTTCGCACAAGCCCCCGGTTACGTCCTGTCGGGCTCCGGATAGGCGGCCATCGAGAACGCGACTCGCCGCGCACCTTCCGGCGCGGAGTCCTGCCGTTCCCGGATCCCGTACGGCTCGATCAGCTCGGTGATCTTCTCGACCAGCGCCTTGAGCTCGTCGGTGGTGATCAGCAGCCGGTCACCACGCATCGCACCGACCCGCCGCCACTCCTCCGGCTCGGTGCCGAGCCGGGAGAACCAGTCCCGGGCCCGCTCCAGATCACGGTTCAGATAGAGGTCGACAAGCGCACGAGCGGCCGCGTTGGCGGCCGGCTCGGCCATGTCCGGGTCGATCCGAAGCCCGGCGGCCACGCTGCGCCAGAGGCGCTCCCGCCCGTCCCCCCGGCTCGGCGCCTGCTCAACAAGGCCGTATTTGGCCAGCTCACGAAGGTGATAGCTGGTGGCACTCGGGGAGAGCCCGACCATGCTCGCGCACTCGGTAGCGGTGACCGCCGCCCCGGAGTCGTTCAAGTACTCGACGATCTCGATCCGAGCCGGATGAGAAAGCGCCCGCATCACCCGCGGATCACTGACCCGCACCCCACGCTCCGCCATGCCACCCATTCTTCAGCTAGCGAGACCCGACCAAGCCGCGGGCCGCGGGAAAATCGGTGGACAAGGGGTGGGTGGGGCGTAACGTTTAGGGCCGCTTGACGGCCGTGGTGAGCATGCACCGCAGCGGACGTCCTCCGCGCCGTGGACCGGTGGCCGGTCTCGGATACGCGAGCAGCCCGCAAAGCCTGTGTTGAGGATGACCCTTGCCTGCCTTTGATCTGGATACCGAACTCGCCGCCGAACGAACCCACCTGCGCGAGTCCCGCGCCGCGCTGGCCCGGATGCGGGGCCGTGCCGAGGCCCTCTTCTCCACCGGTGACAAGGTCGCCGGCGACGCCTACACCGCCGAGCAGCTCGGCCGGCACATGGCCCGCCGGGTGCTGGAGCTGGCCGACGACCCGACCACCCCGCTGTTCTTCGGACGCCTCGACATCGAGGAGTCCGCCTATCACGTCGGGCGCCGGCACGTGACCGACGACTCCGGCGAGCCGATGGTGCTCGATTGGCGCGCGCCGCTGTCCCGGTCGTTCTATCGGGCCAGCGTGCGCGATCCGCAGGGGGTGTCGACCAGGCGCCGGTTCGGGTTCGTGAAGGGCGAGCTGACCAGCTTCGAGGACGAGCATCTCGACCGCGGCGAGGAGCTGGGCACCTCCAGCCGCATCCTGACCGCCGAGATCGAGCGGCCACGCGTCGGGCCGATGCGCGACATCGTGGCGACCATCCAGCCCGAGCAGGACGAGCTGGTCCGGGCCGATCTGGCCGATTCGATCTGCGTGCAGGGCGCGCCGGGCACCGGTAAGACCGCGGTCGGCCTGCACCGGGCCGCCTTCCTGCTCTACCTGCACCGGGAACGGCTGAAGCGCTCGGGCGTGCTGATCGTCGGCCCGAACGCGGCGTTCCTGTCGTACATCTCGGCGGTCCTGCCGGCGCTCGGCGAGGTCGAGGTCAAGCAGGCCACTGTGGACGATCTGGTCGGCCGAGTCGCGGTCAAGGCAACCGATAACGACAAAGCCACAAACATCAAGCACGACGTACGGATGGCAGAGGTGCTCCGCAAAGCGTTGTGGCGCCGGATCGCCAAGCCGGCCGAACCGATCATGGTGTCGGACGGCTCCTACCGCTGGCGGATCGACACCGAGCCGCTGCGCCGGATCGTCGACGAGGCCCGCCGCGAAGGGCTGCCCTACCAGCTGGGGCGCGAACGCGTGCTGGCCCGGGTGGTCGGCCTCCTGCAACGGCAGTCGGAGTACCGCACCGGCAACTCACCGGGCGAGACCTGGCTGCGCAAGATGGCCCGGATCGCGCCGGTCAAGGAGTTCCTGGACCACTCCTGGCCGGCCGTGACCCCCGAGTCGCTGGTCCTGGAGGTGCTGCTCGACCCGGCCGACGACCTGCTCACCGCCGAGGAGCAGGAGGCGATCCGCTGGACCAAGGCGCCGAAGACCGCCAAGTCGGCGAAGTTCAGCGCGGCCGACCTGGTGCTGATCGACGAGGCGGCCGGGCTGCTGGAACGGGAGACCAGCTTCGGGCACGTGGTGGTGGACGAGGCGCAGGACCTGTCGCCGATGCAGGCGCGGGCGATCGCCCGGCGCAGCGAGCACGGCTCGATCACCCTGCTCGGCGACCTGGCGCAGGGGACCGCGCCGTGGGCGGCCGCGGACTGGCGGGACACCCTCGCCCACCTCGGCAAACCGGACGCCGCGGTGGTACCGCTGACCATTGGCTTCCGGGTGCCGGCCGTGGTGGTCGAGCTGGCCAACCGGCTGCTGTCGGCCCTCGATGTGGCCGTGCCGGAGGCGGTGTCGCTGCGCCGGGACGGCGATCTGTCCATCGTGGCGGCGACCGATCTCGACGGGCAGACGCTGGTCGAGGTGACCGCGGCGCTCGATCACGAGGGTTCGGTCGCGCTGATCGCGGCCGACACCGCGGTGGCCCGGCTGAGTGCGCATCTGACGGCGGCCGGAATCGAGATCGCGACGCCGGACGACGTCGACTCCGAGGCGCGCGTCACGGTGGTGCCGGCGTCGGTGGCCAAGGGCTTGGAGTACGACCATGTCGTGGTCCACGAACCGGCGGACATCGTGGCGGCCGAGACCCGTGGACTCAACCGGCTCTACGTGGTGCTGACCCGCGCGGTGTCCCGGCTGTCCGTCGTACACCAGAAGCCGCTGCCGGCGGCCCTTACAGCGGCTTGATCCAGCGCGACCATTCCGCCTGGCGGCGATAGCCGCCGACGGCCCACGCACCGTGCGCATCCGCGTTGTCGTCGAGCACCATGGCGTCGGCGCGGGTGCCGCCGAGCGCCCGGAAGCGTTCCTCGGCCGCCTCGATGAGCGCGCGCCCGATGCCCTGCCGGCGCCGGGCCGGCGCGACCGCGAGCCGGTAGAGGTGGCACCGCCAGCCGTCCCACCCAGCGATCACCGAGCCGACGATCTCGTCGCCGTCCACCGCGACGATGAGTGCGTCCGGGTCGCGTTCGTACAGCGAGTCAAGAGCGGCCCGGGAATCGGCCGGCCGGTTGTCGTTCTCGGCCGCCACCTGCCAGAAGTCCAAGATGTCGGCCAGCTCGGCGGCCAGCGCCGGTCGAAGATCCATAAACCAAGTCTACTTTATGGCAAAAACCTCTTTGACTTTGTGTTGTAAAGTTCTTTGCATGGACCCCGAGGATGACCAGGCACCCGCCGATCCGCTCGCGCTGATCGAGCGGGAGCGCGCCAATCTCGTCCGCCAGATCGCCCCGGACCCCCGGTTGATGTATTGGCCGTGGGGCTTCGCCTGGCTGATCGGCTTCACCCTGTTCTTCCTGCGCTACGGCCCCGACGGCAGGGTCTACGTCGACCTGCCCGACTGGTTGCCGCTGGTCGTGCTGATGTTGCTGTTCATCGCGGCCGGCATCACCACCGGCTTCGCCGGCAGCCGGTCGGTGCGGCGCACCAGCGGACCGACCTCCCGGGCCGGCCGGCTTTACGGCATCTCCTGGTCGATCTCCTTCTTCAGCCTCTCGGTGCTCTTCGGGCGGATCGCCAACGATCTGTCCGAGGCGCAGGCCGGCCTGCTCTGGGCCGGCGGCATGGTCGCGCTCACCGGCACGCTGCACATGGCCGGCAGCGCGATCTGGCAGGACCGTCAGCTGTTCGTGCTCGGCGCCTGGACCAGTTTGATCAACATCCTCGGCATCGCGGCCGGCCCGGGCTGGCACTCGCTGATCGTGGCGGTCGGCGGGGGCGCCGGCATGATCGTGGCCGGCTTCCTGGGCTGGAGGCGGCTGCGGTGACCGAAACCCCCGAGCTCGATCCGGTCATTCACGCCCAGGCCCGGCTGCGGGTGGTGTCGGCGCTGTCCGCTCTGCGCGACGACGACAAGGTCACGTTCCCCTGGCTGCAGGAATCGCTGGGGATGACCGCCGGCAACCTCTCGGTCCACCTGCGCAAATTGGAAGACGCGGGCTACGTCGAGGTCACCAAGACCCACCAGGGCCGCACGCCGGCCACCCTCCTCCGCCTCACCCGCCGCGGCCGGCTCGCCTTCGAGGAATACACGGCCGCCCTGCGGGCCCTGCTCGACCCGGGAGCGTCGTCATGATCCTCGCCCGTGCCGTCGACGTCAGCCGCCACTACGGCGACACCGTCGCCCTCGACCACGTCTCGCTCGACATCGCGGCCGGCGAGATCGTCGGCCTGCTCGGCCCCAACGGCGCCGGCAAGTCCACCCTGATCAGCCTGCTGACCGGCACGCGCAAGCCCAGCTCCGGGCACGTCGAGCTGCTCGGCGCCGACCCGCGCCGGCCGGCGAGCCGGCGCCACCTCGGGGTCACTCCACAGGAGACCGGGCTGCCCGGCACGCTGCGCGTCGGCGAGGTCGTCGACTTCGTCCGGGCGCATTACCCCGATCCGCTGCCGCGCGCGGAGCTTCTCTCCCGCTTCGGGCTGACCGATCTGGTACGCCGACAGACCGGTGGCCTGTCCGGCGGGCAGAAGCGGCGGGTCGCCGTGGCGCTGGCGTTCGCCGGCCGGCCGAAGATCGTGTTCCTGGACGAGCCGACCACCGGGCTCGATGTCGAGGCCCGGCGAGCCCTCTGGGACGGCGTCCGCGAGTTCCACGCCGAGGGCGGCACGATCGTGCTGACCAGCCACTACCTCGAGGAGATCGAGGCCCTGGCCCGGCGCGCGGTGGTGATCGGGGGTGGCCGGGTGCTGGCCGACGACACCATCGACGCCGTGCGCGGTCTGGTCGCCGTGCGCCGGGTCAGCCTGACCTCACCCGTACCGCTGCCGGATCTTGATGGGGTGACCGCGACCGACCGCGAGGGTGACCGCTGGCACCTGCTCAGCCCCGACGCGGATCGGCTGGTTCGCGACCTGGTCGCGGCCGAGGTGCATTTCACCGACCTGGAAATCCGCCGCGCCTCGCTGGAGGAGGCGTTCCTGCGCCTTTTGGAGGAACCGTGTCCGGTCTGACCCTCACCCACGCCCGATTCCAGCTGATCGAGACGTCCCGTACTCCGATTGCGATCGCCGGCAGCGCCATCTGGCCGGCCGCGTCGATGCTCGCGTTCGTGGTGCCCTACGCCGGCGACGACCCGCATTTCGCCACGTTCGCCACCGCGTCGATGCTGACCTTCGCGGTGATGAGCACCAATCTTTTTCAGTACGGGGTGGGCGTCGCCGACGATCGCGTGCAGCCCTGGGATCCGTACGTTCGAACGCTCGCCGCCGGCGCCCTCCCCCGCTTCGCCGGTCGTCTCCTGGCCGGCCTGGCCCTGATGGCGGTGGCCCTGCTCCCGGTCGTGCTGATCTCGGCGTTCCTGACCGCGGCCACACTCAGCCCGTTCCGGTTCCTGCTCGCCGTCCTGACCACCGCGTTGATCTCGGTGCCGTTCATCCTGATGGGCCTGGCGATCGGCTACTCGCTGCCGCCCAAGGCGGCCGTGGTGGTGGCGCAGGTGCTGTTCCTGCCGCTGGCCTTCGGCGGCGGGCTGATGACCGCGCCCAACTGGGCGCCCGGCATCGTCGAGACCGTCGGGCCCTACCTGCCGACCGGTGCCGCGGTCCGTCTGATGTGGACGGCCGTGGGCGAATATCCGTTTAGTCCGACCTCGGTAGTGTCCTTGATCACATGGACGATTGCCCTGGCTGGGGTGGCTTTGTGGGCCTATCGGCGGGACGAGGGTCGTCGGTTCAGCTAGAACATCGACACTTAAGACCGATCAAAGATTCACAGTGCGACCATCCGTAGATGACCACCGCATCGACGCCTGGCTTTCCCACGTGGGTTGATCTGGGGACCGCCGATCTCGAGGATGCGAAGCGCTTCTACTCCGGACTGTTCGGGTGGACCGCGGACGTGGCCGGCGAGGAATTCGGCGGATACACCACCTTCATGCTCAACGGCCGCCCGGTAGCCGGGGCCGGCCCCCTCTACGGCGAGGGCCAGCCCACGGCCTGGAGCACCTACATCGCCACCACCAACGCCGACGCGATCGCCGATCGGGTGGCCGTGGCCGGCGGGAAGGTGCTGGTGGCCCCGTTCGACGTGCTCGATCAGGGCCGGATGGCCGCCTTCCTCGACCCGTCCGGGGCCCCGTTCAGCGTCTGGCAGGCCGGCACCATGCGCGGCGCCGCCATCTTCGACGTGCCCGGCTCGCTGACCTGGAACGAGTTGAACACCCGCGACCTGGACGGGTCCCGGGTGTTCTACGGCTCGGTGTTCGGCTGGCAGTTCCGGCACAGCTCGATGGGCAACCAGCCCTACCTGGTGGCGAAGCTGACCGAGACGCCGATCTGCGGGATCCAGCCGATGGCGGCGGCCGACTGGCCGGTCGACATGCCGGCCCACTGGATGGTCTATTTCGCGGTGCAGGACTGCGACCGCACCGCGATGCACGTGCGGTCGCTGGGCGGCCAGGTGCTCCAGCCACCGACAAACCTGCAGATCGGCCGGTACGCCGTACTGGAAGATCCGCAGGGCGGCATGTTCGCGATCCTGGCCTCCCAGGGGTGATTCTCAGCCGCGGGTCGGGACCACCAGCGGGCCATGCTCGCCCTCGATGACCCGCACCCGTACCCGGTAGTGCTCGGCCAGGTTCTTCTCGGTCAGCACCTCGGTCGGCGAGCCGGACGCCACCACCCGGCCCGCCGACAGCAGGACCATCCGGTCGGCGTACTCGCCGGCGGTCGTCAGGTCGTGCATGGTCGCCAGCACGGTGAGCCCGCGTTCGGCCCGCAGCCGGTCCACCAGCTCCAGCACCTCCTGCTGATGCCCGATGTCGAGCGCGCTGGTCGGCTCGTCCAGCAGCAGGATGCGGGCACCCTGCACCAGCGCGCGGGCGAGGAAGACCCGTTGCCGCTCGCCCCCGCTGAGCGTGTCCAGCCGCCGTCCGGCAAAGCGCTCCAGGTCGAGCTCGCCGAGCACCTCGTCGACGGCGGCCAGGTCGGCGGCCGACTCCCGGCCGAGTGGCGGCACATAGGGCGTGCGCCCGAGCAGCACGTAGTCGAAAACCCGCATGGCTGGCGGCACCACCGGTGATTGAGCGACGGTGGCGATCGTCTTGGCCCGCTCCCGCCGGGACAGCCGCTCGACCGCGGTCCCGGCCAGCTCCACGCTTCCCTCGAACGGCAGCAGCCCGCCGATGGCCCGCAGCGCGGTCGACTTGCCGGCCCCGTTCGGCCCGATGACCGTCACCCACTCCCCGGCGGCGACGTCCAGGTCGACCCCGTCGACGATGAGCGTCCGCTCGAGCCACACGCGCAGCCCGCGAACAACGATGGCCACGCCCACCGCTCCCGCGCCTTCCTCTCCCGGGCCGTCGGCTGCGGCGTCGTCGGTCGGCGTCAAGCCGCCGGACATTCCTGGCTGGGCCGGCTCTCGGCCGGGGCGGCGCTTCACGGCGCGGCCGTTCGGGTCGTGCGCAGGACGACGATGAAGAACGGGGCGCCGAAGAACGCCGTCACCACGCCGATCGGGATCTCGGCGGCGCCGCCCGCGGTGCGGGCCAGCAGGTCAGCGAGGGCCAGGAACGCGCCGCCGAACAGCACCGACAGCGGCAGGATCGAGCGGTAGCTCGGGCCCGCCAGCAGCCGCATCGTGTGCGGGACGATGATGCCGACGAACCCGATCAGCCCGGAGACCGACACCGCCGCCGCGGTGCCGAGCGAGGCCGCGACGATCAGCAGATAGCGGCTGCGCTGCGGATGCAGACCGAGGCTGCTCGCCTCCTCGTCACCGACGGTGAGAACGTCCAGTTCACGCCGCTGCGACAGCACGATCGCGCCGGTCACCACCGCGTACGGCAGGATCATCAGCACGTCGTGCCAGCCCGCGGTGGCCAGCCGGCCCAGCAGCCACGAGTAGACCTCACGCAGGGTGTCGACGTGCCGCTGCATAACGTACGTCTGGGCGGCCGCCAGGAACGACGAGACCGCCACCCCGGCCAGGATGAGCGTGGCCGGCGACCGGTCGCGACCCCCGGCCGCACCGAGAAGCCAGGTCAGGGCCGTCGCGATGAGCGCGCCCGCGAAGGCCGCCACCGGCACCGCGATCGGCAGATTGGTGGTGGCGTCACCGGTGCCGGCCCGGAACGCGATCACCACGGTCACGCCCAGTCCGGCCCCGGCGGCCACCCCGAGCAGATGCGGATCGGCCAGCGGGTTGCGGAAGACGCCCTGGTAGGCGGCACCTGCCAGGGCCAGCATGCCGCCCACCAGCAGCCCGAGAATCACCCGCGGCAACCGCAGTTCGGTGACGATCGCGATCTCACGCTCGGTGAGTCCGCTGTGGAGGCGTACACCCGGAATGAGGTTGAGTAGTTCGGCCGCGACCCCGGCCGGAGGGAGCGGGACCGAGCCGAAGGCGAGGCCGGCGACCAGCGCGAGCAGCACCGCGAGAAGGCCCGCTGCGAGCCACGCCGGTTTAAGGCCGGCAGCCCGGGTCACGCTGGGACCTTGACCACCGCATCGGCCACGGCCTGGACCAGATCAACGGTACGGGGACCCCAGCGCGAGGCGATGTCGTCGTCGAGCGGGTAGATCTGACCGGCCTTGACCGCCGTGATCGTCTTCCAGCCGGTGCGGGCCGCGATGGTCTGCGCACTCTGCTGGCAGCACTTGCTGTCGGCCAGGAAGATCGTGTCCGGGTTCGCCGTGATCAACGCTTCCGCGGCGAGCTGCGGATAGCCGCCCTTGCTCCCGTCCGGGTCGGCCGCGTCGGCCACATTGGTCATCCCGAACTTCGCGAAGATCGAGCCGACGAACGTCTTCGAGGTGACCGAGTAGAGCGTCGGGTCGAGCTCGTAGTAGTAGCTGAGCGCCGTCGCCCGGGCCGGCACCCCCTTGACGATCTTGTCGATCTGGGTGCTCATCTGCTGGTGCAACGCCTCGGCCTCGGTCGCGTGCCCGGTGAGCGTGCCGAGCTGCCCGATCTCGGCGTAGGTGTCATCCACGCTGGTCGCGGCCGGGGTGAGGAAGGTCGGGATCTTCAGCGCGCCGAGCTGCGCGACGATCTTGTCGGTGTCGTTGGAGAGCACCACCAGATCGGGGTTCTGCGCGGCGATCGCCTCGGCGTTCGGCTTGAACCCGGACAGGCTGGTCTTGGGCGCGTCGGCCGGATAGTTCGACTGGTCGTCGACCGCCACCACCTGCGGCCCGGCCCCGATCGCGAACAGCATCTCGGTGGCGGTCGGCGTCAGCGACACGATCCGCGCGGGTTGCTTGTCGAGGGTCAGCTGCCCGACCGTGACCGGATAGGACGCCCCCGCACTCGGCGCCGAGGTAGCGGCACTCTCGCCGTCGCCACCCCCGCACCCTCCGGCGAGAAGCAGCGCAGCGGCAGTCACAGCCGCGGTAAGCAGGCGTTTCATAGGGTCCTCCAGTCGGCCGATGCTCGCCGACAGAACCTGGTGACCCCGGCCCGCCCGCGAGGCGCCCCTCTCCGAGAGCGCTTCTTCGCGACCGGCGTCCAGGCGACCTGGCTAGACCTCAATTTCCAAGGACATCACAGTTGCGGGACAGCGCCGGTTTCCCACCGGCTTCGCTGAGACGCGGTCCCCCGCACGCTATCCCACACTTACTTCTTCTCGTCGGCGGTGGCCGGCTCTGCGTCGGTGGGCTCCTGGACGGTTGCCCGGTCGCCGGCGGCTGCGGCGTCCTCGTCGCCGGCCAGGGCGGCTCGCAGGCGTTCCTTCTCCTCGCTGCGGCGGGTCGACGCGCCGGCCAGTTGCTCGCCCATCTGGTTGCGCCAGTCGGACAGCAGGAAGTAGGAGAGGATCGCCGAGACCAGCAGGGCGATCATCGCCCTGACCAGGATGTTCAGCGGGAGCGGCAGGAGCAGCACGAAGATCAGCACGAACAGGCCCAGGCGGCCCAGCGTGTACTTGACGGCGGGACTCATCTCTCTCTTCTTCCTAACCCGCGCGGTGGCTCAGCCACCGGAGGCCGTAGAACCAGACCAGGCAATAGACCACGGTGAGGCCGGCGGCCCCGGCCAGGCCGCTGACCAGCGCGGGGAAGACCGGCGCGGCGACGCCGACGAGGCTCATGCCGACGGCCAGGCCGAAGCCGGCGCCCAGCACGGCCACCACCACGCGGTAGGGACCGCTTTCGCGCGCGGCCCGGAACTCCTCGGTGAACAGCCACAGTGGCAGGATCAGCGCCAGCCAGCCGCTCGTGCCGCCGAACTCGGAGACCCTGGTCAGCGACAGGATCGCCTCGAAAGCCAGCAGCAGGACGGCGCCGATGACCAGCCCGGCCAGCGCGGTTCCCAACAGGTCGCCGATGGTGGCCAGGCGCCCGGTGGGGTCGCGGCGCGGACGCCGCTCACTCTTGGTCTCGGTCATGACCCCATGAGGGTACGCCGTGCCGAGATGTCCCCTTACGCCCAGACCGTGGCCGGCTCGCTGCGGCGCGATGCCAGTGACGGGGCCCGGTCGTACTCCCGGACCACCTCGTAGCGGGTGTTGCGCTCGACCGGCTGGAAACCGGCGTCCCAGATCAGGTCGAGCAGGTCGTCGCGGTGCATGGTGTTGGGCGTCCCATAAGAGTCGGCGTCGTGGGTGATCTTGTATTCGACCACCGAGCCGTCCAGGTCGTCGGCGCCGAAGTTGAGTGAGAGCTGGGCGACCGACAGGCCGTGCATGACCCAGAAGTTTTTCAGGTGCGGCACGTTGTCGAACATCAGCCGGGACACCGCGAACGTCTTGAGCGACTCGGCCGGCGCGGCCATCCGGGTGCGCTCCTGGATGCGGTTGCGGATCTTGCCGTCCTGGGAGTCGACGAAGTCGTGCTGGTAGCGCAGCGGGATGAAGACCGAGAAGCCGCCGGTCTCGTCCTGCAGCTCGCGCAGGCGCATCACGTGGTCGACCCGGTGCCGCGGCTCCTCGATGTGGCCGTAGAGCATCGTGGCCGGCGTCTTCATCCCCTTCTCATGAGCGAGACGGTGGATGCGCGACCAGTCCTCCCAGTGGCAGTTGTGGTCGACGATGTGCTGCCGGACCTCCCAGTCGAAGATCTCGGCGCCGCCGCCGGTCAGCGACTCGAGACCGGCGTCCATCAGCTCGTCGAGGATCTCGGAGGCGGGCAGGCCACTGATCTTTTCGAACCACTGGACCTCGGTGGCGGTGAAGCACTTGAGCTTGACCTGGGGCAACGCGGCCTTCAGCTCGCGCAGCACCTTGGGGTAATAGCGCCAGGGCAGGGTCGGGTGCAGGCCATTGACGATGTGCAGCTCGGTCAGCTGCTCGTCTTCCATCTCCTTGGCCTTGCGCACGGCCTCGTCGATGCGCATGGTGTACGCATCCTTTTCGCCCGGTTTGCGCTGGAAGGAACAATATGCGCAGCTTGCCGAGCAGACGTTGGTGAGATTGAGGTGCCGGTTGACGTTGAACATCACCCGATCACCGTTCATCTCGGTGCGCTTGTGGTGAGCCAGCCGGCCCAGCCAGGCGAGGTCGTCCGACTCGTAGAGCGCGATGCCGTCCTCACGAGTCAGCCGCTCACCTGCGTAGACCTTGGCCTCGAGCTCGCGTTTGTGCCCGGCATCCATCTGTGCCCCTTCCCTTAACTCGTCGTTGAGCCTACGTCCCACCCCCGACAAGAACACGACCGCAGGGTTTGCCAGGCGGTCCAGCTCACGCTGTCGTTCTTCGGATTCCCAGCCTTCTTTCATCTGTGATCAATCGACAGCCGTATGAGCAATGAGGTAAGCCTTTAGAGGGACGAAAAGTGGCGAGCGATCGTCACGGACGGGGAGCACATGGCTACTGGACGTCACGGAGACCGGCGAATCCGCACGGCGCGCCCTTGGTGGCGCCCTGTCGTGCTGTCCGCTGCTGCCACCGCCGCCATCGCCGCCCTGTTCAACCCGGTTCCCGCCCTGGCCGCGCCGGCCGTGCCGCAGGTGCCGGTCGCGCCCGCGGTGCCCGACGTCGGCTCCCGGCCGATGGCGCTCGGCACCCTGGTGCTGCCCGGTCAGACCGCGAGCACCACGCCGATCGTCTCGCCCACCCTGACCGGCTCCGCGACCAGCCCGGTCCTGCAGAAGATCGAAAAGGGCCGCGCCGAGATCGCCACCATCGGCGACGACCTGATCCAGCTCGGCCAGGACCGCGATCTCGCGGAGACCCAATATCAGGCGACCGAGAAGCGCTACGACGACGCCGCCTACACCCTGCAGGAAGCGCGCACCGCCGCCGCGAGCGCGGCCGCCCAGTCGATGATCGAGGCGGCCGGTCTGCCGCCCGGCTCGTTCGACCCGGGCCTGGCCGGTCTCGACGACCTGGCCCGCCTGCAGCGCGGCGACGCCTCCACCGAGCAGGCCACCGCCCGTCAGATCAGCTCCGCCGAGACCGCCGTCCAGCTCACGCTCGACCAGGAGACCCTGGCCAAGGAGCACTGGAACGACCTGGTCGGGCAATACGCCAAGCTCAACACCCAGCTCGGCAAGAAGCAGACGGCGCAGCAGAAACTCGAGCTGGCCAACGCGGTCGAGCTGAGCGCGGCCGAGACCAGCGAGACCATCGCCGACAGCGCGCTCGGCGCGCAATACCTCGCCGGCGCCGAGGCCGGCCGCGGTTCCGACCCGCGGGCGATCCAGGCGTTGGAGTACGCCTTGGCCCAGCGCGGCGACCCGTACGTGTGGTCCGAGGAGGGCCCGGATCAGTACGACTGCTCCGGCCTGATGTACGCGGCTTACCACTCGGTCGGTTTCCCGCTGACCCGAGTCTCCCGCGATCAGTACTGGCAGACCCGCAACAAGGTCGTCGACCGCTACTCTCTGCTCCCCGGTGACCTGCTCTTCTTCAGCTACTCGAACAGCTGGCGCGGCATCCACCACGTCGCGATGTACGCGGGTAACGGCATGATGGTCGAGGCTCCGCGCACCGGTCTCAACGTGCGGCTGACCCCGGTTCGCTGGTCGCGGCTCTTCCAGGCCACGCGCATCTTCGGCTCGGTCGAGGGCACCACCGAGGGCCCGGTGCTCGGCTCCCCCGACCCGGAGCCGAACGAGCCGACGACGCCGACCACCACCCCGGCGACCACGCCGGCCACGACGCCGGCGACCACGCCCACCACCTCGCCGACGACGAAGCCGACTACGAGCCCGACGACGAGCCCGACGACGGCGCCGACCACCCAGCCGACGACGGCGCCCACGACTCAGCCGACCACCGCTCCGACCACGCAGCCGACGACGGCGCCGACCACCGAGCCGACGACGGCCCCGCCGCCCACCGAGGCGCCTACGACCGCGCCGACCACCACGGCGCCGGCGACCGAAGAAACGACCAAGCCGGCGACCAGCACCAGCACCAGCTCGGCCACCGCGGCCGAGCAGACGACCCAGTCGAGTAGCGCCCAGCAGTCGACGGCGACCGCTTCGTCCGCATCCGCGAACTGACATCAGCCACTGGGCGGCAAAGATCGCCTTTTCCGGTGGTAACCGACCGGCCGCAGGCGTGGGCCGGTCAGTGCCGGGTGTGTTCACGGGCGCGGATATGGCACGGTAGGGGGCACAGCGCCCGACGTCCGAACCGTCGGTCCGCGGTCGGGAGGGTTCATGGAAGAGCGGCAGGCGACACCGGACGGCGACGGCCCCAAGCCGACGGCCGGTGGCGACCAGGAGGCGTATTCACCGCCCCCGCCGCCCGCCCCGGGAGCCCTCTGGGCCCCGTCGGCACCCACGCCATCGTCCGCGACTGCGCCGGCTGCGACCTCGCCGAGCGGGACCGAGCGGCCGGGCAGCGCGCCGGTTAGTGGTGCCGCGAGTGGCCGCGCCACCGTGGGCCGCCCGATCGGCTCGGTGAGCGCCGCCGTCCCGGTTTCCGCCAAGCCGGCGGCGAACGCCGCGGCCCCAGCGAGTGCGGCCCCAGCGAGTGCCGCGCCGGGCCGGGTCACCGGGTCCGCGCGGCCGGTCAGCCCGGCGGGTGGTGGTCTGGTGCCCGAGCGGGTCGACGGCTCGTCCCGCCAGCTCCCGGCCCAGCCCGGTGCGGGCGCGGCCCGTGCCTCGGTGCCGGGCTCGATCAGCGCAGACCCGGCCGCGGTGCGTGCCGCGACGTGGCCGAGCGGCCAGGCCAAGGTCTACGGCGGCCGCCCGGCCGAGGCCGAGGCGCCCCCGAAGCCCGCGGTCTCCTCGACCTCGATCGGCACCGCCACGGTGTCGGCCCGCCCGTCGACGGAAGCAGCGGGAGCCCCGGAAGCCAAGCCGGCCACGGAGCTGAAGCTGCCGCTGGAGAGCAGGCCGGCGACGAACACCGAGCCGGCACCGCCGAATCCGAGCGACCCGAAACCGGCCGACCCCGAGCCGTCGAAGCCGGAACCCGAAAAGCCGGAACCCGAAAAGCCAGAACCGCCGCGCCCGGTCCCGACGCCGCCACCGGCCCGGCCCCAGCCGGTCAAGCCGGCCGAGCCCGGCCCGTTCGAGCCGCCGGTGCCGTTCCCGAGCCCGGTTCCGACGCCGTTCCCGACGCCGCAGCCCAGCCCGTTCCCGCCGCCGGTTCCGGTGCCGACCCCGAGCCCGGCCCCGGGCCCCGCGCCCACCCCGCCCGGCCCGGTGCCGAACCCGGCACCGCCCAGCCCGGTGCCGCCAGGCCCCGGCCCCGCACCCGTACCCCCTGGTCCGGGCCCGTCGCCGGTACCGCCCGGCCCCGGCCCGAGCCCGGTTCCCGGTCCGCCGGGTCCGAGCCCGGTCCCCGGCCCGCCGCAGCCGCTCTTCCCGCCGCCGCCGTCGATCCCGGCCGCGTCCGGTCTGCCGACCTACACGGTGCCGCCCAGCGCCGGCCCCCGGTCGGCGGCCACCATGCCGCCGGCCAACCCATACGGGGTCGCCGGACCGGCCGCGAATACCCAGCCGTTCGGGGTAACCGCCACGCCGACCGCGCAGATAAGTTCGCCACCCGCCTACCCAGCCGGGTTCGACCCGAACGCCACGTCGGCCGTTCCGCAGCAACGCGGTCAGGTGACCGGCCCGGGCGGAACCGTCTACGGCCTCGGCGGATACGAGACAATCGACACAACGATGCCGGTGTCGATGAATCCGGTGGAGAATTCAGGCTCGCTGACCGGGCATATCCTGGCTCAGGGCTGGCACGACGAGATCGTTGACCGTCGCCGCAGCAACTTCAAGGTAGCCATCGCGATGCTGGTGGTCCTGGGCCTGCTGGTGACCGTGAGCCTGGTTTTCCTGTTCACGGCGGGCAGCGCCTTCACCGACATGATCGAGGGACTATTCAACTGAGTTTGGCGGACCGCTCCGGGCCATCTACCCTTGCGAGGTTGCACCGGGGCGGGTGAGCCTGCCCACTGCCGGGGCGGAATGCGGTCGGCGTGCTAAACGTTGAGCCGTACACTTATGACAGTTATTGAAGCGGCGTGCCTTAAACGAGCATGCCACGGGCGTTCTTGCGGGCATTACAGCGGCAGGCTGACAGCAGCCGCGGCGGGCCATTCGCGAGCATGCGCCCCCGTAGAGAGGTTCTCTTGACCACTTTCGCTGATCCCAGCACGTTCCCGTCCGTTTTCGAAGCCCCTGCCAACGCAGAGGTCCCGGCCCCGGAAGAGGCCGTTGCCCCCGAGGAGACCGCCGAGATCACCCCGGCGGCCGAGACGACCCCCACCCTGACGTTCGCCGACCTGGGCCTCCCGGCCGAGATCGTCCGCGTGCTCAGCCGTGAGGGCATCACCACCCCGTTCGAGATCCAGGCCGCGACCATGCCCGACGCCCTCGCGGGCCGGGACGTGCTCGGCCGTGGCCAGACCGGTTCCGGCAAGACCCTCGCGTTCGGCCTTCCGCTGCTCGCCCGGGTCGCGCAGGGCGGCCGGGCCAAGCCGCATCACCCGAAGGCCCTGATCATGGTGCCGACGCGCGAGCTGGCCATGCAGGTGGCCGACGCGCTGCAGCCGCTGGGCCGCTCGGTCGGTGTTTTCTTGAAGACCGCAGTCGGCGGCGTGCCGTACGACCGGCAGATGGACGCCCTGCGTCGCGGCGTCGAGGTCATCGTGGCCACGCCGGGCCGGCTGGGCGACCTGATCGAGCGCGGTGCCTGCAACCTGGCCGACGTCGAGGTCACCGTCCTGGACGAGGCCGACCAGATGGCTGACATGGGCTTCCTGCCCGAGGTCACCGAGCTGCTGGCCAAGACCCCGGAAAACGCTCAGCGCCTGCTCTTCTCGGCCACTCTCGACGGTGACGTCGACACCCTGGTCAAGCGCTTCATGCACGACCCGGTCACGCACTCGACCAACCCGGCCGAGGCCAGCGTGTCCACCATGGACCACCACCTGCTGCTGATCCCGCCGGCGGAGAAGTTCCCGATCACCGCGGCGATCGCCAACCGGACCGGCAAGACCATCGTCTTCGCCCGCACCCAGATGGGTGTTGACCGGCTGGTGGAGCAGCTGCGCATGGTCGGTGTCCGGGCCGGCGCACTGCACGGCGGCAAGACGCAGCGGGTTCGCACCCGCACGCTGGCCGAGTTCAAGGAAGGCCGCACCAACGTTCTGGTGGCCACCGACGTGGCGGCTCGTGGCATCCACGTCGACGGCATCTCGCTGGTCGTGCACGTCGACCCGCCGAAGGACCCGAAGGACTACCTGCACCGCGCGGGTCGCACCGCTCGGGCCGGCGAGTCCGGTGCGGTGGTGACGCTGGTTCTGCCGAAGCAGCGGCGCAGCACGCAGGCGATGATGGGCAAGGCCGGCGTCGCGCCGGCCGAGGTCCGGGTTCGCCTGGGCGACGAGAAGCTGGCCGAGGTGACCGGGGCTCGTGAGCCCAGCGGCATCCCGGTTCCGGAGGAGCCGGAGGCTCGCCGCGAGCGCAGCGAGCGCCCGCGTGGTCGTTTCGGTGACCGCCCGCAGCGTTCCTACGGCGACCGCCCCCAGCGGTCGTACGGTGACCGCCCGCAGGGTTCCTACGGTGACCGGCCGCAGCGCCCCTACTCGGAGCGTCAAGACCGGCCCGAGCGTTCGTACGGCGACCGGCCCACCACCGGCGACCGGCCCTTCGGCGGCGACCGGCCCACCAGCAGCGGCGACCGGGCCACCAGCGGAGACCGGCCGCGCGGAGACCGGGGCACCTTCCAGCCGCGTAACGGCGAGCGCACCGGCGGCTTCCGCCGGGACGCTCCGCGCAACGACCGGCGCGAGGGCACCGGCGGCCGCTTCGGCTCGGCCCGCCCGGCTCGCACCTACTGATAGACGCAACTGAACGAGGACCCCGGCACGGGAACGTGCCGGGGTTCTCTGTTGTGGAGCGGTCGCGCAGGGTAGAGGTAGAGGTATGCCGCTGCCTGATTCGCTCTTCTGGGAACGCAAGGACGCGACCGGCGCCGAACATGCCCTGGTCGACCCGCGGAACGGCCTCTATGCCCGGGGCACGATCCTGGCGGTGAAGCCGATCGCGTACACCTGCCGCTACGAATTGCGTACCGATCCGGGCTGGGTGAGTGCCCACCTGGATGTCACCACCGAGGGTGCGGGCTGGACGCGCAGCGTCCGCCTCGAGTTCGCGGCCGGCCGATGGCGGGCGGTGACCGCCGAGCAGGGCAATCTGGACGCGGTGCTGTCGGCCGCCGGCCATGCCGGCGCCGGTCTGCCGGGCCTGGAGGATTCCGATCAGCTGTACGGGGCGTACGACGTCGATCTCGGCGGTTCCCCGCTGACCAACACGCTGCCGATCCGCCGGCTGGACCTGTTGAAGGCGGAGCCGAACGTGTCGCACCGGATCAGCGTGGCGTTCGTGCTGGTGCCGAGCCTGGAGGTGGTGCAGGCCGATCAGATCTACACGCCGTTGACCAAGGACCGCATCCGCTACGCGAGCGAGACCTTCAGCGCGGACCTCACCGTGGACGATGACGGCTTCGTGGTGGACTATCCGGGACTAGCCAAGCAAATCACGAGCTGAGGCCCGGCTGGGGGCGGTTCTCCCACTTCGTGCTCAGCGCGATCGCGGTGCGGGTGGACGCCACCCCCGGAGTGCGGTTGATCCGCACGATCAGCTGCTCCAGCTCGGCGATGGTGCCGACCCGCACGGTGAGCTGGTAAGACTCCACGCCGGCCATGAAGTAGCAACTCTCCACCTCGGGCATGGCGCGCACGGCGGCCAGCACGTCGTCGGTGTCGGCGCCGGAGTCCTCGATGATGCCGATCAGCGCGGTGACCCCGAGGCCGAGTGCCTCGTGGTCGACGTCGGCCCGGTACCCGCGGATGGTTCCGGCCGCTTCGAGCTTGCCGACCCGCTCATGCACGGCCGGCGCCGACAGCCCGACCTTGCGGGCCAACTCGGCGTACGACGAGCGAGCATTCTCCCGTAGCAGGTCGATGAGCCGTAGGTCGATGGAGTCCATAGCTCAGACCCTAAACGGGTGGCAGATAGTCACTCACGCCCGGTAGCGACGAATCGACGGCAGGATAACGATCACTGTCGCAATTAGGGCTTTTTCCGCATTCCAGGGACTCGGTTCCGGGGCAATGCTCTAATGGCTTTACGTCCCGATCGAGCACGCCGACACTCACCGTGATCACGGCCGCTCCAAGACCGACGCGAGGAGGGGGCTGTGGACACTGGAGATCGTCTGCTGACACCGGGCGAGGTGGCCGCGCTGTTCCGCGTCGACCCCAAAACGGTCACGCGATGGGCCGCCGCCGGGCGTATCGGCAGTATCCGCACTCCGGGTGGCCACCGCCGATTCCGCGAGTCCGAGGTCCGTGCGTTGCTCGAGGGCGACGGCGTGGTCGAGGAAATGCGCGAGGACGACGCGGCCAACCGGCCCCGCAACGCGGGCCCGAATAACCCGGGCATGGGTTACGGCCCGCCCAACGGATTGCGCTGAGCATTCAGCTCACCCTTCCAACGGGTCAAAAGCGTGTTGGGTACGCCGAGGGCGTCCAGCACCTTTCCCGCCACGAAGTCGATCAGCTGTTGTGCGGTCGCCTGCGCCCCGGCGCCATAGAAACCGGGGCTAGCCGGCAGGACGACCGCACCGGCGTCGTGCAGGGCTATCAGATGCTCGAGGTGGCTGCGGGTGACCGGGGTTTCCCTGGGCACCACCACCGTACGGCGGCGTTCCTTGAGGTTGACCTCAGCGGCCCGCTGGAGCAGGTCTTTGGACAGTCCGATGGCGATGCCGGCGCAGGCGGCCGTGCTGGCCGGCACGACCACCATGCCCTTGGCCGGGTAGGAGCCACTGCTCGGCCCGGCCGCCAGGTCACCGGCCGGCCAGTAACTCAGGTCGCCCAGATCGCGGCCGAGCCAGCCGGCGACGTCGTCCTTCCAGTGCGCGTCGCGCACGGTGGCTCCGGTCTCGTCGAGCAGGGTCAGCCGGGCCGCCTTGGAGATGACCAGGTCGATGGCTTCCCCGGCGTCGAGCAGGGCGGTCAGCACGGCTTTGGCGTACGGCGTCCCGGAGGCTCCCGAGACACCGACGACCCATGGTTCACGCATGCCTCAAGTGTGCCCGCTCAGTTCCCGCCGACCTGCGCGCTCGCCGGAAAACCGGTGCCGGCCGCGAGCCAGGTGGCCGGCCGGTCCACCGTGCCGAACCGGGCGCCCTCCAGCAGCTGGCGGAGCTGACTCTCGTCGGCCGAGTCGGGGCCGAACACTTCCAGCACGTACTTTCCGCCGGGCAGGAAGGTGTAGCAGTGCCGCGGCTGCTTCTCGACCGGGATGCCTTTGAGCCCGACCCGTTCCGGGCAGGTCACGCCGGCCCGGGGAGCCCCGTGATCGGACGCCACCGCCGGGCTCAGCCAGAGCATGAGGCCCCGGCTCCCCTTCGTGGTGCGCGGGTCCGGGTCGGGCTTGCCGATCCGCTTTACCGCCTCGCTGGCCGGCACCAATTGCGCCGAGGACAGCTGTCCCGAGCTGAACCGGCCGGCCACCTCGACGATCCGGTAGCCGGGCGGCACGTAGGAGGTCCCGAAGGCGAGCATGACCGGCTGCGAAGCGCCGGGCTGTAGCCCTTCGGCCACCTGGCGCAGCTCGGCGGGGGTGAGGGCCCACCTACCGGGGCCGTCGGCGCGGACCGTCGCGAGGGCCAGCGCACCCTCCGCGTACTCCCAGAGCAGCATCGGAGCGCCGTCGGCGTCGACCCGGTAGGCCGGGCGGCCGTGAATCGCGGACGTCGCGGTGATCTTCGCCCCGTCCAGCGTGCTACGCGGATCAATACCCGGCCGGTAGAGGGTTACCTCGCCCTCCTGGGCGTCGGACTGACCGCCCTTCTTCTCGATCATCGCGGTCTCGCCGGCCACGGTCCACCGGTACGGATCCTCGACCCGCAGCTTCCCGGTGGTGAAGCCGTGCAGCACGTAGGTGAGGTCGGGGCCGCGCACGGCTTCAGCAGACGGCGACGGTGACGGCGACGGAGAGGTCGCCGGTGCCGGGCCGGATGCCCGGCTGGTGAGTTGCGGCACCCCGATCGCGACGGCTACCGCCACCACGGCCGCAATCACCACCCCGGACCGCCGGCGGCGAAGCCGGCTCTTACCGGCCCGCACCGCGTCGTCGACGCCGTACCGCGGCGGCGGCCCGGCTTGCGCTATCTCCCGCAGTAGGTCAGGCAATTCGGGGCTCACGACGACCCTCCGTCCGCTCATCCAGATCGACTCGGAGCGCGTTGAGGCCGCGGGACGTGTAGCCCTTCACGGTTCCCTCGGGAAAGCCCAGCGCGACGGCGGTCTGCTCGACGCTGAGCCCCTCCAGGAAGCGCAGCACGACCACGGCCCGCTGCTTCACCGGGAGCCGGTCGAGGGCGGCCCGCAGGCGCAGCCTCTCGTCCACACCGGGCGTCGCGTCGGCGACGACACCGTCCGGCATGGCCGCGTGGCTGTGCGCCTGCTCCCGCCGCCACCACGGCCGCCGGGTCTCGTCGATGGCGGCCCGCACGACCACGGCCCGCGCGTACGCGTCATGGTTGTCGACGCGGTGCCACCGCCCGTAGAGCTTGGCCAGTGCGCCGAGGACCGCGTCCTCGGCGACCTGCCAGTCCCCGCAGGTGAGGTAGGCGAGCCCGCGTAACGACTCCATCCGGGCGCCGACGAACTCCCGGAACTCGGCCTCTCTGTCGCTCACGCGGATTAGACGGAGGTCACTGCCTCTGGGGTTACAAAAGCGCGAGATCGAGCAGCGCGAAGAGGAAGAGCGCGATGCCGACGAAGCCGTTGGCGGTGAAGAACGCCCGGTTGACCTTGGAGAGGTCGTTCTCGGTGACCACCACGTGCTGGTAGACGAAGGCGGCCGCGGTCAGCGCCAGGCCGATCCACCACAGCCAGCTCAGCCCGACCAGCGCGCCGAACCACACGAACAGCGCGAACGTCACCACGTGGGTGACCGTGGAGATACGCAGGGCGGTGCGCACACCCCAGCGGGCCGGGGTGGAGTGCACCCCGATCTCGCGGTCGATCGCGACGTCCTGGCAGGCGTAGATGATGTCGAAGCCGCCGATCCACAGGCCGACCGCGGCGCCGAGCAGCCAGGCCGGCCCGGAGCCCGCGAACGTGCCGGTGATGGCCAGCCACGCGCCCACCGGCGCCACCGCCTGAGCCAGCGCCAGGATGTAGTGCGGGTAGTTGGTGAACCTCTTCCCGTACGGATAGATGATCAGCGGGATCACCGCGAGCGGGAAGAGCAGCAGGCAGAGCCAGTTGAGCAGGCCGGCCGCGAGGGCCATGACGACAAGCGAGACGGCCGCGCCGGTCCAGGCGGTGCGCAGGCTGACCGCGCCGGTGACCAGCTCCCGGTTCTTGGTTCGCGGGTTGAGCGCGTCGATCTTGCGGTCGAGAATGCGGTTGGCGGCCATCGCGAACGTGCGGCCGGAGACCATCGCGATGGTGATCAGCAGCAGGTCGAGCCAGTGGATCCCGGTGCCTTCACGATCAAGAACAACAAACGCCGAGAGGTACGCGAACGGGAGCGCGAAGACCGAGTGCTCGATCGCGACCAGGCGCAGGAACGAGCCGATCTTGCCGGGTTTTTCCGCCACGGCGGTCATATGCCGTATTCCTTCCACCGCTTGTCCACCAGCGCCACCACCTCGGGCGACATGACCATCTCGTCCGGCCAGCCCCGCGTGTAGCCCTCGCTGGGCAGCTTACGGGTGGCGTCCAGACCCGCCTTACCGCCCCAGAACTGCTGGTAGGAGGCGTGGTCGAGGTGGTCGACCGGCCCCTGGGTGACAAGCAGGTCGCGGTCGTAGTCGACGTTGCCGAACGCCCGGAACGCGACCTCGGCGTAGTCGTGCACGTCGCAGTCCTCGTCGACGACCACGATGAGCTTGGTCAGCGACATCAGGTGGGCGCCCCAGATCGCGTTCATGATCTTCTGGGCGTGCTTGGGGTAGCGCTTACGGATCGAGACGATCACGCAGTTGTGGAAGACGCCGGCGGCCGGCATGTCGTAGTCGACGATGTCCGGGATCAGCATCTTCAGCAGCGGCAGGAAGATCCGCTCGGTGGCCTTGCCCAGGCCGTGGTCCTCCTGCGGCGGCTTGGACGTGATGATCGAGTGGTAGACCGGCTTCTTCCGCATGGTCATCGTCTCGATGTGCAGCACCGGGAACGGCTCGACCGGGGTGTAGAAGCCGGTGTGGTCGCCGAACGGGCCCTCCGGGTGCCGTTCGCCCGGCTCCAGGTAGCCCTCGAGCACGATCTGGGCGTGCGCCGGGACCTGCAGCGGCACGGTCAGGCAGTCGACCATCTCGACCCGCTCGCCGCGCAGGAAGCCGGCGAACAGGTATTCGTCGATGTCGGACGGCAGCGGCGCGCTGGCCGCGTAGCTGACCACCGGGTCGCAGCCGATCGCGACGGCCACCGGCAGGCGCTCGCCGAGGCGCTCGGCCACCGCGTGGTGGGCGGTCGAGTCCTTGTGGATCTGCCAGTGCATGCCGAGCGTGTTCTTCGAGTGCTGCTGCAGGCGATAGAGGCCGAGGTTGCGCTTGCCGGTCTCCGGGTGCTTGGTGTGGGTCAGCCCGAAGTTGTGGAAGATGCCGCCGTCGCCGGGCCAGACCTGCAGGCCGGGCAGCAGGTCGAGGTCGACCTCGTCGCCCTTGAGCACCACTTCCTGGCAGGGCGCGGTCTTCACCCGCTTCGGCGGCAGCGACTTGAGCTGCAGCGCCTTGCCGATTCCCTCGCGGATGCCAGACCAGCCGACCGGCAGCTCGGGCTTGATCAGCGAACCGATCCGCTCGCCGATCTCGTCGAGCGAGTCGACGCCGAGCGCCATCGCCATCCGCTTCTCGGTGCCGAACAGGTTGATCGCCACCGGCATGTCGCCGCGGGTGGGGCGCTCGAAAAGCAGGGCCGGTCCACCGGCGCGGACGGTGCGGGTCACCACCTCGCTGATCTCCAGCGTCGGGTCGGCCGGAACCGTGACCCGGCGCAGCTCACCGGCTGCCTCGAGGGTATCGAGGAAGCTCTGCAGATCGTCATAGGGGAACCCACGAGGCGCCATGGATAACAGTCTTCACCACCGGCGCCGGTTCGCCGCGTGCGGGCGATCACCGTCACTCCGCCTGTCCGGTTCGCGTTGAGGTGGGGGATTACTCCGTTACGGGTCGGGAGGGTGTCGGTGAAGGTCCGGAACGCAACGCGCTGGGGCGTGCTGGCCGCGCTGGCCGCCCTGCTGGCGATCACCGCCCCGGCACTGTCGGCCCCGTCCGGGACGACCGCACCCGACCTCAAGAAGCTGCCCGCCTGCCCCGCCGGCAAGGCGTCGACCCGACCGCCGACCACGCCGGCCGGCCCGGGTGCCCCCGGCGCCTGCCGCGCCGCCGGCCGCATCCTCGAGTCAGCGGCACCACTCAGCCGGCCCGCCAGCGGGATCACCCCGACCGGTTACCACCACCTCGGGGCCAACTCGGCCGGCGAGTGGAGCGGCGTCTCCGGGCGGCTCTCGGTGGTGGACGGCTCGATCCGGCCGCGCAGCTACGACTTCGTCGCCGCCCGGTTCATGGCCAAACGGAACATGGGCGCCGGTCAGATCGCCTGGCTCGAGGCCGGTTGGGCCGAGACCGGCTGGTCCGGGCCCGGTCGCCAGCAGATCTACACGTTCAACACCAACACCCGCAGCTGGCAGTTCTACAGCCAGTACGCACTGAAGCCGGGCGACCGGGTCTGGATCGACCTGCACAGCGACGCCGGCGGGGTGTGGGCCGCCTGGCTGTGGTGGGGCAACCGGTGGAACCTGCTCACCGCCCAGCGCCTGCCGATCGGCCCGAGCGCCTTCATCGAGCAGTACGTGGAGGTGCACGTCGACGCGACCCGGCCGACCCTGGTGGACGTGCCCGCGGTGACCGTCGACAACGTGCAGTTGCGGCCGTCCGAGGGCGGGCCGGCCCGGTACTGGCGCGACGACGTGCCCACGCTCACCGGTTACGACCCCGGCACCCAGCAGCGCAGCGGCGGCTTCTGCCTCAACTGGCTGAACAAGTACGACACCTGGACGGCCGGGGACTGCAGCGACGACGTCGCACCGGCGGCGCCGACCGCCGCGCCGACCCCGACGACCTCGGTTCTGGGCGGGCTGCTCGGTGGATGAGCTACATGCCGCCGGCGTTGGCGTACGAGTGCAGGCCGCTGAAGAACAGGTTCACGCCGAACAGGTTCATCAGCATGGTCGCGAAGCCGAGAATCGCGATCCAGGTCGCCACCGTGCGCTTGACGCTCGGCGTCGCCCGCGCGTGCAGGTAACCCGCGTAGACGACCCAGGAGATGAACGCCCAGACCTCCTTGGGGTCCCAGTTCCAGTACCGGCCCCAGGATGCCTCGGCCCAGATCGGCCCGGCGATCAGCGCGCCGAAGGTGAACAGCGGGAAGGCGAACGCGTGCAGCCGGAAGGTGAGCCGCTCGAGAAGCGTCGCGTCGGGGAGGCTCTTGCCCAGCGTGTACGGGAAACGACGCTTACCTCGGTCATACCCGTCCCGAATCAGGAACATCGCGGCCGGCACCGCGCCGATCAGCAGGATGCCGGAGGCCAGGATGATCGTCGAGACGTGGATGATGAACCAGTACGACTGGAGGGCCGGGACGAGCGGGCCGACCGGGGTGTAAGCGATCATGCCGTCCGCGCCGAGCAGCAGCACCAGGGCGAGCGAGACGAAGAGCCCGATGTGCCGCAGGGCGGGCCGGCGTAGCAGCACACCCGCCCAGACCGCCGACCCGACGAAGGTCGCCGACAGGATGTACTCGTACATGTTGCCCCAGGGCATCCGGTCGGCGGCGATGCCGCGGGTGACCAGGGTGCCCAGGTGCAGCAGCAGGGCGAGGACGTTGAAGCCGACCGCGGCGCGGCCCACCCACTCGGCCCGCTTGCTGTTGCTTACCACCAAGACTGGCGCAGGCGGCAGGTCGTCCGGCACCGGGGCACCGGCGCCGACCAGCTCGCGGGCCGGAAGCACCGCGGCCCGGCCGACCCGGCTCTTGGCCCCGAAAGCGTATTCGCCGGCGTAGAGCACCATCGCGGCCAGGTAGGCCAGCACGGTGACGGCCATCAGCTGATTCGACAGCTCCGCCATCAGGGATTCCCTTCTTCGGCGGCCTTCACCAGCGAGGCGAACTCGTCGGTGAAACCGGGATAGTCGGTGCGTGGCAGCCCACCGGCCGCCAACAACGTACCGCCGGAAGAATCCGGCGAAGCTGGCAGGGCTCGGAACCAGACCCGGCGCCGGTGGCCACCCAGCGACAGCATCAGGCCGATCAGCCCGAGCACCGCGCCGACGAGGATCAACGACTGGGTCGGGTCGTACCGGATGGCGAGCGTGGCGTACGGCCGGGTGCCGACGAACTCCAGCTTGCTGCCGTCGTCCAGGGTCCAGGTCTCGCCGACCTTGAGCTCGTGCGGGCGCTCGCCACTGATGTTCTTCAGGTCGCCGGTCTCGATCTGCCCTTGATCGAGAGAGTAGACCGAGCCGGGCGTGCCCACGTCCAGACCGAGATCACCGCGGTAGGCGGTGAGGAACAGGGCCGGCGCGTTCTCGGCCGGGTAGGTCGAGGTGGCGCCGGTGCCGACGGTCGGCAGGTATCGGCCCTCGAAGCCCATCTGCAGCGTCGCGTCGCGCTTGTTGGTCTTGGGGTCGATGTTCACGTCCGGGAACTGGGCCACGCCCTCGCTGGTGAACATGCCGTCGACCGGCAGGAACGGGACGGTCTTGGTCTGCGATTCGCCGTACCTGTCGGTGTAGCGCACGGTGACCGCGTAGCCGTGGCCGATCAGATGCACGTTCGCGTGGTGCAGCCGCAGCGGGTCGTTGACCGTGAAGTCGCGGGTCTGCACCGGGCCGTCGTCCTCGGTGACGCCGACGGTGGCCTCGAACCCCTTGGGCTGGCCGGTGTCCGGCTGGTAACTGGCCTCGAAGTTGTTCAGCGTGAGGCAGAAGTTGGGCAGGTCGGCGGCGGTGACCCGGGGGCCGAGCGTCGAGTCGTCGTACTGCGCCAGCGAGTTGCAGAAACCCTGGTCGGCCCCGGCCACCAGGATCCGGTTGCCGTGCCAGCCGTACCAGTGCCCGAAGCCCACGCCGATCAGCACCGCGAGCAGCGCGAAGTGGAAGATCAGGTTGCCGGTCTCCTTGAGGTGGCCCTTCTCGGCGGAGACCGTGACACTGCCGTCGTCGTGCTCGCGCAGCTTCACCCGGAAACGGCGTTTGCGCAGCATGGCGGCCAGTTCGGCCGGGGTTTTCGAGCTTTCGACGGCGGGCGCCGACTGCGGCAGCCGATCCAGCCGCTTGGGGGCGTCCGGCGGGGCCAGGCGCAGCGACCGGATGTGGTCGAGCAGCCGCGGGATCACGCAGCCGATCAGCGACGTGAACAGCAGCAGGTAGATCGAGGCGAACCAGGGCGACGCGTAGACCTCGAAGCCGCCGAGGCGCTCCAGCACCGGGGCCAGCTTCGGGTGGGCCGCGTAGTACTCGGTGACCCGCTGGGAGTCGACCGCACGCTGCGGGAAGATCGAGCCGGGAATCGCGGCGACGGCCAGCAGGAACAGCAACACCAACGCCGTACGCATGGAAGTCAGCTGGCGCCAGGAATTGCGCAGCAGGGCCCACAGGCGGTTGGGTCGTCGCGGCGGCGGAGCCGCAGGCGGCGCGGGCCGTTCCTCCACCACGGTCACAGCAGCGTCCCCCCGCCGAAGTCGAAGGTGGTCAGCAGCCACACCAGGAAGTGGTTCCAACCGCCGGTGACCAGCGCGATCCCGACCGCGATGAGCAGCGCCCCGCCGATCCGGGTCACCCACTGGCTGTGCCGGCGGATGGCCCGGAAGACCCCGAGCAACTTCCGGAAGAACAGACCAAAAATCACAAACGGAATGCCCAGACCGAGGCTGTACGCGAGCGCGAGAGTCGCTGCCCGGCTGGTCTGGCCGCTCGTGGTCGCCAGTGCGATCACTACGGTCAGCGTCGGTCCGGTGCACGGCAGCCAGGAGAGCGCGAAGATGCCGCCGAAGATCGGGGCGCCGATCAGGCCAGCCACCGGCAGCTTGCTGATCCGCATCTCGCGTTGCAGCCCGGGGATCCAGCCGAGGTAACCGAGGCCGAGCACGATCACCAGGACGCCGAGGACGATGTCGAGCGTTTCCTGGTGGGTCTTGAGGGTGAAGCCGATGTTCGCCACCAGCGTCACCAGCAGGGTGAACACGATCGCGAAGCCGAGCACGAACAGCAGCGTGCCGGCCAGCACCCGGCCGGTCTTGCGGCGAACCTCGGCCGTCCGCTCGGCGTCCAGATCGGAGCCGGCCAGCCCGGTCACATAGGAGAGATAGCCCGGCACCAGCGGCAGCACACACGGCGACAGGATGCTGACCAGGCCGGCCAGGGCCGCGACAACCACCGCCAGCAGCAAGGGGCCGCTGCCGGCGATGTCCGCGAAGTTCTCGCCCATCAGGCTCAGCCTTCAGTCCGTTTAAGGGCGGTGGCGGGGCGGTTGGATGGGTCTTCCGCCGCGATCTTCTCGACCAAGGGCTTGAGCTGGGTGTACGTCGTGGCCGCGCGCAGCGCCACCGCGATCCGGCCCTGCCGGTCGAGGATCAGCGTGGCCGGGGTGCTGGTCTGGGTCACGTCGAACTTCAGCGCGACCTTGCCGTCGAAGTCATAGAGGCTGGGATAGGTGACCCGGCCCCGCTCGAACGCCCGGGCCGAGTCTTTGTCGTCCCGCGAGTTGACCCCGATGAAGCTGACGCCCTTGGCCTTGGTGTCCTGGTAGGTCTTCTCCAGGTCGTCGGCCTCGGCCCGGCACGGCGCGCACCAGGAACCCCAGAAGTTGACCACCACGACCTTGCCACGCTCCTGCGCGACGTCGTATTTCCCGCCGTCGAGCAGCTCGCCGGTGACCTCCTTGACCTGCGGGCGCTGGGTCGGCGCGCACTCCACCACGGTGCCGGTGGTGGTGCACTTCTTCGCCCAGTTCTCCCCGCCGCACCCGGCCAGTCCGGTCACCGCGAGCGCGGCGACGGTCAGCACGACGGTGGGGCGGCGCATGGTCAAGCTCCCTTGGCGGTCTTGGCGGTCGCGGACAGGGCCACCAGGTGCGCGGCCGGCTCGGAGTAGTCGATACCGACCACGGTAGAACCCTCGAAGCGGATCGAGGTGAGACTGGCCAGGCCACATTGGCGGCGGCGCGGGTCGTGCCAGAGCCGCTTCTTCTCGACGTACCGCCTGAGTGTCCAGATCGGCAGCTGGTGCGAGACGCAGACCGCCTCGTGGCCCTCGGCCGCGACCCGGGCCGCCTGCACGGCCGCGAACATCCGGGTGGCGATCTGCAGGTAGGGCTCGCCCCAGGACGGGGTGATCGGGTCGCGCAGCACCCACCAGTGCCGCGGGTTGGTCAGCGCGCCGTCGCCGACGCCCACCGTCTTGCCCTCGAAGTAGTTGGCGCTCTCGATCAGCCGCACGTCGCTGGCGACGTCGAGCTTGAACTCGGCGGCGATCGGCACGGCCGTCTCCTGCGCGCGCTCCAGCGGGCTGGCCACCACATACGTAATGTCGCGGGCGGCCAGCGACTCGGCCGCCGCCTTGGCCATCTGCACGCCGAGCTCGGAGAGATGGAAGTCGGGCAGCCGCCCGTACAGGATCTTCGTCGGGTTGAAGACCTCGCCGTGCCGCAGCACGTGCACCGTGGTTTTGGTCATGCCGTACTCCCTGCGGCCCGGGCTGCGTGCGGCAGAGCCGCCGCGATCTGTTCCAGCGCCTGGTCGTCCAGCGCCGTCGACACGAACCACGACTCGAACGCGCTCGGCGGGAGGTAGACGCCGCGCGACAGCATCTCGTGGAAGAAACCCTTGAACGCGGCCGCGTTCTGGGTCTTGGCCGAGTCGTAGTCGACGACCTCGGCCTCGGTGAAGAAGATCGAGAACATGTTGCCGGCGTACGACAACCGGTGCGGCACGCCTGCTTTGGTCAACTCGGCGGAGGCCAGCGCGCCCACCGTGGCCGACAGCTCGTCGAGCCGCTTGTAGGTCGCGTCGTCGGCCAGCCGCAGCGAGGCCAGACCGGCCGCGCAGGCCAGCGGGTTACCGGAGAGCGTGCCGGCCTGGTAGACCGGGCCGGCCGGGGCCAGCCGCGACATGATCTCGTGGCGCCCGCCGAACGCGGCCGCGGGCAGGCCGCCACCCATCACCTTGCCGAACGTGTACAGGTCGGCGTCGACCGGGTCGAGCCCGGACCAGCCGCCCGGCGACACCCGGAAGCCGGTCATCACCTCGTCGATGATCAGCAGCGCGCCGTGCGCGTGGGCGATCTCGGCGAGGCGCTGGTTGAAGCCGTCGCGCGGGGCGACCACGCCCATGTTGCCGGCCGCGGCCTCGGTGATGATCGCGGCGATCTCGGTGCCGTTCTCGGCGAAGGCCGCCTCGACTGCGGCCACGTCGTTGTACGGCAGCACGATCGTCTCGGCCGTCGTCGCACCGGTCACGCCGGGTGAGTCGGGCAGCCCCAGGGTGGCCACGCCTGAGCCGGCCGCGGCCAGCAGCGCGTCCACGTGACCGTGGTAGCAGCCGGCGAACTTCACGATCTTGGCCCGGCCGGTGTAGCCGCGGGCCAGCCGAATCGCGGTCATGGTGGCCTCGGTGCCCGAGTTGACCAGGCGGACCGCGTCGATCGCGGTGCGCCGGACGATCTCCTCGGCCAGGTCGACCTCGCCGGCCGTGGGGGTGCCGAAGCTGGTGCCCCGGGCGGCGGCGGCCTGCACGGCGGCCACGATCTCGGGGTGCGCGTGGCCGTGGATCAGCGGGCCCCACGAGCAGACCAGGTCGACATAGCGCCGGCCGTCGGCGTCGGTCAGCCACGCACCGGCACCGGACGCCATGAATCGGGGCGTGCCACCGACCGCTCGGAAGGCACGCACGGGTGAATTGACCCCGCCGGGCACGATGGCGCTGGCGCGGTCGAACAGGGCCTGGGAGACCGGGGCGTCCTGCGGGTACGGGAGGCCCTCGGCGCGGTATGAGGTGGTCACAGCGGCTCCCATTCTGTCAGCGGCACCCTCTGGGCGTCTCAAGAGGGTTGTTCACGTCGTAAGTGCGTCACACCAGCATGTCCGGAACGACCGGATACGCGAGCGCCCGACGGGCAGATCCACACCACGGGCGATAGGCTGAGCCCGTGGAGAGGCCGGAGTTGACCATCGAGGTCGAGCGCGCCCCCGACGAGGTGGTGTTGCACCTCACCGGGGAGATCGACGTGCTCACGGTCACCAATCTGTCCGCCATCGTCAATGAGACCCTGGGCGAGCCGCCGCCCCGCATCGTGCTCGACATGGCGGGTGTCACATTCTGCGACTCGCAGGGCCTCGGCACCCTGGTGGTGCTCAGCCGCAAGGCCCAGCACGCCCGCTCGGTGCTCTCGCTGACCAACGTCGGTGAATTCCTGATGCGCGTGCTCGACATCACCGGCCTGCGCAGCGCCCTGATGATCACCTCGGTCGCGTCCTGACCCAGCTCTTGCGTTGACACCGGTGTGAAGGCCTACCGTCGGCCACATGTTGATCGGCGAGCTGGCTTCACGCGCGGGAACCAGCACTCGGACCCTGCGGTACTACGAGGAACAGGGCCTCGTGCAGCCCCGGCGCGACGCGAACGGCTATCGGCAGTACGACGATGCCGAGCTGCGCGTGGTGCACGAGATCCGGTCGCTGCTCGCGGTCGGTTTCGGGCTCGACGACATCAAACCCTTCGTCGCGTGCCTGCGCGCCGGTAACTCCTCGGGCCACGTGTGCCCGGATTCGGTGGTGGTGCTGCGCCGGAAGCTGGCCGAGGTCGACGGCTACCTTTCGCAGCTCACGGAGATCCGGCAGCAGCTGCACGCGCAGTTGACCCAGGCCGTCGAACACCGGGAGACCCGATGCTGGACCTCATCACCCTGACCGATGCCACCTTCGCCGACACCGTCCTCGGCTCCGACCTGCCGTTCGTCGTCGACTTCTGGGCCGATTGGTGCCCGCCCTGCCGTCCGATGGCGCAGACCCTGGCCGAGCTGGCGCCCGAGTTCGAGGGTCGACTGCGGATCGGCAAGATCAACGCCGACGAGAACCCGGTGTCGACCCGCGATTACCGCATCATGTCGATGCCCACGCTGCTGTTCTTCACCGGCGGCATCGTCACCGCAACCCTGGTCGGCGCCCGCCCGAAGTCAGTGCTCCGCTCCGCCCTGACCAACGTGCTGACGCCGTACGTTAATCGCTAGCTGCCCCAGCGGGCCTTTTCCAGGAGGGCGAGCGCCTCGGCGGCGGCCTCGTCGCCGCCGGCCCGGAGGACCCGGGCGGCCTCGTCGACCGTCTCGGTCAGGCGCTGCCACTGCGAGTCTCGCTCGCGGGTCACGTCGCCCTGGGCCTTGAGCTGCTGGGTCTTGGTCCACAGCTCGACGAAGATGGACACCTTGGCCCGCAGCACCCACGGGTCGAACGGCTTCGTCAGGTAGTCGACCGCGCCGACCGCGTAGCCGCGCAGCGCGAGCTGCGCGTCGCGGTCGGCGGCGGTCAGGAACAGGATGGGTACGTGCCGGGTGCGCTCGCGCCGCTTGATGTGGCTGGCCGTCTCGAAACCGTCCATGTTGGGCATCTGCGCGTCGAGCAGGATGACCGCGAAGTCGTCGGTGAGCAGTTGCTTGAGCGCGGCCTCACCGCTCTCCACGGCGACCGGGGTCACCGGGAGGCCCTGGAGGATGGCCTCCAGGGCGAGCAGGTTGTCCTTGCGGTCGTCGACCAGCAGGGCCTTGGCGCGTTCCGCCACTCCCCTACCCCCTATCCGCGCTCCGGTTCGATGGTCTTGTCGGCGTTCACCCAGCGGGCCATCAGTTCGATCAGCTCGTCCAGGTCGACCGGCTTGGTGATGTAGTCACTCGCGCCGGCGGCTAGGGCTGACTCCCGGTCACCGGGCATGGCCTTCGCGGTTAGGAACACTACCGGCAGGTCCCGGAAGCGCTGATTACGGCGGATGCCCCGGGTCGTCTCATATCCGTCCTGGTCCGGCATCATCGCGTCCATCAGGACGATGTCGACCTCCGGGTGCTCGGCCAGCAGGCGGACGCCGTCGACCCCGTTGTCCGAGTACAGAACGTTGAGCCCGTGCATCTCGAGGGCGCTGGTCAGCGCGAACACGTTGCGCACGTCGTCGTCGACGATCAGCACGGTCGCGCCGTCGAGCTGCCGGCCGGCCGCGCTGATGTGCCCCTCCAGCTCGGCCCGCGGCGTGATCACCGGCAGCTCCATCAGCGGCATGTTCACCGACTGGGCCGGACGCACCACGACCGACGTGGACGGCTCGGGCGGCAGCAGCGAGAACACCGGCACCAGGTCGGGGGTCAGCGCGTCCGGAACGTACAGCGTGAAGGTCGATCCCTCGCCCGGGATCGACGACACCACGATCGTGCCGCCGAGCAGGGCCGCGAACTCCCGGCTGATCGACAGGCCCAGGCCGGTGCCGCCGTACTTCCGGGTGGTGGTGCCGTCGGCCTGCTGGAACGGCTCGAAGATGATCGCCAGCTTCTCGTCCGAGATGCCGATGCCGGTGTCGGCCACCGCGAACGCCACCACCTGACGGGCCGAGGCCAGCGCCGGCATGTCGAAGTCGGTATTGGCCGGCGCCGCGAAGATGCTGAGCGTCACCGAGCCGGAGTCGGTGAACTTGACCGCGTTGGAGAGCAGGTTGCGCAGGATCTGCTGGAGCCGCTGACCGTCGGTGACGATCGAGGCCGGCAGGTCGGGTGCCACCGAGACCCGGAAGTCGAGGTTCTTCTCCTCGGCCTGCGGCAGGAACGCCTGCTCGACGTACGACTGGACGCCGTCGAAGTCGATCTCGTCGATGTCGACGTCCATCCGGCCCGCCTCGATCTTGGCGAGGTCGAGGATGTCGTCGATCAGGGACAGCAGGTCGGAGCCGGCGCTGTGGATCGTACGGGCGAATTCGATCTGCTTCTCGGAGAGGTTCTGCTCCGAGTTGTCGGCCAGCAACCGGGCCAGCAGCAGCAACGAGTTGAGCGGGGTGCGCAGCTCGTGGCTCATGTTGGCGAGGAACTCGGACTTGTACGCGCTCGCCCGGGACAGCTGCTGCGCCTTCTCCTCGAGTCCGAGCCGGGCCTGCTCGATCTCCCGGTTCTTCGTCTCGATGTTCGCCTTCTGCTCGCTGAGCAGCTGGGCCTTGTCCTCCAGTTCGGCGTTGGTGCGCTGCAGTTCGGCCGACTGGTCCTGCATCTCGCGAGCCAGCCGCTGCGATTGGGAGAGCAGTTCCTCCGTACGCCGGTTGGCCTGAATGGTGTTGAGAGCGACGCCGATGGTGGCCACCAGCCGCTCCAGGAACGTCAGATGCAGCCCGGAGAAGGCCGCGACCGAGGCGAACTCGATCACGCCGAGCATCTCGCCCTCGAACAGCACCGGCAGCACGACCAGGTCGTTCGGCGGCATCGACATCAGCCCCGAGCGCATGGTCAGGATGCCGTCGTGGGTCGCGCGGACCCGGATCGTCCGGCGGGAAACCGCGGCCTGGCCGACCAGGCCCTCGCCCGGCCCGAACGTCACCTCGTGGTTGCGAGCGACGTAGCCGTAGGACGCGGCCAGCCGCAGGCGCATCACCGCCTGCTCGTTGTCGACCAGGAAGAACGCGCCGAGCTGCGCGTCGACCAACGGCGTCACCTCGGTCATGATCATGCGGCAGACCTCGCCGAGATCGCGCTGACCCTGCAGCAGGCCGCCGATGCGGGCCAGGTTGGAGTCGAGCCAGCCCTGCTCGGCGTTCGCCTTGGTCGTCTCGCGCAGCGTGACGATCATCTGGTTGATGTTGTCCTTGAGCTCGGCCACTTCGCCCTGGGCGACGACCGCGATGCTCTGGGTCAGGTCACCGCGGGTAACCGCGGTGGACACCTCGGCGATCGCGCGCAGCTGGGTGGTCAGCGTCGAGGCCAGCTGGTTCACGTTGTCGGTGAGGTCCTGCCAGGTGCCGGAAACGCCCTTGACCTGGGCCTGACCGCCGAGCTTGCCCTCCACGCCGACCTCCCGGCCGACCCGGGTCACCTCGGTGGCGAAGCTCGAAAGTTGATCAACCATCGTGTTGACGGTGTCCTTGAGCTCCAGGATCTCGCCACGCGCGTCGACCGTGATCTTCTGCGACAGGTCACCCTTGGCCACGGCGGTCGTGACGCTCGCGATGTTCCGCACCTGAGCGGTCAGGTTGGAGGCCATGTAGTTCACGTTGTCGGTCAGGTCGCGCCAGGTGCCGGCCACGCCCCGCACCTGCG
>NZ_BOMY01000019.1 GCF_016862435.1 Paractinoplanes tereljensis
GCAAGGTGAAGGCCACCGTGATGGCGGGCGCCGGCACCGGCAAGATCTGAGTCAGAGACCGTTCGCGCGGGCGATCGCCCCGTAGACACCGGCGCTGGGTTTCGGCGTCCGCGCGAACGTCTCTCGGTCGACGCTGTGCAGGCCCAGTTTCGGGCCGTAGCCGAAGATCCATTCGAAGTTGTCCATCAGGGTCCAGTGGAAGTATCCGCGGACCGGCACGCCGTCCTCGATCGCCTGCCACAGGCCTTCCAGGGACTCCGGGATGAACGCGGCCCGGCGGCTGTCGTCCTCGGTGGAGATGCCGTGCTCGGTCACCATGACCGGCACCCCCGCTACCGAGTGGGCGTATCGGGCGGCCTCGCCCAGCGACCGCGAATCCACCCCGGAGAACAGCGTGTCGTCGCCGACCGGGCCGTTGCCGTCGTAGGAGAGTCGCTCGTAGTTCTGGATGCCGATGTAGTCGTCGCCGCGGGCCAGTTCCAGCCACCGCCCGTACACCTCGGCTCGTTTCCGGTCCCGGACCGATGGATCGTCGCCGACCACCTGGTCGTCCACGATCGCCAGGGAGAATCCGACCGGCAGGTCGGCCCGGCGGGCCTTGATCGCGGCCCGGGCCGCGAGGTGCCCGGCGGTCATGCCGTCGCCCATCGCGTCCATGTCCTCGGGAATCATGACGTTGGTCAGCCGGTAGCGATCCACCCCGGCCGCCTTGCCGGCGGCCTCCAGGGTGGCCCGCTCCAGATCCCGGACAAACTCCGGTACGGCGGTCCAGCGCAGCAGGTTGGGCAGGTTCGGCTCGTTGAACGTGACCGCGACGGCGATCCGGTCGCCGAACGCGGCCATCACCCGGTCGCAGTAGCGCGCGAAGAACCCGGGCGCCGCCGGATCGAGCCAGCTCCCCCGGGCTGCGAACCAGTGCGGCGAGGTCATGTGGTTCAACGTCACCACCGGCGCCAGGCCGAGCTCGGCACACCGGTCGACGATGCCCTCGTAGTGCGCGAGCGCCGCCTCGTCGAACTGTCCCTCGACCGGCTCCACCCGCGCCCACTCCACCGAGAAGCGGTAGGCCGACAGCCCCATCCCGGCGGCGAGGTCGATGTCCTCGCGCCAGAGCCGGTAGCCGTCGCAGGCCTTCCCCGAGGGTTCCTGGAACACCGTCGGCTTCACGTGCTCCGCGAACCAGGTGTCACTGGCGGTGTTGTCGCCCTCGATCTGGTGGCCGGCGCTGGCCACACCCCAGAGGAAGTCCGTAGGAAAAGTCCGCATTCGATCATTAGTTCAGGCGGTCCACCCCGGGTCAATCATTTCGTGTGACGAACTGGCCGTTCGGGCTGGTCGCGGCGCCGGTGTTCCTATGTTCGGGCCATGAAGATCCTGGGCGCGGTGGCCGCGCTGCTGATGTTGAGTGCCGGACCCGTCGTGGCCGGACCGGTCGCGCCGCCCGCCCTGGACTGGCAGGACTGTGGCGACGGCGTCTACCAGTGTTCGCCGTTCCAGGTTCCGCTGGACTACCGCCATCCCGGCGGGACCAGGGTGACGCTGCAGCTGCGGCGGTGGCCGGCCGCGAAACCGGCCGACCGGATCGGCACGCTGTTCATCTACGCGGGCGGGCCGGGGAGCTCCGGGTGGGAGTGGGTTCAGGGGTTCGCCACCTCGGCGGTCCAGGAGATCCGGGACCGGTTCGACATCGTCGGGTTCGATCCGCGTGGGGTGCATCGCAGTCAGCCGGTGAGCTGCCTGGATCAGCCGGACTACGCGGCCCTGTGGCAGAAACCGGCGACGCTTGCCAACGCCGTACGGTCGGCGCAGCAGTGGAATGCCGCCTGCCTGGCCCATTCCGGGGGTCTGCTGCCCTTCATCGGCACCGAGTACCAGGCGCGGGACCTCGACCGGCTGCGGGCCGCCGTCGGGGACGCGAAGCTGACGTACTTCGGCGGGTCGTACGCCACCTATGTCGGCACCGTCTACGCCAGCATGTTCCCGGGGCGGACCCGGGCGCTGGTCCTGGACTCGGCCTACGACCCGGTGAAGTACGCCCAGGATCCGTACTCCTATGACTACGGGCAATACCAGGCTACCGAGGCAGCGTTGCAACGTTTCCTGCGATGGTGTGCCGCCACGCCCGCCTCATGTGCCTTCGCGGCGGGCGGGCCGGACCTGGCCGGGCGGGTGCGGGCGATCCTCGACTCGCTGTCGGGCAGCGTCAACGGGGCCACCGTGCTGTCCGAGCTGACCTCACGGCTGAACAGCGGCACCCGGCGGTGGACCGCCCTCGGCACCGATCTACATCTCTTGGAAAACCACACCGGACCCCTGATGTACGCCATCAGCCAGTCCGACACGGCGTTCAACGCGGTCAACGTGGCGGTCGAGTGCGCCGACCGGGTGTTTCCGCCGGGCATGCGTCAGCTGGACTCCCGGCTGTCGGAGGTGGCGGCCGACTTTCCGCTGACCGCGCCGCGGATGGCGTACGGGCCACCGGCCTACGACCAGACCCACGCACCCGCGTGCCTGCAGTGGCCGGCCGAGCGTCTCAGCCGATACACCGGCTCCTATCGGGCCGTCGGGTCGGCCCCGATCCTGGTCTCCGGCAACACCGGCGATCCCGACACCCCGTACGCCGATGCCGTTGCCCTGTCCCGGATCCTGGCCAACGGCCACCTGCTCACCTGGCAGGGCGAGGGCCACACCGCGCGGCGCAAGAGCGCCTGCATGGAGGCCTACATGTACGAATATCTGCTGCGGCTGACCGTGCCACCGGCCGGAACCGTCTGCCGCGACGCACCGATCCCGGGCTGAACAATCAGCGGTGTTTTCGGGCCCGGCGGGCCGCGACGCTCGCGGCCACCGCGCCGATCAGGAGGCCGGCCAGCGCGCACAGGAAACTCGTGCCGATGGCCGAGTCGCCGGCTTCGTAGCCGCCCGCCCCGAACCACCCCCAGAGCGCGCCGGCCACCGCGCCCAGGACGAGACCGATCACCGGCCAGCTTGCCCGCCTCATCACCCCATCGTCGCCGGTGAATGCCGCCCGCGTCCAACGACCCCACGGCGTGCCCGGGCAGGCCGCCGGACCGGGACGCACCCGCCGTGCCGTCCGGCGGCGGAAGGCGGGTCCGGGACGGTGGCCGGTGAGCTGGGTGACCAAACCCGGCCCTCCCCCCGCGCAGGGTGCCGCCGTCCCGGACCGCGCCGGCTCAGGGGCGGGGGTCGATCGGGGTCAGGGCGGGGCCGGCCGCCTCGATGGCGCGGGCGGCGGCCAGGGCGATGTGGTCGCCGTTCAGGCGGGAGATCACCTGGACGCCCTGGGGGCGGCCGTCGGCCACGCCGGTCGGGACCGCTACCGCGGGCAGGCCGAGGAAGTTCGCGGTGACCAGGAGGCGGTGCTGGCGCCACTGTTGGGTGGTGGCCTCGGGGCCGGACAGGTCCCAGCCGATCTCCGGCATCGCCGCGGTGGTGACCGGGCCGAGCACGATCGGGTAGCGGGTGTGGAACTGCCGCCACAGTGCGGCCAGCGCGTGCCGTTCGGCCCAGGCCGCCGCGTACGCGGGGGCGGTGTCCAGCAGGTCGACGCCGGCCACGTTGTCGGTGAAGTACTTGACCGTGCCGGCCGACAGCGGCCCGGGGAACACACCCGGCGTCAGCAGGGCGGGGGCCATCTCCGAGGCGGAGATCTGGCGCCACAGCGTGGCGCAGCGGTCCACCTGCGGCGGGTCCACCTGCTCGACCTCCCAGCCGGCCGCGGCCAGCGCGTCGGCGGCTCGGTGGACTGCCGCCGCCACCTGCGGTTCCACGCCCCAGCCGGCCGGGTCCACGGTGACCGCGACCCGGCGCGGTCCGTCGTAGCCGGCCGGGTGCGGGATGGTCACGCTCTGCGGGTCCACATCGTCGGCGCCGTGCATGACCCCGAAGAGCAAATCCAGATCCGCGACCGTACGGGCGAGCGGGCCGTTGACCGCGAACGCCTGCAGGGACAGCTCGATCGGCATGATCTGGCGGGTCGGAGCGGGCACCCGGCCGGCCGACGGGCGCAGCGCGGCGATGCCGGCCGCGTTCGCGGGCAGCCGCAGCGAGCCGCCGTAGTCGTTGCCCAGGCCGGCCGCGGCCATCCCGGTGGCCACGATGACCGCGTCGCCGCCACTCGAACCGCCGGGCACCCGGCTGCGGTCCCACGGGTTCCAGGTGCGGCCGAACAGGTCGTTGTCGGTGTCCCAGCGCAGGCCGACGTCCGGCATGTTGCCGCGGGCCACCGGGATCGCGCCGGCGGCGAGGAGCTTGGTGACGAAGCTGGCGTTCTCGGCGGGGATGTGGTCGGCGGCGAAGGGCAACCCCGACGTGGTCGCGGACCAGGTCAGGTCGATGTTCTCCTTCACCGAGACGGGTACGCCGGCCAGCGGTCCGGGGTCACCGCCGGCCGCGATCCGGGCGTCCACCTCGGCTGCGGCGGCGCGGGCCTGGTCGGCGAGGACCACCGTGGCGGCGCCGGTCGCCGGGTTGACCTCGGCGATCCGGGCCAGGTGGGCCTCGACCACGTCGGTGGCGGAGACGCTGCCGGAGCGCACGGCCTCGGCGATCTCCACGACCGTGAGCTGGGTGAGCTTGTCCATGGTGCGGCCTTTCAGAGGACGGTGACGGTCAGCCGGCAGCCGGTGCGGCCGCCCAGGCGTACGCGCTGGTGGTTGGTCTTGGTGGTGGCGGCCAGCCAGCGGTGTTCGCCGGTGCCGGGCGCGGGGATGAACTCGGGGGCGTCGCTGCTGGCCAGGGTGAGGCGCAGGGCGTGCCCGGGATGGAGGCGGTAGCCGATGTGGCCCAGGTCGAGCTCGACGTCGAAGGACAGGCCGGGGTCGAGGATGGTCTGCTGGCCGCGGGCGATCAGGTGGGTGCTGCCGTCGGGGGCCACGTCGGACAACCGGGCGAACAGGTCCATCTCGGGGCCGTCCGAGCCGACCGTGGCGTGCACCCGGACCGGACCGGCCAGGTCCAACGGCTCGTCGACGGGTTCGGCGGTGAAGGCGAGGACGTCGGGGCGGGCAGCCAGGTCCCGCTCGTCCGGCAACTCGGCGAGGAAGGCGAACGGGTCGCGGACCGGCGATTTCACGGGCGACGAGGCGTCATGGATCCAGGACTCCTCGACCTCCGGTTCGAAAGAACCCGATTGCAGAGTTCCGCCAGGATGGGGAAAGAGCTCTTTCAGCCGTACGCCCGGGGGCGGCCAATGGGTCGCGGAGCGGAAGGTGGAGTCGCCGGAGTTCGCCAGTTGCCAGCGGACCTTGGCGATGTTCGCGGCCTCGCCGCGCAGGAAGACGTCGAAAAACTCGGCGGCCGGTTCGAGGTAGCGGTTCATCCACGACTCGTCGCGGGCGGCGGCCGGGTCGAAGTGGCTGTTGTTTTCGTGGTCGATGGCTTCCAAAAGCAGGAAAGCGTTCTGCAACCATGCCGGCCGGAGTTCTAGATCGCGGTAGTCGGACCACTGCCAGGGTGCGCAGTTGTCCCACCATCCCAGGGTCAGGAGTACTGGAACTGCGGGGGCGTCGAACGGGCTACCGGCCGGGAAACGACGCAAACGCACCGGGTGCGGGAACCATAAGTCGTAGGAGGCACTTCTAGAACCCACGGCCTGGAAGAACTCCTCCACCGCGTCGGCGAGTGGGCGCCGGGACCAGTCGAGTTCCCATTCCAGGATGTCCCGGTCGTGGAACATCGACAGCGGATAGAACCGGTGCACGGACATCTCCACGTCGTGCGTGCGCTGCCCGGGAGCGGGCACCGGCAGCTCGCCGAGGCGGGTGCCGGTGACGCGCGGGACCATGGCCTTGAGCGCGCGGTGGGCGGACGACGCGGCGGCCCACTGGGTGTAGCCGTAGTACGAGTCGCCCCACATGCCGACCACGCCGTCGGACCACTGCTGGTTGGTGATCCATTCGATGGTGTCGTAGCCGTCGTACGTCTCGTTGACGAACAGCAGCGTCTCACCCTCGGAGCGGAACTTTCCGCGGACGTCCTGCACGACCATCGTGTAGCCACGGGCGGTGAACCAGGCCGCGACCCGGGGCATGAAGGTGTACTCGCCGGTCTTGTCGTACGGCAGCCGGGTCAGGATGGTCGGCCCCGGCCCGGTCGAGCCGGCCGGCAGGTAGACGTCGGTGGCGAGCCGGACACCGTCGCGCATCCGCACCATGTGCTGGGTGGCGTCCGGGGACAGCGGCCCGGGGCCGAGGCGGTGGATCTCGATCGTCATCTCAGAGCACCTCGAAGAAGCGGATGCACACCTGGCCGGCCTCGCCGCGGGCCAGCCCGACGAAGACCGATTCGGCCAGCCAGCGGTGCTGTTCCGCGTCGGTGCGGAAGACCGGGCTGGTGCGGTAGTAGTACTCGGTCTCTCCGATGTCCTCGCCGGCGTCGACCCGGCGCTCGATGTCCGGGTCGGCCCGCCAGAAGCCGCGGTTCACGATGTCGATCACCGCGCCGTCGGCGGCCCGCAGCAGGTAGCGGGCGTCGAGTTCGGTGGTGGTGCCGCGGGTGGTGGACCAGTCGCCGCCGCCGGGCAGGACCACGCCGGTCAGCCGGGGGCCGGACACCGTGCCGCCGGTGATCGGGGTGAACATCAGCACCTCGCCGGGGCCGCGGCCGACGTGCAGCGAATCCGCGACGCCGACCCGGACCTCGAAGGCGAACGCCAGTCGGGGATCGGGCAGGTTCATGGTGACTCCGTTCTTCGTCGCAATGACAATCAATTACAGTTGGCGGGAAAGCTGAGTGAGGAGCCGGAATGGGACGCCCGAGCATGGCCACCGAGCGGACTGCGCAGATCATGCAGGCCACCGGTCGCTGCCTGCGCAAGAACGGTCTCGCCGGCACCACGCTGGAGCGGGTGGCCGAGGAGTCCGGGCTCAGCCGCAGCCACGTGCGGCACTACGTGGGCAACCGGGACGACCTGCTGCGGGCGTTCGCGTCCTGGCTCTACACCGGTTACGAGTCGGAGTTCACCGGGGCGGTCGCCGAGGCCGAGGGGCCGGCCAAGCTGCCGATCGTGCTGGACTACCTGTTCGGCAGCGGCTTCCTGCCGATCAGCGACGACGACACGGTGATCCGCGAGCTGATCACCGCCGGTATCACCGACGAGCGGATCCGGTCGATCCTGCAGGCGCAGTACCTCGGCGCGGTGGAGACGATCGAGGAGGCGCTCGCGGCCGAATACCCGTCCGCGCCGGCGGCGAAGCGGCGGTCGGCCGCCTACGGCCTGTGGTGCCTGGCGCTGGGTAACTCCACGATGGCCGAACTCCAGCTGCCGATCGCGGCCGGCGGGCTGGTGCGGACGGCCGCAGAATCTCTGTTGGATCAGCTGTAGGTCAGGCACGGGTGCCGCCTCGGGCCGGCACCCAGCCGGGGCGCGGGATCGAGCCGACAAGCTTCTTCGTGTAGTCGGCCGTTGGTGCGTCGAGGACCTTCTCCACCGCGCCGGACTCGACGACCCGGCCGCGCCGCATCACGATCACCTCGTCGCAGACGTGCCGCACCACCGACAGGTCGTGGGTGATGAACAGGTAACCGACCCCGGTGGCCGCGCGGGCATCGACGAGCAGGTTGAGGATCTGGGCCTGGATCGAGACGTCCAGCGCCGCTACCGCCTCGTCGAGGATCAGCAGCCGCGGCGACGGGGCGAGCGCGCGGGCGATGGCCACCCGCTGGCGTTGCCCGCCGGAGAGCTGGCGCGGCAGGACACCGGCGTGGCGCTGGTCGAGGCCGACGAGTTCGAGCAGCTCGCCGATCCGGCTGCGCCGCTCGGCCCGGCCGAGGCCGGTATGAAAGGCCAGGACCTCGTCCAGGCAGGCGGACACCGTCTGGCGGCGATCCAATGACTGGTACGGGTCCTGGAACACCATCTGGACGACGCGGGCCCGGGCCCTCCGGTCTGATTTAACGTCCAGGCCGTCCAGCTGGATCGTTCCCGACGTGGCCCGCTCCAGTCCGGCCACGATCCGGGCACAGGTCGTCTTGCCCGAGCCGGATTCGCCGACAATGGCCAACGATCCGCCCACGGGTACGGCGAACGAGACGCCGTCGACCGCGACGAAGTCACCCCGGAACACCTTGCGCAGGTCGGTCACCTCGAGAATCACGGCACCTCCAGATGACAGGCGACGCCGCCGACCAGCAGCGGCACGGTGGTGCGGCAGTCCGCCTCGGCGACCGGGCAGCGGTCGGCGAACACGCATCCGGACGGGGCCTCGATGCCGGACTGCGGGGTGCCGGGGACGGTCTGCAGCCGCTCCCCCGGCGGCACCGAGCCGGGCCGGGCCCGCAGCAGCGCCTTCGTGTAGGGGTGCCGGGCGTCCTCGTGCAGTGACTTCGCGGGCAGGATCTCGACGATCTCGCCCGCGTACATGACCGCGATCCGGTCGCAGACCGCGGTGGCCAGCTCCAGGTCGTGCGAGATGAACAGCAGGGCGGTTCCGCGCTGCCGGCGCTGCTCGTCGAGGATCGCCACCACCTCTTCCTGGGTGGTGACGTCGAGCGCGGTGGTCGGCTCGTCGGCCAGGATCAGCGCGGGTTCGCCGGCCAGGGCGGCCGCGATGACGACCCGTTGCAGCAGGCCGCCGGAGAGCTCGTAGGGGCGCTGCTTCAATCGCCTTGGCACGTCGTCGACGCCGATGTCGGCGAGGATCCCGGCGCCGACGGCCACTGCGGCGGAGCGCGACATGCCGCGTTCGCGGAGCACCTCGGTGAGGAAGTCACCGATCGTCCGCACCGGATTGACGGTCGCCCGCGGGTCCTGGAAGACCATGGCGACGTCCCGCGACCGCAGACGCCGTAGTCCCGTGGCGTCGAGCGTGCTGATGTCCGTACCCCGGAAGCGGACCGCCCCGCCGATGGTCGCCGCGCCGGGCAGCATGCCAAGCACCGACCTCGCGGTCATGGATTTGCCCGAGCCGCTCTCACCGACCAGCCCGACCGCTTCCCCCGCGAACAGCGAAAGGCTCACCGAGCGCAGCACCGGCCGCGGCCCGACCGGAGTCGGCACCTCGACCCGCAGGTGGTCGAATTCAAGGAGCGCGCCCATCGCGCCGTCATCCCCGTCGACCGGACGCGCGCTCATCGGGCCGCCATCCGCTCCGCGACGACCGTGAAGGCCACCACCGTGATCACCACGGCGACGGCCGCCGCGATGGACTGCTGCGGGAAGCCGGCCAAGATCGACGGCTGGCCGTTGGCGATCATGAGGCCCCAATCCGCGGCCGGCGGCTGTAGCCCGAGGCCGAGAAACGAGATCGACGCGAGGTCGATCATGGCGTAGCCGAAGCTGATCGCGGCCTGCACGACCAGCAGCGGAGCGAGGTTGGGCAGCAGGTGCCGGCGGCAGATGTGCCAGCCGGAGAAGCCCTGCACGCGCAGTGCCTCCACGTAGGGCAGCGACCGTTCGCGCAGTGCCGCCGCCCGCATGACCCGGGCGATGATCGGCACGTAGGCCAGCGACAACGCCACCACCGGCGCCAGGAATCCGGCGCCGAACAGGGCGGCCACGGTGATCGCCAGGACCAGTCCGGGGAAGGCGAACAGGATGTCGAGCACCCGGGACACCGCCGCGTCGAACCAGCCGCCGATCCAGGCGGCCGAGACGGCGAGCGCGGTGCCGACCGCACCGGACACGACGATCACGACCAGCGGCCCGGCCAGGCTGGTGCGGGATCCGAGGATCAGCCGGGACAGCAGGTCGCGGCCGAGGTCGTCAGTGCCGAGCGGATGCGCCGCCGAGAACGGCGCGAAGGCGTTGAGCGGGTCGACCGCGTTCGGGTCATGCGGCGCGATCCACGGCGCGAACACCGCGACCAGCACCACCAGCGCACAGATCACCCCGGCGACGGTGGTGGCCCACCCGAGGGCGGCCAGCCGCCGGGCCGGAAACCGCAGCGGCGAGGCAAGAGCGAGCGTCATCCAACCTCCCAGGCAATGGGCCGCAGCCGGGTAGCAAGAGCAAGAGGGAAGGTCATCCGACCTCCCGGGGGCGCAGCAGACGGGGGTCGAGCATCGCGTTCGCGACGTCGACCAGCATGTTGACCAGCACGAACGCCGCCACCAGCAGCAGCGCGAGCACCTGCACGACGACCAGGTCCTGCCGGGCCGCGCTCTGCACCAGCAGCGACCCGAGCCCGCTCACTCCAAAGGCCTGCTCGGCGATCGCGGTGCCGGCGAACAGCCCGGCCACGGTGATCCCGGAGACCGCGAGGACCGGCGCCGCCGCGTTGCGCAGCACGTGTTTGCGCAGGATCGCGGCCCGCCGCACGCCCCGGGCCCGGGCCGCGACCACGTGGTCGGAGCCCAGCTCGGCGCGCACCTCGGCCCGGGTGATCCGGGAGATGTAGGCGAGATAGCCGGCGCTGAGCGCGACGGCCGGCAGGGTCAGGTGGTGGATCCGGTCGCCGAACCCGGTGCCCGAGCCGTAGACCGGGAACCAGGACAGCTTGGTCGCGAAGATCCAGATCAGCACGATGGCGGCGACGAACGCGGGCGCGGCCATCAGCACCGTCGTGGTCACGGTGACCGCGGTGTCGGCGATCTTGCCGCCGACCGCGGCGACGATCCCGGAGACAACCCCAACCCCCAAGATCAGGAGCGAGGCGTACGCGACCAGCAGCACCGTGTTCAGCAGGCGCGCCCCGATCAGGTGCGCGACCGGCTCCTTGAACACCAGCGAGTCACCGAGGTGCCCGGTGAGCACACCGGACAGCCACCGCCAGTACTGCACCAGGAACGGGTCGTCCAGGTGGTACTGGCTGCGGATCGCGGCGAGCGCGGCCGGGCTCATCTCGTGCCCACCGGCGAGCAGCGCGACCGGGTCGCCGGGCGCGAGGTACAGAGCGCCGTAGATGACGAAGCTGGCTACGAGCACCGTGCCCAGCATCGCGGCCACCTTGCGCCCGACGAACCCGATCACGACGCTCTCCCTCCCTTAGGCATGCCCTTCTGGCCCTCGCCTGCGAGGCCGTTGTCCGGTGCGGCTGGGTGCCGCTCGGTGCAGGCGGTCATGCCGACCCGACCTGGGCGGCCCAGGCCGTACTGATGTAGGAGAACGACGCCGGAGCGCCGGTGATCCGCTTGCCGAGGAACAGGCGGTTGTACGACTCGGCCAGGGTGATCTGCAGTTTCGCCGGCCCGAAGATCGCCTGCGCGGCCACGAACTGCTTGGCCGACTCGTCCGGGTCGGTCGCGGACACTGCCGCGATGATCTTCTCGGCCACGGCGGCGTCCGCATAGCCGGTCCAGTTGAACTGGGCGCCCTTGAGCACGAACCCGGGTGCGTAGTAGAGCGCGCCCGGCACCTCGAGATAACCGGTGGTCGCGATGAAGTCGATGCCGGCCCGCAGCGACGGGTCGTAGAACAGCCCGGCGAACTCGGCCGCCTGCAACTGCTTGATGGTCACCGTGAGGCCGATCCGCTGGGCGGCCGCCTGGGTGATGGTGGCGGTCTGCAGCAGCGCCTGGTTACCGGCCGGCACCGCCACGACCAGCGTGGTCCGGCTCGGCGCGGCCTCGGCCACCAGCTTCTTGGCGGCCCCGAGGTCGGCCTTGCTGGTGTCGGGGAGAGCCGCGTACCCGTCGTCGTAGACCGCCTTGGCCGGGCTGCCCGACCAGGCCAGCGGCGGGGTGAAGGTCTTCAGCGGGGTGCCGGCACCCTTCAGCACGCTGGTGATGAACGTGGTCTTGTCGATGGCCAGGTCGAGCGCCTGCCGGATGCGGGCGTCGGCGGCCGGCCCCTCGGTGGCGACCGGGCCGAGGCTGACGGTCTCGGTGCTGGGCCCGAAGTAGAGCTTGCCGGCCGCGGTCTTGCGCAGCGTGGCGAGGCTGCCGACCGGAGCGCCGTAGATGCCGTCGACCTCGCCGGCCAGAAGCGCGCTGGTGATCGTGCTGTCGTCGGTGATGAACACGAAGTCGAAGGTGGCGGCCTTGGCCTTACGGGCGCTGTCCCAGTAACCGTCGTACCGCTTGAGCTCGATCTTCTGCCCGGTCTGCCAGGTGCCGAGCTGGAACGGCCCGGTGCACATCAGGCCGCCGGTAGGCGTACCGAATGTTGCTCCGGTCTTTTCGGTGAAAGCTTTTTCCATGATGGCGCCGGGCACGCCAGCCAGGTCCGGGATGAACTGCACGTCGGGCGTCGTGAACCGGACCGTCACCTCGAGCGGCCCGGTCTGATCGATCGAGGCCACGTTGGCGAAGACGTGCGCGCTGTAGGAGGCAAGCTTCGGGTCCATGTTGCGCTTGAGGCTGTAGACCACGTCGGCGGCGGTCATCGCGGTGCCGTCCCAGAACGTCACGCCGTCCTGCAGCGTGATGACGACGGTCTTGGCGTCCTTCTGGGTCACCGACTTGGCCAGGCCGGGCGCGGTGGAGAAGTCGTCCTGCAGGCGCAGCAGGCTCTCGCAGAGATTGGTGACGACCGTGTTGGCCGAGTAGTCGCCGGTCTTGGCCGGGTCGAGCGAGGTGGGCTCACCGTTCGGCAGCGCCCAGGTGACCTTGTCGATGTCACCGGTCGCCGCCGGCGTGGTGCTGGTCAGCGTGATCGCCGTGTCGGCCGTTGCGGGCTGCGCGGAGCCGCACCCGCCGATGATCAACGACAGGGCCAACAAAGACGGAAATACCAATGGTTTCGGGTTGATCATGTCGCTCCCCTGCTGTGGTGACCGCCTCAGGCTTCCCGGCAGAGGTTTGTTTGTCAATCCTGGAAATTAATCATTAACGGAGTTCCAAGGTTGCAGGTCAGGATGGTTCACTTTGTTAGTCAGACACGACAAATCGCCGGACCGCAGAGGCGGCCCGGCGATGTCTGGTTTGGGGTGTTTCAGTCCTCTTCGAGGACTCGCTGCGCGATCCGGAACGCGGTGTTCGCGGCCGGCACACCGCAGTAGATCGCGGTCTGCAGCAGCACTTCCTTGATCTCGTCGGCGCTGAGCCCGTTGGTCCGCGCGGCGCGCACGTGCATGGCGAGCTCTTCATGGTGGCCCAAGGCCACCAACGCGGTCATAGTGATCATCGATCGACTGCGGCGGTCCAGGCCCGGCCGGGTCCAGATCTCCCCCCAGGCGTACGCGGTGATGAGCTCCTGAAAATCCCGGGTGAACTCGGTAGTCCCGGCGACGGCCCGGTCGACGTGGGCGTCCCCGAGCACGGCCCGGCGCACTTGCATGCCGGCATCCCGGGTCTGAGCGAGCGTGCGCTCGTCCTGATCCACCCGGAAGTGCTCGTCGAGCAGCTCGGCCACGGTGTCCGGCCGCTCCGCCGGCGCGAGGTGCGCAACCCCGTCGAGGACCACAAGCCGCCCGTCCCGAACCTTCTCCGCGATCAGGGCCAGCCCGTCCGGCGGCGTCGGCTGGTCCTCGGCCCCGGCCACAGCCAGAACCGGAGCGGTGATAACCCCGAGCCGCTCCCGCACGTCAAACGAGGCAAGCGCCTCACAGACCTTGGCGTAACTCTCGGGGTCGGCTCCACGCAACACGTCCAGCAGGGCCTCGGCCACCTCAGGCTCGCGCTCGGTGAACCCCGGCCCGAACCACCGCTGAACCGACCCGGCCACGACAGCCTGGGTCCCCTCGGCCCGAACCGTCTCGGCCCGCTGCCGCCACCCCCCGCTCTCCCCGATCTTGGCCGCCGTGCAGAGCAGGACAGCCGCCTCAACCCGGTTAGGCGCGTCCAGCAGCAGCTGCAGCCCGACCGCCCCGCCAACGCTGTCCCCCGCATACCGGAAGGCAGCTCCAGGCCGAACCCGATCAGCGAGTTCAAGCACGCTCTTGGCCAGCCCCGCAATCCCAAACCCAGCGGTGGCCGGCGCCCCGTCCCCGTGCCCCGGCAGCTCCCACCCAACCACGTGATATTCGCCGCGAAGCAGCCGAGCACACCGCCCCCAAAGTGCCTCGACAGAGGTCCCGAGCGAGGGCCCAAGCAGCAGCAGAGGCCGCCCGGGAGCATCAACGAGTGTGACGGCAGTCAGCATGTTTCTCCCCAGCCGATGATCAGACATGGCGTGCCTTCCCAAGGGCTCGCCGACGCCCACAAAACGGCCCCTTGCTCACCCACGCTCAACCGCACCCGCCACGCCCGAGCGCCCCACTTCCCAGATCTTGCGGACTTCCCACACGCTCCTCGCAGCACCTCCACAAGATCGCGGCGGCCCGGCGGTCGTTCCATCAGCCTGGGATCCGCCGGCCCCAGCCAACCCCGCGCCCGGGTGCCCCGTTCCGCAGATCTTGTGGACTTCCCGCGCGCTCCTTGCAGCAACCCCGCAAGATCGCAGCGGCCCGGCGGCCGTTCCATCAGGCTGGCACCCGTCAGCCCAAGCCAACCCCGCGCCCGGGCGCCCCGCTTCCCGGATCTTGCGGACCTCCCGCGCGCACCTCGCGGCAACTCCGCAAGATCGCGGCGGCCCGGCGGTCGTTCCATCAGCCTGGGATCCGCCGGCCCCAGCCAACCCCGCGCCTGGGCGCCCCGCTTCGCAGATCTTGCGGACTTCCCGCACGCTCCTCGCGGCAACTCCGCAAGATCGC
>NZ_BOMY01000020.1 GCF_016862435.1 Paractinoplanes tereljensis
AACTCCGCAAGATCGCGCCGGGCTAGCTGGGAGGGTGCCTTGCGGGGCTTTGGCCCGCCGGTGCCGGTCGGTGTCGGGCGCGGCGCTGCGGGCGGCGGCGCGCTTCGCAGATCTTGTGGACTTGCTGCGCGCTCCTCGCGGGAACTCCGCAAGATCGCGGCGGTCGCCGCGCGGACGGTCGCCGCGCGAACGGTCGCCGCGCGAACGGTCGCCGCGCGAACGGTCGCCGCGCGGACGGTCGCCGTGCGGACGGTCGCTGTGGGTGGCCAGCTGAGGTAAGCAGAGCAGCGCGTATTGGTTAGCAGAGCAAAGCGCGTGCTGGGCACCATGTCGCGGGTCAGCATGGTTTGCCCTGGGCTCGCTCCAGAGCGGCGTCTATCAGCTGGTCGGTGGCGCCCAAGTAAGGGCCGTCGTCGCCCATCTTGGTGCGTTCCGCGTCTATGCCGGGGCGGGCCGCGGCCAGCGTCGCGGCCATCCGCTCGGCGTCGACCTGCAGGCCGCCCAGCAGCTCGGCGGTCTGGGAGGACGCCACCGCAGTGCGGCGGGCCAGGGTGCGCAGGGTGGACCACTCGACGTGCCAGGATCCGTCGGGGCGTTCGTCGATCGCCTCGGCCGCCGCCAGGTGCAGGGTGGCGGCCAGCTGGGGAGCGGCCAGGGCGGCCCGGCGGATCAGCACGGACAGGACCGGGTTCTGCTTCTGCGGCATCGCCGAGGAACTACCGCGCCCGGCTACCGCCGGTTCGGCCAGCTCGCCTATCTCGGGGCGGCCGGCCAGCAGCACGTCGTTGGCCAGCTTGCCCCAGGCGTCGGTGCAGGTGACGAACGCGTCGGCGACCCGGGTGAACGGGGTTCGCGCGGTGTGCCAGGGCGGGCGGACGGCCAGGCCCAGGTTCGCGGCCGCGATGGTGACCAGGTCGAGGGCGTGTTCCGGGGAGCCGGCCAGCACCGTGGGCGCGGCCAGGCTGCCGGCCGCGCCGCCGATCTGGACCGGCAGGTCGGCGGCCGCGATCAGCACGTCGCGGGCGTCCAGGATGCCGTGCAGCCAGCCGGCCGCCTTCAGCCCGAAGGTGATCGGGATGGCGTGCTGGGTGAGGGTCCGGGCGGCCATCCGGGTGGCCCGGTGCCGCTCGGCCAGGTAGGCCAGCTCGCCGATCTGCACGGACAGGTCGGCCTTGACCCGCTCGATGGTCGCACCGAGGTTGAGCACCAGTGCGGTGTCCAGCACGTCCTGGCTGGTCAAGCCGGTGTGCAGGGTTTCCCGGAGGTCCGGGTCAATCCGCTGCCGCAAGAGTTTGAGCAGCGGGATGACCGGGTTGCCGCCGTCCTCGGACTCCCGGGCCAGCACCGGCAGGTCGGCCGGTCCGACCAGGTCGCCCAGGTCGTGCGGCGAGCCGGTGACGGCGGCCAGCCAGGCCTCCTCGACCCGGACCATGGCGGCGACGATCGACTCGTCGGTGAACAGATCGCCGGCGCGGTGCTCGCCGGGCCAGAGGAGACTCATGCCCAGATGCCACGGTGCCTCGGGAAGCTCAGGAACACCGTCTCGTGCGGGCCCTGCAGGTGGATGTCGAAGACCACGCCGCTGTCGTCGGCCGCGGTGATCAGGGTGCCGCGGCGGTCCTCGGCCACCGACTCGAGCAGCGCGTCCAGGTCGGTCGGCGCCGGCAGGTAGGCCCGGGTGAACAGCCGGTCGAGCAGGCCGCGGGCGAACACCGCGATCGCGAAGAAGGCCGGCTTGCCGGGCTCGGTCGGGCCGGGCGTGAGGGTGGAAAACCAGTAGTGCCCGTCGGCGTCGGTGGCGGCCCGGCCGAAACCGGTAAACGTCCAGCCGTCCCGGCGCAGCGAGCCGGGCTGCTGCAGGATCTTCCCGTCCGGGTCGGCCTGCCAGATCTCGATCATCGCGTCCGGCACCGGTACGCCGCTGCCGTCGAGCACCCGCCCGTGGAACCGGATCGCGCCGGCCCGCCCGGGCGGCACCAGCTCGTTGCCCTTCTCGTAGGGCAGCCCGAGGTGGAAGAAGGGGCCGACCGTCTGGCCCGGGGCGGCACTCACGAGGGCTCCTCGGTGTCGAGCGGGGTGCGGTGGCTGCCGGTGAGCACGATGTCCCAACGGTAGCCGAGGCTGTATTCCGGCGAGGTCAGGTCGTGGTCGTACCTGGCGATCAGCATCTCCCGGGCCTTCGGGTCGGTCACCGACTGGAAGATCGGGTCGAGCGCGAAGAGCGGGTCGCCCGGGAAGTACATCTGGGTGATCAGCCGCTGGGTGAAGTCGGTGCCGAACAGCGAGAAGTGAATGTGCGCCGGGCGCCACGCGTTGAGGTGGTTGCGCCACGGGTACGGACCGGGCTGGATGGTCTGGAACCGGTAGTAGCCGTCCGCGTCGGTGAGCACCCGGCCCTGCCCGGTGAAGTTCGGGTCGAGCGGCGCCGGGTGCTGGTCGCGCAGGTGGGCGTAGCGTCCCGCCGCGTTCGCCTGCCAGATCTCCACCAGCTGGTGCGGCACCGGGCGGCCGTCGCCGTCGAGCACCCGGCCGGCCACCACGATCCGCGAGCCCTGCGGCTCGCCGGCGTGCTGGATGGTCAGGTCGGCCTCCGCCTCGGCGACGTCGGAGTGGCCGAAACACGGCGACCACAGCTCGACGCCCTCGGGGTCGATCGGATGCAGCGCCTTGGTCGGGTGCCGGAGGATGCTGCTGCGATAGGGCGGGTAGTCGAGGCGCGGCTGGATCTCGTGCGGGCCGTCCGCCTGACCGTCCGAGATCTCGCGGTCGATGTCCGCCTGGGTGGTCGTCACGCAATCGAAACTAGGCCCCGGCGGTTGCGGGCGCGATACTTGCCTTCCATTGGACGGAAGGAACACCATGTCGGCGAGCGTCACCTCCCGGGCCCTGGACCTGCTGGGTGCGTTCGACGCCGACCATCGGGCGCTCACCCTCAGCACCCTGGCCCGGCGGGCCGGACTGCCCCTGGCGACCGCCCATCGCCTGGTCGGCGAGCTGCAGCGGTGGGGCGCGCTGGCCCGGCTGGAGTCGGGTGAGTACGTGATCGGCCGTCGCCTGTGGGACCTCGGGCTGCTCGCCCCGGTGCAGGCCGGGCTGCGCCAGGCCGCCTCCCCGTTCCTGCACGACCTGTACGGCGCGACCCTGGCCACCGTGCACCTGGCGGTCCGGGACGGCTGCGAGGTGCTGTACATCGACCGGCTCGCCGGGCACGTTTCGGTGCCGGTGGTGAGCAAGGTCGGCTCGCGGCTGCCGATGCACGCCACCGGGGTGGGCAAGGTACTGCTCGCGCACGCTCCCGAGCCGGTCCGGGCCGAGGTGCTGGGCAAGCTCACCCGGGTCACGCCGTACACGATCACCCAGCCGGCGCGACTGCTGGACCAGCTGCGGCGGGTGCGGGCCGAGGGGTTCGCCACCACCGGCGAGGAGATGAGCCTCGGCGCCTGCTCGGTCGCCGTTCCGGTGCGCGGCCCGGCCGGCGAGGTGGTGGCGGCGCTCGGTCTGGTGGTGCCCGACCTGCGCCGGGAACGCGCCCGCCTGGTGGCCGCGCTGCAGGTGGCGACGCAGGGCATCAGCCGGGTGCTGGCTTCCGGTCAGTGGAATTAGCGGCTTGCCCCACCAGGCCCGGGGCGGGTTGTCTGGAGGTATGCGTACCCAGGTCGCCATCATCGGCGCCGGCCCGTCGGGCCTGCTTCTGTCCCATCTGCTCGCCCAGGGCGGCGTCGACTCGGTGGTCCTCGAGACCCGCTCCCAGGAGTACGTCGCGTCCCGCGTCCGGGCCGGCATCCTCGAGCAGTCGAGCGTCGATCTGCTCACCTCGGTGGGTCTCGGCGACCGGCTGCGCGCGGAGGGCGATGAGCACCGCGGCATCTATCTGAATTTCGCCGGCGAGCGGCATCATCTCGACTTCGTCGATCTGACCGGCCGCTCGGTCTGGGTCTACGGCCAGACCGAGGTGCAGAAGGACCTGGTCGCGGCGGGTACGGCCGATGCACGGTACGAGGTGACCGACGTCCAGCTGCACGACGTCGACTCCGACCGCCCCTACGTGACCTACGTTGACGCGGCGAACACCCCGAAGCGGCTCGACGCCGACGTGATCGCCGGCTGTGACGGGTCGTTCGGGCCGAGCCGGCAGGCGGTGCCGGCCGAGCATTTCGAGCGCACCTACCCGTACTCCTGGCTGGGGATTTTGGCCGATGTGGCACCTTCCACCGATGAACTGATCTACGCCTGGCATCGGAATGGTTTTGCCCTGCATTCGATGCGTTCACCCACGGTGAGCCGCCTCTACCTGCAGGTGCCGAACGGCACCGACCCGGCGAGTTGGTCGGACGAGCGGATCTGGGACGAGCTGGCGGTGCGGCTCGGGCACGGGCAGGACGGCTGGAAGCTGACGCCCGGCCCGATCACCGAGAAGAGCGTGCTGCCGATGCGCAGTTACGTGCAGACGCCGATGCGGCACGGCCGGGTGTTCCTGGCCGGCGACGCCGCGCACATCGTGCCGCCCACCGGCGCGAAGGGCCTCAACCTGGCGATCGCCGACGTCTCCCTCCTCAGCAAAGCCCTCATTGCCATGCTGACCGAAAACAATCACGAACTGGCGGACAGCTACTCGGATGACGCGCTGCGGCGGGTCTGGCGCTGCACGCATTTCTCCTGGTGGATGACGACGATGCTGCACACCAGCGACGACCCGTTCGACGCCCAGCTCCAGCTGTCGCAGCTCAAGTGGGTCACGACCTCGAATGCCGGGGCGACCGGGCTGGCGGAGAACTACGCGGGCCTGCCGATCGGGTTCTGACCACCAGGACGGCGAGGGCGGTGGTGATCGGCACCGAGGCGACCAGGCCGATGGTGCCGACCGCGCTGCGGAGGATCTCGCTCGCGACGAGTTCCCCGGTGAGCACGTCCCGCACCGGCGAACTTCCGGTGGCAAGCAACAACAACAAGGGCAGAGAGGCGCCGGCGTACGCGAGGACAAGCGTATTCACCGCGGAGGCGACGTGCGCCCGGCCGACCCGGCTGGCCGCTCGGTAGATCTCCCGGCGGCTGCGGTCACCATGCGCGGCCAGCTCGGCGACCGTGGCGGCCTGGGTGACGGTGACGTCGTCGAGGACGCCGAGCGCGCCGATCACGATCCCGGCCAGCAGCAGCCCGCGCATGTCCAGGCCGGCCTGGGTGGCGGCGAGGAACGCGGCGTCGTCGCCGGCCACCCCGGTCAGGTGCAGGGCGGCGGTGAACCCGGCCCCGAGCAGCCCGGTGACGACCAGGCTGGCCAGCGTGCCGGCGATCGCCACCGAGGTGTGCACGTTGACCCCGTGCGTCAGGTACAGCGCCGCGAACATGATCGCGGCGCTGCCGACCACCGCGACCAGCAGCGGGTTCTCGCCCTTGAGGATGGCCGGGATGACGAACAGCAGCAGCACCGCGAAGCTCACCGCGAGCCCGACCAGCGCGGTCAGCCCGAGCCGCCGCCCGAACGCGAGCACGGCCAGGACGACCGCCACCAGCAGCCAGATCATCGGCCCGGCCCGCTGGTGGTCGACGACCGTGTAGTCCCGGCCGCCCGGCACCGCGCCCGGCAGGTGCAGCAGCACCACGTCGTCGCCGGTCGCGATGGCCGGCGCGCCCGGCCCGCTCGGCACGTCGACGGTGACCGTGCTGCCGTCGCCGAGCCGCACGGTCGCGGTGGTGCCGGCGATCGCGGTGACCCTGGCGTTCACCCGTTCGCCTGGATCTCCGGCCGATCCGAGATGAATTCGGCCGGGCCAGAGCACGGCCATCGCCACCAGGGTGGCGATGGCGGCGGGGATCAGCACGGCGGCAAGGACCCGCCGGGTGCGGGGATCGGCAGGCCCGGAGGGTACGCCGTGCGAGTGACTCACAGTGCGGCGACGCTAGTTCGGTCGCGCTCTTATTCACAAGTAGACATATGCGCAGCTCCAGCCGATCTCGGCGCCGATCGGGGCGGCCGCTATCGTGGGCCGCGGCCCCCAGCTATCGGAGTGACCCGTGAGCCAGAACCGCCTCGGCGAGGAGATCGACTGGACCCCGCCGGCCCCGCCGCCGCCGGCGTCGCCTCCTCCTGCCGCGCCGCCCCGCACTCGGCGGATCGGCTCGCTGGAGGTCCTAGCCGCGCTGCTCGTCCTGCTGGTGATCTTCCGGGGCTGGCTCGGCGGCCTGGTCGACGGTGAACGCCTGCAGACGTGGACCACGGTGTTCGTGTCGGTGCTGGTCCAGGCCGTACCCTTCCTGGTTTTCGGGGTCGCGCTGTCCGCGGTGATCGCGGTGTTCGTACCTCGCTCGTTCTGGGCCAAGGCCCTCCCCCGCCATCCCGCCCTCGCCGTGCCCGCCGCCGGCCTGGCCGGCGTGATTTTGCCCGGCTGCGAATGCGGCAGCGTGCCGATCGCAGGGTCGCTGATCCGCCGGGGTGTCACGCCGGCCGCGGCCCTGGCGTTCCTGCTGGCCGCACCGGCGATCAACCCGATCGTGCTGGCCGCCACCGCCGTCGCCTTCCCCGGCAAACCGGAGATGGTGGTCGCGCGCGGCGTGGCCAGCCTGATCGTGGCGGTCGCGATGGGCTGGCTGTGGCTGCGCATCGGCAAGCCTGAATGGATCCGGCTGCCGCACCGCCCGGACGTGGACGGCGAGTCGAAGGCGCACGCGTTCTGGGCAGCGGTCCGGCACGACGTCATGCACGCCGGTGGCTACCTGGTGCTGGGGGCCGCGGCCGCCGCCACCATCAACGTGGTGGTGCCGGCCTCGTGGCTGCAGCGCCTCGCCGAGAACCCGATTCTGTCGGTGCTGGCCCTGGCCGTACTGGCCGTCCTGCTGTCGATCTGCAGCGAGGCCGACGCGTTCGTGGCGGCGTCGCTGTCGCAGTTCTCGCTGACCTCGCGGCTGGTGTTCCTGGTGGTCGGCCCGATGGTCGACCTGAAGCTGATCGCCATGCAGACCGGCGTGTTCGGGCGGCGCTTCGTGGTGCGTTTCGCCCCCACGACGTTCGTCGCCGCCATCCTGGTCGGCACGGCCGCGGGGTTGGTGCTGCTGTGAGCCGGTTGACGCAGGCCGTTGTCCTGCTTCTCTTCGGCGGGGCCATTCTGCGCGCCTCGGTCACCGACCTCTACCTGCGCTATGTCAAGGAAGGGCTGCGGCCCTTCCTCATCGTCGCCGGCCTCCTGCTGGTCGCGGCGGCGGTGATGACGCTGTGGCAGTCGTTGCGAGCCGGCGAGGCCGAGGAGGAGCACGACGCCGGGCACGATCACGGGCACTCGCATGCGCATGAGCCGCGCATCGGGTGGCTGCTCATCCTGCCGGTGCTCGGGCTGCTGCTGGTGGCGCCGCCCGCGCTCGGTTCCTTCGCGGCCGGGAAGTCCGGCAGTGTTTCGGCCACCCCGGTGTCCGATTCGGATTACCCGGCGTTGCCGGCCGGGGACCCGGCGCCGGTGAGCCTGCTCGACTACGCGTCGCGGGCGCTCTTCGACGAGGGCAAGAGCCTGACCGGCCGCAACGTCCGGCTGACCGGCTTCGTCACGCCGGCCCCGGACGGTTCGCCGATGCTGGCCCGGATCGTGCTCAGCTGCTGCGCCGCCGACGGCCGCCCGATCAAGCTCGGCCTGACCGGCCAGGTCCCGCAGGAGGTCGCGGCCGACACGTGGATCGAGGTCGTGGGCGTCTACAGCACCCAGCGCGGCAAGGACCCGGTCAACGAGGTCGACGTCGCCTACCTCGAGGTGAAGACCTGGCAGGAGATCGACCAGCCGAAGCAGCCCTACGCGTGACCCTGATCGACGAGAGCCCGGCCGGCGCCCGGACCGAAGCCCGCCGCCGGCGCCGCCCCGGCATCGCGGTGCTGGTCAGCCTGGTGGTGGCGCTGGTGGCCGGTGGTGCGCTGCTGGTGGTCGGGCCGGCCGGGCGCGACGAACCGGCGACGAACGAGCGGCTCACCGCGGAAGCGGCCTGGCCGAAGGCGGTGCGGGCCGACTTCGACCCGGCCATGCCGGACGGGCCGCTCTTCGCGCCGCTGCTGTTCCTCGACACGGCGAGCGCGATCGGGACCGCGCCCACGCCGGATGCCGGGTCGGTGCGGCTCGGCATTCGCGACGCGAGCGGGTTCCGGCAACTGCGGTCGCTGCCGCTGGACGGGAATCCGCAGTTCGAGGCGGTCGCGGCGGCCGGGGACGACATCGTCTGGACCGAGTCCACCGACGGGCAGCCGCAGGTGCGGATCTGGCACGCGTCGCGGCGGGACGGCCCGGCGAAGCTGCTCACCGCCGACACCGGGAACGCGATCTTCTTCGGCAACCAGTTCGACCTGAGCATCGGCGACGGGCTGGTGCGGTGGGCGGCCGCGAACGGCAAGAGCACCGAGGTGCGGTCGGTGCCGCTGGGCGGCGGGACGGTCGCGGTGCACAGCGAGCCGGGCAACTGGTCGCTGTCGGCGTGGCCGTGGCTGGTCGACGAGAACGAGCGGCGGCTGCGCAACCTGGCGACCAACCGGGACACCGAGGTGGTCACCTCCGGGCCGGAGGCGGCCACCTGCTCACCGGCCTGGTGCCGGGTGACGGTGATGACCAGCGACGGGGTCGCCCGCATCGACCTCATGCACCCGGACGGCAGCGCGCGGCGCCGGATCGCGGGCGGCGACGCGCAGGCCGCGGTGGACGACGTGGCGGTGCTGGACCGGTTCGAGCTGCTGGCCCAGCCGGGACCGGACTCCGACCTGACCGGGACCACGGCGCTGCTGGTCTACGACGCGGCCACCAGCCGGACCGTGGACGTCACGGCCGCGGCGGACGGCGCTTTCACCGGCGGCGGGCTGCTGTGGTGGTCGACCGGCGGACTCGAGGACGACGTCGCCTGGCACGTGCTTGACCTCCGTACCGTCTAAATAGCGCGACGTCGCCGCGGAGCCTGAGCCCCGCGGCGACGCCGTCGCCGATCAGGCGGTGGATCTGATCAGCTGGAGGTGCACGCGCCCCCGTTGAGGGTGAAACCCGTCGGCGCACCGCTGTTGCCGGTGTGGGTGGCCTGGTAGCCGACGGTGACCGAGCCGCCGACCGCGATGCTCCCGTTGTAGGACACGTTGGTCGCGGTCACCTGGCCCGACGCCGGGCTGTAGGTGGCGTTCCAGCCGTTGGTGATGGTCTGGCCGGACGGCAGCGTGAAGGCGAGCCGCCAGCCGCTGATCGCCGCGCTGCCGGTGTTGGTCACCGTGACGTTGTTGGTCAGGCCGGTGTTCCACGCACTGATCGAATTGACCACCTTGCACGCCCCAGAAGGAGCAACCGTGGTTGGTGCGGTCGTCGGCACCGTGGTCGGTGTCGTCGTGGGCGTGGTCGTCGGCGTGGTCGTCGGCGGGGTGGTCGGCGACGTGCTGTCCAGGCCGAAGAACGAGATGGCCAGCTTGGCCTGGCCGGACAGCGGCAGCGAGTGCCCGGTGTTGGCCACGCTGATGCCCTCGACCGGCGCCTGCACGGTGTTGGTGCCGTAGCGGGTGCGGGTCCAGCCGGACTGCGGCGTGTCGGTGAGGACCGGGGTCTGGCTCACGCCGAGCACGTTGGTCCACTGCTTGATCTCTTCGCCGAAGTTCGGGTAGGCCAGCGTGGTGTCGGTGGTGCCGTGGAAGAGCTGCATCCGCGGGCGCTTGCCGGTGTAACCGGGGTAGGCGGCCCGGACCGCGTCACCCCACGCCGCCGGGGTCTTGCTGACCGTGCCCTGGGCGCAGGCGCTGTTCCAGCCGGCCTGGTTGGCCGGGTTGGTGGGATCGCCGGCCGAGGCCGAGAAACAGCTGAACGGTACGCCCATGAAGGCCGACCCGGCCGCGAACACATCGGGGTAGTCGCCGAGCAGGACGTTGGTCATCATCCCGCCGGACGAGGCGCCGGTGACGAACGTGCGGTTGACGTCGGTGCCGTAGTGCGACTGCACGTAGCGGACCATCGAGACGATGCCGACCGGGTCGCTGTTGCCGCTGTGGGTCAGCGCGCCGGCCGACGAGTTGTCGTAGCAGTTGCCGGAGCGGGTGGTGGACGGGTAGATCACCACGAAGCCGTACTGGTTGGCCAGGGTGGCGAACTCGGTGCCGGAGTAGAACGCCGGGCCGGAGCCGGTGCAGTAGTGCACGGCGACCAGCAGGCCCGGGTTGGTGGCTAGCTTGTCCGGAACGTACAGGTGCATGCGCAGGCCGGTCGGGTTGGTGCCGAAACCGGTGATCTCCTGCAGTGACGCGGCGGCGGCCGGCGAGGACGGGAGCGTGACGCCGAGGACGATCGCCGCGGCCGCGGCGAACGCGGCAAGCAGTTTCTTCATGTCGTCGGTCCTTCAGGACAGGGGCGCGGCCGCGGAACACCGGACGGGGGAGGTTCCGCGGCCGCCGCCACTCATCGAGCGGTGCAGGTGGGCGTCGCGGACGGGCCGACGCCGGTGCCCTGGAAGCCGAACTCGGTGGACGCAGCCGCGTTGACCGAGCCGTTGTAGCTGACGTTGGCGAAGCTCACCGCGCCGCTCGAGCCGCTCGCGGTGGTGTTCCACGAGTTGGTGACCGCGGCGCCGCTGGGCAGGGTCACCCCGACGGTCCAGCCGTTGATCTTCGCCGAGCCCGCGGTCACCTTGATGGTGGCGACGAACCCGCCGCTCCACTGGTTGAGGGAGACCGTGGCGCTGCAGCCGGCGGTGGCCGGCGGGGAGGTGGTCGGGTTCGAGGTGGACGGCAGCACGGTGGTCGGGCTCGTGGTCGGCACGCTGGTCGTCGGGTTGGTCGTCCCGCCGCTGTTCAGCGCATCCAGCGCCGCGGTGTACGACGCCTTCTTGTTGCCGCTGTTGTCGAACAGCAGCGGGGTGTCGCTGGCCCGCCACGAGTCCGAGTCGCGGATGCCCCACACCGTGATGCCGTTGCAGCGGGCGACCGCCAGGCAGGCCTTGACCACGCTGGAGTAGCTGGTGGCCTGGGCCGTGCCGGAGCCGGCGATGTCCAGCTCGGTGATCTGCACGTCCACCCCGAGGGCGGCGAACCGGGCCAGGTTCTGCTGGATGTCGCTGGTCACCGGGGAGGCCGAGTTGAAGTGCCCCTGGAAGCCGACGCAGTCGATCGGAACACCGCGGGTCTTGAAGTCGGACACCATGTTGTACACGGCGGTCGACTTCGCGTTGATCCCGTCGGTGTTGTAGTCGTTGTAACAGAGCTTGGCGGCCGGGTCGGCGGCCCGCGCGGTGCGGAACGCCACCTCGATCCAGTCGTTGCCGGTGTTCTGCAGGTTGGAGGAGCGCCGGGCGCCGCTGGTGCCGTCGGCAAACGCCTCGTTCACCACGTCCCAGGAGTAGATCTTGCCCTTGTAGTGGGTGGCGACGTTGGTGATGTGGTTGGTCATGGCGCTGCGCAGGGCGGTGCCGCTCAGCGACTGCGCCCAGCCCGGCTGCTGCGAGTGCCAGGCCAGGGCGTGCCCGCGGACGCGCTGGTTGTGCGACTGGGCCTGGCTGACGATCTGGTCGCCGCTGGTGTAGCTGAACGAGTTCTGGGACGGCTCGGTGGCGTCCCACTTCATCTCGTTCTCGGGCGTGACCATGTCGAACTCGCGGTTGAGGATCGTCGAGTAGACGCTGTCGCTCAGCTTGTACGCCGCGACCGCGGTGCCGAAGTAACGGCCGGTGGCAGCCGCCGAGGCACCGAGGGTGGTGGCCGCGTTGGCGTTGCCCGCGGAGAGCAGCACGGCGCCGCTCGCGACGAGCACCGCGGACGCGGCGGAGAGGGTGGCGGCGAGGACGCGCCGTCTGGGGGAACGGTTCATTGCCGAGGGCCTTCCAGCTGCGGAGGGGGACGGGTGGTCGCGGCGGTGGAGCCTTAACCGTTACAGCGGAAAGTGATCCGGATCGATCGAAACATTAACGCCAAGTTCCGGAAATCTCAATGCTGGAGTTTTCGCCGTCCCCTGCAAAACGCTGGCAAAACACCAATTTTATCCGGCTTTTATCGGGCAAAAGTTCGTGATCAGAGTTCCGAAACTTACGGACTCAGCCGGATGACAACGTTGACAGTCATGAATGAACCGTTTCATTGGAGCGAGCCTCAGTGCAACCGCGACACGGCCGGCGTCACTCGTCGCGACCCGGTCCCGGGCCGGCCGAGCGGCACCGTCGCGGCCAGAATCACCAGGGCCGCGAGCGGCAGCAGGTCGAGGTTGACGCTGATCGCCAGGTAGCCGAGGAAGAACAGGATCGGGCTCCACACCGGCACCCGCCCGGCCGCCACCTGCAGGCTCAGCAGCACCGACATGCCGAGCACGAACAGCAGCGGCCCGGTGATCTCCAGCGGGCCCGGCAGCGGCCACCGGTCCCGGAACGACGCCGACAGGTCCCCGACGATCACCCAGAGGAAACAGGCCACCCCGAAAACCGAGACGGCGGCGGCCACCGCGGCAATGCGCCGGCCCATCCGAGTACGCCGAAAGAGTGCCACGGCAATCATCGCGAACAGCACCATCGACCCGAAGAACGCGAGGTGCCCGACGATCCAGGCCGCCCCCTGCTTGTCGCGATGCCCGTCCAGTCCGTCCATCCACCGCAGAACGCCGTAGGCCAGCAGGAGCAGCGGCGCGGCGAAAGCCATCGATCTCATGGCCCCGAGCCTAGGAAGCCCGGCACCCCATTCGATATGGGTGAAGTCCCCCGCACTACCCCCTAAATTCTGGTCAGCTTCTCCGGGTTGCGCACCAGCCGGATCCCGGCGATCCGTTGGCTGTCCGCATCGAGGTCGAGGTCGACCACGGCCAGCACCTCCGACCCGGCACTCAGCACGGCGGCCGCCGCACCGTTCAGCCGAACCAGCCGATAGGTGGTGCCCGGCGGATAGAGGGCGACGCTCCGCGCGAAGAAGGCCACCACGTCGGCCACCCCGTGCAGCGGCACCCGCGGCATCTCCCCGGATCCGTTGCTGTCGGCCCACATCACCACGTCCGGCGCCAGCAGCTCCAGCAGTCCGGCCAGGTCGCCACCGACACAGGCGGCCAGAAACCGCCCGGTGACCTGACCGCGGACCAGGTCGTCCACCTCGTACCGGCGCCGCCGCTCCCGCACATGCGCGCGGGCCCGGTGCGCCACCTGCCGCACCGCCTCCGGCGACCGGTCCACCGCCACCGCCACCTCGGCATAGCCGACGTCGAACACGTCCCGGAGCACGAAGACGGCCCGCTCCAGCGGGGACAGGCTCTCCAGCACGACAAGCATGGCCATCGACACCGACTCGGCCAGCTCCAGCCGCGTGCCCGCGTGCGGCTCCGGCAGCCAGGGCCCGACGTACGCCGCCCGCCGGACCTTGGCCCGGCGCAGGTGGTCGATGGCGACCCGGGTGACGGTCACAGGCCCGCCCCCGCGCCCGTCTGAGTGCGCGCAACCGACCACGCTACCTCCGAAGGGCAAGCCCATGACCGTAGGCGAGCGCTACCTCCGCGCCATCGCAACACCCGACCTGACCGAGGTGGACGCCCTGTTCGCCGAGGACGTCGTGTTCTATACCCCGTTCGCCCGGGCTGCCCGGGGCCGGGATTTCATCCGGGCCTTCATTGCGGCCTTCCACCAGGCGATGCCGGGCCTGCGGGCCACCCTGCACGACGAGTTCGGCAGCGCCGACGGCAGCCGGGTAGCGGTGCGGATCTCCATCCACTGGCACAACATCGGGTCCTTCATGGGTAACCCGCCCACCGGCGACACCGGCGTGGAGAGCGAAATCCACACCCTGCGGCTGACCGACGGGCGGATCACCGAATGCTGGGTCGGCCACAACACGCTGGACCTGACCTACCACCAACTCGTGTCCTGGAGCATGAAGCTCCCGGCGGACACCACCGATCCGGCGCCCGAACTGAGCTCGGTAACCGCTCGGCCCCGCGACTGAGCGCCGCCGCCCGGCATCACCCTCGTACGTGGTGCCGGGCGGCCTGGGCGTTGAATGCCTCGAGTGGCGCGGGATCGGCGTACGCGGTCGGGGTGCCGTTGGAGTTTTGGAATTTGTCCAGGTAGAAGTAGCGCGCCTTGCCGATCGGGTCGAGGTCGCTGCTGCCGTCGGTGCCGCGGGTGTTCCACCAGGCGAGGCCCCAGAACGGCCAGCCCTGCTTGGCCGGCTTCCAGGTGTCCAGCTCCTTGCAGATCCCGTTGAGCCAGGCCGCCCGGCCCCGGCCGGCCGGGTCGGACGGGATGCCGATCGCGCCCAGTTCCGCGATGATGCGGGGCCGGTGGTCGTCGGAGCTGTCGCGGTAGCTTTTGAGCCCCGACAGGAACGTCACCGGATCCGGGTACTCGTCGGCCACCCGCTTGCCGGACCGGTCCCAGGAATTCATGTACATGTCGATCGCGTACAGGTCGCTGAATTCCGGACCGGGATCGTATTGACCGTAGTCGTGCTTACCCTTGTTGGCATCCTCGATCCACTGCAACGTGAGGACCGGGCCGGCCTTCACCCTCTTCCGCTTGTCGGCGGGCAGCTCGGTGATGCAGGCACGCCACCAGGCCTTGTAATTGTCGATGTATTCCTTCGAGTGCTCCCAGAAATGGCGTTCCGGTTCGTGCTGGTCGGTCAGCAGCAGCAACCGCACCCAGTCGGGCATTGCGGTGATGCGCTCCCGCATCTCCCGGAATTTACTGCTGTCGCCGTTGATGTTGCTCGACAGGAAGGGCACGACGCCGTTGTCCCGGCAGTAGATCAGGCGCGGGTCGTCCCAGCTCGGAGGTAGTCCGTCGGAGTCCGGGAAGATGCGCATGAATCCGTTGCGGGGAATGACCTTCGGACCGTAATGATTGTTGTCGAGCTCTCCTTTCTTCATCGTCGCGCCGATCCAGTAGGACCACGCCGAGTTGTCGCCGCCTGGAATAACCTCAGCCGCATTGGCCGCGCTGATCTGCACGGGAACCACCTCCGTACTGATTAGACACGGGTGCGCCGACACCGCCCGGCATCGGCGCGGCACCGCCCCACTTTCGTGTTGACATTCATCCGGCCCGGCCCGCCGCAAGGGCCCACGAGCCGATCATCGACATATGCCTAGAATGCATTTAGCGGCGTTGTTACTGACAATCGGACTCGGCGCGACCGTGCCGGCGCAGGCGACCCCGCCACCGGCATCGTGGGGGCAGGACGGCTTCGGGCCGGGCAACACGAGTTACAACCCGTCCGAGTCGGTGGTCAACGCCGGCTCGATCGGGCGTCTGAAGCTCCGCTGGACCGTCACCTCGTCGTCCGGCACCCCGGGCTGCCGGCCCGACCCGCTCGCTCCCCTGGTCGTCGGCAACCGGGTCTTCCTGCGGGACGGCGGTGGTGTCGGCGCCTACGACGCGGCGACCGGCAAACGCCTGTGGCGCGACACCGGCTCCGGCACCGCCGCCGCCCTGATCGTCGCCGGCAACCTGGTCCTGGTCTTCGACGGCGGCTGCGACTCGTCCAGCGCGTACGGCAGTTCGGTCACCGCACTCGACGCCGGCTCCGGAGCCCGGCGCTGGCGCCGTACCGGCGGCTGGACCGTCGACACCGCGGTGGCCGACGCCGGCACGGTGGTGACCTCCGGCGCCTGCGGCACCTGCGGGGACGCCGCCCACGGCGTCAACGCCTATCGCCTCAGCGACGGCGCGCTGCTGTGGTCGCGGCCCAACGAGGTTCTCGCCGGCCCGGTCGCCGCGGGCAGCCTGGTCCTGCTGCGCGAGACCACCGGCACCGCCGAGACCTGGGCCAGTCGGATCAGCACCGGCAAGCCGGTGTGGGGCACGAGCCGGTCGTCCACCGCGGCCGCCGCCAGCCCGGCCGGCACCCAGCTCTACCTCACCGACGACGAGTGCCTGAGCGCCCGGCTGGCCGGCGACGGCAAGCCACTCTGGACGGTCCCGAAGGAGAGCGGTGACCTCGCCGCCGACGACCGTCAGGTCTACGTGGCCTCGGCCGGCCGGATCAACACCTACAACGCGAAGACCGGCCGGCTGGTCTGGACCCGCGCGTTACCGAACCCGGGTTCACCCGTACGCGCCGGCGGCCTCCTCTACGTCCGGTCCGGCAAGGGAAGCCTCGCGATCCTCAACGCGGCCGACGGCCGCCCGGTCCCGATCAAGACGACGTACGGCGGGCTCAGCGTGCACGTGGTCGCGGCCGGCGGCCGGCTCCTGCTGACCGGCGAATCGTCCGTCCGGGCGTACGCGCCCTGAATTCGTCCCCTACGAGTGCGGTAGGGCGAACGGACAAACAGCGGTCCTCCACACAGGTCGCTCCCGATCTTCCTGGTTACGCGACGGCGTTCGGTTTCGTTGTGCTCATGACGCGGACATTTACCCCAAATGTCCGCGTCATCGGCAACTGCATCGACGTACGCGTTCGGAAGGAATTCCCATGCTCAAGACCCTTGCTATCGGCGCCACCCTGGCCGGTGCCCTCGCTGCCACCGGCACGCCGGCCACCGCCGCCCCCCGCCCGACGCCGAACGACGAAATGGTCATCGGCGTGGTCGCCGCCAACGGCTCCGGCTGCCCGTGGGGAAGCGCTCAGGTGACCCCGTCACCCGACAACAAGGCCTTCACCGTCACCTACAGCGAGTTCACCGCGCAGGTCGGGGTCGGCGCCCGGCCGTCCGACTTCCGCAAGAACTGCCAGCTCGCGCTGGACGTGCACGTCCCGCAGGGATACACGTACGCGATCTCCGGCACCGATTACCGCGGGTTCGCCCACATCGAGCGGGGAGCGAGCGGCTCCGAGACCGCGAACTACTACTTCCAGGGCGAACGGCAGAGCACCCGGATCCAGCACAACTTCGACGGCCCGTACGACGGCAACTGGCAGCGCACCGACACCGTCGGCATCACCTCGCTGGCCTACCTGCCCTGTGGCGAGCAGCGCTACCTGAACGTCAACACCGAGCTCCGGGTCAACGGCGGCTGGTCGAACGTCAAGAAGACCACCAGCATGCTGACCATGGACTCGACCGACGGCCGCCTCGACACGCTCTATCACGTCGCCTGGAAGAAGTGCTGATCACGTTCCCTATCGTCGGCCCGGGCTGTTCGCCCGGGCCGACGGGGCACGTTCCGGCGCGCTTTCCGTCCGGGTCGGCATCACCGCGGCCGCGACCAGCGGGAAGGCGATAGCTGCGGCGAAGCCCGGGCCGTATCCGGTGGTGGCGATGAGCGCGGCCATCGCCGGTGGGGTCGCGGTGGCGACGATGTTCTGGGCGGTGTTCTGAATACCCAGGGCCCGGCCCGCCCAGGACCGTCCCGCGTACTCGGCGACCGCGGTGAAGGCCAGGCCGTTCGGGCTCACCGCCAGGACCCCGGCCAGCAGCAGGGCCGGGATCGCGAGACCGGTGCCCGCACCGGCGGCCAGGACCGCCAGCACGACGGCGGTGCCGAGGGCGACCTGGCGCATCGGGCGCATCCGGGACCCGGTGCGGTCCGACCACCAGCCCACCGCGAGCCGGCCGAGGGCGCCGATGATCTGACCGGCGGCCAGCAGACGGCCGGCCGCGGCCGGGTCCCAGCCGTGCGCGTCGACCAGGAACACCAGGGCGAACGTCGCGACGGTGAACTGCGGGACGATCAGCAGCGCGCTGGCCGCGTGGATGCGCCACAGGACCGGCGTGCGGTACGGCGTGCCGGGCGGCAACGCGTCCGGCGCGACCGGGGCGGCCGGGTCCCGCACGAACGCGATCACCAGTACCGCCGCGACCAGACAGAACGCGCCCAGGAAGGCGAACGCCTCACGCCGGCCCAGGGACGGCAGGACCAGGGCGGCCAGCGCCACGCCGAGTGGCTGGGCGGTCTGCCGCAGGCCCATGGCCAGGCCGCGTTCCCGGGCCGCGAACCAGCCCAGGATCAACCGGCCGCTGGAGGCGTGGGTGGCGGCACCGGCCGCGCCGGCCAGGAAGAAGCAGGCGGCCAGGGCGCGCAGGCCACCCGCGGTGATGCCGGCCAGCAGGATCGCGCCGGCCGCGCCGAGGCCGATGGCCAGGACCCGGCGCTCGCCCCAGCGGTCGGCGGCGGCACCCCACGCGATCAGGGTGAACAGCAGGCCCGCGGTGGGGGCGGCGGCGAGCAGTCCTGCCTGGGCCAGGGTGAGGCCCTCGGCCCGGAAGGCCGGAATCAGGTACGGCAGGCCGTACTGGAACGTGCAGGCCGCGGCCATGGCCAGCATCCCCACCGCGAGGACGGCCCAGCGTCGACGATCAGCCACCTTCATCACCTCAGCACTCTGATGGCTATCAGATGGCTGATAGTTAACAGCAGACTTATTACGTGCGTTAGGCTTTGTGGCGTGCATTACTCCGAGCGGCTTCTGGGCTACGTGAAGCGGGCCGAGCAGGCGACCCAGGCGGCCAAGGAACGCGCGTTGCGCGAGTTCGGGCTGACCCCGGCGCAGCAGTCCGCCCTGGCCATCCTGTCCGACCACGAGGGCATCACCGGCGCCCAGCTCGCCCGCGAGTGCGCGGTCACCCCGCAGACGATGAACAGCACGCTGGTCCGGCTCGAGCGGCGCGGCATCATCGAGCGCACCCCGCACCCGATGCACGGCACCCTGGTCGAGATCCGGATGACCCGGGCCGGGCGCAAGGTGTTCGCCGAGGCCGACGCGCGGGTGGCCGAGCTCGACGCGGTGCTGTCCAAGCCGCTCGACGAGGTCGAGCTGGGCACCCTCAAGGAGCTGCTCACCCGGGTCAGCGTGACCGCGCGGGATCAGTAGACGTCGCGGCGGTAACGCTTCTCGGCGGACAGCTGTTTCACGTACTCATCAGGGTCGACGCGGCCGTGGGCCGCGGCAATGTCCCGCAGGGCCCGGTCGACGTCGCGGGCCATCCGCGAAGCGTCCCCGCAGACGTAGAGATGGGCGCCGTCCTGCAGCCAGGCCCACAGCTGGGCTCCGTGCTCCCGCATCCGGTCCTGCACGTAGACCTTGCTGCGCTGGTCGCGGGAGAAGGCCAGGTCGAGCCGGTCCAGAACGCCGTCGTTGCGCAGCCGGGCCAGCTCGTCGGCGTAGTAGAAGTCGGTGTCCTGGCGCTGCTCGCCGAAGAACAGCCAGTTCGCGCCGGTCGCGCCGAGCGCCTGCCGCTCCCGCAGGAAACCGACGAACGGCGCCACCCCGGTCCCCGGCCCCACCATGATCATCGGGGTGGCCGGGTCGGCGGGCGGCCGGAAGTGCGGCGAACGCTGCACGAACACCGGCACCTCGTCGGCCGTGTCAGCTTCATCCGCCAGGAATGTCGAGCACACCCCCTTGCGGATCGTCCCCCGCGGGTTGCCGAACCGCACCACCGACACGGTCAGGCTGACCTTGCCCGGGTCGGTCAGCGGCGTCGACGAGATCGAGTAGAGCCGCGGCTGGAGGCGTTTGAGCACGTCGGCCCACTCCTGGGCGGCCGCCCGCACCGGATGCTCGGCGATCAGGTCGGCGGCCTGCCGCCCCCAGGTGAACTTGGCCAGCTCCCCCTTGTTGTCCGGCCGCAGCAGCGTACGCAGGAAGGCGTCACCGGTCCGCTCGGCGACGAACCGCAGCAGGTCCGGCGTGATCCGGGTGATGTCGAGGTCCCGGCGCAGCGCGTCGGCGAAGGCCCGCTCCCCGTCTGCGACGACGACCGCCTGATCGGCTCGCAACCCGGTCACGGTCAGCCATTCCGCGACCAGGTCCGGGCAGTTGGTCGGCCAGATCCCGAGCGCGTCACCGGCCGAGTATTCGAGCCGCCCACCCGTGTCGAAGGTGAACTGCCGGACCTCCTTGGCCGAGCCCGGCCCGCTGAGCAGCTCGTTTCCACACAGTACGGCGGACAGCGGCGCCGCCCGGGTCGGCTGCGGCACGGGCACCGCGACCGGCGCGGTGAGCGCCACCACGACCTGGTCGAGCCAGCCACCTGCCGCGTCCTCGAAGTCCGGCTCGCAGTCGACCCGCGGCGCGATCCGCACCGCACCGAGCTCGGCGAGCCGATCGTCGAGGCGCCGCCCGTGCCCGCAGAAGTCGTCGTAACTGGAATCCCCGAACGCGAGCACCGCGTAGCGACGCCCGTCGAGGCGCGGCGCGTCCGGCCCGGCCAGCGAATCCCAGAACCCGGTGCCGTTGTCCGGCGCTTCCCCGTCGCCGAACGTGCTGGTCACGATGAGCAGGTCGGCGTCGCTGTCGAGCAGTTCCCCAGCGTCGCCGTCCATGCCGCGCAGGGTGGCGGGCCGGCCGGCCTCGGCCAGCCGCCGGCCGACGGCCTGCGCGAATTCCTCGGCCGTGCCGGTCTGCGAGGCCCAGAGAACCTGCAGGCGCCGGCTGGGTGGGTTCGGCGCCGGGTCTGCGGCCGGCTTTGGCGGTACGCGGTGGAAGGCACCCGCCAGAAGCCCGTCCAGCCAGGCCCGGGTGGGCGGGTCGAAGGGTGCGTTGGCGGGCAGGGTCGGCGGTTCGAGGGTGTCGGCTGACAGCGCCGCCACGGCGGTGAGAAATCCGGACAGGTAGTGCCGGCCGGTCTCGTCCAGCGCGGGCTCGGCGGGCAGGTCAAGCATCCCGCGCAGCGCGTCAGCGGCCCCAGCGAACCGCCCGCTCGCTAGTCCCCCGAACGTTGGCCCGCCTAACGTTGGTCCGCCGAACGTTGGTCCGCCGAACGTTAGTGACCCTAACGTTGGTCCACCTAACGTTGGTCCGCCTAACGTTAGGGCGTCCAACGTTCGTGGCTCCAACGTTGGTTCGCCCAACGTTCGTGCTCCCAACGTTGGCGCGCCTAACGTTCGTGGCCCTAACGTTGGTGCGCCTAACGTTTGGCCGGGTAGCGATGCCGGCGGCGGGACCGCCACCGGGGTCAGGGACACCGCGCAAACCTTCAGCTCGGGCTGGAACGACAGCGGATCCACCGCGTCGCTTGTCACCGCGTTCACGCTCACGTACTCGCCGAACAGGTCGTTCCAATGGAACGGCGCGAACAGATTCCCCACCTGCACCCGGTCGGTCAGCACGGCCGGCAGAACCGCCCGCCCCCGCCGCGACGCGATCTCCACCGGCTGCCCGGCGACGATCTCGAGCCGCGCCGCATCCACCGGGTTGACCTCGACGAACGGCCCCGGGTTGAGCCGATTCAGCTTCGCGACCTTGGCCGTCTTGGTCAGCGTGTGCCACTGATGCTGCAGCCGACCGGTGTTGAGCACGAACGGAAAGTCGTCATCCGGCAACTCGGCCGCCGGCATGTGCGGCCGGGCGTGAAACACCGCCCGCCCGTCGGGCGTAGCGAAAGTCAGCAAAGGCCGGCTGCCGTCCGGTCGGGAACGCAACGGCTGGCTGCTGCCGTCGTTGCGGTAGCGGATCGGGTTGCGGTCACCGGCACCCGGCGGCACCGGCCACTGCACGGGACCCTCGGCGAGCCGCGCATAAGTGACCCCGCGCAGGTCGTACCCGGTCTGTGGGTTCCAGAATTGTTTGATCTCGTCGAGGATCTCCTCGGCCGAGCCGTACCGGAACTCCGACCCGAACCCCATCTCCCGCGCCACCATCGCGATCAGCTTCCAGTCCGGCAGCGCCTCCCCCGGAGCATCGACCGCCGCCGGCACCCGCGTGAGAGTCCGCTCCGAGTTGATCATGATGCCGTCGGTCTCCGACCACATCGCGGCCGGCAGCACGATGTCCGCGTACGCGTTGGTCTCGGTCTCGGCGAAAGCGTCCTGGGTGATGACCAGTTCGGCGGCCTCCAGGCCGGCGATGACCGTGCGGCGATTGCCGACCGAGGCGACCGGGTTGGTGCAGATGATCCAGCAGGCCTTGATCTCGCCCGCCGCCATCCGCTCGAACATCTCCACCGTGCCCTTACCGACCTCGGTGCGCAGCGTTCCCGGCTCCAGCCCCCACGCGTTCTCGACGAACTCGCGGTCGGCCGGCACCAGCACCGACCGCTGTCCGGGCAGCCCCGGGCCCATGTAGCCCATCTCCCGGCCGCCCATCGCGTTCGGCTGGCCGGTCAGCGACAGCGGTCCGCTGCCGGTGCGGCAGATCGCGCCGGTGGCCAGGTGCAGGTTGCAGATGGCGTTGGTGTTCCAGGTGCCGTGGGTGCTCTGATTCAGGCCCATCGTCCACAGCGTCACCCAGTTGCCGGCCGCGCCGATCCACTCGGCCGCCTGCCGGATGCCGGCCTCTTCGAGACCGGTCACCTCGGCTACCGCCTCGGGCGGATATTCGGCCAGGTGGTCCGGCATCGCTTCCCACCCCGAGGTGTACGAGGTGACGAAGTCATCGTCGATATCCCCGTTCGCGGCCAGCAGATGGAGCAGGCCGTTGAGCAGGGAAAGGTCGGTTCCGGGGCGGATCGGCAGGTAGAGGTCGGCCTTGTCGGCGGTGGCGGTGCGCCGGGGGTCGACGACGATCAGTTTCGCGCCGGCCTTGACCCGCTCCATCATCCGCAGGAACAGGATGGGGTGGCAGTCGGCCATGTTCGCGCCGATCACGAAGAACACGTCGGCGTGGTCCAGGTCGTCGTACGAGCCGGGTGGGCCGTCCGCGCCCAGCGACAGCTTGTAGCCGGTGCCGGCGCTGGCCATGCACAGCCGGGAGTTCGACTCGATCTGGTTGGTGCCGATGAACCCCTTGGCGAGCTTGTTCGACAGGTACTGGGCTTCCAGCGTCATCTGACCGGAGACGTAGAGGGCGACACTGTCCGGCCCGTACCGCTGGATGATCTCCCGCAGCCGCCGCCCGGCCTCGGAGATGGCCTGCTCCACCGGGGTTTCCCGAAGGGGGTCCGCGCGGTCGGCGCGGGTCAGCGCCGTGCCGAGCCGGCCCGGCGCGGCGAGCATGTCCGCGCTGGTGGCGCCCTTGGTGCACAGGCGCCCGGCGTTGGCCGGATGATCCCGGTCACCCCGCGCCTTGACCGCCCGCCGCCGGCCGTCCGGCCCGCGCTCGATGTCGAGCACCATGCCGCAGCCCACGCCGCAGTAGCCGCACACCGTCCTGACCTGCGCGACCATCGGTCCCCTCTCGTCGAGCCGACGGTATGCGCAGGGGGTTTCGCGGTCGTCAATCGTCTGTGCGCGCGGCGTTACCCGCTCCTCACGACGCCGCCCGGCCGGTTGTGAGGATGCGCCATGCTGAAGATGTGAGGCTGATTCTGAACATCCTGTGGTTCATCTTCGGGAGCGGGTTCCTGCTCGCCATCGCGTACGGCTTGGCGGCCCTGATCTGTTTCGCCCTGATCGTCACGATCCCGTTCGGCGTCGCGTCGCTGCGCCTGGCGGTGTATTCGCTGTGGCCGTTCGGCCGCAGCGTGGTCAGCAAGCCCAGCGCCGGCGTCGGCTCCGGCGTCGCCAACGTGCTGTGGGTCGTGCTGGCCGGCTGGTGGCTGGCCCTCGCCCACCTGACCACCGGCGTCGCGCAGTGCCTGACGATCATCGGCATCCCGTTCGGCATCGCCAACTTCAAGCTGGTCCCGGTGGCGTTCTGGCCGCTCGGCCGGGAGATCGTCGAGCTCGATTAAGATTTTCGGCATGGCTGGGGCCGAGGAGGTGCGGCGGCTGGCGCTGAAGCTGCCGCACGTGATGGAGATCGACAGCGACGGATTCGACTTCCGGGTGGGCAACAAGGGCTTCATCTGGTCCTATCCGGAGCGACTGCCCGGCAAGCCCCGGGTCATCCGCACCGACATCGCGGTCCTCTACGTCGGCGACGAGGCGGAGAAGCAGGCCCTGCTGCTCGGTGAGCCCGGGTTGTTCTTCACCACCCCCGGCTACGACGGCCTGCCGCTGGTGATGGTCCGACTGTCCCAGGTTTCGGCAACGAGATTAGAAGAACTTGTTACCGACGCGTGGCGGATGCGTGCCCCCGAAGACCTGGCCGGGCTGGTCTAAACGGGAGCTTCCGGTCGCACGGTCGTCGAACGGTAGTCACGGCATGACGGCTCGTGAGCTTGCTCGTTGTATGAACTGCGCTGGCACACCACCCTCATGGTGCGCAAACGAGGGGATGTGCAAACATGCGCGCTACATCCGCAGCTCTCATTGTCCCGGAGGCCCTTTCATGGCTTCGTTTCTCTTTTTCGTAGCCGGGCTCGCAATCGGCCTGCTCGGCGGCTGGCTGTTGAGGTCCCGCCGGGCCACCACGCAGCCCGCCACCACCCCGGAGGCCGGCGTCGTCGCCGCCTCCGCCGACGAGACCACCACGGCCACCGAGGCCGCCCCCGCCGAGACCGAGGCGGCGATCGCCGAACAGGCCGTAGTCGTCGAGGACCCGGCCCCCACGACGCCGGCCACTGAGGAGGCCGTCGCAGTTGTCGACGAGCCGGAGCTCACCCCGGACCCGGTCGCCGTCGAGGAGCCGGTCGCGGTCGAGGAGCCGGTCGCCGCCGAGCCCGTCGAGGAGCCGCAGGTCGAGGTCGTTCCGGAGCCCGTGGCCGTTGCCGCGGAGCCCGAGCCGGTCGCCGTCCCCGAGCCTGTTGCTGTTGCCGACCCGGAGCCGGTGGTTGTCGCCGAGCCCGAGCCGGTTGCGGTCGCCGAGCCCGTCGCCGTCGTCGAGCCAGAGCCGGTCGCCGTCGCCGTCGCCGAGCCGGAGCCGGTCGCCGTCGCGGAGCCCGAGCCGGTCGCCGCCGCGCCCGTCGTCGTCGCGGCCGTTCCCGGCCCGGCCGAGACCGAGCAGGTAGAGGCTGCCCCCGCGCCGGTCGCGGTAGCGACCATCACCGAGCCGGACGACCTCACCAAGATCACCGGCATCGGCCCGAAGATGGCGATGGCACTAGCTGTCGCCGGCATCACCACGTTCGACAAGCTGGCCGACTCCGATGTGGCCACCCTGAAGGCCGCGATCGCCGCGGCCGGCATGCGCCTGTCCCCCACCGTGGCGACCTGGCCCGAGCGCGCCAAGCAGCTGGCCGAAGCGGCCTGACGGCCCAGTCCCGGCCACGCCACAACCGGCGGCCGGACAAACCACACGATGCCCGGCGGTCCCAGACCGCCGGGCATCGCCGTCTCCACGTAAGGGCGACATTCCGCGAACCGGCAAGTTGACCTTGCGAAGTTCCTGCTCGCTCGGAGCAGGAACTCTCCACGATCCATCCGCACGCCGCGCAGCGGGCGAGGTGCGTTGTCGACCTTGCCGAGTTGCTGTCAGCTCCGAACAGCAACTCCGCTAGGTCTACACGGCTGATCTCGATCGGAGCCGAGCCGGCGGCCAGCGCGCGGTCGGCCTTTGCCGAGGCCGTGACGGCACGGCGGCTCCGCCTGCCTGCCCCTCGCTATCGCGGCGGATCCGCGCTACGAGGTCCACTTTCGTGGCTGTTGCGGGACCGTCCGGGTGATTCAGAGAGCGGCTACCGCCTGGGCCACCTGGTCGCGGAGTGCGTCGGGCAAGGGGGCGTAGCCGAGCCTCGTTGCTGCGGACTGGCCGGTTCGGCTTGAGGCGTACGTCAGGAAGCTCTTGACCAGGCCCGGTGCGCCGGCCTTGCAGACCACCTCGTAGGTCACCAGGACCAGCGGGTAGGCGTCGGTGGAGACCGTTTTGTAGTCGATGGCCAGCTGCAGGTCGCCGGCGGTGCCGGTGATCTTTGCGCCGCTGACCATGCTGCCGGCGGCTGCGTCGCTGAGCGTCACGTACTTGCCGGCCGCGTTGCCCACGCTGGCGATCGGAAGGTTGTGGAAGCGGGCGTAGGAGGCCTCTACGTAGCCGATCGCGCCGTCCGAGCGTTCGATCGCGGAGACCACGCGGTTGCTGCCCTTCTGGGCGGTGCCACCGGGGGCCTTCCAGGCGCTGCCGGAGCCGTGCGGCCAGTCCGCGGGGGCGGTGGCCGCCAGGAACTTCGTGAAGTTGTCGGTGGTGCCGGAACTATCCGCGCGGTGCACGGTGCGGATCGGGGTCGCCGGGAGGGAGACGCCGGGGTTGTCGCGGCGGATCTCCTGGTCGTTCCAGGACGTGATGCGGCCGGTGAAGATGCGGGCGATCGTGTCGGGGGCCAGCCGGAGACTGTCCACGCCGGCGACGTTGAAGGCCAGCGCGATCGGGCCGACCACCATCGGCAGGTGGATCGCCGGGCCGGCGCCGCAGCGGGCGTTCGCCTTGGGCTGGTCCTCGGCCGACAGCGGTGAGTCGGTGCCGGCGAAGTCCCCGGTCCCGGCGATGAAGGCGGTCAGCCCGGCCCCGGAGCCGACGCTGGCATATTCGACGGTCGCGTCGGCGCAGCTCACCTGGTAGTTCCGGATCCAGGCGCTGACCGCGTTGGCCTGCGCCGACGAACCCTGCCCGGCGATCTTCCCGGAAGCGCACGCGATCGGGGTGGCCGCCTCCGACCGGGGCGTGTCACACCCGGCGAGCGCCACGAGGGCGATCAGTCCCAGCGCTCGAAGTCTCATTGCTCTCTCCTCAGCGGGCATCGGTCAGGCAGGCGGCGGAGCGGCAACCGCGGACCGCAGCGACATCGACGGTCACGGGTCAGCGGTATTCGGCGAAGCGGCGCCGGACGGCCAGGGGGACCAGGAAAATCACCAGACCCAGGACCGCGACCGGGATCCACGGCCAGCCGGTCAGGACCAGCTTCGCGTCGCTCAAGGCCTGATCGAACTCGGTCGAGCGGGCCGCCGTTATATCGGCCACGGCGGCGTCGAAGTAGGCGAAGTCGAACGAGGCGTCGCCCCGGCGGATGCCGGTCAGGGCGCCCACCGCCTCTTCCTCCTTGCCACCGCGGGCCAGGCCGACGATCCGCTCGTGGTCGGTGCGGTAGGCCTGCCAGCGGGTCAGCACCTGGTCGCGGTCGAACGGGCTGACATCGGGGCCGCCCACCACCGACGGCAGGCCGCCCTCGATCTCGTCGGCCGTGGGACCGCACGAGCCGCCTGCGGCCAGGCAGGTGGACTTTCGCTTGAAGTCGTCGTCGTAGTAGGCCAGGTTGTCGCTGATCAGGAAGCGACTCGTGTCCGCCGCCGCGTCGTAGCTGATCGCCCGCGCCCGGGACAGGGCCAGGAACGGCGTGAGGCTGTCGTCGCGGGCCTCGGACAGCCGGGACGCCTGCAGGGTCAGCACCGCGACGGCCGGAATGATCAGGGCGACGGTCAGGGCCGTCGCGGTCAGCAGGGCGGGACTGAAGACCCGCCGGAACCGGCGGGCCAGCCACACCTGCAGGGCGACGAGCAAAATCAGCAGGGCGGCCCCCAGCCCGACCGCGACGGTCACGGCCCAGCCTTCGGTCGCGCTCTTCCGGGCGTACGCCTGGGAAAGTCGTTCCGTGCTGCTGTCGCGCAGGTCCTTCGCGGCCGGCAGCAGGTCGAGGTGCAGCACGTTTGTCGCCTGCGTGTAGTAACCGGCGGCGGCGTCGCCGGCCGTGAGGGTCTGCCAGACCCGCTCGCGGTAGGTGGCCAGGTGGCCCATCAGCTCCAGGACCCGGTCGTGGTCGCTCTCGGCGCTCAGGGCCTTCTGCACGTCCGCGTCGACCTGGCGGCTGCGTTCCTGGTAGGTGCCGAGCGCGTCGATCTGGCTGCCGGCCAACTCGTCGCGGTCGGCGGTCAGGACCATCCGGGCGACCTGGGCGTCCATGTCGCTGAGGGCGAAGTAGAGGTCGGCGGCGGTGGCGGCCTGCGGGGCGGCCTCGTCGCCGATGATCCGGACCTGCTGCTGCACCCGGGCCATCAGCAGGCTGAGCGAGACGAGCAGGGCGACGGCGGTGAGGACGGTCAGCGTGGCCCAGAGGCGCAGCCGGGCGGGAGTTTCCGGCCGGACGGCGCGGCGGGCAATGGTGCGGGTCGCCTCGATAACTGCGGGCACGGCGTCACGGTAATGGACGGCCGCAATTCCGGAATCGCCGGGTGATCAACATATCCGGCCGTTAACCGCGCGGCCATCCGTCGTTCAACTAAGGGGCGCCGAATTGCGCATCCGCTGGTGCGGAACCCCCGCGGCGGAGAGCTGCAGGGCGAGTAGCGGAATGGGATTGTGCACGAACACAGCCACCTGATGATCATCGCCCATGCTGCAGGCGGCGGCCACCGAGCCGACGTTGATCGGGTCGAGCTCGGGAACGTCGGCGAGGTCGACTATCAGGCGCAACGGGCGCACGCGGCGGACCGTATGCACCAGAACCTGACGAAGTTCGACCGCTTTGTCCAGCCCGACGATGCCATGGGGAGTGATCACGACGCTCCCGTCGGCGCTCGTCCGGACCTCCAGCACAGTGCCGCGCATCGCGTCACCCTTCGTTACCGTGGCGTTCGGCCGCCGGACCACCTTACGACGTTAATCATCCGCCGGGAAGGAGGTGTGCTCTTGATCGCGAGGGAAAAATCAGAGTTCCCGTCGCCAAACAAAGTCTTGCATGAAGATGAGAATGTTGCTGCTCTGTCACGCGGGAGTGGGAAATGACGATCGACACGGAACCGGATCTATCGGCCTTCGTGATTAACCTGCTCGACGAGCATCTGGCGGCCATGCTGCAGGTCCGTGAACGGCTGCGCCCGGCCGGCCGGATCGGCCTCGGCGCCCGCCGGACGATCGCGCTGGACAGCATCAGCGTGGCGGAGCGGTACGCCACCGAGCTCACCCGGGCGTTGAGCGACGACTAGGCCCGCCACTCCGGCTCGAGGATCGCGTACAGGTCGGAGTCGCGCCAGCCGTCGTCGATCCGCATGGTCTCGCGCATCCGGCCCTCGTACCGCATGCCGATCTTGATCAGGACCCGGCTCGAGGCCACGTTGCGCGGGTCGCAGGTGGCGTACACCCGGTGCAGGCCACGCTCGGTGAAGGCCTGGCGCAGCAACTCCTGGGCGGCCACCCCGGCGAGGCCCTGACCCCAGCGCGCCGGGTGGATGCCGTAACCGATCTCCCCCGACGAGGGGCCGCGCAGGTGCAGGTCGGCGATGCCGACGACCTGGTCGTCGGCGAGGACCGCGTGCGGGTAACTGGTCTGCGGCCGGCTGTGCCACAGGGCGGCGGACTCGCGTACGAAGGACTGGGTCTGGGCCTCGGTGTTCGGCCCCCAGGCCTGGTAGCGGGACATCTCGGGCAGCTTGGCCCAGCCGTGCACCATCGGCCAATCCTCGAAAACAAGCGGCCGTAGCCGTACGGCATCCATCTGTTGATTTTGCGCTTTATTTCCCGGCAATGAGCCGGGCCAGCGAACGATATATGGGATATCCGCATAAAACGCCCAGGGCAATGGCGATCATCGACCAGATGGTCGCGATCAGATCCTCGGCGGCGGCAATGGCGTTCTGGTCCAGGTATTCGGTGACGCCGATGAGGCCGAGCGCACCCGGCACCAGCAGCCAGAACGCCGGCAGGAAGGACACCAGGGCGGGCGGCCCGGTGGGGCGGCGCTCGACGAAGTAGGCGACCGGGGTCATCGCGAGCGCGCCGAAGAAGCCGCTCAGGTAGCCGCCGAAGACCTGGCTGCCGAGGTACTGGCCGAGCCAGGCGGCGATCAGCACCAGCAGCAGCCAGGGCAGCGAGTGCTTCGGCGCCGAGTGGAACAGGTAGGTGCCGACTCCGAGGACCAGCACTCCCAGCCAGGGCGCCCACCAGCCGATCAGGTTCTGCGGGGCGTCGATCAGCTTCTCGGCGGCCGGCACGTGCACCACCTCGGTGGCGGCGGTGATGCCGAAGGCCAGCAGCATCAGCTGCAGGCCGCCGGAGACCAGCCGGCTCGCCCCGGTGATCATCTCGCCGGCCGACAGCTCGACGACGGCCATCGTCAGGGCGGCGCCGGGCAGGAAGGTGACCAGCGGGGCGATCATCGCGCGCAGGTCGGCGTCGGCCCAGCCGGGGCCGGCCAGCAGGAAGGTGATCGAGGCGACCAGGAAGGCCACCGCGACCGGCAGGATCAGCTGAATGCTCCGCCAGCGGGCGCCGAGCTGCTTGAGCACCCCGACGAACAGGCCGAACAGGGTGGCCAGGACCAGGTCGCCCCAGGTCGGCTGGAGCACCAGGCAGATGCCGGCGGTGAGCAGGGCGTGCCCGGCGACGGTGAGCCGGCGGCCGAACCGGGGCTGCTGCTCGACGATCTGAAGGACCCGGTGGCTCCCCTGGTCCGGCGGGAGGTCCGGGCCGGCCGCGCGCAGTACGCCGTACAGCGCGGCGGTCTGGTCCAGCCGCAACCCGCCGCGCAGCTGGCGGGTGGGTTCGATGGTCGCGGCCCGCCCGGGTTCCAGGGCCACCACCAGGTACGTGGGCAGCACGCTGACCCGGGCGTCCGGCGCGCCGTAGGCGGCGGCCACCGCGCGCAGGTGGTCCTCGATCTGGTTGACCGCCTCGCCGGCCGCCGTCAGCGCGCTGCCGAGGAACAGCAGGAACTCCAGCAGGCGCCGCTCGTCATCGCCGCTCGGCCGCATAGTTCCGCAGGAACAGCGCCTCGACCAGGGCCATGTTCTCGATCTCGGACGGGTCGACGCTCTCGTTCGGGGCGTGGATCAGGCAACGCGGCTCCTCCACCCCGATCAGCATGATCTCGGCGTCCGGGAAGGTGTCGCGGAAGACGTTGCACAGCGGGATCGAGCCGCCCTGCCCCTCGGTCACGGCCGGCCGCCCGTACGCCTCACGCATCGCCGCGGTCATCGTCTCGAACGCCGGGCCGCTGGTGGCGCCGGTGAACGGCTCGCCGTCGGCCTCCCGCTCGACGCTCACCCGGACCCCCCAGGGCGCGGCCGCCCGCAGCTGGTCGATCAGGGCGTCCTGGGCGTGTTTGGCGTTCATACCGGGTGGGACCCGCAGGTTGATCCGGGCCCGGGCGTGCGGCTGGATGGCCGCCGACGAGCCGACGACCGGCGGGCAGTCGATGCCGAGCACGGTCACCGCGGGCCGGGCCCAGACCATGTCGGCGACCCGGCCGTCGCCGAGCAGGCCCACCCCGTCGAGCAGGCCGGCGTCCACCCGGAACTGAGCGGGCGAGTAGTCGGCGCCGGGCCACCTCTGGGTCGCGTCGAGTCCGCGGATGGTGGTGTTGCCGTGGGCGTCGCGGAGCGTGGCGAGCATGTGGATGAGGGCGGCGAGCGCGTCGGGGGCGGCGCCGCCGAACATGCCGGAGTGCATCGGGCCGGCCATCGAGTCGACGCTGACCACGACGTTGGCCAGGCCGCGCAGGCTGCTGGTGACGGCCGGCTGCCCGACCGCCGCGTTACCGGCGTCGCAGACCAGGATCGCGTCGGCCCGCAGCAGCTCGGCGTTCGCCGGAACGAAGGCCTCCAGGCCGCCGGTACCCTGCTCCTCCGAGCCCTCGCCGACGATCTTGACGGTGACCGGCAGCTCGCCGGACAGGGCGCGCAGCGCGGTCAGGTGGGTGGCGATGTTGCCCTTGCAGTCGGCCGCGCCCCGGCCGTACCAGCGCCCGTCGCGGTCGGTGAGCTCCCAGACCGGGGTGCGCCAGGCGGCGGGGTCGAGCGGTGGCTGCACGTCGTGGTGGAAGTAGAGCAGCACGGTCGGCGCGCCGGGCGGGCCGGGCCGGGAGCCGCAGACGGCCTGGCTGCCGTCCGGGGTCGGGTAGGCGGCGACGTCGGCGAAGCCCAGGTCGCCGAACGTGCCGACCAGCCAGTCGACCATGCCCTCGCACTCGGCCGGCGGGAACTGGGCGGCGTCGTGCACCGACCGGTACGCGACCATGGCGGCCAGGTCGTCCCGGGCCTGCGGCATCAGTGCCTTGATCCGGCTGCGGAGTTCCTCGGACACGGCGTCTCCCCTTCACTGTTGTCCCGGCCACACGAATCGAACAATTGCCATCGCCACCACCGCGATCGCGGCGCTGACCAGCAGGGCGCCGGCGATGCCGCCGGTGAACGCGTTCGCCGCCGCGGTGGTGACCGCCCGGCCGACGTCCGGCGGCAGCGACGCGATCGCGGCCTCGAACGACGACGAACCGACCAGGGCATTCGTGGCGGCGTCGATCTGCGACTGGTTCAGCCCCGCGTCGCGCATCGCGCCGGTGCTCTCCCCCGCCGCGAGACCCCTGGTCACGGCGGAGAGCACGGCGATGCCGAGGGCACCGCCGACCATGCTGGACATCTTGAAGACGCCGGCCGCCGCGCCGGCCAGGTCGGCCGGCACCGCGCCGACCGCGGTGTTGGAGATCGGTGTGGACAACAGGCCCAGGCCGACCCCCACGATCAACAGGCTGGCGGCCATCACCCACAGGCTCGCGTCGGGGTGCAGGAAGCCGAGAACGGCCAGGCCGGCGGCGAGGACAGCCAGCCCCAGGAGTACGGGCATCCGCCCGCCCCGCCGCGACTCCAGCCGAGCCCCGCGCGGGATGAACACGAAGATGCCCAGGGTGGACGGCAGCATCAGCAGGCCGGCCTCGACGGCGTCGTAGCCGCGCACGTTCTGCAGCCACAGCACCAGCAGGTAACTGAGGCCGGCGAAGGCCAGGTTCATCACCAGGTTCGCGGTCAGCGCCGCGTCGTAGGACCGCAGTTTGAACATGGCCAGCTTGACCAGCGGTTCTTCGGCGTGCTTTTCCACGGCGTACCAGGCGATGGCAAGCAGGACGGCCGCGGCCAGCAGGCCGACGATCAGCGGGTCCCCCCACCCGGCGGCCGGTCCGTCGGTCAGCGCGAACAGCAGCGCGAAGATGGCCAGGCCGATGGTCACCAGGCCGGGCCAGTCGATGCGGCGGGAGGCCTGCTCGTCGCGGGATTCCGGGGTGGAGGCCCGCAGCGCGACGAGGGTGATGGCGGCCAGCGGCAGGTTGATCCAGAACAGCCATCGCCAGCCGAGGCCGTCGGTGAGCACGCCGCCGATAGCCGGGCCGACCGCCTGCCCGCCCCAGGCCACCGCCTGCCAGATGCCGAACGCGGTCAGCTCGGCCGGTCCGGTGAACTCCGACGGGATCAGCGCCAGGGTGGCCGGCAGGATCAGGGCGGCGCCGACACCCATCAGGGCACGACCGGCTATCAGGGTGCTGACGTTCGGGGCGAGGGCGCACAGCACCGAGAACCCGGCGAACAGCACGATGCCCAGGCCGAGCATCCGGCGGCGGCCGAAGATGTCGCCGAACTTGCCGGCCGCGATCACCAAGGCGCCGGTGACCAGGCTGAACGCGTTGTTCGCCCACTGCAGGGCGGACAGGTCGGCGTGCAGGTCCCCGGCCATCGCCGGAATGGCCACGCCCAGGTCGGCGAAGGCCAGCCAGACCAGCCCGGCCGCCGCGCAGATGGCGGCGAGCGAGAGCCGGCGCTGCCGGGTCGTGGTGGCTGCTTCAGTCACCTGGCCAGTCTCTGGGCCGCTCCGCGCCCCGACCTCATCCGCGCCGAGCGATGTGCCCGGCCCGGCCGCCCGCCGAAACTGGCGCCATGACCGATCTGGACGTGAAGGCCGGAACAGGTGTGCTGCTGGCCGCCTGCGTGTCGACTCTGGTGGTGAACGCCAACACCTCGGCGGTCACCATCCTGCTGCCGGCGATCAGCCAGGACGTGGGCGCGCCGGTCTCCACCCTGCAGTGGGCGGTGACCGGCTACATGCTGGTCGGCGCGGCGGTCATCGTGACCTCGGGCGCGCTCGGCGACGTGTTCGGCCGGCGCCGGGTGTTCCTCGGCGGCCTGATCCTGTTCGTGGCGTCGTGCGTTCTCATCGCGCTCTCGTCCGAGGCGTTCGGGGTGATCGCCGGCCGGATGATCCAGGGGGCGGCCGGCTCCACGATCCTGGCCTGCGGGATGAGCCTGCTGTCGGTGGAATCGTCCGGCACCGGGCAGATGAAGGCGGTCACCCTGTGGGGGGCAGCCTCGGCGGCCGGTGGGGCGGCCGGGCCGCTGATCGGCGGGGTGCTGGTGGACGCCACCGGGTGGCAGGGGCTGTTCTGGATCGACGCGGCGGTCGCGGCTGCCTGCATTCCGATCACGCTGTTCATGGTGCGTGAGTCGCGGGACCCGCACCGGCCTCGGTCGATCGACTGGGCCGGGACCGTGCTCATCGCGGTCATCCTGGTTCCGTTGGTGCTCGCCCTCAGCGAGGGCGGGGACTGGGGGTGGGCATCGCCGGCCACGCTGTCGTGCTTCGTGATCGCGGTGCTCGGGGTTTTCGGCTTCGTGGCGGCCGAGCGGCGGGTTACCGCGCCGCTGGTCGACCTGGCTCTGTTCCGGAACATGGTGCTGGTCGGTGCGACGCTGGCGATCCTGCTGGTGGCCGGGACGATCAACGGCCTGATGTACGTGCTGAGCCTGTACTTCCAGGACCCGGACGCGTTCGGGATGAGCGCCCTGCAGGCGGGGCTGGCCACTCTGCCCGCGGTCGCCGTGATGATCGCGATCACGCCGCTGATCACGCCGGTCGCCGTGCGGATCGGGCCACGACAGGCGGTCGCCCTCGGGTTCGTGCTGTCGGCGGTCGGGTTCGGGGCGCTCGGCTTCGCTCAGTCCGACTGGCACTACGCGATGTTCGTCCTGCCGCTGGTCGTGATGGCCGTTGGGCTCGGCCTGTCGAACGGGCCGGCGTCGTCGGCGTCTACCTCGTCGGTGTCACCTGACCAGGTCGGCTCGGCCTCGGGAATCTCCAACATGGCCCGCTACGTCGGGGGGTCGCTGGCTACCGCGGCCACCGCTACCGTCTATGCGGCCGCTACCGAGACGCAGCGGGCGGCCGGGGCGAGCCCGGGCGACGCGCTCGCGGCGGGGCTGTCCCGGTCGGCGATCCTGATGGCCATCATGGCCGCGGCCGGCATCGCGCTGGCCCTGCTGCTGGGCCGGCACCGCACCACACCGAGCCCGGGGGTTGCCGCCGCGTCGCACGCTCACACGATTCCGGTCACCCAATCGGCGGAGGTTTGACGTTTCGCGGACTGCGTAACCTCGATGACTATGGGTGAAGCAGAAGACATCCTTACGCAGCCGCTTCCGGCCGGGGTGGAACTGCTGGCCCGGGTTCCCCTTCCGACCCTAAAGGCCCGTGACGTCGAGTTTTCGCCGGACGGCCGTTACATCGGGGTGTCAGGTCGGAACATGGTGGCCGTCTTGGACCTCAACAGCGGGCAGTCGACTCGCATCGTCGGCCCACCGAAGGATCGCCCACTGTGGATCGAGGTGGAGTCGCAGGACGGCGAGTACTGCCGACTCAGCTGGTTGCCCGACAGCCGGCGGATCGCGGTCTCGGACGGACGGCGAATCGGCGTTCTGAACCTGGAAAGCCGCGACATGATCTGGGAGGTGGACGAGGGCGGCCTCACGGGGGTAGTCGCCAGCCCGGACGGGGAGAAAATCGCTATCTTCAGAGAGACCACGATCCAGGTTCTTCGGTCCAGCGACGGCCAGCCCTTGCATCAATTCGGCGATGAGACGAAGGACCTAATTTTCGCATGGTCACCAGACGCACGGTTCCTCGCTAGCGCCAGCGGCGAGCCGTTTGAACCAGAAATCCGAATCTGGGACACCCAAACCGGCCGACTCCGCAACCACCTTGCAGGACACCACGGCTATAGCGGTGGCCTGGCGTGGTCACCACGTGGCGACCTGCTCGCCTCGGCTTCGGAGGACAAATCAGTCCGCCTGTGGGATCCGTTCAACGGCCGGCTCATCACGAGCATCGAAGTCCACACGGATGAGACGCGCGGGGTCACCTTTTCGCCGGACGGAGGCATTCTCGTCTCCGCCTCATGGGACGACAGCCTCCGGTTCTTCTCGGCCGACGATAGACGCGAACTCGCGTCCCTCCACCTCACGGCCAATCCGGATCGAAACTTTCTCGGGATGCACTTCACGGCGGACGGCAGTCGCCTAGCGCTCGGCCGGGCGAATGAGCTTCTCATCTTTCGCACGGACCTCGCCACGATCGCCCGGGGCAGCAGCGGGCTCGACACGGTGCGCTACACCACGGCGAAGCTGGTACTGGTCGGCGACTCCGGAGTCGGCAAGACCGGGCTGGGCTGGCGGCTCTCGCACGACGAATTCCGGGAGCACGAGTCCACCCACGGGCAGCAGTTCTGGGTCGTCGACAGCCTCGGCCTGACCCGGCCCGACGGCACCGAATGCGAGGCCGTCGTCTGGGACCTGGCCGGACAGCACGTCTACCGGCCGGTGCACGTCATCTTCCTGGAACGCGTCAGCCTGGCCATCCTGATGTTCGACCCGACCAACCGGCACGAGACCCTCAAGGGCGTCGACTTCTGGCTGGAGCAGCTCGCCGGTCGCGGCGAGCTGCCGCCGACCGTGCTGGTCGGCGGGCGGCAGGACCGGGGAACTTCCGTGCTCGCCCAGGCCGACCTCCGTGAGCTCTGCCAGCAACGCGGCATCGCCGGCGGCTACATCGCCACCAGCGCCAAGACCGGCGAGGGCGTGGAGGCGCTGCTCGACGCCCTCCGCGAACTGATCCCCTGGGAACAGGCCGCCGCCACGGTCACCACGGTCACTTTCAAGCGGATCAAGGACTACGTGCTCGCGCTCAAGGAGCGGGCGACCACCGGCCCGGTTCTGGTCGACTTCGACCAGCTCTTCCGCGATCTCACTGCCTCGGATCCACAGTGGCAATTCACCGCCCACGAGATGCGCGCCGCCGTCGGGCACCTGGAGAATCACGGGTTCGTCGCCATCCTGCGCAGCTCGGCCGGTCTCGAACTGGTGCTGCTGGTGCCGAGCCTGCTGCCCGACCTCGCGTCGTCGATCGTCCTGCTCGCCGACCGGCACCCGCGCGAGCTGGGTGCGATCGACGAGAGCGCGCTCCTGACCGGCGAATACTCCTTCACCGAGCTGACCGCGCTGGATCCGGACGAGCGCGAGGTGCTGATCGACGCGACCGTCGTCCGCTTCCTGCGGCACAACGTCTGCTTCCGGGAGACGCTCGGCGCCGAGACCGTGCTGATCTTCCCGAGTCTGATCCGGCAGCGCCGACCGCTGCAGGACGACGCCGAGACCGCCGACGACGTCTCCTACGTCGCTCGGGGCCGGGTCGAGAACTCTTACGCCGCTCTGGCCGTACTCCTGGGTTATTCGCAGTTCTTCACCCGCGTGACGCAGTGGCAGAACCAGACCCTGTTCGAACTGGACCGGGGGCAGATCTGCGGTCTCCGGGTCATCCAGGAGCGCGAGGGTGAGCTGGAGTTCGTGCTGTCATACAGCGCGGCCACCCCAGATCACGGCCGTCAGCTGTTCCAGGCGCTGTTCGAGAAGTTCCTGGTGCAGCGGGATGTCGACGTCACGCGGTTCACCCCGGTGAGCTGCGGTAACGGACACCGGCAGGACCGGACGGTCGTCGTGCAGCGCCGGCGGGAACGGCGCGGCTTCCTGTTCTGCAGTGAGTGCGGGGAGAAGGTGCCGCTGCCCGACGCCGACGTGGTGAGCCGGCCCGCCGCCGGGGTCCTCGAGGACGTGGCCCGGCTCGAGGGCAATGCCCACCTGCGCAGCGAGTACGAGGCCAGCCTCGCGCGGGTCAAGGCGTACGCCCGGAGTGCCGCCGCACCCCGCTGCTACCTGAGCCACGCCGGGGATGACCGGTGGGTCGACCTGTTCCGGCAGAGCCTGCGCGACGCCGGTGTCGATCTACTCGGCGGCCCGGATGAACTGCGGGACGACGACACCGTACTGATGATCTGCACGCCGGCGTATTGGTCGGCCTGGCCGACCGGCTTCGCGACCCGGCTGCGGCGCGGCAGCACTGCCCCGATCATTCCGCTGTTGGTCGACGGCGTGCCCGATGGCGACCAGCGGGCTCGGCTCGGCCGCCGCGAGGTCCGCGACTTCCGCGACCGTTCCCGGCACTTCCTGGAACTGTTCGACCTGGTCCTGACGCTGCACGGCATTCACCGGGAGAACCCGGCGTTCGCCCCGCTGCGGCGCGAGATGACCGAGCGCTGGCGGGAGGGGCTACGCACGCTGCCGGAGCCGCCGCCGGCCGTCACGCCGCAACGCGAGGTCTACGTGTCGTACGCCTGGAACGACGAGAGCAAGGCGGTCGTGACCGAGCTCGACCAGGCATTCCGGGAGCAGGGCGTCCGGATGGTGCTCGTGCTGAGATACCCCGTACCAAATAGGACAGCAGGCCCAGCGCGGCCTGGAGAAACGGCACCGCGAGGAAGGCGGCCGGCAGGCCGCCGGCGAGCAGGTGCATCCCGGTCATCACCACCGCGAGAATCAGCAGGTCGCGCCAGGCCCCCAGGTCGGTCGGCCGCCGCCACAGATGGACGCTGCAGCGGGCGCACACCAGCGCCAGCAGCAGCATCCCCACCGTCAGAATGGGCGAGTGCCGGGCGTGCTCGCCGGCCATGGCGAGGTGACCGAGGGAACCGGCCACGCCCAGCACGGCGGCGGCCCGCCCGGCAAGCCGCCTCATGAGCAGCAGTGGTCGCCGGAGCCCAGCACCGCCGGGACGTCGAGGGTCGGGTTGCGGTCGAAGAACCCGTCCGGGGAGAGGGTGAAGCCGGCGTAGTCCACGGGCATCACGGGCCAGTCCTCCAGCCGCGGGAAGTGGGTCAGGCCGAAAGTGTGCCACACCACGATGTCCTCGCCGTCGATGTCGCGGCCCGCGTTCACATAGGACGGCAGGCCGGCCCCGCCCGGATGCTGGTTGACGACCGCGCCGGCCGCCCACATCTCGTCGGGGGCGTACCGGGTGACCCACAGGCTCTTGGTCGCGAAACCCGCGCGGGCCACGGCCGACGACGACGGGTCGGCCATCAGCAGCGGCTTGCCCTCGGGATGCAGGACGTACGAGGGTGCCTGGCCCATCCGGTTCGCCGTCGTGGTGCTGGAGATCCGCCAGACTCGGCCGATCCGGTTGTCGGCCTCCCTTCCACCTTCCTGGTCAAGCCGGGTGATCGAGCGGGTCAGGGCGTTGCCCCACGGATTGGCGTCACTGACCGGGACCCGGGCGATGTCGATCTCGTCGACCGCGTTGGCCGGCCCGTCGACCATCGTGTCCAGGCGCGCGCAGAACAGGTGCTGGTGGACGGGGGCGCCGAGGCCGGGCGCGATCTCCGTGGCGTACGGATAGTCGCCGCCCGGATGACCCGAGGTGAAGACGATGCCGGTGGCCTTGGTCTCCAGGGACACCCGGCCGTCCAGGTACAGGTACCAGTAGAAGCCGTAGTCGTAGTTGCCGACCGTGACGAAGAACGAGATGACCAGGCGGCGCTGGCGGCGGGTCTCCTTGGTGCCGGCGAACATGTCGGTGTGCTTCCACAGCACGCCGAAGTCCTCCTCGTGGATGCAGATCGCGTTGCCGATCTCGCGAGCCTGCCCGAGGTCGTCGGCCACCGTCGCCGAGCGGTAGACGATCTCGCCGAGGCAGTCGCAGCCCAGTTCGAGCGAGTTGGCGAGCCGGCCGAACTGGTACTCGCCGACGTCGAAGTAGTTCTGCCAGGCGTGGGTGGGCGACGGGTCGCCGTAGTTGACGACCATCTCGCTGATCGACGCCCGGTAGAGGATCGGCCGGCCGCCGAAGCCGACCTCGTGCAGGGTGAGCCCTTCCCGGCCGTTGAAGCCGAGCCGCACACTCCACCCTTCCCAGGTGAGCACGTCCCCGTCGAGGGTGAAGCTGACCCCGTCGGGTTGAGTGATCTCGATGGGCCGCAGGGTGGTTCGTTCCGGTCCGCGTACCGCCGGATCGAGGTAGTCCCCCGACTCGGCGGGCACATTGGTGTGGCCGGTATCGATCAGGCGGAGGATCTTCCGGTTGGTCAGGTCGATGTGCGCCACGATGCCGTCGATCGGGTGCGCCCAGACCGAGTCGGTCGGGTACTCCTGCCAGAACGCGAGGGCTCGGCAGGCCCGAATCCCGACCTCGTCGTCGTAGCCGAAGACCCCGGCCGACAGGGCCACGACCTTTACCCGGGACAAGTCGGAAATGCCCCGCGCGGCCAGGGCGGCGACGTAAGCAGCGTCGGCGAGAACGATGTCCTGCGCCAGCACGAAGTCCTCGTCGAGGCTGGGCGCGACACCGTCGGTTGCCGGGTCGAGGACGCTGATCTCAATCAGTGACGGAACATCGGTGACGTCCGCGACCACCGCGGTGACCGCCCCGGTCGACAGGTCCGTCAGCAGGGCGGAAACCAGGCGCGGGAGATCATCGCGCCCGGCGAGCACGTCACTCTTGGCGGGCTCACGCAGCAGGACGTACGAGTACCGCGTCGCGTCCCCGCCGAGCCCTTCCTTCTCGACGGCGGTCCGCATCGCGTCGATCTCGGCGGCGGTCAGCGGCGCCAGGGGGTGGACAGTCATGCTGAGGCTCCTTCAGTGATCTGGCCGACCAGGCCGGCTTCGCGGGTCTCGAAGCGCAGGTCGTCCCAGAGCGATTTGTTGCGCCGCTGCACGTAGCCGGCGACCCCGGCGCCGATCAGCAGCGCCACCACCGGGGCGAGGATCAGGGTGGTGTTGAGTCCCGAGTCGGTCGACCCGGTGAGCGCGCCGATGTTGCTGATCGCGGTCCAGCCGACGATGGCCAGCCCGATCAGGGCCAGCACCGGCGCGATGACGGTGTTCCACGGCCGCCGGTCGAGTTTGGTGCGGGCGAAGAACACCACCACGGCGGCCGACGCCAGCACGAACAGCAGCATGATGCCGAGCGCGCCGGTCGACGAGATCCAGGTGAAGACCTGGGTGAGCGGGTCCCAGCCGAGCAGCAGCCACAGCCCGAGCAGCACCGCGGAGACCACGGTGACCAGCACGGAGGCGACGTACGGCGATTGGTGGACCGGATGGGTGGCGGACAGCCGTACCGGAACCAGGCGCGACCGGCCGAGCGAGTGCAGATAGCGGGCCACCACGTTGTGGAAGGAGATCGCACAGGCGAACAGGCTGGTGCAGATCAGCACGCCGATCGTGTCGGACAGCCACTGCCCGACGTAGTCGACCGCGGTGACCTGCACGAGGTCACCGGCGGCGAGGTGGTCGAGGGCGACCGCCTGCACCTGCCCGGTCCCCCACGCGCAGACCAGAAGCCAGGTGGCGAGGGTGTAGAACACCCCGATGCCGATGACCGCCGCGTAGGTGGCCCGCGGGATGGTCCGCTGCGGATCCCGCGCCTCGTCCCGGAAGATCGCGGTCGACTCGAACCCGCTGTATCCGCCGAACGCCATCATCACGCCGAGCCCGAGCGGCCCCGAGGTGACCACGGACGGTTTGAACGAGTCGAACGACACCCCGTTACGGATCACCACGGCCGCCGACAGCACGACGATGACCACGACTTCGAGCACGAGCAGAACCCCGAGCACCTTGGCCGACAGGTCGATGTCCCGGAACCCGAGGAACGCCGCGAACGCGATCGCCAGCAGTGTCCACAGCCACCACGACGTCGACGGACCACCGAGGGTGGAAATGAGGGCGGAGACCGAGAACCCGAGGTACGCGTAGATCGCGGTCTGAATGGCCAGATAGGTGAAGAGAGCCAGGAACGCGGCGGCCGACCCGAGGTGCCGGCCGAGTCCGGCGCCGACGAATGAGTAGAACGCACCGGCGTCCTTCATGTGGTGGGCCATCGTGGTGAAGCCGACCGCGAACAGCAGAAGGATGACGCCGGCGAGCAGGTAGTTGGCGGGGATGCCACCGCCGTTGGTCAGGGCGATACCGATCGGGCTGGCCATCACGACGGTGAGGGGCGCGGCCGCGGCCACGACCATGAACACGATGGCCACGGGGCCGAGACGGCCGGAGAGTCGGGGACCGGGGTGGGGGCTGGTCATTGCGGCTCCTCTTATTTTGAGCGCTGCTCAGAAAAAGATATGGAGCATGTGCTCGACAAAAATGACGGCCGTATGACGTTCCGGTAACCTAGGTCCCGCACAGAAAGGGGTCCGGGTGCCCAAGATCGTCGACCACGACCGCCGCCGCAGCGAGATCGTCGAGGCGTTCCTGGCCGTGGTGACCCGGGAGGGCCTGCCGGCCGCCAGCAGCCGGGCGATAGCCGCCGAGCTGGGCATCGGCACCGGCGCCCTGTGGCACTACTTCGACGACTTCGACGCGGTGGCGTCCGCCGCTTACCAGCGAGTCTTCGAACGCACCAACGCCCGGATAGCCGACGCCGCAGCCGGCCGCCGGGGCCTGGACGCGATCGAGGCGATGATGCGCGAGATCCTCCCGCTGGCCAAGGAAACCCTGGACGAGGCCCAGGTGGTGGTCGGTTTCTGGGGCCGCCTGGCGGCAAACGACCGCCTGGCCACCGCCGAGACCGACGTAGGCGAAATCTGGGGCACCCAGCTGAGCGGCTACCTGAGCGAGGCGATCACCGACGGCGCCCTGAGCCCCGACACCCCGGTGTCCGCCCTGGTAGACCTACTCCTGTCCATCTCCATGGGCCAACAGGTACACGTGGTCATGCGCTCCCCGCTGTCCGATCCGGCCCGACAGTGGGCCTTGATCGAAAACACCCTCCACCCCTGGCGAAACTCGGCGATCTAGCGTTCGATGTGGCCGAAGAAGAGGCTGCCGGGCGAGTCGAGCTCGGGCGAGGTGAAGAAATCCCGGATGGCACTGATGAATTCGCCGCGGCTGATCCGCCCGTCGTCATCGGTGTCCAGTTCCAGGAAGACGTTCAGCGCTTCGAGGTCCGACACACCCCACGCTTCCAGGAACACCTTGTATTCCGGCTTGCTGATGGCGTCGTCCGCGTCCGTGTCCATCACGTCGAAGATCGCCCGCGGGACCGCGTCGGCCATGGTGAACTGGCTCCGGTCGGCGCCCGCAGCCTTGTTCGCGACAACGAACTGCTCTTCCGAGAGCCGATCGACGCCGTCCACCTGCCGCAGCAGCTCCCACCAGTACTTCTGATAGGCGGCTCGCAGCGCATCGGCCCGGCGGTCCGCCGCCGGGATGCCGTACCCGTTCAGATAGCGACTGATCAGGCGCTCGTAGTCGCTCCAGTCGACAAATCCGTCCTGGTCGGTGTCGCTTGCCCCGAACAGATATCCCAGCTTCACGGCGATCGGATCATCGGCGCGGTCGGTCATGTGCCCTGGCCCTCCGCTGCATGGTTTATCGGCAATTTACCCCACGCCGAGGCACTCAGCCTGCCGCCGCGACGATGGAAGAATTCGTGGTTCGGACGGGCAGCGAGGTGGAGTGTGGAGCATGATCAAACGCCAGATTGCCGGCGCGCTGGTGGCTGCGTGCGCGGCGGCGGTGCTCGCCGGCTGCGGGTTCGATGCTATTTGCGGCGGGGATGACTATCCGGTACTGCAAGTCGGCGGGACTGGCCGGCAGTGCGTGCCGAAGAGTGACGAGCCACCGGCTGGATTCGCGCGGTTCCCCGCCGACAAGGAACCCAAGCATGTGGACGACGAGTGGGACGTCTACTGGCGCGCACACACTCTGAACGAGAGCGGAACGATCGAGGCAGCCTGAGTGCCGCTTCGAGTCTGTCAGGTGTAGCCTGACATTGTCAGGGCTTGCCTGACAGACTGCGACCGCCGGAGGAAACCGTGACCAGCGAAACGCACGCCGCCGCGACGGCCATCCAGTTGTGCTGCTCCTTCTGCGCCAAACCGAGCTCGGCCGTCGAGAAGGTGATCGCCGGCCCCGGCGTCTACATCTGCAACGAATGCGTCGAGCTGTGCAACGAGGTCCTCCGGTCCGAGCACGGCGAACCCTCCGACGCGGGCGCCGGGCTGTCCGCCTGGGAGAGCGGCATGACCGACGAACAGATCCTCGAACGGCTACCCCGGGTGGCGGCGGCCGGCGCGCAGACCGAGGCAAGCCTCCAGCGGCTGGTCACCAACCTGCGGGAGCGGAAGGTGACCTGGGCGCGCATCGGCGCGGCTCTCGGAATAGCCCGGCAGTCCGCATGGGAACGCTTCTCCGGCGAGGACTAGCACCCGCCGGGGATTATGCGGGAGGTGTGGCGGTGAAGAAGGTGTGGACGTCCTCGGCGTACAGCTTGGGCTGCTCTGCGGAGAGGAAGTTGCCGCCGGCCGGGAGTTCCGTCCAGTGGGTGACCGGCGCCTCGCGTTCCGCGTAGCGGCGGATGGTGATGTCGGTGACGCCGAGAGCTACGCCCAGCGGGACCGGCGATTTCTCTTTCGGCGCCCACGCGGTCGGGTCGTGGGCGGCCTCCCAGTACAGGTTGGCCGATGAACCGGCCGTGCCGGTGAACCAGTAGAGGCTGACGTTGGTCAGCAGCAGGTCGCGGTCGACCGGCTCGTCGGCGGCCGGGTCGGTCCACTCCTTGAATTTCTCGGCGATCCAGGCCAGCTGGCCCACCGGCGAGTCGTGCAGGCCGAACGCGAGGGTCTGCGGGCGGGTCGACTGGATGGCGTTGAAGCCCATCTTGTCGTCGCGGAACTCCTGCAGGCGGCGCAGCCGGTCCTGCTCGGCCTCGGTGAGGCCGTCGAAGTCGGACGGGTCGCCGGACGGGAACGTGATGTGGCCGTTGACGTGCACGCCGATCACCCGGGCCGGCTGCTGGCGGCCCATCTCGACCGCGATGGCGGCGCCGCCGCCGGTGCCCTGCACGCCGTAGTGGGAGTAACCGAGCCGGGCCATGATCTCGTTCAGCGCGGCCGCGCTGCGAGCCGTGGTCCACCCGGCCGAGGTCAGCGGCCCGGAGAACCCGACGCCCGGGTTGCTGACCAGGACCAGATGGAAGTGCTCGCGCAGCGCCTCGACGACCGGCAGGTAGAGCGCGAACGAACCGGGCCAGTCGTGGCTGATCAGCAGGGGCGTGGCGTCCGCGCGCAGGGAGCGGACGTGCGCGAAGTGCAGCTGCTGGCCGTCGACCTCGGTGCGGAACTGCGGCAGCGCGTTGAGCCGGCGCTCGGCGGCCCGCCAGTCGAACTCGCCGGCCCAGTAGCGGGCGAGCGCGCGAAGGTAGTCGACCGGGACGCCGCGGCTCCAGCCCTGGCCGGGGATCTCGCTGCCCCAGCGGGTGCGGGCCAGCCGGTCGCGCAGATCGTCGATGTCAGCCTGCGGGATGGCGATGCGGAACTCTTCCATCGTTGGTCTCCCCGAACTCCGGAACGGAATGCTTCGTTCCGTTTTAGGTTAGCAGAGCGGAACGATCCGTTCCACTGCTAAATTGGCCGGCATGACGACGGCAGGACGAACGCGGCAGGCCGCACGCAACAACGAGGTCATCCTGGCGGCGGCGCGCGAGGTCTTCCTGGCCGACAAGCGGGCGCCCATCTCGGCCGTCGCCGAGCGGGCCGGGGTGGGGATCAGCGCGCTCTACCGGCGGTACGCGTCCAAGGAGGACATGCTGCGCACGCTCTGCCACGACGGTCTGCAGCGATTCATCGCCGAGGCCGAGCAGGCAATGGCGATCCCCGGCGACTGGGCAGCGTTCGAGCAGTTCGTGCGCGGCGTGGTCGACGCCGACGTGCACTCGCTGACCGTGCACCTGGCCGGCACGTTCCCACCCGACGAGCAGCTGACCGCCGACGCGACCCGAGCCAACATCCTGGCCGAGGCCCTGTTCGACCGGGCGCGACAGGACATGCGGCCGGGCGCGGTGCCCGCCGACCTCACCATGCTGCTGGAGATGTGCGCGGCCGCCCGGGTCCCGGACCCCGAGCGCACCCGCGAGCTACGCGGCCGCTACCTGACAATGCTGCTGGACGGCCTGCGCCGAGGCGGCGAACTACCCGGCCCCGCGCCAACCGTCGAAGAGCTGAACTGGCGCTGGATCAGCACGCCCTAGCCGAGGTCGCCGCCTGTCCGCCGAACAGGGAACACCGCCGTGCGCCCGATCACCGCATCGGGCGCGCTGCGAGAGATCGGCGCGCGCCCGGTCACCGCACCGGCTGAACGATCTCCGTCTCCCACGTCGCCGGGTCCGGGTGGTCGCCAGGATCGGTCAGGTAGGTCTCCCAGGGCGCTCCCGCCGCGGACAGTCCCTGGTCACGCATCCACTTCTCGACCTGCTGATAGGACTCGGGCAGGCCGTCGTAGGGTCCGCGATGGATGGTCACCGCCGCCCGACCGGCCGGGATGACGAGCGCCTCGATCCCGTCGTCCAGCGGCGTCGACGGAGGCTCGGCGATGGTGATGCCACCCTCGATGACGAGTGAGCCCATCCCCACCTCGGGGTAGCGGGCGAACGGCGGCCCGGCGATGGCCAGCCCGTTCCGCTGGGCGTAGTCGAACACCGCCGGCAGACACTCACCGAGCGCGGCAGCGATCTCGTCCCGGGTAACCCGGCGGCGCATCACGAGGGCATGGATGGTGGGCAGGTCACGTACCGAGATGTCCAGCGGCACAGCGGGTTTCCTCTCGATGATGCTGATCCGGTAGAGGCTGATGCAGGGTGCCGCCGAACGCACCGCCGAGGCGTGCACGGCGGCGATGTGCCGCCCGGCCACGTGCAGCCCGCGGGCGCGGTAGCTCTGCGGACTGCGACCGAGGTGGCGGGTAAAGGTCCGGGTAAAGACCTCGTGACTGCCAAACCCGTGGTCAAACGCGATCACCGACACCCGACGGTCACCGGCCAGCAGGTCCCCCGCGGCCCGAGCCAGCCGAACCCGAGTCGTGTACGCCTTCGGCGTCTGCCCGGTCAGCTGCCGAAGCCGCCGGTGCAGATCAAAACGCGACCGATGCGCCCACCGCGCGAGGGCCGGCAGCGAGACGTCCTCCCCCAGCCGAGAGTTGACGACGGCAAGGAGTTGAAGCAGCTCCCGGTTACGCAACGACACGCCCGGACGCTATCAACCAGCCGACCCCAACGTTTGACCCTTCTTGCGCTACAACGCCGCCCGGCCAGGCACACCCAATCGCACGATCCCACCTCGCGGACGACGCTTCCACACCGCCCGGCCACCGCCGGCCCACGACGAAACGGGCCGGTCGAGAGGCCGGCGCGCTGGGGGTCAGCCGACGAAGATGCAGAACAGGTGGCCGTCGGGGTCGGCGTACACGCGTAGGGGTTCTTCTTTGTCTTCGCTTCGGTCGTAGCGCAAGGTTGCGCCCAGCTCCAGCGCCCGGTCGTGCTGGTGGTCCAGCTCCGTTACCGAGTCGACTGCGGTGTCCAAGTGGTACTGCTGCGGGACTTCGGCCTCGGGCCACGTCGTCCGGGGGAACGGGTCGGTCTGCTGGAAGGCCAGCTGAGGGCCGCCGCCCGGACTGCGTAGCACCAGCCAGTCCTGGCCGTTCTCGTCCGGGTCGCCGGGGGCCGGCGGCTCGTCGCCTGGGCGGTAAGTGAGGCCGAACATCTTTCGGTAGAACTCGGCCAGGCTGCGGGCGTCCGTGCTGTCCAGGACGACCTGCCGGATGGTGGGATATGTCGTCATCCGGTCAGGAAACCACAACCCGGTTCCGGCCGCCCTCCTTGGCGCGGTAGAGCGCGTGGTCGGCCCGGGCCAGCAACTGGTCCAGGGACGCATCCGCCGGGTCCAGGTGGGCCAGGCCCACGCTGATGGTTACCGTCAGCGCGCCGGCCTGGGTCGGGATCGGCTCGTCGCCCACCGCCTGGCGCATCCGCTCGGCCAGGTCTGATGCCTGGCCCTCGTGGTCGGGCAGGACCACGGCGAATTCCTCGCCGCCATAACGGCCCAGCACGTCGGAATGCCGGATGCTGGCTCGGACCCGGGTGGCCACGGCGCGGATCACCTCGTCGCCGACACCATGGCCGTACGTGTCGTTGATGTTCTTGAACTTGTCTATGTCCAGCATGGCGGCGGCCAGGACCCGGTCGCCTCGGGCCGAGGCCTCCACCAGGGCGCCGGCGATGGCGTAGAAGTGCCGGCGGTTGTGCTGGCCGGTCAGCTCGTCCATGGTGGCCAGCTCCTGCACCCGGCTGAACAGGCACGCGTTGAGGTAGGCGCTCATGCCCTGGGTGGCCAGCGCGGACGCTACCTGGATGGCACCGTCGCCGAAGCCGTCGGCTCCCAGGATCGCTATCCCGGCCCGGCCGTCGCGATGTTGCAACGGCACGGCCAGCAGCGCCGACGCACCGCCCAGCAGCGCGGCCAGTTCCTCGTTGACGATCAGCGCCGGCTCCTCCCCCACCACTACCGGCGCCGGCAGCGGGCCGCCCAGCACCGCGGGATCGGCCTTGCCGGTGGCCTCCACCACCGTGGTGCCGTCCGCGCTGAGCAGCAGGCCGCCGGCCGCGTCCAGGTGGTCGGCGAGCATGCCGAACAGGGTGCGCAGCAGCTGGACCGGGATGTGGATGCCGCTGAGCTCGGCCAGGCTGGCCCGCAGCATCTCGGCGAACGCCTGCTGCTGCTGGGCCGAGCGCACGGCCAGGTGCAGCTGGGCGGCCCGGGCGGTCTCCAGGGACACCGCCACGTGGCTGGTCACGCTGTTGAGCACCTCGACGTCGTCGTCGGTGAAGATGCCCCGGGCCAGGCGGCTGTCCAGGTAGACGACGCCGAGCAGGTTGCCCTTGAACCGGACCGGCACGACCATGATGCTGCGCAGGCCGTGCTGGACCGCGCTGCGCGATCCTAGGGCGGCGCCGTGCTCGGTGCCGGTGACCACCACGGCCTCGCCGTCGGCGGCTACCCGCCGCACCAGCGAGGAGCCGTAGTCGGTGGTCTCGGCCAGGTCGGTGCCGCCGGCCGTGCGGCCGGCGAACTGCACCGGCTGCCCGGCCTCGTCGAGCAGGAAGAACAGTGCGCGTTCGGCGCCGAGGATGCGCAGCATCTCGTCCAGGGTGACCCGGGCCAACTCCTGCGGGTCGAGGACGGTCGCCGCGGCCGTGCTGATCTGCTGCAGCGCGTCGAGGCGGCGGTCCCGGCCGGCGCCGCGCCGGTCGACCACGGTGTGCCGGTTGGTGGCGGCGCCCTCCTCGGCGCCGAACTCGGCGCGGGCCTGGCGGCGGCGCGACTCCCAGCCGTGGTGGGTGGCCAGCGCCAGGGCCAGCCGGGCCTGCCGGTCCGACTCGTTGACCTGGCCCAGCTGCCGGAACGCGCGGGCCCGGAACCGGGCCACCTCGAAGTGGATGAGCGGCGCGTCGGCCGCGCGGGCCACGTGCTCGGCCTTGTCGCTCCACTCGACGGCCTTGCCGGGCTCGCCGCCCATCTGGGCGAGAGCGGCCTCGCCGATCAGGTAGGCGGCGGCCAGGATCGGCGACGCCTTGCGGACCCGGTGCAGGTCGGCGACGGCGGCCCGGGCGGCCGCGAGCCGGGCCGGGCGCTGCTCGTCGGTGGCCATCCGTAGCTGGGCCATCCGGCCGTGCGACTGCCACGCGTAGAACAGCTTGTGCTGGGTCATCATGTCGCGCACCCGCAGGCCGAGGTCGTGCCACTCGGCGATCAGCGCCTCGAACGGCTCGCCGAACTCGCCCTGTTCGACCAGCGCGCAGGCGTTGGCGACAAGCATGTGGGCCAGCTGCACCTTGGGCGTGGTCTTCCACGGTAGGTGCGCGCGCAGGTCGGCCAGGGCGGTGACGGCGTCGCCGTGCCGGCCCTGCATGGCCGGGATCATCACCGACAGCATCGCGAACGAGGTGCCGCGCACCAGGGTCGGGTCGGAGAGCCAGCGCAGGCCACGTTCGTACTCGGCCTGGCTCTGGTCGATGTAACCGCGCAGCAGCATCCGGATGCCGATGGTCGCGAAACCGGGAATCAGCTGGGCCGGGCCGTACCAGCGGGCGTTGCGGGTGATGGTCTCCTCGAAGGAGCTGCCGTCGTCGTGGCCGCCGAACAGCCAGGCGCACCCGTGCATCCACTCGACGTACGCGGCCAGGGCCGGGTCGCCGATCTGCTCGGCCACCGCGGCGGCCCGGGCGAACAGCCGGTCGGCGGTGCCGCGCAGCTTGAGCACCGAGGCGACGTAGCCGACCAGGCAGTAGACCCGGACGTACTCCGGGCTGGGGCCGAGGCGGTTGACGGCGTACATCGCACGCATTCCGAGGACGCCAGCCTCGCGCAGCCGCAGGCCGACCGCGGCGGCATAGCCGCCGGCATCCAAAACCGCGGCCAGGGCGGCAAGATCGTCGCGGCGCCGGCCCTTCGCTTTGCCAAATCCCCATCCGGTACGGCGGACGAGCCCGCCGGCAATACCGATGCCCAGGGTGGACGCGACCAGCCCGAACCCGTTGCGCGGCAGCGGGCGGCGCAGCTCGGCGAGCGCACCGCCGGCCGCCTCCAGGGCTTTCTGGTCGTCCCAGACGGTGTGGTGCAGCTCGATCGTGGTGGTGCGCAGCCGGGCCCGGACCCGCCGGTCGGGTTCGCCGGCCATCGCGGTGTCCAGGGTGGTGCCGGCCTCGGCGAACCGGGCCGCCCGCAGGTAGGCGAGGGCGAGCGGGTGCAGCACCGCCGAACCCGGCGACGGGTCCAGCGTGAACGCGTCCTCGAGGTAGCCGATCGCCTCGGCCGGGGCCATGTCGTCGAGGGCCCGCAGCCCGGCCGCGAGCGCGCTGCGCCGGCGCCGCTCGGGGTCGATGGCGTCGCCGGCCCGCCGGTGGTGGCGGGCGACCGCGTAGACGTGGTCGGCGTCGCGCAGGTGCTCGGGCAGGCCTTCGAGGGCATCCGCGATGGCCGCGTGCAGCCGGCACAGCCGATCCTCGCCGACCCCGTCGAGCAGCGCCTCGCGCAGCATCGGGTGCATGAAGACGAACCAGCCGCCGGGCCGGGCCTCGACCACCCGGCGTTCCACCGCGGCGGCCACCGCGGACACCACCGCGTCGGTGCCGCCACCCGCCGCGACAAGCGTCTCGGTGCGGAACCGGGGTCCGGCCACGGCCGCGGTGACCAGGAAGTCCCGGTCGCCGTCGGTGAGCGTGGCCAGCCGGGAGGCGAGCAGGGCGCGGACGTCCTCGGCGGCGGGCAGCGCGTCGGCGCCGGTCACGTCGAAGTGCCAGGTGCCCCAGAGCGGGGTGAGCAGGCCGGCGTCGAGCAGCCGCAGCAGGTAGGTGACCACGGCCAGCGGCGACCCGTCGGTGCGGCCGGCCACGTGCGCGGTCAGCTCGGCCGGGACGACCGCGCCGGGCAGCCGGGACGCGACGAGCGCCTCGACCTCGGCCGGCTCCAGCGGCGCGCAGTCGAGCTCGAGGTCGGCGCCCGCCTCGGTCGGGATGCCGGCGCCGTCCCGCTCGGTCAGCACCAGCAGCAGCGGCAGCCGGGGCAGCTCGGGCAGCAGCCGGGCCAGGACGGCCCGGCTGCCCGGGTCGAGCCAGTGCGCGTCGTCGCAGACCAGCAGCAGGCCGTGGTTGTTGCGGGCCAGCTCGGCCAGGAAGGTGGCGACCGCGCCGAACAGGTGGTCGTCGCGGGCCTCGACGGTGGTGCGGGCGGCCTCGCCGAGCAGTTCGCCGAGCCGGCCGGTGAGCCGGGCGACCAGGACCGGCCCGGCCACCGTGGCGGCGTCCCGGATCCGCTTCTCGGCCTCGGCCCGGAGGCCGGGCGGGAGCAAGGCGACGGCCTGCAGGTAGTCCTCGACCGCGGTGCGCAGCGGGGCCAGCGGCAGCGCCTCGTCCTCCTGGCAGGTGGCCCGCAGGACGGGTGCGTCGACGGCGAGTGCGGCGGCCTCCTCGGCCAGCCGGGTCCGGCCGGAACCACCCGGACCGCGGATGACGGCGACGCCACCGCGGCCGGTGCGGGCCCGGCGCCAGCGGTCGACCAGGCCCTCCCGCTCGGTCAGCCGGCCGCACATCGGCCAGCGGGTGACGGCCGGCTGGGCCGCGACCTCGCCGCCCGGGCAGGCGCGCAGGGCGGCCAGCAGCGCGGCGGCGTCCGGGTAGCGGTCGTCCGGGTCCTTGGCCAGCAGCCGGGTCACCACGGCGGCGAGCGCCGGGTCGGCCTCGGTGACCTCGGGCACCGGTGCGGTCAGGTGCAGCCGCAACAGCTGACCCACGTCCTCGGCCTCGAACGGCACCCGGCCGGTGAGGCACTCGAACAGGACCACGCCCAGTGAATAAAGGTCGGACCGGCCGTCGACCGGGCGCTTGAGCATGCCGGACTGCTCCGGCGAGGTGTACAGGAAGGTGCCGACCGCCCGGTCGGCCGCGGCCTCCGGGTCGGCGCCGACCATGGCCAGCCCGAAATCGATCAGCTTGGCGTTGCCGTCCGGGGACATCATGATGTTGCCGGGCTTGACGTCCCGGTGCACCAGGCCGACCCGGTGCACCGCGGCCAGACCGCGGGCCAGCTGGGCGGCCAGCTCGACCACCCGCTCGGCTTTGAGCGGGCCGAGCGAGAGCTGATCGGCCAGGGAGCCGCCCGGGATGTACTCCAGGACCATGGCGGGCGCGCCCAGGTGCCGGCCGGCGGCCAGGATGTGCGGCACGCTCGGGTCGTCGACGCAGGCCAGCAGGGCGGCCTCGCGGTGGAACGCGAAGAGCAGGCCGGGGTCGGCGGCGCTGTCCGGGTTGGGCCGCTTGAGAGCGTACGTGGCGTGGTCACGACGGGCGCGGTGCACCGTGGTGAACGCGCCCCGGCCCAACTCGTCGCCGACGACCAGGCCGGTGAGGTCCGCTGCCTGGATCTCAGTCACTACCATCACTCCGCTGCTCCTGGGGGTTCCTGGCTCCCATCGGCAGCGGCCGGGCCAACCTGACAGTTGCTAGCGGCTCAGCACTCGACCACGGTCACGGCGAGGCCGCCCAGCGAGGTCTCCTTGTACTTGGTCGACATGTCCCGGCCGGTCTCCCGCATCGTCGCGATCGCCATGTCCAGGCTGACCCGGTGGACGCCGTCGCCGCGCAGCGCCAGCCGGGCCGCGTTGATCGCCTTCACGCTCGCGATCGCGTTGCGTTCGATGCACGGCACCTGCACCAGGCCACCGACGGGGTCGCAGGTCAGGCCGAGGCTGTGCTCGAGGGCGATCTCGGCGGCGTTCTCGACCTGTTCCGGCGTACCGCCAAGAATTTCGCACAGGCCGGCGGCGGCCATCGCGGCCGCCGAACCCACCTCGCCCTGACAACCGACCTCGGCACCGGAGATCGAGGCGGCGCCCTTGATCAGGATGCCGACGGCGGCCGCGGTCAGCAGGAAACGCACCACGCCGTCGTCGGTCGCGCCCGGCACGAACTGCCGGTAGTAGTGCAGCACCGCCGGGATGATGCCGGCCGCGCCGTTGGTCGGGGCGGTGACCACCCGGCCGCCGGCCGCGTTCTCCTCGTTGACGGCCAGGGCGTACAGGTTGACCCAGTCGATGACGTGCAGCGGGTCGTCCCGGTCGGGCATCGCGGTCAGGTCGCGGAACAGGGCCGGGGCCCGGCGGCGGACCTTCAAACCCCCGGGGAGTACGCCCTCCGGGGCGTGCAGGCCGCGCTCGACGCAGCCGCGCATGACCGCCCAGATGTCCAGCAGGCCGTCCCGGATCTCGTCCTCGGTGCGCTCGGCTCGCTCGTTGGCCCGCATGATCTCGGAGATCGCCATTCCGTGCTGCGCGCAGGCCGCGAGCAGGTCGTCGCCGGTCGCGAAGGGGTGGGCCGGCGCCCTGACCGTGCCCGTTTCCCGGCCCGGCGCCGGGACGCCGGCGTTCGCCACCGCCTGGCCGTCGCCCACTCTCGGGACGTCTTCGATCGCCGTATTTTCCCGAAGTTCTTCCTCCGTCCGGAGAAACCCACCACCTACCGAATAGTACGTCCTAGCTGATATTTCGGATTTTTCGTCCCAGGCGGTGAAGATCATGCCATTGGGGTGGTACGGGAGGCTTCGGCGGCGATGCAGGACCATTTCGAACGGGACCTGGCGCTTGCCGGCCAGCAGGACCGTGCCGCTCTCCTGGATCGCGGCGACCCGGTCGGCGATGGTGGTGGTGTCGACGGTGGCCGGGTCCTCGTCCTCCAGGCCCAGCAGCACGGCGGAGTCGGAGTGGTGACCGCGGCCGGTGGCGCCCAGCGAGCCGAACAACTCGACCTTGATCGCGACGGCGTGCGGGAACTCGGCGGCGAAGAGGCGGGCGGCGCGCATCGGTCCCACGGTGTGTGAGGACGACGGGCCGATCCCGATGGAGTAGAGGTCGAAGGCGCTGACCGGCACGACAAGGCTCCCCTGCATAGGGTGGCCTCCCCGCTCTGTCATGGGTACCTGAGAGCTTCGCCGCCCGGTTTCGGACGGTTTGCACCGTGGGTGCGGGACCACGTCGTCCCGACTTTCCAGAGACGCCTGCCATGCGACGGTAACGGGTGCCTGAGAGATTCCCGGGGAGGATTTGCTCCTTCGGCGCCCCGGCCGGAGCCGGGGACTCTCCCGCCGCGGTTCGTGCGGCGCGATCTTCAGTTGTGGTTCCTTCAGTGGTGGTTCCTGAGAGTGACAGTAGCTTTCGCGGGCGTCAACCCGCTTAATCATCCCCGAAGGGACAATTAACTCGCCGCCGATGGCCCGAACGGCCTATTCCTATCTCGCAGATAGGAATGCTATCTTGGCGTCTCCCGGACGAGCCGACCCGAGCGGGGCGCCACGTGACACAGTTGACCGAGCAGGCCGCCGAGCTGCTCATCGCCGAACGGGCGTTCGCGCCCGCGCCGCCCGGCTTCGTCGGAGCCGCGGTGGACGTCCCGGCGGCTTCCCCGCCGGATTCCCGCACCCGGCTGCGCCACGGTTACCTCGCTGCCCGCTCGGCGCGTGTTGCGGTGGTGAGCGGGCCGCCCTCCCCCGGCCTGACCAACTGCCTGGACCGGATGGCCGAAGACCTCGCGTTGGCTCGCCCTCTGGTCGCCGCTCCCGGCGGGCCGGTTGCCGGCGGTGCCGGGATTCGGATCGCGCTTGAGGCCGGCCTGGAGGGTGGTGGTCCGCTCGGCCTTGTCCGTCGGTGGCAGCTCGCGCACACGCTGGCTCCGGTGCTGGCCGCGGCGTTCGCCAACACGCCCGGCGGCGGGTGGCGCAGCGCGCGGCAGGCGGCCCGGCGGCACCTCCCGGTCCTGCCTCTCGGGGCGCCCCGGGAGGCCTGGGTGGCCTACGCGATGGAGGCCCCCGATTCGCACGGCCGCAGCGTGCGCGCCCGCTTCCGGGAGGGTGCGGCGCCGACGGCGGCGGAGCTGGACCGGCACCTGGAATCGCTGCGCCCGCCGGTGGGCGCCCGCGGCCACCTGGAGATCGACGTGGCCGACCACCAGCCCGGCGACGGCTGGCGGGTGCCCGTCGCCATCGCCGCCGCCCTGCTCGACGACCCGCAGGCCGCACTGGACGCGACGGCCGCGACCGCCCACCTGGCCCGCGAGTCCGGATTGTGGGAACGGGCCGCTCGGGAGGCCCTCACCGACCCGGTGCTGGCGGCCGCGGCGCGGGATTGCTTCATCGCCGCTTACGCGGCACTGGCCCGCCAGGGCGCCCCGCGGTCACTGCGCGACGCCATCGCCGAGTTCACCGAGCGTTACGTGCTGCGCGGCCGCACCCCCGCCGACGACATCCTGGACCGCTCCGCCGCCCAGGCCTGACGGGGTGTTTACCTGAGCACTGCGTGCAGGGCGGCCAGGAGGCTGTCGATGTCGGCGGGGGTGGTGCCCAGGCCGAAGCTGGCGCGTAGCAGGCCGCCCTCGCAGCCGTTGTTGCCGGTGGCGCCGGTCAGGCGGCGGACCAGGGGGTGCGCGCAGAACAGGCCCGCGCGGACGCCGATGCCGAAGTCGTCGGCCAGGCGGGTCGCCACGCCGGACGGGTCGCGGCCGGGCAGGGCGATCGAGACGATTCCCACGCGCGGCCGCCATGGTCCGAAGATGCTCACCTCGGACGCACCCGGCACGTACCGCAGGCCGTCGCGCAGCTGTGCGAGCAACTGCTGCTCACGGTCGTGCAGCGCGGTCCGGTCGGTCGCCGCCAGCGCTGCGCATACCGCCGCGAGGGACACCGCGCCCAGCAGGTTGGGCGTGCCGCCCTCGTGCCTTGCCGGGCCGGTCTGCCAGCGCACGTCGCCGACCTCGTTGCCGACTGCCGCGCTTGCTCCGCCGCCGGCCAGGTAAGGCGGCGCCGCGTCCAGCCAGTCGGCGCGACCGGCCAGCACGCCGGCGCCGAACGGGGCATAGAGCTTGTGCCCGGACAGCGCCACGTAGTCGGCGTCGATCTCGCGCAGGTCGATCGCCAGGTGCGGGGCGAGCTGCGCGGCGTCGACCACGATGCGGGCGCCGTGCGCGTGTGCCACCTCGGCCAGGGCGCGCACCGGCCAGACCTCGCCGGTCACGTTGCTGGCGCCGGTCACGGCCAGCAGCACCGGGCCACCGCGTAGGTCGCTGAGGGCTCGGTCGACGGCTGCTACCGCTTCCTCGGGGGTGGCGGGGGCGGGCAGGCGCAGCTGGTTCGGCCAGGGCAGCAGGTTGGCGTGGTGCTCGCCGTCGAAGACGACCGTCGTCGTGCCGGGCGGCAGGGCGCGGGCCAGCAGGTTGAGGGCGTCCGTCGTGTTGCGGGTGAAGACGACCTGGTCGCCGGGGCGACAGCCGAGGAAGTCGGCGATCACGTCGCGGGCTCGCTCGTACTCCAGGGTGGACGTCTGGGAGCGCGGGCCGGTGCCGCGGTGGACGCTGCCGTAGCTCGGCAGCAGGGCGTTGACCGCGTCGGCGGCGGCGCGCACGCAGGGGGCGGTGGCCGCGTAGTCGAGGTGTACGAAACCGGCGCCGATCACGTCGAGGTCGGCGGACTGGACAGCAAGGGACATGGCAAAGCTCCGCGAGGGTCGGGGACCCAGGGAGGGTCCGCGCTTGCCGACGTCGATCGACGTCAGCCCGGTCCTCACCCGGGGCACCCCATCGCGAACGCAAGGGTTGCCGGTCAGCAAGCCGGGGCTACGCGCTGACACTCATGACCTGCCGAACACGCTAGCAGGCCGCCGGCCCGCAAAGCGATGGGATCCACGCCACGCCGGCCCGGCGGCTGCGGACAGCCGCCGGGCCGGACGGACGGTCAGACGCGTTCGCCGGTGATGTAACCGGTCAGGCTGGTGCGTTCGGCTTCCAGTTCGTCGATGCGGTTCTTCACCACGTCGCCGATGCTCACCACGCCGCGCAGGGCGCCGTTTTCCACCACGGGGACGTGCCGGAAGCGGTTGTCGGTCATCAGGCGCTCGACCTCTTCGACGGCGGCCTCGGGGGCCACCGACCGCACCTGGGTGGTGTGGATGTTGCTCACCGGCTGGGTCAGGATGGCGGCGCCGCGAGCGGCCAGGGCGCGCACCACATCGCGTTCGCTGACGATGCCCTCGACGCGGGTGCCGTCGGAGGAGACGATCACCGCGCCGATCTTGTGTTCGGCCAGGAGGGTCAGAAGCTCGGTTACGTCTGCGCCGGGTCGTACCGTGACGACCTGGTCGCCCTTGACGCGGAGAATGTCGCTGATACGCATCGTTGCTCCCCATCTCGTGCCGGTCCGCGGTAGCCGCTGGCGGGCCGTCCGGAGACGGAAGCGCCCCGCCACGTTGCGGGCATATGCCTAGATGCAGTCAAACACGCTTTGATGTCAAGGGTGTCAACATGAGGAGGCACTAACGGGGGTGGCGGCGGAGCCTGCGCAGGGTGAGTGCGACCTGCAGCCGCAACCGCCCGGCCGGCGTGGTGATCGACCAGCCCAGGAGGTGCGCGGCCTGAGCGATCCGGTCCTGCAGGGTGGAGTGGTGCAGGCGTAACGCGGTGGCGGCGGCCCGCAGGCTGGCCGCGTCGGCGTAGGCGTGCAGGGTGGCCAACGCCCACGGCGCGGCCGTGGTCGCGTGTTCCAGGCGGTGCAGGTCGGGCACGTCGGCGTCGGCCGGCAGGTCGGCGAGCAGCGCGAGCGCCCCGAGATCGTCGTACCGCACGACCGTCGGCCCGGGATCCTCGGGCGTGCCGTCGGCGGCGAAGCGCAACGCCACCCGGGCCGCCGCATAGGAGGCCGGCAGGTCGATCGCGGGCCCGATGCCGGCCCGGGCGAACGACGGAACCACCCCGGGCGGGAGAAGGGCCGGTCCACCCGGCAGTGCTACCGCGCGAACTCCGGGGACGGCGAGATTGAGCTGGTGGACGGCCTGGTCGCGTACATCCGAAGGAGCCGAGGCATCGACGACCAGCTCGACCAGCGCGGGGTCGGCGGCCGGCGCCCGGCCGCGAGTGCGGTCCAGGACCGCGCGGGCCGCCCCAGCGGCCCGCTCCAAAATCATCGCCTCGACCGGCCCGGGTTCACCGGCGCGCTCGAGAGCCAGCAGCGCCGAGCCGTCCGGAACCACCGCCAAGCACATCCAGCCGGGGTCGCCGGATGAGGAAAGCGGGGCGGCGGCACCGGAAGCGTCGACCCGCACGTGCACCCGGCGGGCGTGGTCGTCGAGGCGGGCCGGACAACCGGCCAGGACAGCGGCGCCGCGGACGATCGCCTGCAGGCCGGCCCGGGTCTCGGTCAGGCTGTCGAAGTAGGCGATCACCCGCAGTGCGGCACCGGCGTCCGCGTCGAGCGCCGCCAACCGCACCGCGAGGTCCCGCACGTCTCGAACCTAGCCGTTGAACAGGCGGTTCAGCCAGCGCACCCGGGCATCCTGGGCGTCCCGGCTGAGCGCGGCGGCCGGCGCCATCATGTCGAAGCCGTGGAAGCCGCCGGGCCATACGTGCAGCTCGGCCCGGCCGCCGGCCTGCCAGATCCGGGTGGCGTAGGCGACGTCCTCGTCGCGGAACGTCTCGGCCGAGCCGACGTCGATGAACGCGGGCGGCAGGCCGGACAGGTCGTCAGCCCGGGCCGGGGCGGCGTAGGGCGAGACCTCCGGGCCGCCGCGGCGGTCGCCGAGCAGCGCCGACCAGCCCATGAGATTGGCCTGCCGGTCCCACACCCCGAGCCCGTCCATCTGTACCGCCGACGGGGTGTCATTGCGGTCGTCCAGCATCGGGCACATCAGCATCTGCCCGAGCAGGGCCGGGCCGCCCTCGTCCCGGGCGCGCAGGGCCAGGGCGGCCGCGAGCCCGCCGCCGGCGCTGCCCCCGGCGACGATCAGCCGGTCCGGGTCGAAGCCGAGCTCGTCGGCGTGCGCGGCGGTCCAGAGCAGGCCCGCCCAGCAGTCGTCGATCGGGCCGGGATGCGGCGTCTCGGGTGCGAGCCGGTACTCGACCGACACGATGACCAGGCCGAACTGTTCGGCCCACGGCAGCAGGGCCTCGACCCCGATACGCCGGTCGCCGAGCACCATGCCGCCGCCATGCGTGTGGTAGATGCACCCGAGCGTGCCGGCGGCCGCGGTCGGCGTGCAGATCAGCAGCGTGATGTCGGGGTCGCCGCCGAGGCCGGGCACGACGCGCTCGGCGACGGTGAACGCGCCGTCGCGGCGCAGCTGCACGTCGGTGGGCCCGGCCACCGCACCGCCGCCACGGGCCTCGGCCAGGCTGTCGAGGGTGAACGGCGGCAGCATCTCCTGGATCACGCCGAGGGCGGCGGCGAGTTCCGGGTCGAAGGGCGGGGGCAGGGTTGTCGTCACGGCGGGCCTCCTGGTGGACGGGGATGTGACCGCTGTCACCCAGGATGCGGCGCCGGGGCCTGCCCTTCGAGCGCCATCCGGCGGAATCTACCCGCCGGTTGGCGGGTCGAGGTCCCGGAAGATCATTTCGGCGGCCGCCTCCCACTGCGCGACCAGGTCGATCTCGGCCGGGTTGCGCAGCCAGTGCACCTGGAGCCCGTCCATCATCGCGGCGATCCGCACGGCCACCCCGTCCGGATCCGGGGTGAGGTCCTTGAGCAGCCGGGCGAACCCCTCCAGGGTCTTCTGCTGGCGGGCCGCGAAGTAGTCGTGCGCGGGGTGTCCGGGGGTCAGCGACTCGGCCTGGAGCACGGCGAAAAGTCGTACGATCTCGGGCTGGTTTGCATTGCGGCGCACCAGCGCCGCGCAGATCTCCCGGGCCGAGGAGGCGTCGCCGATCGCCTCGTCCAGCGAGCGCACGTCGGCCTCGTCGCGGTGATCGAGAACCGCCAGCAGCAGGCCGTCCTTGGAACCGACGTGGTGCAGCAGGCCGGGCACGGTGAGCCCGCAGCCGTCCGCCACGTCCTGCATCGACAGGCCCCAGAAACCGCGCTCGGCGATCAGCCGGGTGGTGACGTCGATGATCTGCCGGCGGCGCTCGGCGGCGGGCAGCCGGGGACGTTCGCGGCGCAGTGTCACGCGCAAAGCTCCTTCACAGCCGGTGACCTCTTGTGAGGATCACTGTGTCGAGCATATGTTGCTAAGTAGTTAATACCTAGTAGGTACTCAGTAGTCCTCCTGAGGAGCCACCCATGGAACTCAAAGACCAGGCCGCCATCACGAGTGGCTCCGCCTTCTGGTCCACCACGGCCGCCGGCGGCGTCCCGGCGATCACGCTGACCGACGGCCCGCACGGCGTACGCCTGCAGGTGGCCGGCGCCGACGACATCCTGGCCGGCCAGCCCGCCACCTGCTTCCCGCCGGCCGTGGCGTCCGGCTCGACCTGGGACCCCGAGCTGCTGCAGCGGATGGGCGAGGCGCTCGCCGACGAGTGCCGGTCGATGGGCGTGCACGTGCTGCTCGGGCCGGGCATCAACCTCAAGCGCACCCCGCTCGGCGGCCGCAACTTCGAGTACTTCAGCGAGGACCCGCTGGTGGCCGGGGTGCTCGCCACCGCCTGGGTGCGCGGCCTGCAGAGCCGGGGCGTGGGCGCGTCGCTCAAGCACTTCGCGGTCAACAGCCAGGAGACCGACCGGATGCGGGTCAGCGCCGACATCGACGAGCGCACGCTGCGCGAGCTCTACCTGCGGGCCTTCCAGCGGGTGGTGACCGAGGCGCAGCCGTGGACCGTCATGTGTGCCTACAACAAGATCAATGGGGTGTACGCGAGCCAGAACCACTTCCTGCTCACCGAGGTGCTGCGGGACGAGTGGGGCTTCGAGGGCCTGGTGATGTCGGACTGGGGCGCGGTGGTCGACCGGGTCGAGGCGATCCGTGCCGGCCTGGACCTGACCATGCCCGGCCCGGACGACGGCGGCGACCAGGCCCTGATCGAAGCGGTCAGCGACGGCCGGCTGCCGGCCGACACGTTGGCGACGTCGGCCGCGCGGGTCCAAACGCTGGTTTCCCGTGCAGAAGCGACAAGTCCCGCGACTTACGACACTGACGCCCACCACGCGCTCGCCCGCGAGATCGCCGGCCGCGGCATCGTCCTGCTCAAGAACGACGGCGCCATCCTCCCGCTGAACCCCACCCAGACCATCGCGGTCATCGGCGAATCCGCCCGCACCCCCCGCTACCAGGGCGGCGGCAGCTCCCAGATCACCCCGACCCGCCTCGACAACGCCCTCGCGGCACTGGAAGAAGCCGCCCCCGGCCAGATCCGCTTCACCGCCGACCCGAAAGAGGCCGAGAAGCTGGCCCGCGAAGCCGACGTGGCGATCGTGTTCGCCGCCACCGACTTCGAGACCGAGGGATCCGACCGCGAGTCGCTGGATCTTCCGGCCGCCGAGATCGCCCTGATCGAGAAGGTGGCGGTCGCCAACCCGCGGACCGTCGTCGTCCTGGCCAACGGCGCCGTCGTCCGCACCACCCCGTGGGACAGCAAGGTCAAGGGCCTGCTCGAGGGCTGGCTGCTCGGCCAGGCCGGCGGCAGCGCGATCGCCGACGTCCTGCTCGGCACGGTCAACCCGTCCGGCCGGCTGGCCGAGACGATCCCGCTCAAGCTCGCCGACCACCCGTCCTACCTGGACTTCCCCGGCGAGGCCGGGCACGTCCGCTACGGCGAGGGCATCCACGTCGGTTACCGCGGCTTCGACGCCCGCGAGCAGGAGGTCGCGTACCCGTTCGGCTTCGGCCTGTCCTACACGACGTTCACCTACGGCCAGGCGCACGCGATCGCCACGGACAACGGCATCGACATCACTCTCGACGTCACCAACACCGGCGACCGCGACGGCCGCGAGGTCGTCCAGGCGTACCTCAGCCTCCCCGGCTCCCGCGTCCGCCGCGCCCCGCGCGAGCTGAAGGCCTTCGCCAACGTCGAGATCCCGGCCGGCCAGACGGTGCCGGTCAAGCTGCACATCGACCGCCCCGATCTCGCCTACTGGGAGATCCGTCTCAACCGCTGGATCATCGAACCTGGCGAGTACGCCATCGCGGTCGGCTCCTCCTCCCGCCACCTGCACACCCGGGTCACCGTCTCGCTGGAGGGCGACGGCGCCGACGCGCGCATCCCGCTCGCCACCGACTCGACCATCGGCGAGTGGCTCTCCGACCCGCGCGGTGCCGAGGTGCTCGGCGAGGTGTTCGCCAAGATGGCCACCGAGGGCAGTGGTGGCATGGCCGCCGCGATGACCGCCGACCCCGAGATGATGCAGATGGCGATGAGCTTCCCGCTCGACCGGATGGCGATGTTCCCCGGCAGTCCGTTCACCCCGGAAACCCTGCGCGGGCTGGCCGACGACGCCAACAACGCCTCTTAGAAAAGTACGCCCGCCGAACAGTCCCGTGGCACTCAGTTTTCCCTGGCTGCCACGCCAGGCCGTCCGCCCGCTACGGCCGGGTGGGCGGCCGGACTGTCCGCCGCGCGACAGGATCGCGGCGCGCTTTCCGACATGGTCGGAGGATGGAACTCAGAACAAGGTTCACCGAGGCGTACGGCCTGAGCACACCCATCGCCCAGGCCGGCATGGCCTTCGTAGGAATGACCCCCGACCTGGCCGTGGCCGTCGGCAACGCGGGCGGCATGGGTTCACTGGGCGTCGGGCTGATGCCCCCACCGGCGATGCTGCAGGTCATCGCGGCGATCCGGGCCGGCACCCCGGCGCCCTTCCACGTCAACTTCATCACCGTCTTCAGCGAGCAGCCCCAGATCGACGCGGTCTGCGAGGCTGGGGTGCCGGCCGTCTCGTTCCACTGGGGTCACCCGAAGCGCGCCTGGATCGACCAGCTGCACGCGGCCGGCATCCGCGTCTTCGAACAGATCGGCGACGTGGACGCCGCGAAACGAGCGGCCGACGACGGCGTAGACGTGGTGGTGGCGCAGGGCTCCGAGGCCGGCGGCCACAACTTCGCCACGCTGCCCACGTTCGCGCTGATCCCGCTGGTGGTCGACGCGGTCGCGCCGGCCCTGGTGCTGGCGGCGGGCGGCATCGCGGACGGCCGGGGCCTGGCCGCCGCCCTGATGCTGGGCGCCGACGGCGCCTGGATCGGCACCCGTCTGGTGGCCACCGACGAGTCCCTGGCCCACGAGGGCTACAAGTCCCGCCTGGTCGAGGCCGCCGCCGGCGACACGGTGGTGACGTCCCTGTTCGGACCGGAGACCCCGGATTTCAACCCGATGCGGGTGCTCCGCAACCGGGTGATCGACGAGAAGCCGCTGTTCACCGCCGAACGCCCGATCATCGGCCACACCGTCCTGGGCGGACAGCCCATCGACGTACCCCGCTTCTCGAATCTGGTCCCGATGCGCGACGTAACCACCGGCGACCTGGACGAGATGCCCCTGCTGGCCGGCCAGGGCGTAGGCCTGATCGACGCGGTGAAGAGCGCCGGCTCGGTGATAGCCGACCTGACCGCCCAGGCCCGCGACTCCCTGAACCGCTACGGCGCCGCGTAACGAAGAGGTGGATCGCTCGTTTCATCGTGGTGGACCCGAATTCGGTCCTAGACTGCGAGGGTGGCCGATCGGTCACACTTGACCGGTTATCAGACTGTATGTTAGCGTTCCGCTGAAATCATGAGCCTTGGTTAGCTATCCTTCGCGCCGGCTCGTGGGGGATCCACCCGATCCCCGTGGCGACGATCCTGTCAGGGTCCTCGCCAAGCCTATTTAGACTCTTTCTGATTAATGGCTGCCCGATACGGGCGGCCATTTTTTTGTTTCGGGGGCCGTCATGTTGTGCGAGTTAGAACCTTGACCGAGCGAACCAGAGAGCCCGAGGAAGAAAATGACCCGGATAACATCCGGCGATCGGCGCGCCGGGTGATGGCCAAACTCGCGCCGTTCAGCTGCACCAATATCGAATATCGGGTCGACAAGGCGATCGAGGACGCCAAGGTCTCCTATCGGATCGTGGATCGGAAAAAGGATTTCAACAGCGTTTTCAAGAATGCCCGCAAGCAGGCTGTGCAGGCGTGGCTGGACGCATACCGGGACCCGATCGACAACAAGCTGGACCTCGAGGATCTGCAACGGGGGCACCGGAAGAGGTTCCCGCCCGTGACCCACGACGCCTTGCTGAAACTCGATCCGGTGGATCAGTGGGTGTATCTGTTGCGGACGCTCCGGGAATTCAACCGCTTTGAGACGATGAAGATAACCGGATTGAAGATGTGGAAGGTCGATCGGGTTCTGGTCCGCGCCGAACGGCGAATCAACGGCGAAGACGGCCCGAAGGAGTAGTCTTGTTACGTTTCCAGAGGCATTTCCGGCCGGCCGTCCCGGATCGGCCGCACGAAGATTTCTATACCCTGCGAAGGACGGCGGCGTCACAGGTCCACCAGATCGCGCGCGATCTGCTGGCCGAGGGTGAACGGAGCCTGGGCCCCGATTGCCTGCGTCTCGCCGCCAGCCGCGAGGATCCCGGGGCCGAGGTCGATCTGCTGATCTGGCGGACCTCGAAGGGGCGCCGCATCTTCGGGCAGCCGGCCCTGGCCAAGCTGGCCTGGGCCGACCGTTGGCGGGCCCGGCTGCGATCACCCCTGCTGTGGCTGCCGAGCTGGCCGAAGCTGGGCCTGCTGGGCCTGACGGCCGCAACGGCGATCTCGGCCGGCGCCTTCCAGGGCGGGGTGACCTGGGCGGCGCAGGAGACCAACGGCCGGCAGACCAGGGTGCTGTCGCAGGCCGAGGTTCGGTTCCCGGCGGTGGTGAGCAGGACCGTGCATCCGCCGGCCCCGGCCGGGAACGCCGAGCCCGAGCTGCAGCTGGAGCTGCCCGCGCCGCCCGCGGAGGACTACCTGGTCGCGCTGCAGTCCGCCGTCGGCGACCAGGCGTGCAGCTGGCGGATCGTGCGGACGGCGCCGGACGGGCCGTCGAGCGACATCCGGTTCCATCTGAGGCCGGGCGAACTGCAGCAGGTCAAGGTGCGGGCGGGCGACTGGTCGCGGCTGTTGGTCTTCTCCGACATGCCGAGCCGATGCCCGGTGCTCGGCGGAATGTTCGTGTCGGGGCGTGTCCTGGTCGTGCCCGCGTCCGAGGCCGTCCCGACGACGCCGGCTCCGTCGCCCATGCTCACGCTCACCCAACTGGAGGCGAGGGAGCCGGCCCAGGCCGCGTTGACTCCCCCGGCGCCGGAACCGATCCCGGCGACGGCCGCACCACCTGATCGCACCGAGGCGGCGAGACAGACGCCGGCCTCGAGCGCCGGCCCGACCACCGATCCGCAGACCAGCACATCCACCAGCACATCGATCAGCACGGAACCAACCAGCGCCGGTACGGCGCAGCCGGAACCGACTCCGTCGTCCTGACCGGCTGAGCACCCGCTACCCCAACTTTCCGGGGGCGGTGCAGGGAACACCACGTTCCCGGCACCGCCCCTTTTTCTGTTTCCAGAAAGAGGCGCACGCCGATGTCCGACCCCAACGAAGACACACCGCGCTGGCGGAAGAGCAGCCGGTGCCCGGTGAACGAGCACTGCGTCGAGGTCGCCGAGGCCGGCGACCGGGTGCTGATGCGCAACTCCACCCATCCGGTGGACGAACTCAGCTTCGGCCTCGATCAGTGGCGCGAGTTCCTGCGGGCGGTGCGGTCCGGGAACCTGCCGGAATGACGGGACGGGCGGCGATGGCCACAGCACGCGACCGACTCGGGTGCCCGGAACGGCTCGGCCGGGCGAGCCGGCGGGCCGGCGGCCATCGCGGCCCGGAACTCCTCGTCCAGGATGCTCAGGAAGCGACGCTGGCGGCCGCGGGCACTCCGCAGCCGCCAGTCGCCGTGCAGAACCCAGTAGGCCCGCGAGATCTCGCTGGCGGCCATCGACCGGACATAGACCCGGAGCGCGTTGTCGCTGATATCGCGGCATTCCCAGGCGTAAAGCCAGTAATTAATGATCATGTTGGTGTAGATGAATAGCCGGTCGTCAATCTGCTCGGTCGCGACGCTCGCCCCCCAGCACTGGCCGTAGGCCGGCTCCTCCATTGCCGTATGCAGGACGTTGGTGTGCATCGACCGCACCATGAGCACGCGGTCCTGATGCAGCTGGCGGCGCTGCACGAAGATGGCGACGCACAACGCCAGCGCGGAGAGCAGGGCCGAGACCGGTCCGTAGGCCTGACCGATGTCACCCAGCCGGTTCCAGTCAAGACCGTCGCTGTCGATGAAGCGCAGAACCGCGGGCGAGACGAGAATCGCGACGGCCAGCAGCCCGACGGCCGCGAAGGAGAGCGCGGCCCGCAACGTGCCGCCGAGGAGATGGGAGGACATTCTTCGGTGCGTGATGGACGGCAGGGTCATGGGCTTCCCCTCGGTCGATACTCCGGTTACCTGGAGTGTCGGCGGCGCTGTCCAACCGGCGAGCCTCCCCCGGATGGGCGGTGTGAGCTGGAAGGATCTTGGGGTGCTACTGGATGAGGACTTCGACACGTCGGTGCTGACCGAGCGACAGCGGCAGATCCTCACCGTGATTCAGAAGTGGGCGCTGCGGTATGGATATTCGCCGTCCACTCGGGAGATCGCGGACGACGTCGGGCTGGCGTCCACCTCGGCGGTGGGGCGGCATCTGCGGGCGCTCGAGGAGCTCGGGTTCCTGCGGCGTGGGCGGGCCACCCGGCCGGTTGACGTGCGGATGTTCCTGCAACCCGTGGAGGAGTCGCGGGCCGACGTGAACACGATCGGGGTGCCGGTGCTCGGGGACATCGCGGCCGGCACACCGATACTCGCCGAGCAGAACTCCGACGAGGTGCTCTCGCTGCCGCGGGATCTGGTCGGGCGGGGCAACCTGTTCGGACTGCGGGTGCGGGGCGACTCGATGATCGACGCGGCCATCTGCGACGGGGACATCGTGGTGGTCAAGCAGCAGTCGGAGGCCTACAACGGCGAGATCGTAGCCGCGATGATCGACGACGAGGCGACCGTGAAGGTCTACCGGCGGCGCGGTGGGCACGTCGTGCTCGAACCCCGCAACAAGGCGTACGAGGACATCGACGGGGACCGGGCCGTGGTGCTCGGGAAGGTCGTCTCGGTACTGCGCCGCACCTAGAGCGTGAACAGCAGCGCGATCAGCAGCAGGACCGGGGCGCACGCGATGGTGGACAGGAAGATGGCGTCGCGGGCCAGGATCAGGCCGGTCTGGAAGCGCTGGCCGTACAGGAAGACGTTCTGGGCGGTGGGCAGCGCGGCGAGCACGGTCACCGCGTACATCTCCTGATGGGGTAGGCGCAGGAGGCAGGCCAGCAGGAAGGCCAGTGCCGGCATGCCGGCGGTTTTGATGGTGACCGCCACGATGGTGGTGGCGCGGTCGGGGCCGGGCGCGAGGATACGGCGGCCGTGCAGCGACATGCCGAACGCGATCAGCACCAGCGGCACGGTGGCCTGACCGATCACGGTCAGCGGGTCGGTGAGCACGGCCGGCAGCCGGACGTCGGTCGCGGCGACCACCGCGCCCAGCGCCACCGCGACGATCAGCGGGTTACGCAGCGACGACGTGACCGTCGAGCGGAACGAACCGGCCGCCAGCAGGGTCAGCGCGATCGGGGTGATGATCAGCAGCTGCACCATCACGATCGGCACGACCAGGGCGGCGTCGCGCAGCACGTAGGTGGCGACCGGGATGCCGATGTAGTTCGCGTTGACATAACCCGCGCACAGCGCGCCGATGATCTTCGTGCCTCGGTCGCGGCGGCGGAAGATCAGCGCGTACGCGAGGAAGACCAGCAACGCCGCCGCGGCCGACACCAGCAGCGGCTCGCTGAACAGGACGTGCAGGTCGGCGCCGGCCACCACGGTGAACAGCAGGCACGGGGCCAGCACCAGGTAGACCAGCCGGCCCAGCACGTCGTCGGTGCCCGCCGGCAGGCCCGCGAACCGGCCGACCAGCCAGCCGGCCAGTACGATCGCGCCGATGAGCGCGAACCCGGACAATGCGTGGAGCACTTAGTCTGAGACCTGTTCGAACGGCATCAGGGAGAGTCTAGATGGCTTCGGTAGTGCTGTTTCACCACATCCAGGGCCTGACCCCCGGCGTGCTCGAGCTGGCCGACCGGCTGCGGGCCGGCGGCCACGAGGTGCACACCCCCGATCTCTTCGACGGGGAGCTGCCCGCGTCGATCGAGGAGGGAGCGGCCCTGACCGGCCGGATCGGCGCGGCGGAACTCGACGCCCGCGCCGACGCCGCGGCCACCGCCGGGTCGGTCTTCGCCGGGATCTCGTACGGCGTGAAGGCGGCCCAGCGACTCGCCCAGACCCACCCCGGGGCGCGCGGCGCGCTGCTGTACGAGGCGTGCTTCCCGATCACCGGCGAGTGGGCGTTCGGCCCGTGGCCCACCGGGGTCGCGGTGCAGGTGCACGGGATGGAGCAAGACCCGTTCTTCGGCCTCGAGGGCGATCTCGAAGCCGCCCAGGAGCTGGCCTCCACGGTGCCGGGCGCGTCGCTGTTCGTCTATCCGGGCGACCGGCACCTGTTCACCGACAGCTCGCTGCCCTCTTACGACGCGCCGTCGGCCGACCTGGTCGTTCAGCGGTCGCTGGCCTTCCTCGACCGGCTGAACTGATCGGCCGGCACCTCGTAGACGATCTCCCGCCCGTCCTGTTCGTCCCACTGCTCCCCCACCTTCACGAACCCGTAGTGGGTGGCCAGTGAGTAGGACGCCACGTTGTCCGGCGCGATCGAGACCCGCACGGTCTTGACCCGCGGGTCGTCGGCGGCTCGTTCCAACAGCGCTTCGAGAGCCGCGCGGGCGTAACCCTGGCGGCGGTGGGCGGGCTCCACCGCGTACCCGATCTCGACCAGGCCGGCCCCGTCCGGGGGCGCGTGGAAGCCGGCCCGCCCGACCGATACTGCCTGCTCCTCGTCCCAGATGATCCCGGTGACCCACCCGGCGACCGCCGGGTCGGCGTCGCACTGGCGGGCGCGCATCGCCCACACCCCGCGGTTCTCCGGGCCGGCGAGAAAAGCCGATACGGGTACGGGGATGGCCGCGTTCGCGGCGTCGAGGTCGCCTCGGGCGAGCGCGTGGAAGGCCGGACCGGTCAGATGCACGATGCGAACGCGTGGGGTCACCCGGCAAACCTCTCAACTGTTCGGTCAATGTCGACGTTGGACGGAACCCCAATACTGTCCCGCCCGTCTATTCCACACTTTCATCTTCACTCGATCGGGGGCGCCATGGGAATTTCGAAGAAACTGTGGATAGCGCTGGCGGTGCCGGTGGCACTGCTGGCCGGCGGTTCCGCCGCGTACGCGGCAGTGACGGTAATTCACGGTCAGGGTGAGCTGGTCAGCCAGCCGCTGACCGGCGACATAGAGGTAATCGACGCACAACTGGAGCCGCTGCTCGTGCCGGGCGTTTCCAGCGATCTGGTGCTGACGGTCCGCAACCGCAGCGCCGCGAACGTGGTCGCCGACCGGGTCCGGCTGATCCAGCCGCTGCGCGACGCCAAACCGACCGGCTGCCTGACGGCGGTGTCCGGGCCGCTGCTGAGCCCGTTCGGGGTCACCCTGCTGGACGAGCGCCGGGTCGTGCTCGGCCCCGGCCGCACCGAGACCGTCGTGGTGCCGTCGGCGCTGACCCTGGCGGCCGGCGCGAAGAACGGGTGCGGTTTCCGGGTGCTCGTCGACATCCAGGCGGTGAAGGCTCCGCCGACAACGCCGACGACAACCCGGCCCACCACCAATACTCCTACTCCCCCCACCGACCCGCCCACCAGCGATCCGAGCAGCTGGCCGTCGGTCCCGGTGACTACCGTGCCATTCCCCGACCCGCCCACCGGCGAACCCAGCAGCTGGCCGCCGACCGTCCCGACCACGCCGCCGACCACGGCTCTGCCGCTGCCCGGCACCGAGCCGACGACCTTCGAATACTGATGATCGACGAGGTCGCCCGCCACTTCACACTGGGCCCGCTGACCGCGGCCCCGGTGCGAGTGGCGGGCGGCCTCTCCAACGAGCTGTGGCGGGCGCCCTGGCCCGGATGCGGGCCCTGGCCGCCAACCTGGACACACAGTCAGGACGCATCCGGCGAGGTCTCCGGCATTTGAGGCCTGGCCTCAGCTGAGGGTGGCGGCCTGCATGTCGATGTTTCCGCAGGTGGGGTGGAAGACCCTGGTGGCCGTCCAGGTGACTACCAGGTCGTTTCCGGTGGTGGCGCGGAAGCGGATCGTGAAGCGGCCGGTTCGGATCGCCTGCTGGTTTTCCAAGCCTGCCGTGGCTTGCTTGCCGGCCAGGCTCACCGTCATCTGGCCCTGGGCCATCCAGACGCCGGCGTAGAAGTGCAGCGTGCGGGTGCTGGGGGCGGCCGGGATGCGCAGGGTGAAGCGGCTGCCGGCGCCGCATGAGTAGACGCCGGTCGGGGTGCGGGTGGCGGCGGCGGTCGGGGTGCCGCCGGTCCAGCTGAACAGCTGCGGGTTGTTGTCGTAGCGGCCGCGCGTCGCGGTTCCCCGGTCGTCCTGGATCTCGCCGGTGCCACCGGACTTACGGTCCAGCGCCTCGGCGGTGTTGAGCCCCCAGTGCACCCAGTCGCGGGTGCCCTCGGCGGCCAGGTCGACCGTCGCGGGCACGTCGGCGACGGTCAGCGACAGGATCGGGGCGGCCGGTTTCGGGGCCGGGCTGGACGAGGCCGGCGATGTCGTGGCCGGGCTGTCGGCTACGACCGAGGTCGGCAGCGGGTCGGGTGGCAGCACGGTCACCGCCGGGCTGGGGGTGAACGGCTGCCACGGCGCCGCTGTCGACAGCACCGGCGCGACCTCGTCGTCCGGCTGACGAGCGATCGCGACAACCACGGTGGCGGTGAGCGCCAGGCCGGCGAAAGCGGCCGCGGCAACCAGGACGCGCTGCCCGTCCATCCGTCTCAAGGGTGGATCCTCCGCATCACGCTTCGACGCGGAAAGGATACGGGGCGGCGATCTCCATGGGATCGCCGCCCCTCGATGTTTGTTATGGGCAGTTGACTACGTTTTCACCGGTGGTGCAGGTGTCCGTACCGGGACCGCCGTCGATCCGGTCGAAGCCGGCGCCGCCGGCCAGGGTGTCGTTGCCGAGTCCTCCGTAGAGGGTGTCGTTGCCGATGTCGCCCTGGATGGTGTCGTTGCCGGAGCCGCCGTAGACGACGTCGTCGCCGGCGAAGGCGTTGACGCTGTCGTCGCCGCCGAGCAGGCAGATGACGTCGTTACCGGTGGTGCCGGCCAGGACGTCGTTGCCCGGCGTGCCGATCTTCGTGCAACCGAGTGCGTTGTTGACCGTCGTGGTCTCGACGACCGTGTTGTTCGCCGGCACCAGGTCGGGCAGCGAGCCGGTGACCTTGGCGGTGGCCGTGATCGTGCCGAGGGCCTGCGGCTCGACGACCAGGGTGATCGTCGCGGTGGCATTCTTGGCCAGGTTCCCCTGGACGCAGGTGGCCGTGGACCCGGCGATCGTGCAGGTGCCCAGGCTGCTGGTCGCGGTCAGGATGAGCGCGGCGCTGCCGGTCAGGGTGACCGTCGTGGTCACTGCGGTGGCCATGTCGGGGCCGCGGTTGGTGACCGTGCTGGTCGACTGGAACGTGTTGGCCAGAGCGACCGGGTCCGGGCTGTCGGTGGTGACCACGGCCAGGTCGGCCGACAGCGGCGCGCTGATCGTGGTCGACGCCACGCTCTTGTTGTTCGCCGGCACCGGGTCGGTCTGGGCGGCCTCGACCGTCGCGGTCGCGGAGATCGTCCCGGCGGCATCCGCCTTGACGACGACCGTGATCGTGGTCGAGGCGCCGCTGGCGAGCGAGCCGACCGGGCAGGTCAGCGTCGACCCGTTGACGGTGCACGAACCGGCACCCTCAATCGTGTGGGCGGCACCGGCCAGCACGATGGTGGCCTTGACGTCGGTGGCGGCGTTCGGGCCGTTGTTCTTCACGGCCGCCCGGTAGAAGTACGGGGTGCCGGCCGGGACCGGGTCGGCCGAATCGGTGGTGGTCACCGACAGGTCCGCGTACTGCACCGCGGCAATCGTGGTGCTTGCGGTGGCCTTGTTGTTGGCCGGTGCCGGGTCGGCCTGAGCCGCTTCGACCGTGGTGGTCGCGGAGATCGTCCCGACCGCCAGCGGCTTCACGGTGACCGTGATCGTCGTCGAAGCGCCACTGGCAAGCGCGCCGATCGTGCAGGTCACCGTGGAGCCGGTGATCGGGCAGGAACCGGCACTCTGAATCTGGTGGTTCGCACCGGTCAGCACGACGGTCGCCTTGACGGCGGTCGCAGCGCTCGGGCCATCGTTCTTGACCACCGCGGTATAGGTGTACGGCGTGCCGACCTGCACCGGGTCGGCCGAGCCGGTGGAGGTCACGGAAAGGTCGGCCGACGGCACCGCGGTGATCGTGGTGCTCTCCGTGCTCGTGTTGTTCGCCGGCGTCGGATCAGCCTGGGTGGCCTCGGCCTTGGCGGCGGCGTTGATCGTTCCGGCGGCCTCCGGCTTCACCGTGACGATCACCTCGGTCGACGCGTCGTTGGCGAGCGCGCCGATCGTGCAGGTCACCGTGGACGCGTTGATCGCGCAGTCATCGCCGCCGACGGTGGCGCTCTGGATGGTGTGGGCGGCGCCGGTCAGGACGACGGTCGCCTTGACGCCGGTGGCGTCGTCCGGGCCGTTGTTCTTGACGACCGCCTTGTACGTGTACGGCGTGCCCACCTCGACCGGGTCGGCCGAGCCGGTGGTGGTCACCGAGAGGTTCGCCGACAGCGGCCGGGCGTTCACGGTCGTGGTCTCGGTGGCGGTGCTGTTGGCCGGGGTCGGGTCGGGCTGCTCGCCGGTGGCGGTCGCCTTGGCGGACAGCGTGCCCGGCGCCTGCGACTTGACCGTGACGGTGACGTTGGCGGTGGCGCCGGCCGCGATCGAGCTGATCGTGCAGGTGATCGTCGAGCCGTCGAGGAAGCAGGGACCGGTGCCGCCCGAGCCGCTGAGGATCGCGCTGTCGGCGCCGGACATGGCGACGGCGACCTTCACTCCGGTGGCGACGACCGGGCCGTTGTTCTTGACCGCGGCGGTGTAGACGACGTTGCTGCCGACCTCGACCGGGTCAGGGGTGTCGCTGGTCGTCACGACCAGGTCGGCGGCCGGTGCCGGGGTGATCGTGGCGGTGGCGGCGCTGGTGTTGTTCGCCGGTGTCTTGTCGAGCTGGGTCGCCTCGACGGTGGAGGTGGCGGTGACCGATCCGGCCGCGTCCGACTTCGCCGTGACCGTGATGTTTCCGGCGGTGACGGTGGTGAAGGTCCCGAGGTTGCAGGTGACCGTGGAGTTCGCGAAGCTGCAGCTACCGCGGTTGCTGCTGACCTCCTGGATGGCGTGGGCGCCGCCGGACAGGACGACGGTGGCCTTGACGTTGGTGGCGTTGTCCGGGCCGGTGTTCTTGACGGCGATGCCGAAGGAGTATGCGGTGCCGGCCTGAACCGAGCCGACCGGGCCGGTGGTGGTCACCTCGACGTCCGAGGTCGGGGGCCGGGGCGTGATGCTCGTGGTGTCGGTGCGAACGTCGTTGGCCTCCACCGAGTCGACCACATCGGAGTCGACCGTGGCAGTCGCGGTGAGGATGCCGGCGCTCGTCGGGGTCGCCTTCACCTCGACCGTGGCCGTGCCGCCGTTGGCGAGCGTGTCGAGGGTGCAGGTGGCCGTTCGCCCGCTGACCGTGCAGGTGCCGTTGTCGCTGGTGGCGCCCTGGAGGGTGGCGATGGACGACAGCGCGACGGTGAGCTTGGCACCGGCGGCGTCCGGGCCGCGGTTGGTGACGACCGCCTGGTAGGTCATCGGGGTGTCGGCCTCGACGCTGTTCGTCGGGCCGCCGGGGTTGCCGTTGTCGCTGATGGTGACGCCCATGTCGGCCAGGGACGTGGTGACGGTGCCGATCGCCACGTAAAGCGACCGCTCGCCGGCGCCGAGCGCGACATTTTGGAAGGTGCCGTTCTCGGTGTCGAGGACGTGGGCGCCGTTGCCGGACGAGGCGAAGTAGACGTGCTTGCCGTCGGCCATCATCGCCGAGTCCCAGAAGGGAACGCTGGGGATGGTGCTCGTGGATTTATCGGCGGTGACGATCTCCGTCGTCCCGTTCACGCTGTGCCCGACGTAGAGGCGGGAGCCGTCCGGAGTGATCGACAGCGTCTGCGGCCCCTCGTTGACAACGATGCTGTCGGCGACCGTCAGATCGGCCGTGTTGATCACGTGTACCCGGATGTCGCCCAGACCGGTGACGTAGGCGCGGGAGCCATTGGGTGAGAAGGCGATGGTTCCGGGGGTGCCGACGGTAAGGCTCCGGACCGTGTCCCCGTCCGGGTCGATCACCTTCAACGTGCCGGTGGAGCGGCTGGGGAGGTACACGTTGCCGTCCGGCCCGGTCCACGCTCCGTCCGCACCGGTTCCGATGTTGATCGTCTTGACGACCGTGTCGTTCGTGGTGTCGATCACCGAGACGGAGTTGCCGTTCAGGTTGGGTACGTAGAGCTTCCGGCCGGAGTCGGCGAAGGCGGGCCGGCGCGGGTTGGCGCCGACCGCGATCGACTTGACGACCTTGTCGGTGGTCAGGTCGACCTTCGACACCGAGTTCGAGCCGCCGAGCGGGACGTAGGCGGTCTTCCCGTCGGGGGCGATCGCGATTCCGGTCGCCGCCGAACTGAGCGGGATCCGGTCGACCACCGAGTTGTCGGCGGTGTTGATCACGGTCAACTTCGGATTCCCGAGGCCGGAATCCGTCGTGGCGAAGTAGGCCAGCGTGCGGGTGACCGCCGCGGCGGCGGGGGTAGCCGGCAGGACGACCGTGATCATGCCGCCTAGCAGCGCCAGGACCACGGTCAGCGGCAATCGCCGCTGCGAGGTGGATCTGTATGACATGGGAATCTCCAAGACGTATTAGACAATACGTCCGGAATTAAACCATGTTGTCCGTTTTGTCGGACTCGGATTGACCGCCGGGCCGCAGCGGGCGGACGGCCCGGTGTGGCAACCAGCGGAAACTGCTCGGCGGGACTTTTCGTAGGGCGTACTCAGAAAGGGTTTACCGCTGTTGATGCTCTGGGGATCAGGCGGCCGGGTAGTGCGCGGCGGCCGTGCTCGGGATTGCCGTTTATGGCGGCCAGCAGGAGTTCGGCAGCGGTGCGGCCAATGCCCTCCAGGTCCATGTCGATGCTGGTCAGGGCAGGGCGGCTGCCGTCGACCATGACGTCCCAGTTGTCGAAGCCGACCAGCGCCACGTCGCGTGGGACGACGCGGCCGGCCTCCTGCAACGCCTCGGCCAGGCCCCGGGCGATCTGGTCGCTGCCGCAGAAGACCGCGTCGACCTCGGCGCCGGTCGACAGCAGGATGCCGGCCGCCTGGCGGCCCCAGGCCTCGCTCCACTCGCCGAACAGGACGTTCGCGGCCGGTTCCAGGCCGGCCGCGCTCAGCGTGCGCAGCGCGGCGTCGGCGCGGACCGTGGCGGAATGGTGGTGTTCGGGGCCGGTGACGTGGGCGATGCGGCGGCGGCCGATGGCCAGCAGGTGTTCGACGGCGCGGCGGGCGCCGTCCTGCTCGTCGGGGACCACCGAGCAGTCGTCGGGGTCGGTCGAGCTGATGAAGGCGTAGACGACCGGGACCGGCAGGCCGACGCCGATCGGCGGGCGGGCCTGGGTGCGGCGGCCGGTGACGATGATGCCGTCGACCTGGCGGCCGAGCAGGGTGCGTAAGTAGTACTGCTCGCGGATCGGGTCGTCGCGGGCGTCGCACAGGAAGACGCTGACCTGGCCGGCGCCGAGGGCATCCTCGGCGCCGATCAGCAGCGGGATGCTGAACCGGCCGATGCTGTCGGTGGTGATCATGCCGACCGTGTAGGTGCGGCCGGCCTGCAGGCTGCGGGCGGCCGCGTTGGCCACGAAGCCCAGCTGTTCGGCGGCTTCCTGCACGCGGCGGCGGGTCTCCGGGCGCAGGGCGCCGCGCCCGTTCAGCGCCTTCGACGCGGTGCCCGGGGAAACTCCGGCGAGGGCCGCGACCTCGCTGATGGTGGCGGCCCGATCGATGGTTCCCAGTGTTTCCTCCCCGTTTCCCGGTTCAAGCAACCAGACCGTAACTTCCTCTTGACACGCCCGCAAGAGCCTCCTTAGCGTCAGGGCAATCGTTTTCCTTCCGTTGCCTTCAGTCCTCTCCTCGGAAGCCAAGGGGTACCGAATATGACCCTCCCCCGCCGAGGGCTGCGCGCCATCGCAGCCCTCTCGATCGCGGTTTGCCTCTCTGCCGCGTGCTCCAACGCCGACTCCTCCTCCCCTGAGGGAGCGAGCAGCGGCGGCACCTACAACATCTGGGATCCCTACCCGCAGTTCGATGACTCGTCCGACTGGGTCAAGCTGCTCACCAAGTGCGGCACCGACGCCGGTGTCACGGTCAAGCGCACCGGCTATGACACCACTGACCTGACCAACAAGGCGCTGCTGGCCGCGCAGCAGGGCAACTCGCCGGACGTGCTGATCGTCGACAACCCGGTGGTCTCCACCCTGGCCGAGGCCGGCGTGCTGAACACCACCGACGCCACCGCCGGTATCGAGCCGAACCTGCTCGCCGCCGGCCAGCAGGACGGCAAGACCTACGGCATCCCGATCGGCGCCAACACCCTCGCGCTCTACTACAACAAGAAGGTCCTCGACGCGGCCAAGGTCGACCCGGCCACCGTCAAGGACTGGGCCTCACTGACCGCCGCCCTGGAAAAGGTCAAGGCGGCCGGTAAGAAGGGCATCACCTTCTCGGCGATCGGCACCGAAGAGGGATCGTTCCAGTTCCTGCCCTGGTTCTGGGGATCGGGCGCCCAGTTGACCCAGCTCGACTCGGCACAGGGCGTGGCCGCCTTGACGCTGTGGACCGACTGGCTCAAGAACGGCCTCGCGCCCAACTCGGTGCTGAACAACACGCAGACCACCAGCTGGCAGGAGTTCGCCACCGGTGACTACGCGTTCAGCGAGAACGGCACCTGGCAGCTGGCCAACGCGAAGAAGGCCGGCTTCGAGTACGGCATCATCCCGATCCCGTCGCAGGCCGGCGGCACCGCGCCCGCACCGACCGGCGGCGAGTTCGTGACCACCCCGGTGCAGACCGACACCAAGCGGTACGACACCACGGCCAAGCTGGTCGCCTGCCTGTCCAGCGCCGACAACGCGCTCACCACCGACACCACCCTGTCCTACGTCGCGGCCACCGCCGCGGTGCAGGACAAGCAGGTGGCCGCCAACCCCGACCTGAAGGTCTGGGTCGAAGCGGTCAAGGCCGCCAAGGGGCGTACGTCGGACAACCTCGGCACCAAGTACCCGAAGATCTCCGAGCCGCTGTGGACCGCATTCCAGTCCGCTCTCTCGGGTGGCAAGTCGCCGGCCGATGCCCTGAAGGCGGCCCAGACGACGGCCGCCTCGGCAACCAAGTGACCTCTCTGATGACTCGCGCCGAGGCGGCACCCGCCGCCCCGGCGCGAGCCGCTAAACGACGCTCCGGCCAGTGGGCAGCCTGGGCGTTCCTCGCCCCGGTCGTGATCTACCTGATCGCGTTCTACGCGTACCCGCTGTACCGCAACCTCGATCTGAGCCTGCGGCACTACACGGTCCGGTCGTTCGTGCAGGGTGACGCCCCGTTCAGCGGGCTGGACAACTACCGGACGGTGGTCGACAACGCCACGTTCTGGCCGGAGTTCCTGCACACGGTCGCGTTCACCGGGGTGTCGCTGGTCTTCCAGTTCTCGATCGGGATGGCCCTCGCGGTCTTCTTCGCCCAGAACTTCCGGCTGTCGGCCACGTTGCGGGCGCTGTTCCTGGTGCCGTGGCTGCTGCCGCTGATCGTGAGCGCGTCGACCTGGTCGTGGATGCTCAACAGCGACTCCGGGGTGGTCAACTTCGCGCTCCGCTCGGTCGGCATCGATCCGGTCAACTGGCTGACGTCCCCGTCGTGGGCGCTGACCTCGGTGATCATCGCGAACGTCTGGATCGGGATCCCGTTCAACCTGGTCGTTCTCTACAGCGGACTGCAGTCCATCCCGTCGGAGATCTACGAGGCGGCGGCGCTGGACGGCGCCAACGGCTGGCAACGGTTCTGGCGGGTCACCTTCCCGCTGCTGCGGCCGGTCTCGGCGATCACCCTGCTGCTCGGACTGGTCTACACGCTGAAGGTCTTCGACATCATCTGGATCATGACAAAGGGCGGCCCGACCGACGCGTCGACCACCTTCGCCACCTGGTCCTACAAATTGAGCTTCGGAACCTTGGTGCCGCAGTTCGGGCCGGGCGCCGCGGTCGGCAATCTGCTGATCATCATGGCGCTGATCTTCGGCCTGCTCTACATCCGTATGCAGCGCAAGCAGGTGTCATGAAAAGTCGCGTCAAGACCGGCATCGGCGTCATCCTCACCGCGATCATGCTGTTCCCGGTCTACTGGATGGTCAACGTGTCCTTCACCAAGGACACCGACATGCGCCGCGATCCGCCCATTCTGTTCCCGTTCCACGGCACGCTCGAGGGCTATCGCGCCGTTATAGACCAACAAATGCCTTACCTGGGTACGAGTCTCCTGGTCGGACTGGGCACGGTGATCCTGACCGTCGCGTTGTCGGCGCCGGCCGGATATTCACTCGCCAAACTGCGGCCCCGAGGCGGCGGCGCGTTGTCATTCGTGCTGCTCATGGCGCAGATGATCCCCGGCATCATCATGGCGATGGGCTTCTACGCCATCTACCTCAAGCTCGGCGTCCTCAACAGCGCGGCCGGCTTGGTGCTCGCCGACTCCACGATCGCCGTCCCCTTCGGGGTTTTGATCTTCACGGCTTTCATGTCGGGGATTCCCAGCGAGTTGATCAACGCCGCGGAGATCGACGGCGCGGGGACATTTCGGACCTTCCGCTCGGTGGTGCTGCCGGTCAGCCGCAACGCCGTCGTCACGGTTTCGTTGTTCGCATTTCTCTGGGCGTGGTCCGACTTCGTCTTCGCCACCACGCTCGACGGCGGCGGCACCCGGCAGCCCATCACCCTCGGCATCTACCACTACATCGGCAACAACAACCAGCAATGGAACGCGATCATGGCCACCGCCGTCATCGCCTCCATCCCCGCCACGCTGCTGCTCATCCTGGCTCAGCGCTACGTGGCCGCCGGCGTCACCGCCGGCGCCGTGAAAGATTGAGGAACGCCCATGACCGAGCGCAGCGAGGGAATCAGCAAGCTCAGTCCGGAATTGGCTCATGGCAGCTCGGAGCCAAGCGAGGAGCTGGCATGACCGGCCCCGCCGTGCCGACGCCGTCGGCGCTCGCCGCCCTGCACCCACTCCCCCTGGACGCGGTCCGGTTCGACCCGAGCGGTCTGCTCGGCGGCTGGCAGCAACGCAACGTGGACGCCACCCTGCCGCACGTCATCGAGCAGTTGTCGGTCTACGGCAACCTCGACAACCTGCGCCGGATCACCGGTGACACGGACGCCGAGTTCAAGGGCATGTGGTTCGCCGACACCGACGTCTACAAGACCCTCGAGGCGATGGCCTGGTCGGGCACCTACCCGGAGTTCCTCACCGACATCGCCGCGCTGCTGGAGAAGGCCCAGGAACCGGACGGCTACCTGGACTCCTACTACCAGGTCGAACGCCGCGATCAGCAGTGGTCCGACCTGGGCTTCAGCCACGAGATGTACATCGCCGGCCATCTCATCCAGGCGGCCGTCGCCGCGGCGCGCGGCGCCGGGGCTCCCCAGTTGGTCGCGGTGGCGCGCCGGTTCGCCGATTTGCTCGTACGCCGTTTCGGTGCCGACGGCGCGGACGTGATCGACGGCCACCCCGAGGTGGAGACCGCGCTCGTCGAGCTGTACCGGTTGACCGGCGAAGTCGCGTATTTGAATCTCGCTCGGCGTTTCCTGGAGCTTCGGGGGCACGGGATGCTCGGCGACGGGCGGTTCGGGCCGCGCTACTGGCAGGATCACGCCCCGCTGCTGGCCGCCGACGAGGCCACCGGGCACGCGGTCCGGCAGGTATATCTGCTGGCCGGAGCGGTCGACGTGGCGGTCGAGACGCAGGACACCACGCTGCTGGCCGCGGCCGAACGGCTCTGGGACTCGGCGCTGGCCAGCAAGACCTACCTGACCGGCGGCCAGGGCTCCCGGCACAAGGACGAAGGCTTCGGCGATCCGTACGAGCTACCGCCGGACCGGGCCTACGCCGAGACGTGCGCGGCGATCGGCAGCTTCCAGCTCGCGTGGCGGCTGCTGCTGGCCACCGGGCGCTCGTCCTACGCCGACGAGATGGAACGGCTGCTCTACAACGGCATCGCGGCCAGCACGGCCCTCGATGGGCGGGCGTTCTTCTACTCCAACCCGCTGCAGTTGCGCACCGGCCACGACGGTTCCCACGAGGACACCCCGTCGCAGCGGCTCACCTGGTACTCCTGCGCCTGCTGCCCGCCCAACCTGGCGAGGCTGATGGCCTCGCTGCATGCTTACGCCGCGACGACCACTTCCGCCGGGCTGCAGATCCATCTGTACGGGGCGGGCACGGTTACCGCCGGCGCGCATTCAGTGGACGTCCAGACGTCGTATCCGTGGGACGAGACGATCACCATCAAGGTCCTCTCGGCCGGCGACGGGCCTTGGACGCTTTCGCTCCGGGTGCCCTCCTGGTGTCAGGATGCGCGGCTGACCGTGAACGGCTCGCTGATCCGGGCCGGGGCGCAGTCCGGATATCTGCCCATTTCCCGGACCTGGAAAGCCGGCGACGTCGTCACGCTGACGCTGGCCATGCCGCCGCAGCTCGTCGCCGCGCACCCCCGAGTCGACGCGGTGCGGGGCAGCGTGGCGCTCACCCGCGGCCCGATCGTCTACTGCCTCGAACACGCCGATGTGCCCGCCTCCCTGGCCGGGGTCGCGTTCGAGGACCTGAGCATCGATGTCGGCTCGCCGATCGGACTCGGCACCGGCATCGCCCCCGTGACGCTCCTGCCCACGCTTCGTCCCCGTACCGCTGAATCGGATTTGCTCTATCGGCCGCTCGCCCCCGGCGGCGCCGAAGGGCCCGGCGCGACCGTGCCGGCCATCCCCTACTTCCTGTGGGCCAACCGGGAAGCCGGACCCATGCGGGTCTGGATCCCATTCAGCTGACTTGATGAACACGGGCCGGGACCGCCTGCACGGTCCCGGCCCACCCACGCGGTAGTTTGCTGACATGACCCGGCCGCGCACCGCCACCATCCGCGACGTGGCCGCCTTGGCCGGCGTCTCGGTGGGCACCGCGTCCAAAGCACTGAACGGCCGCGGCTCACTGCGCGCCGACACGGTGGCCCGGGTCCGCCAGGCCGCCGACCAGCTGGATTTCCACCCCAATCCCGCCGCCCGCAGCCTGCACGCCGGCCGTACCTTCACGGTCGGCATGATCACCACCGACACCATCGGCCGGTTCTCCATCCCGCTGCTGATCGGCGCCGAGGACACCCTGGGCGCCGGCGAGATGTCGGTGCTGCTGTGCGACGCCCGCGACGACCGCATCCGCGAACAGCACCACCTGCGCATCCTGCTGAGCCGCCGGGTGGACGGCATCATCGTCACCGGCCGCCGAGCCGGCACCCGCACCCCGGTGGCCGCCGCCCCGGGCGTACCGGTCGTCTACGCCTTCCTGGCCTCCTCGGCCGCCACCGACTGCTCGGTGGTCCCCGACGAGGAGGGCGGCGCCCGCCTGGCGGTAGACCACCTGCGCACGGTGGGCCGCCGCCGGATCGCGGTGATCACCGGCCCCGAACACCACCATTCCGCGAGGGTGCGAGCCCAGGCCGCCGTGGCCCACCTGGGCGAGTCGCTGGCCGCTCCGCCGCTGCACGGCGAGTGGAGCGAGGCCTGGGGCCGCCAGGCCGCCGGCCTGCTGCTGGCCCAGCAAACCGACTTCGACGCCGTGGTCTGCGGAAGCGACCAGATAGCAAGGGGCGTGGCCGACGCGCTGCGCGAGGCCGGCCGCGCGGTCCCCCGAGACGTGGCCCTGGTCGGCTTCGACAACTGGGACGTGATCGCGCTGGCCAGCCGCCCCCCGCTGACCAGCATCGACATGGACCTGGAGGGCCTGGGCCGAGCGGCGGCGTCCCTGCTGCTGAAGGCCATCAGTGGCAGCCCGTCCCCCGGCATCCACCGCCACCCCGCCAAATTGGTGATCCGCGACTCCACTGTGGCCGCCTGAGGTCCTTTTGACGGGTTTCGCCGGACTGCCGGCCGCGCTCGGAGACCTACGCTCCGGCCATGCCCGACGAACGTTTGCTCGCGACCTGCTGGACCACCGCCGGAGCTGCAAGCCCGCTGCCGGGTGATCAGCGCAGCCCGGTGCCGATCCGCAAGCGCGTCGCGGCCGCGTCGGCGGCCGGGTTTCAGGGCATCGGGCTGCTGCACGCCGATCTCATGCCCGCGCTCGACCAGTACGGGTCCGGCGGGCTGCGGGCGCTGCTCGACGATCACGGGATCGTCGACCTTGAGCTGGAGCTGATCACCGGGTGGTGGAGCGCCGAGTCTGAACCGGTGCGCCGGGACCTGCTGGCCGCGGCCGAGGCCCTGGGGGCCCGGCACATCAAGGTCGGGCCGGACGTCTCGGACGGGCCCTGGGAGCACGATCGGTGGGTGGCCGCGTTCGCGGCGCTGGCCGCCGAGGCGGCCGAGGCCGGCACCCGGGTCGGGCTGGAGTTTCTGCCGTGGTCGAACATCAAGACCGTGCACGACGGCCTTGCCCTGGTACGGGCGGCCGGGCATCCGGCCGGCGGGCTGATCATCGACGTCTGGCACACCGAGCGGGCGCACACCCCGCCGGCCGACCTGGCCGCGGTGCCGGTGGAGTACATCGTCGGGGTCGAGCTCAACGACGCGGACGCCGAGCCGGTCGGGACGCTGTTCGAGGACACCGTGCATCGGCGGCGGCTGTGCGGCGAAGGCACGTTCGACCTGGCCGGGGTCGTCGCCGCGCTGCGGGACACCGGCTGGCGGGGACCGTGGGGCGTGGAGATCCTGTCCGACGAGCACCGCCGGGCACCGCTGCGGCGGGCGGTTGCCGACGCGTTCCGGACGGCTCGCGCCCTGGTCGGCTAGCGGTCTCGCTTCGGGTCGTCCTTCATGACCGGCTTGACCAGCGGCTCGCGGCTCGGCTTCTCGTTCGTCAGGAAGACGAGCGCGAAGATCAGGGCCGCGATGGCGAGCGGGATGCCGGCGAAGAGGAGAGCACCCTCTAGATCAGTCACCTGTCTCAAGGTACGCCGGCAGGTGGAGGGTGAACGTCGCGCCCTCGCCGGGTGGGCTGGTCACCGCTACCGTGCCGCCGTGGGCCTCGGCCAGCTTGCGGGTGATGGCCAGGCCCAGGCCGCTGCCGCCGGTCTGCCGGTTGCGGGACTTCTCGGCGCGCCAGAAACGCTCGAACACCAGCGGCAGGTCGGCGGCGGCGATCCCGGGGCCCTGGTCGGTGACCGCGATGGTCACCGTGTCGCCGACCCGGCGGGCCAGCAGGCGCACCGGGCGGCCGGGCGCCGAATGGCGTACGGCATTGCTGGTCAGGTTGCCGATCGCCTGGCGCAGGCGAATCGGATCGGCCGGCACCGTCAGGCCGTCCTCGGCCTCCACCAGCACCGGCACCGACGCGGTGCGGAAGGTGGCGGTGATCTGGGCCAGCATCTCCGCCAGGTCCACCTCGGTGCGGTGCAGGCGCAGCTCGCCGGCGTCGGCGGCGGAGAGGTCCTGCAGGTCGTTGATCACGTGCTGGAGCATGATGGCCTCCTCCAGCAGGGAGTTGACCAACTCCTCGTCCAGGACGGCCACCCCGTCCTCGGCCGCCTCCAGCCAGCCCCGGATGTTGGTCACCGGGGTGCGCATCTCGTGGGCGATGTCGCCGACCATGTCGCGGCGCAGCTGCTCGGCCTCCTGGCGGCGGGCCGCCATGTCGTTGAAGGCCGCGCCCAGACGAGCGATCTCGTCGTTGCCGCGAACGGTGACCCTCGCGGTGCCGTCGCCGTCGCGCATCCGGGAGGCGGCCGTGGTGAGCGCTCGCAGCGGGCCGACCAGGCGGCGGCCCAGCAGCGCGCCGGCCAGCACCGTGACCAGCAGGACCAGGGCGCTCACCCCGGCGATCCGGGCCTGGTTCGCCGGCGACAGGTCGAAGCCGGTGGCCGGCGAGACGCCGGGCGTGGTCAGGTAGAGCAGGGCGGCCGGGGCGGTGTAGCCGGCCAGCTGGGTGCGGCGGGACTGGGCCACGCACCGGTCCACCGCGGTGTCCAGGCCGAGCCCGGCACGGACCGCGCCCGGGTCCTCCCAGCGCCAGGTGAAGTCGGGCGACATGTGGACCGTGGGGGCGTTGCGCGGGCGCAGGCAGTCGTTGACCAGCGCCTCCAGCTGGGCCAGGGCCTTACGTTCGGTGGCGGTCGGCTCGGCCAGGGCGCCCCGCGGGCGCAGGCACGCCTCGTCGAGGGAGAGGTCGGCGCCGGGGGTCTCGACCCGCGGACGGCCGCTCGGGTCGACCACGACCCGGGCCTCGCGCGCCAGCCGGTTGGCCGGCTCGTAGTCGCCGGAATCGGTGGTGCGAAGGCAGTCCACGACCGACGCGGCCATGGCCCCGAGGGCCGTACGCTCGGCCGCCGGCAGCAGGAACGGGCCGACCGCGCGGCTGTCGATCCGCGAGGAGAGGTCCTGCAGCGGGTCCACGGTGGCGGAGGGGCGGGCCGGCAGCGCGCCGCTTCCCGAATCGGCGATCGGGGTGCCGTCCTGGCGGGTCAGCGTCACCCGGTGGCCGGTCGAGGCGGCCAGCGACCGCACCACCGGGGCGGCCGAGTCCCACGTGCGGTGGGTGGCGGCGTAGCCGAGGAGGGTGTCGTAGACGCGGGCGTCGTCGGTCAGGGCCTGCGCCTGTTCCTGGCGGATCGCCTTTGTGGTGGTGCGCACGACCAGCCAGGCGGTGGCGGCCACCGAGCAGATCGAGACCACGGCGAGGGCGGCCAGCAGGCGTACTAGGAGGGAGTGCATAGCTTGTAGCCGACGCCGTACACGGTCATCAGCATCTCGGGGTTGCGCGGGTCGGTTTCGATCTTCTTCCGCAGGTTCATGACGTGTACGTCGACCGTGCGGACGGTCACGTACCGGTCGAAGCCGTGCAGGCGGCGCAGCAGCTGGGCCCTCGTGAAGACTCGGCCGGGCTCGCCGGCCAGGGCGGAGAGCAGTTCGAACTCGCCGGGAGTGCAGTCGATCTCGCGCTGCCCGAGCAGCACTTCATGGCGTACCGGATCAATGCGTAACGAACCCACCTGGAGCGATCGATCGGGCGGCGCGGAACGCGCGGCGCCGGTGCGCCGCAGCAGCGAGCGCACCCGGGCGACCAGCTCGCGCGGGCTGTACGGCTTGGTCAGATAGTCGTCGGCGCCCAGGTCCAAGCCCATGAGCAGGTCGTTCTCGCCGGCCCGGGCGGTCAGCATCAGCACCGGAAGGTTGGACTCGGAGCGCAGCACCCGGCAGACGTCGAGACCGTCCATCCGCGGCATCAGCACGTCGAGCACCAGCAGATCGGGGCCGGAGCGCCGCCATTCGTCGAGCGCGGCGCGGCCGTCACCGACCACCGTGACGGAGTGGCCGTCGTGCTCGAGGTAGCGGCGCACCAGCTCGGCCTGCTTGGCGTCATCCTCGGCGACCAGCACATGTGCGCACATGGCGGCGAGTGTAGGCGGGATCATCGACGGCTCACGAAATCCTGACAGGATCACTAAAAGTGCCCGGCAGGGTCGCCGTCATGCGAAAAATCATGCTCGCCCTGACCGGGGTGGTGGCCCTTTCCGGGTGCGCCACCACGCCGTCCGCGGCTGTCGTCCCTTCGTTGAGCAGCCCACCGTCCACCTCTTCCGCTCCGGCCGCCGATCAGCGGCCGCAACTGCGGTTGGACACCAGCGACGAGGAGCGGCGGCGGCTGTACACCGCCTACGACGACTGCCTGGTCGGGCACGGCGTGAAAGTCCTGGTCAACATCCCCGGGCCGCAGGGCGGGCGGCGGCTCGACGACAGCGGCGACCCGAAGTCGGCCTACTTGGCGTGCGCTTCTCGTTTGCCGCTGCAGCCCAAGGAGCTCGACGAGGACGCCAACCCGAACTTCGCCGCACAGTGGAACGATCACGTTCGCTGCCTGCGTAAACACGGCATCAAGGTGCACGTGACCAAGCCCGGCGAGTGGACCTGGGACAGCGAGACCAACGTGCACCCGCCGAACGAGGACCAGATCGAGCAGGACTGCCTCCGGGAGGCCTTCGGTGCGGGCAGTTAAGGTCTCGGTCGCCGTGCTGGCGCTGGCCGCGGCCGGTTTCGGGGCTACTCGGGCCTTTCCCGGGCGGGCCGCTCCGGCTCCGGTGGCCAAACCCTCGCTCACCGTCGCCACGGTCACCCGGGCCGACCTGGCGGACAGCCGGATGATGCCCGGCACGCTCGGCTACGGGGCCGGGGTGACGGTGCGTGGCAGCGGGGCCGGCATCGTCACCCAACTGCCCAAGGTCGGCGCCACCGTGCGTCGGGGGAAGCCGCTGTACCGGGTGGACGACCAGCCGGTCGTCGTCCTGTTCGGCGGCACTCCCCTGTTCCGGCCCTTGGACAAACCCGGCCTGACTGGCCGGGACGTGGCCGAGCTGCGAGACAACCTCACGATCATGGGGTACGCCTCCCACCGCGTACGGGACAACGACGTGCTCGATAACGGTCTGCTGGCGGCCGTACACAAGTGGTTGAAAGATCTTGATCTGGATGTTCTCTCCCCCGCCCGGGCGGTCGTCCTCGATGGCCCCGGGCGGGTCTCCGCACTCACCGCCCGGCTGGGCGACCCCGCCGCCGGCGACCTGTTCACGGTCACCGGCACCGGGAAGGTCGTTACCGTGCCGCTCGACGCGTCCGACGCCGGCGGCGTCCGGGTCGGCGCGGCAGTGAGCGTCCAACTCCCCTCCGGCGACGCCGTTCCCGGCGTCGTGGGTTCGGTCGGGACGGTCGCCGAGGCCGGCGAAACCCCGAAGGTCACGGTGACCGTCAAGGTGTCCGCGGCGAAGCTGGACGCGGCGGCGGTGCAGGTCAGGTTCACCGGCCAGGTACGCAAGCAGGTGCTGACCGTTCCGGTGGGCGCGCTTGTCGCGTTGCGCGAGGGCGGCTACGCCGTGCAGAAGACCGACGGCTCGCTGCTGCCGGTCAAGACCGGAATGTTCGCCGACGGCCTGGTCGAGGTCGACCTGGTCCCCGAAGGCCTGGAAGTGGTGACCACACCGTGAGCGTCCTGGCCCTGACCAACGTCACCAAGTCGTACCCCGGTGGCGTCACCGCGCTGAACGAGGTCTCGCTGACCGTCACCGCCGGTGACCTGCTCGGCATCATCGGCCCGTCCGGCTCCGGCAAGTCCACCCTGCTCAACATCATGGGCACCCTGGACGCCCCGACCACCGGCACGGTCCAGGTGGACGGCGTCGACACGGGCACCCTGCGCGACCGCCAGCTGGCCACCCTGCGTGGCACCCGGATCGGTTTCGTCTTCCAGCAGTTCCATCTTCTCGACGCGCTGACTGCGGCTGACAACGTGGCGACCGCACTGCTCTACACCGCAGTGCCGCGCCGGCGCCGGCGTTCCCTGGCGGTGGCCGCGCTGGACCGGGTCGGCCTGGGTCATCGCGTCGACCATCGGCCTCAGCAGTTGTCCGGGGGTGAGAAACAGCGGGTGGCGATCGCTCGCGCCCTGGTCCATCGGCCTGCGCTGGTCCTGGCGGACGAGCCCACCGGGGCGCTGGACACCGCTAACGGTGCTGCTGTGCTGGCCCTGCTGGCCGACCTCAACCAGGCTGACGGGACCACCATCGCCGTCATCACCCACGACCGCGACATCGCCGCTCAGCTCCCGCGGCGGATCACCCTGCGCGATGGGCGGATCGTCCCGTGACGCCCGGTGACATCCTGCGACTCGGGCTGCTCGGGGTGCGGGGTCGGCGTGCGCGGGCTGCTCTGTCCGCTCTCGGCATCGCGATCGGGGTGGCCACGATGGTTGTGGTCACCGCTATCCCGGCGGCCGGGCGGCAGGCCCTGGCCGATCGGCTGGCTGCCCTGGGCACCAACCTGCTGCGGGTGCAGCCGGTCAGTGTTGGCGAGGACCCGACCATTCTGCCGGCCGAATCCATCGCGATGGCCGGTCGGATCGGGCCGGTCACCTCGGTCAGCGCTGTTGCCAATACGCATGCGGTGGTGCGGCGGTCGGATCTGATCGACCCCAACGACGGGTCGGGGCTTACTGTGCTCGCGGCCCGGGCCGATCTGCTGCCGGCCGCGGGGGCGACCATGCAGAGCGGTTCGTTCCTCACCTCGGCGACGTCGCGCTTTCCGGTGGCGATTCTGGGGTATGAGGCGGCGGCCCGTCTCGGCTATGCCAGCGTGCCGCCGTCCGGGCGGGTGTCGATCGGGAACCGGTGGTTCAGCATCGGCGGGATCATGGCGCCTGCTCCCCTGGCGCCCGAGCTCGACCATTCCGTTTTGGTGGGGTGGGATGCCGCTCGGACGAACCTTGGGTTTGATGGGCATCCGACTGTTCTTTATGTGCGGGCTCGCGAGGACGCCATCGATTCGGTGCGGGCGGTACTGCCGGCCACGGTCTACCCGGCGCTTCCGGGTCTCGTGCAGGTGAGCCGGCCGTCCGACGCTCTCGCGGCCAAGCGAGAAGGTGACCGCACGTTCGGGGCGTTGTTCCTCGGGTTGGCGGCGGTTTCTTTGCTGGTGGGGGCAGTTGGGGTGGCCAACACGATGGTTATCTCGGTGCTGGAGAGGCGGCGAGAGATCGGGTTGAGACGGGCGCTTGGGGCTCATCGGAGCCACATCCGGGCGCAGTTCCTTACCGAGTCGGTGTTGTTGTCGGCCTTGGGCGGGGCGGCCGGAGCGGTGACCGGCATCGTGGCGACCGCCGCCTATGTCACCTGGCAGCAATGGCCGCTGGTCATCCCGGCGGGCCCGCTGGCCATCGGGGTGGCCGGTGCGCTGGCGGCCGGGGTGGTGGCCGGCCTGTACCCGGCGATCCGAGCCGCCCGCCTGACGCCGACCGAGGCTCTGGCCACCGTTTGACCGAACCGCCTGCCGTCTCCGGGTTCGAGTCCAAGATGGCCGCCGAGAACCACCGACACGGGAAACATGAATCGACTGTGGTCAGAGCGCGAACCGTGGCGGCCGAACGCGCGGTGAGCTGGTTAAAACGTCGTCGTACGAGAGACTAGGAACGTGCGAGCGAGACGACGAGACTCCGGCAGGGAAGCAGCCGAACGGGGTGTGGCCGCCTACTTGGCGGACGATGACGCCGAGGTTTACAACCTGACCGACGCCGTTGTTCGACAGGATGCGCTCGGGGCGGCTCTCAACTTGACCGCTCTCGCGGCGGAAGCAGTCGCTGACCTGGCCGCCAGCCAAGGAGTTCAGCCCGGGCAGGCCCTGCGAGCGCTCACGGCCGACCGGCTGGAGGCGTCTCCGGAGCCTGCTGCGCAGATCACCTACCCAACTTCGATGGATGACTACGACTGGGAGATGGCCAAGGCCAAGGGTTGGATCGAGGTGACGGTTCGCTGGGCCGACAGCAGCAAGGCGATCACCATCTATGACCCGGTTCGGTTGGCTCAAGAGGTGGCGGATGCGGTGGCAGGGCAGGGCTACTTCGCCGAGTCGGCAGCGGTTGTCGTACCGGCTGTGACCAAGGAAGCGGTCGAGGATGTCATCGCGCAACTGGCGCGGAAGCGCTTCACCGACGTCGTCTGGCACGCTCGCCGGACGGCGCCGTAAAGGCTTCTCCGCCGACGGACAGTGATTGCCGAACCGGGCAGGCGCGATGACAGCGGGCCGGCGGGCCGGGTGGCAAGCTGTACCCATGGAGTCGGTGTGGGACTACCCGCGGCCGCCTCGCTTGGAGCGCACTGGTGCCCTGGTGACGGTGGTTCACGCGGGGCAGGTGATCGTCGACAGCGACCGTTGCTGGCGAGTCTTGGAGACCTCACACCCGCCGGTTTACTACGTGCCCCGCGATGGCATCGCCGATGGTGTGCTGCAGCCCGGGGCGGGCCAGTCGTACTGCGAGTTCAAGGGTGTCGCCGACTATTGGGACCTGGTCGTCGGCGACAGCCGGGTGCGACAGGCCGGCTGGTCCTACGAGCGCCCTACATCCGCGTACGCCGACCTTGCCGGTGCGGTTGCCTTCTATCCGAGCCGGGTCGACGAATGCCGGGTGGCCGGCGAACTGGTCCGGCCCCAGGAGGGCGACTTCTACGGCGGTTGGATCACCGCGGACATCATCGGCCCGTTCAAGGGCGGCCCAGGAACGATGGGCTGGTGAACGGCCATCCCCACCGAACTCACTCGGCGGTCGGCGCGTACTCAGCGGCAGGAAAGTGCACCCGGCGCCTTGCCTTGCCTTGCGGCCCGCGGCCACAGGGTGAATGCGGTTGCGCACTACCGTCAGTTGGGGAATCGTCCGCGAGCGGGGTGAGGCGTGTGCGCATACGGCTACGACGGTTATACGTCGACGCGCGTGTCTTTGTGTGGCGCGCGGAAATCCGTCACGTACAGGGTAGCGGCGACTGCCACCGCTGTATTCGCGTACGCGTTTGGGGCGATGGCCGGGCCAGTCGGGCGCTTCAAGCCGACCTGTTATCTCGTGCGCGGCCGGCACCGTGGGGCGCCTGCGCGACCGACGGCGCCTATCCCAGCTCCGCCGAGGTCCGAGCGGTCATCACCTACGCCCTGGACCACGGCTGGGGCCCCGACCTGAAGGGCGGAACGTTCGTGTTGTCCGCACGGGAACACGCAGGCCAGTTCTTCTTGCCCGGCTTCCTGCTGACTGACCGCCTGCACACACCGGACGGCGACGATCCCACAATGCAGGTGATGCGCTCCTACGAGACGGATCGACGAGGCTGACAGCCAACTGCCTCCCAGCAGATCGTGCACGCGACTGCCGCCCACCAGGTACGGCCACGACTCCGTCTCGGGCTGACGCGCGATATCAGCGCCATGACCGGAGGCCGGTACTACAGTAAACTCCGCGCCGTGAAGTCGACGGTGTCGGTAACACAGGAACGGCGTATCGCTGCGGCCCCAGGCGCAGTCTGGTACGTCGTCACAACGCCGCAAATGTACGAGCAACTGGATCCTCGTTGTCACCTGGAGTCGGCAACGGGCAACGGCGAAGTCGGATCGCAGTACGTCTTCACCGTTCGTGCCGGTCTCGCGCGGGCACGCCTTCACTATGTGATCCGCGAAGCGACCCCGGATGCGAGATGGATGGCCGAGGTCGATCGTGCGGGCAAGCATGCCGGCGTCCAACGCGCCGAACTGCTGCCGGACACGGCAGGCACCCTGCTGCGGTGGACCGTGGATATGCCGACCGGCCGTTTGACCCGTCGCCTGGTGACCGCATCGTGCAAGCGCGAGCTGAGCAAGTGGCTTACCACCGTCGACTATTACTCGCGATCCATACAGGGCAGCACCGCCTGAGCGCGACGACCGTCCATCAGCGCGTTCAGGCCCCGGCCCCGCACACCCTCGCTCCGGCAGTGAGTGACGACCCTCCGAGCTCCCAACGCGCCGGACAGCGGCAGATAAGCCCGTCGCTAGGCGCCGGTTCAATGCGCTTGGAACCGTCAGGGTGAATGGTCCGGAAAGGGATTTGGGTCTCGCGGCTCAAGGAGTGCGCCATCGTTGCCTCGTCGCCAGGTGTGGCCGGCCTCATCCCGGAATTGAATCCACGGTACGAGCTTGTTGTTGGCGTACTCGCCCTGATAACGGTATGAACCGGAGCCTCCGACGGGGTATCCGCCCAAGGGCATCCTGATATGCGTTACGCCGGGTGGGATCACTCCGATCGCCCTATCGGGCATACCTTCCGGGCCCTCAGGAGCGTATGCGATACACGCGTACACACAGCCGTGACTGTTGTTCACCACGACGAGATGCCCTGACCTCTCGTCATCCCCCGGGCCGTAGAAGAAGTTGCCGCCGTCGACGGGTGTGCGTTCATGGCGGCCGTCGACCACCGCGGCGGACGGGCCAGGGTTCTCAACGAGGTAGTAGGTGATCCGCTCAGCCTGTGCGCGCCTATCGCTCTCGAGAACATAACGACGAGCCTCTTCAGTCCGTCGTCTCTCAATTAGCAGTGATGCGACGACCGCCCCGAAAGCGAGCATGCCGCCGACTCCTGCGATCCAATCAGGCACGCTCCCCCAGTCAGGTTTCATGTCCTGATTGTTAATCAAAGGTGCAAAAAGGAAACTATATCGCGTTCGAAGCAGGCTACTGACGCTCCACTGCCTGCACTCGAACCGAGCGCGGATCGCGGCAGAGATCCGGATGTCTGACGCCGTCATCTACCCTCTGGATCACCGACCCCGTAAGAGGTCAAACCCTCCGCGAAAGCGCGACAATCCGGGCAATCCGTGAATCGACACGTTGACCTTGCGAAGTTCCTGCTCGCTCAGAACAGGACCCCTCCATGATCCACACGCAGGCCGCGTGGAGTGCCAACATGCCGGACAATTCGGCAGCTGCGATGTCGACCTTGCCGAGTTGCTGTGAGCTCCTGACGGCAACTCTCCTAGATCTACACGGATTGGGCGACGAACCGCAGCATCGCCACCGGCCGGCGGTCTGAACCGCCTACCGGTGAGAAACCGGGAGACAGACCGGAATCCGCCCGTCCGGAAACTCAGCCACTCGCAAGGCGCGCGCTCATCGGCTAAATGAGTAATCGTGACATGCCGGGTGGCGCCTGGTCTGGCTCCGTGCGGTTACCGCGTGTCTTGGTCGCGGGGTGGGCTGTCGTTGTTGAAGGCATGCCGGGAGCCAAGCCTCTTACGATGCCGTTGTCGTGCGAGGGCCGAGGGCTTGGCGTCCCTCGGGCTGGACTCAGCCGCCGGCGCCTTCGATCTTCCTGGTCAGGTCGAGGATGTCCGGGACGGCGTCCAGCACGGTGACCTCTACCAGGGCGCCGTCGCGGCCGTACCGGCGGCGGTACTCCTTCGCTTGGCGTAGCCGGTCCAGTCGTTCGGGGCTGGCCCAGAAGAAGACCCGGGAGTTGATGGCGGCGAGGTATTCGGCCAGCGACGAGCGTGGATCGATCTTCTCCGCGATGAATTTCATCGGCTTTTGATCGCGGATCACGGCCGGTGGCAGGCCCGCGCGCGCAGGACAGTGGACTGCTTGCGAGGTGCGTTCAAGAGGCGGATGCCTATGCCGGAGATGATGCCGGACGTCCGTCTCTGCTGGTCTTATCCGCCCTGAGGGTCGTATATGTCGTCGGCCTGGTCTCGGGCTTGGTCTCGTAGTTCGGTGAAGCGTTCGGTGGAGCCCCACGGGCTGGTGCGGACGCAGTCTTCGCCGATCAGGTCGTAGATGTTGCAGGCCTCGCGGTAGTAGCCGGCCAGCGTCAGGCTGTAGGCGAAGTTGTTCCACAGCAGCGGAGTCGACAGCGACCACCGGTAGCTCTCGTGCCAGAACGAGTTGTGGGCGGCGGCGTAGATCTCGCCGGCCACGTCGGTGCGCCGGAGGTATTTGTCGCCGCCCTCGGCGCGGCGGTGCTCCAGGTGTGCTTCCGCGACCAATATCGGAAGGTCGGTGCCGGGGTGAGCGGCAGCCCTGGTCCGGGCGAAGTCGAACATCATCTCGGGGCTGCCGAACCACTTGGGCTTCAGGTACTCCAGCATCTGAAGGTGGCCGTGCAGGTGGGCCGGGGAGATGTCGGTCAGCCGGTCGAAGCGCCGCCAGGCCTCCTCCGCGGGCACCTGCCGGGCCCGACTCAGGGTGACCTGGTAATGCCAGGCCTCGACGCACTTCGGGTCGCGGGCGACCACCTCGTCGAGGCAGTTCTGGGCCAGTTCGAGCCGCCGGACCCAGACCGTCAGCTGTTGTTCGCTGAGCTTGTTGCCCCATCCGGACCCGCGGGCCTCCCAGGCCCACGAGACGGCGCGGGCTCCCCTGATCAGCAGCGGCAGGATGGAGTGCGGCTCGGCGCGGACCACATCGGGGATCCACTCCTCCACACCCTTCAGATGCGCTGCATATCCCAGGTACGCCGCGAAGTGGTCGGCGTCGGCGACGGTGAGCACGGCCCGGGCCGTCGGCCAGTCCCGCTGGACGAGCGCTCGTTCGAACTGCATGAAGGACGACATCAGTCGAGACTTTCCCTGGTGTAGTTGCGGGAGCTGACGAAGAACTCCGTGTCGCCCCACGGATCTCGGGTGATCCAGTCGTCGCCGATCGAGGTGAACAGGCTCCAGGCCGGCTTGTGGAAGTCGCCGTAGGCGAACGCGTAGGCGAAGTTGTTCCAGACGATCGGGGTCAGCACCGAGGCCTCGTAGTCGTCGTGCCAGAACGAGGCCTGCCCCGCGTCCCACACCTCGTCCATGACGGCCTCCGACTCCCAGTAGTCCAGTGGGAGACCCCGATCCGGGTCGTCGGGCTTGGCCAGGTACGCCTGGTATGCGTTGTGCTCGCGGTGTGCGAGCACGACGAGGGCCGGGACGTGCGTGCCGGGGCATGCCTCGGCACGGGCGCGGGCGAATTCGAACATGGCCTCCGAACTGCCGCCCCACTCGGGGCTCAGGGCGAGAAGCATCTGCTCGTGGCCGTACCAGTTGTCCGGCTCGATCATGATCAGCCGCTCGAAACGTCGCCGGCGCTCCTCAACGGGCAGGCCCAGCGCGCGGCTTACCGCGATCGACCAGATCCACGCGTCGGCGCGGCCGGGATCGCGCCGCAGAACCTCCTCGACGTACGTCTCGGCCTCGCCTACCAGCCTCCGCCAGAGCTCTGCTCCGGCCGTGCTGATGGGACCGGAAACGCCGTCCCGGCGCAGATCCCAGGCCGAGGTCAGCAGGCCGGCGCCGCACAGCAGGAGCGGCAGGAGCGGGTCCGGGTCCCCCGGGACGACGCCGGCGATCCACCGTTCGACACCAACCGTGGTCGCCGCGACCGAGAAGTAGTAGGAACGCTCTTCCGGTTCGGCCGTCGCAAGGATCTCGCGGGCGGCCGGCCAGTCCTTGCGGCGAAGCGCACGACGCAGGACCTCGACATCGTCGTCGAGGAAACGACAGAACTCCGGAGCCTCGGCGCCCCTGCTCTTCTTCGATTTCGACCACACGGCCGCAGATCGTATGCGCTACCGAGCCGCTCCGGAAGATCAGCTCACAGCAGGGCGTCGAGGAGCTTGTTTGCTCGGTCCTCGTGTTCGGCGTAGGCGTCCGGGACTGCTGAGCGCTGCACTGCCTGGGCTGCTTCGCCCAGGGGTTTGGACTCCCAGTCGGGGACCTTCAGGAGGCGGCCGTAGAAAGCATCCGCCGCGTAGCGCGGTTTCATCAGCTCGGGGACGGTGCCCCAGCCCTGGCTTGGGCGCTGCTGGAAGACGCCGAGTGAGTCGAAGTTGGCGCCGCTTCCCTCGTTTGGCTGGTCCAGGGAGGCCGGGACGGTTGGGTTGGCCAGGTTGCGCAGGCTTGATTCCTGCAAGCCGGTCATCATCGCCACCAGCATCGCTCGGCGGGGAAGACCGCGCTCCTGGCCTACCTGCACGATCACGGCGGCGTTGTTCATCTGCGCCTGATTCAGGCCGGCCAGCGGCTGCGGTGGCCGGGTGGTGGCTGATGCCTTCGGCGATGGGGAACGGGCCGCGGCCTGCTTGGAAGGGGCCGGCGAGACCCGTACGCCTCGGGTGGAGATTGTCGTCTTGGGTTGTAGTGCGGCGTCGATCGCGACCGGGACCTCGGCCGGCTGCTCGGCGCCGCTGATGGCCAGGACACCGGCTACCGCGGCCGAGACGGCGGTCAGCACTATCAGGGTGGGCACCGCGCGGCCTCGGCGGCGGGCTCTCCGGTGCCGGCGAGTTGTTGACCAGTCCGTCTCGTACATGTTCGGCCGGGATCCGGGCCACTGGTGCGGCACGGCCGTCGACCGGGACTCGAGGTCATCGGCCTGGAGGTAGGCGACACGTTGACGCGCTGCCGGACGATCCGAGTACACCGGCGCCACAGACGCGACCGCCCTTCCGTAAACCTGGCCTTCTGTCCGGTATTACGGGGGAACGGTGGTGCCCGGATCAAACCTGAGCGGATCAGTCGCCAGGGACGGCGGATTTCGGTGTTAGCGTCCGAGGGTGGGCCTTCGCCGGGCTTTGGTGAGGCGGGCCGTTCTGTTCAGTGCGGTCGCCATCGCCGCTGTCGCGGTCGGGTGCACGGACCCGGAGAGGACTCGGGAGCCGGCCCACTACGACCCCCATGTCCGGGTCATGGACGTTGGCCACCAGGGCAATACCACTGCGGTGGTGTTCAGCCCGGACGGGCGGCTGCTCGCTACCGCGAGCTTTGACGAGACGGTTCGGGTCTGGGATCTTGCCGCCGGGCGTACGGTGCGCAGCCTGTTCACTGACGTCATCTCGTCTCAGGTTTTGGCGTTCAGCCCGGACAGCCGACTCCTGGCCACCGCCGGGGAAATCACCGATGACGGCGTCGGGAGCGTGCTGCTCTGGGACGTGGCCTCGGGAGATCGCCTGGCCACCCTGCCCGGGCTCGAGCGGCTCAACTCCGGTGTTGCCTTCAGCCCGGACGGCACCATTCTCGCGGCCGGCAGCTACAACAACGGCGGGGCCGGTGGGAGCGGCATTCCCCGGTGGATGGTCAAGCTCTGGGACGTGGCTACCAGGCGCGAAACGGCCACGTTGGCCGGCGACGGCTATGTCGTGAAGGTCGCGTTCAGCCCGGATGGTGACCTGCTCGCGGTTAGCACCGACGAGGTCCAGCTGATTCGGATGACCGACCGGCGGGTGACAGATCGGTTTCCGGGGGCGAACGCCACCTTCGGCCCGGATGGCATTCTCATCGCCGTCAGCACCGCGGGGAACGTGCTGATCCGGGACATGGCCGGGCGTACCAGTGTCACCATTCCGGCCGACTCGGTGGCGGACCTGGAGTTCAGTCCGGAGGCCACCACGCTCGCAATCGGCACCATGGACGGCGTGGTCCGCCTGTGCGACGTTCAGTCCGGCCGGATCGTCGCCACCGATCCCGGTCGGCAGCGGCATTTCAACGCCGGCGGGACCACTGCGACCGAAGGCATGGTCGCGGACCTTGCGTTCAGCCCGGACGGGCGGACGATCGCCGTCGCGGACTGGTATCGAACGATGCGGCTCTTCGACGTCGCCGGTGCGGTAGCCGGCCCCACCGCCTCCCGTTGAGGAAAATCAACCGGAGGAAAATCAACGGCGGCAGCGGTACGCGACCTTGGTGGTGGCCTGCATGGGCGTCGGTTCGGTGATGTTCAGGGTGGCGGTCTCGGTGGTGGTGCCTACGCCGTTGAACGTCCATTTCAGGGTCAAGGCGGCCGTGCGCTGGCCGCTGCCCACCTGCTCGGTCAGCACCGCGCTCGGCGGGTTGTCCGAGCGGATCCACTGGTAGCGGATCGTGCCGCTCTTGCCGTTGGTGTGCACGGTGGCGACCACGTTGACGGTGACGTCGCAGCTGTTTCCGGCCGGCTTGGGCACCGCCACCGTGGCGCTCTCCACCACCAGTGGGCTGAGGCGCTGCCACAGGTAGAGGCCGACCACCACGACCAGGGCGAGCGTCAGCAGGCTGGAGAGGATCGACACCAGCCGGCGCCACCGCGGGCGGCGCGGGGCCGCGGGGGCGGTCGGCCAGCTGGGAGCGGCGACCGGCACGCCGGGGCCGAAGCGCACTTCGATGGCGGGCGGCGGCGCGCTCCGCTGTGCGGGCGGGACGACGTGGGCGGTGGTGTCCGGGTTGCCGAGGTACACGGTGGGGACGGGGCGGTCGATGGTCGCCCACGGGTCGGCGGGCGGGGGCATCGCTCGGTCGTCAAAGGGGTCCTGCGGGCGAGTCACGCCTGCTCCTAACCGGGGGTGCAGACGTTGGTGAGGGTCACGTACACCGGTTTCGCGGATTGGGTCTTGTTTCCCGCGGCGTCGGCGGCGTTGGCGTAGACCGGAATCCGGGTGGCCGACTTCGGTGCGGGCAGCGGGCCGAGCGTTCCCTGGAAGGCGCCTCGCCCGGCGGACTTCATCGCGACGGTCGAGGTGCTGCCGTTCAGGGCGTAGGTGAAGCTGACCGTCAGGGACCCCGCGTCGCTCTGGTCGTCGGAGACGGTGACCGCGATGGTGCTGGTGCGGGTGCCGTACTGGCAGTTCTCGGCCTCCAGGCCGGTCGGGCTCGCGCTGACCGTGCCCACCAAGGGCGCGGTGGTGTCGGCCGGCGGAGGCGGCGAGGTGCTGGTCGACGGGCTCGGCGTGGGCGTGGTGGTGGTCGTCGGCGGCGTGGTGGTGGTCGGGGCCGTCGGGGTGGTGGGGGTGGTGCCCGGGTCCGCCGGGGTGGTCGTCGCCGGGTCGCCAGGGTTCGTGGTGGTCGGTGTGGCAGAGGAGGGCGACGGCAGCGCTGAGGAAGCCGATGATGGCGTCGCCGCCGAGACCGTGGGGTCCGAACTCGACGGCCCGGCCACCGCCGGAGCGACGATGAGCGGGCTCTTCGGGCCGTCCGCGACGTCCGGGGATTCGGCGGCGGCGTAGCGGTACCCCGCCCCGCCGACCAGCAGGGCCGCAACAATGCCGCCGGCCGCCAGCGCGGTCATCTTGCGTCCGCGCCGGACGACCCCGGGCCGGCTGGCGCCGAGCGTCGTGGTGGCCAGGCTGGTGGCGCCGCCGGCACGCTCCGGGAAAGGCCACAACAGGGCCAGCAGGGCGGCCCGCCGGGCCAGGTCGTCCCACCCGCTCTTTTCCCAATCTTGGCCGTACGCCGTGCCGGCCACCCGCTCCAGGATCTCGATGAAGGCGAGGGCGTGCTGTGGCCGGTCGGTCGGCTGCTTGGCCATGCCGTGCCGGAGCAGGTCGTGCACCGCCGCGGGCGCGGGATCGGTCGGGATCGGGGCGTTCGCGTGCTGCTCGTGCAGGGCGAACAGGTTCGGTCCGTCGTACGGTGGCTTGCCGGTCAGGCACTCGAAGAAGGTGGCGGTGGCGGCGTAGATGTCGCAGGCCGGGGTGGCCGGGAGGCCGGTCCACTGCTCGGGGGCCATGTAGCGCGGCGTGCCGGTGACGATGGTGTCGGCGCCCTGGCCGACCGACGTGGCGATGCCGAAGTCGGCAAGCTTGCTCCGGCCCTCCCCGGTGACCAGGACGTTTTCCGGCTTGTAGTCGCGGTGCACGACTCCGTGGGCGTGCGCCGCGCCCAGCCCGGCCAGGGAGCCCTTGAGCACGCAGAGCGCCGCCTCGGGGGTGGTCGGGCCGTGCTCGCGCAGCATCTGCCGCAGCGACACCCCGTTGACCAGCTCCATCACGATCGCCGCGCCCTCGGCGGACTCGACGTATTCGTACAGCCGGGAGACGTTGGGGTCGTTGATCTGCCCGAGTAGTCGGGCCTCTTTGCGGAAGGCGTCGCGGAACGACGCGTCGTCGCCGAGGGCCGGCGTCAGGTACTTGATCGCGACAGCGGTGCCCGAGGCGTCGTGGGTCGCCAGCACGACGCTGCCGGAAGCGCCGGCGCCGAGCGGGCGAACAGGCGTGTAGCCGGACAGCTGCCAGCCGCTCATGCGAAGCACTCCACCGTGAAGGGGCGGATGTCTGCCTCCGCCGCGCGGCCCATTGTGTCCGGGCAGAGACGGTGATGGATCCCCGCAACGGCTGATTTCGTCGGCCGGACGGGCGACCCCGAACCCGGCCGGGTGACTTTCGGCCCGTCCGGACGGGAGGGGTACCGGCCTACGATCCCGGCATGTCCATGCTCAGCCCGGTGCAGATGGCTCAGGCGGCCGAGGACGCCGCGTACGGCAAAGCCACCAGCAAGCCGCTGAAATCGTTCCTGCTCGGGCTGACCGGTGGGGCGTTCATCGCGCTGGGGTTCGTCTTCTACGTGACCAGCCAGGTCGGGGCGACCGGGCTGGCCTGGTCGGGCGGGGTGAAGGTGGTCGGTGGCATCGTGTTCGCCACCGGGCTGGTGCTTGTCGTGCTGACCGGTGCCGAGCTGTTCACCTCGTCGACCCTCACGCTGACCGCGCGGGCCAGTGGGCGCATCACCTGGGGTCAGCTCTTCCGGAACTGGGGCGTGGTCTACGTCGCCAACTTCCTGGGCGCACTGACCGTGGTGGCGCTGGTCTATCTCGGCGGGGTCTGGCGCAACGCCAATGGTGGCTGGGGCGCGGTGGTGCTGCACAGTGCGCTGACCAAGGTGCAGCACACCTACGTGCAGGCCGTCGCGCTCGGCATCCTGTGCAACCTGATGGTGTGCCTGGCGGTCTGGGCGGCGTACTCCGGCCGTACCACCACGGACAAAATCCTGGCCGTCACCATGCCGGTGGCCCTTTTTGTGGCCACGGGTTTTGAGCATTCGGTGGCCAACATGTTCATGATCCCGCTCGGGCTGCTGATCAAGGACCATGCCGACGCCGGCTTCTGGAGCGGCGCCGGCCTCTCCCGGGGCGATTTCGCCGACCTGACCTGGTCGCACTTCCTCCTGCACAACCTGGTGCCGGTCACCGTGGGTAACGTCATCGGCGGTGGCATCATGATCGGCGTCTTCTACTGGACGGTCTTCCGGGGATCAATCCACCGGGAGATCGCGGCGTAGCACCTTGCCGGTGGCGTTGCGCGGCAGCGCGTCCAGGAACACGACGTCGCGCGGGACCTTGTAGCGGGCCAGGCTCGCCTTCACGTGGTCCTTGATCACCTGGGGATCGCGGGCCGCGTCGTCGGTGGGCACGATGAAGGCGCGCAGGCGCTTGCCGAAGTCCGGGTCGTCCACGCCGATCACCGCGACCTCGACCACGTCGTCGCGTTCGGCGAGCAGGTTCTCCACCTCGACCGGGTAGACGTTCTCGCCGCCGGAGATGACCATGTCGTCGTCGCGGCCGTCGATGAACAGCAGGCCCTCGGCGTCGAAGTGGCCCTGGTCGCCGGTGGCCATGTGGCCGTCGATGACCTGCTTGTGCTGGCCGTCGGTGTAACCCTCGAACGGGATTCCGGTGCGCACGAACACCCGGCCGTGCACCCCGGCCCCGGTGATCCGGCGGTCCTGGTCGTCGTAGAGCGCGACGTGCACGGTGACCGGCGGCTTGCCGACCGTCCCGGGCGCTCGGCGGGCCTCGGCCGGCTGGGCCACCGAGGCGACGGCGACCTCGGTGGAGCCGTACACGTTGTAGACCACGTCGCCGAACGCCTCGTGGAACCGGCTGGTCAGCTCGGGTGCCAGGGCCGAGCCGGCGACGAAGACGGTCTTCAGCGACTTCGTGTCGTACTTGCTGATGACCTCCGGGCCGAGGGCGAGGATCCGGGTGAGCATGGTGGGCACCGCGACCAGCATCTGCGCCCGGTGCTCGGCGATGGCCGCCAGGATGCTCTCGGCGTCGAAGCGGCGCAGCAGCACGGCGTGGTTGGCCAGCGACAGCCCGACCGTCCAGGCACCGAAGCCGGTGCTGTGGAACAGCGGCGACGCGAACACCGCCGCACCCTGCCGCGGGAACGGGATGCGGTCCGCGATCAGGGCGCTGGCCAGCGGCGACACCTTGGTGCGGGGCGCGCCCTTGGGCAGTCCGGTGGTGCCGCTGGTGAGGATGATGAACCCACCCGGCCGGTCGGGCAGCGGCAGCGGCGTGACGGGGTGCGCCGCGATCAACTCGTCGAGAGTCGTGTCCGAAATAGAAGGCGTGGACGAACCCCAGGTCAGGTAGCGCGGGATGTCGTCCGGCAGGCCCTCGACCAGGTCGGCGAACTCGCTGTCGTACAGCACCACCCGGACCTTCTCCCGGGCCACCACCTCGGCGAACTGCTGCTTCGCGAGGCCGGTGTTCATCAGCGCCAGGCGCAGGGTGGCCCGGGCGGTGCCGCTGATCGCCAGCAGCAGACCGCGGTGGTCGCGGGCCAGGACCCCGACCACCGCCCGGTCCGGCAGGCCCAGCTCCTTCAGGGCATGGGCCAGGGCGTTGGACTGCTCGTCCAGCTCCCGGTAGGTCAGGGTCCCCCGGTCGTCGGTCACCGCCGGGAAGTCCGGGTGCTCGGCGGCCGCCTTCATGATCAGAGCGGCCTGCGGGCCGAGCCGGGCGTTGTTCACGGCGGCGCGCAGCAGCCGCCGCGGACGCGACAGATTGATGATCCCGATCTGGTGCATCCGCAGGACGGCGTGCAAATGCTCGATCATGGTCAGCGCCCTTGTTCGGTGTTCCCCCGACGACTTGGCGTGACCGTAATGGAGTGACCTCGATCACGGCAAGGGCATCAGCCCGCGATAGAACGCCACCGCGGCCGGGGCCTGATCCAGGCTCTGGTCGCAGGCGTTGGCGTCCGGCCCGGCCCACCACTTCATGAACAGGGCGGCCGGCATTCCCCGGTATTCGGGGCCGATGGTGGACGGGTTGCTCGCGGCCGCGGTGATGACCTTGACCCAGGCGGTGAACTTCTCGGCCTTCGGGTCCCAGTTCTTCTCGGCGCAGGGGCCGGTGCCGTCCTGCACGGTGGTGCCGATCTCGCCGACCGCCCACGGCTTGCCGGTCTCCCGCCAGACGTCGCGGGCGTACCGGAAGAACTCGTCCGGAGTGGCGTAACGGCCCTGCGCGGTCGGCATGCCCGGGAACACGTAGGTGTCCCAGGAGACGAGGTCGGCCGGGTCGTTCTTCTTCTCGACGAACAGACGCCAGTCGCCGCCCTGCTTGGCCACGCTGTAGTGCTGCCAGAACCACATCAGGTTCTTCTCGAGCGTGATCAGCGGACGGGCCGGGTGGGCCTGGATGATCTTGCGGTAGGCGCGGTAGGTCTCGAGGTAGACCTCCGGCTTGGCGCGGGCGTCGTGGTGCTTGGCCCAGTTGTCCTGCACCTCGTGGAAGTAGATGATCGACACGCGTACGTGCTTGGTGTTCGCCCAGTCCAGCAGCGCGCGAAGCCGAGCGTCGTCGCGGGTTTTGTGCGACACCGTGATCGCCTCGTCGGGGTGCCTCGCGACCGCCCAGGCCAGCAGCTTGCCGGGCATGTTGTTGTCACCGGGCAGTGGCAGGAGCCCGGGGCTGAACAGCCGGATGCCGATCGGGCCGCCCCCGTACTGCTTCCGCTGCTTTTCGTACAGCTGGCGGAAGGTGTCGAAATCATCCTTGGCCGGCCCCTGCGTCGTGGCGATCACCGTGAACCGGGTGTCCGGGCCGGCCGCCTCGGCCTGCGCCGGCACCATGCCCAGGCTCGCGACCACAACGGTCGCCACCATCAAAAAACGTCGCACCAAAATCCCCCGTTGAGCGAAATGTCCGTTTCGCCGCCGAAGGTACGCACTTAACCGAGCTGACGGTGGCACTTTCTCGAAAAATCAGCCCACCAGCACCCGCCGGTCCTCGGTCGCCCGGATCTCGGCCCACGAGCGGTACCGCTGGAACGGGAACTCGAACACCCGCGCGAAGAACCACGCGCCGACCAGCGACAGCCCGCCGCCCAGCACGGTCGTGACCAGGAACGCGGCGACCCCGTGCCCGAGTCGCGGCGCGACCAGCTTCAGGCTGATCGCGACCACGATCGGGAGGTGGATCAGATAGAGGCTGTAGGAAAAAGAGCCCAGCCGCTCCAGCGGCCGCGAGTCGAGCAGCCGGATCAGTACGGCGGGCCGCCCGCTCACGATCGCCAGCAGGAACGCCGTCATCGCCGGCGCGATCGCCATGTCCACCCAGTAGTAGTGGCCGGTGAACCAGCGCACGCCCTGATGCAGGATCAGAGCGCCGACCGGCACCGCCGCCAGCACCGAGATCAGCAGCCAGGGCAGCCGGCGGAACCGGTCCCCCGCCGCGACCACCCCGGCCGCCACCACCCCGGCCGCAAAGACCGGCACGAGGTGCGGGGTCAGCCAGTTGTCGCCGGTCGGCGGCGATCCGTCGAAGACCACGAACCCGACCACCACCACCGGCAGCGTGACGACGGCCAGCATCACCGCCGGGCCGAACCGCCGGCACAGCACCAGCAGCAGCGGAAGCGCGCCGTACAGCAGCACCTCGACGCTGATCGACCAGAAGGCGCCGTTCGGCGTCGGCGCCGGGATCAGGTCCTGCAGCAGCAGGGTGAAGACCGCCACCGACTTGGCCGTCGGCTCCGGATTGTGCGGCTGGGGCACCACGAACCACGCGATGACCAGGCTGAACGCCAGCGCACCCCAATAGGCCGGCAGGATCCGCCAGGCCCGCCGCCGGACGTACCGGCCGAGGCCGCCGAGCCGCCACCCGTTCCGGGCGGCCGACATGGCCAGCGAAAACCCCGACAGGACCAGGAACAACACCACGGCGAGCCGGCCGAAACCCAGCCAGCTCAGCCAGTCCGGGCCGCGATAACGAGGAAAACCCCGGAAGGTGTACGCCCAACAGTGGAACAAAAGCACATACAGGGCACAGAGGCCACGCAGACCATCCAAGCCGGCCACCCGTTTCCCGCTCACCTCACAGATCACGCACAGCCGCCGCAAAAGGTTCGACCGGTTTTAATCGGTGTCGCCCGGAAGGCTCGACCGGTACGAAGATCAGGTGCCCTTCCTCGCGCTCGTCGCCGCCGTACTCCTGCTGGGCATCGCCGACTCGATGGTCAACTCGTACATCGTGCTGTTCGCCGCCGACGTGGTCGGCCTGACGCCGCTGCAGATCGGCGTGTGGGCGTCGACGTCGGCAATCGGCGGGATCACGATCAGCTGGTGGCTGGGCCGGGCGTTCGACCGCCGGCCCGCCCGGGCGTACGCGATCGTGGTGACCCTGCTGGGCGCGGGCGGCTACCTGCTGCTCCCCCGGGTGTCCAGCTTTCCGGTGCTGTTGCTGATGGCGGCGACCGTGCTCGGCGCGATGGGCGCGGCCTTCCCGCAGTTGTTCACCCTGGCCCGCTCGGTGCTCGGCGAGGGCACCGCCGGCCAGCGGTCCGCCCCGCTGCTGCGCTCGGCCTGGTCCCTCGCGTGGGCGGTCGGGCCGCTGCTGGGTGCGCTCGTGCTGTCCCGGGGCGGCTACTCGTGGCTGATGTGGACGGCCGCCGTGGTGTTCCTCGGATCCGCACTGACCGTCTTCGTGGTGCCGCGGCCCGGGCCGGTCTTGGTGACCGGCTCGTCGCCGGGCCGCACCCCGGTCCTGCTGATCGTGAGCGTCACCCTGTTCTTCACCGCGATGTTCGCGGGCGGGCTGGCGCTGCCACTGTTCGTCACCCGCGCTCTGCATCAGCAGCCCGCCTCGATCGGCGTACTCTTCAGCGTCTGTGCCGCGGTCGAGGTGGTCGCCACGCTGGGGTTGGCCATGGCCCCGGCCCGGGTGAGCCAGCGGGCCCTGATCCTCGGCGGCTTCGGCTCCTTCGTCGGTTACTACGCCCTGACCGTGGTGTCCTCGGGCATGGCGATGCTGGTGATCGGGCAGGCTTTGCGCGGGGTGGGAATCGCCATCGTCGGGGCCGCCGGCATCCGCTACTTCCAGGACCTTCTCGCTCCCGCGACCGGCCGGGCCACCACGCTGTTCGCCAACGCGTCCACCGCCGGCTTGCTGGTCTCCGGCGTACTGTCCGGCCTGGCCGTCGAGCATTTCGGCTACCGCACGACGCTGCTGCTCTGCGGGGTGGTTTCCGCGCTGGGCGCGGTCGCCTTCACCCTCGGTTCCCGCCGCCGGCGGCTCAGCCCCGCAGAGGATCAGACGATCGTTAGAGGGTGAAGGCGTTCTGGCGAAAGCTCGGCCCGCCGAGGAGCCTGGGCGGCCGGATCCGCTGGCTGTTCCTGCTCAACATGGCGTTCTTCCTGATCACGACGCTGGCGTGGGTGGCTGACAAGGCCGCTGGGCGGTCGTCACCCTGATCGACGAGGACGGCGAGCGGGTGGTGGCCGAGGCCGGCACCCCGCCGGAGGATCTGACCGGCACCCTGAACCTGGCCGACATGCCGGCCGAGATCGCCGTCGACCTGCACCGGATGGCCTTCCACGACGGCCTGACCGGCCTGGCCAACCGGATGCTGCTGCGCGACCGCACCACCCTCGCGGTGGAACGAGCGAAGCGCGGCAGCCACGCCGCCGTCATGCTGCTGGACCTGGACGGCTTCAAACCTCGACCCGGCCCTCTCCGCCTGACCATCCCCGGCGAAGGATGTCCGCACATTCGCGGCGGTTCACAGTGATGGGTCAGACCATCCGGAACCACGGGAGACCGCGATGACCGAGACCTATGCGGCCGGGCCGGCCGTTCGCGACCGCGGCCACACGCTGTTCGCACAGACGATGGGTTATGTCGCGGCGACCACCGGCCTGTTCGCCCTCGGCACGTACCTCGGTCGCAACTTTCCGGGCGGCATCGCCTTCCTCGCGTACCTCGCGGCGCTCGCGGCCCTGATCGGCATGCAGTTCAGCGTCCGCCGATCGCGGCAGACGACGGTAGCGTTACTCGGAGCGTTCGGCTTGCTGATGGGGGTGGCGGTAGCACCAACCCTGGTCTACTACGCCAGCACCGACCCGCAGGCACTGTGGCAGGCCGGCGCCGCGACGGCGCTGTTCGTCGCCGCGTTCGGTGCGGCCGGCTTCGCCACCCGCCGCGACCTCACGGCCCTCGCCCGAACGTGCTTCTGGGCCCTGCTGGCCCTGCTGATCTTCGGCGTGGTGCTGATCTTCGTGAACATCCCGTACGGAAGCCTCATCTACTCCGTACTCGGCCTGCTGATCTTCGCGGGTTTCATCATGTTCGACTTCCAGCGCCTGCGCCGATCCTCCGACCTCGAGTCGGCACCCCTGCTGGCCGCGTCGATCTTCCTCGACATCCTCAACGTGTTCCTGTTCTTCCTGCGCATCTTCCGAGGCGGCAACCGCTGACGGCAGTTACCGGTCAGTCCTCCATCAGGGCGGAGAGGTTCTGCAGGCTGGTGATCAGGGCGCCGGTGTAGCCGAAGATGCGGCTGCACCACTTGGCGACGGCCGCGATGATCTGCGCGGTTACCAGCGGGATGGTGACGATCGCCAGCGCCTCGGCGGCCCACACGATCACCCGGGCCACCAGGTCACAGATCAGGTCGCGGACGATGTCGCGGGTGAACTGGACCAGGTTGCCGGCCGCCCGGGTGGCCGCCGACATGGTGTCGGCCAGCACCGCGAGGCCGCCGAGGCCGTCCACGTTGTTGGCCATCATCGATCGGTACGAGTCGGCGGCGGCACCGCCCCAGTCGGGCAGGTCGGCGGCGAGGTTCGCGTGCAGATCCGCGGCCATGGCCTGCAGCGCGCCGGCCATGTTGGCCCACGTCTGCGCGTGCGCCACCACCTGGTCGGGGATGCCGGCCAGCCTGTCGAGCACGTCGCGCAGCGGCTCGAAGTGCTCCATCACCCAGCCCAGGCCGTTGGCCAGCAGCGCGCTGAACGGGTCGATCACGGTCGCCGCGGCGTCACCCACCAGCGACCCGCCGGCCAGCAGCCCGTCCACCCAACTACCGCCCTGGACCGACTGCTGCAGACCCTGGAAGCCGTCGGCAAGCGAGATGCCGGTGTACGCGGTCCGGGTGGTCGTCGACGTGGCCACCAGCGAGGAGTTCGACACCATGGTCAGCCCAGCCCGCCGGCAGCCCGGATGGTGCTCTGCGCGTTGCCGTCGACGGCGTCGTAGTCGCGACCGGTGGCGTCGAGGGCGTCCGCCAGCAGTTGCAGGTTCTCCTCGGCGTACGCGTAGAGGTTGTCCTGGCCGGCGTGCCGGCGTTCGAGGATCGCCGACATCCACCCGCACAGCAGGCCGTACGCCCGGTCGTCCTGCGAGATCGCGCTGCTGGCGCCCTTGATCGCGGCGAGCTGGTCGCGCACGGCCCGCACGTTGGCGGCGTGCCGGAACAGCTGTGCCGAGTCCACCTGAAAGGCATCCGACACGTCAGTACCCCTTACTCGTCCTCGTCGGCCGGACGCTCCAGCGCCTGGCGCATCCGGTCGGCGGTGGTGCGCGCCGAGAGCGAATCCGGGCCCATCGTCTCGACCGCGATCTCGTGCGCCCGATCGGCGGCCTTGGCCCGGGCCTCGTGCAGCGCGGTCATCACCGCACGGGCCACCGCCCGCGGCTCGAAGCGGTGAATGCGGTCGGAGAGCTCGAGGTTGACCAGCACCCCGGCGGAGTCGATGGTGACCTCGGCGAGGCCGTCGCCGTCCCGCGCGGAGACCCGCAGCCGCCCGAGCTGTTCGGTCATGGCGGCGGCCCGCGCAGCGGTCCGGTCAACGTTCTCCTTCCACGAGCGCAGGTACTCGCGGGACGCGTCCGGATCCAGAAACGCCTGGGTATCGGAGACCTCAGACATGCGCCGCAGTCTAACAACGACGCGCACCAGTGAATCAGCTCGTCAGAACGACCACCCGGGCATCGACGTTGACGATGTGCCCGTCGCCGAGGACCGCCACCGGGTCGTCCCAGTGCACGTGCCCGCAGAGCGTGAGCGCCGGCGCGCGCCGTTCCAGTGCGCCGCGCACCGCGGCCCGGCCGAGCTGGGCGGGTCGGTCGCCGGTCGGCCCCTCGTGCAGGAGCAGCACATCCGGGGGCGGGTTGGTGAGCTTCCCGGCGAGCGCGAGGAAATCCTTCTCGGTACGCCGCAGGGCGCGCCCGGGGTCGCCGACGATCCCCGAGATCCCCGCGACCGTGACGCCGCCGAAGCTCCGGCGGTCACCGTCCAGCAGCGCGACGTCCGGGCCGAGCTCCGCCACCTGTCCGGCGGTCACCTCATCGTGGTTGCCGGCCACCCCGAACACCATCGAGCATCCCGCGGCAGCGAAGGCCAGCCAGACGTCGAGGACCGCGCCGGACGCACCACGCCGGTCGGCGCCGGGAGCCGAGTACAGATCCCCGGTGAGCAGCACGCCGACCCGGCCGGCCGGCGGCAGCAGCCCGCTCTCCGCCCACACCCCCAGATAGTCGGCGAGCGCGATGCCGAGCAGCACCGGATCCCCGCCGAGTGGCGAAGGCGCGACCCCCTGCAGGTCCCCGGCGGCGATCAGCGCGTCGCAGCCGGCCGGAAGCCTGTCGACCGGCAGTCGCTCGACCCCGAGCTGAACGTTCTGCGGAACGCCGCCGGGCCCGGCCGCCCGGTACGGAACCGTCGCCAGCCACTCCGGCCGGGTGCCGACCAACCGCATCGGCCGCTACTCCATAACGCCGCGGTAGAGGAACCACCGCTGGCTGAGCGGCGCCGGCCGACCGCCGTATCCGTACATCTGAGTCAGCGTAGTTGCCGACACTCAACGTGCCGCCCGGGACCAATGCGTGGCGGGTCAGGTGGCGGTCGCGGCCACCCAGGAGTGATCTTCGGCAAGCCAGCGAATGGCCTCGAATCCGGCGTTATGGACGGCAGACGCAAGGTCGTCGTCGGTGAGACGGCAGGCGGTAAAGGTGTGTGTCCATGGGCGACTGTCGGCCCGGTACTCGATGGTGGCGGTGAGGAGCGGGCCGTCGCGGTGCACGGCGGCGATGGTGTAGCAAATGCCGTCACGTTCGGCGCTGGACGGGACGAGCGTGTCGAACCAGTCCAGCGGATGGCGTTGGATGATCATGGACCCGCCCAGCGCGGTATGGCGTCGTGCCGTCTTGAGCATCGCGGTGCGAAGTCCCGGGTCCGGTGTGTTGATCAGCGTGCTGGCCAGCAGCACGGCGTCGAAGGTCCGGCGTAAGTCCAGGGTCTGGATCGGTGAGCAGACCGTATCCAGATCCGCCGCGTGAACCAGCATGTCCGGGGACTCGTCCACGCCCAACGTGGGGTGGCCAAGCTCGGCAAGTCGCCGCAGGGTGCGGCCTGTGCCACAGCCGAGTTCCAGGACACTACTGCCGAGTGGGATCGCCTGGTGCGTGATCTCAGCCTCGCCTGTTGGCGGGAGGAGGACGTAGAAGGCGACTGCACAGCCGTCCGGCGTAATTGGTCCAGGTCCGGTGCCGGTGTTGGCGCGGGTCGTCATGGCCCAAGCATGATATGCAGCTGAATCGGCGTGCTGGGGGGATAGACAGCCGAGCCGCGCTTGGCGCCATGAGCGGCCAAACGCGGCTCGGATTTGGTTATGCCCTCCCGTATGCGCGGAGCACGGTCTGGGTCACCGAGTTGCCGGCTCGGTCGGTAGCGGTTACTCGCAGCGACACCGTGCCGGTGCCGGACGGCACCACGAACTTTCCGCCCAGGCCGGGCGCCTTCTTCCAGGTCGCGCCCTCGTCGGTCGAGAGGGCGACGGTCACCGTGCGGGCTCCGGGGACAGTGACGCCGAGCAGGTGGGGCCAGGTCGTCGCCGTGCCGGTCAGGGAGACCGGGGCCTCGTATCCGATCTGGAGCAACGGCAGGGTGCCGGGCTTCGATGAGTGGAACGTCCACTCGGTGCTGGTTGGGCGGGCGTACTGCCACTCGTTGCCTGACCGGGCCGTGGTCAGCGCCAGGCGGTAGGTTGCCGCGCCGGGTGGGATCGGGATGTCGCGCCAGGCGTCTCGGGTCTCGGTGATCAGCGTGCCGTTTCGGTAGAGGCGGGCATTCGACTGGTCGGCCTCGTCGATGGTGAAGTGCCTGTCGCTCGCGTCTACGAAGTCGGCTATGCGCAGGTTCAGGACGTCGCCTGTGCGCTTGTTTGTGTAGCCAGCAGGGGTTGCTGGGCGGACCACCGGCGCGGCCCACGTCTCGGTGGCCGTGCCGGGGCGCGGGTAGGAACGCGGCTGGTCGGCGAAGCCGGTGTCCAGGGCCGATCCCAGGTCGCCCCACGGGTATTCCTGGTGGACGTGGTGTTGCCAGATGCTGTCGCCGGCCGAGATCCACTCCTCGCGGACGGACGGGGTGGCTACCGCGCGCTGCTGGTCGTTCCACGCGTAGTCCTGCCACGGGCGCCAGCCGAAGCGCTGTTCGCGCACCCAGCCGAGGCCGCCGTTGTGGGCGTATCGGCTGGTGATCCGGTACGAGTTGGCGGTGCTGACCCGGTGCACGATCTGGTCGGGCACCCGGCCGGTGGAGACCTGGAGAACGTCGTACAGATAGGGGCTGTTCGGGGTCATCGTGAGGTCGACGGTCTTGCCTTTGGCCTGGATCTTCTTGGCGGCGTCGTCGGCGATCAGCAACGCCGGGATCGGCAGCCGGTCCTCGGGCGACGCCGACGGGTCCCACACCGTCCAGGCCGCCGACTCGGGGCCGCGGTCCAGCAGCACCAGGGCCGCGCCGGCGTCCGCCGCCTGCTGCACCTTCTCGTAGTCGTCCCCGTCGGCGGCGAGCACGACGGCCTTGCCCTTGACCGGTCCGCTGAGCGAGAAGGCGAGTGGGTAGTGCCGGGTGCCGGTGAACACCGGCGAGGTCGGCATCGCGCGCAGGTCGTACGTTCCGGCCGACGGCACGACCGCCCGGGCGAACGGGGCGACCAGCTGCCAGCGCGACGAGAACTCGTAGCTGCCCTTGCGGAGCGGGGCGGTCGGCGTCACGTTGACCTTCTCGGTGGCGCTGAAGTCCATGAAGCCGTTGGCGATCTGCCGGCCGGTGCCGGTGACCCGGTGCACGTAGTAGCTGAGCACCGCCTGCTGCTGGGCCGGCTTCGGCGTCTCGATCTTGATCGGCTTGGCCTTGCGGGCGTCCAGCACGACCGTCATGTCTTTGTCGATGTGCAGTTCGGGGATGGTGACCAGGGTGTCCTCGGGGTGCAGGCCGGTGCCGACCGCCAGGGTGGCGTCGACCAGGTAGTCGCCCTCGGCCACGTCGACCCAGCCGGATTCGCCGCTGCCCAGGTAGCCCAGCGTGTCGAACCGTTGGTCGTCGCCGAACATCTGGAACACCGGCACGCCGGTGGGTTTGCCGTCCTGGCCGACGGCGGTGAAGGTGACCCGGTGGTGCGGCGGGTCGATGGTGGCGCCGAGCGCGGTGGTGACCAGCACGCCGCCGGGACCGGTGGCGGTCAGCCAGCCACCCAGCACACCCTTCGCGCTGCCGTTGCGATTGAGGGTCAGCGGCACACTGGCGCTGCCGCCGGCCGGAACGGTCACCGTCTTGGCCGCGCTGACCACGCTCAGACTCGAGGACAAGGTCAAGGTCAACGGCAAGGGCCCACCATTGCTGTACGTCACTGAGCGGCCGACCGCCTCGAGGCCGAAGTCGGCTACCCCGGTTCCGGTCACCGTCTGGGTGGTGGCCCGGAGCAGGTCGACCCGGCCGGCGCCCTGGCCGTACACGGTCGCGGACGTTCCGGTCTTGGCCGTGCTGACCAGGGCGTCCTTCAGGTAGGGACCGGACCAGTCGGGGTGTTCCTGGGCCAGGATCGCGGCCGCGCCGGCCACGTGCGGGGTGGCCATCGAGGTGCCGGACGCGGTGGTGTGCAGGTCGTCGACGGGCGGGCCCATCGTGGTGCCGGCCGCGCGGGCCGCCACGATGTCCACGCCGGGCGCGGTGATCTCCGGCTTGAGTCCCTGATCGATCAGGCGCGGGCCACGGCTGGAGAACTCGGCGAGCTCGTCGTTGCGGTCGACCGCGCCGACGGTCAGCGCCGAGGTCGCCGCCCCGGGCGTACCGACCGTGTAGTCGCCGCCCTCGTTGCCGGCGGCGACCACGAAGAGCGCGTCGCTGCTGAGCTGGTTGACCGCCTCGCTCATCGGGTCGGTGCCGTCGGTCGCGGAGCCGCCCAGGCTCATGTTAACCACCTTGGCGCCGCTGTCCACGGCCCACTGCATGCCGGCGATGATCCCCGACTCGTACCCGGTGCCGCTGTCGTCGAGCACCTTCCCGACCAGCAGCTGCGCGCCAGGGGCGACGCCGGCCGCGATCGACGCCACGTGCGTGCCGTGCCCGAAGTGGTCGACGGTGTTCTCGCTGCCACTGAAGTCCTCGGCCGCGCTGATCCTGCCGGCCAGGTCCGGGTGGGTGGCGTCGATGCCGGTGTCCAGGACGGCGATCTTCACGCCCGTACCGGTCAAGCCGGCCTGCCAGGCCGCCGGCGCGCCGATCTGCTCGATGTTCTCCGGGGCCGCGGCTTTGACCTTGCCGTCCAGCCAGATCTTGCCGGTCGCGGTCGTGCGAGCGCTCTTCTGGCTTTGCCAGAAGGTCTTCTTGTCGACCCGCACGGCGACCGCGTTCAGGCTCGGCAGCGGCGTCCGGACGGTACGCAGTGCGCTCGCGCCCGGGGACTGGATGATCAGCGGGAGTGTGCCGCTGTCGGCGTCGCCGTAGCCCTCGGCGAGCAGATGCTCGACGTCGAACAGTTCGGCGTCCAGCTGCCCGCTCTTGACCATCGGCACCACGTCCAGCGGCAGCACCTGCAGGCCGTGGCCGGCCTCGGTGGTGCGGAACGAGATGCTCTCCCGGCCCGGCGCCGGGCGGACGGTCGCCGCGTATCGGCCGTCGCCGGCCGGGGCGAGCGAGACGACATCGCCGGTGATGAGGGTGATCGCCCGAGCCGCGCTGCTCGAGGTGGCCGGTGCGGCCGGGACAGCCAGGGCGGGGGTGGCCGGCAATCCGGCTCCGACCATGGCTCCGGCCAGCACTACCGCGGTTCCTGCTTTTCGTAGCACGGCGGTCTCCTTCGCGTGATCGCCGCCCCGGAACCGAACAGGGGCGACGATTCGCATTTTCAAGAACGCCGATACGTGCCGAACAGCCCTCCGAGCTGCCCGAGGCTAGCCATGGCGCGATGTGGACAGAACTGGCCGGTTACTCGCCGGGTCAACGGCATGCGGCAGAGGCGCCCGGTGTCGCCGGCCAATGCGAGGTCTGAGCTCGGGAGATACTCGGTAATATCACGCCTGCGACAGCGGCACCATCGGCGTCCGCTCGGAGCAGGGTGACCCCGGTGAGGTCCAGCCCGACCAGACAGGCACCACGGAGATCGGAGTCAGTCAGGTCCGCACCGGTGAGGCTCGCCCCGCGCAGGTCCGCATCGCGCAGGTCCGCGCCACGCAGCCGTCCGCCGGAAAGATTGGCCCCCCGCAGGTCGGCTCCGCCGAAGCCGGTACGAATCATCGTCGCACCGCGAAACGACGCCGCCCGGGCGTCGGCTGCGTCCAGGCTCCGGTCGGACAGGTCGAGCCCGTCCAGCGTGGCGCCGACAAGCCCGGCCCCCTTCAAGGAGGACGGCAGGTCGCTCTGCGTGAATGCTTTCCCTCGCAGATCGGCAGGCGACGACGGCTTGGTGGCCGCGTCGGCGACCGGGCGATCGCCGAGCCAGGTGACGCCGTACTGGTTGCCGAGGATGGTCACAACGCCTAGGACGATCGCCGCGACCGCGATCCATAGCCGGGCGCCACGGCGCAGCTCGAGATCCCCGACGAAGTTCACCAGGACGACGAGCCCGACGAGAGCGGCAAGCACCGAACCCAGTGGACCGGCCCATTCTCCGGCCAGGAAAATTATCGCGATGCCGAGGCCAGGCCAGAGCCACAAGAGCTGGTCACGCAGGCGCGGTGGCTGCTCGGACGCTGCGTCCGCCCGCTCCGCCTGGCCCCGGGTCTGGGGCCGAAACCAGCGTCTTTCGGCCCCGGCGGCTCGCTGCAAGGCAGCCAACGCTGCGATGTCCGGGCCCCGCGTCGCGCCCTCCGCATCGGCTGTCTCCGAAGGCTCGTCGCTGCCAGAGAGACCTGATGAGGTGGGGTGATGGCGCGGACCGGTGGACACCAGGACATGGTGCCAGACATTGACGGCCGTTCAATCGGTGGTGGGCTCTTCCGCGGCGTTCGCCGGAGTTTCGGGCACGGTGCCCTTCCACGGCGCATAGGTAATGTCAACGTTCGCATGGAGCCGAAACGCCTTCATCAACTGCTCGTTGTTGGCGATCTCGTCGTCGGTACTGTCCGGCTGCCGGATCCGGAGACGGTCGTACAGCTCGAAGCGGTTCAAGTCCACGAGGACGGCGAGACTCGTTCCGTATTCGTGAGCGATGACAATGCTGCCACGGTAGGCGACGTACGACAGCAAGTACGGCACCAGACCTAGCAGCAGCCACGGACCGTGTCGCCACATGAAAAAGACCGTCAACAGTGTCGCCACTGCCCCGAGAAAGGAGGTTCGGACCGCCAGATCGAGCTGCACGCGTTGGTCTTCGACATAGCTGACCTCGCGCGGCTGCCCGACCATCGCCAAGCGGGGGGCCGCTTCAAGGATGCCGATGCCGTACGGCACACCCACTGCTGTCTCATACCGGCGGAGCACGTTGCCGAGTCGAGTGGGCAGAAACCAGCGGAGGTCGTCGGGGTAGGCATTCACCGCCCGGCTGAACTCGTCCGACTCGATCAGGTCCGCGATGGTCGTCGGAGTCGCGACCGCCAGGCTGGGCCCGAGATCCGCCGCCCGGATCGCATTCAGCCCGGTGGCAAGGCGAGTATCCATCTGTAGGAACCGCCGCCGGTGATGGTTCATCCGCACCAGGGCGAACCAGCGAGCCGGAGCGGAGGTCCCCCAGTACCCCTCGAAGAACTGAACCAGCCCGAACTGCAAGGGATGTGACGCCAGCGCGACCACGAAGGACACCAGACTGACCGTCAGCAGGTCGCTGGGTGCGAGGTCAACCACGCCCGACCAGGACGGCCGCCCGCTCAGCGCACCCGTCTTCACCAGTAGAAATAGGTAGCAGACGAACACCACCGAGGGCAGCGCACTGACCACGGTGAAATACCGACCGATCTTGCCAGCCGCGGAGCCTGCCGAAGACAACAGGTCGCTCATGCGGGGATCCTTGTGCCACAGGCCTCACAAGTCCATAGCCGGGCGCCGCGCAGACGAACGAAAAGGTTGTGGCAGCGACATAGTTTTGCAGCATTGACCTCGAACGCCCCGTGAGAGGGGCACCAGCCACTTGTGCGGATCGTCCAGCATTTCGGACAGAGACGCGCATCTGAGCTCTGGAGATGAGGGCGATCCGCTGCACATTCCCAGCCACCGAACGGTAGAAGGTCGAACACCTTGGGCGGCAGGGCCACCGTGAGTAGGCCACATAAGCAGACATTGACCGCAAAGTATCCGCAGCTAACACACCGCAGGGAGTGGTCGGACGTCCAACGGACGGCACCATTACAAATGGGACACCAGCCGCCGCTGAGGTCATGTGCCCATCCCGGGGGCCTCTGCGGCGGCAATGCGCAGGCAGAGAAGATCGCCAGAGCCACACCGCCAGTACCTACGCACAGTGTCAGTCGGCAGATGAAGCGTAGATCGCGGATGAGGTTATCCACCATCGGTCACTCTCCCCTGACTGTACGTCGACAGTAGGGGGTGGGTGCGGCCATCCATCATCACCAAAACGGCCATTGCTCGGGCGGCGATTTCAGTACGCCCGCTTGTCGGAGGACCGTCAGCCAGTCGGCGCATTCGCAAATTGTGCCGCTCCGGCCCCGGGTCTCGGCGGCCTGGATTCAATGGCAGCCGCGGCACGTCGCTCGGGTCGGCGCGGTTGTGGCCACCGAAGACCGCATTGCGGTGATTGGCAGCTTAGGCCCCGCGCAAGATCAGCTGATCGCTCCCACCGGCTCGCGGCGCACCGACAGCGACGGGTGGGTGAGGCTCGGTGGCCGACCTCCCCACGCCGCGGGCCAACGCCGCCGCGGCCGCCTTCGGCGGGCGGGTCTGAGCGGTTGGCGGTACGGCGGGGGGTGAGCCACCGGTCGACGTGATGGAGCGCGACGACCGGCGGGCGAACCGCTGGTCGGCGTCCCCGGCACTACCCGAGGGCCGGGCGTGGCCGTGCTGCACAGCGTGTTCTACGTCGTTGGCGGTAACGTCGCCTCCGGCCAGTTCGCGTTTTCAAGAACGCCTATAAGTGCCGAACAGACCCCTGATCGGAAGGGCGAGCAGTGACAGACCGTATGTTCGCACGGCGGACTTGAGGGCGGCCGCACTGCATCGGCCCGTGATGTAACCGTTCACGAGGTCGCCGATCAGGCCGGTGACGTAGCAGGCCGCGTCCTTGAGCCGATCGAACAGTTCCGAGAAGAACAGCCCTGACGGGTCGGCGTTGCTCAGCGGGTTTCCGGCGGCGCAGGCGTACGGCTCGCGGGTCAGGACCTCGAGCGGGTCGAGAGTGATGAACTGGGCGGTCCGTGGGTCTTAGTAGCGCGCGCTGAGGTACAGGAAGCCGCTCTCCTCGTCCGTGTACTGGCCGTCGAAGCCCAGCGGCGTGGTAGGGCGAGACAACTCTGCGATGTGGACAGCAGCCTGCCGTGCCTGTTACGCATGTCAGGCGTCCCGAGTGCGGAACGTCGCGATGGCGAGGACGGCGACAGCCGTGATCCAGGCGAGCAGGGTGAGTGCGCCGGTGCCCGGGGCGAGAACGGCGTCGGCCCCGGGCTGGTACAGCAAGCGGCCGGCTCGGTCGGGCAGCCAGCGGGAGTGCTCGGTGAACCCAGCCAGCAACGGCGAGGCGATCAGCACGAGCGTGAGCATGGCGACCAGGGGCGGGACGAGTGATCGGGCCAGGACGGTCACCGCGAACCCGAGAAATCCGATCAGCACCAGGTATGCCGTCGCACCGGCTGGCGGCCAGCCGATTCGAGTCGGCGGGTGGTGTCCGGCCGGGGTGACACGGGCGGACGCGAGAGCGGCTCCGAGCGCGGCGACGCTCGTGATCATCGAAGCGGCGAGATAGGCGACGGACTTGGCCGCCAGGACCACGAGCCGATTCGGCGTCGCGATCAGGGTGGTGCGGATCTGGTGTCCGGTGTACTCGGTCGAGACGGCGAGAACGCCCAGAAGAATGGGGCCGATCTGCAGGAACGGAATCGTCACCGGCAGGATGTCGGCCCCCTCGGTGGACGCGGTGACCACGGCGGCGAGAACCCCGCCGGCGGCGACGGTGCCGAGCATGGTGGCGACGGCCGCGGGAAGGCCGCGGAGCTTGACGATCTCCGCCGCGATCGCATCGCCGAGCGAGCGTGTCATGCGTCGCGCCGCACGAAAACGAGGGCGGACACGGTGAGCAGCCCGACGGCCCAGGCGGTCATGACGAGGCCACCCGGCAGCGGACCGAGCGGATGATCCATCGCGAAAGGGCCGCGGGCGAACAGTGTGAGCCCGGCGAGGTCAGGCAGGTAACGGGCGAGCGGCGTGAGCTTCGTGAGAAGCAGCGAGAACGACACCAGCGAACTGTTGACGATGAGGAAGATCAGCGGAATGACGCCACTGCGGGTGAGCACCGTGACGCTCACGGCGATGAGTGCCGTGAGCAGCCAATAGAGGGCGGCGCCGACGGATCGGGCGATCGTGTCGGTGAGGTCATCGGATGCTGCGGCCGCGCCGCCGACCACGAGGTGCGCGACGGTCAGGCAGGCGGGCATCGTGACCGCGGCCGTCACCGCCGTCAGGAGCACTACCGAAACCGCCTTCGCGATCAGCACGTGAAGCCGCCGCGGCGTCGCGGTGAGGGTCGTGGTGATCTGCCGGCCACCGCCCAACTCGGAGCTGTTGGCGGTGTATTCGCTGCTGATGACGACGACGCCGAGGATCACCGCGCCGACCGTGCCGAGCGGCGCGGCGGAGAACGCGGCCTCCACCGGAGACGTGTAACCGACGAGATCGGTCCGGCCGGACTGAATCGCGTTACGGACGCTGAAAGCGTTCAGCAGGGTGATCCCGAGCGAGCCGATCGCGGTGATCGCGACGGCGACGAGCGACGCCGGTAGTGAGGCGGTCTTGGGCAGCTCGGCGGCGACGGCGCGCAGGAGCGTCATCGTGCCTCCTCGGCCCGGCCGGCGGCGGTGAGGGCGAAGAAGGCGTCCTCGAGAGTGGCGTAGCCCGCGGTGACCTTGTCGAACCGGCCGGCGGACGCGATCCGTCCACCGGCGATGATCACGAGGTCGTCGGCGATCTCGGCGACCTCGCTCATCAGGTGGCTGGACAGCAGCACCGTCCCGCCCGCACCGGCGTGCTCCCTGAGCAGGGCGCGTATCCACCGGATCCCGCCGGGGTCGAGCCCGTTGACCGGCTCGTCGAGCACGAGCGCCGACGGCTCGCCCAGGAGCGCGGCGGCAAGCCCGAGCCGCTGGCCCATGCCGAGGGAGAACCGGCCGACCCGGGTGCGCCCGGCGTCGGCGAGCCCGACCCGTTCAAGGACCTCGTCGACACGGCGTTTGGGCAGGCCGGACGCGCGCGCCAGCCACGTCAGGTGGTTGCGGGCGGTGCGGGAGCGATGGGCGCCGGGACCGTCCAGCAACGACCCGATCGTTCGCAAGGGCTCGCGCAGTCTCCGATACGGCTGGCCGTCGATCAGGGCGTGCCCCCCGCTCGGATGATCCAGCCCGAGCAGGATGCGCAACGTCGACGACTTGCCCGCCCCGTTCGGCCCGAGGAACGCCGTCACCCGGCCGGGCTGGGCCCGGAAGGAGACGTCGGACAGGACGAGGCGCGAACCGTGCCGCTTGGTGAGGCCTTCGATGCGAAGCATGCCGTTCATGCCACCAGGCGGGCCGGTTCACGGCATCGGACCGTGGCCCGGACTTCGCGCGGCTCGCTCGGACCCTGGTCTCTCGGACCCAGGGCCGAGGCGGGGACGGGCCGCGAAATCTAGACTCGCCGGATGGATATGGACCGGCCGAGGTGGCGTTCACACGCGTGGCTCCTCGCCGTCGTCCTGCTCGCGCTCCTCGCGTTCATTTTGACCAGCACCGGCTCCGACGGCCTCGACTCGGCCTGGGTGACACTGACCATGGCCGCCGTCGCCACCGTCCTGGTGATCGCCTGGGCACTCGTTCGCACGCGAGCACAGCGCCGCCGATACGAGGACGAGCTCGCGGCGTGGGCGGCGGAGCGGGCCGCGCAGACCGAGCGCCTGCGCCTCGCGGCCGACCTCCACGACCTCGTCTCCCACGGTCTGGGGCTGATCACCGTCCGGGCCGCCGCGGCGCGCAGCGTGACCGGGTCGGCCGGCGACGCGGAGCGGGCAAGCGCGCTGACCGACATCGAACGCACCGGCCGCCGCACGACCCTGGAGCTGCGCCGGATGCTCGGCGTTCTGCGCGCTCCCGGCACCGCACCGCTGCGCCCGGCCGACACTCTCGACGACCTTCCGGCGATCGTTGGTGACGCGACGGCCACCGGCCTGACCGTCAGCCTGCGAGCTGATGACATCGGTGACGTCTCCCCCGGCGTACAGCTCGTCGTCTGCGCCGTCGTCCGCGAGGCCCTGCACAACACCATGCGGCATGCCGGTCCGACCGACGTGCGCATCGATCTGCACCGCGACCGGGAGACGATCGTCGTGGCGATCCGCGACGACGGGCCCCGAGACGGCTGGCCGGCCCAGCGGGGAGCCGGGCACGGCCTTGACGGCCTGCGCGAACGGATCGATGCACTCGACGGCACCCTGCACGCCGGCGCCATCGGCCCCGGCTTCCATGTGACCGCCCACATCCCCGACAGGGAGTCCCCGTGACCACCGACTCCGGCCCACCGGCGATCCGAGTGCTCATCGCCGACGATCAGCCGCTGCTGCGGCACAGCCTGGCCACCCTCATCGGCGGCGCTCCCGGTCTGACCGTCGTCGCCGAGGCGGCCACCGGGCGGGACGCGGTGCGCCTGGCCCGCGAGCTCGCCCCCGATGTGATCCTCATGGACATCCGGATGCCCGGCGGCGACGGCATCGAGGCGACCCGTGACATCACGGCCGGCGCCGCGCCGTCGGTCTGCCGGGTGCTGGTGCTGAGCATGTTCGAGCTGGATGAGTACGTCTATGGTGCCCTCCGGGCCGGGGCCAGCGGCTTCCTCCTCAAGGATGCCCACCCGGCTCAACTTCTCGACGCGGTCCGCCGCACGCACGCCGGCGAGTCGCTGTTCGCACCGGCCATCCTGAGCCGGCTGGTCGAGCACTACGTGGACCATCCGGCGTTCTCGGCCGCCGGCCACCTCCACCAACTGACCGCGCGGGAGACGGAGGTGCTCACGCTGGTCGGTCGCGGGCTGTCCAACACCGAGATCGCCGATACCCTGCTGATCTCGGTCAAGACCGTCAAGACCCACATCGGCAGCCTTCTCGCCAAGGTCGCCGCCCGTGACCGCGCTCAGCTCGTCATCACCGCCTACGAGGGCGGCCTCGTCGCTCCTCGAGTGACATGACCCGGGCGGTTGATCCACTGCACCGCCCGGGGTCCGTCACCGTGAGCGAGGCACCGAGGAGCTCACTGGTAGGGCAAGGTCACTGTGGACAGTGCGCCGAGCGAGACCGTGCTGGGCGCCGCGCCGATCGCGCTCCAAATCTCCACCTTGACCGTGCCGTTGTCCAGGTTGCCGAAGGTTCCGGTGGTGGTGATCTGGCCGGTGGCGTCGGTGTACCGCTCCCAGCCGGTGACCGGATCGGTGGCGAAGTAGCGGAACGTCTCGACCCGGTCGAACGTGCCGTCGCCGGTCAGGTCGTAGGAGACACGGACCTGGGTGGCGTTGCCGACCGCGGTGCCGGCGTCGACCGAGATGCCGAAGGCGGTCGCGACCCCGGAGCGGTAGGTCAGGTTGAGGCCGGTCGCGGTGAACGTGGTCGGCGAGTGCGGCTGGTTGTCGTTGGCGCCCGAGGCGGTGGCCACGGTCGCGGTGCCAGCGGTTCCGGCGGCAGCGGCCAGTGCGCCACCGCTCTGGAGATATCGGACCGCTCCCCCACCGGTCGGCGGCGGCGACGTGGTCGCGGTCGGGGTCGGGCTGGTGGTCGGGCTTACGGTCGGCGTCGGGCTGGTCGTGGTCGTCGGGCTCGTGGTCGGCGTCGGATTGATGCCTCCGCCGGTCGCGTTGCCGCCGGACCAGTTCTGCGCCCCGCTCGCGACCGTTCGACCTGCTGGCACCGCGAGCACCTTCCCGTCCGAGAACGTCACCGTGATCGCCGCATTGGTGATGTTGGCCGCGACGTACGTCTTGGCGCCGTTCTTGCTGAACACCCGGTAGAGCGGATGATTCGCGGTGACCGTGAGGTCGGTCGTGCCGAGGGCGGCCAGGTTACGGATCCAGTGGAAGGTGTGCGCCTTGGTTTCACCCTCCTCGGGCGTGTAACCGCTGCCGGCCCGGAACTTGGCGAGCGCCGCGTCCCCGTCGCCGAGCGCCAGATACTGCCAGGCGATGTCCTGCCACAACGCCGGTTCGTGGCCGGCGTTGGTGACCATCTCGGCGTAGTTGCGCGTGACGTACGCCGGGTCGTTGCCGAGGTAGAAGTGGCCGCCGGTGACCGGCAGCATGTTGATGCCGTGGATCTGCTCGGGCGCCGAGGCGAACCAGGTGGAATAGGCGCCGCCGTCACCCCAGACCATGCCGACCGTGTTGTGGCCGAACGCGGCCGGGAAGTTCTCCCCGGTGGTGTCGAACCAGTACTCGTTGATCGCGGCCTGCTGCGTCGTCCAGATGAAGACCCCGGCGTCGCGGATCGCGGTGTTGCCGGTCGCCTGCCCCCACTGGATCAGGCCGTTGGCGAAGTTCATCCCCTCCGACGAGGACTCCTGGTTGTTGCCGGCGAAGAACGCGCCGTGCCCGGCCGCCCAGTCATGACCGGCATAAATATCGAAATCCCGCAGGTACGGGAACCGGGTGTCGCCCCGGTCGTAGTTGTTGGCGTCCCGGATCAAAAGATCAACCATGCCGCCGTACGCCGAGGTAGCCGCCCAGGAGGGGTCGAACTTGGCCAGTGTCGCGGCCGCGGCGATGAAGTAGCCGTAGTGGAAGTGGTGGTCGTTGAGCTCGGCATCGGACCCGTAGGACGCCGGGTAGCCGATCAGCGTGCCCCAGTTCTTGTCGTAGTAGAACAGCTTCTGGGTCTTGCCCGAGCTCGCGGTGAACCAGTCGGTCAGCTGGGCCCGGATGGCGGCGAGCGCGGTGTCCCGCACGTCGGTGCGGCCGAGCTGGTCGGCGATCTCGGCGATCCGCGCCCCGACCCCGAGGGCCTTGCCGGTCCAGTACGTGTCGTTGCCGAGCACGTTGACCGGGTTGCCCTTGACCTGGTCGAGGTAACCGTTGAGGGTGGCCAGGTCGGCCCCGCTGCTGTCGGCCACCGCGGGCACCTCGGGCAGCACCCCGTTGAACACCGCCGAGGTGGTGAACGACGAGGCCCCGACCAGCACCTTCATCGCACCCCGGGCGGTGACGTAGGTCGGCGCGATCGGGGTCGCGCCGGTCAGTGCCCGCCACTGGTGCGGATACAACCCGATCACGGTCCCGGTCCCGGTTCCCTCCCGCGCGGTGGTCGTATACGTGTACGTGGTGGCGACCCGGCTGGTGCTCGGGTTGTACGAGTAGGACACCCGGGTGCCGGTCACGTGGTTGTGCGCGTAGGTGCCGTAACTGGTAGCCAGAGCGACCTTGTCGGCGACGCCGGACGGCAGCACGGCGATCGAGAAGTAACCCTTGCCGGCCAGGGTGGAGGTGATCACGTTGCCGCTGACCGTCCAGGTGGCCCCGGTCGGCGCGTAGGCAACGTAGTCCTTGCCGGCGATCGAGTACCCGATCCGCGCCCCAGAGTTGGACCACACGGTAGGCGTACTCTTCGCGGTGATCTGGGCATTTCCGCCGGTGACCTGGAAGTAGGCGAACGGCAGGCCGTGCCCGATGGTCGCCTTCATGGTCCGGGTGCCGTCACTCCAGTACGGCGTGACGGTCCAGTCGGTCCAGCCGTCGACCAGGGTGCGTGGCGCGTTCAGCCCGGCCACTCCGGCGGTGAAGTCCTCCTGGTAGATGTAGTGGTACTCGCCTACCCCGGTGGCCGAGCCGCTGATCTGCGGCGTGGTGTTGTAGGAGAAGCCCAGGCCGCCCGCGGTGGTGTCGTAACTGATCGGGTGCGCGTGCAGGTTCTCGCTGTAACTGCAGTCGAACTTCTTGAAGACCAGCGACGACCACCAGTCGTTGGTCGGCACCGGACCGGCCGGCGCGTTGGCGGTCATGAACTGGCGCGGGTTGGTGGCCAGGTCACCACAGCCGACCGGCAGGCTCGCCCCGGCCGGCAGGGTCTCGGTGTAACTGCCCGCACCGACCGTGCCGGCGTCCGCGGTCCCGCTGAGAGCCACCGCCCCGACCCCGGCCACGACCGCCGCCAGCACGACCGTTCTAGCACGTCGCACCACAGATCCCATCACGCCTCCAGCTGGTGTGAGAGCGCTCTCTCGTGCCGAAAACTGTAATTGTGGACAGTGGATGTCGTCAATATTTCAAGCTCATTAACGGCACGATCGGTCAGTTTTCGAGAAGCCCCTGCCCGGACGCGCCTCTAGCCTCGGCTGATGATTACCAAACTGAACGTCGCAACGATCTTCGTCCTCGACAAGGACGAGGCACTGGAGTTCTACGTGGGCCAGCTCGGCCTCGAGAAGGGCAACGACGTCCAGCAGGGCGACTACCGCTGGCTGACGGTCCGCGTGCCGGGCGGCGACGGCACCGAGATCTCCCTGGAACAGCCCGGCCCGCCGCTGCACGACGAGGCAACTGCCCAGCAGCTGCGCGAGCTGATCGCGAAGGGCGCCCTGAGCGGCCCGGTCCTCAACACCGACAACATCCAGGAGCTGTACGAGAGCCTGAAGGCGCGCGGTTTCACCGACTTCACCCAGGAGCCGACCAGCCACTTCTACGGCACCGACATGGGCCTGCGGGACCCGTCCGGCAACGCGATCCGCATCCTCCAGCAGGGCTGACCGGTTTACATCGGCGATCGTGATTGCTTGGATTCCCTTATCTGACGGGGGAATCCAGGAGGTTAAATGTTCACCATTCGGGGCCGGCGAGCACTCGCGACGGTTGCGGCGGCGATGCTGGCCGGCCTTTCCATACTCACCGGCGCAACGCCCGCGCAGGCCCAGCACGGCCCGCTCGGGCAGCCGACGATCACCTTCCCGGACGGGTCGGAGTCCGTCGCCGGCGGCACGGTGACCGTCACCTTCGACGCCGGCGGGGATCGACGGGTCACCGGATTCCGCTACAGCCTGGGCACCACCGACCTGGGCCTGACGGCCACCGCCACCGAGCGAGGCGGAACCGCCACGGTCACCCTCGGCGTCGGCACGATCACCGGCGACCGGTCCCTGGTCGCGGCGGTGGTCGACGGTCACGGCCGGGTGGGTCCGATGACCCAGGCCGCGATTCATGTGACGCCGACGTACCAGTTCACCGGCCGGGTGCTGAACGCGGCCACCTTCCTCGGCGTACCGGACGTCGTCGTCACGCTAGAACCGGGCAACCTGCAGGCGACCACCGACGCCGACGGCGAATACGCCTTCGCCGCGGTCCCCGTGGGTTACTACACGGTCTCGGCGACGGCCGAGGGCTTCTGCTCGCCCAGCCAGACCTTCCTGATCTCCGGCCAGGGCGTGGAGTACGAGATCTACCTGTTCGCGCTCGACAGTGAGGTGTGCTCGCCGGCCGAAGTCACGAGTTGACGATCGAGGAGGGCCACGGCGCCCTGGCTCGCCCGCTGCCGGAAAAGCATCTTCCGGAGCGAGCCAGGGATCCGCAGTGGACGCCGGATCGGGTGATCGTCGAGCTGCGCCCGGACCGCATGCACACCGGCCGGTAACTCGCGGTCAGTTGACGACGCGCAACTTCACCGCGTCGAAGGCCGGGGTCTGGTTGGCCCGTTCCATCATCGGGATGCGGTGCGAACCGTCACCGGCCCACGACGCGCACTGCGCGGTGCCCGAGGTCGGCAGGCCGGCCACCTGGATGGTCACCGTGTCCGGGGCCTTGCCGCCCTGCTTGTCCTCGGTCGCCACGAAGAACGCAGGTACCGGAGCCGGGTCCGGGGCGACCTTGGTCGAGGACAGCATCCGGCAGGCGGTGTGGAAGTGGCCGCGGACGATGCCGTTCTGCAGCACCGAGCTCTCCACGTAGTAACCACCGGCACCGGCCGCCAGGAACCGGTCCCGGATCAGGTTCCGGGTGCTCACCTTGAGGGTGAACGGGGTGTTGACCTTGACCACCGGCGGCGACTGCGTGATCAGCAGCGACGCGTCGTTGGCGGCGCTGGCGACCTCACCGAACTCGGTGGAGACACAGCGGTCACCCTTCTGGAAACCGTCGTGCGCCAGCAGCTTGCTGGTGTCGCAGCTGTTGGTCAGGATGCCGAGGTTGGCGCCCGGCACCGCGGCGGCCGGCGCGGTCGTCGCGACCGGCTGCGCGTTGCCGTTGCCGTTCTGGCTGACCGTGCAGACGCCGAGCTGTTCGGCGTTCAGGTTGGGCTTGTTCGCGAACCGGCCGATCGCGATCTCGATCCGGTTGATCGTCGAGACGCGCTTGTCCTTGAGCGGGCCGAGGATCGAGTTCTGCACGAAGTTGTTGCCACCCTGGCCCTTGGTGGCGGCCAGCCGGTTGTTGGCCTCAGCGATCTGCTTGTCGAGCAGTTGAAGGTTGCTGTTCACGTCGGCCTGCGCCTGGGCCGGCACGGCCACACCGATTTTCACCTGCGGGCACACGATCGTGGGCGTTCCCTCCGCCGCGGACGCCACCCCCAGCCCAACACCGGTGACGGTGATCGCGACGGCGACGACAGCGCCGATCCGCCAGCGACGCGAGTTGACACGGGAACCCCTGATCCGGGACTTGTACATCGCCATCCACGCCTTCAGCCAAGAACAACTGGTTGTCTCTGGCCACAGATACGGGAGCGCTCCCACCCGGGTTCAATCCGAATGGATGAATCTTACGACTACGGTGGGGTCATTCACACCGGTGCCGCAGAGGAAGCGTCGCAGAGGAAGCCGAAGATGAACAGTCCACGTGAGGTGTTTCTCCGGTTGGTGCAGGGCGTCTGTGACGGTCCCTACGAGGATCTGGCCGGGCTCTACGCCGAGCAGACCCACGTCAGCCACCCGTTCCATCCGCTCGGGCCGGCGCCGCTCACCAGCCGGGCCGAGCTGCACGAACACTTCACCGCGCCGCCGCCGGAAGCCCGCACGCTGAGCCGCAAGCCGGTCGACATCACCGTGCACGAGACCACCGACCCCGAGGTGATCGTCGCCGAGTTCGCCTACCAGGGTCACGTCGTCGAGACCGGCGAGGCGTTCACCGTGCCGTGTGTCTTCGTCCTGCGGATCCGGGACGGGCTGATCGTGGAGTCTCGCGACTACATCGACCCGATCGCCAGCGCCCGGGCCTGGGGCCGGCTCGACGACCTGCTGACCGCCCTTCGCCCGGCCCCGGCGAGCCAGACGCTGGACATCGACCGGCTGGAGCTCGAAGAGCTGGCGGAGGCGCTGCAGGATCAGAACGGGTACGAGCGTCGCTGGCTCATCCACCCGGTCACCGGCGAGCTGACGTTCTGGACCGAGGACACCGGCATCGACGGCAACAACCCGATCGACCTGGACGAACTCGACCCGGACCTGATCCTGGTGGAACCCCTGCCGTCCCGCATCTGGTTCCGCGACATGGCCGACTTCGCCGTGCGCTCGGGCCAGGACCGGCTGACCCGGGCCCTGGAGGGAAAGGGCGCCTTCCGGCGCTTCAAAGACGAGCTGCACCAGCGCCACCCCGACCTGGTCTCGGTCTGGAATAAATTCCGGAACGTACGGGCGTCCCGCCACGCCGTCGACTGGCTGCTCGACAACGCCCTGATCACCGAAGACCAGGCCCAGCGCTACCGCACCGAACACCCCGACCCAGACGTGCCTTGACACACCTCTGAACATCTTTCGGACTCGAGGTCTGGCGTTCCGCACTCGCCGCACCGATCGACGCGCGCCGGTTTCCAAGAGCTGCCCACTCTCGCCGGGGGTGGGCTTACGGAACTGGCGGATTTACCCATAAAGAAAGATCCCTTTTCCGTACGCGTCGGTCCGCTCCCGTGGCACTCGGTCCCGCTGAGCGGAACTCACCCTCCGCGCGCCCGCAACGGGCGGTCCCGGCCCAAGACCCCAACCCCACCCACCCCGCCGGCGGAATGGTTTGTTCGGTTGCGCGAAAGACGCGGCACGCGCCGGTGATGCACGCTGGTCGCGCGGTGGCGGCGGTCGGGGGTAATTGCGGTTGTCGACGGTGTCAGCCGTACCGGAAAAGGGTTTGTTTCTCGGGACCCTGATCCTGAAAGGTGCCTAGCCGGCGGCTGAGCTGATCAAGGCGAGGTCGAAGCCCCAGGCATCCAGGACGTCGCCGTGGCCCCTCTCGCGGGCCAACTCGGCCACGGCCGGGAACAGCCGTAGCGCGCCGCCGGCGACCTTCGCCGGTTGCAGCTCGGCGGTCCAGAACGGCGACAGTGGATAGGTCGCCAATTCCCAATCAAGATATTTGTTGTACGGGCGGAGCCGCCCGTGCAGCGCGAACACGGTCGCCAGCAGCCACGGGATGCTCTCCATCTCGTCGAGCCGGGCAGCCTCCGGGAAACCGTCGCGGCGGCTCTTGACCGCGCGATAGAGCTGGTTGACATAGGCGTCCAACCCGGCGCGCGCCCACTCGGCCGCCTCCGCCGCGGTCGGCGTCGCCTGCCGTTCGACGAGCGCGGTGATCTGGCCGTCGAGCCGGTCCAGCAGGACCTGCGCACCCCGGTAGGCGTACCGCTGCCAGGTCGTAGAGGTGTCGGCCAGCGCCTCCACCGTGCACGTCACCTGATCGAGCGCGGCGGTGCGGACGTCGTGCCGCCACGGCGTGGACTGCTCGGCCACCACCACGACCAGGTCGAGGTCGGAATGGTCGGTGGCGGTACCCCGGGCGCGGGAACCGGTGAGGACGGCCCCTAGAACGTCGGAACCGAACGTCAGGTCCATCGGCCCCGGCGGACCACGTCGTCCTTGGGGCGGCGCCGGCTGCTGAAGTCGCGGGCCGGCTCGTCGCTGTAGCCGATCGAGATCGCGCCGATCGGGTTCAGGTGCTCCGGCACGCCGAACTCCGTACGGAAATGGGCGACCCGGTCGGCCGGCAGGCCGAAGAAGCAGGCCCCCAGCCCGGCGTCGACGGCGGTCAGCAGCATCAGCAGCGCGGCGAAGCCGGTGTCGATGTCCCAGTAGGGCGCCGGCCACCACGCGTCGGACCGGTCGCCGTGGCCCTTGTCGGCCTGCGCGTACCGGTCGAGGTAGGCGTCCTTGTTGGCCAGCGGCACGATCAGCAACGGCGCCTGGACGTTGGCCGCGAACCACCGCTCGGGGTCCTCGTCGGGGCGGGCTGAGTCCCGGAAAAGAGCGATGTCGGCTGGAGTGTCCAGGACCAGGAAACCCCAGCCCTGCGAGAAGCCGGCCGACGGGGCTCGCAGCCCGTTGTCGACGATGCGGTCGATCACCTCGGGCGGCACCGGCCGGTCCGGATCGTAGGAGCGAACCATGCGGCGATGCCGGACCACGTCCTGAAAGTCCATTGTGGCAACGTACCGTTCAGGCGCGGAACGCGAGGGCCTGGTGAACCGAGCGGACCGCGCTCGCACCCTCCCCCACCGCCGCCGCGACCCGCTTCATCGACTCCGAACGCACGTCACCGGCCGCGAACACGCCCGGCACGCTGGTCTCGAACGCCAGCGGCCCGCGCCCCACCCCGGTCCAGCGGTCCCCCAACTGCACGTCGGTGGGCAGGAAGCCGTTGTCGTCGAGGGCCACCCCGGTCAGCCAATCGGTCGCCGGGGCAGCGCCGATGAAGCAGAACAGCCCGAAGCAGCCGCACGATTCGGGCTCACCCGCCGACGTCAAGGTGATCTCGGAAAGGCGGTGGGCCCCCGAGAGTGCCGTGACCTCGGTCGCCGTGCGCACGGTGATGCGCGGCTCGGCCAGGATGCGGTCGACCAGGTAGCTGGACATCTTGGCGTACAGATCCTGGCCGCGGACCACCAGCGTGACCTGCCCGGCCCGCCGGGCCAGATAGATGGCCGCCTGGCCGGCCGAGTTCGCGCCGCCCACCACCGTCACCGGCAGGCCGGCCACCGCCTGCGCCTCCAGGTCGGTCGCCGCGTAGTAGATGCCGTTGCCGACGAAGTGCGGCCAGCGGTCGAGCGGCAGGTTGCGGTAGGCCGCGCCGGTCGCGACAAGCACCGTGCGGGTCGGGATCTCGGTGCCGTCGATCAGCGTGATCACGTGGCCGTCCGGGCCGGAGTCGAGCGACGCCACCGCGCACGGGCTGGCCAGGTGGGCGCCGAACTTCAGCGCCTGCACCGCGGCCCGGCCGGTCAGCGCCGCGCCGCTGAGCCCGAACGGGAAGCCCATGTAGTTCTCGATCCGCGAGCTCGCGGCGGCCTGGCCGCCGGTGGCGACCGCGTCCAGCAGCACGGTCTCCAAACCCTCGGATGCGCCGTAGACCGCGGCGGCCAGGCCCGCCGGCCCGGCGCCGACGATGGTGAGGTCGGCAACCCCTTTGGGCGTACGCCGATAGGTGAGTCCCAGATGCTGGCTGAGGATGCCCGGATTGACCCGGCGGAGGGTTTCCCGGGGGGTGACCACCGCGGGCAGGTCGTCGTCGGTCAGGCCGGCCTCGGTCATCGCCTTCCGGCCCTCGTCCGAGGTGTCGGTGAGCCACAGGTGCGGCTGCTCCTGCCGGGCCAGGAAGGTCTGCAACGCCAGCCCGCCACCGGAGGTCGGGTCGCCGATCACCTCGAGGTTGCGGCCGGTGCGCCGGGCGAGCAGCACCCGCCGGGCCACGAACCCGCGCAGCAGCAGGTCGCTGAGCTCGGCGTCCTGTGCCATCAGCAACCGGAACCCGGCCGGGTCGATCCGGTGGATCACGCCGGCCTCGGCGACCCGCGCGGACAGCAGCCGGGTCTGCCCGGTGAGCAGGTTCAACTCCCCGGCGAACTGGCCCGGTCCGGCCGACAGGAACAGCTCCTCCGGCGCGGTCGCGGTCGGCGTCCCGACGATCTCGACAGTCCCGGTCTCGACCAGGATCAGGTCGCAGTCCTCGTCGCCGACGTCGAACAGGATGTCGCCGACGGCCACCTCGTGCCGGCTGCCGTACGACACCGCGCGGCTGAACAAATGCGGCTCGATCTGCGGAAACGCGTTCGCGAAGAGCTCGCTCTCCTGCTCGCCGAGCTCGGGAAACACGGTTGGGTAGGTCGACACCCCGGAATCGTCGCAGAGCCCTCCCACAGTCGCCAACGGGCGTCCGGTATGGTTCTCCTAACGCGGACGTAGCGCAGCTGGTAGCGCATCACCTTGCCAAGGTGAGGGTCGCGGGTTCGAATCCCGTCGTCCGCTCTTTTCCTCCCGGGAGTCGCGGTGCTGGACCCTCGTACACCGGTGGTGGTCGGCGTCGGCCAATTCGCCGAACGCCTTGACGATCCGGATTATCAACATCTTTCCGCCGTTCAGCTGGCCGCCATCGCGGCCCGCGCGGCGCTGGCCGACACCGGCGCCGATGTGATCAAGGTCGCCGAGGCGATCGACGTGATCGCCGGGGTGCGGCAGTTCGACATCTCGGTGCCCGGCGCCGAGTCACCGCTGGGCCGCTCGGACAACTTTCCCCGCTCGGTCGCCTCCCGGCTGGGCGCGAAACCGCGCCGGGCCGTCCTCGAGGTCACCGGCGGCCAGTCACCGCAGCATCTGGTCAACGAGTTCGCCGCGGCCATCGCCGCCGGCGAGGCCGGCGTCGTCCTACTGGCCGGCGCCGAAGCCATTTCCACCATCGAGGCGTACGCCGAGGCCGACGACCGACCGGATTTCACCGAGCACGCCGACGGTGACCTGGAGGACCGCGGTTACGGCCTCGACGGCATGATGTCGATGACCCTGATGGCGCACGGCCTGGCCGAGATGCCCGCGCAGTACGCACTGCTGGAGAACGCCCGCCGCGCCCGCCTCGGCCTGTCCCGCTCCGCCTACGCCGACGCGATGGGCGCCCTGTTCGCCCCGTTCACCGAGGTCGCGGCGGCCAACCCGATCGCCGCCTCGCGGGTGGTCCGGGACGCCACCGAACTCGCCACCACCGGCCGGCCGATCACCGACCCGTACACGCTCTATCTGGTGGCCCGGGACAAGGTCAACCAGGGCGCCGCCGTACTCCTCATGCCGTTGTCCGAAGCGGACCGGCTCGGCGTGCCGGCCAACCGCCGGGTTTTCCTGGCCGGCCACGCCGACCTGCGCGAACGCGACCTGATGGAACGGCCCGACCTGGGTTCGTCGCCGGCCGCCGCGGCCGCCGCCCGGCACGCCCTCGAGGTGGCCGGCATCGGCCCGGGCGACCTGGCCACGATCGACCTGTACAGCTGCTTCCCGATCGCGGTCTTCACCGTGGCCGACGCGCTCGGCCTGGCCCCGGACGACCCGCGCGGCCTGACCGTGACCGGCGGCCTGCCGTTCTTCGGCGGCCCCGGCAACAACTACTCGATGCACGCCATCGCCGCGACCGTCGAGCGCCTGCGCGGTACACCCGGTTTCGGCTTCGTCGGCGCCAACGGCGGCTCGATGACCAAGTATTCGGCCGGCGTCTACAGCTCGACCCCGGTCGCCTGGGTGGCCGACGACAGCGCCGGCGTGCAGGCGTCGCTCGACGAGGTCCCGGTGGTCACCGAGGCCGAGGAGGCCGACGGCCCGGCGACAATCGAGACCTACACCGTGAAGTACGGCCGGGAGGGCCGCCGCCGCGGCATCGTGATCGGCCGGCTCGACGACGGCCGGCGCTTCGTCGCCAAGGGCCCCGCCGACTTCCTCGCCGACCCGGCCACCGAGCCGATCGGCCACCGGGTGGAGGTCCGCTCGACCGGTCTGGCCAACGAGGTCACCGTGCCGGTCCCCGGCACCCCGGGTACTGTCTGACGAATGGCGAACGACCCCACGATCCGGTACGCAGAGGTCGATCCCGACGGCCTGGTGCAGGCCACCCTGACCGGCGAGCTGGACCTCGACCGAGCCGACGAGGTGCGCGACGACCTGGCCGCCGCGTCGGCCTTGCCCGGCTGCCGCTACCTGCGGGTCGACGTCAGCGAGCTGGCCTTCATCGACTCGTACGGCCTGGGCGCCCTGGTCAGCGCCCGCAACAGCGCCGCCGCGAACGGCGTCACGCTGACCCTGGCCGAGCCCTCCCCACCGGTCCGCAAGGCCATCGAGGTAACCGGCCTAGGCAACGTCTTCGGCGTTTAGCCACCTTTCACGCTCAAGGTCCGGCTTCCGCAGAATTGCCCGATCCTGCGAGAAAAGCGCAGATCCTATTTCCGTACGCGTGCTGCTCTGCTCACCTCGGGTAGCGCCACGTCGGCCGCCCCGGGCAGCCGGCGTTTTGCGGCTTTTGCACCTCCCATGCGGGCCGATTCCGCGTCCGGGGCCTTCCCCGGCTGCTGCGGCTCACCAGGGGTGAAGACTTACCGCTCGCAGCGAATAGGAACTCCGCAAGATCGCGCCGGTCCTCGGCCTGGATTCCGGCGCTTACCCGTGGTGAGCAGTGCAGCGCGTATAGGTGAGCAGAGCAAAGCTCTGGGGTTGGTGTTCGGTTGCGCGTCTGCCTGCGGCCGAGGGCCCGGCCGGCGTGGGGTCGGGCCCGCCCGCAGCGGGCGCGCGGAGGGTGAGTCGCGCCTGCCGGGACTGAGTGCCACGGGAGCGGGCCGGCGCGTACGGAAAAGGGAAGCGTGGCAAATCCGCTCGACCTTGCGGGGCCGGAGGTCTTCGCCGGCAGGCGGGTCGATGATCGATCGGCGGCGCCGATCCGTATTCGCGGGTGTGGAAGCTCGTATTGCCGTTGACGGGACTGAGGCGGACCGGGTCTCGCTCTGGGACTGGCTGTTTGACGACCCCGACCTGCGGGATCTGCTTGGGCGGGACGCCAGCATCGAGGTCAACCGGCGGCTGGAGTATGTGGTGGTCGTTGAGGGGCCGGTGGCTATCTGGGCCACCCTGGCCCGGTCGCTTGCCTACTGGGTGGTGCGGCGGCAGGTGGGGATCCGGCTGGCCGGGCCGCACGGGCATAGCGCTGTGGTCGGGCCGGACGGTGATCCGGAGATGGTCCTCCGGCGGGTGCTGGGCGCTCTGGAATTCTCAACTCCGGCCTGACGCAACCGATCCCCAGGGCGACGAACGGGGGTCTGGACAGCGCAACCGGGCAGCACCGGAACGGGCACTTGTCGTGCACCGTACGCCCGGCAATCTTCTCTCCATGCCCGGCGCGACAACGCGCCGGACAACGCGGGGGAGATTGAATGCTGCGCAAGTCCGTGTACTCGCTGGCCGCCATGATCGCCGGTCTGGGTGCCGCGTTCGCCGGAACCGCCGGGGCTCAGGCCGCCGACGCTCAGCCGACGAACGCCGCCAAGTCCGCCTGCGTGACCGACGCGAAGCTGGTGCCGAGCTGCAACGTTCTCTGGGGTGCCGCCGCCGGCGGTTTCACCGGTAAGCCGCGCGACCTCGAGCTGAAGAATTGGGAGAAGCTCAGCGGCCGCACCTCCACCATCTTCCACACCTACCACAAGGGTGACGAGAAGTTCCCGACCGCCGGTGAGATCGCGATGAGCAGCGACCCGGCGCACCCGCGGGTGCTGCTGATGAACTGGCGCGTCGAGTACGGCTCGAACTGGCGCAACGTGGCCGCCGGCAAGCTGGACCGCCGCATCGACGCGTTCGCCTCGCGGGTCAAGTCGACCTACGCGAACAAGAAGTTCTTCCTGATCCTGAACCACGAGCCGGAGGACGACGTCCGCACCGACGCTCGCTCGGGCATGACCGCCAAGGACTTCGCCGCCTCGTTCCGGCACGTGATCAAGCGGCTGCGCGCCCAGGGCGTCAACAACATGGTCAGCGTCGTGGCGTACATGGGTAACGAGAAGTGGATGGCGCAGTCCTGGTGGAAGGACCTCTACCCGGGCAACGACGTCACCGACTGGATCGGCCTGGACTCGTACGTCAGCTCTGAGCCCGGCTACTACCACCACGGTCTGTTCGGCGACGCGGTCAACCGGCGCGCGCCGGGCGGCGACGGCTTCTACGACTGGGCCGTCAAGAACCACAAGGGCAAGCCGATCATGATGGCCGAGTGGGGCGCCTACCACCGCATCAACCGGGTGTTCGACAAGTCCGCGCAGTTCAACAGCGTTCTGCCGGAGCTGGCCAAGCGTCCCGCGATCAAGGCGATCGTGTACTTCGACACCAAGCGTGACCAGTTCGGTGACCGCGACATCAGCATCAACAGCTCGGCCCGCAGCCTCTCGACCTTCCGCAAGCTGGCCGCGAACCCGCTGTTCAACGTGCAGGTCCGATAATTTGCTAGCCGCCCGGCCATCTGGCCGGGCGGCTTGTTTGCTATCGGCCCAGGTCTACCGGCAACTCATCAAGACCGAAAACGATCGAAGCCCGGCGGAACTTCAGCTCGGCGGGCGGCACCGCCGGCGACATCGCCGGAAAACGACGGACCAGAGCCGGGTACGCGACCCGCAGTTCCATCCGGGCCAGCTCCGCCCCGATGCACCGGTGGATCCCGTACCCGAAGGCCATGTGTGACCGGTTCGCGGCCCGGTCCGGGTCGATCAGCTGCGGGTCCGGCCCGAACCGGGCATCCCGGTCGGCACCGGACAGCGAGCACATCACCACGTCACCGGCCCGGATCTCGGCGTCCCCGATCCGGACGTCGTTGACCGCGATCCGGGGGAACGCCACCTGCACCACGGTCAGGTACCGCAGCAACTCCTCCACCATCGCGTCGACGTCGACGCCGGCCCGCATCTTGCCGGCCATCACCGGGTTGGTCATCAGCACCAGCGCACCCAGCGCGATCATGCTGGCGCTGGTCTCCAGCCCGCCGGTGAGCACCCCGTCGGCGACCCCGGCCAGCTCCCGGTCGTCGATGTCGTCGCCGTGCGCCTTGATCAGCGCGCCGAGCAGCCCCTCCCCCGGTTCCCGGCGCTGCTGCTCGACCAGCCCGCCGATGTAGTCGAGCGAGTCGCTGATCGCGCCGAGCGCCGCGTCGCCGCCGGCCCCGAGGTCGAACCGGGTGGTGCTGAGCTCCTGGAAGTACTCCCGGTCGGCGTACGGGACGCCGAGCAGCTCACAGATGGTGAGCGCCGGAATCGGCAGGGCGAACTCGTGCCACAGGTCGACCGGCCCGTCGGCGGCATCGAGGGCGTCGAGCCGACCGGCCACGATCGCCTCGATCCGCGGCTGCAGCCGGGCCAGCCGCCGCATGGTGAACTCCGGGGTGAGCATCTTGCGCAGCCGGGTGTGGTCCGGCGGGTCGGCGAACCCGAGACCACCCGGGTTCTGTTCCATCCCGATGCCGATCTTCCCGGCGAACTTGGCGAAGTCGTTGCTGTAACCGTCGACGCTGCCCAGCACCGCCTTCACCGGTTCGTACCCGGTGACCAGCCAGGCCCGGATGCCGAACGGCACCGGCAGCCGGGTGACCGGCTTCTCCGCGCGCCAGCGGTCCATCTGCGGCACCGGGTCGAGCCCGTCCCGATGTAGCGGCCAGAGAATCTTGTCGGGCAACATGGAAAGACCCGCGTACGGCCCGTTCCCCCCGGTGAACCGGCGTGCGACCAGGCCCAGCACCTGTGACCGCACCGCCGAGACCATCGATGTCATGCCCACCGCGTTCCTCCACCCCTCGCGTGTTCGGAGCATGATCACACGCGTCCCTCGGTTTTCACCGCAGTGCCGCCATGAAAATCCTCACTCACCGGCGGAGCGGTGTCTGCGTCCGGCGGGATTCTCACCCGGGCCGGGCCGATGCGACGGACAGCCAGTCGGCGTGGTGGGATGCACGACCTATGAATCCCGTGCCCTTCGAGCTGCCGGCGGACGCCGCGGACGGCGAACGCATCCAGGACGAGCTGCGGAAACGCCTGATACTCCCGACCGGCCGGGCCGGCCCGCCGGCCACCGTGACCGGCCTGGACATCTCGTACGCGGTGGGCAGCCGGCACGCGGTGGCGGCGGCGGTGACGATCGGCGTCGACGACCTGAAGGGCCGCGAGGTCGCGGTGGCGGAGGGAGACATCTCTTTCCCGTACGTGCCGGGCCTGCTCGCCTTCCGCGAGTTGCCCCTGCTGCTGGCGGCCATCGCCAAGCTGAAGGTTTCGCCGGAGGTCCTGGTCTGCGACGGCTACGGCATCGCCCACCCGCGCCGCTTCGGCCTGGCGTCCCACCTTGGTGTCCTACTTGATCGCCCGTCGTTCGGCGTAGCCAAGAACGACTTCATCGGCACCCACGACGAGCCCGGCCCGCGCCGGGGTGAGTGGTCCGCCCTGACCGAGAACGGTGAGCTGCTGGGGCGGGCGGTCCGCACCCAGTCCAACGTGAAGCCGGTGTACGTCTCGGTGGGCCACCGGATCAGCCTGGCCGACGCCACCGACCTGGCGATAGCGCTGAGCCCGAAGTTCCGCATCCCCGAGCCCACCCGCCAGGCCGACATCATCTCCCGCGAGATCCTCCGCGACAGCCGCCACGGCCTGGACTGACGATCGGCTAGCGGGCCGCGGTGAAGGCCGCCACACCCATCTCGGCGGTCACGGCGGCGGCCGCCGCATCCGCGGCCCGGTTGAACGCCGCGACGGCCCGGTGCTGGGCGTCGGGGGCGACCACCGTCCGGCGCGGTCGCTCGCCGTTCGGCGTCTCGACCAGCCGCACGACCGCGTCGGAGACCTCCCGTGCGTCGGCGGGGGTCTGTCCCGCGTGGCCGGTGATCGCGGCCACGTAGCCGCCGAACGCGGTGCCGTAGGGCGCCATCCGCTCGTGATCGGCCGGCATGGTGGCGTTGACGCCGATGTTGGTCGGATACGAGGCCGGGTCGAGGATGATCGACTCCACGCCGAACGGGGCCAGCTCGTCGTGCCAGGCCTCGGTCAGGGCGGCGAGCGCGGCCTTGCTCGCCGCGTACAGGCCGCTGAACGGCACCGTCACCCGGGCGGCGACGGAGCCGATCTGGATGAGCGCCCCGCTGCCCTGTTCGCGCAGGTGCGGCAGGGCCGCCCGGTTGACGCGCAACGCCCCGAGCACGTTCACGTCGAACTGCCGCTGCGCCTCCGCCGCGGTGAACGACTCGACCGGGCCCACGAAGATCCCGCCGGCGTTGTTCACCACCACGTCGAGGCGCCCGGCCGCCCGCACCACCGCCGCGACGGCCCGGTCCGCGGAATCCTGGTCGGTGACGTCGAGCTCGACCACCTGCAGGCCGGCACCCTCGAGCGAGGCCGCCGCCTTCTCGTTGCGGCCGCGCACCTCACGTAGGCCGGCGAAGACGCGGTGTCCGCGCCGGGCCAGGGTCTCGGCGATCAGCCGGCCAAATCCGCTGCTCGCCCCAGTTACCAGAACTACCTGACCAGTCATCGTCTGCCTCCTGGATCGAAGTGGGGTGGCACCCCGTTTCGATCGCAAGGCTATCCGGGGTGGCCCCCCGTTTGTCAACCGGCTACGATTCGGGCCACAGCGAAACGCCACGATCAGGAGAGACTCGGTGCCGGACACGCGATCATTGCGGTCGGACGCACGACGCAACTACGAGTTGATCGTGGCGGCGGCGGTTGCCGAGGTGGCGCGCTCCGGGGCGGACGCCTCACTGGAGAAGATCGCGCGCGATGCCGGCGTCGGCTCGGCCACCCTCCACCGGCACTTCCCGAGCCGCCAGGCGCTGCTCGAAGCCGTGTTCCACGACCGCGTCGAGGGCCTCTGCGCGCAGGCGCGCGAGCTGGCCACGGCGGCCGAACCCGCGCGGGCGCTGGCCGACTGGCTCCGGGCCCTGGCCGTCCACGGCGCCACCGCCCGCGGCCTAGCGGCGTCACTGCTCGCGTCCGCCCGAGAGCCGGCGCCGCCGTCCTCCTCCACCTGCGAGTTCATGCTGCGCGACGCCGGGGGCGCACTGCTGCGACGGGCTCAGGAGGCCGGCACCGTCCGCCCCGAGGTAACCATGGACGACCTGCTCACCATGGTCAACGCAGTCTCCCTGGCCACCGAGGACGGCCCACACGCCGAGCGGCTCGTAACGCTGGCGATCGACGGCATCCACCCGGCCCCGGCCCGGTAAGGGCCGGGGCCGGGGCCGGTCAGCCCGGGATGCCGTTGACCGGGGGGACGGTCACGGTGCGGTTGTCGGGGGTGCCGCCCAGGATGATCTGGCGCAGCGCTGAGTTGTTGGTGGTGCTCAGCTCGGCGAGCTTGTTGGCCGGGTTGGCCAGCACCTGGATGTAGTACGTGCCGTTCGGCAGGTCGGTGATCTCGAACGACTGGCCGGGGCGGCTCTGGCTGTAGGTGTCGCCGTTGCCGATGTCGAGGACCTCACGGACGGCGATCACCGTGTTGGCGCCGCACGACGTGGAGAGGTCGGTGTTGTCGGGACGCCACTTGGCGTTCGGGATGGTGTAGTCGACGGCGTCCGTGTTGGCCAGGCAGAACGCCTCCTTGCCGCTGCGTTCCACCTGCTTCTGGTCGGCGCCGAGCAGGTTGTACTGGGCGAAGTCGGTGAAGTGCCAGTGCTTGTGGCCCTCCCGGTTGTCCCACTCCATCGTGCCGGCCTGCACCGAGCCGACCTGGTTGCCCTTGGCGTCGAAGAAGTACTGGTACGCGTCCATCAGCTCGGTGCCGGTACGCCGGAACCCGTCCACGAGCAGGGGCGACGTACCCCCGTTCCACACCGTTGCGCCGAAGTTGACGTACCACTTCTGGTCTTCTTCCTGGGAGATCGAGATGCCCCAGGCCGGCAGCGACTTGAGGTCGGGGCGCGGCCCGGCGGCGGGTTTGGCCTTGAGCGTGGCAGGCCGCTTGGCCGGCGCCCGGAGTTCCGGCCGGAACGCACTGACCTGCTCGCCGGCGTTCGGGTTGTCGGCCTCGGGAGCATTCGCGGCCTTGACCGAGGCGAGCGATTTGCCGTTTTTGTCGCCGTCGACGACGGTGAGGTCGACATTGACCGTGGACTGCTCGGCCGGAATGCCGAACAGCTTCTGGTAGTCCGGGTTGACCGTCGCGGTCACCGAGTAGCTGCCGAGCGGCAGGTCGAAGTTCTCGACCGCCGGCTGGACGTTGACGTCCGAGTCCCAGCCGGCCTGCACGCCCCACACCGCGCCGAGCGCGAACGGGTTCTCGCCGCCGCACATCGTGGGGTACGGCGTGGTGGCCGGGGCGTCCGGCCGGGTGCGGGCCGAGCCCCAGGTGTTGCCGCAGAACGACGTCTTGTAGGAGGTGACCACCTGACCGGCCGGGTCCTTGATGGTGATCGCGGTGAAGTCCTTGAGGCCGGTGAAGTCGGTGACCATGCCGGCCGGCAGCGCCACCTTCTTGGTCTTGCCGTTCTGCACCACGACCCGCTCGGCGGTGATCGGCTTGTCGTAGCCGGTGCGCTTCGCCCAGATCTCGAACGGGTCCTTGCCGGCGATCACGTGCAGGCCGAGGTCGAAGTACAGGTAGACCTCGTCGCCCCAGACGTAACGCTCGGCGGTGACCGCCTTGGTCGCCGCCACGAACTGCAGCGGCGGCGGGCTGGTGGCCGCCTGCGCGATGCCCACGCCGGTGGCCGTGAGCACCAGAACCGTGGCGGCGGCGCCACGGGTCAGAAGCTTCCTCATTGATGTCCCTCTCGGTGGGGAGTCCTGTCGGGGGACCATCCAAAGGGGACACCTGTGTAGCGGCTGTGAAGTTTTACATCGGTTGGCACGAATACGGGATGGTCACGGTCCTCGGCCGAAAGTCATAGCCGGGGGCGGTAAATCCAGCTCAGGGCGGATGCCCGGGCTTGCGCGGGTAAGGGAGGCTTCGGCCATGACGATCGATGACGAGAATCGGCCCGAGCGGCAGCGGGTGACGCTGACCGGCATCAGCTCCCGGGCCTGGGAGCACCCCGCCGACCGGGGTGCGCTGACCGCCCTGCGCGAGCTGCGCGGCTTTGACGACCTGGTGAAGGCGTTCTTCGGCATGTGGAACGAGCGGGGGTTCCGCCTGTCGTACCTCGCCGGGGCGATCCGGGTCGACCACCGGCAGTACCCGCGGGTCTTTCAGCGCTACACCGAGGCGGCCCGCGCGCTCGACGTGGAGAACCTCCCCGAGCTGTACGTCGAGCAGGCCCCGATCATCAGCTCGAAGGCGATCGGCATGGATAAGCCGTTCGTGGTGATCAGCACGGCCGCCGTGGAGAAGCTCGACGACGAGGAGTTGCGCACCCTGCTGGGCCGGGAGCTCGGCCACGTGCGCAGCGGGCACGCCGTCTACCAGACGATCATGACGATCCTGACCCGCTGGGTCACCAACATCAGCTGGATCCCGGTGGGCGCGCTGGCGCTGCGGGCGATCATCGTGGCGATGTACGAGTGGTGGCGCAAGGCCGAGCTGTCCGCCGACCGGGCCGGGCTGCTCGCCGCGCAGGACCAGTCGGCGTCGATCCGGCTGTTCATGAAGTCGGCCGGCGGTGGCGACCTGTCGCAGATCGACACGGCCGCGTTCCTGGAGCAGGCGGCGGAGTACGAGGGTGGCGGCGACCTGCGGGACAGCATCCACAAGCTGGGCATGACCGCGTTCAACAGCGAGCCTTTCCCGGTGGCCCGGGCGGCCGAGCTGCGCCGCTGGGTGGACTCCGGCGAGTACGCCCGGATTCTGGAGGGCGACTACCCGCGCCGCGACGACGACCGGAACGCCTCGGTGACCGAGGACGTGAAGGCCGCCGCCGCGCACTACCGGGACAGCTTCCGCGACTCGGAGGACCCCCTGGTGAAGGTGGTCCGCAGGGTCGGCGGCGGGGCCGCCAACCTGGCCGGGTCGGCCAGAGATTGGGTCAGCGGACGCTGAGGTCGTGGGCCGCCATGTCTTCCTGGCGGCCCCCTTCCTCACGCAGGATGGCGGCGTTCAGCCACTCCTCGGGGATGGCGAACGCGTCGACCAGCTCGCGCATGTGCGGCCGGAGCTGCTTGAGCAGGTCGTTGACCTTCGCGGTGACCGCCTTGGCCCGGGCCGGGGTGAGCCGGCCGTGCTCGAGATACCAGCCCTTGTTCGCCTCGATGACCGTCAGGGCGTACAGATCGCACATCTTTTCCAGCAGTGGCTCATCAGCAGCGTGGGCGACGAACGCCTCCAGGACCACCCGGTCGACGTGCGCCTTGGCCACCGACAGGACGTGGTCCTGGACGTCGTTGAAGATGTCGAACTGCCGGTCCCGCTTCTGCGCGGCACCCCCGCGCAGCCGCCGGATCACCCCGTCGAGCTGGTGCTTCTCCCGGTCCTCGAACATCCGCAGATGCCAGCCCCGGTCGGTGAGCGCGACCTCCTCGTCCCGCCCCGGCACCGCGTCGACAAGCCTTTGAATCAAAGACCTTGCGGCCGTACGCTCCAGAACCATCTCGCGCACCTGCTCGGCGACGAACTGGGCCCGCCCCCACCCGTCGAGCGAGCCGAACGCGTCCCGATAGCCGGTGAGCAGCCCCTTCGCGACCAGCTGCAGCAGCACGGTGTTGTCGCCCTCGAACGTGGTGAACACGTCGGTGTCGGCCTTGAGCCCGGGCAGCCGGTTCTCGGCCAGGTAGCCGGCCCCGCCGCAGGCCTCCCGGCAGAGCTGGATGGTGTGCGTGGCGTGCCAGGTCTGCACGGCCTTCAGCCCGGCCGCCCGCGACTCCAGCTCCCGCTGCCGGTGCTCGTCGACCGCCCCGGCCGCGGTCTGCACCTCGTGCAGGGCGACGACCAGCTCCTCCTGGGCGAACGTCAGCGCGTAGGTGTGCGCCAGCGCGACAAGCAGTTTGCGCTGGTGGACCAGGTAGTCGTTGATGACGATCTCGCGCTCTTCGCCGGGTGCCGCGAACTGCCGGCGCAGCTCGCCGTACCGGACGGCGATGGTCAGCGCGCTCTTGGTCGCCGAGGACGACGACCCACCGACCACCACCCGCCCGCGCACGAGCGTGCCGAGCATGGTGAAGAACCGCCGGGTGTCGTTCTCGATCGAGCTCGTATAGACCCCGTCCGCACTCACCTGACCATATCGATCAAGGAGCATCTCCAAAGGCACGGATACGTGGGAGAAGGAGATCCGGCCGTTGTCCACGCCGAGCAGACCCGCCTTGTGGCCGTCGTCGCCGATCGTCACGCCCGGCAGCGGATTGCCCTGCTCGTCGCGGATCGGCACCAGCCAGGCGTGCACGCCGTAACCCTTGCCCCCGGTGATCAGCTGGGCGAACACGACCGCCATCCGGCCGTCCCGGGCCGCGTTGCCGATGTAGTCCTTGCGGGCCGCCTCGTGCGGCGTGTGCAGGTCGAACGTGCCGGTCACCGGGTCATAGGTGCACGTCGTGCGCAGCTGCTGGACGTCCGAGCCGTGCCCGGTCTCGGTCATCGCGAAGCAGCCCATCAGCTTCGCCGAGATGATGTCCGGCAGGTAGGCCGCGTGGTGCCGCTCGCTGCCCAGGGCCACCACCGCCCCGCCGAACAGCCCCCACTGCACGCCGGCCTTGACCATCAGCGACAGGTCGAGCTGGGCCAGCATCTCGGCCGCCACCACCGAGCCGCCGGGGTCGGCGCTACCGCCGTACTCCTTGGGGAAGCCCGCGGCCACGCCCGGATCGGTGGGCAGCTCGGTGATCAACCGGGAGACGCGCTCCCGGGCCTGCTCGATCGTCTCGCCGGGCACCGCGACGAAGTGTGAACCGGCGAGCTGCTTGCGAGCCTCCTGGCGCACGTGCGCCCAGCGACCGTCGAGTGCGTCCTGAAGACCCGTCATGGGTACGGACTGTACCCAGTGCACTAGGGTTCGGTCTGTGAAACGGGACACGATCGCGGCGCGCCGCGCCGCGGCCACCGATGACCGGCGAAGGCGCATCGTCGAGGCCGCGGTCCGAGCCATCGAGGCGTACGGGACGGAAGCGGGCCTGGGTGCGATAGCCGACCAGGCCGGGGTCCCCCGCCCGCACGTGTACCGGCACTTCACCGGCAAGGACGACCTCGACCAGGAGGTCGGCCGGCACGCCGCGCGCGAGCTGAGCGCCTGGATCCGGCCGTCGCTGACCGCTCGCGGAACCCCGGCGTCGGTGATCCACGGCCTGATCGAGCGGGTCGTGCAGTGGGCGGTCGAGCACCCCAACCTCTACCGCTTCCGGGCCCGGCTCGGCTCCCCCGCCGCGGTCGACGAACTGGTCGACGCCCTGGCCGGCTATCTGCGGGCGGCCGGTTACGACACCCGCCCGCCGGCCTACGTGGTGGCCGGCCTGATCGGGGTGGTCGACGCGGCCGTCCTGTGGTGGCTGGACCACCCCGACGAGACCGGCCGCGCCGCCCTGACCGACTGGCTGGCCGACCAGGTGTGGGTGGTCCTGGCCGACATGCTGCGCCGCATCGGCCACCCGTTCGACCCGGCCGCCACGATCAACCCGCTGTCCTGACCACCCGGTAGGTCACCGAGCTGGACGAGACGACCGTGCCGGCCGGAATGCCGTCCCGGTCCCGGGTCAGCCGGGTGCGCTCACCGATGAACGCGCCGCTCACCGGGTCGATGACGATCTCCCGCCGTTCGCCGGCGGCCGCGATGCCCAACGCCGTGCCGGTGCGACCGTCCAGGGTGGTGGTGCGCTCGGTGATGGTCAGCGTAGGCAGCAACGCCAGTGCTCGATAGAGAGCCGCCCGCAGGTCGGCCGGGAGCAGCCCGCTGCGCAGCGCGTCGGCGACGTAGACCAGCACCTCCTGGTCGGGGTCCTGGCCGTGCCCGTCGGTCTCCCGGCGCAGCTGGTCGAAGAGCCGGCGCGAATCGCGGGTCAGGCCGTCGACGAACGAGTCCGTGGGCTCCTGCCAGTTGCCGGGGCGGTCGCACGAGTCCACGCCGGGCTGCGGAAAGAAGTCGCCACAGCGGCCGCGCCAGGTTTCCGGTGCCGCAATGCCATCATCCGGTCCGGGCCGCCCGTCCGGATAGGTTCGCTCACCGGTGTCGGACCGGCGAAGCACCCACTCGCCGGCCGGGTCGGCCGGAACCCACGTTTCGAGGCGCAGGCCGAACCGGTAGGGCGCGGCCGAGCCGTAGGCCATGTTCAGTTCATGTCGGTCGATGTACCGGAACTGGCCGGCCGGCACCAGCGCGTCCGGGTTCGCACTCTGCGCGTCCGCGGCCAGTGACAGCGTGTGCGCCACCTCGACCATCGCGCCCGGCCGGTCCCGTGTCATGACCGCCATGACGACGATGGCGATCAGGACGGCGACGGCCGCCGCGGCGAGCACTTTCCCCGGCGTACGCCTGCGGGTCTCGGATGGTGAAAGAACGCGGGCCCGAGCCCGCCGCAGCGAGAGTTCGTCCAGCTCAGCTGGCGGGTAAAGGTCCTGGAGGGCTTCGTCGAGGTCGGTCATGACTCGCCTTTCACCGCGGGGAGGGTGGCGCGCAGCGTGCGCCGCACGCGATGCATCCGGGACCGGACGGTCCCTTCCGGAATGCCGAGCGCGGCGCCGATCTCCCGGGCGCCGAACCCGGCCAGGCTGCTGAGCAGCAAGACCTCGCGGTCACCATCGGAGAGTGCGGCAATTGCCGCGGCCAGCTGCCCAAGATGGGTACGGGCATCAAGCCGTTCATCGGTACGGGCATGGCCGTCCTCGATGTCGGCCCGAGCCGACCTGGCGGGCGAGATAGCGCCACAGCCCCGGGGCGTGCTCGTCGAACGCCGCCTCGATCCTCATACCCTGTCTTGCCAGAACCGGCCGCGCGCGTTCACGCCGACCTTGATAGTACGGTTGACGATATATACCGGCCCCGGTAACGTCGGCGGCATGCAAGAGCCCACGTTTCTCATTCTCACCGCGCTGGCGGCGGAACCCCTGCACGGCTATGGGGTAATCCTGTCCGTTGCCGCGCTGTCCGGCGGCGACGTCAAGTTGCGGGCCGGCACGCTCTACGGCGCGCTCGACCGGCTCGCCGAGCAGGGGCACATCGAGGTCGACCGGGAGGAAGCGGTCGACGGGCGGCTGCGCCGTTACTACCGGCTCACCGACAGCGGCGCGGGGGCGCTGTCGGCCGAGGTCGAGCGGTTGCGGCGCAACGCGTCGGCGGCCGAGACGCAGCTGCGGCGCCGGCCGTCGTTCGGCGGTGCCGCGTGACGCTGGAAAATCAGTACCGCCGGCTGCTGCTGGCCTACCCGGGTCGCTATCGCCGGGCGCACGGCTCCGAGATCGTCACCACGCTGCTGGAGATGTCCGGCGACGGCCAGACCCGGCCCAGCCGGTCGGACGCCTGGCACCTGTTCGTCAGCGGATTGCGCCAGCGTTTCCGGCTGCCCGCGCGGCCCCTGGTCTGGGTCGCGGCGGCGCTGATCGTGGTGATCGGCGGCGGTTTCGGATCGGCGGCCGCCTCGTGGGCGGCCGAGCAGACGTTCGCGTCGCTGCCCGATGACACCACCCTGATGGCGCTGACCCACCAGGCGGCCGGCGGCGGCGACGAATACGGGTCGACCAGCTCGTCGTCGCCGTGGTGGACACCGTATGTCTCGGGCGTCGTCGACCGGCCCGGGTGGACACCCGAGCCCGCCCGGCAGACCCTCGCCGCCGACGGGTGGCAGGTCGGTGCGATCCGCGACCTCGGCGGAGCCTCCTACGACGCCGACCCGGTGACCGGCGCGATGGTCCAGGTCCCGATGCGCGGCACCCAGTTCGACGCCGTCCGGGACGGACGGCTGATGCGGGTCACCGGCTACGTCACGGCCGATCGCGGCACCATCTCGGTGATGGTGTCGCCGGCCGATACCGGGACGATGCGACCGCTGACCCTGGCCGGGGTGCTGCTCGGGCTGATCGGCGGCTGGCTGCTGGCCGCAGCCGGGGCGTACCGCCTGCTCGGGCAGCCCGGCCCGGTCCGGCGGCGCGTCGCCGCCGTCCTGTCCGCGCTGGCCATCGCCGCGCTGGTGGTTCCGGCCTTCGCGTTCTACATCAACCTGATGCGGGTGCTGGCGGCGTCCGGCGACCTCGTCAACACGGTGCACAGCGCGCTCAACCGCTCGCCGTACTGGAGTTACAGCACACCCTGGATGCTGCTGCAACTGACCATCGGGGGTGCGGTGCTGGCCGTCGCGGCCTGGCTGGTCACCGGCCGGCGCGACCCGGTCAGCGGGCTATATATCCGCCGTCGACGTAGAGCTCCGAGCCGGTGATGAACGAGGCCTGGTCGCCGGCGAGGAACACGATCGCGTCGGCGACCTCCTCGGAGCGGCCGAGCCGGCCCAGCGGGGTCACGTCGATCAGCGGGGTGCGGTCGATGTCCCCCATCAGCGGCGTCTCGATGAAGCCCGGGTGCACGCTGTTGACCCGTACGCCCAAGGGCGCCCACTCCAGCGCGACGTTCTTGGTCAGCGTGCGCACCGCGCCCTTGGCGGCGTGATACGCCGGCGAGGAACCGAAGCCGCCGGACGTTCCGAAGATCGAGGACACGTTGACGACCGCGCCCTGACTGGCCTTGAGCAGCGGTGCGGTCGCCTTCATGCCGAGGAAGACGCTGGTCTGGGTGACCGCGATGACCCGCTCGTAAGTGGCCAGCGGGGTGTCCTCAAGGATCTCCTTGTGGTCGATGCCGGCGTTGTTGACCAGCACGTCGAGCCAGCCGAACTCCTTCTCGACCAGGGCGACGGCCTCGGCCCAGCCGGCCGGGTCGGAGACGTCGAGGTGCTGGTAGAGCGCCCGCCCGCCATCCTTCTCGATCTCGGCCGCCACGTCGATGCCGAGCGCGTCCTGCACGTCGGCCACGATCACCGCCGCACCCGCCCGGGCCAGCCCGAACGCCGTCGCCCGGCCGATGCCGCTGGCCCCACCCGTCACCAGCGCGGTCTTGCCGTTCAGTGTTGCCATGACTCCGCCCTCCTCCGATATGCTTGACGATACGTCTCGTATCGTCTTTCGCCCAGCCAACCTGAGGAGTTCTGGTGGCCCGTCCGCGCACCGGCCCGAAACGCGACCCGGAGGCCCACCGTGCCGTCCTGGCCGCCACCGAGGAGTTGCTCGGCGAGATCGGCTACCACCGGGTCACCATGGAACGCATCGCCGAGCGTTCCGGCGTCGGCAAGATGACCCTGTACCGCTGGTGGCCCAACAAGGCCGCGGTGATCACCGACGCGGTCCGCGAACACCTGGCCCCGGACCCGGCGATCTCACCCGGCGACCCGATCGCGCAGCTCACGGCCCTGGTCGGCACGCTCACCCGGTACGGCGACGCGAGCGTGGTGGCCGCGGCGATGAGCTCCCGCGGCGAGGCCGGTCGGGCCGACCTGGCCGGCATCCTGCAGCCCTGGGAGTCGAACCTGATCGCGGCCCTGGACGGCGACGAGGTCACCGCGCAGGCGTGGCTGGGTTACGTGGTCTACCGCATCGTCTTCCGCCAGGAGGAGGTCACCGCGGCGGATCTGGCGAAACTGGTCGGCTGACTACCGCCTCGAACAAACTCCGGAGCACCTCCGGCGCGCTGCTACTCAGCCGGTCCAGCGGCAGGTCCTCCAGGAACGTCTCGCACAACGCCGTGGCGATCAACCGCCGGGCTCGGTCCGGGTGGCTCGCGGCGACGCCGAACAGCGCGTACGCCCGGAATTGGGGTCTCCCGATGGACAGCGCGAGCCGCCCGGCGCGATGGTGATCGCCGGCCCGGGCGAGGCCTTCGGCCAGCCGGCTCAGCACGTTGGCCTGGTCGTCCGGGTCGCGAATGTCCCGCGCGGCACGTTCGGCTCGGCCGAGGTCGCCCACCTCAACGAAGGTCAGCGCGATCCGGAAGGTGACCTGGGCCAGCAGGGGCGAAGGCGGCATGGTGCGGAGTACCTCCTCGGCGCGGGCGCCCTGGTTTGCCCCGGCGAACGCGATGGCCAGGTCGCCGAGCACCTTGAGCCCGCTCTCCGACGAGCCGATCACATGGGCCGGGCGACCGGCCCGGCGGGCGAACTGCTCGGCGTCGTCGTGGTCACCGGCCTCGATGAGAGCGGCCACGATGCCGGCGATCGCTCTCTCCCGGTAGTTCTGGTCCCGGATGACCCGGACCAGCCGCTCGGCGCCCGGACTGTCGCCGATCCGCGCGAGCGCCCCCGCGAGCACGGTCAGCGCTCGCGCCCGGTCGCCCGCGTCGGCGATCGTGCGGGCCAGCATTCCGGCCTGGTCGACCGTCCGGCGGACCCGGTCCGGATCACCCGCCCGCGCGACGGCGACCGCGAGTCCGGCCAGCGCCTGCACGCCCTCCGATCGGCCGGGCGCCTCGTTCGCGATCCGTTCGGCCCGATCGAGCTCACCTGCCTCCAGGAGCGCCTCGGCCAGACCCTGCAGCACGCGTGACCGGGCGGCCGGGCCGAGGATTCCGGCCAGCCGCTCGGCCCGGTCGAGTTCGCCGGCCCGGACGAAGACCCGCGCAAGGTTGGTCGCCGACGCCACGTCGACGTCCCTGTCGCGCAGGCCGGTGGCCAGCCGCTCGGCCCGGTCATGGTCCCCGGCCCGGGCCAGGACCACCGCCAGCACCAGCAACGCCCGCCCCTGGTGGTACGGGTCGGTGATGGTGCGGGCCAGCCGTTCGGCGCGGTCCCCGTCGCCGGTCTGCGCGATGATCATCGCAACATCGCTCAGCGCCGGCGCCCGGTCCTCCCCGGTGAGACCGCCCGCGAGTTGTTCGGCCCGGTCGACGTCGCCGGCAACGGCCAGGGCGTTCGCCAGTCCCCGCACCACCCGGTCCGCGGGGTACGACCTGGTGGTGCCACGAGCGAGCCGTTCGGCCTCGGCCGCCATCCGGCGAGCCGTCCGGTCACCGTCGATGCCGAGCAGGGCGTGTGCGAGTCCGCTCAGCGCCTCGGCCTGGTCGCCGGGGTCCCCGACGATCCGGGCCAGCCGCTCGGCCCGTTCGTATTCACCGGCGACCGTGCAGGCTTGGGCGGCACCGCGCAGCGCAGCCGCCCGGTGATGCCGATCGGGAATGCCGGTCGCGAGTTGCTCGGCCCGGTCCCATTCGCCGGCCCGGGCCATCGCCACCGCGAGATCCTCCAGCACCGGCGCCGCGTCGGGCGGGTCGATGCTCAAGGCGAGCCGTTCGGCGCGGTCGAAATCGCCGGCCCGGGTGAGCGCCGCCGCGATGCCGCTCAGCTCGCGTCCCTCATGATTCCGCATGGTGCGGGCCAGCCGCTCGGCCCGGTCGTAGTCACCGGCCTCGGTGCAGACCGTGACCACCTCGCTCAGCGCCTGCATCTGGTCGTAGGGCGCGGCGATCGACCGGGCGATCGCGATGGCCCGGTCGTAGTCCCCGATCCGGGCGACAACGCCGACGATGATGGTCAGCCGGGCCCGGCTGAACCGGCCGGCGATCTGCCGGGAATGGCGTTCGGCGTCGTCGGCCGCCGCTCGGGCCCGGTCGGTCTCGCCGGTCCGGGCGAGGACTTCGGCGATCTCGATCTGCATCCGGACCCGGCTTTCCCGGTGGGCGATGGTGGGCGCGAGCCGGTTCACCTCGCCGGTGAGCCGCCGAGCCCGGCCGAGGTCGCCGATCTCGGCGGACACTCCCGCCAGCCGGGTCAGTGCCATCACATGCAGGTAGGGATCGGTGATGGACCGGGCGATCTGTTCGGCGCGATCACCGGCACCCGCTTCGGCCAGCGCCTTGGCCACGCCGCCGAGAGCCTTCGCCTGCTGGTACGAACCGCTGATGGTGCGGGCGATCCGCTCCGCCCGATCGTGGTGGTCCGCGAGGGCATCCACGAGGTCGGTCAGGACTCCGGTCCGATCGCTCGGATCGCTCACCCCGTACGCGAACTCCTCAGCGCCGTCGCGATCGCCCGCCCGGGCGAGGGCGACCGCCAGGCCGCTCAAGGCCCGCTGATGGCGATGCGGCTCGACGTCGGCACCGACCACCCGCGCGGCGTGCGCGGCCAGCCGCCGGGCCCGGTCGTGGTGCCCGAGCCGGGCGAACTCCTCGGTGAGGCCGGCCAGTACCGCCGCGTCGTCCTCCACATCAGTGACCGCGTAGGCAACCTGCTCGGCGTCCCCCGCCACCCGCTCGGCGTCCCCGACCTCGGCCAGGGCCGCCGCGAGCCGGATCAGGGCCAGTGCCCGGGCCGCCGGCTCGGTGATCGCCCGGGCCAGTTGTTCGGCCCGGTCGGCCTGGCCGAGGCGGGCCCAGACGGCGGGCAGGCCGGGCGGGATCTCGCTGTTCCGGCTCGCGAGGCGGCCGCGGTGGAATGCCAGCCGGGCCAGTGCCGCGAGGTCGGGCGCGGGCGCGGCCAGGATCAGGTTCTGCGCCTTGGTGATCTCCACCAGGGCCGCGGTGTCCCCGCCGGACAGGTCGAGCATGCGGTCATGCCGGACCAGGTCGGTCACGCAGCCGACCGCCCGCGTGAGGTCGCCCGAGCCCAGCAGAAGATCGAAGTAGCCGCGCAGCAGGTACTCCGGAGTGTCCGGCGGCCAGCCGCTCGCGCGGTAAAGACCGGCCCACTCGTGCAGCCGCTCCCGGTAGCGGCCCAGCTGCACCGGTCCGTACGCGCGAGCCGACTCCTGCTGGATCTCCTCATGGCCGAGCACGTACACCGGCGGCTGGGTGCCGGCCGCCCAGCGCCGGTCCCGGCTGGAGAAGCTGCGGCCGGCGACCGTGGCCAGCAGCCGCTCGATGTCCCAGTCGGTCACCTCGTGCCCGGCCCGCTGGCTCAGCTCGGCCAGGTCCCGGCTGGCCAGGCCGCCGCCGGCCGCGGTGACCAGGCCCAGCACGTCCCGCTCGACCGCGGTGCCGTCGCGCAGCCGGGACAGGTCGGCGAGCATGTCGGCGTGGATCGTCGCCGCGTGCTCGGAACCGCGCAGCATCCACCGGCGCTCGGGGTCGCGCAGCGGGTGCCCGGCCGGCACGTCGGCCGGCACCGGCGGGTCCGGGCGCCCGGCGACCACGACCCGCATCCCGGCCGGCGGTTTCGCCGGCAGCAGCGCGGCGATGCTCCCGGCGTCCGGGCCGGTGGTGACCCCGCGGTCCTCGTCCAGGCCGTCGACGACGAGCAGCAGCCGCTGCCCGGCCCCGGCGCAGCGCGCGGCGGCCCGGTCGAGCAGCGACCAGTACAGCCGAGTCTGCGCCGCAGGCGTGAGGTAGGGCGGCACGGTGTGCCCGACCAGGGCCGCGAGCTGCTCGTTCACGGCTTCGACGTACGCCGCGCGGTCGCTGTTGCCGGCGTAGCGGGCGGTGACGAAGAACGACACGACCTGCACGCCGGCCGGCGGGTCGAGCACGAAGGTGGACATCAGCGCCGTCTTGCCGGTCCACGGCGCGGCCCGCCAGCACACGTACTCACCGGCGGCCGCGTCCGTGCAGAAAGCCGTCATCGCCGCGAGTTCGGCTTCGCGGCCGATCAGTTCCGGCGGCGCGATCTGCCGCACCTGCGCCAGGTAGTCCGGCGCGGCGAACACCACCGGCGCGACTGCGCCACCCGTTCCACCCGGAAAGGCGGGTGCGGTGAGCGGCTTGATGCGTTGTTGCGCCGCCGCGCGCACGGTGTCGAGTAGCACCTGCTGGGCGGTCTCGTCCGGCATCCCGAACAGGTCGGCGTGCACGATGCCGGCCAGCAACCCGTCCACCACGCAGTCCTCGACCCGGATCGGGATGAGCCGCCCGGCCAGCCCCTGCGGGTCATGGCGAAACGCGGCCAGCCACTCGGCCTCGCCGAACTCCGAGTCGTTGAGGTAGGCGTCCGAGACGACCGCGATGGTGCGCTCGGCGAACCGGGTCCCCTGGTTCATCATCCGCAGCCAGTTCGACCCCGGCACCATGTCCCACGCCTGCAGCAGCACCGAGAAGCCGGCCTCTTCCAACTGCCAGCCGATCCACTCGGCCCACACCCGGTCAGCCTGGGTGTAGGACACGAAGAAGTCCCGGCGCTCCACAGTCGATAGCGTCTCACCGCGGGCGAACACAGCGAAGCCGCCCCGGAGGGCGGCTTCGGATATTCAGTTCAGATGAGCCAGCGGTTCTTCTGCACGATCGGGAGCTTGGCCCATATCTTGCCGAGGCCCCAGGTCTGTCCGGCGTAGGTGAGAGCGAAGACGATCGCGGCCAGCGCGTAGACGACGTGGTAGTCGACGATCGGGTTCGAGCTACCCGAAGCCAGAGGCCACTCGGCCAGCCACATCATCGCCATGATCGCGGTGCCGGCTCCAGCGGCGACCCGCAGGCCGATGCCGAGGATGAGGGCGAGGCCGACGCCGAGCATGCCGAGCATGAACAGCCAGTTGGCCCAGCCGGCGCCGGCGATGTTGTGGAAGAAGCTCTGGAAGGGCCCGACCTCGACGCTGGCGAGGAAGCCCTTGGTCGGGGACCCGCCGTTGATCCAGGCTTTGGCCGAGGGGGTGCTGAACCCGAAGCCGAAGGTCTTGTCGAGGAAGGCCCAGAGGAAGACGAAGCCGGTGGCGACCCGCAGGACGGCGAGCGTGCGAGCGGCGGGCTTGGTGAGGATGGCGCCCGGAGCTTCAACAGTCTCAAGGCGGTGCGCGGTGGTGGTCATCGTTGCCTCCGGGGTCTCTTTATCTCTCACCACTGAGATTCCTCTGCGGCGAGAGACAAGACCCGGGCTGAAATTCCTGAAACGGCGGGACCAAAGTCCCGTGCTCAGAACGGGAAGGCCGCCGGCTGGCTGCGCATCGTCACCCAGCGGGTTTCGGTGAAGGCGTCGATGTTCGCCTCGGCGCCGCCGAAGCGGGAGCCGGTGCCGGAGGCCCCGGTGCCACCGAACGGGGCGTTGGCCTCGTCGTTCACCGTCTGGTCGTTGATGTGCACGATGCCGGTGGGGATCCGGTCGGCCAGTTCGAAGCCGCGCATCGCGTCGCGGGTGACGATGCCCAGGGACAGGCCGTACTCGGTGTCGGTGGCCAGCGCGATCGCCTCGTCGATGGTGCCGAAGCGGGCCACCGGGGCGACCGGGCCGAAGATCTCCCGGGCGAACGCGGGCGTCGACGCGGTGACGCCGGCCAGCACCGTGGGGCGGTAGAAGAGACGATCAAATTCGCCTCCGGCCGCCAGCCGTACGCCGTCGCCGACGCTTGCCGTCACGATGTCGTGGATCTTGTCGCGCTGGCCGGCGTCGATCACCGGGCCGAGTGCGACCTGCTCGCGGGCCGGGTCGCCGACCGGCAGTTTCGCCGCCTTGTCGGCCAGCCGTTCGACGAAGTCGTCGTAGATGCGCTCGTGCACCAGGTGCCGGCCGGTGGTCATGCAGATCTGGCCCTGGTGGAAGAAACTTCCCCAGGCGGCCAGGTTGACCGCGGCGTCCACGTCGGCGTCGTCCAGCACCAGCAGCGCCGAGTTGCCGCCCAGCTCCAGGTGGGCGCGCTTGAGGTGACTGCCGGCGATCGCGCCGACCCGGCGGCCCGCCTCGGTGGAACCGGTGAACGAGATGACACCGACCCGCGGGTCGGTCACCAGGGCCTCGCCGACGTCGGCGAGGCCCGGCAGGACCTGCAACAACCCGTCCGGCAGGCCGGCCTCCTGGAAGATCCGGGCCAGGATCAGACCGCCGGTCACGGCCGTCCGGGGATCGGGCTTGAGGAGTACGGCGTTGCCGAGCGCCAGAGCCGGGGCGACCGAGCGGATGCCCAGGATGATCGGCACGTTGAACGGCGAGATCACCCCGACCACCCCGACCGGGTAACGGCGGGTCAGCGACAGCCGCGGTTCCTCGCTCGGCACCAGCGTGCCGTAGGGGCGGCTGGGCAGCGCGGCGGCCTCCCAGCACTCCTGCTCGGCCACGTGCACGGCGAAGCCGGCCATCCCGGGGATCGCGCCGACCTCGCGCACGTTCCACCAGGTGATCTCCTCGGCGTGCTCGGCCCACAGCTGGGCGGCGCGCCGCAGGACGGCCGCGCGGGCACTGTGCGGCTGGGCGGCCCAGTCCTTCTGCGCGGCCGCGGCGGCCTTGGCGGCGTGCGCCACATCGGCCGGGGTGGCCAGCGCGAACTCGCCGAGACTGTCGCCGGTGGCGGGCTCGACGACCTGCATGGTGGCACCGCTTCCGGGGCGCCAGGAGCCGTTCTCGAAGATCAGGTTTTGCCAGTTGGCGGGGTCCAGCAGGGCCATCGTTGGCCTCCCTTCGAGTGGGCTGACCATAGGCCGGGATGTCGCGCCGATCAACACGCTGTTTCAGATGTTCGAACGGTAACCCAGTTGATGGGATATCTCGGCCGCGGTCCGCCGGAGCGGTCCGCCGAGCCGGTTGATCACCGGCTCGACCGAGGTGGTCCAGGTGGTCAGGTGGGCGGCCACGTTCACGGCCGCGACCACCTGGCCGGACCGGTCCCGGATCGGGGCGGCGATCGACCGCAGCCCCGGAGCCAGTTCCTCGTCGTTGACGGCGATCCCGGCCTGGCGCACCTTCGCCAGGGCGGCGACCAGCTGTTCCCGTACGGTGATCGTCTTCGGCCCGCGCCGGGCCAGGTCCATCCGGTCCAGCAGTGGCCGCAGGACCACCGGGTCGCGGTAGGCGAGCAGGACCTTCCCCATCGACGTGCAGTAGGCCGGCAGCCGCGAGCCGACGTGCAGGTTGAGATCGACGGCCAGCCCGGCCGCGCGCCGGCTGCGGCGCCGCTCGACGTAGACGATGTCGGCCCCGTCCAGCACCGCCATGCTGGCCGCGCAGCCGGTCTCGTCGGAGAGCGTCTGCAGATGCGCGGCCGCCACCCCGGTGATCTCCATCGAGCTGATCGCGGCGAACCCGAGGTCGACCACCCGCGGGCCGAGCGAGTACTTCCGGGTGTCCGGGTCCTGCTGCAGGAAACCCAGGCTGGCCAGCGTGGCCACGTAGCGGTGGGTGGTGCTGCGGTTGAGCTCGACCGCCCGGGACAGCTCGGCGATGCCCAGGACCGGCCCGTTCTCGGCGAACTCGGTGAGGATGCGCAGGCCGCGTTCGAGCGACTGGGAGAACGAGGGGGCCGTCATGCCGTCGCACTGTATCAACTGGCGTTCCGGATATTCGAACACTCGATTGACTGTGACCTGGAGCACTCCTAACTTCCTCGGCACCAGTCCACGCCGGGAGGCAATCCATGGACGTCAGTAAGACTGGAACATCCCGCCGCGATCTCCTCCGCGGAGTCTCGTTGGCGGCCGCCACTCCGCTGCTCGCCGCGTGCGGCGGGCTCGGCTCGTCGAAAAGCACCGACACCACCAGGAAAACGATAAAAATCGGCTTCGTCAGCCCGCGGACCGGAGCCACCGCCGGCTTCGGCGAGCCCGACGCGTACGTGCTGGAGCTGGCCCGGAAAGCGTTCGGCAGTGACGTGCAGATCCTCGACCGGGACAGCCAGTCCAACCCGCAGCGTTCCGCCCAGGTCGCCAACGATCTGATCAACGGCGACCAGGTCGACCTGATGCTCACCACCAGCACGCCGGAGACGGTCAACCCGGTCAGCGACGCCTGCGAGGCGGCCGGCGTCCCTTGTGTCTCCACCGTCGTCCCGTGGGAGGCCTGGTACTTCGGCCGCGGCGCCAAACCGGACGACAAGCAGGCCTACAAGTTCACGTACCACTTCTGCTTCGGGGTCGAGCAGTTCCACAACATGTACACCCACGAATGGCCGCAGGTAGCGACGAACAAGAAGGTCGGCGTGATGTGGCCGAACGACTCGGACGGCAACGCCATCCGGGCCGCGCTCGGGCCGCTGCTCAAGCAGTCCGGCTACACGATCGTCGACCCCGGCGCCTACACCGACGGCACCAACGACTTCTCCGCGCAGATCGCCCGCTTCAAGGCGGAGAAGTGCGAAATCTTCAATACGTTCCCGATCCCGCCGGACTTCGCGACGTTCTGGCGGCAGGCCGCCCAGCAGGGTTACCGGCCGAAAATCTGCCAGGTGGCGAAGACCGGCCTGTTCCCGTCCCAGGTGGAGGCGCTCGGCGACATCGGCGTCGACATCGCCGGCGGCGCGTACTGGGCGCCGACCTACCCCTACAAGTCGTCGCTGACCGGGGTCACCAGCCAGGCTCTCGGCGACGGCTACCAGGCCGCCGGCAAGCAGTGGAACCAGCAGCTCGGGCCGAGCCTCGCGCTGTTCGACGTGGCCGCCGCCGCGCTCAAGGCCGCCGACCCGAAGGACAAGCAGGCCCTGGCCAAGGCGATCGGCAGCCTCGACGTGGAGACCCCGATCGGCCGCCTGCAGTGGGGCAAGGGCCCGAACGCCAACGTGGTCGCCACCCCGATCCTCGGCGGCCAGTGGATCAAAGCCACCGACAGCCGCTACAAGGTCGAGTTCGTGCTCGTGGAGAACTCCTCCGACCCGAACGTGCCGGTCGCCGCCAAGCTGCGGGAGTACCGCGGGTGAGCACAGTTCTGGAAGGCCGCGGCCTATCGGTGCGCTTCGGCGACCTGCAAGTTCTAGAACGCGTCGACTTCGCGGTGCAGAACGGTGCCGCGGTCGGCATCGTCGGCCCGAACGGGGCGGGCAAGACCACCCTGCTCAACGTGCTGTCCGGGGCGATCCGGCCACAGCCCGGCACGGTCAGCTTTCAGGGGCGCGACGTCACCCGCACGCGCCCCGACCAGCGCTGCCGGATGGGCGTGGGGCGGGCCTTCCAGGTCCCACGCCCGTTCGGCGGGATGACCGTCCTGGAGAACGTGGTGGTCGCCGCTTCCTACGGCGGCGGCCTGAAGGGCGCCCGCGCTCACCGCCGGGCCGCCGACGTGCTGGACGAGTGCGGCCTGGCCGAGATCGCCAACCGCCGGGCGGAGAGTCTCGGCCTCCTGCACCGCAAGCGGCTGGAACTGGCCCGCTGCCTGGCGACCGGCCCGAAGGTGGTGCTGCTGGACGAGATCGGCGCCGGCCTGACCGACGCCGAGGCGGCCGACCTGGTAGCGGCCATCCGGCACATCCGGTCGTCCGGCACCGCCATCGTCTGGATCGAGCACATAGTCCACATCCTGGTCCAGGTAGTCGACCGCCTGGTCTGCATGGACACCGGCCGCGTAATAGCCGACGGCCCGCCGGCCGAGGTCCTGAAAGACGCCGTGGTGATCGACGCCTACCTCGGAAAGGCGGCCACATGACGCTGCTGCGTGCTACCGAGGTGACTGCTCGGCATGGGCTGCTGCACGCCGTACGCGGCGTCAGTTTTTCGGTCGCCGAAGGCGAAGTAGTCGCGCTGATCGGCGCCAACGGCGCCGGGAAAACCACGCTGCTGCGCACGCTGGCCGGCGCTCATCCGCTGGCCGGCGGCTCCGTCGAGTACGGCGGGGAAGACCTCGCCGGGGTTCCCGCCCACGAGCGGGTGCGCCGGGGCATCGCCCTGGTCCCCGAGGGCCGCAAGTTGTTCCCCGAGCTCACCGTCGAGGAGAACCTGCTGGTCGCGGGCCATCGAGCACGTCCCGGGCGGTGGAATCTCGACAGCGTTCTCGACGCGTTTCCGGCGCTGCGCCCGCTGCGTAACCGGCCGGCCGCGCGGCTCTCCGGCGGGCAGCAGCAGGCCACGGCCATCGCGCGAGCGCTGATGACCAACCCGAAACTCCTGCTTATCGACGAGGTCTCGCTCGGGTTGTCGCCCAAGGCCGTCGAGGAGGTGTACGCCAACCTCGCCGTCCTGCGCGACTCGGCCGCCACGATCGTGCTGGTCGAGCAGGACCTCAACCGGGCCCTGGCGTTTGCCGGCCGGGTGGTCTGCCTGCTCGAGGGCCGGGTCGTGCTGGACACCCCGACCGCCGGGGTGACCCGCGACGAGGTGGTCACCGCCTACTTCGGATTCACCGGGGCAGGTCCGGCATGAACTACGCGAACGCCGTACTCCAAGGGGTTTTTCTCGGTGGTCTCTATGCGCTTTTCGCCTGCGGCCTGTCGCTGATCTTCGGGGTCATGCGGATCATCAACCTGGCGCACGGCGACCTCGCGGTGCTCGGCGCGTTCCTGGTCTGGTCGCTGACCACGCACCTGGGCGCCGGCCCGTTCGTCGCGCTCGCCGCCGCGCTGCCGGTCATGCTGATCGTCGGCTACCTGCTGCACCGCACGATCCTGGCCCGCAGCCTGCGGGGTGGGCCGCTGACCCCGCTGCTCACCACGTTCGGCCTGGCCATCGTGATCCAGAACGCACTTCTACAGGTGTACTCCCCGGATGTGCGCTCGCTCGGCGGCGCAGCCGGCGACCTGGCCACCGGAAGCTGGCACCTGACCGAACAGATCTCCATCTCTTACCTGGGAGTTCTAATACTCTCGGCCGCCGTGTTGGTGTTGGGTGGGCTGAGCGTTCTACTACGCCGCTCGGCCTTCGGCCGCGAGATGCGGGCGACGGCCCAGGACGCCGACACCGCTGCGCTGGTCGGGGTGCCGGCCCAGTCGGTATACGCGAAGGCCACCGCAATCGCGGTGGCTACGGCCACCGTGGCCGGGGTCTTCTTGGCGATGCGCTCGACGTTCGACCCGTCCAGCGGCCCGACCCAGCTGATCTTCGCCTTCGAGGCGGTGGTGATCGGCGGCTTGGGCTCCCTGTGGGGAACGCTGTGGGGCGGCATGATCCTCGGCGTAGCCCAGACGATAGGCGCCACGATCGACCCCCAGTACTCGATCCTGGCCGGCCACCTGGTCTTCCTGATAGTCCTGGCCGGCCCCCGAGGCCGCTCGTTGTTCACCCACCGCCGAGAGGCCACCGCATGACCGCCCCGAAGGCCCTCACCATCCGGCCGGCCCCTTGCACCCCACGCGCCCTGCGCGGCGATCTTGCGGGCTTGCTGTTCGCAGCAGACGGAAAGACCTCAAGATCGGGTGCCGGCGGGCGCGGGCCGGCGCGGGCGGCCGTGCCCGTGCGGCCCCCGCAGCGATCTTGCGGGCTTGCTGTTCGCAGCGAACGGGAAGTCCTCAAGATCGCGCAGACGGGTGCAGGCGGGCATGCCCGCGCTGCCCGCGCTCCCATCGCGGCGATCTTGCGGACTTGCTGTTCGCGCCGAACGGGAAGTCAGCACGATCGGGGGCTGGCGGGCGTGCCCGCGCGGCGATCTTGTGGGCCCGCTGTTCGCAGCGAGCGGGATGTCCTCAAGATCGCGCAGGCGGGCGTGCCCTCGCCGCCCGTGCGCCCCGCGCGGCGATCTTGCCGGCCTGCTGTTCGCGCCGAACGGGACGACCACAAGATCGAGGGCGGGTGTGCGTGGCCCGCGCGGCGATCTTGTGGGCCTGTTGTTCGCAGCGAACGGGAAGTCCTCAAGATCGGGCAGGTGGGTGCAGGCGGGCATGCCTGCGCTGCCTGCGCTGCCTGCGCTGCCTGCGCTGCCTGCGCTGCCTGCGCGCCCATCGCGGCGATCTCGTGGGCTTGCTGTTCGCGGCGAACGGGAAAGCCTCAAGATCGGGTGCGGGCGGATGCGGGCGGGAGCGGACAGGCGTGCCAGCGCGGCTCGCGCCGCCCTCGCGGCGATCTTGCGGGCTTGCTGTTCGTAGCGAACGGGAATACCTCAAGATCGGGTGCGGGCGGGCGTGAGCGGGCGTGCCCTCGCGGCCCGCGCTTTGATCTTGCGGACTTGCTGTTCGCTGCGAACCGGAAGTCTGCAAGATCGGGCGGGCGTGCCCTCGCGGTCCGTGCCGACCTCGCGGTCCGTGCGGTCCGTGCCGCCCTCGCGCCCCGCGCGGCCCTCGCGGCCCTCGCGCCCCGCGCGCCCCGCGCGGCCCTCGCGGCCCCGCGCGGCCCTCGCGGCGATCTTGCGGGCTTGCTGTTCGCAGCGGACGGGAAGGCCTCATGATCGGGCGCGGGCGGGCGGGTGCGGGCGGGTGCGGGTGCGGGCTGTGGCCGCAGGCGTGGGCGGGGGCGGGGGTTGGGTGTGAGTGAGCGGTGGGCCGTTAGTCGGTCGGGGACGCCTACTCGGATATCCGCGTCCGTGCTGGTCGCCGTTGGGGTGGGGATGTTCGGGGTGCCGTTTGCTTTTCGGACTGATGTAGTGCAGCAGCTCACCACCCTCTGCACTTTGCTGATCATGGCGGTTATGTGGAACGTGCTCGCTGGATATGGCGGGCTTGTTTCGGTCGGGCAGCAGGCGTTTATTGGGTTTGGGGCTTACGCCACGATTTTTCTTGCGCAGCGTGGGGTGGCTGCCTATCTTGCGGTCGTGGTTGCTTCGGTGGCGTCGGGTCTGCTTGCCGTGGTGCTTGCGCCTCTGCTGCTGCGGCTTCGCGGTGGGCAATTTGCGGTCGGCACCTGGGTTGTCGCTGAGGCGCTTGCGCTGCTGGTCGCGCTGGACGAGTCGCTCGGCGGCGGGACCGGTGTGTCGCTACGCGGGCTCAATGCGATCGCGCCGGACTGGCGTAGCGCGTACACCTATTGGTTGACTCTGGGGTTTGCTCTGCTTTTGCTTTTTCTGGTCTTTTTGCTGCTTCGTCGGCGTAGCGGTGCTGCCATTCAAGCGATTCGGGACGATGAGGAGGCGGCGGCTTCCCTCGGCGTACGCATCATGCCTTTGAAATTCATGTTGTTTGTTCTTGCTGGGTTTGGGTGTGGGGCGGCGGGGGCGCTCACCCTGGCCAATACGCTGTTTGTTCAGCCGTCGTCGATCTTCGGGGTGCAATGGTCGGCCTACATGCTGTTCATGGTGCTGGTCGGGGGGATCGGCACATATGAGGGGCCTATTCTCGGGGCGGTTCTATTCTTCCTTTTGCAGGACTGGTTCGCGCAGTTCGGGGCCTGGTATCTGATCGGGCTGGGGGTGGTGGCGATTCTGTTCGCGCTGTTCCTGCCGCGCGGGCTGTGGAGCCTGGCGGGAGACCGGCTGCCGTTCCGATTGTTGCCGGTCGGATACACGCTGCGGCCGGGCCGTTAGCATCGCGTCATGATCTCGGTGCGGCACCACATCGGCGGCCGGGAGGTCGCGTCGGTCAGTGGGCGCAGCCACCCGGATCTTGATCCGTGGAGTCGCGCGGTGCTCGCCGAGGTCGCTTCGGGGGACGGGGAGGACGCGCGGCTGGCGATCGAGGCGGCGCACGCCGCGTTCCCGGCCTGGTCGGCCCTCGCCCCGACCGAGCGGCAGTTGATCTTTATTCGGGCCGCCGACGCGCTGGGCCGGCGGCGGGAATCGGTGATCGACCTGCTCGCGGCCGAGACCGGGTGCGGGGCGCATTTCGCCGGCATCCAGTTCGACTTCAGCCTGTCGCTGCTGCGGCAGGCCGCGGGGCTTACCCACCAGCCGACCGGGCAGATCCTGCCGACCGACCTGCCCGGGTCGCGGGCCCTCGCGGTGCGGCGGCCGGTCGGCGTGGTCGCGGCGATCGCGCCGTGGAACGCGGCGCTCAGCCTGGCCGGACGGGCGATCGTCGGGCCGCTCGCGCTCGGCAACACCGTGGTGCTCAAACCCAGCGAGGAGTCGCCGATCACCGGGGGCACGCTGTGGGCCGAGGTGTTCGCCGAGGCCGGACTGCCGGCGGGAGCGGTCAACGTCGTCACTCACGCGCCGGGGGACGCCGGGATGATCGCCGAGGAGCTCGTCACCCATCCGCTGGTGCGACGGATCAGCTTCACCGGATCCACCGTCACCGGGCGGCGGCTGGCCGAGCTGGCCGCCCGGCACCTCAAGCGGCCGGTCTTGCAGCTCAGCGGGCACAACCCGCTTGTCGTGCTGGCCGACGCCGACCTGACCCTTGCCGTCGACGCGGCGACCTACGGCGCGTTCGTGCACCAGGGTGAGATCTGCATGTGCGTGCGCCGAATCATCGTGGACGAGTCGGTGGCGGCTGAGTTCACCTCGCGATTCATCGCTCGCGTGGAAAAATTGCCGGTCGGTGACCCGCGCGACCCGACGACCGTGGTCGGGCCGCTGATCAACGAGTGGGCGCTGAGCCTTGTCGAACGGCGGGTCGCCGAGGCCGTGTCGCTGGGGGCGCGGGTGCTCACCGGGGGTACGGCGGTGCCGCCCTGCTATCCGCCGACCGTGCTCACCAACGTGCCGGCCGAGGCGGAGATCGCGTTCGAGGAGACCTTCGGGCCGGTTGCGCTGCTGGAAACCGCCGCCGGGCCGGAGGACGCCTTACGGCGGGCCAACGCATCACGGTACGGGCTGACCGCCGCCATCATCTCGGCCGACACCTACCGTGCCCTTGACCTGGCCCGGCGCCTGGAGGTCGGCATCGTGCACATCAACGACCAGACCGTGCACGACGAGCCGCAGATGCCGTTCGGCGGGCTCAAGGACTCCGGCTGGGGGCGGTTCGGGCTGCAATTCGCGGACGAGGACTTCACCGAACTTCAGTGGATCACGATGCGGGACTCCGGCCGTACGTTCCCGTTCTGATCTTGATGTTCTGATCTTGGGGTCTTGAACCGCTGGGCCATTCGGCTCGTATGTCCGAGAGAGGGCGGCACCCCACGCTGCCCCCGACCGAAGGACAGCAGATCTTGCCGCGCATCAGCTGGCGCCCCCTTCTGGGGGGCACGCTCACCGCCGCCGCCGCCGTCCTCGTCTATCTGGCCCTGATCGTTCCGGACGCTCTCGGCCGTACCAAGGCCGGTACGCCCATCGAGGGCGCGTTCTTCCGGGTTCCGATCGAGGTGATCATCGGCGGGGCGGTCCTGCTTGCCCTCTCGCCGCGCTGGCGCCGGCCGGTCGCCGTGCTGTTCGGGCTCGGGCTGGGCGTGGTCGCCGTCCTCAAGGTGTTCAACTTCGGCTTCCGGCAGACGCTCGGCCGGCGCTTCGACATCGTGCTGGACCCGCCGCTGCTGCGCGACGGCTACAACTCGCTGGTCGAGAGCGACGGCAAGCTGTACGCGAACCTCGCCGCCGTTGGAGCCGTGCTGCTCGCCGTGGCCATGCTGGCGGTCTGCACCCTGGCCGTGCTGCGGCTCACCACCGTCACCGCCCGCTACGCCAACCCGGCCCGCCGCACCCTGGTCGGCCTCACCGCGGTCTGGCTCGCCCTGGCGCTGAGCGGCATCACCTGGTTCCCGAACTCGCCGGTCGCCTCGGACACCGCCGCCGACCTGATCAAGAACACCGTCAAGTCGGTCCCGGTGGCGCTGCGCGACAAGCGCGACTTCGCCGCCCAGACCGAGCAGGATCCGTTCTTCGGCGTGCCGGCGGCCGACCTGGTCAGCGGCCTGGCCGGGAAGAACGTGGTGATCGGGGTGGTGGAGAGCTACGGGCGCAGCGCGCTGACCAACCCGGCGATGACCGCGATCGTCAACCCGGTGCTGGAAGCCGACCAGAAGAAGCTCGACGCGGCCGGGTTCGCCGCCAAGACCGGCTGGCTGACCTCGTCGACGTTCGGCGGCGGCAGCTGGCTGGCGCACGCGACCTTCCAGTCCGGGCTGTGGATCGACAACCAGCAGCGCTACCGGCAACTGGCCGCCAGCGAACGGCTCACCCTGACCAGCACCTTCCACGACGCCGGCTGGCAGACCACCGGCATCGAACCCGGCAACACGGTGGCCTGGCCGGAGGCGTCCTACTACGGGTACGACACGGTCTACGACTCCCGGAACATGGGCTACAAGGGCACCCGCTACGGCTGGTCCCGGATGCCCGACCAGTTCACCCTCGACGTCTTCCAGAAGAAGGTGTACGGGCCGCGCACCAAGCCGGTGATGGCCGAGATCACCATGACCTCCAGCCACGAGCCGTGGACCGCGATCCCCGACATGGTCGACTGGGACTCGCTCGGCGACGGTTCGCAGTTCCAGGCCACCCCGATGGACCGCCACGAACTGTGGGACTCGGCACCGAACACCCGGATCCAGTACGCCAAGTCGATCGGTTACTCGGTGGACAGCCTGATCTCGTGGGCGACCAAGTACGGCGGCAAGGACCTGGTCCTGGTCATGTTCGGCGACCACCAGCCGATTCCGCTGGTCAGCGGCGGCACCAACGCGAGCCACGACGTGCCGATCACGGTCATCGCGCACGACAAGGCGGTGCTGGACAAGATCTCCGACTGGAACTGGGCCGACGGCCTCAAGCCCGCCGCCGACACCCCGATCTGGAAGATGGACCAGTTCCGGGACCGCTTCTTCACCGCGTTCCGCAGCCAGGGCGGGGTGGCGCTGCCCGCCCACCGCTGATCGCTGTCACGTTTTCACCGGCCGGCCCGTCCTGCCGGTATGAAACACGCAACCGCGATCCGGGTCGGCCTGTTCACCCTGGCCGGCCTGCAGACCATGGTCTCGGTCTGGCAGTACTTCTTCCCCCGCTCGTTCTACGACGACTTCCCGACCGTGTCCCTCGATCCGCCGTACAACGAGCACCTGCTCACCGACGTCGGCGGCCTCGGCCTGGCCCTGACCGCCATGCTGTACTTCGCCGCCGTGGTCCTCGACCGCAAGGTCGTGCTGTCCGCCGTCCTCGGCTACACGATCTACGCGGCCAGCCACTTCGCCTTCCACGTGCGGCACTTCGAGCACTTCTCGCTGCGCGACGCGCTCGGCGTCGGCACCGGGCTAGGGCTCGAGGTGGTGTTGGCTCTTGCACTGCTGGCCGGGACTTTGGTCCCGCCACGTCGGGAAGTTCAGCCCGGGTCCGCACAGCCTGCCGAGAGGAGTCTCAAAGGCGAGAGATAAAGAGACCCCGGAGGCAACGATGACCACCACCGCACACCGCCTTGAGACTGTTGAAGCTCCGGGCGCCATCCTCACCAAGCCCGCCGCTCGCACGCTCGCCGTCCTGCGGGTCGCCACCGGCTTCGTCTTCCTCTGGGCCTTCCTCGACAAGACCTTCGGCTTCGGGTTCAGCACCCCCTCGGCCAAAGCCTGGATCAACGGCGGGTCCCCGACCAAGGGCTTCCTCGCCAGCGTCGAAGTCGGACCCTTCCAAAGCTTCTTCCACAACATCGCCGGCGCCGGCTGGGCGAACTGGCTGTTCATGCTCGGCATGCTCGGCGTCGGCCTCGCCCTCATCCTCGGTATCGGCCTGCGGGTCGCCGCGGGCGCCGGCACCGCGATCATGGCGATGATGTGGCTGGCCGAGTGGCCCCTCGCGAGCGGCAGCTCGAACCCGATCGTTGACTACCACGTCGTCTACGCGCTGGCCGCCATCGTCTTCGCCCTCACCTACGCCGGACAGACCTGGGGCCTCGGCAAAATCTGGGCCAAGCTCCCCATCGTGCAGAAGAACCGCTGGCTCATCTGAGAATCAAAGATCCGAAGCCGCCCTCCGGGGCGGCTTCGCCGTTTCTCCGAGCGGGGGCAGCAGCCGGGCGTACGAGACGGCCAGGATTGCCATGATGGTGAAGATGATCCAGGCGGTGGTGGCCGGGCCGGCCACCGTCAGGGCGTAGCCGGCGATGATCGCGCCCAGCGGCGCGGCGCCGTCGGTGACCACGGCCGCCGCGCTGACCACCTTGCCGATCGCGGCGTCCGGGACGGCCCGGAGGCGGGCCATGGTCAGGACGATCGACGAGATCGTGCCGGTGGCGCCCACCCCGGCCCAGGCCAGCGCGAGCACGATCGGGTGCCGGCTGATCGCGACCAGGAACAGCATCGCGGTCCAGGACCAGAGGCAGACCAGGAAGAGGCCGCGCGGTGTGCCGTGCCGGTCGAGTCAGGGGCCGGCGAACGAAGCCAGCAGGCCGCCGACGCCGGCCGCCGCCAGGACCAGGCCGATAACCCAGGCCGGGCGGTGGTCGCGGATGCCGACGACCAGGACCAGGAGTACGACGGTTTGGAACAGGATGTTTGTCGTGCCGGCGGCCACCGTGGCGAGCCGCAGGAACGGAATGCGCCAGGTCAGCCGGAAGCCCTCGCCCATCCGCCGCCAGAAGCCCGGCTCGTGGTCGCCCGGTCGTGGCGCAAAGATGCGGCTCGGCATCAGGAACAAGACGACCAGGCAGAACGCGTACGAGATCAGGTTGAACAGGAACGGCGCCCACCTGGCCAGGCCGAACAGGGCGCCGCCGAAGGCGCGGCCGCCCAGGTTGGCCACCGGGTATTCGGCCTCGAGGAAGGAGAACGCGGCCGCCCGCTGGTCCTCCTCGACGGCGTCGCGGACCGCGCCGACCTCGGCGATGCCGAAGAACACCACGGCTGAACCCTCGACGAAGGCCGCGACCACGATGATCGCCGCGGTGTGCGGGCTGTCGGCGACCAGGGCGGCGACCACCGAGGCGGCGGCCAGCAGCCCGGCCGCCTGGGCGGCGATCATGATCTGCCGCCGGTTCAGGGCGTCGGCGGCGACGCCGGCCGGCACCTGCAGAACCAGCGACGGCAGGGTCAGCGCAAAGGCCACCCAGCCGGCCAGGGCCGGCGAATCGGTCGCGGTCAGAGCCAGCAGCGGGTACGCGATCCGCACACCGGCCGTGCCGATCAGCGAGAACGCGTTCCCGGACCACAGTGCGAGGAAGCGACGGTTGCGGAAGATGCGCGCGGAGGCGGTGACCACGGTGAATCTTACTTCCGGACAGCAGACGGAAACTGTCCGCTACGCCGCCTAGCGTCGTCGCCATGGAAACTACTCCCGCGGGCTACACCACCGTCGCGCCCTGGGTCGTCACCGACGACACCGGCGCGTTTCTCGACTTCGCCACCGGCGTGTTCGGCGGCGTGGAACTGGGCCGGGTGACCACCGAGGACGGCCTGATCGGGCACGGCGAGATCCGGATCGGCGACACCGTGGTGCTGGCCTTCGACCGGCACGCCGACTGGCCGGTCCTGCCCAGCCTGCTGCGGGTGTTCGTCGCCGACGCCGACGCGGCCTTCGAGCGCGCCGTCGCGGCCGGCAGCCACGTGGTGACGGCGCTGTCCGACAACGCGTTCGGGCAGCGTGGTGGCCGGATCCGCGACCCGTTCGGCAACATCTGGTGGGTCGTCAGCCACGTCGAGGACGTGCCCGAGGACGAGATCTGGAAGCGGCTGCAACAGCCCCGGTACGCGGCGGACATGCGCGTCGCCCAGGAAACCCTGGACGCCGAACTCAGCGGCCGCCGCGAGGGCCGCAGCAGCAAGCCGGTGGGCGCCGCGTCCGATTTGGCGGTCCGTCCACATCAGAGTGAAGCGGTTGCCATAGACCGCGGGTGACCGCTTGGATGCGGGGCGACACGACTATCGGGGGAAGGTCGCATGAGACGCTTCGCGCTGTTCGCCATCGCCACCGTTCTGGTCACCGCCTTCGCGCCCGCGCCGGCCGCGCGGGCCACCACCGGCACCAACGCCGTCGTCGTCTGGAACAGCAACGCCCAGACCGCGATCTACGAGGTGGCCCGCCAGGGGCCGTACGTCGCACCACGCAGCTTCGCCATGGTGCAGGGCGCGGTGTACGACGCGGTCAACGCCATCGCCGGCTCGCCGTACCAGCCGTACCTTCGTTCGCCGAAGGCCCACCGCGGTGACTCCGCCGATGCGGCCGTGGCCGCCGCCGCGTACCGCGTACTCCTCTCGTTGTTCCCGGCCCAATCCCCCGCCCTGGACGGCATGTACGCCGCGGCCCTCGCCTCGATCCCGGACGGGCGCGCGAAGCGCGGCGGCATCGCCGTCGGCGAGCGGGCCGCCGCCGACATGATCGCCGCACGGGTCGGCGACGGCGCCTTCGGCCCCGCCACCTGGACCGTGGGCACGGCACCCGGGCAGTGGCGGCCGACCCCACCGACGTACGCGTCGGACGGCGCCTGGGTCGGCGACATGCGGTCGTTCGTGATTCCGCGCAACGACATGTTCCGCACCGCGGGGCCGCCCGCCCTGACCAGCGCGACCTGGTTGCGTGACCTCGCCGAGGTCAAGGCGATCGGCGGGGTCGACAGTACGGTCCGCACCCAGGACCAGACCGAGGCCGCGAAGTGGTGGCACGACCGGCGGCTCACCGAGTGGGAGATCAAACGGCAACTGGCCGGCACCCAGCATCTGTCGACGCTGCAGACCGCGCGGATGTTCGCGCTGGCCGACGTGGCCAACGCCGACTCGCTGATCGCCTGCTTCAACGAGAAGAAGTTCTGGAGTTTCTGGCGGCCGGTCACCGCCATCCAGGAGACCAGCGACCCGACCTGGATGCCGCTGCTGATCACGCCGCCGTTCCCGGACTACACGTCGGGGCACACCTGCTCGACGTCGACCATCATGGCCACGTTGCGGGCCTTCTTCGGCCGCGACGACATCGCGTTCAGCGCCTACAGCGCCGACTCCGGCACGACCCGGTATTTCGACAGCTTCTCGTCGGCGGTGGACGAGGTGGTCGAGGCCCGGATCTGGGGTGGCGTGCACTATCGCACCGCCGACGTGCAGGGTGTGCGGATCGGTGCCGGGGTGGCCCGGTACGTGCTGGCCCACGAGTTCCAGCGGCGCCGCTAACGCGCGGAGGCCAGTCGCTCCAGCATGGTGCGCTCCCGCTCGCCGCGTACGCCGTCGATCTTGGTGTCGCGGCAGCGGAAGCGCACGTGCAGGCGGACGGCGTTGGCCGGGGTGGCGTCGTGCAGCGGCACGACGCAGATGCTCCGGTCCCGGGAGCCGCTGACCACGCGGTCGGCGCCCAGGAAGCACACCGACTCGACCGGGCCCTCGTGCAGCGCGGCCCGCCAGTGCAGGCGCAACCGCCAACCCTCCACGGCCTGCACCAAGCGGAAGTGGGCAACCTCGCCGATGTCCGTGCCGACCAGCACTTCGATCTCATCGCCAACGGCCCGGACGTCCACGCTTCGGGGGACATGTCCGACGATGGTGACGGTTTCACGGCCGATCGTCACGGCGGCCCCGGCGGGCGAGGCGACCGCCATCACCCGGTCGCCGTCGACCGCCCACGCGGTGGTGGTCGCGCAGTCGACCCGGCGGCGCTGCCCGGTCAGCGGGTCCTGCCACAGCGCCACCCGGCTGCCGGTCTTGTCCTCGACCACGATCAGGGCGCGGCCGTTGCGCCAGACCGGGGATAGGTAGCGCGACTGGGTGCGGAACTCCGTCACCAGCCGCCAGTCCGGATCGCCGGAGAGCACCGCCACCCGGGCTCCCCCGGCCGCCACCAGCGCGCCGTGCGGCAACGGCCAGAGCCGGTCGGCGACGAACGGCAGCGTCGCGATCACCGTGTCGCTGGTGGCGCGGGAGGCCGAGGACCACTCGCGGACCCGGCCGTCGTCGTAGGCCGCGAAGATCCGGCCCTCGTCGAGGACGGCGACCGCGGTCACCGCCGCGGTCTCCTCCAGCCGTACGCCGGTGAGGTCGGCGTCCCGCAGGTCGGCCCCGGTTAGGTCGGCGTTGTCGAGGTTGGCTCCGCGCAGCGACGACCCGCGGAACGACATCTCGCGCAGGTCGGCGCCGTGCAGGTCGGCGTGGTCGAGCCGCAGGTTCGACCAGTCCCGGCCGGGCAGCGGCCCGCCGAGCGCGGCCAGCAGCGACAGCGCGTTGCCGCCGGCGGCTGTCGCGTCCGGCCCGGCCTGCCGGATCACGCTGAGCAGCGTGTCGGCGACCGGCCAGTCCGGGTGGGCGCGCAGGACCAGGGTCGCGAAGTGCCGGATCTCCGGCGACAGCGGCGCGGCGCCGAGCGCCCCCTGCGCCGGAACCGGACCCTTGCCGATGTTGCGGGCCATCGCCCGGGCCACGAAGTACTCCCGCATCGACCGGTGGAAGAAGGTCACCGGCCAGCGCTTGTCGTCACCGCCGGGCGCCCGCTTGAGCAGCGACCGGACGCCGACCCGCGCGGTGGCGTCGTCCTCCAGGTGGCCCGGGTCGGCGTCGTCCCGCAGCCGCCACAGCAGGTTCGCCAGGCCCGCGTGGCCGCCGCTGTGCTTGCGGACCCGGTTGCCGAGGTCCTTGAGATAGACGAACGGCTGGTCGCTGTGCTGCAGATCGATGGCGACCTGCTCGAGGATGGTCATCAGCTTCTCGACCACGTCCTCGGGCGGGGTGAGACGCGCCTCGTCCTCCAGGAACTTCAGCTTGCGGTGCAGGGTGTCCAGCACGTACTGCTCGTACAGCACATGCTCGTCGAACGACATGTCCGGCAGCGACGGCAGCGTCCGCTGGATCATCTCGTAGTAGAGCGGCTTGGTGGCCAGCCCGATCGGGTCGTGCAGCGTCTGCAGTCGGTCGATGACCCGCTGCAGCTTCGGGTCGGCACTGCGGTCCCGCAGCGACCGCAGCACCACCCGGCGCTCGACCGCGGCCAGGCGCAGGATCCGCGGCCGCCCGATGCGTTCGAGCAGCTGCCGCTGATCGTCGGCCGTCCCGAACACGTTGGTACGCGACGTGATCAGCACCTTGGACTCGGCAAACTCCTCACAGCAGTCCCGCAGCAGCTCGATGTTCTCGACGATCGCCGTCCGCGACAGGTCCCCCGACATCTCGTCGAACCCGTCCAGGATGACCAGCGTCGGCCGCGACTCGACCAGCCGCCGCCACGACGCCAGCTCGATCCCGAGATCCTCCAGCCGCCGCTTGAGCAGATCCCGCCCGCTCCCGGCCGACCGCAGCTCACCCAGTGCCAGCCGGACCGGGATCCGGGCCCCCTCGGCGCACAACCGCCGGGCCAGGTTGTAGGTGAAGAAGCTCTTGCCGTCCCCGAAATCGCCGGTCAGCAGCAGAGTCGGCTCCCCCGGCGCGTCGAACCAGTCCCGCACCTGCGCCAGCAGGTCACCATCCAGCAGCGAACCGGCCTCGTTCCGGGCCCGCATCGGCAGCTGGTGGGCGAAGGTCTCGTCGAACATCGTCGGCGACTCACCGCGCAGGCAGAGCCGGGCGGGCGCCGCGGCATAGTCGCGCCACTCCGGCGGCAGCACGGTCCGGCGGCGCAGCACGCGGCGCAGGTCGTCCGGACCGGCGACGTCGTCCGGCCCGAAGAACGTCACCCCGAAGGGGTACGGGCCGTGTTCGACGTCGCGCAGCTCGGGGTCGATCGGGCTGGACAGGGAAAACACGACCAGGTGCTCCACCCGCTCCCGGATGAGCGCGGCGGCCCGCCGCATCAGCTCGGGCGCGAACATCTGGATGTCAACGGCCCGAGAGACATTCCAAAAGATCAGATGACAGCGTACGGCGGGATCGTCCCGCCTCCCGGCCACGACTTCGGCCATCCCCCCGGGTTCAACGGCCGGAACCTCCGCGTCGAGCACCTCCCGCACCGCGTCCTGAAGCACGCTCAGCTCGGGCATGCGCCGGTCGCGCACGAACATCGGGTTGATGTCGCCCACGACGTTGTCCTCGGTCGCGAACTCCGGGCCGAGGTCATCCCGCATGCTCGTCAGCCGCGCCCAGAGGAACTCGACGATGTCCCGGTCCGGCCAGGGAAGATCGGGAAGGTCCGGCTGGGTCCGGTCCGCCGGCTCGTCCGCCGACAGACCGGTCAACGCCACCGGAGCCGAGCCGCCGAGAAGCTCGCGCAAGTTGTCGATGAACCGCTGATCGGGCAGCTGTCCGTCGCGTGCGTCGAAGAAATCGACCGTGCTGATCGGGAGCCAGATCTTCCCAGCCACCAGCACCGGGAGCACCGGCTTGTTCCGGGCCAGAGCGTGCTCTATCTCGCGCTCGACATGGAGGGCGGCCCGCGCGCCCGGAGACATCACCGCGATCAGTGCCGCGCATTCGTCGATCTGCTGCCGGACCGCTCGATCCGTGGCGCCCGCGACAAAGTCCACCATGAACCGGTAGTCGATCCCGGCCCGTAACAACGAGTCGGCCAACCGGTCCACATAGTTCTTGTCCGAGACGCTGTAGCTGATGAACACAATGTCGCTGGCGGAAGTCGGTTTCTGCAGCGGCTCGGCCGGCATGCCGGCGCGGGTGTAGAGGTCGTGGAAGATCGAGAGTTCATACTCGCTGTTCCGCGGCGAGATCGACCTCTGACAGAGCACGACGACGATCGCTTGAAGTTTGGCCCAGCCAGGAAGTCCCGGCCCGCGAAGTGCGGCACCGACCGTCTGGTGCGAGACCGGCTCCTGGCCATACATGGTCCACCGGCTGATGATCCGGGTGGAAGGCATCCCCGCCTGCTGGTAGAGCTCGTGCAGTCGCAGGATGAGGTCGCGGTGTGGGCCAGCCGGGACCTTGTCCGGGCCGGGCAAGGCGATCGGCACTCCACGCTCCGAACTGGTCGGCGAGATCAGAGCAACCAAAGCACACGGCTCAGCGGGACAACAACCGCCGATAGGCGGCGAGTAGCTGCTCGCCGCCGGACTCGGCGTCGTACTTCCGGGCCGCCCCGGCTGCCCGGGCACCCCACTGCCGTCGCTCGGCCGCACTCCCGGCCAGGGCCGACAGCAGCGGCGCCGGGCCGCCGGGCGGCGAGTACTGGGCGGCGTCGCCGTAGGTCGTGCGGAATACCGGCAGGTCGGCGAGGACGAGCGGGCACCCGAAAGAGGCAGCCTCCAGGACGGCCAGACCGAAGGTCTCGTGCTCGGACAGGGACAGGTAGATGTCGGCGGCGGCCAGGAAGTCGTAGACCCTCTCGCGCGGGACCTGGCCGGCCCACCGCACATTCGGCGGGGCCGACGCGAGCGCTCGCCGCAGGGTGATCCGGCCGCTGGAGGCAGGGCCGAAGATGGCGTCGCCCACCCACAAGAACTGGAGTTGCGGCAGCGCACGGGCGGCGGCCAGGAATCCGGTCACGCCCTTGCGGGGCTGCATCTGACCGACGCTGACCACCAGCACATCGGACTCGCCGAGTCCCAGTGACGCCCGCAAAGACGGAGATTGGCGCGCCTCTGTCACCCGTACCCAGTTGGGGATGATCTTGATTGGGGTTTTGATTTGCATGGCCGTCAGGTCGGCCTGGACCGCCTCACTCACCGCGATCACCAGGTCGGCTCGGTTGTAGAACCAGGTCAGGTAGGCCCGGATCAGCCGGCGAAGGATGCGGGCGCCGACGATGCTGCCTCGCAGCGAATCGGGGACCACGTGCGCGCTGGCCACCTTGGCACCCCGGCCGGTGAGCAGCAGCACGGCCGCATACGGTCCGGTGGTGTGCACGTGGACGATGTCGGCGTCCCGGCGCGGGCGACCGTTGACTATCGGCCGCATCCCAGGACACCCGGTCAGGTATTGGACGTGTTCGAGGAAGGCCGAATGGACGCCATGACCGGGCACGGTGAAGGCGGATTCGGAGACTATCTGGACACGCATGGGCCGGTGGTGCCGCGGACGACCAGCCGGGGTGGCGCCACCAGCTCGCGGCGGCCGACCGGGGAACCCTCGGCGCGTTCGATCGCGCGGCCCACTGCCAGCCGGGCCATCGCCGCGGTGTCCTGGGCGACCGTGGTGAGGTCGAGGTGCGACAGCCGGGCCAGGCGGTCGTCGTCGTAGCCGATCACGCTGATCTCGGCCGGCACCTCGACCCGGGCCCGGGTCAGCACGTCCAGGACGCCGGTGGCGCAGCGGTCGTTGAAGACGGCCACCGCGGTCGGCAGGTCGTCGAGCAAGGCGCGGGCGGCGGCCGCGCCATCCTCCTCGGTCAGGCCGCCGGGCACGATCCGCACCGACGCGGCCAGGCCGTTCCAGCCCATCGCGTCGCGATAACCGCGGCGGCGGTCGGCCGCACCGGCCGCCCGGCCTCCGTCGATGTGCGCGATCCGGCTGTGGCCGAGGCGGACCAGGTGGTCGACGGCCAGGTGCATGCCGTCGGCGTCGGCGTTGCGGACCACGTCGACCGCGGCGTCGCGCACCCCCCGGGCCAGCACCACCACCGGAAGCCTCGCCGCCAGCCGGGCCAGGGCGGCCACCGGTGACCTCGGCGCGACCATCAGCAGGGCCTCGCACCGGTCCTGGAGCAGGCCGTTGATCGCCTCCGGCTCGTCGCGGCCGGGGGTCACGGCGCTCAGCGCCAGTTCGAAGCCGGTCTCGCGGGCCGCCGCGTACAGCTCGGTGACCAGGTCGGCGTGGAAGGTGTGCTGGATGCCGAAGACCACGCCGAGCAGCCGGGTGCGGCCGCTGCGCAGCAGCCGGGCGCGGCTGTCGGGCTGGTAGCCGAGCTGGTCGGCCGCCTCCTGGACGCGTCGCCGGGTTTCCGCGCTCGCCCCGGGCTCGGCCCGCATGACCAGCGACACCAGGGACTTGGAGACACCGGCCCGGGCGGCCACATCGGACAGTGTCGGTCTTCGATCTTCACCATGGAAGGAGGGCACGCGGCCAGCGTAATCGCACATCCTGGAACGTTCCAGGCATCCACCTTGACCTCTTTGGAATGACCGGCGCACGCTCAAAAACATGGAACGTTCCAGGTTTGCTCTGATCGGATCGGGCCGGATGGGCTCGTTCCACGGTGAAACTCTCAGCCGCCGCCTGCCCGCCACCCGCCTCGTCGCCGTCGCGGATCCGGCCCCGGGCGCCGCGCAGCGGCTGGCCGCCGAGCTCGGTGCCGACCGCGCCTACACCGACGCGGCGCAGGTGTGGGCCGACCCGGAGATCGACGCGGTGGTCATCGCCGCGCCGGCCCGGTTCCACGCCGGCCTGATCGTCGCGGCCGCGCAGGCCGGCAAGCACGTGTTCTGCGAGAAACCGGCGGCTCTCACGCTGGCCGACGCCGACCGGGCCATCGACGCCTGCCGGGCCGCCGGAGTGGTGCTGCAGGCCGGGTTCAACCGGCGCTTCGTGCCGGACTGGGCGGCCGCCCGCACGCTGCTCGACACCGGGCAGCTCGGCACGCCCCGGCTGCTGCGGTCGGTGACCCGCGACCCGGGCGGCTTCGACCCGGCCCGGGTCGCGCCCGGCACGATCTTCCTGGAGACGCTGATCCACGACTTCGACACGCTGCGGTTCCTCAACCCGGGAGCCGCCGCGGTCGAGGTGTTCGCGGTCGCCGACGCGCTGGTCGAGAGCGACTGGCGGGACCGTGGGCTGCTCGACACCGCGGTCGTCACGGTGCGCTTCGACAACGGGGCGGTCGGCACGGCCGAGGCATGCTTCGAGGCCAGCTACGGCTACGACGTGCGGGGCGAGGTGCTCGGCTCGGGCGGGATGGCCACGATGGGCGACGGTCGGCGTACCGGCATGGTCTTCTCCTATGCCGCCGGGCGGATGATCGAGACGGCCCGCAGCGACCAGGAGCTGTTCGGCGACGCCTACGTCGCCGAGCTGGCGGCGTTCGCCGCGGCCGTGCGCACCGGCGCGCCGCCGCCGGTGACCGGCGAGGACGCCCGCGCCGCCCTGGCCATCGCGCTGGCCGCCGCCGAGTCGGTGCGCACCGGCCACCCGGTGCGGATCGAGGCGAAATGAGGCTCGCGGCCTGCCGGTGGTTCCGGCCACCGAGGTCACGCCGTCGATGTGGCTGACCGCCGCCCGCACCCTGACCCGCCTGGCCGAGCTGGGCGAACGGGCCGGCCGGGTGTTCACCCTGGAAAACCTCAACACCGAGACAGACCATCCGGGTACGCCGTTCGCCCGCGCCGCCGACACGCTGACGCTGGTCCAGGCGGTCGACAGCCCGCACCTGCGGCTCAACCTCGACCTCTACCACGCCCAGATCGGCGAGGGAAACCTGATCGAGCTGGTCGAGCGGGCTTTACCGTACCTCGGCGAGATCCAGGTCGCCGACGTCCCGGGCCGCCGTGAACCGGGCACCGGCGAGATCCACTACCCGGCCGTCGCGGTCGCCCTGCGCCGGCTCGGCTATCAGGGCGTCGTCGGCCTGGAGGCCTGGGCGTCGGAGGACTCCGACCTGGCCCTGGCCCGCTTCCGGGCGGCGTTCGGGCAGTGAGACGTTTGCTGCCGGGCAAGCAAGGTTGACCGGCCGCCAGCCGGGTACCTACCGGCTGTGCCCATGATCGCCCTGCCTGACCTGCCACTTCCCGGCCACGGCGCCACCGCGGAACGCCTACGCGGCCTGGCCGCGCTCGGCCGTGCCGACCTGGTCGACTGCCGCCTGGCCGAGGGCCACCTGGACGCGGTGGCCATTCTCGCCGAAATCGGCGAGAACAACGACGGGGAGCGCTGGGGGGTCTGGGCGGCGGCTCCTTCGTCGGTACGGGCTGAGCACGGTCCCGCCGGCTGGCGCCTGACCGGCGACCGGCCGTGGTGCTCGGGCGCGGCCTGGTGCACCGACGCCCTGGTCACCGCGGCGGCCGAGGACGGGATCCGGCTGTTCGCGGTCCGCAACGAGGCACCGCACGCGATCCCCCTCGACGACACCTGGCCGGCGATCGGGATGGCCGGCAGCGACAGCCGCACGATCCGCTTCACCGACGCGCCGGCCCGGGCGGTCGGCGGCCCCGGCGCGTACGTCGATCGGCCGGGTTTCTGGCACGGCGGCGTCGGCGTGGCCGCCTGCTGGTTCGGCGGCGCCCTGGGCGTGGCCGACACCCTGCTCGACGCGGCCCGCCGCAAGGACGTCGGCCCGCACGCCCTCGCCCATCTGGGCGCGGTCGACGTGGCCCTCGGGGCGGCCGGCGCGGTGCTGGCCGAGGCGGCCGCCACGATCGACGCCGACCCGAAGGCCGACGCCCACCGGCTGGCCCTGCGGGTCCGGGCCACCGTCGAGGCCACCGCCACCGAGGTCCTCGACCGGGTGGGCCGGGCCCTGGGCGCCGGCCCGCTGTGCCGCGACGCCACGCACGCCCGGCGGGTCGCCGACCTCACCGTCTACCTGCGCCAGAGCCACGCCGAGGGCGACCTCGAACAGCTGGGCCGCCTCCTCGCCGACGGAGACGACCGATGGTGAGGCCGATCGCCGGCGAGGGCACCACCGAGGCGACCTGGCGGGCGTGGAGCGCACCGGATCAGTGGCCGGCGCTGGAGCTCGATCCGCCCGGGCCGCCGCTGGTGGTCGCGCCGCACCCGGACGACGAGATTCTCGGCGTGGCCGGGCTGATGAGTGTGCTCGGCGCGGCCGACCTCGCCGCGGTCACCGACGGCGAGGCCTCGCACCCCGGGTCGTTCGTGCACACCCGCGGGGAACTCGCCGCGATCCGGCGGGCCGAGACCGCCGAGGCGCTGCGCCGGCTGCGGATCGACGGGACCGTGTTCCGGCTCGGGCAGGCCGACGGCGGCATCGACGAGGACCGCCTGGCCGCGGATCTGGCGAAGCTGCTCACGCCGGGCCGGTGGTGCCTGGTGACGTGGCGCGGGGACGGGCATCCCGATCACGAGGCGGCCGGGCGGGCCGCGGCGCGAGCCTGTGCCGAGACCGGGGCGCGGCTGCTCGAGTACCCGGTCTGGACCTGGCATTGGGCGTACCCCGATGATCCTGATGTGCCCTGGTCGCGGGCCCGGCGGATTGATCTGCCGCCGGCCGCGCAGGCGGCCAAGGCGGCCGCGATCGCGGCATTCCCCAGCCAGATCGAACCGCTCGGGCCGGCCGAGGCGGACGCCGCGATCCTGCCGCCGCACGTGCTCGCCCGGTTCGCCCGGCCGTACGAGGTGATCTTCGAATGACCACCCCGATCAGCTATTTCGAGCAGATGTACGCGGCCGACCCGGACCCGTGGAGCTTCGAGACCCGCTGGTACGACGCTCGCAAGCACACGCTCACGGTGGACGCGCTGCCGCGCCGCCGCTACCGGTCCGGGTTCGAGCCGGGCTGTTCGACCGGCATGCTGACCGCGCGCCTGGCCGGTCGCTGCGACCGGTTGCTCGCCGTGGACGCGGTCGCCTCGGCCGTCGCGACCGCCGCCGGCCGGGTCGCCGGCCAGCCGCACGTCGAGGTTCGCACCGGGCGGATGCCGCACGAGTGGCCGGACGGCACGTTCGACCTGATCGTGCTGTCCGAGCTGGGCTACTACTTCGCCGACGCCGACCTGGCGACCCTGCTGGACCGGGCGGTCGCGTCCCTCGACCCGGACGGTGACCTGGTGGCCGTGCACTGGCGATGGCCGGTCGAGGAGCACGCCCGCTCCGGCGACGAGGTGCACGCGGCGATCGCGGCCCTACCCGGCCTGCACCGGCTGGCCCGGCACGAGGAGGCCGACTTCATCCTGGAGGTGTTCGGCCGCGACCCGGCGTCGGTTGCGCAGCGCGCGGGCCTGGTATGACGCATGTCGCCGTCATCGTGCCCGCCCACGACGAACAGGCCCTGCTCCCGGCGTGCCTCAACGCCCTGCGCGCGGTCGGCGCGCGGCTCATCGTCGTAGCGGACGGCTGCACCGACGACACCGCCCTGGTCGCGGCGGCCGGCGGCGCCGACGTCGTGACGATCGAGGAGCGAAACGTCGGGCGGGCGCGAGCCGCCGGAGTCGCGGAGGCGTTGCGCGGAGGGGCACTCTGGCTGGCCACCACCGACGCCGACAGCCGGGTACCACCGAACTGGCTGGAATGGCAGCTGGGTCATGCCCGCGCCGGGGCTGACCTGGTGGCCGGCACCGTCGAGGTGGACGACTGGTCGGGCTGGCCCGGGCCGATGCCGTCCCGCTACGAGCGCCGCTACCGGGAGCTGGTCGCCGGCGCGCGGCACGGGCACATCCACGGCGCCAACCTGGGCTTCCGCGCGTCCGCCTACCTGGCCGCGGGCGGCTTCCCGGAACTGCCCAGCGACGAGGACCGCGGCCTGGTGGCCCGGATCCGGGCCACCGGCGGCCGAGTGGTCACCGACGCCGGCTGCCCGGTGCGAACGAGTGCCCGGACCGACGGCCGCGCCCCGCACGGCTTCGCCGCCCACCTGCGCAACCTGGCCACGAACAGCTAAAACGGCCCGGTGAACCACCGGGCCGTTCGAGTCGCAGGGGGCGTCAGGACTTGAAGGCGTCCTTGACGTTCTCCACGGCTTGCTTCAGCTTCGAGCCACTCTGGTCGGCCTTACCCTCGGCCTCGAGCTGCTCGTCGTCGGTGGCCTTGCCGACGCCCTCTTTGACCTTGCCGCCGAATTCCTCGGCCTTGTTGTCAACCTTGTCGTCAAAAGCCATCTCATGCCTCCAGCTCATCGTGCGAACGACATGGGGGTACCCGTACTTGCTGATCGGCAATCATTTTGGTCGCTGATAAGTAGCTGTGATCAGTGCCGATCGCGAATCCGCGATGGACAGGGTCCGCAATTGCCTACTAGTTTCGTAGGTGTTGTAGAGAATTGCAGAGAGGACTCCGCCATGAGTGCCGACGCCTTCGAACCGGCCATCCCGACGACCGCCTCGCCGGAGGTGGAGTTCATCAGCCTCACCCACCCCAACCCGTCGACTGAGCTCAACCCGGTGCCGTCGCGCGGCATCGACCTCACGTTCTTCCGCAGGTACGTGCGGACGCTCGAGGAGGGTGGCTTCGACTACACCCTGCTGCCGTACGGGTCGGCCAGCGCCGACTCGTTCGTGCTGGCCAGCGCGGTCGGGCAGCTCAGCGAGCGGATCAAGCCGATCGTCGCGCTGCGGCCCAACACCACCTTCCCGACCGTGGCCGCGCAGAAGCTCGCCACCCTCGACCAGCTCACCGAGGGCCGCGCGGTGGTCCACCTGATCACCGGCGGCAACGACGCCGAGCAGGCCCGGCAGGGCGACTACCTGCCCAAGACCAAGCGGTACGCGCGCACCTCGGAGTACGTGGACCTGCTGCGCCGCTCCTGGACCGAGCCGGCGCCGTTCGACCACGACGGCGAGTTCTACAAGTTCGAGGGCTTCGGGCCGGGTTTCGCGCCGTACGCCAGCCCGATCCCGATCTCCATCGGCGGCCAGTCCGACGAGGCGTTCGAGATCGGCGGGGCCAAGGGCGACATCTTCAGCTTCTGGGGTGAGCCGCTCGACGACCTGCGCAGCGAGATCGATCGGGTGCACGGCATCGCCCGCGCGTCCGGCCGCACCACGCTGCCCCGGATCTGGGTGACGTTCCGGCCGATCATCGCCCAGACCGACAAGCTGGCCTGGGAGAAAGCCCACGAGTACGTCACCCGGGTCGCCGCCAACTTCGCCAAGGTACGGCCACACGCGCAGGGCACTCCGCAGAACGTCGGCTCGCAGCGGGCCCTGGCCTTCGCCAACCGCTCCGAGCTGTACGACCGGGCGCTCTGGACCAAGACCGCCGCCGCCACCAACGCCGCCGGGGCGTCGACCGCGCTGGTCGGCTCGCCCGAGACGGTCGCCGCGGCGATCCTCGACTACGTCGACCAGGGCGCGTCGCTGGTGTCGATCCGCGGTTACGACACCCTCGCCGACGCCGTCGACTACGGCCGCTACATCCTGCCGCTGGTCCGCCAGGAGATCGCCCACCGCAAGGCGACCGGGCAGCGCAGCGGCTTCCAGGCCGAACACCCCGGAAACTACGGCCCGGAGTACGCCGAGTTCGCCACCGCCCCCAATGCCGCCTGAGACCCGCCGCCGTTCCGCCCTCGCCGCCCAGTTCGCCGGAGCCCGGGCACACCCGGGTCCGGCGCTGGTCGCCACCGTCACCGGCCTGATCAACGGCGCCACCATGGTCGTCGGAGCCTCCGCGATCGGCTGGTCCACCGACCACCTGGTCATCCCGGCGCTGGGCGGGAAGGACGTGCCGGCCGGCGCCTGGTGGATCAGTGCCGGGCTGGTCCTGGGCATCTCCACGGTGCGCTGGACCACCATCTTCGTGCGCGGCATCGCCACCGGCCGGGTGCAATACCGCGCCCAGGCCGAGACCCGCCGGGCGGTGGTCCGCCGCTACCTCGAACTCGACCCGGGCTGGCACCGGCACCGCTCCCCCGGCCAGTTGCTGGCCCACGCGGTCTCCGACGTCGACGCGCTCTGGTCGCCCATGCAGTTCGCGTACTTCGCGGTCGGCATGGTGTTCATGCTGCTGCTGGCCCTGGCCGAGCTGTTCCGCCGGGACCTGCTGCTCGGCCTGGTCGGACTGGCCCTGATCGCCGGGGTGCTCACCCTCAACGTGATCTACCAGCGGTTGCTCGCGCCGCGAGCACGGGCCGCGCAGGCGGCCCGCGGCCAGGTCGGCGCGGTCGCGCACGAGTCGATCGAGGGCGGCCCGGTGGTACGCAGCCTCGGGCTCACCGACAGCGAGGACGCCCGGTTCGCCCCGGCGGTCGACCGGTTGCGCGTCGCCGACATGCGGATGGCCTCGGTCAGCTCGACCTTCGACCCGCTGCTGGAACTGCTGCCGACCGTCGCCGTCCTGGTCGTGCTGGCCGCCGGCGCACCCCGGGTGCAGGCCGGCGCACTCACCGTCGGGGACCTGGTCGGCGTCGTCTATCTCCTGATCACCATCTCGATCCCGCTCAACGTGATCAGCCGGTTCCTCTCCATGCTGCCCATGTCGGGCGCCGGCCGGGAGCGGGTGCACGCCGTGCTGGAGAACCCGGACGTGGTGCGCTTCGGCGCGCGGCGGCTCCGCCACGTGCGCCCGCTCCGGGTCGAGGTGCGCGCGGCCGGCGTCACCCGGCAGGACCGCCGGATCCTCGACGACGCGTCGCTCACCCTGGCGGCCGGCACGGTCACCGTGGTGGTCGGCGCGGTCGGGGCCGGCAAGACCACCCTGCTCGACCTGGCCGGCGGGCAGGCCCACCCGACCGACGGCGTGGTGCTGTTCGACGGGGTCGACGTGCGGGAACTGGCCCGCGGCGCGGTGCCGGAGAACGTCGCGGTGGTGTCGCAGAACCCGTTCCTGTTCGCCGAGTCCATCCGCGACAACCTGACCCTGTCCCGCGATTACTCGGAACACCAGATCTGGCGGGCGCTACACGCGGCAGCCGCCGACGACGTGGTCCGCGGCCTGCCCCACGGGCTCGACACGGTGGTCGGGGAACGCGGCGCCACGCTGTCCGGCGGGCAGCGGCAGCGGATCTGCATCGCCCGGGCGGTGCTGCGCGAACCACGGCTGCTGGTGCTCGACGACGCCACCTCGGCGCTCGACCCGCGCGTCGAACGGCAGGTGCTGGAACAGCTGCGCGGCGGGCCGACCGTCCTGATCACCAGCAACCGGCCGGCCGCGGTCGAGTTCGCCGACCGGGTGGTGCTGGTGCGCGGCGGCCGGATCGTCGCCGACGGCACTCCCGCCGAGCTGGCCGCCGTGCCGGAGTACGAAAGGATCGTCACCGCGTATGACCAGTCTCGCGCGTCCTGAACTCAGGGGGTTCCGCACCGCGCTGCGTGTCTCCCCCTCGCTGCGCCAAGGGCTGCCGGTCACCATCCTGCTCGCGCTGGCCGCCGGGGCCGGCCGGATCATCGCGCCGCTGACCGTGCAGCACGCCATCGACGCCGGGCTCGCCCCGCACACGATCGGGCCGGCCGTCGCCGTCGGCGGGGCGGCCGTGGTGGTGGCCGGCGCGTCGTCCATGGTGCTGAACCGGCGGGTCCAGGACCGGATCGAGCAGGCCCTGGCCGGACTGCGCCGGGCCGGGCTGCGCCGGGTGCACGACATGGCCGCCAGCACCGCCGACCGGCTGCCCAGCGCCGATCTGGTCACCCGGCTGACCAGCGACGTCGACCAGGTGACCACGTTTCTGCAGGGCGGTGGCATCCAATTCCTCACCAACGGCGCCCAGCTGGTCATCGCCACGGTCATCATGTGCGCGTACAGCTGGCAGCTTGCTTTGCCCGTACTCGTCATTGCCGCTCTTCTGCTGGCCGCGATGGCCGGCATGCAGAAGTTGATCGCCCGGCGCTACCACCGGGCCCGCGGCGACCTCGCGCGGATGCAGTCGGCGGTGGCCGAATCGGTCCTCGGCGGACCGGTGATCCGCTCGACCGGGACCGGCGAGCGGACCCGGGCGAAGCTCGACGAGGCGGTCGACCAGGCCCGCGACAGCCTGCTGCGCACCCTGCCGCCGCTGCACGGCAACACCTCGCTCGGTGAGCTGGCGATATCCACGATGACCGTGGCGGTGCTGCTCGGCGGGGTGTGGTGGGGGCGGCGGACCGGCCTGACCGCCGGTGAGGTGGTGGCCATGGTCTTCCTGGTGACGTTCTTCGTGCGGCCGCTGCAGTTCCTGGTACAAAGCCTCGGCGAGGCGCAGAACGCGCTCACCGGCTGGCGTCGGGCTTTGGAGCTGGTCACCACCCCCAGTGCGGTGGTACGGGATGGAACTCCCCTGCCGGACGGGCCCGTCTCGGTGTCGGTGGCCGGCGTGTCGGCCCGCTACGGCGACGGGCCCCTGGTCCTGCACGACGTGAGCGTGCACCTGGAAGCCGGCGAGCACGTGGCGATCGTCGGGCGGACCGGCTCCGGCAAGTCCACCTTCGCGAAGCTGCTCACCCGGCGCCTCGAACCTGCTTCTGGAACGATCCAGCTCAGCGGGGTGCCGCTCGAGCAGCTCGACGACCGCAGCCTGGCCGGGCGGGTGGTCATCGTGCCGCAGGACCCGTTCCTGTTCGACGGGAGCATCGTCGCGAACGTCCGGCTCGGCCGGCCGAGTGCCACCGATGACGAGGTGCTGGACATCCTCGCCCGGCTCGGGCTGCACGACTGGTTCGCCACCCTGCCCGAGGGCCTGGACACGGCGGTCGGCCTGCGCGGGGACCGGCTCTCGGCCGGCGAACGGCAGCTTGTCGCGCTCGCCCGGACCGCCCTGGTCGACCCCGACCTGGTGGTGTTCGACGAGGCCACCTCCGGCATCGACCCGGCCACCGACGTCGCCGTACAGCAGGCCCTGGCCGCGCTGACCCGCGGCCGCACCACCGTCTCCATCGCCCACCGCATGATCACCGCCGAGACCGCCGACCGGGTCCTCGTCTTCGACGACGGCCGGATCGCCCAGTCCGGGCCGCACGGGGATCTCGTCGGCGTGCCCGGCCCCTACGCCGGGCTGGTCAAAGCGTGGAACCGCCAGTTCGGAGGAGTGACATGACCAGTCTCGGTTTCAACACCCGGGTCTCGTTCCCGGCCGGCGAGGCCGCGCGCGGCCTGCGCGAGGGCATCGACCTGTTCAAGGCGGCCGAGGACCTCGGCTACCAGTCCGGCTGGGCCTACCAGCGGCACTTCGACAACTACCTGTCGTCGCCGCTGCCGTTCTTCGCCGCGGCCGGCCAGCACACCAGCCGGATCACCCTGGGCAGCGCGGTCATTCCGGCCCGTTACCAGGAGCCCATCCTGCTGGCCGAGGCGGCCGGCACCACCGACCTGCTGGTCGGCGGCCGTTTGCAGCTGGCCTTCTCCAGCGGCACCGACCAGTGGGACGGGGTGTTCGGCGCGGTCTCCTCCGACGCGCGCACCGAGGGGCAGCGCCGGCTGGCCCTGTTCCTGCGCGGCGTGGCCGGCGAGCCGATCCACACGGTCACCGCCCGCAAAGGCATCGGCGGCCCGCCGGTCGGCACCGAACTGCGCGTCACCCCGCACAGCCCCGGCCTGCGCGACCGCATCCGCTACGGCTCGGGCAGCATCGCCTCGGCCGTCAACGCCGCCCGCCAGGGCCTGCGCCTGATCACCGGCACGATCCTGCACGACGTCCCGGCGGGCGAGTCCTTCCCCGAGCACCAGGCCCGCCTGATCAAGGAATACCGCAACGCCTGGACCGCCGCCCACGGCACCGCCGCGCCGCCGGTCTCCGTGGCCGCCTCGATCCTGCCCGGCCCGACCGCTTCGTTGCGCGCGGTCTACGCGGCCTACGACCTGGAGCGGCGCACCCACGGCCCGGCCGCTTCCCGCCCGCGAGGCGCGCTGGAACCCACGCTCACGGCGGAGCTGCCACCCGGCATGGTGATGAGCCCGGTCTACCACGGCGCCCCAGCTTCGGTGATCGACGCCGTCCTGGCCGATCCCGGCCTGGCCGCCGCCGACGAGCTGGTCCTGTTCCTGCCCCCAGCCTTCACCCTGCCCGAAAACATCCGCCTGCTGACCGACCTGGCCGAAACCGTGGCCCCAGCCCTCAACTGGACCCCAGCCACCTGACCACGCAAATGACCCACCCGCCGGGATACGGCGAGCCGAACCCTCGCCCGATCCTCGGCGGGCCGGGCAAGCAGACGTCGCGGATGGCCCAACCGAAGTCGTCCGACAAGCTGACCGACGGACGACCCCGCCGGCAAGAACAAACCTTCGCTCAACCCGCGACCGGTCGACCCAGCCGCCCGCATCTGGCAGGCGGCTGCCTACAGCTGGACCCGACAATCTGACCTCACGGATGGCCCAACCGCCGGCGTCCGGCAGGCCGAAACCCACAGCTGGACCCGACAAGCCGACCTCGCAGATGGCCCAACCGCCTGCATCCGGCAGGCCGTTTCCCACGGCTGGACCCGGCAAGTTGACCTCGCGGATGGCCCAACCGTCGGCGTCCGTCAAGCTTGGCCGGCGGGCACCCCCGCCGGCATCTCTCGGAAGGTGGCTATGCGCGCGATCCTGGTCAGCCGATTCGGTGGACCCGAGGTGCTCGAACTCGCTGACCTTGCCGAGCCGGTGGCCGGGCCGGGGCAGGTGCTCGTCGACGTCGTTGCGGCCGGGGTGAACTTCGCCGACACCAGCCGGATCGCCGGGACCTATGCGCCGACGCCGGAGCTGCCGTTCGTGCCCGGAACCGAAGTGGTGGGCCGGGCCGGGGACGGGCGCCGGGTGTTGGCGGCGACGTTCGGCGGTGGCGGGTTCGCGGAGCGGGCGGCGGTCGCGGAAGCCGAGGCCGTGCCGGTCCCGGACGGGGTCAGCGACGCCGAGGCGCTCGCCCTGCTCGTGCAGGGGCTGACCGCCTGGCACGTGCTGACCAGCAGCGCCCGGATCCAGCCCGGCGAGACCGTGGTGGTCAACGCGGCGGCCGGCGGCGTCGGCACGCTCGCCGTCCAGCTGGCCCGGCACTTCGGCGCGGGCCGGGTGATCGCGGTGGCCGGCTCCCCGTCGCGCCGGGAACTCGCGCTGTCCCTGGGCGCCGACGTAACCGTCGACGGGGACCCGGATGGCTACGCGGACCGCATCCTCGAAGCCGCCGGCGGCCCGGTCGACATCGTCCTCGAGTCGGTCGGCGGCCAGGTCTTCCGCGCGGGCCTGGACGTGCTGGCCAACTTCGGCCGGCTGGTCACCTTCGGCAACGCCTCCCGCGAGCCGCGCCCCCTGATCGATCCCGGCGAGCTGTCCCACCGCAACGCCGCAGTGATCGGCTTCTGGCTACGCCCGGCCCTGACCGTCCCCAACGCCTTCCGTCCCCCGCTGGAAGCAATGTTCGACCTGGTCACGAAGGGCACGCTCCGCCCACTGACGGCCGCGTCCTACCCGCTGACCGCCGCCGCAGAAGCCTTCACCGACCTCTTGGCCCGGCGCACCACCGGCAAGATCACCCTGCGCCCTTAGAACCACCGAAGCCGCAGACAGCGTGCCACGGAAGGCTCCATCCAGCGACCGGCAACCGCCACCCGAAGGCCCATCCACGCGTAGCGCCGCCCCCATCTCGATCTTGAGAAGTTCCCGTCAGGGCCGAACACGACCTCAACAACCCCGGCACCACCCCAGCACGCGCCGCACCCGATCTTGTGAAGTTGGCGCTTGCAACGCGCACGAACTCGACAACCTCAGCGCGGGCTCCCCAGCCATGGGCCGACCTTGAGAAGTTGACGCTCGGAACGAACACGACCTCAACAACCCCGGCGCGCGCTCCACGACCAAGAGCCGACCTTGAGACGTTGACGCTTGCAACGCGCACGACCTCAACAACCCCGGCGCGCGCTCCACGACCAAGAGCCGACCTTGAGACGTTGCTGCTCGGAACGAACACGAACTCGACAACCTCAGCGCGCGCTCCCCAGCCAAGGGCCGACCTTGAGAAGTTGACGCTCGGAACGAACACGACCTCAACAACCTCAGCGCGGGCTCCCCAGCCATGGGCCGACCTTGAGAAGCTGGCGCTCGGAACGAACACGACCTCAACAACCCCGGCGCGGGCTCCCCGACCAAGGCCGACCCTGGGAAGTTGACGCTCGGAACGAGCACGAACTCGACAACCTCGGCGCGGGCTCCCCAGCCATGGGCCGACCTTGAGAAGTTGGCGCTTGCAACGCGCACGACCTCAACAACCTCGGCGCCTCGCTCGTCGCGCGGCCCGCCGCCCGCGGCCCGCGGCCCGCAAGCGATCTTGGGAAGCTGGCGTTCGCATTGGACTCGCGCTCGACAACCTTCGCGGTCGCGCTCGCCGCGCCGCGCGCGGTCGATCTTGAGGAGGTGGGGTCTGTAGCAGACGCGAACTCAGCAAGATCGCGTGGCGGGCTGGCGGGCGGGCTCCGCTCGATGGGGGTCGGTGGGTGCGGTCTGGGAGCGCTAGGGCTGGATGGGAGTCAGGATCGGGCGGCGGGAGGTCACGCGGTGACCTGGGCGCGGCGGAGGGCTCTCAGGCGGCGGGCCTCGGCTGGGTCGGGGACCGGGACTGCGGCCAGCAGCTCCTTTGTGTAGGCGTGCTGGGGCTGGTCGTAGACCTCGGCCGTGTCGCCGAGCTCTACGATTCGGCCCTCGTAGAGGACCGCCACTCGGTCGGCTATCTGGCGCAGCACGGCCAGGTCGTGCGAGACGAAGACCATGGTCAGGCCGAACTCCGCTCGCAAATCCTCCAGCAGGGACAGCACCTGGGCCTGGGTGGTCACGTCCAGGGAGGACACCGGCTCGTCGCAGACGATCAGGCGGGGGCGCGGGGCCAGGGCTCGGGCGATGCCCACCCGCTGGCGCATGCCGCCCGACAGCTGGTGCGGGAAACGGTCGTACAACGCTCGGGTCAGGCCCACCCTCAGCAGCAGGTCTTCCACGGTGGGGCGCGGATCGCGTACGCCCGAAAGGCGCAACGGGTCCGCGATGCTCTCGCCGATGGTTCGTCGCGGGTTGAGCGACGACATCGGGTCCTGGAAGACCATCTGCACCGAGCCGCCTCGCCGCCGGGTGATGTCCACCCCGTCCAGGGTGATCGTGCCGGCTGACGGGCTGAGCAGGCCGGTCATCAGGCGGGCCAGGGTGGTTTTGCCGGTGCCGGACTCGCCGACGATGCCGAGCGTCTCCCCCGCCCGCACGTCCAGGGTGACGTCGTCGACCGCCCGAACCGGCTCAGCTCGGCGGCGCTGGCGGAAATGCTTGCGGACTCCGGCGAGCCGCAGCAGCGGCCCACCGTCGATCGTTCGCGGCGGCTTGGCGCGGGGCACGGCCGCGAGCAATTCCCGGGTGTACGCCGCCTGGGGCGCGACAAGCACAGCGTCGGTCGCTCCCTGTTCGACGGCGAGGCCGCGGCGCATGACCACGACCCGGTCGGTGGAGCCGGCGACCACGCCGAGGTCGTGGCTGATCAGCAGCAGGGACGTGCCGGTGGTTTCGCGTACCTCGTCGAGCAGGTCGAGGATCTGGGCCTGCACGGTGACGTCGAGGGCGGTGGTGGGTTCGTCGGCGACGATCAGCTGCGGGCGACAGGAGAGTGCCATCGCGATCAGAGCACGCTGCCGCATGCCGCCCGAGAACTGGTGCGGATAGCTGGCCGCCCGCCGCGCCGGGTCGGGGATGTGCACCTGGCGCAGCACCTCGACGGCCCGGTCCCGGGCGGCGCGCCGGGTCGAGCCGGTGTGCAGCCGGTAGACCTCGGCGATCTGGTCGCCGATGGTGTGGAACGGGCTGAGCGCGGTCAGCGGCTCCTGGAAGACCATGGCGATCTCGGCCCCGCGCACCTGCCGCCACCGGCGTTCGGTGAGCGCGGTGAGGTCGTCCGCGCCGAAGGTGATGCGCCCCTCGACGGTCGCGGCGGTGTGCAGCCCCAGCAGGGCAAGCGCGGTCGCGCTCTTCCCCGAGCCGGATTCCCCGACGATGCCGAGCGCACCCCCGGCCGGCAGCTCGAACGACAGCCCGTCGACCGCAACCGTCTCCCCGAACCGAATGCGGAGGTCCTCCACGACAAGATCGGTCATCGCAGCTCCACCCGTGGGTCGACGGCGGCGTAGAGCAGGTCGGCGATCGCATTCGCGGCGACGATCAGCAGGCCGGTCAGCAGGGTCACGCCGACCACCACCGGCAGGTCGATCTGGTTGACCGCGCCTACCAGCAGCTGGCCGACGCCGGGGAGGCCGAACATCGTTTCGGTCAGGACCGCGCTGGTCATGATGGCGGCCAGATCGATCGCGGTGAGCGTCACGAGCGGCAGCAGGGCGCCGCGCAGGGCTCGCCGCCACACGATCCGGCTCTCTGGCAGCCCGTACGCCCGGGCTGTTCTGATGTGGTCTTCGGCCAGGGTTTCCTGGATGCCGGCGCGGGTCAGCCGCGCGTAAGCGGCGGTCTGGATGACCGCGAGCGCAACCCACGGCAGCAGCAGATTCTGCGCCCAGGCCAGCGGATCGGTGGTCAGCGGCACATAGGTGGGAAACGGCAGCCATTGCAACTGCACACAGAAGAGCAAGAGCAACAAAAGGCCGACCAGAAATACGGGTACGGCGTAGCCGGCCAGCACCAGCCCGTTGACGATCCGGTCCAGCCAGCGGTAGCGGCGCAGCCCGGCCAGCAGCCCGGCCCCGATCCCGGCGACAAGCGACAGCACCTCGGCCCCGAAGGCCAGCGACGCCGACACGGGCAAGCGGTCGAGCAGGAGTTTCGTCACCGGCTGGTCGGTCTCGAAGGAGTAGCCCAGGCAGGGCGCCGGGCAGTGCCGGGTGAGCGTGCCGGACGAGTAGTCCCGGCCGGCGACCAGGCCGGTCAGGAAGTGCTGGTACTGCGCCCAGATCGACTCGTCGACGCCCATCGCGTGCCGCACCTCGGCCAGGCGCTCGGGGGTGCAGCCCTTGCCGCAGGTGAGGATGGCCGGGTCCGAGGGCGCGAGGTAGAACAGGCCGTAGAGCAGCAGCGACAGCCCGAACAGCACGAGCACCGCCCCGCCGAGCCGGCGCACCAGGTAGCCGATCATCGCAGCACCTCGCTCTGCCGCGGGTCGAGCGCGCGGCGCAGCCCGTTGGCGACCAGCACGAACGACAGCAGGGTGAGAAAGAGCAGTCCGCCGGGGATGAGTACGTACATCGGGTCGGCCCGGAACCAGGTGGTCGCGGTGGACAGCATCTGCCCCCAGGACGGGGTGGGCGTGCGCACGCCGACGCCGAGGAAGGACAGGCCGGCCTCGACGATCATGTTGGTGGGTAGCAGCAGGGCCGCGTAGGTGAGCACCGGCGCGGTCAGGCCGGGCAGGATCTCGCGGCGGGCGATCCGGAACCAGCCGGCCCCGGAGAGCCGGGCCGCGGCCACGTAGTCGCGGGTGCGCAGGGTCAGCGTCTCGCCGCGGGTGATCCGGGCGGTGCCGCCCCAGCCCAGCACGGCGATGACCGTGGCCAGCAGCAACGGTCGCGGCCAGTCCTGCGGCACGATCGCCAGCAGCGAGATGGCGATGACCAGGATCGGCAGCGCGAGCACCAGGTCGACGAACCGGGTCAGGATCGCGTCGGCCCAGCGGCCACCCAGCCCGGCGGCGGTGCCGACCAGCAGGCCGATCAGCACCTCCAGGACGGTGGCGCCGACCGCGACGCCGAGCGAGACCTGGGCGCCGTAGACGACCCGGGCGAACAGGTCGCGGCCGGTGCCGGGCTCGACACCGAGCCAGTGCTCGGAGCTGATCCCGCCGAGCCCGCCCAGCGGCACCCCGCCGCGGGCCGAGTCGAGCAGGTTGTCGTGGTACGTGGTGTAGTCCTGGCCGGCCACCGCCGCGAGCAGGGGTGCGGTGGCGGCGACCAGGATCATGAACACCGCGATCGCGGCTCCCACCAGGAAGCCGCGATCACGACGAAGGGTTCTCACTTGACGGAGATCCGGGACAGGTCGTAGGTGCCGCGCCAGCCGTCGGGTACGGCGTTCTTGACGTTCTTGCCGAACAGGAAGACGTCCTTCTCGTGGGCCAGCGGGATGGTCAGCGCCAGCTTGCCGATCTTCTCGTCGAGGGCACCCCACCGGGCCTGGGCCGAGGACTGGTCGGTGAGCGCGTTGATGGCGTCGATCTCCGCGTTGACCTGCGGGTCGTTGTACTGCGCGAGGTTGAAGTTGCCGCCCGCGGTGATGATCTGCCGGCCGTCGAAGATCGGGATCAGGAACGGGCCGCCGGACGGCCAGTCGGCTCCCCAGTACTGCAGGGACGCGCCCGGCTCGGTGGCCGGCTTGCCGGTGACGTCCCGGTAGGTGGCGTCGTCGATCGCGGTCAGCTTCACCGTCACGCCGGCCTGCTTGAACGCCTCCTGCACGGCGGCCGCGACCTTCGGGCCGTACCCGCTGTCGTCGGAGTTGGAGTGGGCCAGCTCGATCGTCAGGTTGGTCAGGCCGGCCTCGGCCAGCACGGCCTTGGCCTTGGCCGGGTCGCCGGTGTCCCCGGCCGGGAAGTGGTCGTACTGCTGGTAGCCGAGAGCCTTCTGCGGCGGCAGGAAGGTGGTCGAGGAGCCGACGATGGTGCTTCCGCCGAGCGCGTTGACAACCGAGGTGCGATTGACCGCGTACGAGAGGGCCTCCCGTACCTTCTGGTTGTCGAACGGCGCCTTTTTGGTGTTGAACGCCAGGTAGTAGGTGGCCGGGAACTCACCCCGGGCGACCTGCTTGTCGAGCGGCCCGCCGTTGCCGAGCTGGGCCAGCTGCTCCGGGCCGACCGAGGCGTCGGTGGTGACCGCGTTGGCGTCCTGGCCGGCCCCGCTGACCAGGCGCTGGTTGATCACGGCGGCGTCCAGGCCGGCGGTCACCTCGATCCGGTCCGGGCAGGCGTACCGCAGGGTGTCGCTCTTGCTCGACCAGTGCGTGTTGCGCACGAGCACCAGCGACTTCTTCGGCTCGTACGACTCGACCTGGTACGGCCCCGACGAGACCGGGTGCGCCTCGTACCCCACGCCCTTGTCCTTGGCCTTCGGCACCGGCGCGAACTGAGTCGCGGTGGCCAGGAACGGGAAGTCACCCTCGGGCTTGCTGAGCTTGAAGACGATCGTCTTGTCGTCCGGCGTCTCGATCGACTTGATGCCCTCGGGCTGCTTGTACGGCCCCTGGTAGCTGGCCGCGTCCTGCAGCCAGTCGCGCAGGTAGGGCGCGCCGCCGGGCAGTTCCGGGGCGAACGAGCGCTCGATGCCGTACTTCACGTCGGCCGAGGTGATCGGGGTTCCGTCCTCGAAGAAGACGTCGTCGCGCAGCTTGTAGGTCCAGGTCTTGGCCCCGTCCGACGGCGTGCCGAGGTCGGTGGCCAGGTCGGGCGCGGGCTTGGCGCCGGCCTCCCCCGGTTGCCGGTTGCGGGTGGTCAGCGTCCGGAACAGCAGCGACGGAATGTTGCCGCCACCGGATGTGTACAGCCGAGCCGGGTCGAGATGGGTGATCCCGCCCTGGTTCAGCACGGTCAGGGTGCCGCCCTGGCAGGTCGCCGGGTCGAAATCACCGCTCGCCGAGGTGCTGCCGCCACCGCCGCCGTCACAGGCCGCCAGCAGCAGGAGGCCCGGGAGGACGAGGGTCAGAGCTCGCCGCATTGACGCTCCTCAAGATCTATGGGGTTTGTATGCTATCCCCCTTTATCGATCCCTGTCGCCCCACCCCGGACGAACCTGATCAATGTGACCATCCGTTGACAATCACTTAACGATCACTCTCGGGAATCCGGCGTCACCCGACCGGGTTGGTGCCGTCGTGGAGAAGAAGATCGGGTTTTTGTCGTTCGGGCACTGGCGGGATGCGGCGGGGTCGCAGACGCGCAGCGGGGGTGACTCGCTGCTGCAGACCATCGAGCTGGCCGAGGCGGCCGAGGAGCTCGGGGTCGACGGGGCGTACGTGCGGGTGCACCACTTCGAGCGGCAGCTCGCGTCGCCGTTTCCGCTGCTCGCGGCGATCGGGGCGCGCACCCGGCGGATCGAGATCGGCACCGGCGTCATCGACATGCGCTACGAGAACCCGTTCTACATGGCCGAGGAAGCCGCGGCCGCCGATCTCATCTCGGGCGGGCGGCTTCAGCTCGGAGTGAGCCGGGGATCCCCGGAGACCGTGCTCAACGGCGCCTACACCTTCGGTTACGTGCCGCCGGAAGGCACGACCGCGGCCGATCTGGCCCGGGAGAAGACGTCGATCTTCCTCGATGCGATCAGCGGCAAGGCGGTGGCCCGCACCGACCCGGCCCGCACCGGGATCAGTGGTGGCCTGGCCATCCAGCCGCAGTCGCCGGGGCTGCGCGACCGCATCTGGTGGGGCGCCGGCACCCGGCAGACCGCGCAGTGGGCGGCCGCGCAGGGCATGAACCTGCAGAGCTCCACCCTGCTGTCCGAGGACACCGGGGTGCCGTTCGACAAGCTGCAGGCCGAGCAGATCCAGCTCTACCGGGATGCCTGGAAAGAGGCGGGCCACACCCGCGAGGCACGCGTGTCGGTGTCGCGCAGCGTGCTGCCGATCACCGAGGAGATCGACCGGCTCTACTTCGGCAATCAGGAGAACGAAGACCAGGTGGGGCTACTCGAGGGGGTCCGATCCCGCTTCGGCCGGACGTACGCCGGGGAGCCTGACCAGATCGCGGCCGAGCTGGCCGCCGACGAGGCGGTACGGTCCGCCGACAGCGTGCTGTTCACCGTCCCCAACCAGCTCGGCGTCGCCTACAACGCCCGCATCCTGGAGACGATCGTCAAGCACATCGCGCCCGCTATCGGCTGGACCCCCAAATAGGCCGCCGGGCGACGGTCAGCAGGTGGGTGGACGGCCAGTCCACGGGGTGGCCGTCCAGGTCGGTCAGGGAAGCCACCGGGGCGATCCGGTTCTCGATCACCCAGTCGTTGCGGATCGGGGTGGAGGCCGGGTCCAGCTCGAAGCCCACCTCGGTCAGCAGGTCGCGCCAGTCGGGGAAGCTCAGGCCGCAGAACTGCTCGTGGGTCTCGGACAGCCAGTTGTCGACGTAGTCCTTGCGGGTCAGGAAGTCCATGGCGGCGCCCAGTTCGATCCGGACCGCGGACTCGCCTACCGGCTCGAACTCGCAGGGGAAGGCGAAATCGGCCGTGAACTGGTCCAGGCGGGCGCGGGTCGAGAGGCTTTCGACGTACGCCCGGACCTCGCCGGAAGCCAGACCGGTCAGGTCGTGCCGAGGGGTCGCGGGGTTCAGGCCGTCGCCGGAGGCGAGGTGCAGGAGCACCGGGCGGTGCAGGTCGTCGGGGCCGCACACGTCGCTGTTGATCCAGACGCCGCCGGGGACGGTGTGGTCGAAGATGCGCCGGGCAAAGCGCAGCAGCGACTCGCGCCGGGAGCCGTAGGACCAGATCTCGTGGGTCAGGGCGAAGGTGAGCGTGGTGTCCACCGAGCGGTCCGCGAAGATCGCGCCGCCCAGGACGTTGCGCTGGTAGAAGTACACGTTGGCGTTCTGGAACACGCCCTGCGCCTTCTTGTGCACGCACTCCTGGTAGAGGTGGCGGGCCACCTCGACGCCGATCAGGTCGCTCTCGTGCAGGCCCGGTTCGCGGTCGGCCAGCTCCAGCAGCGAGCCGGCGCCGCAGCCGATGTCGACGATCCGGCCCGGGCGCACGTACTGCCGGACCGCGGACCACTTGCGGTCGGCCGCGTCGGCGAAGGCCTCGACGTACGTCCGGTAGTCGCGGGTGGCGGTGAGGCCGCCCTCGTCGCCGACCAGCGGATCGTTCACCGCGGTGCGGACCGAGTCGACCAACCGGTAGCGCTCGAAGACGTCGATGGTGGCCGGGTGGGCCAGCTCACGCCAGGTCTCGTCGCCGGCCGCCAGTCGCAGCAGCACGTCCCACGGCCGCTCGGGCACGGTGTCCAGGGCCGGGTCGTCCTCGACCGGGACGATCGGGAAGCCGAGCTTCTCGTACAGGGCGGCGACCTCGGGCGTGGAGCAGGCCACCACGGTGTTCTGCGGGGTCAGGTCGAGCCCGGTCTCCACCGCCACGGTCTTCAGCGTCACCTCGGCGAACGCGCTGGTCGGGGCGGCGTCGAAGATCGGCACCACGACCGAGCGCAGGTCGCTGAGCACGCTGAGGCGCTCGATGGCGGCCTCCCGGCGGTGGTACGGGACCGGGTTGCGCTTGGTGTTCTCGTGGTTGGCCGAGGTGACCGCCCAGACGATCTCGTGGCCTGCCTGGCGCCGCAGGAAGTCGGCCTGGAAGCGGGTCAGCAGGTGGTGCCGGCCGGGGAAGAGCACGTACATCCCAAGATCGTAACGCGGCCCCTATGTCCTACTCCGGATGTAGAGATAGGCTGGGATCCATGACCTGGGCGCAGTGGCACACCGAGCACGAGCAGAAGCTGGCCGACCCGCACGGGTTCCTGGCCATCACCAGCCTGAACTTCCTCACCGAGACCCCGCAGCGGTTCCCCGACGCGCCGGGTTCGTGGTCCACCGGGCCTGGCGGCGTCGTCGTCGAGCTGGCCGACGGCGAGTCGCTGACCATCGACGGGGTTGAGGTCACCGGGCGGCAGGAGCTCGGCGTGATCGCCGAGCGCGACGGCATCAACGTCGGCGCCGGCGACGCGGTCATCGAGGTGGCCAAGCGCGGCGGTTTCGACGTCGTCCGCCCGCGGCACCCGGACAACCCGCTGCGGGTCGACTTCAAGGGCACGCCCGCTTATGAACCCGACGAGAAGTGGGTGCTGACCGGCCAGTTCGTGCCGTTCCCGGCGCCGCGGGACATCACCGTCGGGGCGGCGGTCGAGGGGCTCGAGCACGTCTACGAGTCGCCGGGTCAGGTCGAGTTCGAGGTGCTGGGCACGCCGCTGGCGCTCACGGTCTTCAACGGCCGCGCGCCGGGCTCGCTCTTCGCGCTGTTCACCGACGAGACCTCGGGCGTGACGACCTACGCCGCCAACCGCAGCCTGGCCATCGACGTCCCCGACCCCGACGGCACGGTGATCCTCGACTTCACCCGCGCGACAAACCTGCCGTGCGCCTACACCGACTTCGCCACCTGCCCCCTCCCCCCAACCGAAAACCGCCTGCCGGTAGCGGTAGAGGCCGGCGAGAAGATCCCGTACGAGCGAGCCTGACCTCCACGCGAGCGGGGCTCACCCCAGCCGCGACGTCCGGGACGCCGACTCGAACTCTGCCACGCAGAGTCCCAGGTCGGCGTCCCGCATTCGCGAGGCCCGTCCGCCTACCTCGCGCGCCCCGCGCGCCCCGCGCGCCCCGCGCGCCCCGCGCGCCCCGCGCGCCCCGCGCGATCTTGTGGAGTTGCGGTGCGGGCAGGACAGCAGGCTCTCAAGATCTGGAACCGATAGCCGCAGCCCACGCCGCCCCGCGCGACCTTGTGAAGTTGCGGTGCGGGCAGGACAGCAGGCCCTCAAGATCTGAAACCGATAGCCGCAGCCCACGCCGCCCCGCGCGACCTTGTGAAGTTGCGGTGCGGGCAGGACAGCAGACCCACAAGATCTGAAGCCGGACTCCGCAGGTCGTGCGGTCTATGCCGGATATAAAAGGAATATCGGGTGCTGCGGCCGGACGCCTGCCGGGCGGACGCCTGCCGGGCGGACGCCTGCCGCGGGCGTGGGTGGGCCGCAGAGAGTGCGTGGGTGGCTGATGGGCCGGGCCCGCCCGGTGCGGGCGCGCGGAGGGTGAGGATCGCTCAGCGGGAACTGGTGCCACGGGACTTTTCGGACGGCGTATTTGGAAAGGGCGGGAGGGGAACGGCTGGCGTCAGGCGGACGGGGTTGGGTGGGTGGTCCAGCGGGTCAGGGTGGCTCGTAGCTCGTCCGGGTCTATGGGTTTGGCCAGGAAATCGTCCATGCCGGCCTGGTAGGCGCGGCGGCGGTCGTCCTGCAGGACGCCTGCGGTCATCGCGATGATCGGGATGTGGCGGCCTGCCTCCTGGCTTCGGACCTGGCTTGTTGCCTGGTAACCGTCCAACTTGGGCATCTGGCAGTCCATCAGGATGGCCTCGTAGTCGCCGGAAGCGGCCAGCTCCACCGCTTCGGCGCCGTTTCGGGCTATGTCGGCGTCGTAGCCCAGCGCGTCCAGGGTGTCTACCGCTACCAGCTGGTTGATCTCGTTGTCCTCGGCCAGCAGGACCCGTTTGCGAGTGCCGGGGACCGTGGGTCGGTGGGCATTGTGTGCTGGGCCGGCCGGTGGGCGCAGCTGTTGCAGCAGGTAGTTGTAGAGGGCCGACGGGCCTACCGGCTTGGCCAGCACGTCGCCGCTGTGCAGCGGGTCGGCGGCGTCCCGGGTCAGCAGCAGGCACACCGGGCCGTCCATCTCGGCTACCAGGGCGGCGCCGTCCAGCTCGGGCGGGTGGTGGTCGACCACCGCCAGGTCGAAGGGGCGGCCGGCCGCGGTGGCGTCGGCCAGCGCGCGCCGGGCGTCCGGCGCGGTGGCCGCGATCGCGACGTCGGTGCCCCAGGTGCGGACGTGTTCGGCCAGGAAGGCCGCGCTTGTCGGGTTGGGGTCCACCAGCAGCAGGCGGCGGCCGGCCAGCTCGTCGCGCACCCGGCGGGGGCGGTGGCCGGCCGGTTCGGTGAGGCTCAGCCGGAAGTGGAAGCGGCTGCCCTCCCCCGGCGTGCTGTCGACCTTGAGTTCGCCGCCCATCAGTTCGACCAGCTGGCGGCTGATCGACAGGCCCAGCCCGGTGCCGCCGAACTCGCGGCTGGTGGTGGCGTCGGCCTGGATGAACGGCTCGAACAGCTGCTTGATCTTCTCCTGGTCGATGCCGATACCGGTGTCGCTGACGCTGAAGGTGTACTCCCCAAAAGTGGCATCGACCCGGATCAGGATGTGGCCGGCGTGGGTGAACTTGACGGCGTTGCCGGCCAGGTTGAGCAGGATCTGGCGGATCCGGCCCTCGTCGGCGCGGACCCGTTCGGGCAGGTCGGGCGGGTAGTAGGTGATGACGTCGACGTCCTTGTCGCGGGCCGCGGCGGCCGCCGCGTGGGCGACCTCCTCGACCAGGTTGCCCAGGTCGAAGTCGTCCGGCGCCAGGGCGATCTTGCCGGCTTCGATCTTCGAGAAGTCCAGGATGTCGTTGATGATGGCCAGCAGGGCGCGGGCCGAGCTGCGGATGGCCTCGCCGTAGCGGCGCTGGGCCGGTTCCAGCGTGGTGTCCAGCAGCAGCTTGGTCAGGCCGATGACGCCGTTCATCGGGGTCCGGATCTCGTGGCTGACCATGGCCACGAACTGGGACTTCAGCTGCGCCGCGGCGAGCGCCTCGTCGCGGGCGGCGGCCAGCGCGAGGGCGGCCTTCTTGCTGTCGGTGATGTCCCGGGCCACCGCGTAGATCGTGCCCTGCTCGTCGGCGGGGGTGGCACTCCAGTTGAGCCAGCGGTAACCGCCGTCGGCGGCCACGAAGCGGTTGTCGAACCCGGCCACCGAGCTGCCGTCGGACAGCCGGGCGGCCGCCTCGGCGCTGCGTTCCCGGTCGTCGGGGTGCACGAACGACAGAATCGGCCGGCCGAGCAGGTCGGCGGTCGAGTGGCCGAGGGTGTGCTCCCAGGCCGGGTTGACCCGCAGGAAGTAGCCGTTGGTGCCGGCGATGCACAGCAGGTCGCGGGACATCGTGAAGAAGTGGTCGAGCTGCTGGTTCATCCGCCGCCGCTCGGTGACGTCGCGGCAGGTCACCACCAGCATCCGGGTCCCGTCCACCACGTGCCGGAAGCTGACCAGCACCGGCACCCGGGTGCCGTCGCGGCGGTGCAGCTCGGCGTCGAATTCGCCGGCGTCCCCGGCGGCGAACCTCAGGTGCGGCTCGTCCCGCCACCAGGGGTACGGCGGTCGCAGCCCGATGACCTCGCCGGCGCCGAACCCGGTCAGCTCGCACCAGCGGGCGTTGACCCGCAGGATCGTGCCGTCGGGGGCGATCGCCAGCACCCCCTCGATCAGCGAGCCGAGCACCGTCTCGCTGAAGTCGCGCTGTTCCCGCAGCTCGTCGATCAGGTCGCGCTGCCGGGCGTCGACCTCGTTGAGCATGAAACCGGCGCTGAGCAGCACCAGGTAGAGGGTCAGCAGCAGCACGCTGATCGCGACGGTCAGGGCAAGCCCGTCGATCGCCTGCTGGGTCCGGTTAATCGCGGCGATCACCGTGCCGATCAGGACCACCACGCCACCCACCGCCGGGGCCAGCCGCCGCACTGTGCGCCCGCCGAGATAGGAGCTCCCGAACACCGCGACGGCCAGGCCGTCGCGCCGCGACATCAACACCCCGACCGCCATGGCCAGGAGAGATACCTCGGTCGCAATCGGCATGACGTACGCGTGGGCCTCCTCGGCAATCGGCGCGAGCCCGAGCCCGGCCGCCAGCACGGTCACCCCGACCAGCAGGGCCGCCGCGGTGGCCAGCAACTGCGCGGGACGGTGACCGCGGCGGGCGTCGAGGTCGATCGCGAGCAGGCTCAGCCCGATCAGCAGGAAGGCCACCGGCGACCGCAGCGGTGGCTGGCCGCTGCCGCGGTCGAAACCGAACTGCCGACCCGGAAGATCCAGGAACGAGAGGTACGGGAGGGGAAGTGACGTACCGCGGCGGACGATGATCACCACGGCGCCGATCACCACTACCGCCGCGAGCAGGCGGCTCACCCAGCGGCGGGCCGGGCCGGCCGGTGCCGGTCCGGCGGCCCACAGTGCGGCTCCGGCGCAGATCGCCAGCACCGCGTTGGTCAGCGACATCGGCGGCAGCCCCGGCGCGATGGTGACCAGCGGCTGGGTGTTCAGCGCGTGGCCGACCAGGACCGTACCGCCGATGAGCATCGTCACCGCGGCGGCGACCTGGTGGATCCCGGCCAGCCGTGCCCAGCGCACACCACGAAACACCATCACGTTCTGTAGCGTCTCAACTACGATGCGATGATTGCTCGCGTTTCCCGACAAAGTGGGGGTGGCGGTGATCACGGCCGAACCGGCACGCGTGCTCGACGGCGCCACCCTGTCCCGACTCGGCCATGACCTGCGCAGCCCGCTGACCGGCATCGTCAGCCTGGCCGGCCTGATGCGCCGCAAGATCGCTAGTGGCGGCGCCGACCCGGTGCAGCAGGACCGGCAGCTGGAGATGCTCGCCGACAGTGCGGCCGGTCTGCTGACAACGATCGAGCGAGTGGTGACCCTGGCTCGTTTGGAAGGCCCGGTTGGCGAGTCACCGGCGGTGATCGACTGCGGTGCGGTCGTGGCTTCGGTCGTCTCCTCGCTTGCCCCTCTTGCTGCCGACCATGGTCGCCACCTGCACGCATCGACCAGCCCGGCCCCGGCCGCGATCACTCCTGCCGCCGCCCAGCTGATCGTGACCGAACTGCTGGACAACGCGATCAAATACAGCAGCGCCGCCGACATCGAGGTAACCGTGACCGGCTCGGTGATCACCGTGGCCGACCATGGACCGGGCCTGGCCGCCGGGGAACAGCAGCGGATCTTCCAGCCCTTCGAGCGCGGCGCCGCCGCCGAGGAGCGTGAGGTGGCCGGCAGCGGGCTCGGCCTCACCCTGGCCCATCGGGCCACGGTCCGGCACGGCGGCACCCTCGACCTGGCCACCGGACCGGACGGCACCGTCTTCACCGTCACGCTGCCGTTAGTTAGCTGAGGAGGCTTGCTTGGCCACCGTGCTGGTCGTGGACGACCGTGCCACCAACCGCGAGGTGGCCAGGATGACCCTCGACGAGGGTGGCTACCAGGTGATCGAGGCCGCGGCCGGGCGGCAGGCCCTCGACCTGGCCCGCCGGCTGCACCCCGACGTCGTTCTCGCCGATGTGATCATGCCCGGGATGGACGGCTACGAGTTCGTCGAGGCCCTGCGGGCCGACGCCGGTACGGCCGGCATCCCGGTCCTGCTCTACACCGCCAACTACGCCCCCGACGAGGCCGGATCCCTGGCCGACGCGTACGGCGTAGCGCGGATCGTGGCCAAATCCGCTGACCCGGCCGAACTGCTCGCCGCGGTCGACGAGGCCCTGCGCCAGCGGACCGCCCCGGCCACCGGCCCGGTGACCAGCGAACATCTGCGGACGGTGAACGCCAAGCTGGTCGAGAAGGTGCTCGCGCTGGACGAGAGCGAGGCCCGGTTCCAGGCCCTCGCCGACCTGTCCCCGGTCGGGATCGTGTCCGGCGGCATCGGCCTGCAGGCCTCGTACGTGAACCCCCGGCTGCTCGACATCACCGGCGCCACCGGCCACGACCTGCTACGGCTCGGCTGGCTGCGCTGCGTGCCATCGGAACACCGGGCGGCGCTGCGGGTGGCCGCGAACGCCGACTACTACGGGCGGATCCACCTGGGCGACGGCCGGGACCGGTGGCTGCACACCCGGATCCGGGTCACCCAGGAGGAGGGCGACGAGACCGGGTTCGTGGCCACCGTCGACGACGTCACCACGGTCGTCGAGGCCGAGGAACAGCGGCACCTGTCCGAGCGGCGCCGGATCGCCGAGCGGTTCGACGGCCTGGCCCGGCTCAGCGGCGCCATCGCGCACGACTTCAACAACATCCTGAACATCATCCTGTCGTTCAGCGAGTTCACCCAGGAGTCGCTGCGCGAGGCGGTGGACACCCGGCTGACCGCCGAGGTCGCCGACCCGATGCTCAGCGACCTGGAGAAGATCCACCGGGCCGGGCAGCGCGCCGCCCACCTGGCCCATCAGCTGCTCACCTTCGGCGGCCGGGAGGTCGTCCAGCCGTCGGTGGTGCACCCCAATACCGTGGTCGCCGAGGTGCGTGACTTGGCCGAGGCCACGGTCGGCAAGCAGGTGCGGATCGAGACCCACCTCGATCCGGCGGTCGGCCACACCCGGGTCGACGGCGACCAGCTCAGCCAGGCCCTGCTCAACCTCGCCATCAACGCCCGCGACGCGATGCCCGACGGCGGCGCCCTGACGCTGGAGACCGGTAACGCGGGAGCGGATCTCCCGGCCGGGTTGCCGCCCGGCGACTACATCCGGATCGCGGTCCGGGACGAAGGGGTGGGCATGGCGCCCGAGGTGCTCGACCGGGCGGTCGAGCCGTTCTTCTCGACCAAGCCGAAAGGCCAGGGCACCGGGCTCGGCCTGGCCACCGCGTTCGGCATCGTCCGGCAGGCCGGCGGCGAGCTGGTCATCGACTCGGTTCCCGGCCGGGGCACGACGGTGAGCCTCTACCTGCCGGCCACCGCCGAACCACTGCCGGCCGGCGCGCCGCAGCCCGGGACCACCGCGCTCGCCGGGCGCACCATCCTGCTGGCCGAGGACGAGGACGGGGTACGCGAGGTGGTCACCCGCATTCTCACCCGGGACGGATACCGGGTGCTGGCCGCCGCCAACGGTCAGGAAGCCCTGGAGATCGCCCGGCGCCACGACGGCCCGATCGACGGCGTGCTCTCCGACGTGGTCATGCCGCACCTGAACGGCCCGGAACTGGCCGAGGCGCTGCGCACGGTGCTGCCCGGGGTGCCGGTGCTGTACATGTCGGGCTTCGCCGGGCCGCTGATGACCGACCAGGGCCTGCTCGAACCCGGTGTAACCGTGGTCGGAAAGCCGTTCACGCGCGCTGAGCTACTCAACGCGGTACACGATCGGCTGGCCGCGCCCTAGACCCACATGGCCGCGGCCGCTACGAGGACATAGGCCAGCACGACTCCGGGACCGCTGCCCAGGCGCGCGCTGGCCTGTCCGCCCGGGTCGCCGGCGGCCAGGGAGAGGTCGCGCAGGCGCAGCATCACCGCGCCCCAACGTTCGGCCACGCCGCTCACCCGGGCGGTGATGTCCGGATCCCAGGCGAGCCACAGTCCCTTGTCGTCGCAGCGCACGCCGTGCAGGCGCTGCCACGGGACCTGGTGGACGCGGGTCCGGTCGTACACCTCGATGCCGCCGCGGGTCAGCCGGACCCGGGAAGTAAGCCGGCCCCAGCCCTGGTAGGTCAGGACGCCACCCAGCCAGAGCACGATGATGGTCTCCCACCAGCCGTCGGGCACGCCGGCCAGCACGAGGGCGGGTCCGGCGGCGAAACCGAGCAGCGACAACGCGCCGAGCACCCGGTCGCGCCGGCGTGGCCGCAGGACGAGCGGCAGGTCGGGCAGGTCGCCCGGGTCGGTGGGTGGGAGCGGTTTCCCGGGGAGGGTGTCGGGCGCGGCGGGGCGGCCCATCGGCGTGCGCAACGGCGCCTCGGGAAGCAGGACGGCGGAGTCGGTGATGAGCAGAACCCAGCCGCCGTCCCTAAGGTCCCCGGCTACCGTCACGGTCGCTGGCTCGTCCGGCTGACCGTCGCCGCGCCAGTCCTCGCCGAAATCCTCCGCCTGCTCGGCCGGCCAGCCGTCCGTCCAATCCACGTCCTCGCCGGTCAGCTGCGGCCGGGTGAACCGGATCGGCGCGGCCTCCACCGGTAGCACCGCCAGGCCGCCGTGCAGCACGGCTCGGCCGTGCTCGTCCGGATCGGCGGTCAGTTCCACGGCGGGCAGCGGGCCGCTCAACAGCCGGCGGCGCGCGGACCGCATGCGCTGCTCGCGGAACAGCAGGAGACCGGCCAGGACGAGGGAACCGAGGCCGGCGCTCAGCCAGCCGGTGACGTCCTCGGGCTCGGCGACCAGGCGCACCCAATCGCCGTCCACCAGCACCGGGACGACCTGCCCGACCTGGTACGAGTCCAGGACGCCCACCCGCACCGGCTGCGGCACCTCCACGACGACCACACCCTCGGAGTTGTCGGCACTGCGGATGACGCCCTCGGTCCGGGTCGCCGCCGACTCATGCTGCGCCACCTGGGCGGCTCGATGGTCGTACCAGGCAATGCCGCCGATCCCGGCCATCGCCAGCAGGACCGCGGCCACCGTGCGCAATCCCCACGCCGGGAGGCTCTCCCGTAGCCGCCCGGCGAGCGCCTCGTCCAGCCGTACCGTCCCGGCCACCTCCGCGACGACCGCGGCCTGCCGCCGGCGCGCCGAGACCAGCCAGGCCATGGTGGCCAGGCAGAGCAGGCCGTGGATCCCGAAGGCCACACTCGCGGCCGGCACGTCGTCGTAGAGCACGTCCAGGACGGCGAAGATCACCCCGGCCGCGCAGCCGGCCAGCGGCAGCCACCACAGCAGGACCGGGGTGGCGAGCCAGACGACGACCGCGACCGCGAACGTCAGGTCCGGTCCGTACCCACCCGTCGCGTTATCGGTGGCCAACGCGACCGCTCCGGCCGCCACCCATCCGAGGAACAGCACCAACCGAGGCACCCACCACGGCACGGCCGCGGAGACCCACCGATCGATGCGCGGGCCGTCCAGCGCGGGCGCACCGGGCCGGGTCACCGGCACCATCGCGCCGCGAAGATCATCTGCGCCACGTGCTGACCGCTCAGACCTTGCGGTCGCGCTGGGCGACTCCCTGCGGACCATATGGGTATTCGCCGACGACCGGGGTGCTGGCCTCGGTGAGCAGGTCGGTCTCCTTCTCGGACAGGTGCAGGCCGGCCGCGCCGAGGTTGTCCTCGAGCTGCTCGGCGGTGCGGGCGCCGAGGATCACCGAGGTGACCGCCGTGCGGTCGGCGAGCCAGGCCAGCGCCACCTGCGACATCGACACGCCGCGTTCCTCGGCGACCCCGCGGAGTGCGTCGAGGATGTGCCAGGTGCGGGTGTCGGAGTTACGCGGGCCGTACGCCTCCATGCCGCGCCCCGGGTCCTCACCGAGACGGGTGGCGCCGGTAGGCGTGCTGTCCCGCACGTACTTCCCGGTGAGCCAGCCACCGCCCAGCGGCGACCAGGGCAGGATGCCGATGTTCTCGTTGCGGCACACGTCGACGAGCTCGAACTCGATCTCGCGGACCAGCAGGTTGTACTGCGGCTGCAGGGTGACGATCGGGGCGAGCCCGCGGAACTGGGTGAGCAGCGCCGCCTTCTGCAGCTGCCAGCCGAGGAAGTTGCTGACCCCCACGTACCGAATCTTGCCGGCCCGGACCGCGTCGTCGAAGAACCCGAGCGTCTCCTCGAGCGGGGTGAGCGGGTCCCAGGCGTGCGCCTGGTAGAGATCGATCGTCTCGACACCGAGCCGGCGCAGGCTCGCGTCCAGCGCCCGGGACAGGTTCACCCGGGTCAGCCCGGCCGAGTTCGGGTCGTCGCCCATCGGGAAGCGCCCCTTGGTGGCGAGGACGAGCTGGTCGCGGGCGCCGGACCGGGCCGCGAGCCAGCGCCCGATGACCTCCTCGGAGACGCCACGCGAGTAGACGTTGGCGGTGTCGACGAAGTTGCCACCGACCTCGACGAACCGGTCGAGCTGAGCGTGCGACGCTTCCTCGCTGCTCTCGTTGCCGAACGTCATCGTGCCCAGGCACAGCGTCGACACGATCGTGCCGGTCCCACCGAGCGTGCGGTATTCCATCAGCCAGCTCCTTCAGTTCGCCGCGTCGAGCTTACGGCTTGAAGTACTCCGCCATCAGGCCGCTGACCCACCCCGGCTGGGCCACGTCGACCGGGAGGAACTCCACCAGCACCGGCTTCAGGTCGATGACCGGGGTGCCGGTGACCGCATCGAGCCCCACCACCGTCAGTTCACGGCCCCGGACCGACTCGATGGCGCAGCTGGTCACGCCGATGCGGTTCGGCCGGCGTGGGCCGCGACCGGCGAAGATGCCCACCGGCGGTAGATCGGCGCGGCCGCGATAGGGGTGCGGCTCACGGTAGTCGCCCTCGTCCGGGAACTGGTCGAAGACGAACAGCACTTCGACGTGCGAGAAGCCCTCCAGGCCCTGCAGGCACGCCTCGCCGAACCGCTCATCCACGGTGATCGTGCTGCGCACCGCACCCCAGTTGTCGGTGTGCTGAACATCGGTGCGCTCGTTCCGGACCGTACCTATCGAGGTGATCTCGAACCTGGACATGACCAGCAGGCTAGTTGGCTGTAACAGTCTCGTCGTACCGTCAGGCTGTTTGCCCTTCTCAGCCTGGATGTGATCGATGAGCACGCCGGACATTCCGTTGTTCGACATCGCGGCCTGGCGGGCCGCCGGCCTCGCGGAGCGGGCCGGCCTCGCGGCCCGGCTGGACCGGGCCATGCAGGACTCCGGGTTTTTCCTGGTCAGTGGGCACGGCATCGACGATTCGCTCAAGGAGCGAATCCGGGAGGCGTCGCGCGCATTCTTCGCGCTGCCCGACAGCATCAAGGACGCGTACGGGACGGGAGTGGGTGGACGCGGGTGGATCGCCCGGGGCCGCGAGGCGAACGCGTACTACGGCGAGGTAGGCGACGCGGCGACGGCCGACCTCAAGGAGACGTTCACGCTAGGCCGCGACGATCCCGGCGGCGACCCGGCGTGGTTCATGCCGAATGTCTGGCCGGCCGAGGTGCCCACCCTGCAAGAGCCAGTCACCGCGTACGCCGAGCAGGTCCAGGACCTCTACCGGGAACTGCTGGAGGTGCTGGCCGTGGCGCTGGGCCTGGACCCCGGCTACTTCGTCGAGCGGACCAGGAACGCACCGCACACGTTCAACATCAACCGCTATCCGGCGCTGTCGGTCACCGGCGCCCCGGTCGAGGGCCAGTTCCGGGTAGGCCCGCACACCGACTGGGGAATCCTCACCATCCTCGACCGGCAGCAGGGTTACGGCGGGTTGCAGGTGCAGACCAGCGACGGCGAGTGGGCAGACGCGCCATACGTGCCGGGCGCTTTCACGGTCAACATCGCCGACCTGCTGGCCCGCTGGACCGGCGACCGCTGGCGTTCCACCCGGCACCGGGTGCTGCCCCCGTCCGACGCCGACCCGAACGAGGAACTGATCAGCCTGATCGTCTTCTGCGAGTCAGACATGGACCGGGAGGTAGAGCCGCTCGCACCCCCGATCGGCGGCGGCACGGCCTATCCCCCGGTGCTGGCCGGCGACTATTACCGCGAGCGAGAGGCCGCAGCCTCGGTCGGCTGAAGCCCATGTGGCTAACCAACCAGCTGATCGACGGCGTAGTCGAGCGATCCTTCCGCATCACCGGGCCACAGGGCGACGTGACCGGGTCACAGGGCGGCGCCACCGGGCCACAGGGCGGCGCCACCGGGCCGCAGCGCGACGCCACCGGGCCGCAGGGCGACGTGACCGGAACGCAGGCTGGTGTGACCGGAACGCAGGGTGGCGTCCCCGGCGTGCTGTGGTTGCCGCCGTCGCCTTCGGCCCCGGTGCCGTTGGTGCTGCTGGGCCACGGCGGCAGCGGGCACAAACGAAGCGCCCGCATGGTCGACCACGCTCGCTGGTTCGTCACCCAGGCCGGATTCGCCGCGGTAGCGATCGACGGCCCACACCACGGCGACCGGGTCCCGGCCCCCATGCCGGCCGAGCGCTACCAGTCCCTGATAGCCAAGGCCGGCATCGAGCCGGTCCTGAACCAGATGACCGCCGACTGGCAGGCCGCCGTCAACGCCGCAACGGCGCTGGACGAGATCGACCGCGACCGGCTCGGCTACCTGGGCATGTCCATGGGCGCACGGTTCGGCCTGGCCTTGGCAGCCGCGATGAACGACCGCTTCCGCTGCGTAGTCCTAGGAAAATTCGGCCTACAGCAGTGCACCACCATGCACCCCGGCATGGCAGCCCCCGAACGGATCACCGCAGACGCATCCCGAATCACCGCCCCGGTGTTGCTGCACGCCCAGCAAGACGACGAGGTCTTCCCCTACAAAGGCCAGCTGGCCTTGTTCAACCTGCTCAGCTCCCCCACCAAACGCCTGATAACCGCATCCGGCCCACACACCCACACGCCGCCTGCAGCGTTAGCCATTTGGCGAACCTTCATCACCAACCACCTAACCAACGCCGCCAGCGCCGATCCACCAATGTGAGCCCGCGCCGCCAACCCAACAATAAGGCATTTGTCGCAGCCGCCAAGAATAGAATCCAATTAGACATGATGCCATGTCGGAGACAACGATTCTCCGCGCCTTCTTTTCCAAAGGCAGCCGAATTCTCTCCATTCTTGAGAGTGGCACCGGTCTATTTTGCAGCGCATGCAGCAGGCGTTCCCACGATGGTCTTTCCGGTTCCAGGCCCGGGGTCCGGGGTCCGGGGTCCGGGGTCCGGGGTCCGGGGTCCGGGGTCCGAGGTCCGAGGTCCGAGGTCC
>NZ_BOMY01000021.1 GCF_016862435.1 Paractinoplanes tereljensis
GAGGTCCGAGGTCCGAGGTCCGAGGTCCGGGTCGTCGGGGTCCCAGGTCCGGGTCCCAGGTCCGGGTCCGGCTCCCAGGTCCGGCTCCCGGGTCCGGGTCCCGGGTCCGGCTCCCAGGTCCGGCTCCCGGGTCCGGGTCCGGGTCCGGGTCCGGACCCGGGTCCGGGTCCGGGTCCGGGTCCGGGTCCGGGTCCGGGTCCGGGTCCGGGTCCGGGTCCGGGTCCGGGTCCGGGTCCCAGGTCCCGGTCCCAGGTCCCGGTCCCAGGTCCCGGTCCCAGGTCCGGCTCCCAGGTCCGGGCCAGGGGCCAGGGGCCTGTAGGTGTGCCCCCACAACGGCCGCGGCGGGCCCCTGGTCGTAGTTCGGCCATCGTCGGCGTGCCGGTGATGGCGCCAGCGGCGTTGCGGCCGCCGGGTCTTGCGGGTTGGGCGCCAACCGGGTCTGGGCCGCGTGGTGGTGTCGGGCGGTTGAGGTTGTTCGTTGTGTCCTGCCGGTCCTCCACGGCCAGCCGGTTCGGTGCGGCGCACCGGGCCGAAGTAGCTGGCATCGCCGGCGCGCACTGCATCGCCCACCCGGCCTGCTGGGCCTGCGGGACGGACCTGCGGCCTTGCCCCGGCCTGCCGTCCGGCTCCGGCTCCTTTCTCCTGCACGGGCTCGGGTCGACCACCAGCACTTTTCCCCTGTGGCAGGGGCAGGCCGACCACCAGCACCTTCCCTCTGGGCAGGCCCAGGCCGGTCAGCAGCAGCCTCTCCTGCGCACACGCGGGCCGGGCAACAGCACCCTCCTCCTTTGCAGGCTCGGACCGGGCAACAGCAGCCTTCTCCTGCGCAGGCTCGGGCCGAGCAGGAGCGTCTTCACTCTGGGCAGGCACAGCTCGGCCAGCAGCGACTTCCCGGTGCGCAGGGCCGGCGTGCGGCACCATTTCTGTCCGGCTCTGGGACATCGCCTGCCCGGCGGCGCCGGACCCGCCGGGCCGTTGGTCGCCGCCCGGTGACAGGTCACTGCCAGGTGGAACACCGCGGCTGGGTGGCGGGGGCGACGGCCGCTCGAGGCAAGTCGCCTCCTCAGGCCAGATCAACGGCGGGACCGCCTCGGCCTCATCATGCAGACCCAACTCGCCGCACTCACGCGAGCAGCCCTGCGACCGGCACCGCTTCCACGCATAACGGCGAGGAAGTCCCCACCGCCGCCGCCAACGCGCATGGTCGCGGCGGAAATCGTCTTTCTCAGGAGAATAGTTACGTGCTTTTGTGCGGTCCCGCAGCGAAGTAGTTGTGGACCGGTCGAATAGCTGAAGCTGCTGGTACCGCATGCCTAATATTCTCCCGCGCCGCCGAACCGCTCCGCCAATTTTCGATCATGCCAATCCTGAATGAAATCCGGAGCCGGAAATCGGTTGCGTGACCAATCAAAGAAACAATTCACTACCGGAGACGGAGGATCGGTGGGCGACCGGGCGATAAAGCGCGGGCGGCTGCGTGGGCTTTTCGCGATACTGGCCTGCGTGGATGAGGTTCAGGTTGTGGTTGCTCACTCTGAGCGGGTGACGCTGCGCGTTGGCGACGTGTTTCTCAAGGTGGACGGCGACCCGGCTCGCCTGGACGCTGAGGCTGCGGCTATGGGTGCGGCGCCGATTCCGACGGCGCCGATCCTGTGGCGCAAGCCGTCGGTGATTGCGCTCGGCGCCCTGTCCGGTGAGGCCCTCGGGCGGCTTGGTGAGCCGTCGCCCGCGTCGGCTGCGGCCTGGGCCGCGGCTGGTGCTGCCGTCCGCGCCCTGCATGATGCGCCGCTGCCCGCCCGGGCCGGGCGCAGCGCCGACTCGGTGGTCCACGCGGAGCTGGAAGCCGAATGTGAGCTGCTCGTTGCGAACGGCGTTCTGCCGGCCGGGCTGGTCGCCCGCAACCGTGCGGTCGCGGAGGCCGCCTTTCGGCCGTTCGAGCCGGTGTTCGCCCACGGCGACCTGCAGATCACGCACATCTTCACCGACGGGGATCGGGTCACCGGGGTGCTTGACTGGTCCGAGGCCGGCCATGGCGATCCGATGTTCGACCTCGCCACGCTGACGCTGGGCCACGAGGACCGCCTCGCCGACGTTCTCGCCGGCTACGGCCCGGGCGCCGATCCGGCCGCCATCCGCGCCTGGTGGTCGCTTCGCAGCCTGCTCAACGTCCGCTGGCTCGCCGACCACGGCTTCGACCCGTTCGCCCCGGGCTGCGAGGTCGACGTCCTCAAATCTCGCATGTGACGATCGAGCCTCGGTAGGGATACCCGCTCGGCTCCGCCGGCGCGGGCTCCTCCCGCTTGGGCTCCGCTGCTGCTGCAGCAGCACGGGCTCCCCCTGGGATCCGCTACTGCTGCGGCAGCACGGGCTCCTCCCGCCTGGGATGTCGACCGTGGCCGACATGACCTGCATGATCCCGGCGCCGCCGTCACAGTTGTGGATGTTGCTCTGCCAGCCGCTCTCCTGCCAGGCCACCGCCTTGGGCAACGGATAGCTGAGCTTCAGCTGGGGGTGAGCCCCGTGCTGTTGCGACAGCACGGGCTCCCCACGCCTGGGATCCGCTGCTGCGGCGACTACCGGATCCACATCGGCCTGGGGCATCGAGCAGCTACCGCGCCATCCGCGGCGGCCGGGACGATATGGCCCGCAACGCCGGCTGGCCTCTCACGCTCGCTTGATCGAGGCCCCGACGCTCCGCAGGCGTGGCGGGATCAGGTCTGATCGGTGGGCGGCGGCACAGCAGCGGGCGTGGACAAAGCGTCCGTGGGCGCGGCAGGCGTGGACAGAGCATCCGCCGGCGCCGGCCGCAAATCCTCGGCGCCCGACACAGCAGGAGCGCCTGGCGCGGCAGGAGCGCCTGGCGCGGCAAAAGCGCCCGGCACAGCAGGAGCGCCCGACACGGCAGGAGCGCCCGGCGCGGCAAGAGCACCCGGCACCGCAAGAGTGCCCGGCGCGGCAAAGGCACCCGGCACCGCAGAAGCGCCCGGCGCGGGAACGGCGTCGGGTGAGGGCGGCGTGGGTGGGCCTGGCTGCTGTGTGTTGTACATGGCGGCTACTGCTGCCTGCTGGGCTGCGTAGTGCTGGGCCGCTACCTGCTGGGCGGACAAGGCCTGGGCTACGAACGCCTCGTGTGCCTGCCGGAACTGGACCGTCTGGCCTCCCTCGATGGCCCGGCCGCCGGCGACCACCGCCCAACTCGAGCGGGACATGACGACTCCGCCGGCTATCAGCACCAGGGCGCCCAGCAGCAGGCCGGTGCTGATCGCGCCCTCGTCGGTCTGGATCGTCGCCGACACCACGATCACGATCAGGCCGCCGAGGAGCACTCCGGCGCCGGCGTACACCGCGTTCGTTCGCCGGGTCAGGCACTGGGCGCAGAACGGCCAGGCCGCCGCCCGGACCTGTTTCCGGTTGCCGAAGATGACGCCCAGGATGATCAGACCGATCAAACCCAGCAGGACCAGGAGGTACGCCGCGGGCGTCACCGGCGACGCGAACTGCACGCGCTTGTGCTCCACCAGCGGTTCGCCGTGCCGGGCGCACACCGTGGGCGTGCCCCAACCTGACGATACGTACGCAGCAGGGATCCGAACCTCGACCGCCACCAAGACCTCCAGCCCCCGAACGCGACGACCGTATGATCCACGACGACCACTGTGGACGGCGCGCAGGGTCCGGAACCCTACAACGGCGGTAGGGCTAGCCCCCGGCACGAGCGGGTGGTCAGCAGGATCGAGCGGAGCCAGGAAACGGCGAAGAGTGATCCTCCATGACCTCACAAAAACTGACCGCCCTCGTCTTATCCGTCCTCGTGGTGGGGGCAGTCGGCGGATGCGGCGAATCAGCGACGCCAAAGGCGGCCATGGCGAGCCCGGAACCCACCGCGGGTCTGCACATGATCACGCACGACCAGCGCCGGCTCGCCTTCCATGTCACCGCCGGGCACGAACCCACCCTCGTGCTGGACGCCGGCGGCGGCGAGGACTCCTCGTACTGGGACGCGCTGGTACCACAGCTGTCGCAGGCCACCGGGTCGCGGATCATCACCTACGACCGGGCCGGTATGGGGGCGAGCGACGAGGTGAAGGGTCCGTGGGACGGCCGGGCCGCCGCCGCTGACCTGCAGGCCGGCCTGAGCGATCTCGGCGTCACGCAGAACGTGGTCCTGGTGTCCCACTCGCAGGCGGGCGAGGTGGCCGGCTACTTCGCCGGCGCCAACCCGGGCGTGCTCGACGGCGCAGTGCTGGTAGACGCCAACCTGCCGCAGTTCTTCACCGATGCGGAGATCCAGCGGCTCGTCGCGGTCACCGCACCGCAGATCGAGGAGCTGAAGAAGCAGCCGTCGACCAAGGCGAACCGCCAGCTCATCGCCACCGCCGAGGACTTCGGCCCGACGCACCAGGCCTACCACCAGGTCTCCTGGCCGGACGACGTGCCGGTCACCGTGATCGTGTCGGAGAAGACGCCCTTCGACGGTTCTCCGGAGGACGCTCAGCGCTGGCGGGACGCGGCCGCCGCGTTCGTAGCCGCCGGCCCCGGCCGGACGCTGGTCACCGCCCAGGGCAGCTCGCACGACGTGCCCAAGGACAAGCCCGCCCTGGTCGAAGCGGAGATCGAGCGGATGGCCGCCACCGCGAAGTGACGGCCGCCGCGCAAAAAGCTCAGCTCAGTGCGAATTTCTGGGCCGCACTGCCGTTGCAGTCGTAGATCTGCAGCCGGGTCCCGTTGGCCGTGGTCCCGTTCGGGGAGTCCAAACAGCGGCCCGACTGCGGGTTGAGCAGGGAACCGTCGGCCTGCTGCTGCCAGACCTGGCCGCCGACGCCGTTGCAGTCCCACAACTCGACCTGGGTGCCGTTGGCGGTCCCGTTGCCGACGATGTCGAGACAGCGGCCCAGCGTGCGCAAGGAGCTGTTGTGGAACCAGTGCTGGTCGACCGCGTACGACTGGCAGTCCCACAACTGCACCGCGGTCCCGTTGCCGCCGGTGTCGTCGGCGGCCACGTCGGCACACTTACCGCCCGGGCCGAGCACCGCACCGCCGCCGTTGACCGCGAACTTCTGGGCGGCCGCGCCGTTGCAGTCCCAGATCTGCAACCGGGTGCCGTTGGCGGTGGTGCCGTTCGGCGAGTCCAGGCAGCGGCCGGACTGCGGGTTGCGCAGCGAGCCGTCGGCCTGCTGCACCCACTTCTGGCCGCCGACGCCGTTGCAGTCCCACAGTTCCAGTTGGGCGCCGCCGGCCGTGCCGTTGCCCACGATGTCCAGGCAACGGCCCAGGGTGCGCAGGGTGTTGTCGGCGTAGTGCTGCCAGTGCTGGTCGGAGGCGTACGACTGGCAGTCCCACAGCTGCACCGCGGTGCCGTTGACGCCGGTGTCGTTGGCGGCGACGTCGATGCACTTGCCGCCGGGGCCGGTGACCGTGCCACGCGGGCCGTTCGGGACGTTGGTCTGGCCGGAATAGCCGACCGTGACGATGTTGGCCTGGACCGCGTTGTCGGCGGCGTCGGTGGGATAGCCGGACGTCATCACGCCCTCGAAGAACGTACCCATGTTGCGGTTGCTGTTGTCTCCGCCGGTGCCCAGGATGATCGAGCCTTCCTGGTGCATCGGGATGTAGCCGCCGCGGTTCGGCAACGCGCCGTTCCACCAGGTGCTCAGGCCGCCCGACTGCGAGTTTCCGCCCTTCAGCGCGTACGTAGTCTGGCCGTTGTTCTTCAAAAGAGCCGTGACGTACGTGCTGTTGTTGCCCAGGTTGGCGGTGTTGGAGCCGTTGGCGCCCTGGAACATGCCGTTCTCGAGGTCGGCCTCGACCCACGGGCCGGAACCGGTGCACGGGGCGAAGTAGCAGGTGGTGGCGATGCTGACGGCGTCCATGTGGCCGTTGCCGGTGTCCGCGACCTGGATCTCGGCGTTGCCGTAGTCGAAGCAGCAGTCCGAGCCGACGTGGGTGCCGCTGGCCACCATGTACATGCCTTCGGCCTGCCCATTAACCGCAACCCCGGATCCAGCCGTACGGCGGTAGCCGTGCTGTGGCGAGATCCAGATCCCGTACACCTTGTGGCCGCCCGCGGTGACCGCCAGCTCGCTGGCGTCGGCCGGATAGTCGGCCGGGCCGGCGGTGCCGGCCGGCGAGACGGTGAGGTCGTTGTGCCGGGTGGTCTGGTCGTAGATCTTGGTGACGCCGCAGGTGCTGCCGTTGCAGAAGGAGTCCTGGTCGGCGGCGTTGGCGTAACCACCGGCGGCCAGCAGTCCGACGTCGTGGGTGGCGCCGTCGGACGCGCGGGTGACCTGGTAGAGCGGGCCGCCGTAGGTGCCGAACAGGGCCCGTGTGCTGCTGTGCGCGGCCACGCAGGGGGTGCCGGCCGCGGCGTAGATGTCGCAGGGCAGGGAGGCAGCGGCGTGCGCGGCGTTGGGGATGCCGACGAGCAGGCCGATGAACAGGGTGAGCAGGACGAGTCTTCGCATGGGGGTGCTCCCGGGGAAAGGAGATCGAAGGATGTCGACCTCCGAGGTCTACGCCCGAACGCAGGAAAACGTCAATAAGCGATGGATCATGTTCGTTTTTGTTTGCACTAAGGGGCAATGGGCAAACGTGTAACTCATCGGTTACGCTTCACCGCGTGGACGACGTAACCGGGGCGATCGCCGACCCCGTGCGGCGGGAGATCCTGCTGATGCTGCGCGACGAAGCGCTCTCGGCCGGGCAGATCGCCGACCGGTTCGCGATCAGCCGGCCCGCCGTCAGCCGGCACCTGCGCGTGCTGCGCGAGGCCGGCCTGGTGCGCGACACCGCCGACGGGCGCCGCCGGGTCTACACGCTGGTCACCACGCCGCTCGACGAGCTGGCCGGGTGGCTCGGGCAGCTGATGCGCCCGGCCGGCTGGCAGCACCACCTCGACGCGCTGGAGACCGAGGTCTACCGCACCCGCCGTGAGCGGCACACCGCCGCCGAGAACAAGGAGAGCGCATGATTCCCACCGGCCGGCTGTTCGGCAACGACCTGGTGCTGACCCGCACGTTCCGCGCGCCCATCGACGACGTCTGGGCCAGCATCACCGAATCGGAGCGCACAGCGCGCTGGTTCGGCCCGTGGGAAGGCGACGCCGGACCCGGGAAAACAATCAAGGTGCAGATGGTCCACGAGGAGGGCAAACCCTGGATGGACATGACCATCGACGCGTGCGAGCCGCCGCGCCGATTGTCGATGTCCGCCGGGCAGGAATGGCGCCTGGACATGGTGCTGAGTGAGACCGCCGGGGTGACCGAGCTGCGGTTCACCCACCACCTCACGGCCAAGGACAACGTCGGCGAGGTCGGGCCCGGCTGGGAGTACTACCTGGACGGGCTGGTCGCCGCGCGCGACGACCAGCCCCACCCGAGCTTCGACGACTACTACCCGTCGATGAAGGAGTACTACGAGGCCTCAGGCCGGTAGCGTCCACTTCTGGTTGGCCGACGCCGAGCAGTCCCAGATCTGCAGCCGGGTGCCGTCGGCCGAGCTCGGGCCGGTGGCGTCCAGGCACTTGCCGAGCGACCGCAGCGTGCCGTCGGCGTTCGCCGTCCACTGCTGGGCGGTGGTGCCGTTGCAGTCGTACAGCTGGATCTTGGTGCCGTTGGCCGAGCTGGCCGAGGTCACGTCGAGGCATTTGCCGAGCGCGCGCACGGTGCCGTCGGTGCCGACCGTCCAGGACTGGGCGGCGGTGCCGTTGCAGGTGTAGAGCTGCACCGCGGCGCCGTTGGCCGAGCTCGCCCCGGCCACGTCGACGCACTTGCCGCCGTAACCGGTGATCTGACCGGTGCGGGAAGGGCCTGCCCCCGCGTCGCCGGCACCCGCCCAGACGTAGGTTCCGGTCGTCTTGGCCGGCAGCGTCGCGGAGAACTGGCGCGCTCCCGCCCGTACGGCGAAGGTCTGGTTTGCAGTTGTTTGATTGACGACGACCGTGACCAGGGAGTTGTCAGGGTTGACGAAGGCGACGTTGGAGACCGAGCCGGCGGAGTTGCTGGCCACCCGCTTCGCGCCGGCTTTCACGAACTTCGAGAACTGGGCGACCATGTTGTAGTCCGGGGTCTTCCAGAAGGTGTCCGGGGCCGACGCGCTCTGCACCAGCATGGTCGGGTCGGGCGAACCGGACCAGCGTTCCGGCGAGCGGTTCTGGTCCAGCATCGACACCCAGCCCTCGTAGAGCGTGGCCTGGTTGCGGAAGTACTGCACGATCCGGTCGGCGCCCGCGGTCCCCCACACCGAGCGCTCGGTCATCAGCACGTCCTTCTCCGGGTACGTCGCCTTGACCGTCGCCATCACCGACGGCTCGCCGGCGTAGTCGTGGAACGCGATCCCGTCGACCGAGGAGCGGGCGTCGGCGGTGAGCACGCCCGCCGCGTACGACGCGCCCTCGGAGAAGTTGTGGTCGAACGCCCAGATCTTGGTGGTCGGCAGTTCGGCCCGCACCGCCTTGGCCAGCTGGCGTTCCTGATCGGCCGAGACCAGCATGCCCGGGTAGTCGGCCGGCGAGAACAACGGCTCGTTCTGCAGGGTAAGACCAAGAATCGGAATTCCCAGCGCCGCGTACGCCCGGACCGCCTTGCCGTAATACGTGGCCAGCGTCGGGATGTACTGGCTGAGCAGGCTTCCGCCGATGATGTTGTTGCTGGTCTTCATCCACGGCGGCGCGCTCCACGCGCTCGCGAAGATCTTCAGATCCGGGTTGATCGTCAGAGCCTGCTGCAGCGTCGAGATGATGTGGTAGTCGATGTCGCGCTGGATGGAGAACCGGGCCAGCGAAGGATCTGCAACTCCGTCGTCATAGGTATAGAACTCATGCGAGGTGAAATCACTCGTGCCCAGGGTGATCCGCGCGACGTTGAACCCGGCCCCATTGACCGGGTCGACAAGCGCCCGCAGCGCGGCGTCCCGGCCGGCCGCACTCATCCGGGAAAGGTTGTAGATGGTCGACTCTTCAAGAGAGGACCCGACGCCGAGTACGGACTGGAACTGCTGACTCGTGTCGACAGTGATGGTGGCCGTGCCGCCGGCCGCCGCGGTGGCCAGGTCGGCCTGCTTGCTGAGCTGATAGGGCGTGCCGGCCAGGCCGGTGGCCGGGTTGGTGTACCAGTTGCCGTTCTTCGGTTCGTAGCCGGCGGTGCGCGACTCGGAGCTGAGATAGACCTGCACGGTGGTGGCCGCGGCCGCCTGGGCCGGGGCGCTGAAGCCGGCGGTGGCAAGGACGGCGGCGAGTACGGCCGCGATACGGGTACGGGACATCGGTGGGGTCCCCTCGGAAAGTATTTTCACAGCTTGAATTAACTGTCCCGAGATTTTGGCGCCTTCGATAGAGATCAGTCAATAACCGGTGTGGTTCACTCGTCGGGTGGTCGTGCTGCGCCCGTTCGACACCTCGCTGCTGAGCCTCGTACAGCCCTGGTTCCACCACCCCGAGGTGAATCGCTGGCTGGGCGGTCCCTCGTGGCCGGTCCCGCGGGCCGACCACTCCGACGAGCTCTTTCGCGGACTCCGGGTCCTGCGCTCGCACACGTGGGTGGCCTTCGACCGGGACGGGACGGCGGTCGGGTACATCGGCGGGGAGGTCTACGACCGCTGGTGCCGGTACTCCGAGGGCCCGGACGGCCCGGTCGTCGACAAGATCGAGCCCGGTCCGGCGATGGGATTCGCGTACGTCGTGGACCCACGCCGGTGGCGACAGGGATTCGGCGTGGCCATCCTGCGCGCCTGCATGGACGCGCCCGAGGTGGCCGACGTGGTGCTGTTCGCGGCCGGCATCGAGCCCGGCAACGTCGCCAGCGTGCGCTGCGCGATCGCGGCCGGGCTACTTCCAGAGTCCGCTTCGCCGGACTGGGAGGACATGATCTACCACGTCCGGCGCCGGTGACTTACGGCTTGCGACCGACCGCGCAGTAGACGTCGAGGTGCCCCGGCGAGGTGCCCGGCTCCGGCCGCCACTGCGAGGTCGACACCACGCCCGGCTCGAGAATTTCCAGGCCCTCGAAGAAGCCCTCGATCTCCTCGGGCGTACGCAGGTTGTAGGGGTGCCCGCTCTGCTTGGCGACCCGCTGGCTCTCCACGCTCTCCGCGCTGGTGCTGGTCCCGTCGCTGACCGCCAGGTAACTGCCCGACGGCACGGCGGCGAGCAGCGTCCGGACGATCGACTTGGCCTGGTCGTAGTCGGCGACGTTACCCAGGATGCCGATCATGGTCAGCGCGACCGGCCGGCTGAAATCGAGCGTCTGCGCGGCCTCGCTGAGAATCCGCTCCGGGTTCTCCACGTCGGAGTCGATGTACGCGGTCTTCCCCTCGGCCGAGCTGGTCAGTAGCGCCCGGGCGTGCACGAGCACGAGCGGGTCATTGTCGACGTAGACGATCCGGGAGTCGGGCGCCACCCGCTGCGCGACCTCGTGGGTGTTGTCGGCCGTCGGCAGCCCGGTCCCGATGTCCAGGAACTGCCGGATCCCCGCCTCCCCGGCGAAGAGCGTGACCGCCTGAATGAGGAACCGCCGCTGCTCGCGGGCCACCCCCACGATCGCCGGGTTGGCCGCCCTAAGCGCCTCCCCCAACTCCCGGTCGACGGCAAAGTTGTCCTTGCCCTCAAGCAGGTAGTTCCAGACCCGAGCACTGCTGGGCCGACTCGTGTCGATGTTGGGCTCGGTCATCAGAAAACCCCTTCGATCGGGCGGCCGTCAGACAGCGATCATAGGCAACCCCAACCAACCCGCTAACGGCGGCCGTGACCACTGTGGGCACTGACGTACTCGCCGCCGCAGGACTCGGCCAGGGACGGGCCGAACAGGGCCGCCGGGAAGTGCGCGCCGGGCTTTCCCTCGCCGGCCAGCAGGCGCTTGGCCACCTCGGCCGGGACCGCGCCGGTGAAGGACTGCGCCTCACCCACCCGCAGCCAGCCCTCGGCGGTCGAACCGTCCGGCCAGCGCACGACGGCGTGACCCCAGGAGAATTCGCGCGGGCGCTTGCGGGCCTTGAACTCGACCGATGCCAGGCGGCGGATAGCGAAGGCGCGCAGCGGTGCGAGGTACAGCAGGGCGGTCGCGATCGGCAGCGCCGCCCGGATCACCGGTGACGACGGCGCCTCGCTGGACGCCGACAACACCGACGGTGCTCCGCTGGCCCGCTGGGCGGCGATCAGCTCGCCGAGCGGCATGCTCGCGGTGGTGACCGTGTCGCCGTCCGGCAGGGTCAGGTCGAGCGGCTCACCGGCCAGTTGCGCGGGGGCGAGCCGGCCGGACCGATAGCGACGGCCACCGAAGCGGCGGCCGCCCTCGACGCCGGGCAGGCCTTCGAGCATCGTGCCGGCCAGCGCCTCGCCCAGCCGCCCGGCCTCCAGGTCGAGCGACGGGATCATGTCGACCCGCACGTGGGACGGCTGCGGGCGGCCCTCGCACAGGCTGACCACCACGCTCTCGGTGGCCGTCACGCCGAAACCGGCCCCGGTGACCAGCGTCCGGCCGGCGGCCGTGGCCGCCTCGTGCCGGTCGAGCACGACGCCGACCGCGGCCACGTCGTTGGCCAGGTCCACGTAATGGGTGCCGGGCAGGCACGCCTCGATGATCGGGGCGGCGGTCACGGTGAACGGCCCGATCGTGTTGATCACCACGGCCGGCCGCTGGCCCCGGATCTCGGCGGCCATCGCCGCCACGTCCCAGGCCACCACCACGCGACCTCCACCCGGTGACGCGGCCGTCAGCCGGGCCTCGTCCCGGCCGACCAGGACGGGCTCTACCCCGCGGCGCAGCAGCTCGGCGGCGATTGCTCGGGCGCTGCGGCCGGTACCGCCCAGAATCCAGACTTCGTTCGACACGACGACCTCCGTAATGACATGGCGTGTCATCACCATAGCGCGTGATGACATGCCATGTCATCGGGTAATCTGGGACCGTGAGCAGATGGCCGACCGACGCGCGGGAGCGCCTCGAGCGCGCGGCCATCGAGCTGTTCCAGGAGCAGGGGTTCGCCGCCACCACGGTTCCGGAGATCACCGCACGGGCCGGCCTCACCACACGCACCTTCCACCGGCATTTCGCCGACAAGCGCGAAGTGCTCTACGCCGGGGCCGATGCCTCCGGCCTCGCCACCCGGCTCATCGCGGACGCCCCGGCCGGCCTGCCGCCGCTCGCGCTGATCATGGAAGGCCTGCGGACCGTCGTGGCCACCCGGTTCGAGGGGCGGCGGGAAGACCTACGCGTACGGCGCGAGATCGTTCGCTCCGATTCCGGGCTGCGCGAGCGTGACCTGCAGAAATGGGCCGACATGAGTGCGGCGATCCGGGCCGGCTTCACCGCCCGGGGCATCGCGGCGATGCGGGCGGCACTGCTGGCCGACACCGCCGTGAGTCTGCTGCGGGTGTCCCTCGAGGAGTGGCTCGACCACGACGACGATCGCGAGCTCTTCGAGATCGTCCGAACCGGACTGGACGCGATGCGCACCGAGCTGGCCGCCGGCTGACGCACCGGCGCCCGGTCACCACAGCTGGGCGCCGGGCCGGCGGACGATCTCCCCCTGGTGACAGGTCGGGCAGCCCGCCAACGACCAGCGGGACGAGGCACAGTACGGACACTTCCGGGCCGCGGTGGAGGTGGCCGCGCACACGGCGCACAGGACCGTGCCCGGATCAAGCCGGTAGGCCGCGCCACAGTCGGTGCACACGTGGGTCGCCGCCCGCGGTCCGGTGCGGACCGACGGCGCCCGGACGTCGACGCCCTGCTCGATCGCCTCGACGATGCGGTGCAGCGGCGGGATCAGGCCCGGCCTGCGCTGCCAGCCGGCGGCGAGCCGGCGTGCCTCGCCGGTGTGGCCGGCGGTCATCAGGCCGACCAGCTGGTTGGTGACCAGGTGCTGGTTGTCCGGGTCGAGGGCGGCACCGGCGGCGAAGTGCGGCAACGCCGCCGTCGCGTCGCCGAGCGCGAACAGCAGCACGTGGCCGATCATGTTGTGCAGGTCGGAGCCGAGCTTCGGGTCCTTGGCGGTCTCCGGCTGACCCAACGCCCAGCGCAGCTGGCGCAGCGCCGCGTCCGGTGCGCCCAGATCCTCGAGCAGGCTCCCGGCCACCCGCCGGATCCGCGGCTGCAGCGCGGTCGGCAGCAGAATCACCTTGGTGATCAGCCGCAGCGCGTCGTGCGGCAGTCCGGCCTCCTCCAGGATCAGCGCGACGTCGACGGTGGTCTCCACCGTGGGCCGCCCGGGCAACCCCTCGATCGAGAGGGCCACCTCGGCGGCCTCCCGGAGCCGGCCCTGGGCCAGCCAGGCGTGGGCGAGCGTCTGCCGCACCTCGAACGTGCCGGCCAGGTCGGGGCGGCGGGCGAGCAGGCCGGCGACCTCGGCCGGGCGCTCGGCGGCGAGCAGATCCCGGCTCCGGATGAGCAGCTCGACCAGGTCCTCCTCGGCCGCGGCGGGCAGGGCAAGGCCACGGTACGGCGCCAGGATCGCGTCCAGCCGGGTGAAGTCCTCCGGCGCGTCCCGCAGGTCCACCGTGCCGTGCCGGCCCCAGTCCGGCGGCTCGGTGCCGTCCCGCAGCAGCACGTGGCCGATGGCGCATCCGGTCTCCGCCATCAGCTTCATCAGCTGGTCCTCGGCCAGCAGCCACTCCCGGGCCAGGCCGTCCACGTACGGGCGGGTGATGATGCGCAGGACCGCCTGGACGTCGACCAGCCGGGCCACGTAACCGGCGATGTTGACCCCGGCCGGCCCGAGGTCCTCCTCGAGGTTCTCCAGGTCCAGCAGCACCTCGTAGCCGCGGTCGCGCAGATGCGCGGTGAGACGCCGGCACCACTGCTGGACCGCCTCGTCCTCCCAGCGGTAGGAGACGAAGATCCGCGGTGGGTAACCGGCGGTGCGCGGCCGGTCCTGCAGTTCCCGCACCGCGGACCAGAGGGCGGCCCGGCGCAGCCGCAGCGAACCGGCCCGCTTGGCCGCGGCCTCGATCCGCGGGCGCGGGCGGGGCGCGGTGCCCACCAGGTCGTCGAGCGTCTCGGCCGCACCGGTCAGTGGGAACCGGTAGATCGGCCGGCGGGCGGAGTCCGAATCGGTCATCGGCGGTCTCCCTGCGCGTGGTCGGGGGTGGACGGGACCGGTTAGCGTCGATCCATGTCCAGGACGGACGACTTCGGGGTGGAGCTCCAGCGCCGCCGGGTGGCCGCGGGGGTGTCCCTGCGCGGGCTGGCAACACTTGTGCATTACGCCGCGTCACATCTGAGCCGGGTGGAGAACGGCCTGAGCCACGCCGGCCCGGACCTGGCCCGGCTCTGCGACGAGGCGCTCGCGGCCGGCGGTGCGCTGGCCGCCCTGGTACGGGACGAGCCGGCACCCGGGCCACGACCGGAGGCCGGCGCCGGCGAGGCCTCGTTCGCCGCCGGAGGGACCATAGCCGACGATCCGGCGAGCCGTCACGCCCTGCGACAGACGTTCCGCCAATTGCGCGCGACCGGCCGGCAGACGGCGCCGGCCCTGGTGATCCCGGTCGCGAAGGTGCAGACCCGCATCGTCACCGACCTCGCCGCGCAGTCGCACGGCCCGGTCCGCGACGAGCTGTTCGAGCTGGCCGCGCATCATGCCGAGTTCGTGGGCTGGATGCTGCAGGAGGACGGCGATCCGGCCGGTGCGCTGGAGTGGACGACCCGCGCGGTGCAGCTGAACTCACCGACCGGCCGGTCCGACATGGCGGCGTACGCCCTGGTCCGCCGGGCCGAGCTGGCGCTCTACCGGAACCGTCCCGACCGGGTCATCGCCCTGGCCGCGCAGGCGCAGGAGATCGCCGGGATCAACCCGCGGATCGGTGCGCTGGCCGCCCAGCGGGAGGCGGCCGGGCACGCGCTGCTCGGCAACCGCGCCCGGTGCGAGGCGGCGCTGGCCCGGTCGTCGGAGCGGTGGGCCGGGCGCTCCCCCGCCGGGCGGCATCGAAACGATCTGTTCGGCTCGTCGTCGGTGCCGGACCTGCACGCGATGGTCGCCGCGTGGTGCGAAGTCGATCTCGGCCGGCCGGATGCCGCGACCGAGAAGATCACCGCGGTGCTGTCCACCGTGCCCGGCGATGCGCGGCGGGCGCGCACGCTGCTGCGGGCCCGCCTCGCCGTGGCGCAGGCCCTGCGCGGTGACCTCGACTCGGCCTGTGCCCAGGCCGATCTCCTGCTGGCCGACGCGCGGGTGCTGGACTCGGCCACCACCCGCTGCCAGCTGCGCCGGCTCTCCCGGGTGCTACGCCGGTGGCCGCGGAACCAGCGGGCGGCCGAGACCAGGACGCAGATCAACCGCCTGCGCTGATCGGCAACAGGCAACACATTGAAGCCCGGACCGGAGTACGCGGACGATGAAGGACGGGCCGCCATCGGCTGTTGTCGCCTTTCGGACATGCCAGCTCAAGTTGATGTTCATGCATGCCCGGCGGTCGCGCCGTGCATCACACCGAGGCCGATGAAAGGCCCCTACGCGGTCACTCCTCGAAGGGTTTTCGATGACGTCGATGGATCTGGGAGAGGCCACCCGCCGCGCCGTTGAGCAGAGCCGGCCGTACGCAGTCTGGCTCTCCGACCTGCTCGGCGACCTGTCCGGAACACTGCGCAAGATGCCCCGGCCGCAGGCCGCGGCCGACTATCCCGACCTGAGGGAATCAGCCAAGCTGGACCGGGTTCTCGTCGAGGCGGTCGTCGACGAGTTGCTCGCGACCCGCGAGGTCCTCCGCGGGTCGATCGACCATTTCAACATCGTCCTGTTCGGACGCACCATGGCCGGCAAGAGCACCGCGATCGAGACACTGATCGGCGGCGACGGCCGGTCCATCTCCGACGGGCAGTGCGACAACACCGTCGAGGTCGAGAAGATCGACCTGGACGGCTACCGCCTCTACGACACCCCGGGCGTCGACGGCTGGGGCCGCTCGGTCGAGCGGGAGCAGCTGGAGGAGCTGGCCGAGGGCGCGGTGGCCGAGGCCGACCTGGTCGTGCTGTGCTTCGACAGCTTCGGCCAGCAGGACACCGAGTTCGGCAAGGTGGCGTCCTGGGTGGCGGCCTACGGCAAGCCCGCGGTGGCGCTCTTCAACGTCAAGAACGCGCTCTGGCGGATGCCGAACCGGGTCGGCGATCCGGAGACCCGCCTGCGCCTGTCCGAGACGGTCGCCGAGCACGCCGGGCATATCGCCGCCGGACTGGCCGAGATCGGGCTGGGCGAGGTGCCGATCGTGGCGGTGCACTCGCACCGCGCCTTCACCGCCCGTGCCTCCGACGACTACGCCGGGCCGAACGCGGTCGCCATCCACCGCCAGCGTGCGGATCTCGACGCCGGCACGTTGTGGGAGTGGTCCAACTTCGGCACGTTCACCGGCCTGGTCGAGACGGCCATCGCGACCGATGCGGTCGAGCTGCGGCTGGGCCGGGTGTTCCAGCAGGTGATCGGCGCGCTGGACCGGGCCGATGTGATCTTCTACCAGCAGGTCGAGGAACCGGCCGAGGCGACCGCCGAGCCGATCGAGGACGGCCTGCGCCGGATCCTCACCCAGCTGGGTGAACCGGCCGCCGGCAATCCGCAGCTCGCGACCCTTCGCGCGCACCTGGCCGAGCTGCGCGGCGTGCACGGCCGGCCGATCGAGGTGGTCGAGGCCGGCACCGCGCAGCGGTACGCCCGGGACGTGATCGCGAGCGCCACCACCGCGTTGCGTACCGCGGCGCTGCACAAGGCCGACGAGGCCGTCGACGCCGCGATCAGCAGCGGCACGAAGTGGACGAGCGAGCAGTTCGTCGCCCGCGTCTTCGACTCCAGGGCGGCCGAGGAGCGAAGCCGGCAGGTCCTCACCGACCTGTCGAAGTACCTCGACGAGGGACTCGGCCTGGCCGTCGCCGACATGCGGGCCGAGGTGAAGCTGGCCGAGAAGGCCACCGACCTGGTCGACGGCCGGGCCGGCCGGCACTTGCGCAAGTGGGGTTACGGCGTCCAGTACGGCGGGGTGGCGGCCGGCGCGGTGGCCATCGCCATCGGGATCAGCCCGATCGGCTGGGCGATCGGCACCGGCGTACTGGTCGCCGCCGGTGTCAGCCTCGTCGCCGGCTGGGTCGGCAAGCTGCTGCGCCGCAACGCCGCCGCCAAGAAGGCCGAGGCGCAGAACGCCGCCCGGCTCGGCGCCCGGCAGGCGGTCAACGACGCGCTCGACGGCTTCGAGCAGGCCCTGCTGGGGCAGTTCGACGCGATGATCGCCAACGGCCAGGCCGGCGCCGCGGCCCCGGCCGCCGCGCGCGCGGTCCACCTGCGCCGGTCGGTCGCCGCCGTGAACGCACGGCGGGCGACCATTCAGGCGCACCGGCGCGCGGTGGACGACACGAAGAGCTCCTGGCGCGCCGAGAGCCGGCCCGGCGGCGAGACCGAGGACTGGACGGCCACCGACATCCTGCGGGCCGCCGAGGTGCGGTACGAGCAGACCACCGGCCTGATCGGTGCTGATCTGTGGCTCGGCGAGTCGTGGATCGAGGCCGAGGAACGGCCCGAGGTGGTGGTCACCGTCGCCGCCCGGCCGGCCGCTCCGCGCCCGCGCCGGGTGTTCCGCCAGTTCCGGCGGACGCTCCGCACGTTCACCGAGTCGATCACCGCGGTGCCGCGTCCGGGCAGCGCGAAGGAGTGGCTGGGTCAGGCGCGCGACGTGCTCGGGCACGAGCCGGGCTTCCGGCCATACCTCGACGAGTTGTCCACGCTCGACGCCGGTGACAAGCCCCGGGTGGTCCTGTGCGGCGACTACGACACCGGCAAGAGCTCGTTCATCCGCCGGCTCCTGGTCGATGCCGGGCTTCCGGTGCCGCACAGCCTCAAGATCCGCGGCAACCCGACGACCGCCGTCGTCGCCGAGTACGACTGCGGTGACTTCATCCTGGTCGACACGCCCGGCTTCCACAGCGGGGTCCCGGCGCACACCGAGGTGGCCCGGGCCGCCCTGGCCGACGCGGCCGGGGTGCTCTACCTCTTCGGTGGCAACCTGGTGCGCGCCGACCGGACCGACCTGACCGCGGTGCTGGCCGGCGACCCCGAGGTCGGTCTGCCGGCGAAGGCCGGCCGGGCCCTGTTCGTGATCAACCGGGCCGACGAGCTGTGCCCCGACCCGGTCGCCGACCTCGACGGGTACGCGAAGCTCTGCGACCGCAAGCGGGAGGAGCTGCACACCGCGCTCGGCACTCCCTCGGTGTCGCTCGACCAGATCTTCTGCATCGCGGCGGATCCGTTCCAGTCCGGCGGGCGGCGTCCGGCGGACTATGACGCCTTCCGGGACTGGGACGGCGTCGACGAGTTGCGGGAGGCGCTCGCCGACATCACCGCACGGCTGCGGGTCAACGCCGGGGACGTGGCGATCCTGGGCGGCGGCCTCACCCGGGTGGCGCGGTGGCGGACCGGGCTGAGCGCCGAGCTGGCCGCGATCGACGAGCGCACCCGGCAGATCGATCAGCTGATCATCGAGATGCAGCGCCGCGAGCAGACCGGCCGGGCGATGGCCAAGGAGCGCTCCTCGGCGCTCGGGCGGCAGCTCAGCGACTTCGCCATGGCCCTGGTGCGGGAGGCGTTCGCGCAGCCGGAGGGCGGCCAGGAGCGGCTGGCCCTGCGGCTGGACAACCTGGCCGAGGACCAGGCCTTCATCGACCTGGTGAACCGGTGGCAGAAGACCGGCGCCAAACAGATCAAGGGCTGGTGCAAGGAGGCTCGGAAGGGACTGTCGGTCCTGGTCGACCGGGAGTCGTTCGCCCAGGCCTTCCCGGACCGGCCGGACTCGCCGAACACCGATGTGCTCCGCCGGAGCTTCCGCCGCAACGTCCGGGACGTGGTCCGCGGTGCCACCGGCTTCCTGGCCAAGGCCGCGGACCGGATCAACGCGGCCCGCGCCGCCAAGGCGACGGCCGACGTGGTGGCCAAGGCCTCCAGCCTGGCCAAGTTCTCGGTCGCGCTGCAGGGCGTGACGATGCTCTGGGACGTGTACTCGCTGATCCGCGAGGCGAAGGAGGAGGAGGCCCGGGCGCGGGCCGAGATCAAGCTGCGCGCGGAGGTCGACGCGACCGCCCAGGCCCTCGCCGCGGCCTACGTGGCCACCGATCCGTCGCTGGCCGAGCTCGACGCGGTGCTGCGCGCGCTCGGGGTGGCCCAGCAGCAGCTGTCCCGCGAGGCCGAGAACGAAGAGGAACCGGCGGCCGCGGTCCGCGACCGCATCCGCCGCTGCGACGACATCGCCGCCGACGCCCGGCACCGGCTGGGCACCGAGGAGAACCGTCATGGTCGATGACCTGATCGAGAGCTGGCTCGCCGACCTCCGCACCGCGCTGGCGGCACTGGACGACGGCGAGGCGGACGCCCGCTGGGCGGAACACACGGCCGAGGCCGGTTTGCGGACGGCCGCCTACGGCCCGTACGACGCGGGCAAGTCCACCCTGCTGAAACGCCTGCTGGTGGCGGACGGCACCGAGGTGCCGGGCTGGCTCACGGTGGCCGGGCACCCGGAGACCGACGAGAGCCGCCCGATCCGCTCCGGTGACCTGGTCTACGTCGACACGCCGGGCACCCGCAGCGGCGTGGACGCCTCCGACGAGCTGGCCCACCTGACCGCCGAGCAGGCCGACGTGCTTCTGGTGGTGGTCTCGCCGAAGCTGCTCGGCGGCGACACCGCGCGCCTGCTGGCCACCGTCCGGGAGGCGGCCCGCCGCGCGCCGGCCTCGGTGCTCTTCGTGATCACCCAGCTGGACACGCTGCAGGACCCGGAGTACGACCCGGACGGCTATCGGGAGCTGGCCGGCCGCAAGCGCGCGGAGCTGCTCGCCCTGCTCGCCACCCGGGACATCACCGGGTCGGCGGTGCACACGGTCAGCGCCGACCCCTACGGCCGGGTGGGCAAGAAGGCAGCGCCGCAGCCCGCCGACTACGGCGACAGCGCCGGCTGGGACGGCATCGAGGAGCTACGCGCCGATCTCGCCACCCGCCTGCCGCGACAGGACGAGCTACGCCGGGCGGCCGCGGCCCGCTACTGGACCGGCACCGGCACGCGGGCCGTCGCCGCGGCCCGAACCCGGGCGAACGGGCTGCAGGCTGAGCTGTCCGACGCGCAGGAGCACCGCCGCCGGGCCGTGGCGCTGGCGCGTCGACTGGACGCGCTCGACGCACGGGCCCGGTCGGATCTGCACGGGTCGATCCGGGACGAGATGACGTCGGCCAAGAGCGCGACGGCCTACGCGTCGGTGGACAACCTGCTCACGGCGATCGACCAGCGATTGCGCGGCTGTGTCGAGGCGTGGCTCACCAGGTCGGGCAGCGAGTTGCGGGAGATCGCCGAGGAAGCCGCGACCGAGGGCGCCCTCGCCACGACCGGCCCGGGCTCCTTCCGGAAATACCTGCACCGGGTCGCCGATCTGGGCGAGACCGGTGCCGCCGGTGGCGGCGGAAAGGGCCGCTTCGGTGACATCGTCACCACCGGCAGCGCCCATGCCGGCCGGCTGAGCGGCGAGGTCTTCAAGATCAAGCACGGGATGCCGGTCGAGACGGCCCGGGCCGAGCTGGACCGGCTGAAGGAATTCGACGCCGAGAAGCTGGCCGAGTACTTCGCCGGCGAGGGCAAGTTCGGCGACAAGGAGCACGTCGAGGCGGTCACCAAGTCGGTCAAGACCGTCGACGTCGTCGCCAACATCGTGCCCACCGTGGCGGAGTTCGGCACGTTGCTGTTCCGTCAGGTCACCGAGGAGGTCCGGGAGAAGCGGGCCCGGGCCCGGGAGGCCAAGCTGCGTAAGGAGATCAACGAGACAGCTGATCGCATCGCCGAATTCCTGCTCGCGAACAGCCCCGAGCAGGGCGGCACGGGATGGGCCCGGGCGGTCGAGACGATCCGGGCCGGCATCGAGGCGGGTGCGCCGGGCGACGACGTGGTCAAGACCATGATCGCCGACCTGGCCGCGGTCGAGCGGGCCACCCTGGCCGTCGAGTCGATCCTGGCTCGCGAGCCACGCTGACCGGGCGCGCACCGTGGCGGCGGTGCGCGCCTGCACGGCGTACGTCAGAAGTTGCCTTCGGTGTTGCATTTGGCTTTTTGGACCAGGCAGTTCTTGACCCGCTGGCTCTGCGCCAGGTTGTCCCAGGCGAAGAACGCGTCGCCGTGCATCGACGACGCCAGGCCCGAGGCCAGGCGGAAACCGTTCGCGGAACCGCTTGTGGGATAGGAGATCAGGAAGGACAGGTTCGGGATGGCGACCGGGAAGTCGCCCTTGCAGGTGCCGTCGTAGCTGTAGGCGACGTGGGCCTTGTGGGTGGGGCTGTCCAGGTTCTTGCCGTCCCAGCAATCTTGGAAGACCAGGTGGAACATGAGTACGGCGGTGGAGGCGCAGATCGGCCAGTTGCCATCCGCGCTGCGGCCGATCTGGCCGCCGGGGCCGGCGCAGTAGAACGCGTTGACCGAGCCGTCCGGGGTCGGCGTCTGCAGTTTGGCGTCGCCGGCGATCATCCGGAAGCCCTGCGGGAACGGCTTGGTGACGCTCGGGTCGGTGATCCGGGAGCCGTAGTAGACGACCACGTCCTTCGGCTCGATGGCCTGGTCACCGTTGTAGAGGGTGGGAATCCAGTAGGCCGACAGGTCCGGCGCCGGCTTGCAGGACGTGCCGGCGTTGGCCAGCAACGTTGAGGTCGTGGTGTACGCGTCGGTCTTGGTGTTGCCGAGGAACGTGTGCATGTGCGACGCGCCGGGCATGCCGGGGAAGATGATCGGGTCGTCGGTGTGTGAGTGGCTGTAGACGCAGCTCGCGTTGAACTCCGGCACCCGCACCACGCCGGCCGGCACCGGCTTCGGGGTCAGCGCGTTGAACTGGGCCAGCTGGGCGTTCCAGGCGGCCTGGTCGATCGGGATCCAGCCGGCTCCGCCGCTGGGCGCGCCGTCGCCGAACGAGAACCAGTTGAGGTTGACGAAGTCGCCGCCGGTGGTATTGCGCAGCAGCGCGAACACCGTCTGGCTGCCGGTCGGGTGGGTGGCCACGCTGGTGGTCTGGGTGGTCCAGACCTGCCAGCCGCCGGTGTTGGCGATGGCGAAGGTGGCCAGCACCGGGCCGGTCGCCGAGCCGGTGCGCAGCTCGATGCTGCCGGTGCCGGTGGCCGAGGCCACCCGGGCCTGGACGGTGAGCGTGCCGGCCGCGCCGAGGTCGACGTTGTCGTAACGCAGCCAGTCGCCGTTGGCGAGGTAGGCGACGTTCTGCCCGCCGCCGGTGTCGGCGGTGCCCTCGACCTGCGCGCCGGACTGCGCGGCGTAGGCCTCGGCCTGGACGGTGATGGTGGCGGCGTCGGCTCGCGCCGGCGCCAGGACGAGCGTGGCGGCCACCGTGAGGGCGGCGGCCGCAAGCACGCGGATTCGTGGGGATGAATGCATCGACACTCCTAGGGGATTCGGGGATCAGGAGTGCCAGGAGTATCGAGGCTCGGGAAGCGCTCTCTCAACATTCCCCCGTTTTAATCAACGCCATATGCCGAAACATGCGCGAAATCTCGGGAAGCGCTTCCCCAGCGCGCGGCCGGTAGTCTGAGCGCGATGACTAGCACCGGGCCGGGCCGGCCCCGGGACCCGCAGGTCGACCGGCGGATCGGCCAGGCCGCCCTGGACGTGTTCGGCGAACTGGGCTGGGCCGGCTTCGCGATGGAGGCCGTCGCCCGGCGCGCGGGCGTCGGCAAGGCCTCACTGTATTTGCGGTGGAGCAGCAAGGAAGCGCTGCTCAACGACGCGCTGACCACCGGCCTGGTGCGAATCAGCGACGTCGACACCGGCACCGTGCACGGCGACCTGATCGAGCTGGCCACCCAGATGATCGACCTCTACCTGGGCCCGGCCAGCCGCGCCGCGATGCGGCTCAACCTGGAGGCCCGCACGATCCCGGGCATAGCCGAGAACTACGCGGCGATGCGCACGGCCCAGACCCGAGCGGCCCGGGCGATCGTCCGGCGTGGCATCGACCGCGGCGAGTTACCACCGGAGACGTCGGTGACGCTGCTGCTGGACACGCTGGTCGGCGGCGCGATGATGCACGCCCTGAACACCCCGGCCGAGAAGCGCACGCCGGACCACGCCCGAGACCTGGTCGACTTCCTGCTACACGCCGTCGCCGTCCTCTGACGCGAACCAGCCGGTGGCCGGGCGGACCGGGGGCGGCGGCGGGGTCGGTTCGACCGGTGGCTGGGGTGGCCAGAGCAGGGTGCTGCGGTCGGCGGCGGCACGGATGGCCTCGCCGTCGACCTCGGTGCGGGACTCGGTGATGCCGAAGGCCGGCCAGGCCAGGACGAACGTCACCGGGCCGGCCGGCGGCAGCGGGGACACCCAGAAGGTCTGGTTGGCGCTCAGGTCGCCACTGCTGCCGCCGCCCTGCCGGGTCAGCGTCAGCGGGCTGAGCACGCCCGGGCCGAGCATCCGGAAATCCTCCAGGGTGGAGGCCCGGGCGCCGTCGGCGTACTCGATGCCGAACAGCAGGCGGTCCTCGGCCGCGACCGGCAGGCCGGGGTGGCCGTGCCCGCCGACCAGCGCGAACAGGCTGCCGGGCGGCACCTCCGGGCCGAGCACCCGCAGCCGGACCGCGAGCGTGAAACGGAAGCCGGTCGAATAGACCTCGACCTGGCTGATCCCCACCGCGGTGTCGTCGGTCTTGCTGAGCAGCGCGGTGATCCCGGCCCCGGCCGGCAACTCGTTCTCCGGCGGCGAGATCCGGCGCTGCCACTCCAGCATCTGCTCGGGGCTGGGTGGCTCGTGGTCACTGCGAACAAAATGCACGACACGCTCCTAGGGCCGGAAATAGTCGCGGAGGTGGGCGATCCGATCGCCGTCGCGGCGGAAGATCTGGACCAGCGACATGGTGCTGTGCGGGTTGTCGAAGACCGTGTCGATCTCGGCGATGAACACGTCGGGGTCGGCGGTCTCGTGCAGGACGTAGCGGGACTTCTCCATGCTGAGCGTGCCGGGCACGACAACGCTCTGATAGACGCCGATGCCAGCCCGGATCGCCTCGCGGCCGGAAAGGCGGTGGCCGGTCAGCGGCACCTCGTAGACGCCGTCCGGGGTGAACAGGTCGGCGTAGGCATCGGGGTTGCGGGTGATGGCGCCGGCGTAGATGTACCGCTCGAAGAGGTCTTTATGGGAGAGGCTCACTCTCCACCATTGCACAAAAGGGCCCGGCGGCGCTGACCGCACGCCGCCGGGCCGGAGATCCACGCCTGGAACGGTCAGGCGCGGATCACGGCCACTCCCCTGGCGGGAAGGGTGGCCTCGGTTGCTCCCAGGGCCGAGATGTCGATCGGCTCGTCGGTGCGGTTCAGCACGAAACGGAAGTCTCCTCGCTGCGCGAGTTCGACTTTGCCGCGCAGCTCGGCCGGGAGATCGCTCGGCACGCCGGCTCGCTCCAGCAGGGTGGTCAACACCGGAGCAAGCCCTTCGGGCCCAAGACGAGAGGAAACGTACGCGGCGGAGCCGTTGCCAACCGCGCGGCGTGTCACTGCCGGTCGGCCGGCCAATTCACCGGTCTCGTAACTCGCGAGAACGTCCACAGCCGGGTCGGTCAGGTCGATCCGGTCGGTCCACAGCGTTCCCGTGGTGCCGTTGGAGAGCGGAGCCGTCTCGCCGTCCAGCAGCGGGGCGAACTCCTCGATGCGGATGCCGAGCAGGTCGCGCAGCGCGCCGGGGTAGCCGCCCAGCCACACGTGGTCGTGCTCGTCGACGATGCCGCTGAAGTACGTGGTGACCAGGTGGCCGCCGGCGCTCACGTACGCGTCGAGGCGCTTGGCCAGGTCAGCGGGAACGATGTGCAGGACCGGGGCGACAAGTACGTCGTACTCCTCGAGGGGTGCGCCCAGCGGGACCACGTCCGCCCGTACGCCCAGGTTGAGGAATGTGGTGTACCAGTCCAGGGCCTCCTGGCGGTAGCGCAGCCGGTCGGTCGGGTGTGAGTCCAGCTCCGACGCCCACCAGGACGGCCAGTCGAACAGGATGGCGGCCCGGGCCCGGGTGCGCGGGGTGCCGGCCAGCTCTGACAACGTTGCCAGTTGCGCGCCGAGCGCGGTGACCGCGCGGAACAGGTCGCTGTCGGCGCCGGCGTGCGGCAGCATCGCCGAGTGGTACTTCTCGGCGCCGGCCCGGGACTGCCGCCACTGGAAGAAGCAGACCGCGTCGGCCCCGTGCGCGACGTGGGTGAGCGAGTCGCGGGCCAGCTCACCGTCCTTCTTCGGCACGTTGACCGGCTGCCAGTTGACGGCGCTGGTCGAGTGCTCCATCAGGAACCACGGCTGCCCGCCGGCCAGGTTGCCGGTCAGGTTGGCCGAGAACGACAGCTCGTCCACGGACTGCGGGCCGGGCAGCCGGTAGTGGTCGTTGGAGACGAAGTCGACCTCGTCGGCCCAGGCCGCGTAGTCCATCCCCTTGGTCTCGCCCATGACCATGAAGTTGGTGGTCACCGGGATGTCCGGGGTGATCTCCCGGAGGATCTCCTTCTCGGCCCGCAGGTACGCCAGGAGCGCGTCCGAGGAGAACCGCTTGAAGTCGAGCTGCTGCCCCGGGTTGGGGTGGGTGGCGGCCAGCCGCGGCGGGATGATCTCGTCCCAGGCGGTGTAGCGCTGCGACCAGAACGCGGTGCCCCAGGCGTCGTTGAGCTCGTCCAGGGTCGCGTACTTGTCGCGCAGCCACACCCGGAAGGCGCGGGCCGCGTCGTCGGAGTAGTCGTAGACGTTGTGGCAGCCGAGCTCGTTGGAGACGTGCCAGGCCACCACGGCCGGGTGCTCCTTGTACCGGTCGGCCAGCGCCCGGACCAGCCGCAGCGCGTGCTCGCGGAAGATCGGCGAGGTCGGTCGCCACTGCTGCCGGCCGCCGGGCCAGATCGTGTGCCCCTCGCGGTCCACCGGAAGGATCTCAGGGTAGGCGGCGGTCAGCCACGGCGGCGGGGACGCGGTCGCGGTCGCGAGGTCCACCGAGATGCCGTTGGCGTGCAGGAGGTCGATGGCGTCGTCGAGCCAGGCGAAGTCGTATTCGCCTTCGGCCGGCTCGAGCTTGGCCCACGAGAAGATCGCGAGCGAAACGATGGTCACGCCGGCCGTACGCATGTGCTGGACGTCCTCGTCCCACACGGCACGCGGCCACTGGTCGGGGTTGTAATCCGCACCGAACTCCAGGCGAGGGGCTCCGGCGCGACGCAGCCATCGGGGGGAACTCACACGATCTCCTTGCATAAAATCCCGGGGCCCGCGCGCCCACCGCGCGGGCCCCAGGGGTGTCACTACTTGACGGTGAAGCCCTGCTCGGTGCCGTACTTGGCGGACTGCTCCTGCCACGCCTTCAGGCCGTCGGCCAGGGTGGTGCTGGAGACGTACGCCTTGCCGACGGTGTCGTTGAAGATGCTGTTCGAGTACACCTGGAACGGCAGGTAGGACCAGCCGGTGACCACGTTCTGCGCCGACTTCGCGAAGATCTCGTTGGCCTTCTGGCCGCCGAAGTACTTGAACTCGGTGTTCAGGAACGCGGGGTCGTTGAGCTGCTTGGTGGTGGCCGGGAAGGCACCGTTGTCGACGCGGATCTGCACGCCGTCACCGTCGTTGGCGTACTTCATGAAGCCGTACGCCAGCTCCTTGTTGGTGCCCTTGTCCATGATCGCGAGAGAGCTGCCGCCGTTCTCGGCGCTGGCGGTGCCGCCCGCGGTCCACTGCGGCAGTTCGGCGGCGCGCCACTTGCCGGAGCCGCCGGGGGCCGACGAGGTGAAGTTCGCGGGCATCCAGGCGCCGGTGGCGACCGTGGCGATGGTGCCGCCGGCGATGCCCTGGAACCACTGGTCGCTCCAGCTGGAGATCGGGGCGATCAGCTTCTCGGTGATCAGCTGCTGCCAGACCTTGGTGAACTCGGTAGCGCCCTGGTCGGCAAAGTTGATCGTGACGTTGGTGCCGTCGACGGTGTACGGCTTGCCACCGGCCTGCCAGATCAGGCTGGTGGTCAGGCCGGCGTCACCGGTGTCGTTGGTGATGTACGCCTTCGGGTCGGCCTTGTGCAGCTTGCGGGCCGCGTCCAGGTACTCGTCCCAGGTCTTCGGCACCTCGATGCCGTACTTGTCGAAGACCTCTTTGTTGTAGTACAGCGCCATCGGGCCGGAGTCCATCGGCAGGCCGTAGACGGTGCCGCCGCTGGTCACCGAGGACCACGGGCCGGGGGTGAAGTCGGCCTTGAGGGCGTCGGCGCCGTACCCGGCGAGCGAGGTCAGCGACTTGCCGAGGGCGAACTGCGGCAGCGCGTAGTACTCGATCTGGGCGACGTCCGGGACACCCTTGCCGGCCGCGATCGCGTTCTGCAGGGCGGTGTACTGGTCGTTGCCGGTACCGGCGTTGACCAGATTTACCTTGACGTTCGGGTACTTCTCCTGAAATTTCGTCACGACCTGCTTGAGCGTGGGCTCCCACGCCCACACGGTCAGGTCGCCGCCCTTTTCGAGGGCCGCGGTGACGTCCGCGTCGGAGACGGTGCCGGAGGACGACGAGGACGAGTCGGACGAATCGTCGCCACCACCACAGGCGGCCAAGCCGAGCGACAGCAGCGCAACCGCTGCGATGGGCAGGAACTTACGCATCAGGGAGGGATCCTTTCCCGGTTTCATTCTTTGACGCTTCCGGCGGCCAGACCTGACTGCCAGTAGCGCTGGAGGAGGAGGAACGCCGCGATGAGCGGCAGGATCGTGAGGAGCGATCCGGTGATGACGAGGTTGAAAACGGCCTGGCCACCGGCGGTCGCGGCCTGGGCGTTCCAGGCGTTGAGGCCGAGCGTGATCGGGTACCAGTCCGGGTCCTTCAGCATGATCAGCGGAAGGAAGTAGTTGTTCCAGGTGGCGACCGTGCTGATCAGCAGCACGGTGACGATGCCGGGAGCGAGCAGCGGCAGCGAGATCTTGAAGAACGTGCGGAACTCCCCCGCCCCGTCGACCCGGGCCGCCTCGAGGATCTCGTCCGGCACGGCCTCGGCCGAGAAGGTCCACATCAGGTAGAAGCCGAGCGGCGTCACCAGCGACGGGATGATCACGGCCCACGGCGTATTCGTCAGGTTCATCTTGCTGAACATGAGGAACGTCGGGACCGCGAGGGCCGTGCCGGGGACCGCGACCGCGCCGATCACGATCGCGAAGACGCCGCGCTTGCCCGGGAAGTCGAACTTGGCCAGCCCGTACCCGGCCAGCGTGGCCAGGACCGTCGCCCCGCCGGCGCCGACCACCACGTACAGCACGGTGTTGCCGAGCCAGCGGACGAACACCCCGTCCTGGTACGTCAGGGTGTCGTGGATGTTGGAGAACAGCGCGAACTTGCCGTCGTCGAACCAGAGCCCGAACGACGTGAACAGGCCGTCCTGGGTCTTGGTCGCGTTGATCAGCAGCCACGCCATCGGCACCAGGCTGTAGATCGCGAACAGCGCGACCAGGCCGGTGAGCAGGTAGCTCTTGCGGCGCCGGCGCTTGACCGCGACCGGCACGTCCGCCGCGGCGGGACGGGTACGCAACGCGGTGCTCATCAGCGGTCCCTGCTTCCGCGCAGCTGTACGACGTACGCGATGACCATGGTGACCAGGGCCATGATGATCGCGACGGTGGCGGCGTAGTTGTACTGCTGACCGGAGAAGGTCAGCGAGGAGGCGTACAGGTTCGGGGTGAAGAACGTGGTGATCGCGTTCTTCGCGAGCGGCCGCAGGATGCTCGGTTCGTTGAACAGCTGGAAGCTGCCGATCACCGAGAAGATCGTGGCGATGGTGATGGCGCCGCGGATGGCGGGCAGCTTGATCGCCGTAATGATCTTCATCTGGCTGGCGCCGTCGATCTCCGCCGACTCGTACAGAGACGTCGGCACGGTGGCCAGCGCCGAGTACAGAATGAGCATGTTGTAACCGATGAACTCCCAGGTCACGATGTTGCCGATGCTGGCCAGCACGATGTTCGGGGCGAGCGGGTCCAGCGTCGTACCGAGCCAGTCGTTGATGTTCTTGACCAGGCCGAACTGGTTGCCGTACATGAAGCCCCACATGAGCGTGGCGACGACGGCGGGCACCGCGTACGGCAGGAAGATCGAGACTCGGAAGAACGCCTTGCCGTAGAGCCGGCCGCTGTCGATCGCCAGCGCCACGATCAGGGCCAGAGCCAGCATGATCGGCACCTGGACGACCAGGAACAGCGAGACCCGGCCGAGCGCCGACCAGAACTGCGAGTCCTGCAGAGCCTTCGTGTAGTTGTCCAGCCCGACGAACGAGTTACCGCCGACGAGCTGGTTGCGATACAGGCTCAGGTAGATCGTGTACGCGATCGGCGCGAGGAACACAAATGCGAACACCAGCATGAAGGGTCCGACGAACTGCCAGCCCTTCCATGACCGGCCGCGGCGCTTCACGCGTACGCCCGGGGGCGCTGCCACCTGGGGAACTGCCACTTCTTCACCTCTTACATCTTGCACCGGGCCGTGCGAATGTTTACGTAAACATGCTGCTCAGGGCTGCATGTGCGGTTTTGTTTCAAGTAGTTCAACCACGTGATGTTTACGTAAACATCGTGGTGATAGTTTCACCGCGTGCACGGAACGTCAAGGAGTCCACGCCTGTGAACGAAACTCCCTCCCGCCGCCGGTCGCGCGGCGTATCGATGGCCGATGTCGCCGCCCTGGCCGGCGTGTCGTCGCAAACCGTCTCCCGGGTCTCCACCGGCCACCCCGGGGTGGTCGAGTCGACCCGCCGCCAGGTGCTGGACGCCATGCGCGAGCTGGGCTATCGCCCCAACAGCGCGGCCCGGGCGCTCAAGAGCGGCGAGTTCCGCACGCTCGGCGTCATCCTGTTCACCCTGGCGACCACCGGCAACAGCCGGACCGTCGAGGCCATCGCGGCCCAGGCCGCCCAGGAGGGGTACGCGATCACGCTCATCCCGGTCGCGGTGCCGACCCAGGACGGGGTGCTCGGGGCGTTCACCCGGCTCGGCGAGCTCGCGGTCGACGGCGTCATCGTGATCATGGAGGTGCACCTGCTCGACGCGGTCGAGCTGCAGCTGCCGCCGGGCGTGCAGGTGGTGGTGGTCGACTCCGACGCCGGCGACCGCTACCCGGTCGTCGACACCGACCAGGCCGACGGCGCCCGCCAGGCCGTCCGGCACCTGCTGGAATTGGGCCACGACACCGTCTGGCACGTGACCGGGCCGGAGGAGTCGTACTCCTCGGAGCGCCGGACCCAGGCCTGGCGGGAGGTGCTGTCCGACGCCGGCCGGCCGATCCCGCCGATCGAGCGCGGCGACTGGTCGGCCGCCTCCGGCTACCAGGCGGGCCTGCGCCTCGCCGCCCGCCCGGAATGCACCGCGATCTTCGCGGCGAACGACCAGATGGCCCTCGGCGTGCTGCGGGCCCTGCAGGAGAACGGCCGGCGGGTGCCGCAGGACGTGAGCGTGGTCGGCTTCGACGACCTGCCCGAGTCGGCCTCCTACCTGCCGCCGCTCACCACCGTCCACCAGGACTTCGCCGAGGTCGGCCGGCGGTGCGTGCAGGGGCTGCTGTCGCAGATCCGGGACGACCGCGGCGAGCCCGGGACCGTGCTGGTGCCGACCACGCTGGTGGCCCGGGCGAGCACCGCTCCCCCGTCGTCATAGCCGGTGCGGCTTGGGAAACCAGGCCCAGTGGTAGTCGCACCAGACCAGGCCGTCGTAGGACAGCACGGCGGTCCGCCCCGGCACCACGTAACGCCAACTGGCCCAGACCCGGCCCGGCATCAGCGTCGCGCTGCCGGCCGCCGGCAGCACCTCGGCCTCGACGACCGCGTCCGGCTCGGGGTGGCGGAAGTCGACCGGCCCGGCCCATAGACGCTCGTAATGCTCCCGCGCCCGGTCGACGACGGCCGCGGTGAAGGCCTTCGGATAGTCCTCCGGGCGGGGCCGCAGCTCACGCAGGGTCACCCCGGTGCCGTCCACGGCGAGTTCCCGTAGCAGCGGCTCGAGACGCCGGCGCAGGTCGACCGGATCCCACTCGTACACGCTCGGTCCACCTCCGTCCGGCCTGGGCCATCACCGTACCGACCGGCACCTCCCTTGACATCTGTGAACGTCGAGCCGTTGGATGTTACCCGGAGGTAATCAGATGATCACGTGGTCGAAACGAGCCGCCCTCGCCGTCCTCCTGGCCCTGCCGCTGACCGCCGTCGCGTCGCCCGCGTCGGCCGCGGCCTGTGTCGCTCCGGTGCCGAGCACCACCCAGCCCGGCTACACCGTCTTCGACCCGAACTGCGAGGTGAACGGCGCCCCGTTCACCGCCCTGCCCGGGGCCACCGTCCACACCGGAATCACCGGCGGCGCGGCCTACCGGATCGAGGTGCCGGCCGGCTGGAACGGCAAGCTCGTGGTGTACGCGCACGGCTACCGCGGCACCGGCACCACCGTCTACGTGGACAATCCCGACCTGCGGCAGCACTACCTCGACACCGGCTACGCGTGGGCCGCCTCCAGCTACGCGACAAACGGCTACGACGTGGGGCAGGGCGTGCGTGACTCGTACGGCCTGATCGGTCTTTTCCGGCAGTTGACCGGCTTTGCTCCGCGCAGCGTCATCATGACCGGCGAGTCGATGGGCGGCCAGGTCACCGCGGTGGCCATCGAGACCTACCCGCGCACGTTCAGCGGCGCCATGCCGTACTGCGGGGTCCTGGGCGACACCTCGCTGTTCGACTACTTCCTGGACGCCAACGTCACCGCCGCCGCGCTGACCGACGTGAAGATCAGCTTCCCGCGCACCGTGCCGCCGGACTCCTATCAGGACGAATGGCGCGCCCAGGTGGCCCGGATCCTGCCCGCGCTCGGCGTGACGGCCGGTCGGCCACCGGTCCTGACCGCCACCGGGAAGACCTGGTCGGACGTGGTGGAGCGGCGCACCGGCGGCGAGCGGCCCGGCTTCGACGGCGCCTTCTCCTACTGGAACACCGCGACCTCGCTGGCCCCGCTCAACGACCTGCCGTTCCTGTTCGGCCTCTACCCCGGTCTGAGCGGCGGCACCTCGAACATCGCCCCCGGCAACGTCACCGACAACCGGTTCACGTTCTATCGCAGCACCGACCGGCGCCGGCCGACCGCCGCGGAGTGGCGGCTGAACGCGTCGGTCCTGCGCGTGAAGCACACCGCCTCGGCCGACCCGGGCCTGGCCGGCATCCCGCGGGTGGATGGCAACCCGCGCATCCCGGTCCTCTCCCTGCACGACATCGGCGACCTGTTCGTCCCGTTCTCGATGGAACAGATCTACGCGTCCCGGGCCGCCGCCCACGGCCGGGCGGGGAATTTCGTGTCCCGGGCGATCCGTGGCACCGGCCACTGCGACTTCACCCAGCCCGAGCTGACCGAGGCCTTCGACGCCCTGACCACCTGGATCCAGACCGGCCACCGCCCGGCCGGCGACGCCATCCTCAACCCGAAGGTGGTCGCGTCACCCACCTTCGGCTGCCGGTTCACCCGCGGCACCCACCCCACGTTCGTCGCCACGGCCTGCCCCTGAGCTGCGCCTTCGGCATCAGGTACCCTTGGGGTGTACGGAAGGTTAACGGAAGGTGGACGGGGGTACGTGTTCCCCGCCCTCGGCCGTGGCTGAGGGTCGGTGCAACCGAAGGGGACACGTTGAAGCAGACGGCGGGATTCTGGCAGCGGGAGCCGTTGCGCAACCTCGCCGGTCAGGTCGAGCACGTCGAGCTGAAACTGGTGGTGCCGGAGCGCGGCGGCCGGTCGCTGGGCCTCGACCCCGACCGCCGGCCGAACCGCCGGGTCTACTTCCTGGACACCCCCGACCTGGACCTCTACCGGCACGGCGTGATCCTCCGGTTCCGCGACCGGTCCCGGGAGCGGGACGACGCGGTGATCAAGCTGCGGCCGGTCCGCCCTGGCCGGGTGCCGGGCTGGCTGCGGGACGCCGACCGGTTCCGGATGGAGATCGACGCGCTGCCCGGCCAGTCGGTCTGCTCGGGTGCGCTGAAGAAGCGGCTGGACCGCGGCGCCGTCGCCCGCACCCTGGCGGCCGGGCGGCCGCTGACCAGCCTGTTGTCGGCCCGGCAGCGCCGGCTGTTCTCCAGGTACGCCCCTAAGGGCGTCCGCCTGCGCGACCTGACCGTGTTCGGGCCGATCGACGTGCGGTGCCACAACCTCAAGCTGCGCGGCTTCGCTCGCGGGCTGACCGCCGAGCGCTGGCGCTACCCGGACGGTTCCGACCTGCTCGAGCTCTCCGCCAAGTGCCCGGTCGACGAGGCCGCCGCGGTGGCGGCCCGGATCTCCACCGCGCTGCGCAATTACGGGGTAGCCCCGGCCGGCCACCAGCGCACCAAGACCGAGATGGCCCTGCAGGCTTGAACCTCACCTCCGGATGATGGTGAAGCCGCCGGGCAGGACCAGGGCCCGGACCTCCATCGCTGAGGTGGTCGCGGTGGCTCGGCGAATGCCGGTCGCGTCGTAGCTGTCGATTGTCGCTCGGGCTGTGCCGGTCACCGTCAGGTTCACGGTTCGCGGGGTGGTGGCGGCGCTGCGGAGCAGGGCCGTGGTGTGGCCGTTGCCGCCGATCACGTAGCGGGAGATCAGCGGTTCCAGCATGACCGCGTCCAGGATGGCCTCGCCGCCGGACGCGATGGCGGTCAGGTCGGTGCGGCCGGGCAACAGCTCGCCGGGGAGGGTCACCGGCAGCAACGCGCCGGGCGCCGGCGAGGTGCCCTGCGCGCCGATGCGGTGCCGCAGCACTCCCCCGGGCGACCAGCGGGTGATCGCGGCGCTGTCGGGCTGCAGGTTGGCGACCGGGAGCACCAGGTGGGGCTGGGTGAGCTCCGGCAGCTGCCAGCGGACGGCGGCACCGGCGGGCATCCGCACGTAGGCGCCGTTGCTGTACGCCGACTCCCCGGTCCAGGCCGACGCGGGTGTGACCACCGTGGCGCCGCCGGTGAGGACGGCCTGTTCGGCTTCCAGAGTGGTCGTTCCGGCCCGGTCGAGGATGTGGCCCTGGCGCGCGATCGACGCGACGCCGGGGTGGGCGTCCAGGGCCAGCATGCTCAGCAGGCCGTGGATGGTGGATTCGGCGCCGGCGTTGCGGTTGACCGTGCCGTCGCCGCTGATGCCGTCCACGGTGCGGCCGGTGGCCGGGTCGTAGGCGGGGACGCCGGCCGCGTTGGCCCCGAAATACCAGGCGGCGACGATCCCGGCGAGCTGGCGGAGACCGGGCCGGTCGGGCACGGCCAGCAGGGACTGCAAGCGCGAGTCGACCCCGTAGGCGATCTGGCTCCGGTCGACCCGGGTGGGCAGGCGTCCGTTGTCGGGCCCGCCGGAGGTGAGCAGCCAGGGCGTGAAGACCGCGCCGTCGGTCACTGCCGTCCGCATCAGCCGCGCGTCGCCCAGCGCTTCACCGGCTCGGGCCAGGGCGGCCGGCATCTGCGATCCCCAGGCATGCCAGTCGGAGAGGGAGAGCGCCCAGGGCCGCACGGCCCCGAACGGCCACGAACGCGGACCCCCACCGGCCATCGCCGCGATCCCCTCAGCAAACTGCCGCAGCGCTCGCTTGGCGATCCCCGACCCACCGGACGAGACGTATGCGGCCAGGCCGAGGACGGCCTCGGCGGTCGCGTCCGCGCCGTCGACGATCAGCCAGGCCGGAGCTCGCGTGCCGTCAATCGTCTGCCACGTGCCGTAGCGGGTGAGGACCTGACGGTCCAGGGCGGCGATGGCCAGGTCGAGCCGCTGCCGCAGGAACGTCGCGAAGGCCGGATCGGCGGTGCGCCAGGCCGCGTATCCCTCGCCCAACGCCCACACCGTGCGCGCCAGCCAGTAGGACGGCCCGCTGTCCGACGGATCGGGTAGTTCCGGTGGCTCGGCGCTCGGGTGGAGGGTGCCGTCCGGCTGCATCCAGAGAACGACGTTGCCGGACGGACTCTGCAGATAGGTCAGGCCACGAAGCAACTCACGGGAGGCATCCCGGCTGCGTACCAAACCGGTCTGTTGCCAATGCCGCAGATAGACGACCGCGGCGCGGGCGATGTCGTCGGCGTTGTAGGCGCCCTGGCCGTAAGTGTCGGTGGCCGGGTCATACGCTCCCCCGCCGATCCGGCGGTAGGTCCCGTCCGGGTTCGGCTCGGCGTAGGTCCACAGCACGCCGAGGGCCGATCCCCCGTAGGTGGTGTGCCCCGCCTGCGCCGGCGGCGTCACGCGATCTCGCAGGAAGTCCAGGTGGGACAGATTGGTGAGCGGAGCTGTCTCCAGCCGAAGGAGGGGTGCGGTCAGGATCAACCCGCTGCCCATCAGGACAGAACGGCGTTTCATGGGCGCGCTCCTTCGGTGAGTCGGTCCAGGCGAGCCACGCCGATCCGGGAGTCCGCCATGCCGTAGAAGACGTAGTGGACTCCGTCGACCTGCTCGATGGCGGTGGGAAAGACAACCCCGGGAACCAGGCCCCGCTGCTCACCCTCGGCAGACGGAACAAGAATCGGCGCAGGGGTACGGGCGAGAACGCGCCCCGGATCGGCCGGGTCGAGCAGCATCGCCCCGGCCGCATACGTGACGTCCTGCCCGGTGGGGTCCCAGCCGGGCGGAATGTAGCCGGTAGCCCCGTGATGCAGCAGCAGCCAACCTTCGGGCACCCGCAGCGGCGGCGGCCCGGCCCCGATCTTCAGCTCCTCATAGCCGAACTCCGGCAACGCCACACAGCGATGCCCCCGGAGCCGCACCAACGCCGTGACGTCGGCCAGCACCTCGTCGACCGGCACATAGGAGATCCAGATCCCGGGCCGCGGATCGCTGATCCCGGCCGGCCGATGCACCCCTTCACCGGCGCGAATCAGCCCGAGGTCCCACATCGGCCGGTGCAGCATCGCGAAGCAGGGACCGCCCGGTCCCGGCACCGGCGAAGGGAAGAACACCGCGTCCTTGTTGGGGAACAGGTTCAGGTCGCTGGAAAGATCCGGCTGGTAGTCGAACAGCACCGGGCCGAGCCGCCGCCACGACACCAGATCGCCGGAGACGGCCAGGGCCAGCCGAGGACCCAACGGCCCGAAGGCGACGTACGTCATGACGTGCTGATCGAGATCGGGCACCCAGGTGACGCGCGGGTCCTCGACGCCCGCGTTGCCGACACCCTGCTCCCAGCCCTCGTCCGGCGCCAGGACGACGCCCCGGCGGACGACTCCGACCGGCACCCCGTCGCGAAGGGATACCGAGGCCAGCCCGATCCGGGACACGTTGCCGGCCGCCACCATCCGGGGCAGCAGATGCAGCCGCCCGTCCGGGGTGCGCCCGCTGCCCGGATTCAGCACACCCATCGCCTCGAACGGAGAGGTCAGGTCCGGCTCCATGACCACGCCCAGCCGGCTCAGGCCGTACGGAATGATCATCAGCCTTTGACTCCGGAGCCGAGGTCGCTGGAGACGAAGTGTCGCTGGAAGGCGATGAAGAGGCCGACCGCCGGGGCCGCGAGGACGCAGGCGCCGGCCAGGATGGCGCCGAACGGGTTGGCGGCCCGGGCCGACACGTTGCTGATGTAGTTGGCCAGCGAGACCGCGAGGGGTTGCATGTCGGCCTGCTTGGTGACCAGAAACGGCCACAGGAACTCGTTCCACGGCCCGATGAAGGTCAGCAGGACCGCGGTCAGCAGCGCGGGCCGCACCAGCGGCAGCGCGACCGACCAGAGCACCCGCAGCTCACCGGCACCGTCCAGGCGGGCCGCGGCGAACAGGTCGTCCGGCAGCTGCAGGAAGAACTGCCGGAAGATGAAGACCGCCGTGGTGTTGATCGCGAACGGCAGGATCATCCCGAGGTACGAGTCGGCCAGGCCGTAGCCGCGCACGATCAGCACGTACAGCGGGATGAGCAGCAGCTGGAACGGGATCACCTGAACGAGCAGCACCAGCACGAACAGCGTGCCGCGGCCGCGGAACCGCAGCCGCGCGAGGGCATAGCCGGCCAGGACGCCGAAGACGACCGTGCCGAGCAGCACGCCGCCGGTGAAGATCCCCGAGTTGATCAGCGAGCCGACCAGGTCGACCCGCGAGTTGATGTCGGCGTAGTTGTCGAGCGTCAGCCCGGATGTAGGGAAAGCACCAGTTATAGAAGTGTCCGGTGCGGATTGCAGCGAGCCGATCAGCATGTAGTAGAACGGAAAGAGGAAGATGAGCGCCCCGGCGAAGAGGACGACATAGCGCACCGCTTTCACGTCAGTCCCTCTCGATGAGCCGGCGATTGATATAGGCGACGATCAGCACGCCGAGGACCAGCAGGACGCCGAGCGCCGCCGCGAAGTCGGGTTCGCCCTGCTGGAGGCCGCGCTGGTACATGACCAGCACCGGCGAGGCGGACGCGCCGTTCGGCCCGCCGCCCCCGGTGAGCAGGTACGGCTCGGTGAACAGGTTGGCGCCGGTGATCAGCGCCAGGATCACCACGAGCGCGGTGGCCGGGCGGACGGCCGGCACGGTCACCGACCAGAACCGATGCCAGGCCGAGGCGCCGTCGACCGCGGCCGACTCGTACAGCTCCTTCGGCACGTTCTGCAGAGCGGCCAGGTAGAGCAGGATGAAGAACCCGAGCTGCTTCCAGGTGACGAACACGGCGATGGTCGGCATGGCCAGGTGCTCGTTGATCAGCCAGGACGGGTCCGGGGCGAGCGGTCCGAGCACCGAGTTGACCAGGCCGCCGGAGTTGAACAGGAACAGCCAGACGCCGACCACGGCGACGCTGGCCGTCACGTACGGCACGTAGAACGCGACCCGCAGGAACGCCCGCCCGTGCACCGCCCGGTTGAGCGCCACCGCCAGCACCAGGGCGAGCCCGGTGGTCAGCGGCACGTTGATCACCAGGAAGATCAAAATATTCTGGAAGGCCTGGTGTACGCCGGGATCAGTGAGCACCGCCCGGTAGTTGTCCAGCCCGACGAACGGGTGGTCGACGATGGCACCGGGCGCCGCGAAGAAGTAGTCGTGGAAGCTCATCCAGACCGCGAACCCCAGGGGATACGCGAAGATCACCGCGAGATAGACCGCGTACGGTGCCGACAGGATCATCCCGACCGGGTGCCGGCCGAGGACTCTCATGAGCCGCTGGCGAGCTGGTCGACCTTCTCCGCGGCCCCGGCGAACGCGTCGGCCACCGGCTGCTTACCGAAGATCACCGACTGGGAGTACGCGTCCCGGAACGTCTGCCAGATCGCCACCGAGTTGGGCACGTTGGGCACCTCGACGGTGCGCGCGGCCTGGTCGGCGAACTGCCGGTAGGCGGGATTCTTGGTGAAGTAGTCGGGATAGGTGGCGGCGACACCCGTACGCAATGGCATCTGACCGGTCTTGTTCAGCAGTTCGCCGTCCTGCTCCTTGCTGGTGGCGAACTTCAGCACCTCCCACGCGGTGGCCCGGTTCTGGCAGGCGCTGTACATGGCCACGTTCTTGGCGTCGCTGAACGTCTTGATCTGCTCGGCCGGCTTCCCGGTCGAGGTGGGCACCGGAACCGCGCCCCACTTGACCTTGTCGCCGTAGACCGCGATCGCCCACGGCCCGACGATCGCCATGGCCGCCTTCTGGTCGCCGAACGAGTCGCCGTTGTACTTCTCCTTGGGCGCGAGGCCCTCGTCGTACAGCGTCTTCCAGAACGCGGCGACCTTCTGCCCCTCGGGCGAGTTGAACTGCGCCTTGCCGTCCTGCACGAGTTGCTTGCCGTCGCTCTCGGCCGCGAACAGCGGGTAGAAGTCGAACCAGGACTGGAAGAACTCGCTGCTCGGCGCCGGATAGATGGCGGCTGTTCCGGACGCCTTGAGCTTGCGGGCCGCGGTCAGGAACTCGTCGTAGGTGGACAGGGCCGGCTTCTCGGAATCCAGGCCCGCTTTGGCGAAGAGACCCTTGTTGTAGAAGATCATCACCGGGTTGGACTTCCACGGCATCTGATAGAACTTGCCGTCCGGCGATTTGTACTGGTCAGCCGTCGCCCCGGTGCGGTCGGCGATGTACTGCGCGGCACCGTCGAAGGTGTCCAGCGCGACCAGCCCGCCCTGCTTCTGGAACTGCGGCACCGCGGCCGGCGCGGTGTTGAAGATCAGGCAGGGTGCGTTACCGGCCGTGATGGCGGCCCCGATGACCTCCTCCGAGGTGTTACCGGCCGGGATCTCCTGCGCGGTGATCGCCTGGTCGGCGTGCGCGGTGTTCCAGGCCGCCACCATCGCCTTGCCCCAGGCCAGTTCTTCCTGGTTGTTGGAGAGCCAGATGGTGATCGGCCCGGAGGCGGCGTTGGCCTTGGCGGCGTCGCCGCCCCCACCACCGTCGCAGCCGGCGGCGAGCGCGAGAGTGAGAGTCAGGACGGCTGCCGGAAGCGTGCGTTTCATGGGCGTCTCCGTTCGGAGCGGCCGGAGACGGGGCGCGGTGGACGCCCGGCCGGTCGGCTACGCCGTGAACATAAGACCGTTACCCAGGTCACACAAACGGAGAGCGTCGATGCCCGACCCGGCACCCTGACATATCCGAAAAGATGATGACACGCGACAAGATGGAATCACTCCGGGAACGCAGCAGGGGAAGGATCACGTGGTCGACGAGGCGTTCGAACGCGGGAGTGTCCGGGATGCCCCCGTGGAAGAGGGTGTCGGTGAAGACCTTCGCGAATGCGAGCTCGAGCACGGCATCCGACCGGCGAACGTCGATCTTCTCGCCGCGGGCGCCGGCGCGAGCGCAGATGATGTGTCCGACCTCGTGGCTGCGCTGGGTGATTTGGGAGCCGATGAGGTCACGCAGTGCGGCGTCGTCCCGGATCGCTTCGAGCAGCCCGATCAGCGAGGGTCCCGGGCCGCCGGCGAGGGTCTGTGCGATCTCCTGAACGGTGAGCAGGAGGTCTCCACGGAGGGTGCCGGTGTCGGGCACCTCGGGTTCCGGGCCTTGCGCTCGGCGGCGTAGCGCGTCGGCGACGAGTTCACTCTTGTCGGCCCAGCGGCGGTACATCGTCGTCATCGCTGCCCGGGCCCGGGCAGCGATCCCATCGATGGTGGGACCGACCGTCAGGAAGCTGCAGGCTCTCACCGACCACTGGCGCGACGGCTACGACTGGCGAGCAGTCGAGGACGAGCTGAACGGCTGGGGCCAGTACCGCACCACGATCGACGGCCTCGACATCGACTTCCTCCACGTCCGCTCCCCGGAACCCGACGCGCTCCCGCTGGTCCTGACGCACGGCTGGCCCGGCTCGGTGCTGGAGTTCCGCAAGGTCATCGGCCCGCTCAGCGACCCGGCCTCCTTCGGGGGAGACCCCCGTCAGGCGTTTCACCTGGTCATCCCGAACCTGCCGGGTTTCGGATTCTCGGCCAAGCCCGCCGAGACCGGCTGGGACATCCCCCGGATCGCCCGGGCCTGGGTCGTCCTCATGGGCCGTCTCGGTTACGACCGGTGGGGCGCGCAGGGCGGCGACCTCGGATGCGCCGTCACCGACGAGATCGCGAAACTGAAGCCGGCCGGGTTCATCGGCTCGCATCTGAACTTCGCCATGTTCGGCCCCACCCCGGACGAGATCCGAGAGGCGACCCCCGAGGAACGGGCGGCTCTCGCGGACGCGAAATACTTCTGGGACAACCTCTCCGGTTACGCCAAAGAGCAACAGACCCGTCCGCAGACCATCGGCTATTCCCTCGCCGACTCCCCGGTGGGGCTCGCGGCCTGGATCTATGCGATGTTCCAGGACACCTGCGGAACCCCGGGCGACGCCGAAGCGTCCTTCACCCTCGACGAGATGCTCGACGACATCATGCTCTACTGGCTGCCGAATTCGGGCACCAGTGCCGCGCGCCTGTATTGGGAGATGAACCAGGCCGGATGGTCGTCGCCGGCACGGATCGAGGACCCGATCACCACACCGGTCGGATTCACCATGCCGCCCAAGGAAGCGGTCCGACGGTCTCGCCGGCAACTCGAACGCCGCTACGCCGACATCGTCTTCTTCAACGAACCCGCCGAAGGCGGACACTTCTTCGCACTCGAACAGCCCGAAATCCTGGTCAACGACATGCGCGCCACATTCGCTCTTCTACGCTGACCCGACGTCTTTCGATCGCCCTCGGGAGGGGACTTGCTCACGCTCTGGTACGACGCGCCGGCCGGTGACTGGGAGAGTCAGGCTCTGCCGATCGGCAACGGCATGCTCGGGGCGATGATTTTCGGGCGGGTCGGGGTCGAGGCGATCCAGTTCAACGAGAAGACGCTGTGGACCGGCGGGCCGCACGACTTCGGGAACTGGCGGCAACCCCGGCCGGGAGCCATTGCCGAAATTCAAGACCAGATCAATGCCCGGGTACGCGTTTCGCCCGCCGAAGTGGCGGCGGCGCTCGGGCAGCCGAAAGCCGGGTACGGCAGTTATCAGAGCTTCGGCGAACTCATCCTCACCATGCCGGCCGGTCCGGTGACGGATTACCGGCGTGCGCTGGACATCGCCGACGCGATCGCCACCGTCGAATACACCGTGGACGGCGTGCGGCACCGCCGGGAGCATTTCGTCAGCCATCCGCACCGGGTGATCGTCGTCAATCTGAGCGCGGACCAGCCCGGCCAGGTCACCTTCACCGCGGCCGTGCGGCTGCCGGCCAATCGGACGGCCACGTCTACTGCCGCGAACGGCCGGATCACGACCGCCGGCGCACTGACCGACAACGGCCTCCGTTTCGAGGGGCAGGTGCAGATCCTCGCCGAGGGCGGCACCCGCACGGATAGCGCGGACGGCAAGATCACGGTGACGGCGGCCGACCGCGCGACGATCCTCATCGCAGCCGGAACCGACTACAGCGACGTCTATCCCGAATACCGCGGCCCCGCTCCGGGTCCTCGGGTTACGGCTGATCTCGACCGGGCGGCTGTCATCCCGTACCCGCAATTGTGGGAAGCGCATCGGCGCGACCACCGCGGTCTTTTCGACCGGGTGCGGCTGGACCTCGGGCAGCGGATGCCGGACCGGCCGACCGACCAGGTTCTGGCCGCCTACCAGGGCGCCGACCCGGCGCTAGAGGAGCTCTTCTTCCAGTACGGCCGGTATCTGCTGATCGCCTCGAGCCGGGACGGCGACGTGCTGCCGGCCAATCTGCAGGGCGTCTGGAACGCGTACGAGATGGCGCCGTGGAGCGGCGATTACCACACGAACATCAATATCCAGATGAACTACTGGCTCGCCGACCCGGCCAACCTCGGCGACACCACCGGCCCGTTCTTCGCATTCGTCGAAGCGCTTCGAGCGCCCGGCGCCCGAACCGCGCGGGAGATGTTCGACAGCCCCGGCTGGGTGGTGCACAACGAGACCAACCCGTTCGGTTTCACCGGGGTGCACGACTGGCCGACCGCGTTCTGGTTCCCCGAGGCGGCGGCCTGGCTGGCCCACCATTTCTACGACCATTACCGGTTCACCCTGGACAAGGGTTTCCTGCGCGACCGGGCCTACCCGGTGATGCGCGAGGTGGCCCGTTTCTGGCTGGCCGAACTGATCGTCGATCCGCGCGACGGCACCCTCGTGGTCTCCCCCAGTTACTCCCCCGAGCACGGCGATTTCTCGGCCGGCGCCGCGATGTCCCAGCAGATCGTCTGGGACCTGTTCACCGCGGTCACCGAGGCGGCCGCGGAATTGGGCGACGAACCGTTCGGCGCCGAGGTGGCGGCGGCCTTGCAACGGCTAGATCCGGGCACCCGGATCGGCAGCTGGGGTCAGCTTCAGGAATGGAAGACCGACGGGGACGATCCGGCCGACCACCACCGGCACACCTCCCAACTGTTCGGCCTGCACCCGGGCCGGCAGATCTCCCCGGCCTCGACCCCCGACCTGGCCCGGGCGGCCGAGGTGACGCTGCGGGCGCGAGGCGATGGCGGCACCGGCTGGAGCAAGGCCTGGAAGATCAACTTCTGGGCGCGGCTGCTGGACGGCGACCACGCCCACCTGATGCTGAGCGAGCAGCTGCGAACCAGCACCCTGGCCAACCTCTGGGACACCCACCCGCCGTTCCAGATCGACGGCAACTTCGGCGCCACCGCCGGCATCATCGAGATGCTGCTGCAGTCGCACGGCGACGAGGTCCACATCCTGCCGGCCCTGCCCTCAGCCTGGCCGTCCGGCTCGGTGACCGGCCTGCGCGCCCGCGGCGACCTGACCGTCGACATAGCGTGGTCGGCCGGGGTCGCGCACGAGGTGGCGGTAACGGCCGGTCACGGCGGCCCGATAACCCTGCGCTGCGCGGCCTGGGCGGCCGGCGTCCGCCTGACCGGCGCCGTGCGCGACGGTGAGCGCGTCACGTTCACCGCCCGCCCGGGAACCCGCTACCTGCTTACCCCCGGCTGACCGGTTACCAGGGAACGACACCGTCGGCGTCGAACATCCCGCCGGTCGGGCCGTCATCCGGCAGGGTGGCGAGCCGGATCGCGATCGCGGCGCCGTCGGCGGGCGTGCTGGTGCCCTGGAATCCGTTGAGGTCGGTCGCCACGTACCCGGGGCAGCTGATGTTGATTTTTATGGTGGTGTCGCGCAGTTCCTTGGCGTATTGCACGGTGATCGCGTTGACGAAGGTCTTCGACGGCGTGTAGGCCCCGCTGCCCGGTCCGAACTCGACGCCCGGCGTGGTCTGCAGCGTCAGCGAGCCGAGGTGGCTGGACTGATTGACGATCCGCGGGTGGGCCGAGCGGCGCAGCAGCGGCAACATCGCGTTGGTGACCCGCACGACGCCGAGCACGTTGGTGTCGAGCACTGACCGCAGGATTGCCGGGGTGATCACCGACGGGCTGTCCGGCCAGACGTCGGCGATGATGCCGGCGTTGTTGACCAGCACGTCGAGCCGCCCGGCCCGCTCCCGCAGCAGTTCCGCGGCGGCCGCCACGCTCGCGTCGTCGGTCACGTCCAGGGGCACCCCGAACGCGTCCACCCCGGCCGCGCGCAGTTTCGCCACGGCATCGTCGCGGCGCTGCTCGTTGCGGGCGCCGACACCGACGACGTGGCCGAGCGCACCGAGGCCGGCCGCGATCTCGTACCCGATTCCCTTGTTCGCGCCGGTGACCAGCGCATACGTCTTCTCGCTCATGCCCCGATCCTGGCCGCGCACCGGCTCCGGACCAACAGCCTGAACCGCACCAACCAATAGCCGCAGGCTATCGATCGGGCGGTAGGGTGGCCGGGTGGAGACGCGGGAGTTGCGGTACTTCGTGGCGGTCGCCGAGGAACTGCATTTCGGCCGGGCCGCCGACCGCCTGGGCATCACCCAGCCATCGCTGTCCCGGGCGATCGGCCAGCTCGAGGAGCAGCTCGGGACCACCCTGCTCGACCGCACCAGCCGCAAGGTCGCGCTGACCGCGGCCGGGACGGTGCTGCTCGACGAGGGGCGGGCGGTCCTCGGCGCGCTGGCCGCGGCCGGCCGGCGCACCCGGCAGGCCGGGACGAGCCGGCCCTCGCTGGTGCTGGCCACCAAGACCGGCACCTCCGACCAACTGCTGACGAAGTTGCTCGACGCCTACGCCGCCGAGCCCGGGGCGGTGCCGGTCGACCTACTGCTCTGCGAATCGCACACCGATCAGGCTCTGCACGACGGGCGGGCCGACGTGGCGCTGCTGCATCAGCCGTTCGACTCGGTGGCCGGCCTGGACACCGAGGTCCTGAGCACCGAGCAGCAGGTCGCGATCCTGCCCGCCGCCCATCCGTACGCCACCCGGCCACACCTCCGGCTGGCCGAGGTCACCTCCATGCCCGAGCTGCCGCCGGCCCGCTGGCCCGGCCCGGACGGCACGTACCCCGACGGCCCCGGCGCCGAGGCCCACAACCAAACCCAACTGTTGCAGCTGGTCGCGCTGGGCCGCACCACCGCGATCCTGCCCGAGTCCTGCCGCGCCAACCTGCGCGAAGGCCTCGTCGCCGTGCCGGTCGTGGACGCCCCGGCGGTGATCGCGGTCATCGCCTGGCCGGCTCACAGCCGCTCCCGAACCGTCGCCGACCTGGTCCGGGCGGCGACCCGCCACTTCAGCACTTAGGCGGCTGCACCTCGGATTTTTCGTTCCAGATCGGCTGCGGTGCGTACTTCTTGGCCGCCCCGCCGGAGAGGTCACCCTGCGGGATGTCCACGCCGTACCGGAAGTTTGTCCACACGTCGAGCGAGATGGGCCAGGTCAGCGACCCCATCGGGGTGAGTTCGTCGAAACCGGTCGGCACCTGGCCGACGGTCACGGTCGGGGTGGCGGTGGAGGGGTCGAGGCGGCGAACCGCCCACAATAGATGGCGAGGTGATCCAGAACCGGACGGATTGGGGGTGACGGTGTCGGCGACCTCGAGGCGGCGCAGATAGCTCTGCGCCCCACACTGTCCACCGACAGTGAGCACGATCTTGTTGTCGACGAGTTGGGCGGTCAGCCACTCGTCAGCCTCTTTGCCCTTACAACTGGCAGCGGACATGCCGCTGGTCAGCAGTATCAACAGCGCCAGCCCCCGGCGCAGATACGACATTGCGCCACGCTAGCAGTCATCCAGCGGTTTCGTTTCGGGCCGTTATGGCCGTGTAATCACCGTCATCCACATGTGACGTTCGGCGACGGTACTCGCCCGCCATGCCCGGCCAGTTAGTCACGATCCGCCCGGTCGCCGTCCGGTACCAGCTCTGGCAGCCGGTCCACACGCTACCGGCGAGGCGGGACTGCATCTCGCCGTCGTAGGCGGTGGCGCGCTCCCGGCGTACCTCCAGCGGGGTCTGCCCTTCGGTGACCCGGCGGACCAGCCCGGCCAGATAACGCGCCTGGGCCTCATGGAAGTAGAGCACCGAGGTGTTGCCGGTGTTGGTGTTCGGGCCGTAGATCAGGAACAGGTTCGGGAAATCCGGAACAGCCACCCCGAGGTACGCGTACGCACCGTCACGCCACTCCTCGTCGAGGGTGCGGCCGTCACGCCCCGTGATCCGCATGGGAGCCAGGAACTCGGTGGCCGCGAAGCCCGTCGCGTACACCAGAAGGTCGCAGGCATGCACCGTGCCGTCGGCGGTCCGAATGCCGTCCGGGACCACCTCGACGATCTTCTCGGTGACCAGCGTGACGTCCGGTCGGGCCAGGGTGGGCAGCCAGGAGCTGGTGAACAGCACCCGCTTGCAGCCCATCGGCTCGTCCGGGGTCACCCGGGCGCGCAGCGCCGGATCCCGCACCTGCCAGCGGCGCTGCAGGCCGGAGACGCCGCGCAGGAACGCCCCCGCCGGGCGATTCCCGGTGACGGCCAGGCCGGTCACGATGGTCATCGCCCAGGTGGCGGCCCGCGGCAGGCGCAAAAGCCAAGGCATCTTCCGGTACGCGAACCGGCGCCCGGCCCCGTACCGCCGATCCGGTTTGGGGAGCGTCCACGGCGCACTGCGCTGAAAAACGGTCACGTGCTCGGCGCGACCGGCGACGGCCGGCACCAGCTGGATCGCACTGGCTCCGGTGCCGACGACGGCGATCCGCTTCCCGTCGATCGGAATGCTCGGATCCCACCGCGCGGTGTGCACGGCCCGGCCGGCGAAGCGCTCCACGCCCAGTAGCGACGGGGTGGACGGCCGGCTGAGCTGCCCGACCGCCGGCACCAGGATGTCGGCGACGATCTCCTCGCCGGCGCTGGTGGTGAGGCGCCATCGTTCGGCCTCCGCGTCCCAGACGGCGTCGGTGACCTCGATGCCGAACCGCACCCGCTCGGTCACGCCGAACCGGTCGGCGGTCCGCCGGGCGTAGGCGAGAATCTCGTCGTACGGCGGAAACCGCCGCGACCAGCGCGGATTCAGAGCGAACGAGTACGAGTAGAGCGGCGCCGGAACATCACAGGCGCAACCCGGGTACGAGTTGTCCCGCCACACCCCGCCGACCTGATCGGCCTTCTCCAGCAGGACGAGGTTGTCGAGCCCCTGCTTGAGGAGCTCGGCCGCCGCCGCGATCCCGCCGAAGCCGGCGCCGATGATGACGACGCGCGGCTTCGTCAGCGGTCCGCTCATCCGATCTTGTCGTCCGTCTCGGCCGGGGGCGTGTGGCTGCCGCCGCCGTCCTCCCCGGTGGTCGTCTCGTCCGGCTCGTCCGTGCCGGTGTCGGCCTCGGCCGGCTGGTCGTCGCCGGTGCCGAACTCGGCCGGCGAATGGCTGCCGCCGCCGTCCTCGCCGTCGGTGGACCCGACGGTGAGGACCAGAAGGTCCCATTCCAACAGATCGAAGATGGTAGATTCGGGCGTCATGGTGGTGGCGCGGGGCTGGCTCATCAGCGTCCCCTCATCAGCGTGTCGCCCGAACGTAGCAGCCCTATTGGCAGCCTGCCAATAGGGCTGATCGAGTGTCGACAACCCGACGCCAACCAGCCGTTTCCTTCCGCAGCCCCAACCGGTTCCCGATCCGCCGGGCCGGGCCGCTTCTGATCCGACGGGGCGGCCTGCGAAGATCGCGGGCATGCCCGCAGTCCAGGACCTCGCCTCCCTGCCGTACGCCCGGCACCTGCAGCCGTTCACCGGCGACCTGACCCACGACGGCGACCACACCGAGGTCCACCTCGACGGCGTCGAACTGGAGGAGGCACAGGCGGCCGGCACCAGATTCGGCGAGAGTGCGATCACCGGCGTGACGTTCAGCGGCGGCGAGTTCGACCACGTCCGCCTGGACGACGTGTGGTTGTCCCGATGCCGCTGGATCGGCGGCAACTGGGCCGAGTCCCAGCTGCTCGACACCACGATCCTGGACAGCGTCCTGGCCGGCCTGCAGTCCTACCGCTCGTACTGGCGCCGGGTGGTAATCCAGTCCTGCAAGATCGACAGTCTCAACCTGCGAGGCGCAAAGCTGCAGGACGTAGAGTTCCGCGACTGCGACCTGAGCGAGGTCGACTTCGGCGAAGCAACCTTGATCGGCGTGACGTTCCCGGGTTCAGCGATCCGCCGGGCCCGCTTCAACAAGGTAACGGCGAAGAAGCTCGACTTCCGAGGAGCCCGAGAGCTGGACATAGCCCAGGGCTGGGACGCCCTGCGCGGCGCGGTAATCGACCCCACCCAGCTGGCCGAGGCGGCCCCCGCCTTGGCCCACGTCCTAGGCATCGTGGTCAAGGACCGCTGACCCCGGCATCCGGACGCGTCGGGACCTGGAATGCCGCATCATTCATCCATGGCTATCAGTGGAAAGGCGCAGTACGAAACGCTTGCCGATCTACCGGCTCACGTGGTGCATGCGGTGACTGCCGCCCATCGGGACGGCTTCACGACGTCATGCCTGCCCCAGCCGGGCCGGTTGCTTCAAACGCTGGCGGCCGGAGTCGGCGCCGGGCGTATCGGGGAACCGGTACCGGATACGGCGTCGGTCTCGCCTGGATGGCAAGCATGGCCCACCCGGACGCCCAGCTGTTCAGTATCGAGCGGGACCGCCACCGCACGAGGCGCGGCGTGCTCTAGCCGAACGGTGGCCGGGTGTCGATCTCCATCCAGCGCTCCGGATGTGCGATCGGCGCGAAGCCGGCCTTCGCATACACACCATGCGCGTCGAGGGTTGCCAGGATCACGCGCTTGATGCCCTGTCGCTCGGCCCACCCGACGCTCCAGTCGGCGAGCATGGTGCCGAGGCCGCGGCCACGGTGCTCAGGGTCGACATAGACATCGCAGAGCCAGACGAAGGTCGCGCGATCGGACACGATCCGCGCTACCGCAGCCTGCTGCCCGCCGGGGGCATACAGGCCGACCGGGAACGAGTTGGCGAACGACCGCTCGATCACCTCGCGGGTGCGCCCCTTCGCCCAGTACGCGTCGGTGCTGATCCACCGGATGACGCGCTCCAGGTCGAGGTCGGCGGGGTCTTCGCTCAGTCGATAGTCGCTCACTCGACAACTTTCGCGACGTAAAGACCGCCGGGGAACATCCAATTCTGGATCCGTGGCCGCGGCGCGGTCAGGCCGCTTCCAATAGCAGGCGGCCGCAGGTGCGTGGGTCGTCGGCGAAGGGGAGGTGGCCGCAGCCGGGCAGGCGGACGTGCCGGGCCTGCGGGAGTATTCGCCGGGCCTGCTTCGCCTGGCGGTAGGGCAGGACCAGGTCGCGGTCGCCCCAGGCGATCGTCACCGGGACGCCGGTGATCGGCTCGGCCAGCCGCCACTCCCCCAGCGTGCGCCGCGCGCCGGTGAAGCCGGGCGCCGTGATCATCGCTCGGGCGTCGGCCAGGCACTCGTCCGGCGGCAGCGCACCCGGCCGCCCGAAGAAGACCCCGCACAGCGCCACCCGCCCGGCCCGGCGGGCGAACAACCGCGGTAGCGCCGGCCCGAGCGCGGTGCCGGCCGCCCGCGCCCCGCCGACGACTGTGCGGCACCAGGCCGCCTCGGCCGATCCGAAGAACCCGACCGGCGAGAACGCCACCACCGACCGGGCCAGCCCGCGGCGGGCCAGCTCGAGCGCGACTCCCCCGCCGAGCGAACTGCCGCCGACGGCCGCCCGTTCCACCCCGAGCGATCCTAGGAACGCGGCCACCCGATCGGCGAGGTGCGGCACCGAGCCGGGCACCCCGTCGAACGGCGTCCCGCCGAACCCCGGCAGGTCGAGCGCGATCACGTCGTGCCATGCGGCGAGGCGATCCAGGACCGGCTTCCAGACCTGCCACCGGCTGCCGATGCCGTGAATCAGCACGATCGGACTGCCACTGCCCTGCCGATGATGGTGCACGGGCCGCCTCCGCTTATTGACATGCCGCCAACAACGATGCCACCGTACGCCATGGCGCATGATTTCGATGTCGTGATCATCGGGTCGGGTTTCGGTGGCAGCGTGAGTGCCCTGCGCCTGACGGAGAAGGGCTACCGGGTGGCGGTCCTGGAGGCCGGCCGCCGCTTTGCCGACGACGAGTTCGCCGAGACGTCCTGGCGGCTGAGCCGATATCTCTACGCACCGGCCCTGCGGTGTTACGGCATCCTGCGGCTCACCCTGCTGCGGCACGCCATGATCATGTCCGGCACCGGCGTGGGCGGCGGCTCCCTCGGCTACGCCAACACCCTTTACGAGCCGCCCGATGCCTTCTTCGCCGATCCACAGTGGTCTGCCGTCACGGACTGGAAGTCCGAGCTCGCCCCCGCCTACGACCAGGCCAAACGCATGCTGGGCGTGACAATAAACCCGGTGGAGACGCCCTCCGACCGCGCCTTGCGCGCGGTGGCCCAAGACCTGGGAGCAGAGCAGACCTATCGCCGTACGCCGGTGGGCGTCCTGTTCGCGTCCCCCTCCAAGACTGACGTGATCCCCGATCACCCTCATGCGGCCGGCCGCTCCCAGGAGCGGGGTGTGCCGATCGCGGATCCGTTCTTCGGGGGTGCCGGGCCGGAGCGGCGGGCCTGCACGCTCTGCGGGGCCTGCATGACCGGGTGCCGGGTGGGCGCCAAGAACACCCTGGTCAAGAACTACCTCTACCTGGCCGAGCAGGCCGGCGCCGAGGTGCGGCCGCTGACCACCGTCACCGATGTGCGGGCTCTTACGGGTGGGGGCTTCTCCGTCCGTACCCGCAAAACGGGTGGGATCGCCAAGGGTGAGCTGACCGCCGGGCAGGTGATTTTCGCCGCGGGTGCCCTCGGCACCCAGCGGCTGCTGCACGGGTTGCGGGACCGTGGGCGGCTCCCGCACATCTCTCCTAGGCTGGGCGAGCTGTCCCGGACGAATTCGGAATCCATCCTGGGAGCGCGCACCCGCCGGCGCGACGCCGACTTCAGCCGCGGCGTGGCGATCACCTCGTCGATCCACCCGGATCCGAGCACCCACGTCGAGCCGGTCCGCTACGGCCCGGGCAGCAATCTCCTGGCGTTGCTGGCCACCGTGCTGGTGGACGACACCGGCGGCCGATCGAGGCTGCTGGCCGGCATCCGGCAGCTCTGGCGGGACCGGAAGGATCTGCGCCTGCTCGCCTCCCCGCGCGGCTGGTCGGAGCAGACCATCGTGGTCCTAGGAATGCAGCCGCTCGACAACTCGATCACCCTGCACACGTCACGCGGCCTGTTCGGGCGCCGCCTGCGCAGCCGGCCCGGCGTCGGCGAGCCGAACCCGGTCTGGGTCCCGGCCGCCCACGACGTCGCGCGCCGGGTCGCCGAGAAGATCGACGGGGTCCCGCTGGGCTCGATGACCGAGCTGATCGGCCGCCCGGTCACCGGGCACTTCATCGGTGGTTGCGCCATCGGCGAGGACGCCGCGCGCGGCGTCATAGACCCCTACCACCGGCTGTACGGGCATCCCGGCCTGCACGTGATCGACGGCTCGGCGGTGGCCGCAAACCTGGGAGTGAACCCGTCCCTGACCATCACCGCGCTGTCGGAACGGGCCCTGTCGATGTGGCCGAACGCCGGCGACGAGGACCCACGCCCCGCGCTCGGCGAGCCCTACCGGCGGGTCGCCGCGGTGGCACCGCACAAGCCGGTGGTGCCGGCCTTCGCACCCGGCGCCCTGCGTCTGTAAAGGTGCGGGGCGCCGGTCCAGGGCCGGGCTGAATGGTCCTGGACCGGCGCTCCCCGGATCGCGAGGGTCCGGCTCGCGATCCCGTCTACTTGAGGGTGATGCCGGTGGCGATGCAGGCGACGCCGTCCGGGACGTTGCTCGTCTCCGTCGGTTCGCCGCTGGTCACACCCTTGAAGAGGGCGCACACGTTGGTCGCCTTGCCGCCGATGATGGTGGCGTTGGTGATCGTGGCGGTGTCGCCCAGGTTGGGGTTGATCCCGGCCAGGGTCTTCAGCGGCGCGGTCACCGTGACGTTGGAGATCTGCACCTTGCGGGCGAACTGCTTCGAACAGTTGCCACACGAGCGGTACAGCTTGCCGATGTCCGAGGCCTGGAAGTTCTTGATGACGAACGTCCCCGGCCCGTTGTGCTGGAACACCTTGTCCGACGCGTGCATGGCGCCGCCGCCGTCGATGGTCATGGTCTGACTGGCCGAGGTGCCCTTGAAGGTGGCCGCGTCCTCACCCACGTCGAGCCACCACACGTTCTTCAGCGTGCAGCTGCCCGCGCAGTGCACCCCGTCGGCCGCCGGCGCCCCGATGATCACGTTGGACAGCGTGGCGCCATCAGCGAGCTGGAACAACGGGTCCTGTCCCTCGTCCTGCCCGCCGTCACCGAGGGCGCCGCCGCCGATGAACTCGACGTTCCCACCGTCGAACGTGCCGCTGACGGCCTTGGTCGCGGTGAGGGTGGTGGTGCCGGTCGCCTTGGGCCAGCTGGTGGCTACCGCGGTGGGCGTGGCGGTGGCGGTGGCGGTCTTTGTCGGGCTCGGCGAAGCCGTGGTGGGCGCTGCGGTGGTCTTGGTCGGAGTCGGCGATGCGGTAGCCGTGGCCGTCGCGGTCGGCGCCGTGGTCGCCGGGGCGCCGGCCAGCGCGGTCACCGAGACGTCGTCGAAGGACGCGGCGGCCGAGGTGGTGATCAGGCCGACCCGGCCCTTGGTCAGCTTGGCCGAGCCGCTGCCGACCTTGGCACCGTCCACATAGCCGGTCACCGTGCTGCCCGAGACGTCCAGGCGCAGCGTGTGGAAGCCGGTCGCGGCCGAGGCGAGGGTCAGGCTGCCCAGGACGGTAACGGCCGAGCCCTTGACTTCCTCGAGACGAACCGCGCCCGGCACCAGCACCAGCCGGTCGAACTCGTGAGCGCCACCGGCCCGAGCCGCGATGCCGGCCGTGGCCGCGCTCCCGCTGAGGGTCACCGCCCGCACCTTGGCGCTGAGCGTGTAGTCGGTCCAGCCGGTGTCCCCCGCGAACTGCCGGGCCAGCGCACTGGCGGCATCGGACTGCCGCAGAGCCTTGCTGCCGTCGGTAACGACGGCCCAGGAACCCCCGGACTTCGACCAGCCGGCCGTGTCCCCGTCCTCGAAGTTGTCGCTGAGCGACGTACTGCCGGCAAACGCGGTAGCGGTGATCCCAACCGCCCCGGCCACCACGGCCGCCGTAACGCCAACCAGGACGGCGCGTCGGCGCCCGCCGGTCTTTGCGTGCTTCATCGGTGAGTTCCTCCAGATCAACGTCTTCGTGATCTAGTGGTTTGGCCCAGACGAAAGGTTGCCGATTTTCTCCGACTACTTTGTGCTGCCGGGTCGATGACGTTGCGTGCCGCCGGGCGACGCCGCCGGCCTGCCGCCGATGATCCAGGTGTGCTGATCGGCACTGCGTCGGGTTCAGGAGACCAGCACCTTGGGCGTGGAGGCCCCGGCTGATCGATGCTGTGTTTGTTCGATTGCGTTCAGTACGGTCGTGAGGTGGGTGGTGGCCAGAACGGATGGCTTCGGCGCGTGTGGTGGGCGGGCGTGCCCGCGGTGGTGGCCGGTGTCGGAGCGTGGGCGGCACTGGCCGATGACAAGGCCGGCTGGACGGTGGTCTCCGCAGCGGCCGCCGCAGTGATCGGCGCGTTCGGCCCGACGGTCACGGATCGGTGGGCCTCTCGCCACCGGGAGCGCGAACTGAGAGCACGGCTGGTGGGTGCCATCGCTTCGGCGGCGTATCCGGGATCGGTGGCCCTGCTGCTGGATCCTCGCGAACATGTGGTCCCGTTCTTCGGCCGTGGCTGGGCGTTACGCCAGTTGGAGACATGGGTGTCCGATCGGGACGAATCGGTGGTACGCCTGCTGGTCGGGGCCGGCGGAGTCGGCAAGACCCGATTGGCTTGGCACTTCGCCGAGCGGCTGCACGGCTGGCAGGTGACGGCCGTGCATCCCGACGCGGAGGCGGAGACTGCCGATCTGATCGCCTCCGGCGTGTTCGGGTCAGGCACGCTGCTGCTTGTGGACTACGCCGAGGCACGGGACCGGGCCGGGCTGGCGAAACTCTTGTGCACGGCGTCCCAGGCCAGTGGCGTGCGTCTGTTGCTGCTGGCCCGTACAGCCGGGTTGTGGTGGCAGTCGCTGTCGGCGGCATACCGGCAGCAGGGGCACCTGGTGGATGCGCTGACCGTGCCGGGCAATGTGCTGGAACTGCCCGCACAGGTGGAGGAACGATCGCCGGAGCAGATCGTGGCCGAGGCAATCACCGCGTTCGCGGATCGGCTGGGTCGTCCTGCGGTGCCGGCACCAGCCCGGCAGTGGGACGTCGACACCGCGGTATTGCGCTTGCACGGCGAGGCATTAGTGGCGGTGCTCGACGGAGGCTACCGGCAAGGTCGGTTCGACGTGCTCGCTGAGGTGCTGCGTCACGAGGCCCGCTACTGGCGTGCGACGGCGGCCCGATTCGGGCTTCTGGCCGGTGAGGTGCCCGGTTCCGATCTGGCGCTGCAACAGTTGGCCGGCCTGGCCGCCCTGCTGGGCGCCCGCGGCGACGAGCAGGTGGCCGGACTGGTACGGCGGGTGCCGTCCCTAGCCGGCGCAGAGGCCGACCTAGCGCAGCGGTACACGACCTGGCTAGCCCACGTGTATCCGAGAGATCTGTCCGGCGGCGGCCTCGGCAGCGTGCAGCCCGATCTGCTGGCCGAGGCACTGGCCGTGGAAGTGCTTCGGAGTCCGGCCGCGGGTCGATACACGGAGATCTTCGCGGGCGTCGGCATTGACCAGGCGGTCCGGGCGTTGACGGTGCTGGGGCGGGCCTGCGTGCATCAACCGGATGCGGACGCGTTGATCGGTGCCGTGCTGAGCGCGGCGCTGCCTGTGATGGCTGAGGCGGTCATGCAGGTTGCCGTCCAGTTCCCCGGCCGGTTCACACCGCGGCTGATCGCCCTGATCGGCACGGCCGACATCGACTGGCCCACCGCTCGGGGCCTGGCGAGCAAGGTGCGGTTTCCATCCCTCGAGCTTGGCCGGCTCGCTGCTGCGTTGACCGCTCGGATAGTCGCCACTTTTCCGGACGACACCCCCTTGGCCGATCGCGCCTACTGGCATAACGCACACGCTCTATGGCTGGCGGAGACCGGCTGGCGGCTCGAGGCCGAGGCAGTGAGCCAAGTAGCCGTCAACCTGCGGCGCGAGCTGGCCTCCGGCAACCGTAAGGCTCATCTGCCCGCGTTAGCCCAATCAGTGATCAACCACGCGGGTCGGCTGGCGGAGTCAGGCCGACCGACCGAGGCGCTCGCCGTCAGCCAGGAAGCCGTCGACCTCCAGCGGGAATTGACGGCTGGCAACCGGGCCATCCACCTCGCCAACCTCGGGATGTCACTGAACAACCACGCGGTAGTGCTGGCGGAAGCGGGCCGGCGGGCCGAGGCGCTCACCATCAGCGAGGAAGCCGTTGACCTGTATCGAGAGTTGACGTCCGCCGATCGGAATGCCTACTTGCCTTACCTGGCCGCATCGGTGAACAACCACGCCACACGGCTGGTAGAGGCTGGCCGGGGAGCCGAGGCGATAGCCGCCAGCCAGGAGGCGGTCGACTTCCGGCGGGAGTTGACCACAGTGAACCGCGACGCCTATCTGCCTGACCTCGCGCTGTCACTGACCAACTATGCTAATCGACTGGCGGGCGCAGGCCGACGAGACGAAGCAATGGCCGCGAGCCAGGAAGCCGTCGATCTGTACGGCGCGCTGGCCACTGCCAACCGGGCCGCCTACCTGCCCAATCTGGCCATCTCTCTGATAAACCACGCAAGCCGGCTGGCGGAGACCGGCCGGAAGGCCGAGGCGATAGCCGCCGACCGGGAGTGCGTCAATTTTCTCCGTGAACTGGCTGCCGCCAACCGGGAGATCTACCTGCCCAAGCTGGCCGCTTTGGTGAGTAACCAGGCTCTCCATCTGGCGGACAACGACCTGCAAGCTGAAGCGGCAGCAGCCAGTCAAGAAGCTGTTGATCTCTATCGTGAACTCGCCGAGGTCCACCGAGACGCCTATCAGGCCCGCCTGGCCGGATCGATCGACAGCTACGCCACCCGGTTGGCGGGCGCGGGCCGACCGGCCGAGGCGCTGCGGACGAGCCGGGAAGCGGTCGACCTGTTCCGGGAACTGGTCGCTGCCAACGGAGACGTCCACCTTCCCGCGCTGGCCCTGGCGTTGTACAACCATGCGATTTGGCTGGCGGCCGCGGACCGGCCGGCCGAGGCCCTGGCCACCAACCAGGAGGCCGTCGACCTGCGGCGCGCACTGACCGCCTCCGACCGGGGCACCTATCTACCCACCTTGGCCACATCGATCTACAACCACGTGATCCGGCTCGCGGAATCGGGCCGACCGACCGAGGCCCTGGTGGCAAGCCAGGAAACCGTCGATCTCTATCGCGAGCTGACCGCTATCAACCGGGACGACTATTCGCATCATCTGGCGGCTTCGCTGAGCAACCACGCCATCCGGTTAGCTCATGCCGATCGCTCGGCCGACGCTCTGGCCATTAGCCAGGAGGCCGTCGACCGGTATCGGGAACTGACTGACGTCCATCGCGACAAATATCTGACTCACCTGGCGAGGTCGATTTTCAACCACGCGAACCGCCTGACGGAAACGGGTCAGCCGGCCGAGTCCGTAGCCGCCGGCCGAGAGGCCGCTGACATGCGGCGAACGTTGGTCGCCGGCGATCGCGCCGCTCACCTTCCGGACCTGGCCAAGTCATTGTTCATCCAAGCGAACCGCCTAGCGGCTGCCGACATGCCGGCCGAGGCGTTGTCTGCGAGTCAGGAAGCCGTCGGCCTCTACCGCGAATTGGCCGACGCCGATCGCGACACTTACCTGCCCCATTTGGCCTCAGCCTGGTACAACCACGCGATCCGGCAAGCCGCAGCCAGCAATCCGGCCGAAGCCCTGACCGCGAGCCAGGAAGCCGTCGATATCTATCGCAGAGTGGTAGATATCGACCGCACGACCTACCTGCCGTCATTGGCGATGTCGCTGTACAACCACTCGTTCCGGGAGGCGGAGATGGGCCAAATGGACGAGACCCTGGCTACGAGCCAGGAGGCCCTCGGACTGCGGCGCGAACTGACGGCCGCGAACCGCGATGCCTACCTGTCCCAACTAGCCACGTCGGTCTATAACCACTCGATCTGGCTGTCATCGACGGACCAGCCGGCCGCAGCTCTGATCATGGCAAAGGAAGCAGTCGAGCTTTACCGCGAGCTGGCCACCGTCAACCGCGACGACTATCTCCCTTACCTGGCTGCGTCGCTCTGGAAAATCGGCAGCCTCGCCGTCACCACTGGCGAGACCAGCGACCACGTGGTCGCCGTGGCCACCGAGGGCGCCAAATACTTCCACGAACTAGCGGAGCGTGATCCCGACACGTTCACCTCTCAGCGTGACGGCGCCATGGCAACGCTTGCCGCCCTCCGTGACACCGGCGCCAATAACTCGGATACACAACCTGCAACCGAGTGACAGAGCCCGCTCGCATACCAGACCTCGATCGACAAATTCCCAAGGCCTTCGCTTTGTGCAATGATTCAAACACTCAGGGTGAGACGAGGTTTCGATCATGAGCATGGCGATATCGGCAGCTCGAGCAAACAAGAAGTACCAGACCATCCTCAGCGAAAGCACATCTCCCGAGGAGCGAATCTGCGCAGGCATCGGCGCGCTCGCCGGAGCCGCCCTCGGCGCAGTCGGAGGCGCTAAAGCATCGATTTTGTGCCCGCCCGCCGCGGTTCACGTGACGGCCACTGCAACCACGGGCGGATTCGGTGTCGGCGCTGCGGCCGGAGCCGGACTTGGGCGGTGGCTGGCCGGCAAGTAAGCAGCAACCCACCAGACCCAGGATTGAGGGGCCAGCCTGCCTCAGACACCTATCGGTCCCCGCGCAGAGGGAGCGGCAGGATCACCACGATCATCGCAGCGCAGGAATCGATCTTCTCCTGGAAAGTTCGCACCCACTGCGGGCCGATTTCAATTGGTTGCCGTTCTTTAGCAACAATCTTGCGCGGACGGACGGTCGCGTTGAGTGGGCTCTCAGGCGGGCTGGTGGGTGGGTAGCCGTACGGTGAAGGTGGTGGCGGCCTCGTCGGTCTCGCTGACGTTCACCGTGCCGCCGTGCTGTTCGACGATGGCGCGGGCGATGGTCAGGCCCAGGCCGGTGCCCGGAATGCCGCCGTGCCGGGCGCTGTCGCTGCGGAAGAACAGGTCGAACAGCCGGTCGCGTTCCTCGGCCGGGATCCGGTTGCCGGTGTTCGACACCGCCAGGGTGGCCGCGAGCGGGTCGACGTGCAGATTGACCCCGACCGTGCTGCCCAGCCGGGCCCAGGTCAGCGCGTTGGACAGCAGTTCGTCGACCACCTGGCGCAGCCGTGCGGGATCGCCGTGCAGCGGTGCCGCCGGCGGGATGTTCGCCTCGATCGTCACCTGGGCCGGGGCGCTCGCCCGGGCGCCGTCGACGGCCGCCCGCACGACCTCGGTCAGGCACATGGCTTGCGGGCTCAGATCGATGTGCCCGGACCGCAGCCCCGCGACGTCGAGCAGCTTCACCACAATGGCGTTCAGGGCCGCGGTGTTGCGCTGCATGACCTGCAGCATCGAGCGATGCTCGGCGGGCAGGTCGGCTTCCTCGAGCAACATGTCGGTGCAGGACTGGACGCTGGTCAGTGGGGTGCGCAGTTCATGGCCGACCAGGGCGATGAATTCGTCGCGGGTCCGGTCGAGCTCGGCGGTGAGGCCTTCGGCGCGGCGCCGGGCGAGGAACTCGCCGATGTGCGCCCCGATGCCGGTCATGATGGCGGTGCGGGTGTCGTCGGGGACTTCGGCGGTGTCGCTGTAGCAGGCCAGTACGCCGAGGATGGCCAAACCGCTGGGGATCGGGATGGCCAGGGCGGCGCGCAACGGCCCCCAGTCCTCGGCCTGCTGAGCGGCGTGCGGGTCGGTGCTCAGGTTCTGCGCCCAGACCGGGTCCGCGGTCTGCCAGGCCCGTCCGGGCAGCCCCTGCCCGTAGTGCAACAGCTCGGACGACCGGCAGAGCCGGTCATGACCAGGTTCGGTCCAGCAGGTGTTACGGCGCAGCGACTGGGTGACCTCGTCAACGGTCCAGAACTCCACCGCCGACCATTCCGGCAGCCGCCCGATCGCCTGCACGATCCCGGCCAGCACCTCATCGGGCGGGTCAGGCTTCGAGGTCAGCTGCGAGATCTCCAGCTCGCATTCCTTGTAGCGGGTGGCCCGGCGATGCATGGTCACCTCGTGCAGAGCCACCACCGCGGCCAACCCGGGCCGGCCAACCACCGATCGGCCGTTTACCCGGAAGAACTGCCGCGGCTGACCCGGCGGGCGGAACATGACCTCCGCGTCGCGGACCAGTTCGCCACGCAGGGCGCGCATCAGCGGCTCGTCGTCGTCGCGCATGCTGCGCCCGTCCGGGTGGAAGGCGTGCCGGTGCTGCGCCCACTGTTGGACGGGCACGCCATCGGCCAGGTCGCCGAACAGCCGCCGCGCGGCCTCGTTGTGCAGCACGGCCCGCCCCTCGGCGTCACAGCCGACCACCGCGGTCTCCAGGCTGTCGAGCAGGGCGTGCATCGCTTGGTTCTGCTCCTGCAACTGGCGCCGGGTGAAGACCTCGGAGGCCCACAGCTCGTGCGGCTCGTCCGAGTCCTGCCGACTGGCCTGGATGTAGTCGGTGACGTCCTCCACCCGGTTGACGACCCAGAGCAGCTCACCGTCCGCCCCCAGCACAGGCGCGTTGACCGGCGCAAAGTACAGCGTTCGCGGACCCTCGGCACGCTGGTCGACGACGTACTCCTGAATCGGCACCGTGTCCACCACCAGGTCCCGCACAACCCGCCGCAACGACTCCCGCAACAGCTCCCGAAGCGGGTCACCATCATCGGGAAACACCTCGAACAGAGGCCGCCCCACCATCTCCGCAAGACGAGTCCTGGTGGCCGCCAGGTAAGCCTCGTTAGCGTCCAGGATCACCAGGTCCGGGCTAAGCACCAGAACGGGCGTAGGCAGAGCGCCAAACAGCAACCGGTAGTCAATACCGCTAACCCGATCCTGCGACGAGCCATCCCCAGACCCCGACATACCACCATTCTACGCAAATAACACCGTTTACCAGGAAGAACGACTGCCTAGACCCACCGGCGAACCCGACAACCCACGTAACTCGCAAGCCGCTTTAGACCGCACCCCGCCCCAACCGCACCCGGCGCGGAATGTTCCCAGGACCCACTCCAAAGCCCGGCCGGCCCGACCGGCCCGCCTCCAGTAACCACAGCGCGGAAGCCAGACCACCGAGCAAAAGGGGACCGCAAGCCCAGCCATGCACGAAGCGGCGAGCAACCAAAGTCCTGCCCGCCACAGGCGACCAGGCAAGGTTGGGGGCCGTGGGTGAGTACGCAGGGCATAGATGCTTTACCGCCCAGCGTGCTCACCCACGGCCCCCAACCGTCCCCGCGCAAGAAATCAGCGGGAGGCCCCAGCCCGCCGCTTGGTCCAGACGTCGAAGGCGACCGCGGCGAGAAGCACCGCGCCCTTGACCAGCATGACCTGCTCGGACGGAGCGCCGATCAGACTCATGCCGTTGTTGATCACGCCCATGATCAGACCACCGGTGATCGCGCCGACCACCTTGCCGACGCCGCCCTGCACCGCCGCACCGCCGATGAAGGCGGCCGCGATGGCGTCCAGTTCGAACTGGTCGCCGCCGGTCGGGTTGGCCTGGTTGAGCCGCCCCGCAAAGATGATCCCGGCGATGGCGGACAGCACGCCCATGTTCACGAAGATCCAGAACACGACGGATTTGACCTTGACGCCGGAGAGCGTCGCGGCCTGCAGGTTGCCGCCGACCGCGTAGATCTGGCGGCCGAACACCGCGCGGTTGGTGAGCAGCGTGTAGCCGAGCACCAGGACCGCCAGCAGCACCAGCACCCACGGCAGGTTGCGGAAGCGGGCCAGCTGGACCACCACGAACATGACCACCACGGCGGCCACCGCGATCTTCGCGATGAACAGCGGGAGCGCCTCGACGGCCTGGCCGTAGCGCACCCGCCCGGCCCGCGAACGCCACTGGCTGACCACGATGCCGGCCACCGCGAACACGCCGATCAGCAAACTCAGCAGGTCGGCGCCGCCCAGGTAGTCACCCAGGCCGATGTTGCCGAGGTAGCCGTCGGTGAAGCCGTTGGCCAGGGTCCGCACCGATTCGGGGAACGGGCCGATGCCGCGGTTGCCGAGGATCATGTAGGTGATCGCCCGGAACAGCAGCATGCCGGCCAGGGTGACGATGAAGGCGGGAATGCCGAAGTACGCCACCCAGTAGCCCTGCCACGCGCCGATCGCGGCACCGACCACGATGGTGATCAGCAGAGCGAGCGGCCACGGCACGTGGTGGTTGACCATCAGGACGGCCGCGATGGCGCCGGTCGCCGCGACGACCGAGCCGACCGACAGGTCGATGTGGCCAGAGATGATCACCAGGATCATCCCGATCGCGAGGATCAGGATGTAGGAGTTCTGGACGATGATGTTGCTGATGTTCTGCGGCGCGAGCATGTCGCCGTCGGTGAGGATCGTGAACAGCAGCACGATCGCGGCGAAGGCGATGTAGATGCCGCTCTGCCGCAAGTTGATCGAGAACTTGCGGCCGGTCCCGGACGTCTCGGGCAGCGACGGGCCGCCGCCCACGGCGAGGTCGGCGTTGGTCGGGGCGACACTCACCGTGGTGCCTCCTGTCCGGCGGTCATGAGGGTCATCAGACCTTCCTGGGTGGCCTCGGCCCGGGGCACCTCACCGGTGATCCGGCCGGCCGAGAGGGTGTAGATCCGGTCGCAGAGCCCGAGCAGTTCGGGCAGCTCGGAGGAGATCAGCAGCACGGCTTTCCCCTCGTCGGCGAGCCGGTTGATGATCGTGTAAATCTCGTACTTGGCGCCGACGTCGATGCCACGGGTGGGCTCGTCGAGGATCAGCACGTCCGGGTCGGTGAAAATCCACTTGGACAGGACGACTTTTTGCTGATTTCCGCCGGAGAGCTTGCCGGTGATGCTGGAGACGCTCGGGGCCTTGATGTTGAGGCTGCGCCGGTATTCCTCGGCGACCTTGAATTCCTCGTTGTCGTCGACCCAGCCACCCCGGGCGAGCTTGCCGAGGGCCGCGGCGGAGACGTTCCGCTTGATGTCCTCGATCAGGTTCAGCCCGTACCTCTTGCGGTCTTCTGTCGCGTACGCGATGCCGTGTTTGATGGCCTCGCGGACGGACCGCAACCGGATCTCCTGGCCGTCCTTGATGATTCGCCCGGAGATGCCGGTCCCGTAGGACCGGCCGAAGACGCTCATCGCCAGCTCGGTGCGGCCGGCGCCCATCAGGCCGGCCAACCCGACGATCTCGCCGCGGCGCAGGTTCAGGCTGGCGTTGTCGACGAGCAACCGGCCGTGCTGGGTGGGGCTGTGCACGGACCAGTTCTCGATCCGCAGCACCTCGTCGCCGATGGTCGGCTCGTGCGGCGGGAAGCGGTGGTCCAGGTCCCGGCCGACCATGCCCGAAATGATCTTGTCTTCGGTCAGGCCCTCGGCCGGCAGGGTGGTGATCGTCTTTCCGTCCCGCAGGATCGTCACCCGATCGGCGATGGCCAGCACCTCGTTGAGCTTGTGCGAGATGATCACACAGGTGATGCCCTGGTCGCGCAGGCCGCGCAGCAGCCCGAGCAGGTGTTCCGAGTCGTCGTCGTTGAGTGCCGCGGTGGGCTCGTCCAGGATGAGCAGCTGCACTCGCTTGGACAGCGCCTTGGCGATCTCGACCAGCTGCTGCTTGCCGACGCCGAGGTCGAGCACCTGGGTGACCGGGTTCTCGTTGAGGCCGACCCGCTTCATCAGCTCGGCGGCGGCGGCGTTCGTCCGGTTCCAGTCGATCAGCCCGCGCTTGGACTGCTCGTTGCCGAGGAAGATGTTCTCGGCGATGGACAGGTTGGACGCGAGCGCCAGCTCCTGGTGAATGATCACGATGCCACGGTGCTCGCTGTCCCGGATGCCGGCGAACCGGCATTCCTGGCCGTCGAACTCGATGTCACCCTCGTAGTCACCGTGGGGGTAGACGCCGGAAAGCACCTTCATCAGGGTGGACTTTCCGGCGCCGTTCTCCCCGCAGATCGCGTGAATCTCGCCGCGGGACACCTCCAGGTTGACGTCCGCGAGCGCTTTCACGCCCGGGAACGTCTTGGTGATGCCCCGCATCCGCAGGATGGTGTCACTCATTCGCTCAGGAACCCAGCTGAGCCTGGGTGTAGTAACCGCCGTCGACCAGGACCTTCTGGTAGTTCGACTTGTCGACGATCACCGACTGCAGCAGCATCGACGGGACGACCTTCACGCCGTTGTCGTAGTCGGTCGTGTTGTTGGTCTCCGGCTTCTGTCCCTTGAGGACCGCGTCGGCCATGGCCACCGTGGTCTTGGCGAGCTCCCGGGTGTCCTTGTAGATCGTCGAGTACTGCTCACCCGCGATGATCGACTTGACCGAGGCGAGCTCGGCGTCCTGGCCGGTCACGATCGGGTAGGGCTGCGCGGCGGTGCCGTAACCGTTGCTCTTGAGCGCGGACAGGATGCCGATCGACAGACCGTCGTAGGGCGAGAGCACGCCGTCAACCTTGGCGCCCGAGCGGTAGGTCGAGGTCAGGATGTTCTCCATCCGGTCCTGGGCGACCTTCGGCTGCCAGCGCAGGATCGCGACCGTCTTGAAGTCGGTCTGCTTGCTCTTGACGACGATCGTGCCGTCCTCGATGAACGGCTTGAGCACGCTCATCGCACCGTTGAAGAAGAACGTCGCGTTGTTGTCGTCCGGCGAGCCGGCGAACAGCTCGATGTTGAACGGGCCCTTCGCGGTGCCCTTCGAGCCGTCGGCGTTGAGCACCTTCAGGCCGGTCAGCAGCGAGGTGGCCTGCTGCACGCCGACCTTGTTGTTGTCGAAGGTGGCGTAGTAGTCCACGTTCGGGCTGTTGCGGATCAGCCGGTCGTAGGCGATGACCGGGATGTTGGCGGCCTTCGCGTTCTCCAGCTGGGTGGTGATCGCGGTGCCGTCGATCGAGGCGATGATCAGCAGCTTGGCGCCCTTGGTGATCTGGTTGTCCAGCTGCTGGGTCTGCGTCGGGATCTTGTCCTCGGCGTACTGCAGGTCGACCTGGTAGCCCAGGGCCTCGAGCTGCTTCTTCAGGTTGTCACCGTCGGAGATCCAGCGCTCCGAGGACCGCGTCGGCATGGTGACACCGATCAGGCCACCCTTGGCGTCGCCGGCGGCGGGCGCCTTGTCGGCGGTCTTCTCGCTCGAACCACAGGCGGTAAGAGCGGCCGAAAGGACAACGGCGGAGGCGATGGCCCCCATCCGGGAAAGTTTCATTGCGCGTTACTCCTTCATCGGGGGCGGCGGCGTGGCGTCGAGTGTGAACGCTAACAACGGGGGTGTCAACCGTTCCGGCAACGTCCGCGACATGTTGAAGAAACTTGTATCCCAAACGTGTCCGGCCGGGTCAGAGGCCAAATTGTTATCGATAACAGACGGTGTTCGTCAGTCCAACCAGCCGAGACGGGCGACGTGGAAACCGAGCTGCATACGGGTCCGGCCACCGGTCAGTTCCATCAGGTGCCGGACCCGGCGCTGGACCGTGCGTAACGACGTACTCAAATGCGCCGCGACCGCCTCGTCGGTCAGGCCGGTCATCAGCAGACCGACGATCCGGGAGTCCAGGTCGTCGAGCGATCGGGCACCGTCCGGAGTGGCCCGGCGCCACTCCGACTCGAAGAGGGCGAGCAGCGCCTGCAGCAACCCGCTCTCATAAACCAGCAGGGCGCCGGGCGGGCCCGCCGCTTGCAGCGGCATGAAGGCATGCTCACGGTCCACGATCAACAACTTGAGGGGTACGGCGTCCGCGATCCGGATCTCCTCCCCCGCCCGCCGGGCCGCGACGATCCGGGCGTACGCATCCGGCTCCTCGTCGAGCATCGCCCGCTCGAACACCACCCGATAACGCACGCCCCGGGCGACGGCGCTGTCCTCCTCGACGTTCTCGGCCGCGCGGATCACCGCGATCGGCGCCTTCACCAGCGACAGCACCTCGTCGCGGGCACCGAGCTGCAGCCGGCCGAACGCCTCGCGCACCTCGTCGGCACCCCGGATCACGTCGACCACACCGGGTGCCCCGCGGCCCATCGTCCCGGCCCGGTAGACCTCGTCGAGCACGCCCAGCTCGGCCTCGGCCCGTTGCAGCTCCTCGCGGCGCCGGCGCAGCCCGTCGCGCAACGTGGTGGCGGGCGGGGCGGCCACGAACCGCTCCGGGTCGCCCAGGCCGCGCACGGCCAGCCCGGCCGCCTCGAGACCGGACAGCAACATCTTGGCCCGGTCGGCGGGGACCCGCATCAGCGACGCGAACTCGGCCGGCCCGGCCGACGGAACCGTGATGAGGGCACGGTAGGCCGCGGATTCGTCGGCCCCGAGGCCCAGCACGTCAGGCTGCACGCCGCGCAGTTTGGCGTATTTACGCCATGAACGGAAGCCGCCGTGGCCGATCCGTTGCACGAGCACCTGCACTTGCACGAACGTCTATCTCCCCACGCGTATCTCTCACCACGCCCAGAGGAATTCCGATGACGCGATTTCTCGCCGACGACCCAGGCGGCGGCACCCCGATCTGGAACATCCGCTCAGTGGCCGGTCGGCTGCATGTCCTCGTGGTAACGCATCCAGGTGCCCTTGCCGTCGTGCTTCGCGGCGTACATGGCTAGGTCGGCCGCACGCAGCAGGCCGCCGACCTCGTCGCCGGGCCCGCCGCAGGCGAAACCGATGCTGGCGTTCGCCCGCACCGCGGTGTCGCCGTAGCGGATCGGCTCGGCGAGCGACTCCAGAATCCGCTTCGAGGTCAGCACCGCGTCCTCGTCGCCGCAGTCGCGCAACAGGATGGCGAACTCGTCTCCGCCGAGCCGGGCGACCAGGTCGTTGTCCCGCACCGACGCGCGCAGCTTGTCGGCCACCCCGGCCAGCAGCGCGTCGCCGGCGGCGTGGCCGAGCGTGTCGTTGACCGCCTTGAACCCGTCCAGGTCGATCAGCAGCAGCGAGGTGGTACCGGGCGCGCAGGTGTCCAGCGCCTCGGTGACCTCCTCGTGGAAGTGGGTGCGGTTGGCCAGCCCGGTCAGGCCGTCGAACAGGGCCTGGTGGCGCAGCCGGGCCTCGTGCTCGCGCAGCTCGGCCAGGGTGGCGTCGAGCCGGTCGATCAGCTGGCTGTTGTCGTGGAACGCGGCCAGCTGGCGCAGCACCACCAGACCGAAGATCAGGCCGAGGCCGGCCACCGCGCCCAGCACCTTGGCGGTCGTGTCGGACGGGAGGACGGCGAGCACCGCGGTGAAGGCGACCGCGATCGACCCGTACGGAAGAAGGCTGTAACGCCGCCGCCGGCGCGTGCCGAACCCGATCGCCGCGTCGAACCGGACCACGATCTCCTGGATCCGCGGGCCCAGCGCGATAAGCAGCGACGGGGCGAAGCGGACCACGTAGACGTAGGCCGGCATGCCGCCGTCGGCCCCCGGGGCCAGGAAGAAGCCGAGGATGTTCACGCCGGCCGAGACGACCATCGGGATGGCCGCCGCCCGGTGCATCGGCGCGTTACCGCTGAGCACGAGTTTCACCGCGGCGAAGCCGGAGGTGAGGATGATCGCCCCGGTGGCCAGGATGGTGACCAGGTCCTCGGTGCCGGCGTTGCCGACGGCGAAACACCAGGCCACCACCGCCCCGCCGACCAGGACCGTGGTCGAGTCCAGCCAGAACGCCATCTTCTCCCGGCCGGACTGGCCGGGCATCGGGTGCATCAGCATGGCCACGATGACCGCACCCATGCCGACCGCGAAGCAGCCGCCCTGCACCATGCCACCGGCCGTCGACCACTGGCCGTGCTGACCGAAGGCGAGGATCGCCTGGCTGCTGTCGCCGACGGTGAACATCGCGCCGGCGATGGCAAGGATCCGCCAGAACCGGCGCAGGGCGCCGGTCGCCATCCGGAAGACCCGCCAGGACGAGTACGCGAGCAGGGCGTCGAGCGGCACCTGGAAGAGCCAGAACACCCGGACCTGGCCGTTGGAGTGACCGCCGAGACCGAACAGCAGGCCGATACCGGCCACGGTCCACAGCACCGCGGCGATCATCACCGGGTCGCGGCGCAACGACAGCGAGAGCGCACGCCGGATGCGCGAGGCGGTCGAGCGGGCCGGGATCACAAGGTCGGTTTCGACCGGCGGGGGTGCACCCTGAGGATTCGGGCCGGTCAGGTCAGCAGATGGGTGCGGATGCTGGTGCCGGACGGGCCGGTGTGAATGCGGACCAGGTCGCAGATCTGGTTGACCAGCAGTAGCCCGCGGCCACTGGGCAGCATGGGGTGGGGTGGGACCCGCCCGGCCAGCGGGTCGGTGATGTGGCCGGTGTCGTCGACCTGGCAGGCGAACAGGCCGGGCTCGGTCCACACCGCGATCCGGCCGGGTCCAGTGGTGTGCTTGATGGTGTTGGCGGCCAGTTCGTGGGCGGCGAGGATCATCTCCTCCAGGCGGTCCCCGGTAAGCACCAGGCCGGCCTGCCGGCGGACCAGGTCGCGCACCCGGACCAGGTCGGGCACCCGGCGGTAGTCCAGGACGGTGGCGGACGCCGGTGGTGGCGGCAGTGGAATGTTGAAGTCGCCGGCGGTGGTGACCGGGTCGCCGAACGAGGGACTGGGCACGCGGACTCCGTGGTCGATCATGACGGGATGGGTGCGCCACGCGTCGGCGATCGCGGACGAGGTGAGCAGGGACGCGTCGTACGGGCAGAGGAACGTCGCGTCCCGGCCCTCGAACACCGTGTTCACCAGGGCTTCGTGGGCGGCGCAGGCCGGGTATTCGACCGAGCTGCGGCCGGGCCAGACCGGCTCACCGACGAACCACACCCGTTTGCCGGGGTGCTCCGCCGCGTACCGCAGGAGCAGGCCGGGGATGATCCGGCCGGGGTTGCGGCCGGTCACCGTCATGTCGGCGAAGTCGACCCGCCCGCGGTCGCCGGCCAGCGCGTCGCGCAGCAGGTCGAGGTTGTGGCCGGGCAGGGCGACCAGGACCGGGTCGCCGTTCTCGACCGCGGACCGGACGAACGGCACGGTGGCCGACAGAAAGCCGGCAACGTCATGGTAGAGAAGGCCCCGATGGGTCATCACGCTTCCACGGTGAGAGCCTCCACGGCACTCGCGCCGTGAAAGTCGAGGAGCCGGAGCAGGTTGGGTGCGCAGCCGGTGAGCCGGAGCCGGCCGGCTCCGCTCGCGGCCACGTCGACCAGGACCCGGGCGGCGGCGATGTCGGCGAACCGCAGGCCGGAGACGTCGACGGTTACGTCGGGGTGCTCATCGAAGAGGTGCTTGACCACGGCACACAGGGCGTCCCGGTTCGACAGGTCGGCCTCGCCGGAGATGCGCAGCCCCCACGGCTGCCGGACCCGCCGCATCCGCAGCGACGAATCGGGGTCGAACGGCATTTCGGAACCGGCCGCACCCGGGTGCGCCCAGAGCAGCCGGCGCAGGTAGAGCGGGTCGAAGCGGCGCCGGTCGTACGCGCACACGCCGGCCACGAAACCGTCGGCGAAGACCAGATGGTTGATGTTCGCCTCGTAGGACGACAGGTGCTCGGCGCCGGGAACGCGGCGGCTGGCCCAGGTCATGTCGCCGACCACCCGGATGCCCCGGTAGCCGGCCGCCCGGGCGGCGGTGACCGCGGTGTGCCAGATCTCGACGGTCGCGGCCGGGTCGAAGGAACCCCCGGCGAGATAGCTGTCCTCGGCGGTGAGCGCGTCGAGGTCGCCGGCGCCGAGCGCCGAGCGGGTGTCGACGCCGTGCCGTCGGAGACCCTCGAGAACGGTTTCCGGGTCGTCGCCGCAGTAGAGCACACGGTGCCGGTCGCGCAGACCTGCGCGCACGAAGCGGGCGATCGCCTGCATCCGGATCGCGTCGTCGTCGACGGTCCAGCAGACATGATCACCGAGCGTGACCCGGTCGAGGAGCGGTAACCCGCTCACGATGTCGTCCTCTCGCAGGTGGCGGGGGTGTGGGTACAACGTACCCGCCACCCTGCGCAACCGCGCTACCCCGCGAGAGTGACAGTTTTACGTGCTCGACACCCAGGTCGGGTGAGTGGCGGCGAACTCGGCCACGGTGTCGTTCTTGGCCGCCTTGAGCAGGTCGAGGCTGTCGTCGTTGAGCAGCTCCACCTCGCCGACACCGGCGATCGACTTGGGGTTGAACTTGCCCTCGTTGGTCTTGATCGTGATGAGGTCGTTCGGGTTGATGCCCTTCATCGCGAAGACCCAGTCCTCGAGCGAGATGCCGCCGGTGTCGACCGTCATGGTGGAGCCGATCGCCTTGATCAGGCTGGGCAGCTTGGTCGGCGAGGAGAGGCCGTCCTTCACCGCCTGGTTGACGATCGCCTTGAAGAACTGCTGCTGGTGGCGCTGGCGGCCGTAGTCGAAGTCGTTGTTGGCGAGCAGGTCGCGCTGGCGCACGAAGTCGAGGGCCTCGCCCGGGGTGAAGCAGTGGTCGCCCTTGGCGTAGAACTTCGGCGTCACCCCCTTGATCTTCGACTTCAGGGTGCCGTCCTTGTTGATCACGTACGGCGCGGCGGCCTTGCCGGTCTTGTCGTTGGTGCCGACGTGGATCGAGGTGGTGTCCTCGTCGACGTACATACACACCTTGCCGAGCACGTTGACGACATTCTTGAAGCCCTCGAAGTCGATGATCGCGCCGGCGTCCGGGGTGATCCCGGTGAGCTCCTTGATCGTCAGCGAGAGCAGCTCGAAACCGTGCGACAGCGCGTCCGGCCCGGTCAGGCCGCGGCTGCCGAAGAAGAAGGCCGCGTTGATCTTGTTCTTGCCGCCGGCGAACGACTGCTTGCCGTTGTCGTAGGCCGGGATCGGCACATAGCTGTCCCGGGGCAACGAGATCATGTAGCCGGAGTCGTGATCGGCCGGAATGTGCAGCAGAATGATCGAGTCGGACCGGGTGCCGGCGGTGGGCAACGCGTCCTTACGGGCGTCGATGCCGACCAGGAGGATGTTCTTGGCCCCGGTGACCGACGCGTGCTTCACCGCGTCGCTGTTGGCGGCCGCACCGATCAGGCTCTGCTGACTGACCGAGCGGGTGGTGGCCGCGACAGTCGCCTGGATCGCCACCACCGACCCTCCGCCGACCACGGTCAGCAGGGCACCGAAAGTGAGACACAGGCGCGCCCAGCGCGGACTGCGCTGGCGACGGGGTTTCCTTCTCAAGATCATCTCCTTGTGGCGACTCCCCCTATAAGACGGATGCCGCGGTCATAAAGATTGCTCTTGGCCGGTGAGAATTCGGTGAGAAGTTTCTGGCAGGGACCTGTGATTCCCGCCCTTCCCTTCGATGCCTCCTTCCATTAACCGGACGGCTTCCCGGCGCCCATAGCCTCCGACCCGCCAGCTCCTCCCCTCTCGCCAGGCAGGTCGCCCATGTCTACTGACCCGGATGTCAGCGTCGTCATCCCGACGCTCAACCGGCCGGAACTGGCCGCCCGAGCGGTCCGCAGCGTGCTCGCCCAGACGCATGCGAACCTGGAGGTCGTGGTGGTCGCCGACGGCCCCGATCCGATTACCCGCCAGACCCTGGAGGCGATCGGCGACGAGCGGGTCCGGGTGATCGAGCTGCCCGAGCGGGGCAAGGCGCCGAACGCCCGCAACCAGGGCGCGCTCGCCGCCCGCGGCCACTGGACCGCGCTGCTCGACGACGACGACGAATGGCTGCCCGGCAAGCTCGAGGCCCAGCTGAAGCTCGCGGCCACCGCCACCCGGGAATCCCCGGTGGTCGCCACCCGCATGATCAGCCGCACCCCGCGGGCCGACACGATCATGCCGCGCCGGCTGCCCGCCCCCGGCGAGCCGCTGAGTGAGTACTTCACCGTCCGCCGCGGCCTGTTCTACGGCGACGGCTTCATCCAGACCTCGACGATCATGGCGCCGACCGAGCTGCTGCGCCGGGTGCCGTTCACCGTCGGCCTGCGCCGCCAGCAGGAACTCGACTGGGCGTTGCGGGCCGTCCAGGAGCCCGACGTCGAGCTGCTCTACGCCGATGACGCGCTCGTGCTCTGGCACCAGGACGAGGACCGCGACCGGATCAGCCTGGAGAACCCGTGGCAGGAACAGCTCGAATGGCTGCGCGCCAACCGGTCGCTGTTCACCCCGCGGGCGTACGCTGCGTTCACCATGAGCGTGCTCAGCTCGATGGCCGCACCGACCCGCAGCGGCCGCGTCTTCCGGGAGTTGCTGTCCGAGGCCCGCACCCACGGCCGGCCCGGCGCCATCGACTACGTGACGTTCCTGCAGATCTGGACCCTGCCGCCGAACGTCCGGCACCGCCTGCGCGACGCGGTGGTGGGCCGCCGGTCGGCTGCCGATGTCCGCTGATCGACGGGTCGGCATCTGGCGCAGCGCGATGCTCGGTGGCTCCGAGACGTTCGTGCGCAACCAGGGCGACGCCCTCACCCGGTGGAAACCGGTCTATCTCGGTGCCACCAAGGTCGAGTCGGCCGTCGCCCGGGATACCGATCTCATCGCGTACCCCTCGCGGGCTGATCGCAACGCCTTCCTCCGCCTGCGCCTGACCGGGCGGTCGCCGCGGCTGCGGCGAATGATCGCCGGTCTTGATCTGATCCATGCCCACTTCGGCGGGGACGGCTGGCTGATCAGCGGAGAGGCGGCCGGGCTGGGGATTCCGCTGATCGTGACCGTGCACGGCCACGACGTGACCCGGCAGCCGGCCAGCGGCGGCGCGCACGGCCTGCGCTACCGCCGCAACCTGCACACCGTCTTCGCCCGGGCGGCCGCGATCATCGCGGTCTCGGACGTCATCAAGAGCAAGGCGATCGGCTGGGGCGCCGACCCGGCCAAGGTCCGCGTGCACTACACCGGCGTGCCCATCCCGCCGCTCTCCGCCCTTCCGAAACGCTGGGACGTGGCCTTCGTCGGCCGCTTCGTGGAGAAGAAAGGGACCGACGACCTGGTCGCCGCCCTCGCTTCGCTCGGCTCCGACAAACCCCGGGCGGTCTTTGTCGGCGACGGCCCACTGCTTCCAGCAATTCGCGCGTACGCCGAAAAGCTGCACGTCAACGCCGACTTCCTCGGTTCCCGGCCGCCGTCGGAGGTCAATCAGGTGCTGTTGCAGTCCCGCATGCTGGCCGCGCCGTCCCGCACCGCCGCCGACGGCGACACCGAGGGCCTGCCCACCACGATCATGGAAGCGGCCGCGCTCGGCCTGCCGGTGGTCGCCACCCGGCACAGCGGCATCCCCGAGGCGGTCACCGACGGCGAGACCGGCCTGCTCAGCGCCGAGGGTGACCGCCCGGCGCTGGCCGCCAACCTGGCCCGGCTGCTGGCCGACGAGCCGCTGTGCGAGTGGCTCGGCCGGCAGGCCCGCGCGTCGATGGCGGCGAAGTTCGACCTGGTCCGCCAGACCGGGCGGCTGGAGGACATATACGACGAGGTGACAGGCCCGGCACAGGGTCGGCGGTAACACTGGGACTCGTGCGTTTCGTCGGAGCCCTCCTCGTACTCCTGCTGACCTTTGTTCTTCCTGGTTCGCAGGTGGCTTCCGGCTCGCTGGCCCGCGGTTACAACGGCCTGGCGGCCACGCCGCCGATGGGCTGGAACGACTACAACGCGTACGGCCTGGACGTGACCGACACCCTGATCCGCGAGACCGCCGACGCGATGGTCGCCTCCGGGCTGCGCGACGCCGGCTACGTCTACGTGAACATCGACGACGGCTGGCAGGCCACCACCCGGGACAGCGACGGCAGCCTGCGGGCTGATTCCACCCGGTTCCCGGCGGGGATCGCCACGGTCGCCGAATACGTGCACGCCCGCGGCCTGAAGCTGGGCATCTACTCCGACGCCGGCCTGAAGACCTGCGGCGGCCTGCCCGGCAGCCTCGGCCACGAGACCGCCGACGCCGCACTGTTCGCGGCCTGGGGCATCGACTACGTCAAGTACGACAACTGCTATGCCGGCCCCGGGTGCGATCAGATCAGCTGCCCCGACGGCACGGCCGCGCCGGCCCAGGACCGCTACGCCCGGATGCGCGACGCGCTGCTGGCCACCGGCCGCCCGATCGTCTTCAGCATGTCCAGTTGGGGCACCGAGGACGTGTCCCGCTGGGCGGCCGGTTACGGCAACCTCTGGCGCACCACCGGCGACATCCAGGCCACCTTCGCCAGCATGCTGTCCATCTACCGGCAGACCGTAGGGCTGGCCGAATACACCGGACCGTACGGCTGGAACGACCCCGACATGCTCCAGATCGGCAACGGCATGACCGCCACCGAGGACCGCACCGAGCTGACCTTGTGGACGATGCTGGCCGCGCCGCTGATCATCGGCACCAACTTGGTCGACGCCACGCCGGCGACCATCGCGCTGCTCACCAACCGCGCGGTCATCGCGGTCGACCAGGACCCGCTCGGCCGGGCCGCCACCCTCGTCTCGTCCACCGGTGGCCTCGACGTGCTGACCCGGCCGCTCGCGAACGGCGACCTGGCGGTGGCCCTGTTCAACTCGACCGACCAGGCCGCGACGATCAGCACCACCGTCGCCGCCGGCACCCTGACCGACCTGTGGACCGGAACCACCACGACCACCACCGGCGCGATCCAGGCGACCGTGCCGGCCCACGGGTCGGTGCTCTACCGGGTCGGATGATGACTGCGCTTGCCGCCGTGTGATGCAGTGGCGAACGTGGCGGGGCATGTGTTCATCAGCTACAGCCGACGGGACACCGGCTATGTGGACCAACTCGCCGAGCGGCTGGAACGTGACGGCATCCCGCTGTGGCTCGACCGGCAGCGGCTCGAGGCCGGCGACCAGTGGGAACGACAGATCCGCGACCGGGTCGACGACTGCGCGGTGCTGATCGTGGTGATGTCCCCGGCCGCCGAGGCGTCGCCGCACGTGGGCAACGAGTTGCAGCGCGCCCGCGACCGGGGCAAACCGGTGCTGCCGATCCTGCTGTCCGGGGAGAACTGGTTCGAGCTCGGCCGGGTCAACTACTTCGACGCCAGGCCTTCTCAGCTGCCCGATCAACGGTTCCTCGACCGGCTGCGCCGGCTTATCTCCGGTTCCGGTGAGGACAGCGGTGGTTCCGCCGCGCGCTCGCTGGTGGCCGGGGATCTGCCCGGGCGGGCGGTGGCGTGGCAGGACCGGCCCGGGTTGCTCGACGCGGTTGTGCAATCCGCCGCCGACGGCGGCACCGCGGTGGTGGCGGCGCTGGCCGGGCAGCGCGGGGTGGGAAAGACCCAGCTGGCGGCGGCGTACGCCCGGCTGCGAGTCCAGCACGGCTGGCCGGTCGTGGTCTGGGCCAACGCCGAGAGCGAGCCGGGCATCGTGACCGCCTTGGACGAACTGGCCACGCTGGCCGGCCTGCGAAAGCCGGGCGAGGATCCGCGGGACGCGGCCCGGACGGCGCTGCGGTGGCTGCGCGCCCAGCCCGGCCCGTGCCTGCTGGTGTTCGACAACGCGCTGGACGCCGACCTGATCCGGGAATGGACACCGGCCATCGGGTCGGTGCACACCGTGGTGACCAGCACGCTGCGGGCACTGGACGAACTCGGCGAACTGATCGACGTCTCGCTGTTCACCCAGGACGAGGCGGTCGACTATCTGCGGCGCCGGACCCACCTGGCCGACTCGGACGGCGCGCTGGAGGTGTCCGAGCGCTTGGGGTGGTTGCCGCTGGCGCTGGCCCAGGCCGGCGCGCTCATCGGGCCGAGCCGGCGCTATCCCGGCTACGACCGGTATCTACAGGCGATGGCCAGCCGTTCGATCGCGGAGTTGTTGCCTCGCCCGGCGGGAAATCCGTATCCCTACGGGCTGGCCGAGGCGGTCCTGCTCTCCTTGGAAGACCTAGGCCGGGACGAGGAGGGTGTGCGTGCCCGACAGTTGCTGGACCGGCTGGCCGTGCTCGCCCCGATCGGAGCCGATCCGCTGCTGCTCGCCTGCCTCGTCGAAAGCGACCGGGAAGATGCGGAAATGCTCGCTGCGCTGTTGACCGGCCGATCGTTGACCGTCGGCGCCGATGCCGACCGGGTGGTGATCCACCGGCTGGTCCAGCAGGTCGTGCGGGAACACTGCCAGACCAACGGCACACTCGGCACCGTCGTCACGGCGACCGCAGCCGCCCTTCGTGCCAGCGCTGACCAGATCGGCGGGGACTGGCAGCAGCGGACTCTACTCGCCGAGTACGCCGAGCACGCCGAATCTCTGCTCGGCCACGCCACCACCGCCGCGGCCACCGAGGCCGTCGCCAGCGTGCTCCATCGGCTTATCTACTACACCAACGAGGCTCACAGCCACAGCACGAGCATCGCTCACGGAACTACCTTGATCAGTGCCCGTGAGCGGGCGCTGGGAGCGGACCACCCGGACACGTTGAACTCCCGCAGCAACGTCGCTTTCGCCTACTGGCTGGCGGGTCGGTTCGATGAGGCCATCATGTTGCACACCGCAGTCCTTGCCGACCGGAAACGAGTGCAGGAACCTAACCACCCGGACACCCTGGTCTCCCGGCATGGCCTCGCCGCCGCCTATCAATCGGCAGGCCAACTGGAGGAGGCCATCGCACTTTTCACCGCTATTCTCGCCGACCAGGAGCGGATAGCGGGACACGACCACCCGGACACCCTGAAACTGCGGAACAACCTCGCCAACGCATATGCGTCGGCGGGCCGGCTGGACGAGGCCATCAGCATGCACACCGCCACCCTTGCCGACCGGGAAAGAGTGCTGGGAACGGACCACCCGGACACCCTGATATCAAGGAGCTGCCTCGCCTACGATTACCGGGCGGCGGGCCGGCTGGATGAGGCCATGACCCTGCTCACCGCCACCCTCGCCGACCAGAAACGGATATTGGGACACGACCACCCGGACACCCTGGTCTCCCGGAACAATCTCGCTTTCGCCTATCGCGCAGTGGGTCGGCTGGATGAGGCCATCACTCTGTACGCTGCCAACCTCGCCGACCGAATGCGGGTACTAGGAGAAGACCACCCGCACACGCAGAACTCACGGAACGGCCTCATTTACGCTTACCAGGCGGCGGGCCGGCTGGAGGAAGCGGCAGCCGTCAGGCAACCACCCGAGTGACGGCTCCCTGGATTGGCGGGCGCATGACTACCCCCCTCGACCTCGGCACCTTTCCCACCCCATTGGAGAGTGCGCCACGCCTGGCCGCGGCGCTCGGCCTCGATCAGCTGTGGATCAAGCGGGACGACCTCATCGGGCTCGGCGGTGGTGGCAACAAGGCCCGCAAGCTGCGCTTCATCGGCGCCGAAGCACTGGCGGCCGGCGCCACCACCCTGATCACCGTCGGCGCGCCACAGTCCAATCACGCCCGGGCCACCGCCGCCGCAGCCGCCCGCCTCGGCCTGGCCTGCGTGCTGGTGCTGTCCGGCCATGCCCGGACGCGGCCCACCGGCAACCTGCTGCTGGACACCCTGGCCGGAGCCGAGATCATCTGGTCCGGCGACCGCCCGGCCGCCGACGTAGCCGCCGAGGAAGCGGCCATCCGCCGCAACTCCTTCTTGATCCCGCTCGGCGGCTCCTCCCCCACCGGCGTGCGCGCCTACGCCGAATGCGCCGCCGAGCTGACCCAGCAGGCCGAGTTCGACCGGGTGGTCGTCGCGCTCGGCTCCGGCGCCACCATGGCCGGCCTGGTCGCCGGGCTGGGAGCGGAAAGGGTGCTGGGCGTCGATACGGGAGCCGTACCCGACCCGGACGCGACCGTCCGCGCCCTGCTGCCGAGCGACCCGGGCAAACTGCTCATCGACCAGGATCAGGTCGGCCCCGGCTACGCCACGGTGACCGATCCGGTCCGGGCCGCGCTGAGCCTGGCCGCCCGCACCGAGGGCCTCTTCCTCGACCCGATCTACACCGGCCGTGCGATGGCCGCCCTAGCGGCCACCGCCACCCCCGGCAGCCGCGTGGTCTTCCTGCACAGCGGCGGCCTGCCCGGCCTGTTCGGCGTCGACCAGCCGGTACTCAGCGCATGACCCGGATCCTGATCACCAACGACGACGGGGTGGACGCGCCCGGCATCCGCGCCCTGGCCGAGGCGGTGCGCGCCCGCGGCTTCGACCCGGTGGTCGCCGCCCCCGCCGAGGAGCAGAGCGGCATGAGCGCCGCCCTGACGGCGGTCACCGAGGGCGGTCGCGTCACGCTCAAGACCAGACCGCACGGGTACGGCGTGACCGCCACCCCCGCGTACATCGTGGTGCTGGCCTTTCTCGGGGTTTTCGGTCCGCCCCCGGACATCGTGCTGTCCGGCATCAACCGGGGCGCGAACACCGGCCGCGGCGTGCTGCATTCGGGCACGGTCGGCGCCGCCCTGACCGCCGCCAACCACGGCGCCCGGGCCTTGGCGGTGTCCCTGGACATCATCGCCCCCGCCGACGTCCACAGCGGCGGCGCCGCGTTCAGCATCACCGCCGACGAGAGTCTGCACTGGACAACCGCCGCGGAGCAGGCCGCCGACCTGCTGGACTGGCTGACGGAGTCACCCCCGGCCACGGTCGCCAACCTCAACGTCCCCGACCGCCCGGCCTCCGCACTGGCCGGCCTACGCCCGGCCACCCTGGCCACTTTCGGTCAGGTGAACATGGCGGTGGCGGAGCGAGGCGACGACTTCGCCCGCCTGACCCTGGAGCGAGGCGCCCCACCCGAGGAGGGCAGCGACGTGGCGCTGCTGACCCAGGGCTACGCCACCCTGACCGCGCTGAGCCCGATCTCCGAGGCCACCACCATCCCCATCCCCACCCAGCGCACGCCCCGCTGATCACCCAGAACCAAGCCGGACCACCTTCCGGCCCGGCGCACGCCGCGCTGATCAGCCGCGGCTGCGGCGGACCACCTCGCGGACCGCGCGGCGGCCCGCCTTCAGGCCGCCGACCAGGGTGTTCGCGGCCTTGCCGGGGACCGTCGCGGAGAGCACCGCGTTGAGCTGGCGCAGCCGCTTCAGGTCGTGGTCGCGGTTGGCGATCTGGCGTTCGTAGAACTCGTGCTTGGCGCGGGCGTCGGCCAGTTCGCGCTCCAGCCGGTCGCGCGCGATGGTGAGTTCGCGGATCGAGGCCGGCTCGGCGCGCGCGGCCGCCGGGACGTCGCGCGGATCCAACTCGCGACCGGTCATGCCGGCCAGCAAAGCGGTCAGTTCGGCCTCGTCGGCCGGCGAAGGCCACAGGTGGGTGTCGCCGCCGGCGATCAGCGTCGCCGCGAGCCGGCGCAGCGCCTCGACCGGTTTCCCGCCCGCCCTGAGCGCATGCGGAACGCCGTCCGCGCCAACCACGACCTGCCCGGCCGGAACCCCGGCGGCCGAACTCCGCTGCCAGGCCCTCAACAGCTCCCGCACCACCGGCACGGCCCGCCGCTGAGCAGCACCGACCAGCAGGTCTTCAAGGGTGTGCCCAAGCGGGACCGGCACTCCCCCGCCGCGCACCCACCGCCCGCCGGCTTCGCGGCGCACCTCCTCGGCTCGCGCGCCCGCGATGCCCACGCCGGCAGAGCCGGCGGAAGCGCGGTCGGCCGCCGCAAGCAGACCGGCGGCGACACCCGTCCTGGTGGAGCTCGCAGAAGCGGGCTCGGCAGCTACCACCGGACCGGCCACGAGGCCCACGCCGGCAGAGCCGGCGGAAGCAGGGCGGTCGGCCGCAGGCGGAACCGCGGCAACGGTTGCGCTGGTGGAGCCGCCGCTTGGTGCAGCTGTGGCCGGCGAAGCATTGGCGGCGATCAGGGCCACCGGGGCGGCTGGGCCGGGGCCTGCGACGAAGAGCCAGGCGGGGGCCAAGGCGTCGGCCAGGTTGTGGCGCAGGGCGCCCCTGATCAGGCGGGCCGGGTCGGCCAGCTGGGCGGGGGCCGGGGCGGCGGTCAGGGTGGCTTCCAGGAAGCCGCGCAGGGCCGGGTCGGCCAGGACCTCGCCGCCCAGGAGGGCGCCCGGGTAGGCCGCGTAGTCGCGGAGCACGGGTACGTCGGCGGCGGACAGGCGGGCCCGGATGGCGTCGGGACCGGTGGGGCGGGTGGGGTCGTCGGGCGGGGCCCACTCGGTGTCGGCCGGGGTAGGCGGCAGCGCCAGCAGGCGGTGCAGGCCGAAGAGGTTCGCCACCTGCAGGAGCAACCTGCCCTGCGGGCGCAGGACGGACAGCAGCTGGGCCAGCGTCTCGTCCCAGGTCAGGTCGGCTGCCTCGGTGGTCAGCAGGCGGTCCAGGCCGTCCAGGGCTACCACCGTGTCGTACGTGCCGGAGAGCTTTTCCAGGCTGCCGCAGCGGACCGTCACGCCGGGGCGGGCCGCATAGCGGGCCGTCAGCAGTTCGGCGTCGGGGACGCCGCGGACCAGCAGGGTGATCTGTTCGGTGCGGAGGGCGTCGATCAGGTCGGCGGCGTGCGGGCCGGCCACCAGGGTGTGGCCGGTGGCGGTGGCCAGCAGCGGGCCGAACTCCGGGCCGGCGGCGGGAGCGGGGCCGTGCGTGCCGTCCAGGTCGGACCAGGCGATCATCTCGCCGCCGATCAACTCCGTCATCGGGTCAGCACTCCGGTCAGCTCGGCGTCGGGGACGCTGGCGGGCATCGGCCAGCCGAGCAGGCGGCGCAGCTCGGCGGGGGAAAGCAGGCGGTCGGCGCCCAGCTCGTCGACGGCCAGGCGGTGGGCGGTCGCCGGGTCCACCCGCGGGCCGTGCAGGGCGGCCCACTCGCGCAGGATGCGGGGCTGGCCGCCGAACGCGTTCTTCTCGTTCTCCAGGTGCATCGGGTCGCCGTAGACGGCCGGTTCGCAGCCGGCCAGGGCGCCGTAGAAGACCGCGCTGCACAGCCGGTTGGAGGCGACTCGCTTGTGCCGGCGAAGTTCGGCCAGCTGGCGGTGCAGGAAGCCGGGGTCGAGATCCTTCCACCAGCCGCCGCGGTAGCCGTGGCAGATCACCCGGAAGCCGGCGCTCTCGTAGCGCTGCCGCAGCTTGGCCGAGCGGTACTCCTGCCAGTACAGGCAGACCGTGACCGGGCCGTCCTCGGTGCGCCGGATCTCGGCCATCAGGCCGTCGTGGTCGCCGACCACGTGCTGACCCTCCCAGCCGTGGAAGGGGTACCAGATGGTGCCCTCGCGCTGGTCGTTATCGGTCAGCGGGTTCATGGCCAGCAGGTAGGCGAACGGTGAGCCGACCACGTAGCCCTGACGGCGGCCGAGCGACCAGGCGCGCCGGCGGGTGCGTTCGGACCACAGGAAGCTGGGCACGCCGGGCGTGTACTCATGGTCGGGGGCCAGGCCGTCGCCGATGTTCCAGCCGTGCTGGAGGTAACCGTGCAGCCGCGGCGGGTCGGTGTCGTCCAGACCGCAGTACCGGGCCAGGACGTGCGAGTGCCCGTAGTAGTGGTTCGCGTGATGCACGCTTCATCCCACACCGTCCAGGCGAACGGCCGGGAAACGGATCGTGTCCGGGGCGTCAAGGAACAAGCGGCGGCATGCCGGTGTTGCGCCGAGAGCCGGAGGTGCTACCTTTGGCGCAGAAGGATCCCGGATGCAGGCGGTCAGCCCACGAGATCCTCCCTCTCCCGGCCGAGAGTTGAAGACCCGGCCGAGCTTGACACCAAAGCCGCTAGACGCGTCGATGACGCGTACCCGGGCGGCTTTCCCGAGCCGGAAACCCGGCCTTCCGAGGAGTTACCTCAATGACAGATCTTGCTACCCGTACACCACGATCCCGCACGCCCAAACCCACCGAAACCACCGCCGATGTCGCGGTTGACGCGCTCCTCGACATCGTCGACGACCGCGCCTGGTTACGCGCCGAGGGCTATCTGCCCGGCGCGAACGACATCCAGGTCACCATGCAGCAGGTGCGTCAGCTCGGCCTGCGCCGCGGCGACCGGATCACCGGCTTCGCCAAGGTCAGCGGCGCCCGCCGGCCGGCCACGCTGTCGGTCGAGGCGGTCAACGGCCGCAAGCCTGGCCGCCGGCCCGACTTCTACGAGCTGACCGCGCTGTACCCACAGGAGCGGCTGCGGCTGGAGACCGACCCGAAGATCCTGACCACCCGGGTCATCGACCTGGTCATGCCGATCGGCAAGGGCCAGCGCGCGCTCATCGTGGCGCCGCCCAAGGCCGGCAAGACCATCATCATGCAGCAGATCGCCAACGCGATCACGGTCAACAACCCCGAGTGCCACCTGATGGTCGTCCTGGTCGACGAGCGACCGGAAGAGGTGACCGACATGCAGCGCACGGTCCGCGGTGAGGTCATCGCCGCGACGTTCGACCGGCCGCCGCAGGAGCACACCGCCGTCGCCGAGCTCGCCATCGAGCGGGCCAAGCGCCTCGTCGAGTACGGCGAGGACGTCGTGGTGCTGCTCGACTCGATCACCCGGCTGGGCCGGGCCTACAACCTGACCGCGCGGGGCGGCGGCCGTACGCTTTCCGGCGGTCTCGACTCGACGGCGCTCTACCCGCCCAAGCGGTTCCTCGGCGCCGCCCGCAACATCGAGGGTGGCGGCTCGCTCACCATCATCGCCACCGCCCTGGTCGAGAACGGCTCGGCGATGGACACGGTGATCTTCGAGGAGTTCAAGAGCACCGGCAACGCCGAGCTGAAGCTGGACCGCTCGCTGGCCGAGTCGCGCACCTTCCCGGCGATCGACGTGGCCGCCAGCGGTACCCGGCACGACGAGACCGTGGTCGGCAAGGCCGAGCTGGCCGTGCTCGCCCAACTGCGCCGCGCGCTGACCGGCCAGGACCCCCGCAACGCCTTGAATCAGCTGCTCGACCAGCTGCGCACGACCAACTCGAACAACGAGTTCCTCCGCCGGGTGGCCACGTCCCTGACGAACTGACCTACTACGGCGTGATGCGCAGCCGGCCCGCCTGGTAGGTGACGATTCCCTCGGCGTCCAGGTCGTACGTGCAGGCCGGACCCTCCCCGGTCACTCGCAGCCGGTTGTCGCTGACCTGCTGGAACGTCGCCCGTCCGGGCACCACGGTCAGCCACGGCATCCGGATCCGGACCACCGGCGTGGTCGTCGCGGCCGCCCCCGGGGTGAGCTTCAGCGAGCGCATCGCCCAGGTCAGGAAGATCGGCGAGTCGGTGACCAGCAGCAGCCCGGCGTCGTCGATGCGGGCCGGGTCGTCGATGCCGGCCGGCGGTGCCTCGGGCTTGCCGGACTGTTCGCCGCCGCACGTCCACGGGCCGTCCGGAGTGCGGGCCAACGCGAGATTACGCCGCCAGCCACTGCCCTCGCAGGTCATGGTCAGTGCCCTTACCCGCCACGAGCCGTCGAGATCGGCGTGCCAGCGGGTGGTGTACGGATCGCGGCCGCCCACCACGGCCGAACCGGTCACGACGCCGGGCGCGGCGTCGTCGCGCAGCACCAGCTCGGTGCCGATCGTGCCGGTGCGCTGCCAGACCAGAGGTCCGTGCGCGCGGGCGGACGCCACCCGGCGCTGGGTGGACGCTGCTCCCAGGGTCATCTCTGCTCGGCCGCCTCTCGGTGATGGGGAATTCCCACACCATTGCACCATGCAAGGATTACCGCCACCCATCCAGCGGCTGACGTGATGTCTAATCCTGGAGTTCGGCGGCCTGCCGGGTCCAGCCCATCCACCACTCCTGCTCGGGCATCTCCCCCGCGGCGACGGCGAAGGCGGTGAGCGCGTCGGTCACCGCCGGCTGCCAGACCGGGGCGGTCTCGGCGACGATCCGTTCCAGCTCAGTGCGACGGCGGGCCATCACCTTCTCGACGATGTCGCGGCCGGCCGCGCTCAGCCGCAGCTGCACCACCCGGCGATCGTCGGTGGAACGCACCCGCCGGACCAGGCCCTTGCCGACCAGGCGGTCGGTCATCCGGGTGCCGGTGGACGGGTTGACGTTCAATTCCTCGGCGATGTCAGCGCCGCGCATCGAGCCCCGGGTGGCCAGCACGACCAGGGCTCGGAACTGCGGGATCGTCACGTCCGCCTCGACGTCGGCGAGGGCCCGGACGGTCAGCCCGACGAGGGCTCGGCTGGCACGCATCAGCGCCAGTACGGCCGGCTCGTGATCGGACGATGGTTGCACTACAACATCATTGCAGGGCCGGGGTGTACGCCACCCCGGCCCTGCTTCGATCACGGTGCCGGTTCTATTACGGTGCCGGGTAGTCGGTGACGAACACCGGGACACCGATACCAGTGGTGTCGGCCGGGCCGCCCACGCCGTTGACGACGTGGTCGATGGTTCCGGCCGCCAGGTTGACGGTCATGATGTGGTGCAGTTTCACGCCGGGACGGTTCGGAACCTCGAAGCCGTTCTCGGTGTGGATGGACGGGTTGTTCTGGTTGAACACGTACACGCCGGCGCCGTAGAGGTTGTGGGTCTTGACCTTGTCCCCCACCTTGTAACCGGCGTAGCCCTCGACGCTGCCGTTCATCCAGTCGGCCTGGGTGGGCGGGTCGTAGGGCAGTTCGTTCTGGTAGAGCACGGTGGTGCCGCCGTTGCCGTTCCAGACGGTGTTGTACTTCTGGAAGTGCTCGACGAACAGGCCGGTCGCGGTCACGTTGTCGCCGTTGATCACGGCGCCGTAGCGGCCGGTGTTGGTCTTCCACCGTTCGGTGTCACCGCTGAAGCCCTCGACGCCGTGGTCGGCCCGCCACACCCAGGTGTGGTCGATGAGCACGTTGTCGCTGTTGACCTCGAGCGCGGTGTCGGTCTTGCCGATGTGCGGGCCGCCGACCCGGAAGTACACGTCGGACAGCGTGGTCGGGTTGTTCGCCGAGCTGGCACCGAGGCCCAGCTTGGTGCCGACCTGCAGCAGCGTCTTCGACTCCTTGGTGCCGGCGTCGATGGTCAGGCCGGCCACGATGGCGCCGGGCACGTCGAGCACCCGCAGCGGGGTGGCGCCGTTCACGGCGGTCAGCGTCGCGTGGCCCTGACCGAGCACGACCTGGTTCGGCCAGAGCACGGTCAGGCTCTGGTCGATGTGGTAGACACCGGGGCTGAACAACAGGTTCTTGCCCAGCAGCAGGTTGGCCTGGATCAGCCACTCCGGGTCGGACGGCTTCGCGATGAAGAAGTTGCTCAGCGGGATGGTGCGGCCGGGAGTGAGGCCGCTCCCCCAGGTGATGCCACTGCTGTTCTTCTGCGCCGACGGCACGCGCACGTTCCACTTGCCGGCCGCGTCGATGAACAGGTACGGCTTCTCCCGGCTGACCGGGGTCTTGGCGAGGGTGGTGTACGGCGTCGACGGGAACAGGTCCTCGCTCGGCGCGCCCTCCACCCCGGAGAACACCTGGTTCCAGACCGCGTTGCTCCAGCTGTCCAGCTTGCTGTTGCGGGTCAGCCACTGCTGCTGCGACCCGTTGACCACCGACCCGAACTGCGAGTCGGCGATGAAGCCGCCGCTGGCGTAGTAGGGGCCGGCCCCGCAGTAGTCCATCAGCGAGAACGCGCCGGACACGTTGACCCGGCGCAGCGAGACCGCCTGCGACACCGCCCAGAAGTTGGTGGCGCCCCGGCAGCCGTCGGTCTCCCCGTAGCCGTTGACCTTCAGCGACAGGTTGGACAGCGTCCGCCAGAAGTTGACAAGCGCCAGGCAGTTGCTGGTGCCGCCGTCGGCCGTACAGCGGTTGAAGACCTCGATCTTGCCGTTGATCACGACGTCGTTCGGGGACGCACCGAGACCGGCGACCTCGGTGTAATAGCCGACCTTGAATTTGAGCGGCTTGGTGTCCGTACCATATGTGCCGGGTTTGAAGTAGAACGCGTATCGATCAGTGCCCATCTCGTTGTTGACCTGCTTGGCGTAGGTCGCGTCGAGCACCGCCTGGATCTGCTCCACCGGCTGGCTCGGGTCGAAGATGGTCACGTTGCTACCGAAAGCCGGCGTCGGAACCGCCTTGGTGGTGGGGTTGGCGTGCGCGGCGGTGCCGGTCAGCGAGCCGACGGTCACCACCGCGAGCCCGATGGCGAAGATCCGCCCGAACTGCCGGCGAACCGCTCGCCCGGCGCGAGTCGTCATGCTGGAGGGGTCCTTCCCGTAAAGGGTTTGCAACAGACTTGATCTCAGCTGGCAACAGATGCTCGTTGATGTCAACCTCACCGAGAGGCGCATAGGCGGCGGCTCCGGACATCTCGGCCCGGTTCCGCAACAGGAACTGCCCGAACGGGCGCCGGTACCGGTACCGGCGCCCCCGGCCTGCGGTGTCTACTGAACCGATGACCGGACTCGTGGATGTCGCCCGCCGGGCGGGTGTTTCGCCGGCCACCGCGTCCCGGGTGCTGTCCGGCGCCGGGCCGGCCTCGGCCGCCAGCCGGGAACGTGTTCTGGCCGCCGCGGGCGAACTCGGTTACGCGGCCCATCCGGTCGCGCGCATGCTGGCTAAGGGTGACGGCACCCGGATCGTGCTCGCGGTGCGTGACGACCGGGCCGACGCGCTGCGTGATCCGTTCGTCAGCCGGGCCACGGCCGCGGTGGCCGAGGTCGCCGACGCGGCCGGGCTGGGCGTGGCACTGCGGCAGCTCCCGCTCGACTGCGCCGCCGGCCTCGAGACCATCGCGGCCGACCGGTCGGTGGCGGCGCTCGTGCTGACCGGCCACGACACCGCGACGCTGGGCGCGCTGCCGCGCCGGTTGTCCGGTCGCACGGCGGCGATCGGGGTCGGCGCTCCCGGCGTCCCGAACGCCGACGTCGACAGCCGGGCCGGATTCGGCGCACTGCTTCGCCACCTGCACGAACAGGGCCGCCGGCGGGTGGTCCTGGTGGGCGGTCCGCGATGGCTGGGCGCGGCGAGAGCCCCACTTGCGGCGTACGCCGATTTCGCACTCGCCATCGGCGTGCCCCCGCGCAGCGTGACCGGGGCGGTCACCGTGGAACGCGGCCGGGCCGCCACCTACCGCATCCTGTCCCGCTGGCCGGACACCGACGCGATCGTCGCGGTCAGCGACGCCGTCGCCCTGGGCGTGCTGGACGCCCTGCACGAGCTGGGCCGACGGGTCCCGGACGACGTGGCGGTGACCGGTTTCGACGATGCCCCGGTGGCCGGCCCGGCGCTGACCACGGCCACCCATCCGGTCGAGCGGATCGCCACCGCGGCCGCCACCGCGGCCCTGACCGGGGTGCGGGAGACCCGGTTGTTCCCGAGCCACCCGGTCCTGCGTCAAACCACCTGAGTCACCGTGCAGACCGTGACCGCCGCGCGGCCTGGACACCCTTTCAGAATCAAGGTCCCAAGAAACGAAACCCTTGTCCGGTACGGACGACGCCGTAGACAACCGCAATTACCCCCGGCCGCCGCCACCGCGCGACCGGCGTGCAACACCGGCACGTGCCGCGACGCTCGCGCAACGAACACCCACCCCCAGGAGCTTTGCTTTGCGCACCAATACGCCCTGCTCTGCTCACCTCCGGTAAGCGCGCCATTCCGGCGCGATCTTGCGGAGTTCCTGTTCGCTGCGAGCAGTAGGTCTTCAAGGTCTGCGGGTCTTGGGTCGGGACCGCCCGTGGCGGGCGCGCGGAGGGCGAGCTGCACCCACCGGGACCGAGTGCCACGGGAGCGGACCGGCCCGTACCGAAAGGTCTGCTCTTTCCGGCGAAAGCGGCCAGCGTTCCGGAAGCCGGCCCGTCGCGGAGAGGTTTCTTTGGGGATCGGCGCGCCGATCGGTATGGCGGGTGTGGAACGCCGGACCTCGAGCGCGAAAGATGTCTATAGGGCGGTCGGCTCCCCCGCCGTCAGGCGATGGGTCGGGATTTCGCTGAACGCGCCGAGCATGCCTGCGTACTTCGCCGGGTCGGCGGTTTCGCCCTCGTGCATCGGCACCGCGACCCGGGGGCGGGCCGCCCGGACGTAGTCGACCGCCTCGGCGATCTTGAGCCATGGGCCGTCGATGGCGACCGCGAGCACGTCCACCTCGCCGGGCGGCAGCGCGAACGAGTCGCCCGGGTGGAAGAAGGCGCCGTCGTCGACGAGATAGGCGTTGTTGGTGCAGCCGGGGATCGGGCCGTAGACGGCCGCGTGCAGGCCGCCGTGCACGTCGACCGTGGTGCGGCCGAAGGTCAGCCGCTCCCCCGGCCGGGCCACCTCGGCCGTGGGCAGGCCGTCGAGTGAGCCCGCCGAGTCGGGATCGACGATCAGGCGGGCGCCGGGGTTGGCGGTCAGCAGGGCGGCGACCCGGGCGGCGTCCACGTGGTCGCGGTGCTGGTGGGTGACCAGCACCGCGTCGAGTTCGGTGAGCGCGGCGAAGTCCGACATCGTGCCCGGGTCGATCAGCAGCCGGACATCGGTTTCGACCAGCAGGCACGCGTGCCCGAGATGGGTCAACTGCACGGCCCTCACCGACTCTCACTCAAGGAACACGACGTTCGCTGGCCGAGACTACCCTCAACCGATCTTCCGCCGGTAGGCCCGCATGGCGAGGGCGTAGGCGACCACCAGGATGGCGGCGCACCACGCTAGCGCGGTCCAGATCTCGCTGCCGACCGGTTGCTGCTCCAGCAGGGCGCGGACCGAGTCGACGATCGAGGTGACCGGCTGGTTCTCGGCGAACGCGCGCACCGGGCCGGGCATCGTCTCGGTCGGGACGAACGCCGAGCTCACGAACGGCAGGAAGACGAGCGGGTAGGAAAAGGCGGAGGCGCCGTCGACGGTGGTCGCGGTCAGGCCGGGGATCACCGCCACCCAGGTCAGGGCGAGGGTGAACAGACCGAGGATGCCGCCGACGGCGAGCCAGGCCAGGATGCCGGCCGACGAGCGGAACCCGATGATCAGCCCGGTCAACAGGATGACCACGACCGAGATGCCGTTGGCGACCAGCGACGTCAGCACGTGCCCCCACAGCACCGACGAGCGGGCGATCGGCATCGAGTGGAAGCGCTCGAAGATGCCCCGCTGCAGATCCGCGAACAGGCGATAGGCGGTGTACGAGATGCCGCTCGCGATCGCGATGAGCAGGATGCCGGGCATCAGGTAGTTGACGTAGTTGTCGGTGCCGGTCTCGATGGCGCCGCCGAACACGTACCGGAACAGCAGCAGGAACGCGATCGGCATGATGGTGACCGTGATGATGGTGTCCAGGCTGCGGGTCACGTGCCGCACCGAGCGGCCGAGCATCACCGAGGTGTCGCTCAGGGCGTGCGTGGTCATCGCTGCTCCTTCCGGTCGCGGCCGACGATGGCCAGGAAGATCTCCTCGAGGGTGGGTTGCCGCTCCACGTACTCGACCTGGGCCGGTGGGAGCAGTTCGCGCAGCTGGGCCAGCGTGCCGGAAACGATGATCGTGCCCTGGTGCAGGATGGCGATCCGGTCGGCGAGCTTCTCGGCCTCCTCCAGGTGCTGAGTGGTGAGGAAGACGGTCGTGCCGCTGTCGGCCAACTGCTGGATCACCTGCCACACCTCGATGCGGCCCTCCGGGTCGAGCCCGGTGGTCGGCTCGTCTAGGAAGATCACCGGCGGGGCGCCGATCAGGCTCATCGCGATGTCGAGGCGGCGGCGCATGCCACCCGAGTACGTCGCCACCCGGCGCCCGGCCGCGTCGGCCAGACCGAAGCGTTCGAGCAGGTCGTCGGCGATCCCGCGGGGGTCGCCGACCCGGCGCAGCCGGCCGATCAGGATGAGGTTCTCCCGGCCGGTGAGGATCTCGTCGACCGCGGCGAACTGGCCGGTCAGGCTGATCGACTCGCGCACCTGAGCGGCCTGGTCGACCACGTCGAAGTCGTTCACGGTGGCCGCACCCGCGTCCGGCTTGAGCAGGGTGGCGAGGATGCGCACGATGGTGGTCTTGCCGGCGCCGTTGGAGCCGAGCAGCGCGAAGATGCTGCCGCCGGCCACCTCGAAGTCGACACCCTTCAGTACGTGCAGTTTGTCGTAGGACTTGTGCAGGCCGTGGACGGCGATCGCGGTCGTCATTCGCAGAACACCTTCACCTTGCTGTCGGTCGAGTCGACGTCGATGCTGACGTCGTCGAGATGCTCGATGAGTTCTTCCAGTTGCTGCGGCTTGAGCTGGGTGAGGTCGATCGGCACGCCGGCCTTGTCCAGCTCGGCGTTGGCCCGGGCCAGCGCCTGCGGTGGGAGGAGGCTGGTCAGCCGGACCCCGGCGCGCAGCAGCTTGAGCGGGACCCGGACGTTGATCTGGCCCGCCCCGTCGGTGGGGTCCTCCCAGGTGACCAGCACCCGCAGGTACTTCGGCATGGTCACGGCGGCCGGCTCGGGCCGCTCCCGGGCCAGGGCGTCGAGAAGCTTCTCGGCCTCGTCCGCGGTGATCTTGCCGTCGGCCAGCATCTGCAGGATCTGGCGGCGTTGCTCGTTCATCGGTGCTCCTGCCTCATCGGACGCTCACCCGCACGGCCGTGTGGCCGTCATCGATTTCGAACCGGGCGCCCGGCAGCGCCCACAGCAGCCGCCCGACGCCGAGCAGCGCACCCAGCGCGCTGATCCGGTAGACGCGGCAGGCGATCAGCCCGCCGAGGACGGCGAGCAAAAGCAAAGGAGAAAGAAGAAGGGCGACGGGTACGACCGGTACGAAGAACCGGTGCCGCCCGGCCCGGACCGTCACCAGCTGCGGGATCATCGGGGCCGGTCCAGCTCGGACAGCGCCTCCTGGACGCTGAGCTCGCCGCGCTGCAGCCGGTCGACGACGTCGGCGGCCGCGGTCGGCGGTTCCGGGTCGGTGTCGACGAAGTCGAGCTGCTCGGCGATCCGGTTGAGCCGCGCCTTGATCGTCGGGTAGCTCACCCCGAAGATCCGCTCCATCTCCTTGATCGACCCGTGCGAGCGCACGAACGCGGCCACGAACACCTGGTCGTCGACGCCGAGCTCGGCCAGCTGCGGCGGCTCGAACTGCCCCTCGATCGCGATGCCGCTGCCGGCCAGGCGCACCCGCTCGACCACGAACGGCTGCCCGCGGGTCAGATCCGTCAACTCCTGCCAGTCCATGCGGCCAACGTACCGCTGCGGTTTGAATTTCTTAAGGTCTTAGGTCCTAGATCTTTATTTTTCTGATTCTTGGATTGATGCTTGCGGTGGAAGCGCTTCCACCGCCTAGCCTCAGCGGGTGCCTGAGATTCGTCCCTACCGGGCCGCCGACCGCGCGGCCGTCTACGACATCTGCGTGCGCACCGCCGACGCCGGCGACGACGCACGCGGCAAGTTCTCCGACGACGACCTGTGGGGCGACCTGTTCGCCGGCCCCTACACGCACCTCGAACCGGACCTCGCGTTCGTGGTCGAGGACGGCGGCGAAGCGGTCGGCTACGTGGTCGGCACGGCCGACACGGCGACGTTCGTCAAGCGGTACCCGGCCGAGTGGGTCCCGCTGATCACCGACCGCTACCCGGAGCCCCCGCCACCACCGCGCACCGCCGAACAGGACATGGTGTCGTTGCACTACTGGCCGGAGCGGATGCTCGTGCCCGGCCTGGACGGTTTCCCGGCCCACCTGCACATCGACCTGCTGCCGCCCTACCAGGGCCAGGGCCTCGGACGCCGCCTGATCAACCGGTTCACCGAGGCGGTGCCGGCCCCCGGCGTACACGTAGCGATGCTGACCGCAAACGTCCGTGCCCGAGCCTTCTACGACCGCCTGGGCTTCGAGGTCCTGCCAGTCCCCGACCCGGGCGTGCTCACCTACCTGGGCTTGCGCATCAACCCCGGACCGGCGCGCTGAAGATCATGAATGACTGACTAGACTCGCGCCCGCCAGAATCGCTGGGGGGTGACGAGGCATTGTCTACGTACGCGCTGGTCACGCGGGCTTCGGCTGCGGTGGTCGCGGAGGCTGTGCGGGTGGGGAAGCTCGGCGGGTTTGTCGTGGCGGATCCGCTTGGCACGATTGTGTTGTTTGACGCTCCTGGGCGGGCCTACTCGTCCACCGATCGGCTTGCCCGGCCGGCTCGGGCCGTGGTGGCTCGCACCATGAGCACCGCGGTGTTGCTGCTCTGCGATGAGTTCGTGGCTGAGGCGCTGGTGCTCAGCCCGGGCGGGGAGCTGTCGCTGCAGTGGTCGGCCGGGTGGGAACCCGCCGCTGACCCGGCCCGCTACCTCGCCGATCGGCAGGAGTGGGACGCCTACTGCGGTGAGGTGGCCGCGCTGTACGAGCGGCCCGAGCGTGGCGCCGCGCTGGCCATGGTGCGCAACGACCCGGTGCCGGGTGAGGAGCGGCCGGCCCTGTCGGATCTGCTGCGGCGGGTCTGCGCGATCCTCGACCTGCCGGACAACGCGGTGGGGCGGTCTTTGCTCGATGGGGAGGATCCGGGGCTGTACGACGCTCGCCGGGTCGACGCCGAGCCACCGGCCGGGCGGTGGCAGCGACTGTTTCAGCGGGCCTGACGTGACCGAATTGTTCGCGGTGCGGGCTACCGCGCACCGGATCGCCGCGCTCGCCGGGCGGGAAGCCGCCGTTGCCGTGCTGGCCGAGCACGACGGGTGGTGCCGGCTGCGGACCGACCCGCAGGCGGTGGGTGCCGCTACCCGGGCGGCCGCTTTCGCCCTGCACGACGAGCCGGAACTGACCGTCACCGGGTACCGGCCGGACGGGGAGGTCGCGCACGGCGGTGAGGCGGCCCTGCCGGGTGGGGGTGCGCTGTTGCGGCAGGCGCTCGTGCACGATGAGCCTCGGTACACGGCGGCCGCTCGGCTGACCGATGCGTGCCGTGCTCTCGGCGTACCGCCGGAACTGCTGTTGGATCGGCCGCCGCGACATGCTCCCCTGCCCGTGCCACGCAGCGGGCTGGTTCTGGTCGGTCTTGATCCGGCCGCGGCGGCGGCCGACGCCGTGCTGACCGGGCAGTCGTCGTGGACCGTGCCGTTCACTCCGAAGTGGAGCCTGCATCTGTGGGACGGGGCCGGGCGGCCCACCCCTTACACGACCGCGGCCTATGTGCTCGCCGGGCGGAACCCGGCGGTGGCGCTGTGGTGGTCGGCGCGGGAAGCGGGGCTGCTGGTGGTGCACGGCAGCAAGCTGGTGGCCGGGCATCAGTGGGGGGACTGGGCGCCGATCACGCCGGAGAGCACCGCCGAGGCCGGCCGGGTCCTCGCCGCCGACTTCGGCGTGCCGGATCAGGCGCTCAGCCTGACCGCCCTGCTGCGGCGCCGCGACCTGGCCCCTACCCAGGCCATGACCTCCCTTGTTGCCCTGCTCGGGCTGCCGGACGCCGGCCTCGGGCGGCGGTCGGCGGACGCCCTCGCGGCCTGGTCGGCCGGGGTGCTCGGGGCGGTCCGCACGCCGCACAAGACCGGTCTGGCCGCGATTCGCCACGCCGTGCGCGAGGCTCGGTAGGGGTAACGTTCTTCCCGCGACGACGCGAAGGAGGAAGCTCCGATGACCCTGCGCGATACGCCTCCGTTCCGGGCCGATCATGTCGGCAGCCTGCTGCGGCCACCCCATCTCCTGGAGGCACGGGAGAAACGCGCCACCGGCGAGATCGGCGCCGACGAATTGCGGACGATCGAGGACGACGCGATCCGCGACGTGGTGCGCATGCAGCGCGGCGTCGGCCTGCGGTCGGCCACCGACGGCGAGTTCCGGCGTACGTCGTGGCACATGGACTTCATCTATCGGCTCGGTGGGGTGCACCGCACCGACGACAAGATCCAGGTGCATTTCCGCAACGCCGACGGGGAGCTCGACTTCGAGTCGGCCGCGCTGGTGGTGGACGAACCGGTGCACCTCGTCGAGACGATCTTCGGGGAAGATTTCCGCTTCCTCGCGGCGACCGTCGAGCCCGGCGTCACCGCGAAGCTGACCATCCCGTCGCCCAGCATGGTGCACTATCGCGGCGGGCGGGCCGCGCTCGACAAATCGGTCTACCCCGACGAGGAGCAGTTCTGGGTCGACCTCAGCGCCGCCTACGCGCAGCAGGTGGCGCAGGTGGCCGCGCTGGGCTGCCGCTACCTGCAGCTCGACGACACCAGCCTGGCCTATCTCAACGACCCGGCCCAGCGGCAGCTGCTCACCGAGCGCGGGGATGACGCCGAGCACCAGCACCTGCGCTACATCCGGCAGATCAACGCGGCCATCGCCGACCGGCCCGCCGGGCTCGCGGTCACCACGCACATGTGCCGGGGCAACTTCCGGTCGTCGTGGGCGGCCGAGGGTGGTTATGACTTCGTGGCCGAGGCGCTGTTCAGCGAGCTCGCGGTGGACGGCTTCTTCCTGGAGTACGACGATGACCGCTCCGGCGGGTTCGCGCCGCTGCGGTTCGTGCCGCCCGGCAAGATGGTCGTCCTCGGCCTGGTCACCACCAAGCGTGGGGTGCTCGAGTCGAAGGACACCCTGAAGCGCCGGATCGACGAGGCCGCCCGCTACGTGCCGCTCGAGCAGCTGTGCCTGTCGCCGCAGTGCGGGTTCTCCTCGACGGTCGAGGGCAACGTGCTGACCTACGAGCAGGAAGTCGCCAAGCTACGGCTGATCGCCGAGGTCGCCGACGAGGTCTGGGGCGGCCAGTGACGCCAGGATGATCTCCTGCGCCGCGCGCACCGTGGCCGCGGCGCCGGCCGGGTCGCGGGCGATGCGTTCGGCGCCGGCGCGCATGGCGCCGGAGAGCAGCTCCACCGCCAGGGGCACGTCGCCGACGTCGCGGAACTCGCCGCGGGTGATGCCGTCCCGGACGACGTTCTCCACCTCGACCACGATCGCGTGGAACGGGCTGTCCGGCCCCTTCGGCACCTCGTCGACCATCGGACCGGAGCCCGGACGGAACATCAGCTGCATGTCGGGGGACGCCGTCAGGAACGCTTCGACGATCCCCCGCATCCGGGTCGCGGCCGGATCCTGGGAGCGGGCGGCGATCGCGGTGACCCGCTCGGCCGCGGGGCGGCTTGCCCGCTCGGTCAGCGCCAGCACCAGGGCGCTCTTGTCCCGGGCGTAGTTGTAGAGGGTGTTGCGGGCCAGGCCGGCCCGGCCCGCGATGTGGCCCATGTTGATCGAGTCGTAGTCGCGTTCGAGAAGCAGCTGGCGCAGCGCCTCGGCGAGGTCGGCCCACACCATCTCGTGGTGCTGCTCGATGCTGGCTCCCCTGATCCGCGGCATCCGATCATCATCCTCCCTGACCAGCGCGGGGTGCGTGCCAACCCCGCTCAGCGCGCGGTGACGCCGGACAGGTGCGGGTTCTCCTGGTGGGTCGCGGTCAGCTTCACTCGGGTCAGGCGCCAGCCGCCGGCGGTGCGGACCGCCTCGTTGTCGTAGAAGCCGACCACCAGCCAGCGGTCCGCCTCGCCGGCCACCCAGTGCTCGGCGCGGACGTGGGCGTGGATCGTGGCGCGGTCGCCGTCGAGGTCGATGACGTGGCCGGTGATGACGTGGTGGGTGGCCGCGAAGGGGGCGAAGGAGGTGCGGAGGATCTCGACGTAATCGCCGAGCGGGGTGGTCATCGGCGGGATGTCGGCGACCGACGAGAAGTCGAGCGTCACCGGGTCGGTGAAGACCAGGCCGGGCAGCCGGGTGAACTCCTTCTGGTCGGCTATGTCGGCGTAGCGGCCGAACAGTTCGATGAGATCGGCGCGGTCCGCGAGCGTGGTCATGGGAGGACTCCGTCCAGTCGATACGACAACCTGTCGCAAAGATTACGACGGACTGTCGTGAAATCAAAACCGGACGACGCGACCCGTGAACCAGCTCCCGTCCGGGTCCTCGAAGCGCTCGTGCACCTCGACCGCCTCCGCGCTGATCCGCAGCAGGCTCCACGACCGCGGGACCCGGCGCACCCGATGGCTGGTGGCGGTGCCGGCCGTGACCACCAGCGGCCCGCCGGCCCAGCGGTGCACCTCGGGCACGTGCGTGTGCCCGGCCAGCACCAGGTCGGTGCCGGTCGCGGTCAGGGCGGCCAGAAGCCGCCGGCTTCCGGCGAAGCTTCGCGCTTCCGGTGGGTGGTGCAGGGCCAGCAGGCGTACGTCGTCAGCCGGCGCACCACCGAACACCCGGCGGATCTCGTCGGTCTGGGCGGCACCGACCCGGCCCGCCTTCCACCGCCACCGCGGCATCGAGTGCAGGCCCAGCGCGGTGAGGCCGGGCAGCCGGACCACCCGGTCGTGCCGGCCGAGCCAGGACCGGTACCGGCCGTAGGGATTCAGCAGGCGCTGTGGGCTGACCAGCGGCAGGTCGTGGTTGCCGGCCACCACCAGCAGCGGCCCCGGCAGATCGCCGATCAGGGCGGCGGCCTGGTCGAACTCGCGCGGCCGGGCCCGCATGGTGTGGTCCCCCGACACCACGGTCAGGTCGGGGTTGAAGGACGCCACCTCGGCCACGATCCCGGCCACCGCCTTGTCCACGTGCGCGCCCAGGTGCAGGTCGGAAAGGTGGGCCACGACAATCATGCGCGCCCCAGGGCCAGGTGGCGCAAGCGCACCCAGTCCAGCTCCGGCGGCGGCACCGGGCGGTGCCGGGGCACCCGGACCCGCAGCGCGCCGGCGCTGATCGTGCAGCGCACCGGGGTGGGCAGCAGCACCGACTCGCCGTCGATGCCGACCGGGATCTCCGGCTGGTCGGCCTCCACGGTCACCTCGGTCACCGTGCTGCGGACCAGCTGAAGCCCGCGAACCGCCAGCACCCCCAGCACTCCCCCGTCCAGGCCGTGCCGGCGACCGAGACCGGCCACGTCGTCGGTGCCGTACGGGTTGTTGCTCACCAGGACCGCCTGCGGCCCGTCCACCACCCGGTCGCCGATCCGCAGCCGCAGGTGCGGGCCACGGTGGCCGCTGATCAGGTCGGGCAGCACGTCGAGGGTGGTGCGGGCCTTGTCGTCGCGGTACTCCGGGCGGCGCACCACCTCGGCGTACGCGCCGAACGAGACGTTGTTGACGAACACCCGGTCGCCGGCCCGGCCCAGGTCGACGCGCAGCTCGACGCCGTCGGTGAGCGCGGCCAGCCCGGTCGCCGGGTCGGTGCGGTCCAGGCCGAGGTCGAGCGCGAAGTGATTGCGGGTGCCGGCCGAGAGCACCAGGAACGGCACCCCCGCCTCGGCCGCGATCGCGGCGACCAGGGCCTGGGTGCCGTCGCCGCCGGCCACCCCGAGCAGGTCGGCGCCGTCCCGCAGCGCCTGCCGGGCGAGGTCGGCGACCGGGGTGTCGGTCAGCAGGGCGACGTCGGCGCCCAGCTCACGAGCGCGCTTCTCCAGCTCGAACCGGACCACCTTGCCGCCGCCGGAGCGCGGATTCATGATCAGGAACGGCCGGTGCGGCGGCGGGACCTCGCGCACCGGCTGATGCTTGACCCGGGCCAGGGCGTTACGGCCGCAGGCCACCATCGCCGCCCACAGCGCGGCCAGGGCCACCACCACCCAGATCAGGTTCTGTCGCGCGTACAGCCAAGCAACCGTGACCGGGGCGGCCAGGACGACCACCGCGCCGAGCCATCGGGCGAAGCCTCGATGGCTGAGGAACCAGTACGCGCCGGCCAGCATGGCCGCCATCCCGGCGGCCGCGGTCAGCAGCAGGGTGAGGCTGTCCCGGAGGCCCGCGACGGTCAGCAGCAGAACGATCGGGGCGGCGGCCGCGAGGAACGCCAGCCGGGCCATCCAGCGGGTGCGGAGGTCGGCCATGCCAGCAGCGTGGCGGGGGTGCGGCATACCGACATCATCCGCCGCGGATAGCGCTAGCTGCCGAGTTCCTTGCGGACCCGGTTGAGGATCGCGGAGGTTTCGCTCAGCGGCGCGGCCTCGATGAACAGCCGGCTCAGCGCCGCCGCGTACCGGTCGACCTCATCGGGTTTGTCGAGGTAGAGGCTGCCGGTGAGGTACTCGATGTAGACGACGTCGGCCAGCTCCTGGTATGGGAACCGGAGCACGCTGAACGCACCGCCGGACGCCGCGTGGCCGCCGGACGCGAACGGCATCACCTGGATCTGCACGCCGGGCGACTCGGCCAGGTCGAGAAGGGATTCGACCTGCTCGCGGAGCACCGCGGTGCCGCCGATCGGCCGGTGCAGCACCGCCTCGTCGAGCACCACCCACATCTTCGGCGCGTCGGAGCGCCGGAGCAGCTGCTGGCGTTCCATCCGCAGCCGGAGGCGCCGGTCGATCTCGTCGGGGACGTTCTTGTCGTAGCCGAGACTGATCACGGCCCGCGCGTACGCCTCGGTCTGCAGCAGGCCCGGGATGAACTGCACCTCGTACGTCCGGATCAGGGTCGCGGCCTGCTCGAAGTCGAGGTAGGTCTGGAACCACGGGTCGAGCACGTCGCCGTAGGAGTGCCACCAGCTCGGCGCGCTCGCCTCCCGGGCGAACTGCAGCACCCGCTGGTGCTCCTGCGGATCGGTCACGCCGTACAGCGTGAGCAGGTCGGTGATGTCGCGTTCCTTGAAACCGACCCGGCCCAGCTCCATCCGACTGATCTTCGACTCGGAGGCCCGGATCGGATGCCCGGCTTCCTCGCGGCTCAGTCCGGCGGCGTGTCGCAGGGCACGCAGACGGGCGCCGAGCTGCATCCGGCGCACGGTTGAACCGCCGCCCTGCCCCTGGCTCACATCGCCTCGCCCCGAACGGTGATCCACATTGGAACTTCGTGATCTTTGGCCGATAGCATACCGGCGAACGCGTTTTCGCCAAGGATTTCGCCACTCGGGGAGCCGATCATGAGCGACGACAACGCCAGCATTCCGCATTCCGCCCGAGTATGGAACTACTGGCTGGGCGGTAAAGACAACTTCCCGATAGACCGCCAGGTCGGCGACCAGTTCTCAGAGTTCTATCCGGACATCACGGTGGTGGCGCAGTCGTCCCGGGCGTTCCTGAAACGGTCCATCACGTTCCTGGCCCAGGAGGCGGGCATCCGGCAGTTCCTCGACGTCGGCACCGGCATTCCGTCCGCCGAGCACACCCACCAGGTGGCCCAGGCCGTGGCGCCGGACGCCCGGGTCGTCTACGTCGACAACGACCCGCTCGTCCTGGCGCACGCCCGCACCCTGCTCGAGGGTGCCATCGAATATCTGGATGCCGATCTGCACGACCCGGCCGGGATCCTGGAAGCGGCCACCCTTGATCCGTCGAAGCCGACCGCGCTGATCCTGACGAACATCCTCGGCCACGTGCCCAACCTGGATGAGGCCGTCTCGATCGTCCGCCGGCTGCTGGACGGGCTGCCCTCCGGCAGCTATCTGGTCACCGCCGACGGCACCAACATCCTTGACGGGCCGGCCTTCGAGGAGGCGATCGGGGTGTGGAACGCGAACGCGCCGCTCTCCTACCACCTGCGCCGCCCCGAGGAGCTGGCCCGCTTCCTGGACGGCCTCGAGGTCGTCGAGCCCGGCCTGGTGCCGTGCTCGCGGTGGCGCCCGGCGCCGGACGCCACCGCCGAGGAACTCCGCGAGGTCGACGAGTTCGGCGCGGTCGCCCGCAAGCCCTAACCCAGCGCGACGATCAGGCGCGCGGCCGCCTCGGCCAGGTCGTCCGGCGGCAGCAGCGAGAAACTCAGGCGAAGGCGGTCGTGCCCACCGTCGCCGCGCAGGTGAAAGCTCGGTCCGGGCACGAACGACACGCCCTGCCGCTCCGCGACGGGCAACAGATCAACCGCACTGCGGCCCGGCGGCATGGTCACCCACAGAAACCAGCCGCCGGCCGGTCGCATTATTGAGGTGTACGGGCTGAGCGCACCGACCAACGCATCGCGTTGCGCCCGATAGGCGTCCCGCAGCCGCGCCAGGTGTGTGTCGTAGGCGCCGCTGGTGCCGAACTCCGCCATCGTCACCGCGGTGGTGTGGTTGACGCCGCCACCACTGTGCACGTAACCGAGGCTCGCCAGTCGATTCACCAGCCCCGGCGTGCCGCTGATCCAGCCCAGCCGCAGGCCCGGCGCGACCGTCTTGGCGAAGGAGCCGATCCGGATGACGTTCCGGCCACCCGCCAGGTGCCAGAGCGACGGCGGCGCGCTGCCCTCGTAGACCAGTTCCCGGTAGGTGTCGTCCTCGACCACCGTCAGACCCTCGATCTCCACCAGCGCCCGGCGGGCGGCCGGCTCCAGGCTGCGGCCGGTCGGGTTGGCGAACGTCGGCACCAGGTAGAGGAACGCGACCCGCCGCCCCTCCGCGCGGATCGCCCGGACCTTCGCGGCCACCGCCGCCGGATCGCCGGCCGGCACCGACCGCAGCTCGGCCCGGGCGTCGGCGATGATCTGGAACGCCAGGTGGTAGGTGGGTTCGTCGACAAGCACCACGTCACCCGGCTCGACCAGCAGCGACGCCAGCAGGGCCAGCGCGTGCGACGCTCCGGCCGTCACGAACAACGACTCCGGCTGCGGGGTGCCGCCCTCGATCCGCGCGAGGCGGGCCGCGAGCCAGTCGGTGAGCGGGTGCGGCCCCGCCGCGTACCCATAAGTGAGCGCACGCCAACCGGAAGCCCGCAGCGCCCCGGCCTGCGCGACCCCCCACTCGGCCGTGGGCAGCAGTTCGGGTCTCGGGTGGCCCCAGCTCAGGTCGAGGATTCCGGGGCGGGCCTCGAACTGGATCAATGCCGTGTCCTTCCGTAGGTTGGGCCGATGGCTGACCTCTCCCCCACCACCCTGGCCGAGATCGTCGGCGCGCAGCAGGTCATGGACATCGGCATCCGGCCGCTCTGGACGCCGATCCCGCGGATCGCCGGCCCGGCGTTCACCGTGCGCTGCCCGCCCAGTGACCACCTCATGCTGCACGCCGCCATCTATCAGGCGCCGCCCGGCTCGATTGTGGTCGTCGAATCCGGCGACCTCGCGCACGCCCTGGCCGGCGGCAACGTGTGCGCGGTGGCCCAGCGCAACGGCATCGCCGGCTTCGTGCTGGACGGGGTCATCCGGGACATCGCCGAGGTCCGCTCCATGGGGTTCCCGGTGTTCGGGCGCGGGGTGATCCCGGTGCCGGCCGGCAAGGCCGCCGCCCTGCCGCTGAACGTCAACATCCGCTGCGGGGGTGTGCCGGTGCAGGCCGGCGACCTGGTGGTGGCCGACGAGGAAGGGATCGTGGTGGTGCCGGCGGCGCAGCGGGACGAGGTGCTGACGCTCGGGGCGGCCAAGCAGGCCAAGGAGGAGTCGCAAACCCTCGATGAGTGGGAACAGGCACACCGGGCACGTATCACCGCACTGCTGGAAGGATAGGGATCATGTTTGTGATCAGGGAGCGGTTCTTCGCGATCGGCGACGACTTCGACGTGCTCGACGAGCACGGCAACAAGGTCTACCGGGTCGACGGCAAGGTGTTGAGCGTCCGCAACAAGGTGGTGATCGAGGACGTCAACGGCGACGAGGTCGCGTCGGTGCACCGGCAGATCATTGCGCTGCGGGCCACCTACGAGATCCAGATCGGTGGTGAGAAGGCCGCCGAGGTGCGCAAGAAGCTGTTCACCCCGTTCCGCGACAAGTTCACCATCGATGTGCCCGGCCCCGACGACCTGACCATGAAGGGCGATCTGCTCGACCACGAGTACGTGATCGAGCTGGGCGGCGACGAGGTGGCCGCGGTCTCCAAGCGCTGGCTGACCATCCGCGACACGTACGCGGTGCAGGTCGCCGCCGGCATCAACCCGCTCCTGATCATCGGGAGCGTGCTGGCCCTCGATCTGGCCCTGGAGCGTTCCGAGCGTTCGTCCGACGAGTGAGCCGGTCGAGCTCGGCCGGAGTGCCGATCGCGGCACGATGCTCGGGGTGTGCGGCGTACTCGTCGATGACCCGGGCCAGGAAGCGGACGTCGGCGGTCGCGAGGATGACCGGGCCGTCCGCCCACTTTCCGACCAGGTGAGCGAGGTCGGGCCGGCGACACAGCAGCGCGATCTCGTCGTTGCGCTTCGACGCCGAGACACCGCTGGGCCCGGCCTCCCAGGGCACGAACAGCGAGCCCTCCTGTCGACGCCGGATCAGCACGCCGTCGGGCCGGACGAACAACAGGCCGCTACGCGCCGCCTGCCACCAGTGCGGCGTCAGCGCGGCGGCCGAGGTCAGGATGAAGAAGGCTACGATTTCCTGGCCATGCCACATGTCGTGGCCGATGGTGTAGCCGTAGTAGGCGCCGGCGCTGATCGTGAAGGCGGCAACGGCCAGTAGCTCGCCGAGGTCGGCCGGGGCGACGAACGCGCCTTTCCGCACGACCAGGAACGACGGCCGTTTCCCGGCCATCGCCTCCGGCTGGATCAATACCGCAAGCGCGATCACGATGGCGGCCGTCAGGCCGACCGCCACCGGGGCGGACACCGCGCGCGGAGACACGGCGAGGCCGAGGAGCACCCCGACGGCGACGCTGCCCACCATGAACCACCACGGACGGCGGGCAATCGCCGCATACGCCAAGATCAACACACCCGGGATGGTAGTGCGGTAACGCCCTGGTCAGCACCGTCCGTCCGGATCACGACTCGATTTCGCTCTCCATTGATCCGCAGCGGTCGGTCGGAAGAACTATCACCGTTCCGGCATTTGGTGGGTTCGCCGAGGGGCCTCGCCGGGAAGAGAATCGACCATGGAGCCGACACACCACCGCCTATCCCCACCTCGGGCTGCGGACGGATCCGCGATCCTGGACGCGGCCCACCGGGTGCTGCTCCGGGCCGGCACCAAGGGACTCACCCTCACCTCGGTGGCCCGGGAGGCGCGCACCGACGTCAGCGCGGTCACCGCCCGGTTCGGCACCCGGAAAGGTCTGATCGAAGCGCTGCTGGACCGGCTCTACGCCGACCCGGCCGCCGGTTTCGCCGAGGCCACCGCGTCGCTTCCGGCGCTCGACGACCGCTGGCGCGCCTACCTGCAGCAGGTGCGGCGCAACCACGCCGACCGGGAGGCCACCGACGCGTACTTCGACCTCGCCGCGCTGGCCCTGCGCGACCCGGCGCTCAGCGCCCGCCTCGGCCGGCTCAACAAGGCGGCCGCGCGGATGTTCGGCGAGGTGCTCGGCACCGACTCGGCCGCCCTGGCCGAACTGCTGGTCGCCGCGGTCGACGGGATCGAGCTGCGCCGGGCGCTGGCCGGCGATGATTACCCGGCCGAGGAGGTGCTCCGGCTGCTGGAACAGATGGCGCTGACCGAGTTCCACCTGCGCGACCCACTAACCTGAGCGGTCATGAAGATTCTGCTGCCGGACAGCGTCGACCTTGACCTCTGGGTGGAAGGGGCGGTCACCTACGCGGTCGCCGAGCCCATCCCGGAGGAGCACACCGACGCCGACGTGCTGGTCGTCTGGAACAACCCCGGCCGCCACCTGGCCGACGCCGCCCGCCGCCTGCACCGGTTGCGCTGGGTGCAGACCCTGGCCGCCGGCCCCGACGCGGTGCTGAACGCCGGGTTCGCCCCCGAGGTGCTGATCACCAACGGCGCCGGCCTGCACGACGACACCGTCGCCGAACACACCCTGGCCCTGCTGCTGGCCGCCGCCCGGCGGGTAAACCTGCTGGTCCGAGCCCAGATCGGCCACCGCTGGGCGGGCGAGCTGGGCGGCAACCAACCAAGAAGAGAAACGGCCAATTTCCGTACGCTCCGCGAAGCCCACGTGGTCATCTGGGGCTTCGGCGGCATCGCCGCAACCCTCGCCCCGCACCTGACCGCCCTAGGCGCCCGCATCACCGGGGTGGCCCGCACCCCCGGCGAACGACACGGCTTCCCGATCGTCACCGCCGACGACTTCCCCCAGCTGCTACCCACCGCCGACGTCCTGATCATGATCCTGCCGGACACCCCGCAGACGAAGCACGCCCTGAACGCCTCCGTGCTGGCCCTGCTCCCAGCACACGCCTGGCTGGTCGACGTAGGCCGAGGCAGCACGGTCGACGAGTCCGCCCTGCTGGCAGCGATCCGGGCCGGCCGCCTGGGCGGCGCAGCCCTGGACGTCTTCGAGACGGAGCCCTTGCCCACCACCTCAGCCCTGTGGGACGAGCCCAACGTGATCATCTCCCCCCACGCAGCCGGCGGCCGCCCCCTGGGAGCCGAGGCCCTGATCCAGGAAAACCTGGCGGCCTTCGAGGCCAACCGCCCCCTACGCAACCTGGTGGCCCGCGACTAACCCACAATTCCTCACACGGCCGACGATCGCCGCAGGCCAGCCCCCGCCGCAAGGCCAGCCCCCGCCGCAGGCCAGCCCCGCGCCGGGCAGCCACCGCCGCAGGTTGGGCGAAGCGGCCGCCCGGCGCGTGGCAACACCAGCCTGCTCCGGACGGCGCTTGGCCGAGGAGAGCGCTTCACGCAGTTTCACTCTTCCAAACGCGGGTCGATACCGCGCCGGGGTCACGTCCACGGGCACCCCACCCCCGCGCCCGCTCCAGATCTTGCGGACTTACCGCGCGCTCCTGACAGCAGATCCGCAAGATCGGGCCGCGCCGCGCCCCCCGCGCCAGACCTTGCGGACTTGCCGCACGCCCCAACGGCAAAGCCACAAGATCGCGCCGCGCCGCGCCACCCCCTCCGGACCTTGCGGACCTGCCGCGCGCTCCTGACGGGGAATCCACAGGATCGCGCTGCGCCGCGCCCCACCGCAGACCTTGCGGACTTGCCGCACGCTTCTGACGGCGAATCCACAAGATCGCGCTGCGCCGCACCCCTGCCGCCAGACATATGCGGCATGTCGCTTTCTCGGGCTGGGCGCGGCTCGGGATGTGGGAGCACCGTCCGGCGGGCCGGACCGTACTCCGCTATGCGGGACGCCGGTCCGAGACCCGCGGCCGCTATCTGGGACGGCGCGAGCGTCGCCGGTCACCGGGGGCGACGCGCTAGGCGGCGGCCAGCGTGGACAGCAGCTCGGTCCGGGTTGCGCCGGGCAGCGGGTAACGGATGCCGGTGTCTGGCACCTGCAGGTCTGGCGCGTCGGGGAGCATGCACGCTATGGCCAGTTGGGCGCGCAGGGCTTCCGCGTTTCCGGTGCAGGCGGCGGCGTACATCGCTCGGGCGCCGGTCCACTGCGGGTCGTTCGGCTCGTAGGGCGTGCCGGTCGCGTCGGCGTCGATCTCGGCTATCCGGTGGCGGTCGAACCAGACCGTGGCCTCGTACCAGGGGCCGATCTCCGTTGCGGTGTGGTCGGCGAACGACGTGGGCAGGCCGGCCCGGAGTACGTCGCGCAGCAGGCGGGCGTGCAGCAGGCCCATCGTGGCGCCGCGGCCCAGTGACGGGTTGGTGCAGCAGGCGGCGTCACCCACCGCAACCACCCCGGGCGTCGTCACCGTGCGCCACTGGTCGACCAGGCCGCCCATCGCCTCCACGCCGGTCAGCGGGGTGCCCTCGGCCCAGTGCGCGGCCAGCGGGTAGCGGGCCAGCGCGGCCTCCCACGCCGCCGGGTTCCGCAGGGCGCGCAGCGGCTTGTCGCGGACGCTGGTCACGAAGCCGACCGACCAGGTGTCGGTGTCGCCGGGCAGGGTGAGGATCGACAGCGAGTCATGGTGCTGCAGCAGCGGGCCTCTCGGCTCCGGGCGGTCGCCGCGGTAGTGCCGCATGTAGTAGACGAAACCCGCGTCGGCCCGCTCCTCGGCCGGTGCCGGCAGACCGGCCTCGAACAGCCACGACGACAACGCGGAACGCCGGCCACCGCAGTCGACGACCAGCTCGGCGAGAATCTTGTCGCCGTCGCCCAGCCGTACGCCCGCAACTCGGTCGCCCTGAGTGACCAAACCGGTGACCGCGACCCCGCGCCGGAGAGTGACCCCGGGCGTCTCGGCCGCCTCGGCGGCCAGCGCCGCCTCCAGGATCGGCCGGCGCGCGGTGATCGTCTGGAAACGGTCGTCGGAGGGTACGGGTGGGAGCGAACCGGCGAAGTTGAACGGCTGCCCGCCGGCCGCGGCGACCCGGTCCAGCACCGAGGGTAGTTCGAGGGACATGACGGCGTGCCACCGTGGCAGCATGATGTGGGCGAGCCGGAACTGGGTGACACCGGGCCGATCCCATTCTTCCCACTCCTTTCCGGGCGTGGGACAGGCTAGGTCGCGGTCCAGCACCGTGACCTGGTGTCCGTCGCGGGCGAGCAGCATGGCGCAGGAGAGACCGGTCAGGCCGGCCCCGAGAACGAGTACGTCAGTCATGCCCTCAGCAAAGGCCCGGAAACTGCTCACTTTCCAGGTCGTTCACTGCTCAGTCGGCTGTCCGGTTTCGGCGGCCCACAGCAGTGCGACGAGCCGGTCGACCGCCTTGGCCAGGTGCCGCCGGTAGGTGCTGAACGGCAGCCCGAGCAGCTCGGCGGCCGCTTCCTGGCTGGCCGCCGGCCGCAGGTAGGTGCGGTTGAGCACGGCACACAGGGCCGCGCCCTTGGGTTCCTCGGCGATCGCGGCGAGGGCCTCCTCGACCGCGTCGATGCTCAGCCCGGCCGTGCGGCCGGGCCGGCGCAGGTCCCGCAGCCCCTGCCGGACGGTCCGCTCGAACTCGGCGCGACTCGGCGCCGGCGGCCGGAGCAGGGCGGCCGGGGGCGGGCCGTGACCGCCCGAGTGTTCCCGCTCGTTCATCAGGTCGAGCCACGTGTCGACCGGCAGCCGCCGCCAGTCCATCCCGAAGCCGACGTGCCGCACGCCGTCCACGTCGATCTCGAAGCAGGTCTCGAACGCCAGGTAGTCGAACATCGGCGCCCAGAACGCCGGCTCGGTGGTCACCACGAACGACCAGGCCGACTGCCGGCCGATCCACTCCAGGATGGACGAGGTGGCGCCGGCCAGAACCGCGTACGGTCCGCTCTCCTCATCTTCCACCCCGGACAGGAACCGGGCCAGGTCGATGGTCTCCCCCGGCCGCAGCGGCCCGGCCCGCTCGACGTGCCGCAGGGCGGCCCGGGTGATCGGGTCGCGTTCCTCCAGGGCGGTGCCGCCGGGCAGCTGCAGGTAGTGCACGAAGGCCCGCAGCCCGTCGTCGCCGCGGATCACGCTGAGGCCGCCCGGCCGTTCGGCCAGCCAGTCGCGGGCCAGCCCGGCCTGGGCCGGGCCCTGCACCCGTTCGACGGCGGCCAGCACCACCGGGTGGTCGGCCGGCGTGCCGGGCACCAGCGCGACCGGGCCGCGCGAGCGCAGGGTGAAGAACATCGCCGACAGCGGGCTGCGCCGGTGCAGGTAGAGCAGGTGTTGCGCGTGCATCGGCCGGTCCGGGCCGGCCGCCGCCCGGATGCCGGCCACCACGTGGTCGTGCACGACGCGGTGCAGGTCGCGGTAGCGGTCCGGGGTGCGGCGTTCGAAGGACGCGTCGAGGACGTCGCGGGCCAGTTCGTGCGGGCGCAGCCCGCGGTCGCCGGCCACCACGAACGGCCGCCGGCACAGCCACGTCCACACCTCGGGCGCGGCCGCGCCGACCGTGTCGCGCAGCAGGTCCTCGGTGGTCAGCCAGGCTTTCGCGCAGGTGGCCAGGCCGAGCGCGTGCGCCTCGGTGGGCGGCTCGCGGACCAGGCATTCAAGCAGCGCGGTGATCAGGTCGGGCATGTCGGCGAGGGTGCGCGGCACGGTGCCGGTGATGGCCGCGTCGGCGAGCAGCGCCATCGCCAGCGGATGGCCGCGGCCCAGCTCGACCAGGCCGTCGCGCAGGCCGGCCGGCACCCCGGCCCGGGCGAGCAGGTCGGCGCTGTCGTCCGGTTCCAGCGCCTCGAGGTGCAGAATCCCGGCGAGCCGCCGCCAGCCGGGGTCGCTGCGCCAGGCCGGGGCCGGCGGTTCCCGCCCGGCCAGCACGACCAGGTCGGTGTCGCCGAGCCCGGGCAGGAAGGTGCGCCGCAGCCAGCCGTCCAGTGAGCCGAGATGTTCATAGCCGTCGATGAGAAGGACCAGGCCGGCCGCTGCCGGACCAAGGGCGGCCAGGAAAGCCTCCGGCGCGGCGTCTATCTCACCGCCGTCGATGGATTTGACCGTACGGCCACAAGCGCTCGCCCTCAGCCGGAACTGCTGGAGGGTGCTGGATTTTCCGATGCCGCCCGGCCCGTACAGAAAAAGGACCCGCCGCCCGGACCGGCCGCTCAGCGCGTCGCCGAAGGCGCGCAGCTCGGCATCACGCCCGGCGAAGGATTCCGCGCGGGCATGATCCAGCAGGTCAGCGACTCGAGTCGGCATGGACTACCCCCGCCCGGAGCGTAGCGGGCGGGGGCGCGGAAAACTGTCAGAGAACTTCCGTTGCGAGCCGGTCGGGGTTGCCGAAGCGGTGGGCGGTGATGCTGATCGCCTGCTCGTGCAGGAACGGCAGCAGCTCGACCCGGCCGGCCTCGGTGACCGGGCCGGACCAGACGGCCAGGTCCGGAGTGGACGGCACCGTCCTGGTCGAGCCGATCAGGCGTACCCGCCCCTCGTTTAGCCCGGCCACCCAGGTCGCGTCGTCCTCGACCCGGACGTCGGCCGGGATGGCCGCCGTGAGGGACTCCGGCAGCGGGCCGGCCACCGAGATCCGCAGGGGTGCCCCGGCCAGCAGGCCGGCGGCGACGATCCGGACCAGCGCGGCGACCGGTTCGCCGGCCGCGAGCCGCACCTCGACCGGGGTCGGCCGGTAGCGCAGCACGTTGCGCTCGGCCCACAGGCCGGAGACGTCGGACTGGCCGAAGTGCCCGGCCCAGGCGGCCGCGTCGCTGGCGGCGGCCCGCTCCACCGAGGCGAGCTCGGCGCCGGCCAGCACCGGCTGGGCAGCGGCGAGCAGGGCCCGTACCGCGACGTCGGTGACCTTCGCGCCGGCACCGGCCGGAGTGGGTTCCCAGCCGGTCAGCCCGGCCAGGTAGTTGGGGCCGCCCGCCTTGGTGCCGGGGCCGACCGCCGAGCGCTTCCAGCCGCCGAACGGCTGGCGGCGAACGATCGCGCCGGTGATACCGCGGTTGACGTACAGGTTGCCGGCCTCGATCCGGTCCAGCCAGGTCCGCACCTCGGCCGCATCGAGCGAGTGGATGCCCGAGGTCAGGCCGTAGTCGACCTCGTTGACCAGGTCGATCGCCTCGTCCAGGGTGGCCGCGGTCATGACGCCGAGGATCGGGCCGAAGTACTCGGTGCGGTGGAAGTCGGAGCCGCGGCGCACGCCGTCCCGGATGCCCGGCGACCAGAGCCGGCCGGTGTCGTCCAGCTTCTTCGGTTCGAGCAGCCACTTCTCCCCCGCGCCGAGCTGGGTGAGTCCGGCCAGGAGCTTGCCCTGGGCCGGCTCGATGACCGGGCCGACCTGGGTGCGGGGGTCGGCCGGGTAGCCGACGGTCAGCGACGAGGCGGCGTCCAGCAGCTGGGCGCGGAACCGCTGCGAGCGGGCCACCGAGCCGACCAGCACGACCAGCGACGCGGCCGAGCACTTCTGGCCGGCGTGCCCGAAGGCCGACGCCACCACGTCCTTGACGGCGAGGTCGAGATCGGCTGACGGGGTGACGATGATGGCGTTCTTGCCGCTGGTCTCGGCGAGCAGCGGCAGGTCGGGCCGGAAGTCGCGGAACAGCAGGGCGGTCTCGTAGGCGCCGGTCAGCACGACCCGGTCGACAAGCGGGTGGGCGATCAACTCCCGGCCCAGTGCCTGCTCCTCGACCTGCACCAGGGTCAGCAGGTCGGGGTCGGGCAGCACCGACCGGACGATGTCGGCCAGTACCGCGCCGCACCGCTCGGCCTGGCCGGCCGGCTTGATCGCGACAGCGGAACCGGCGGCCAGCGCGGCCAGCAGGGAGCCGGCCGGGATGGCGACCGGGAAGTTCCACGGCGGGGTGACCAGGGTGAGCCGCACCGGGACCGGGCGGGCGCCGTCGACCCGGTCCAGGTCGGCGGCGAGTTCGCCGTAGAAGTGGGCGAAGTCGGCGGCCTCGGACACCTCCGGGTCGGCCTGGTCGGCGGTCTTGCCGGTCTCGGCCGCCATCACTTCGATCAGTTCGGCCCGGCGGGCCTCGATGGCGTCGCCGATCCGGTGCAGGATCGCGCCCCGCTCGGCGCCGCTGCGGGCGTGCCAGGCGTCGGCGGCCGCGGTGGCCCGGCCGAGCACGTCGTCGAGCTTCTTCGCCTCGGTTACCCGGGCCGCGTCGATGGTCGCGGTGCCGGCCGCCGAGCGCGGCACCCGGGCCAGCACGTCGCGCACCCAGGCCCGGTTGGCCTCGACGGAGGGATCGGTGTCCGGAGTGTTCTCGAACTGTCCCGGCCGCGGTCTAGAAGTCCCGGCGAAGCGTTCTGCAACTCGTCGGGCGGCCGGCACGTCCTCCGACTCGGAGAGTTCTGCAAGTGAGGCCAGGAAGCGGTCGCGTTCCCGGCCGAACAGTTCTGCATCTTCGGAGAGCTCGAACACCGCCGACATGAAGTTGTCCTGGCTCGCGCCCTCCTCGAGACGGCGGATCAGGTACGCGATGGCGACGTCGAACTGCTCCGGGCGTACCACCGGCGTGTAGAGCAACAAACCGCCCACCTCGCGCCGGACCACCTCGGCTTGGCCTTCGGCCATGCCGAGCAGCATTTCGAACTCGATGCCGGCGCGCACCTCGCGGCGGCCGGCCAGCAGCCAGGCGTACGCGATGTCGAAGAGATTGTGGCCGGCAACGCCGAGCCGGACGTTCCGGACGTGTGAAGGGTGCAGCGCGTAGTCGAGCACCCGCTTGTAGTTGGCGTCGGTGGCCTGCTTGGACTCCCAGGTGGCCAACGGCCAGCCGTGCACCGCCGCCTCGACCTTCTCCATCGGCAGGTTGGCCCCCTTGACCAGGCGAACCTTGATGCCGGCACCGCCGCGGGCGCGGCGCGCGGCGGCCCACTCCTGCAGCCGGATCGTCGCGGCGAGGGCATCCGGAAGGTACGCCTGGAGCACGATTCCCGCTTCGAGGTCGTCGATCTCGTCGAGGATCCGGGTGAAGACCGCGATGGTGAGGTCGAGGTCCTTGTATTCCTCCATGTCGAGGTTGACGAACTTCTTGGTTTCAAATGACGCGGCCAGCCGGAACAGCGGCCGCAGCCGCTCCACGATGTCGTCGACGGCCTCGTCGAACGCCCACGGGTTGTGCGGCTCGACCGCGGCCGACACCTTGATCGACACATAGTCGACGTCCGGCCGGGAGAGCAGCCGCTCGGTCTCGCGCAGTCGGCGCGCGGCCTCACCGCGGCCGAGCACGGCCTCACCGAGCAGGTTGACGTTGAGCCGCACGTCCCGGCGGCGGATCCGGGCGATGGCCCGGTCGAGCTTGGCGTCGGTGGCGTCCACCACCAGGTGGCCGACCATCCGCCGGAGCACCCGCCGGGCGATCGGCACGACCACCCCGGGCATGACCGGGGCGAGGTGCCCGCCGAGACGAACGGCCGCGCGCAGCGGCACCGGCAGGAACTTCGGCACGTCCGGCGCGAGGGTGGCCAGGGCGCGGGCGCTGACCCGCAGATCCTCCGGGCGCACCACGCCGTCGACGAACCCGACCGCGAACCCGAGCCCCTTGGGGTCCCGCAGCAGCCCGGCGAGCTGCGCGGCCGACCCGCTCACCTTCACGGCGGAGGCTTCGCGCAACCACCGGCGTACGAGATCGACCGCCTCGTGGGCGAGATCGGTGTCGGCGGGCATCGCAAGGTCAGTCATAGCGCCAGTGTCTTCCGACCCTCAGTTCAGGAAAAGCGACGGTTCTTGACGGATACTCTTCAGCTGCTCTTACCTATTACCCACTGGATGGGAAAACATGCTCGAGATCCGGCGCCTGGTGCTGCTGCGCGAGTTGGCCATCCGCGGCACCCTCGCGGCCGTGGCCGAGGCGCTCAACTTCTCCCCTTCCGCAGTGTCGCAGCAGCTCAGCCTGCTGGAGAAGGAAACCGGCATGCCGCTGCTGCGCAAGGCCGGCCGCCGGGTGCAGCTGACCCCGCAGGCCGAGGTCCTGGTGCAGTCGGCCGGAGCCGTGCTCGACACCCTGGAACGCGCCGAGGCCGCCCTGCAGGCGTCCCTGACCCGGGTCAGCGGCCGGGTGCGAGTCGCCGTCTTCCAGTCGGCGGCCTTGGCGCTGATGCCGGCCACGCTGCGCTCGCTGGCTGCGCAATATCCGGATGTACGGGTAGAGATGGTGCAACGGGAGCCGGAGGAGGCGCTCCGCGAGACCTGGGCCCGAGACTTCGACATGGTGATCGCCGAGCAGTACCCGGCACACGCCGCCCCGCACCACCCCGGCCTCGACCGTCGCCCGCTGACCACCGACGCCATCCGGCTGGCCCTGCCGTCTTCCTCCGCCTCGCTACATCCCGTCGACTCGCTGGCCGATTCCCGGGCGATGCCGTGGGTGATGGAACCGCGCGGGGCCGCGTCCCGGCACTTCGCCGAACAGCTGTGCCGAAGCACCGGCTTCGAGCCGGACGTCCGCTACGAGACCGCCGACCTACAGGCCCACATCCGCCTGGTCGAGTCGGGCAACGCGGTGGCGCTGATCCCCGACCTGGTCTGGGCCGGCCGCGAGACCTCCTGCCGCCTGCTCGACCTGCCCGACCTCCCCCGCCGCACCATCTTCACCGCCCAGCGCCTGGCCGGGGCGGCCTCGCCCGCCGCCCGAGCTTTCCGGGAGACCCTGGAGGCGGCCGCCGCCGACCGGCAGTAAGACGAGCTCAGAACAGGCGGGCCATGTCCACCGAGATACCGGCCGCGTGCAGTTCCTTAGCCAGTTCCAACTGCCATTTGCCGCCGGGGTAGTCGATGTAGTTGAGGCCATGCACGTCCGATGGCTTCTCGACGCCGCTGTTGATCACCGCGACCCGGTCGCGGCCCAGTTTCCCGAAAAAGAAGCCGAGCTCGAAGACCACGTTCTGGCGGGCGCGAGGCTGGTCGGCGGCCGAGCCGGCACCCTTCACCCGACCGACGTCGTCCGGCGTCAGCAGCACGATGGCGTAGGTGGCGTCGGCCGCGTGCTCCTCGAACTTTTCGACCAGAGTCTTTCCCCGGCTCGCCTGCTCGGCCAGGATGACCGGCGACATGCCGGTGATCCGTTCCACGAACCGCGCCACGTCGTACCGCGCGGCGTCGTGACCGTGGACGAGGAAGATAGTCTTGGGCCGTTCCGCCTCCGGTGTCGGCGGGCCGTCGTCCGAGGCCAGCTCCGCCTCGAAGATCGCCGCCTCGATCAGCGCCGCCGCCCGCTGCACCTGCTGGGCGAAGTACTGCCGGTCGCGCTCGGCCTCGCCGAGCGCGCCGCTGTAGATACCGATGTGGTAGCCGATCTTGTTGAATTGTTGCAGTGTCGGTGACTCGTCACCGAGCGCCTGCCGCATGACCGCGGCCGCCTTGGCCTTCCAGGCGTCGTGCACCGCACCGTCGCGCTGCACCTCCGGGCCGGCCGCCGCATCCTTCAGAGACTTCAACTCCTGTACGGCCCGATCGAGTTTCATAGCGACCGACGATAGTGGAGCCCGCCCCCGGCGGGCGCTGGTCGCGGCCGGGGTGGTCTGCGATAATTCGCAAGCTTCATCGGCACGTGAAAAGGGGTCAATTGCGCATCCTCATCACGGGGGCGGCCGGGTTTCTGGGCCGTGCGGTGGCACGGCAGCTCGGCGAGGCCGGCCACGTTCTGACCCTGGCGACACATCAGCGCGCCATGCCGCCGTCGTTCTCCACACACGACGCCTTCCGCGGGGACATCCAGGACGCCGATCTCCTCGCCGATGTTCTGGCCACCGAGAGGCACGACGCCGTCTGTCACCTGGCCGCGCTAACCGGCGTGCGGGATTCGGAAAACCAGGCGGCCGGCTATTTCGACGTGAACCTGGGCGGCACCATCAGCCTGCTCACCGCGATCCAGCGGCTCCCCGCGGAGCAGCGACCGGCGACTGTCGTGCTTGCCTCGACCCGCGCGGTGTACGACGCTGACCTGCCCGACTCACCGGTGCGGGAGGACGCGGCGACCACCCGGTCCAACCCGTACGGCCTTTCCAAACTGCTCGCCGAGCGCGCCCTTTCGCTGCACTGCGCGGCGTCGGGTCTGTCCGCGTGGTCCCTGCGGTGCTTCAACATCTCGGGCGGGCTCCCCGGCATCGTCGACCCCGACACCAGCCGGTTGATCCCCCGGCTCCTCGCCGCTGCCCGGGGCGAGATGCCCCCACCGCCGATCCTGGCACCGAACTACGCCATCGACTTCTCCCACGTGGCCGACGTGGCCGACGCGTTCCGGCTGGCGCTCGAGTCCGAGCCGCAGCCCGGCAAGCATCATTCGATCAACATCGGATCGGGCGTGGGTACGCCGATCGCCGACGTGGTCGGTGGCCTCGGCAAGGCGCTCGGCCGGGACATCCCGGTAATCCGACCCGACGACGCGGACCAGGACAGCAGCGGGTTCGTCGCGGAGATCTCCACCGCGACGAAACTGCTCGGCTGGCGCCCGGCGCGCGGCATCGCCGAGATTCTCGCCGACGCCACCCTCGCTCAGGAAGAGCCCGCGTGACCCTGCCCCGGGCTCCCCGCGCCGCCGTCCGCATGCATCTGGAGTTCGACAGCTACGTCAACCTGCGCGACGTGGGTGAACTCTTCACCCTGCTGGACCGCCTCTACGACACATTCCTCTACGGCTTCGTCCCCGAACTGGAACACCGGGAGACCGCTCGCCTCCGACTCCGGTCCATTCGGGAAGGCAGCCTGATTGCCGAGCTGGCGACCGGCATCGCGCAGGTCACCGGGTCCAGGGAGCGGAACGCGTCGACCCGGACCAACGGGCCGGCCGCACTTCGCGGCCTCGTTGGGCTGGTCGGCGACGTGGCTGATCGGGCGCTCGAATTCCGGCACCGGAGGCAGGAACTGCAGACGGCGGCCGAGCGGGATCGCATTCAACTCGCCCGGGAGAAGCTGGCGCTGCGACGGGAGGCCGTCGATGTCGCCGAGCGGGAGCTGGAATACAACCGCCGGGCGGACCAGGCGGACCTCGACCGGGAGGCCGGACGGCGAGAGCTCGATGCCGCCATGGCCGAGCGCAACCTCAATCTGCTGAGCCTTGCCGAACGCTCGTTGTCGACGCATGCCGAGGCCGCACACTACGCCGTGAACCAGGCAATGGTGATCGAGGTGAGCCGGGTCGTCGCCGCCGACCTCCCACATCTGCAGCAGCTCTTCGTGAACGGCCAGTTCACCTCGCTCACCTTTGAGGATGTCCGCGACGCGGTGGAGCCGCCCCCTACCGGCCCTCAGCCGATCGAGGGGGATGCGAGCGACTCGAGCAGGCGATAGTCCGGCCGCTTCATCTCCCATTCGAACTGGTCGTCGTCGGTATCGAGGTTCAGCAGAGCGACTCCCTCTGGACCGAGGATGTGGTGCAGCAAATTCAGATCGAAAAGGACAGTGCGTAAGCCCCGCTCGGTGCACGGGTTGGTAGCCGCCGCAATGAGATCGACCTCGCGGTCGCCGATCCAGCCTTTCACGTGCAGTTCGACCGAGCCGCTCGTCGACACGCCCAGATCCACCCGGCCGGCGCCGAGGTACTGCGCCATACGCTGCGCGGTGAGGTCGTTGCGGATCGCGTCCCGCGTGGCCCTCTCGGTCAGGAGAACGCCGGTCCGCATCAGCTTCTCCTCGTACGCCAGGGTCAGCTCGTTGAGTTCCCGGGCGCGCTCGGCATAGTTGCGGGCCGAGCCAGCGGCGGTGAACCGAGTCTCCATGAACGTCGTGGGTTCGGACGCCTCGCGCAGCTCGGTGATCTCGGCGAGGCTCAGCTCCATCAGCCGCGGATAGTTGATATCGAAGCGGGCACCGATCGGATCTACCGGCATCCGGATCTCGAACCCGATGCCGGCCCCACCGCCGACGTATCCCATCGTCTCGAGCTGACTCTCCACGCCGGTCGATTCGGGACCGGCCGGGATGAGCCGGTCACTGCCCTCGGTGAGTCCGAGGGTCGGAAGATTCCCGCGGTACGCCAGCGGGATGTTGCCCGCATGCGCCTCAAGCGCGATGGGCCACACCTTCCCCCAGACCTCGGGTGCGGCGGTTCCCTTCAGCTCGGTCTCGAGATCGGCCGCACCGAAGTAGACCTCGGCCTTGACCCGATCATCCGCCCACTGCTCAAAACGGTCGATGAGGTGCAGCTCCGGCGCCGACCGCTTCACCCGGCTCTGCGGGTCGCGCAGCAACGCAAGCAGGTGCTGTCCGAAGATCTTGGTGACATCGGTGACCTGCCAGCCAAGCCCGGCGTCGTCGGCAGCGGTGCGATCCAATTCGGCCGAGAGACGCCGCAGATACTCGGCCGGAATTTTCTCGTATCGTTCGCGACTGCTTCTCTTCAGGTTTTCGGCGACCTCGGTCTGGGACAACATGTTGCCGCGGCCGTCACGTCGCGGGGCCCGTCTGAGGAACCCGCTGCGCAGTGCCTCCCAGAAGACGCTTTCCGAGTCTTCGGCCAATTGGTGAAAGAGTTCGTTGTTGTTGAGGTCCGAATCGGGAACAACCATGCCGCGCCAGTACAGCGCGCTCCTCTTGATGTACTGCTCGAAGGTCCCCGGATCACCCAGCTTCAGTCCGGGGCGGGCCTTCACGTGGGTTTGCAGGAACGTGGGGTAGCTGAGGTGGCCGAGCTGCGGAAGGTCAACCATTTCGTTCCTCCAGATGCAACCGAGCCAGGTGAAACGCGGCGATCGTGAGCCCGCAGCGGATCTTTCCCGCCCGCAGGTGATCGGTTAGTTCATCGATGGTGAGCGCCAACGTCCCGGCGACAGCCTCGAACGGCTCGGGCCGGCGCGGTTTCGCCTCGGCGCCGGGGGAAAGCCAAGCCAGGACCACAGCACAGGGCTGCGCGATCAGTCCGGTGTCGGCATAGATGTCACCCATTCGGGTGAGCTCTTGAGCCTCCATTCCGGTTTCCTCGGCCAGTTCGCGCGCCGCCGTTTTTTCGATGGGCTCGTCCGGATCGGCGGCTCCGCGTGGGAACTCCCACGAGTAATCGCCGATCGGATACCGGTACATCTCCCACAGGTGGAACTGCCGCCCGTCAAACGGCACGGTCACGACGCCGCCGTTGGCCCAGCTGAACCGCAGGTACCGTCCGATGTCGCCACGCGGGCCACGGACATCGTCATCGGCGAGAGCACCGTGCCGGTTCGAGTAGACGACCCGAGGGTCCCCGATCCGGCTGATGCCGGGCCGTGCATCGTCGTGATCCATTGCTCAAAGCTAACGAGCGGCTACGCCGACACCCTCGCTCGAACGGGTGAGGTCGGAGCCCGATTGGGCGGACGGCTTGCCGAGTAGTAGCCCTGCAGGCCTCGCCCGGTTTGCGGACACCGCACTGGCCGCAGGTAGTTACCCTGTGCGCATGCTGACCGCTGAACGGATAGGCATCTGGCGCGGCCGCTACCAGCTGTCCACCGACGGCCGCCCGGTAGCGGTCTGGGACCCGACGTGGTGGCGCACCGGCGGAACGTTCCAGGTGGACGGCCGCGACTACGAGGTACGCGCCAACGGCTGGGGCACGAAATACCGCATGCTCGACGCGATGGGCAGCGAGGTAGCCCTGATCGAACGGGCCGGCCGCAAGCGCTGGTCGGTACAGGCCGACGGCCGGGTGTACGAGTTCCAGCGCGCCTCCATCTGGGGCAACCGGCAGGAGCTGCTGGCCGACGGGGTGCCGGTGGGTTCACTGCGGCGCACGAGCGCGTGGTCGGGCGCGATCGAGGCGGATCTGCCCGGGATGCCGCTGCCGGTCCAGATCTGCGTGGTCGGCGTCCAGATAGCCATCTGGCAGGCCCAGCAGGCCGCAGCCAGCAGCTGAGCCAGCGAAACGTCAGCAGTCGAACCATACCCAGGCACCGGATCCGCTCACTCGACTTGCTACTCGTGGCAGCTTCGAGTGGCCGGGTGCGGCCTCAATCCCCGTCCCTAGGTGGCGCGCCATGGACGCATCGCGCGCTTTTGGCGTTGTCGTGCTCGGAACCGATCCTTCTGGCGTGTGGTCCCGACCCCTGTCTACTCGATTTGGAGAGCAGCACGAATCTCACGCGCGCGGCGTTGTAGCGGTTCGGCCTCGGCATCCCGGCCCAGTGCCCGCAAACTGCCCGCCAGGTTGTTCAGCCTGACGGCGACGTCGGGGTGGTCGGCGCCGAGGGCGGCCTCGGTAATGGTCAGTGAGCGGCGTTGTAGCGCTTCGGCCTCGGCCGGGCGGCCCAGATACTGCAGGCTGATCGCCAGGTTGTTCAGCCTGATGCCGACGGAGGGGTGGTCGGGGCCGAGGGCGGCCTCAGTGATGCTCAGTGCGCGGCGTTGTAGCGGTTCGGTCTCGGCAGCCCGGCCCAGATCCTGCAAGCTGATCGCCAGGTTGTCGAGCGTGATCGCGACGTCGGGGTGATCGGCACCGAGGGCGGCTTCGGTAATGGTCAGTGCGCGGCGTTGCAGCGGTTCAGCCTCGGCCGGGCGGCCCAGATACTGCAAGCTGAGCGCCAGGTTGTTCAGCCTTACGGCGACGGAGGGGTGGTCGGGGCCGAGGGCGGCCTCGACGATGGTCAGAGCGCGGCGTTGCAGCGGTTCAGCCTCGGCCGGGCGGCCCAGATACTGCAAGCTGCCCGCGAGGTTGTCCAGCGTTATCGCGACGTCGGGGTGGTCGGCGCCGAGGGCGGCCTCGATGACGGTCAGAGCGCGGCGTTGCAGCGGTTCGGCCTCGGCAGCCCGGCCCAGTGCCCGCAAACTGAGTCCCAGGTTGTCCAGTGTGATGGCGACGGAGGGATGGTCGGGGCCGAGGGCGGCCTCGATGATGGTCAAAGCGCGGCGTTGCAGCGGCTCGGCCTCGGCCGGGCGGCCCAGATACTGCAAGCTGAGCGCCAGGTTGTTCAGCCTGATGGCGACGGAGGCGTGGTCGGGGTCGAGGGCGGCCTCGATGATGGTCAAAGCGCGGCGTTGCAGCGGCTCGGCCTCGGCAGCCCGGCCCAGTGCCCGCAAACTGCCCGCCAGGTTGTCCAGTGTGATGGAGACGGAGGGGTGGTCGGGGCCGAGGGCGGTCTCGGTGATGATCAGTGCACGGCGTTGCAGCGGCTCGGCCTCAGCCGGGCGACCAAGATACTGCAAGCTGCCCGCGAGGTTGTCCAGCGTTATCGCGACGTCGGGGTGATCGGGGCCGAGGGCGGCCTCCAAGATCGTCAGTGCGCGTCGTTTTTGCCGGAAGGCGTTGCGATAGCGGCCCTGGGACTGTTCAAAGATCGCGCATTCATTGAGTAGGAGTGCCAGATCAACACCGCTGACGTCCTCCGGGCAAACCAGCTCGACGGCGGCGATGTGTGGGGCCAGCGCTGCCCAGCGCGGCCAGGTCGCCGGCTGCTTCCCGGCATCACCCTGCGGGATTGCCGCACCCAGCGCCCGAATCGTCGCGGACAGAATGTCGTCGCGATCGGCGGTCGCCTCCGGCTCATCTGGCGAGTCGGCGGTGGTGTGGTGGACGTGATCGGCGACGACGGCCTGGACGAGCCGATGGACCGTGGCCGTCGCCTCGGACAAGGTGATCATGTTGTACGACGCCAGCACCCCCAACCCCTCATCAACGACGGGCGGGTCGAGATCGAGACCGGCCAGCACATCACGAGGCACCGGATCCGGGGCCAGACACGACAACACCCGTAACAGGCGCACCGCCACCGTCGACTGACCGCCGATCTGCTCCAGGGTCACCGACCACACCTGCGCGACCGCCCGCCGCGCGGAGTCTCCCGCCGCGACCGATCCCAGTAGCCCACCCGGATCGGCCCGCAGCCGCCGCAGATAGCGGCCCATCGGTGTGCGGGTCTGCCGCAGATAGGCGCCCGCCTGCTGCAACGCCAACGGCAAACACCCCAACTCGCCCGCCAGCACCGCCGCCGTCGCCTCGTCGTCCTGCCCCGACAGGCGCACCAGCAACGCCACCGCCGCCTCCGGCGTCAAGACCTCCACCCGCAGACACCCATCGGTGATCTGCTCCCACCCCACATCCCGCCGTGTCGTGATCAGCACATGACCATCGGCCAGTTCCGCCAATAGGCCGTCTACGTCCTCGCGCCGCTCAACGTTGTCCAACACCAGCAGCCACCCCGGATGAGCCTGCAGCCAGCCCACCGCCCACCCGGCCGCCTCCGGCTCCTGCGCCACGATCCGCGCGTCGGGATGCAACCGGTAGGCCAACTCCGCCAACCCGGACTCGATCGCCTCCGGACCATCCGCGTTCACCCACCACACCAGCGGATACTCACGGCGGTGGGTATGCGCGTACTGCAGGGCCAGCTCGGTCTTGCCGACCCCACCCAGACCATGCACCGCCTGGGACTGCGCCACCACCCCAGCACCCGCCGCGATCAGCTGTCCCAACTTGGCCAGCTCCTCATCCCGGCCCACGAACGACTTCACCGGCAGCTTGGGCAAGCCCACCAGCGCGGGCACCGGCACAGACACATCCGCCGGTTGGCCCAACGGCACCAACTGACCCTGCACCGCCCGCGCCCGATCCCCGGTCTGCACAATCCCCGCGTTGTCCCGCGCCGCCGCCGACCGCGCCCCGGCCGCCGCTGCAACAGGATCGCCGCTGGGCGCGCTCATCGCGGGGCCGGCCCCTGCCACGCGGCACTACCATCCCCGGTCTGCACAATCCCCGAATTGTCACGCATCGCCACCGACCGCGGCCCCGACGCCGTCACCGCAATGCCAGCCTCACCCAGCAGCCCGGCGACATCAGCCGCCAACCCTGCATCGGCCTGCAACGCCCGCCGCAACTCCGCCCGCAACACCGCCACCCGATCGGCGTCTTCAGGCAGCTCTGCAACCTCGTCGACCGCCTGCTGCACTGCGGCCGCCGACTCGGTGCGGCCCAGCACACGCCGCAACACCCGACCGCCAAGGCGCACCGTCGCCGACGCCGTAGCCTCTTCCACCTTCGACGCCACAGCCGCCCCATATGCGCCGATCGCTGCCAACACGTGCGGCACCGCCGCTGCCGCCAAAGCCGCCGCATCCATGTCCACGACGCACACTCCTCACAAGCCGGCCGATCCGGGACTCGATCAGTACCACAATCCAACACGGAGGGTGGTCGATCGATCGGCGGAAAGACCATGCCGGTTTCACGACGCGAGGCTAGGGGCGCAGGCGGCGGCAAGCGGCTGGCCCGCCGGTTGCCGGCCGGCGATACGGTCGAATGCGCTCCGGTTCTTGGGCGGAAGGACCACTGCCATGGAATGGGTAAGCGCGAACAAGGACATCCTCAGCCTTTTGATCGCTCTGCTGGCGATCCTGGTGTCACTCTCGACCGTCTTGATCAGCCGGCGGAACGCGCGGACGACCAGCTTCATCGCAATTCAGAACGTGATGCTCAGCGGCGATTTGCAGCGCGGCCGGCTACTCGTCTACCGGGCCATCCAGACCGGCGACGTGCCACCGCACGACTCCGATGAGGAGTACCTGATGGTCCGTTCGCTGGCGATCTTTGACCTGCTCGGGATGCTGTCCGGCCAGGGGATCGTGCCGCGCCGTTGGGTGCTTCGATATTGGCACGCCCGCCTTCAGTTGCTGAGGCACGGCTTCGGCATGGAGGAGGATCCGAGCCGCCCGTACATTGTGCACGGCCGGCCGGATCTCCAGGACTTGATCGAACGCGCGGAACGCTATCGCTGCGACCGAACCTGCTGCGCGAATGGCCAGCGAGAGCGCCGGCTCGAGTGCCGCAACGAAATCTCGCCGCGGCCCCGGACGCGATTCAAGTCAGACTTAGCAGCGGACCCCGGCCGGGGTGTTACTGCCCCGGCCGGGGCTGCGCTACGGGGTGGCTACCACGCCGCCGAACTTCACGACGAGTTTGCCGGTTGAGTCGAAGGACCAGGTCAGGGGGCCGGTGTACGCGGAACACCGGGAGCCGTTGGTGCCGGACCAGAACTGGTTGGTGCTGTCGGCTGTGCCGATGATGCGGTCGTTGGTGCCGCTCGACGTACGGCACGAAGTGTTGTTGGTGAATGTTGAGGTGCCGGCGTCGAAGTTGAAGTTTCGTTCGGTGTTGTCTACCGCGACGTTGTTCGCGATGGTCAGGGAGCCGGGGTTGCTGTTGTAGGTGAAGCCGTGCTTTCCGTTCTTCACCGCGAAGCTGCGCCGCACGATGTGGTTCACCGCGATGTCCTCGCCGCCCAGCTTGAAGCCGTTGCGGTCGCCCGCGCCGGCCTGTGAACCGTCGGACAGGGTGCCGTTGTTGTAGGCCAGTGAGTCCTCGATGGTGACCACGCCGATCGCGCCGGTGTCGGTCTTCGTGTAAAGGTCCCAGCCGTCGTCGATGTTGTTGTGCGAAACGGCGTACCGGAAGATGTTTCCGCTGCCGACGGTGAGTTTCGCGGCGAATCCGTCGGCGTCCTCGCCGTCGGAGTCGGCGTTGTCGTGCGATTCCGCCGACAGCACCAGGTTGTTCGCCGGCCATTGGCTGTTCGGCGTGTCCGAGGCGATCCGGGAGAGTTGCAGGCCGGTGTCGCGGTTGAAACGGGTGACCGTTCGCTCGATGATGTTGTTGCTACCGCCGACGAAAATGCCGTTGTCGCCGGCCCGTTCGACGATCAGGCCGTAAAGGCGCCAGTAATTGCCGTTGAGCGCGAGCCCGCGGGCCGCGGTGTCCTCGGCCTGGGCCGAGAAATTCAAAATCGGAGTCTCCCCGGGGTACGCCGAAAGAGTCTTGCGGGCGCTCGACGTGCCGTTGTTTCCGGCCGCGATGGTCTGGGTCGCCGCATAGGCATAGGTGCCGCCGCGCATGTAGATGGTGCCGCCGGCCGCGATCCGGGTGACCGCCGAGGCGAGCGTGGTGGGCGCCGCCTGGGTGCCGGCCGCCGAGTCGGTGCCGTTGGTCGCGACGTAGAGAGCGCTGGAGCTCGGCGGCGAGGTCGTCGGGGACACGGTAGGCGACACGGTCGGGGAAACCGTGGGCGACGCGGTGGGTGACGTGGTCGGCGAGGCGGTCGGTGACGTGGTCGGCGTGGTCGTGCCGCCGTCGTCCACCACCACGTCGTCGAAGCGGCCGGACGCGTGCTCGGTGAGCAGGCCGATCCGGCCGGCGCTGATCGTGCTGTCGGTGGCGCTGCCGACGCTCGTGCCGTTGACCGTGCCGCTGATCGTCGACCCGTTCACCGACAGCTTCAGCGTGTAGAACGTGCTGGTGGAGATCGTCTGGCTGAGGCTGCCGAGGACCGTGACGGTGCTGCCGTTCATGGTCTCCAGCTGCACCTTGCTGGCGCCGGTCAGCGACAGCCGGTACATCTTGGTGGCACCGGCGGCCCGGGCGGCGAGCGACACCACGCCGCTGGTCGTGGCGAACGAGGTGGCCTTGACCCGGGCCTGCACCGAGTAGTTCGTCCAGCTGGTCTGGCCGGCGAACTCGCGGGCCCGCTCGGAGCCGGTGTCGGACTGCTGGATCACCTGGGTGCCGTCCGCGACGACCGTCCAGGTGCCGCCCGATTTCGACCAGGCGCTGGTGCTGCCGTTCTCGAAGTCGGCGCTGAAGACGGTGGCCGCCTCAGCGTTCGTTACGGTGACGAAGAGGCCCGCCGTGACCAGCGTGACCAGACCGCCGACACCGGCCAGCCGGCGAATCCGGCGGGCGCGTGGGTGTGGTGCCATGCGCATTTACTCCTTGTCGCAAATGGATACCGCCGGCGCGTAAGGAATTTAATTTCGTCGCTGTCTAAACGCAGCGTGCAACGCGTCCCTGGGGCGGGGTACCGGCGGTTCCGGGGGACGGGTATTCCGAGTTGGAATCTCCCACCGCCGATATACGCTAGTCAATGAATCTGATTTGCAGGTTTGTTGCATTCACTTACTGTGGAGCGGCGGTCGGCGGCGAGCAGCGCGACCGCGGCCACCACCAGCAGACCCCCGGTCAGGGCGAGCGGGCGCGGCCCGTGCGCGGACAGCAGCGCGCCCCCGGCGAGTGAACCCGCGGCGATGCCGATGTTGAACGCGGAACCCAGGGTGGCCGAGGCGAGGTCGGTGCTGCCCGGCGCGACCTGCAGCATCCGGTTCTGCAGGGCGGTCGCGAAGGCGGCGTAGGCCAGCCCCTGCCCGGCCAGCAGCACCACCGTGACCGGCCGCAACCCACCGAGGGCGGCGAGACCCAGCAGCGCGATCGCGCCGATCGCCAGGGGCACCAGCATCGATCCGACCGGGTGACGGTCGAGTGTGCGGGAGACCGCGACGGTACCGAGCGTGCCGGCCGCCCCGGCCACGAAAAGTAGCGGGGCCAGGGCCGCGTCACCGAATCCCGAGACGTCGAGCAGGAACGGTGTCACGTACGTGTAGAAGGTCAGGAAGCCGGTGATGCCCACCGCCGTGACCAGCACGATGATCCGGAATTTGCGCCGGTCCGGCGCGGTCCCGCGGGCCGCGCCGCCGGCCTCCGGCCGGTACGACGGAAGTAGCGCGGCCACCGCCACCGCCGTCACTACCCCGAACGCCGCCATCAGCACGAACGCGCTGCGCCAGCCGGTCTGCTGGCCCAGCCAGGTGCAGATCGGCACGCCGAGAACCGGCGCCAGCGCCGGTCCGACACCGAACAGGGCGACCACCCGGCCGCGTTTCCCGACCGGAAAGAGGCCGGTCACGGCGGGCGCCGAAACCGACCAGAAAAGAGCCTGCGTCAGCGCGGTGATCAGTCGGGCGCCGGCCAGCATTTCGTACGTCGGAGCCAGCGCACCGGCCAGATTGGCGGCCGCGAACAACACCATCGTGACGGTGAGCAGTTGCCGCCGCGGAACACGCTGGGTAAGCAGGGTCAGTGGGATCGAGGCCAGCACGACGACCACGGCGTAGCCGCTCACCAGCAGCCCCACCTGCGACCGTGACCGATCCAGATCAGGCGCCATGACGGCGAGCAGGCCGATCGGCAGCAGTTCGGTGGTGACGAAGGCGAACGCGGCAAGCGACAACACGACAAGCGCGGCCCAGGCCCGGCGCATCGTCATGCCGCCCTACCTTGACGAAAGAGCGGAAGACCCAAAGCGCGATCATGACACTCGCTTCGCTCGGTCATGCCGCCATCATGCGGGAAAACGCGTGGCCCCGGTTGGCGCCGACCGTTCACAATGCCGGGCATGCGCACACGGGAGGCGGCCGAGGCCGCGCGCTGGCTGGCGGCACACGGCATCACACGGCAGGCCGGTGGCCGATGGCTCGACGACGGCCGGGAAATCGGCGACAACGATCTCGTCCACGAGTGGACGCGGGACCTGCTGGTGGACGGTGGCCTGCGGCTCGGGTTGGGACTGCTCGACCTGGTGGACCAATATTGGGTGACCGTCGAGATCGGGTGGTACGTGGCCGAGCGCGACGAACCGGGGGTCTACGACGCACTCTGGGCCGGTTATCGGGAGCGGCTCGAGGGCGCCGCGCCGTGCGAGGCGGTGCTCTATTCGCTGTGGGTGGACTGGTTCTCCGACCGCGACACCGTCGACGCGGCGTTCGGGGCGGTGCTGGCCGACGACGTACGGCATCTGCGGTCTCGTCGTCGCCTGCGGGAGCTGGCCGCCGGCCGGATGCACCGCCGGGCAGCCCGGGTTCTGGCCAATTCCGGGCCGGTCCGCTGGTCTCTCAAGCACGACATCTACGAGGCCGCGACGGCCCTGCCGGAGCTGCACCACGCGGTCTTCCGCGGCCTGCTGATGAGTTACCACGACGTGTACGGCGATCTGTCCCCGGTCGCGGCGATGGAGCTGCTCGACGTCCTGCATCTGCCACCGCACACCGAGCACCTGGCCGCGTTCCGGGCGGTGCTGGAGACCGGGGCGCACCACCATTACCGCAACCCCGGCCTGTGGGAGCAGATGGTCGGCTGATCAAAGGGCGGCCGCCTTGTCCAGCAGCACCGAGCGTTCGCGCTGGTTGGCGCAGAGCCGGGCGGCCAGCTCCAGTTCGGCGCGGGCCTCCGGGTGCCGGCCCAGCCGGGCGAGCAGCTCACCGCGTACGGCCGGGAGCAGATGGGAACCGGGGAGCCGGTCCGCCGCGACCAGCTCGTCCACGATGGCCAGGCCCTGCTCCGGGCCGGTGGCCATGGCCACCGCGACGGCCCGGTTGAGCTCGACCACCGGCGACGGCGCGACCCGGCCGAGCGCCTCGTAGAGCAGCACGATCCGGTCCCAGTCGGTGGCCTCGACCGACGGCGCCGACGCGTGCGCGGCGGCGATCGCGGCCTGCAGGCCGTACGGGCCGAGGCCGCGCGTCGAGGCCCGGGTCAGCGCGGTCAGCCCGCGGCGGATCGCCGAGAAGTCCCACCGCCGCCGGTCCTGGTCGGCCAGCAGGATCGGCGAACCGTCCGGGCCGGTCCGGGCCGGGAAACGCGCGGCGGTCAGCTCGCACAGCGCGAGCAGGCCGTGCACCTCCGGCTCGTCCGCCTGCAGCGCGGCCAGCGTGCGGGCCAGCCGGATCGCCTCGTACGCCACGTCGGGTCGCAGCAGCCGGTCGCCCGAGGTGGCCGTCGACCCCTCGGTGAAGATCACGTAGAGGACGCTGAGCACCCCGCCCAGGCGTTCCCGGCGCTCGGCGGCGGGCGGCAGCTCGAACGGCACCCCGGCCGCCGCGATCGTCTTCTTCGCCCGGGTGATCCGGGCCTGCACGGTCGGCACCGGCACCAGGAACGCGCGGGCGATCTCCTCGCTGGACAGGCCGCCGACCACCCGCAGGGTCAGCGCCACCCGGGCCTCGGGCGAGAGCACCGGGTGGCAGCTGACGAACATCAGCGCGAGGACGTCGTCGTCGATCCGGTCCGGGTCGAGGTCGTAGTCGTCGACCGCCACCTCGATCCCGGGCTCGGCCGCCAGGCGTACATATCGGTCCTGCAGGGCGGCCCGGCGGCGGATCGTGTCGATCGCCCGCCGCCGGGCCGTCGTCATCAGCCAGCCGGCCGGATTGGCCGGCGGGTCTGCCGGCCATGACACCAGCGCTTCGGCCACCGCCTCCTGGGCCGCGTCCTCGGCCAGCCCGAAGTCGCCGGTGAACCGGGCCAGCGCGGCGACGATCCGGGCCGACTCGATCCGCCAGACGGCCTCGACGTCGGCCGTTCCCATCAGGCCCGGCGCTCCGCGACGGAATCCTGGGTGTCCTGCGGCGTCTCGTCGTCGCCGGCCACCCGCCGGACCTCGACCTTGGCGCCGGGCGCGGCCGGGACCCGCCGGGCCCACTCGACCGCCTCCTGCTTCGAGGCGACGTCGACCATGAAGTAACCGCCGAACAGTTCCTTGGTCTCGCCGTACGGCCCGTCGGTGACCACCGGCGCGTCGCCGCCGAAGTCGACCACCACGCTCTGGCCCGGGTCGTCGAGTCCCTCGGCCGCGAGGAGAACCCCGGCCTTGAACATGTCCTCGATGAACTGCCGGCTGGTGGCCATCATCTCCTCGATGTTCGCCATCATCGCCGCGTTCGACTCGTCGGTGCCCCGCATGATCAGCATGTACTTCGGCATCGCGTTCTCCTCGTCCAGCGGGCCGCCGATCGGCTCTCGCACCCTAACGTCGAACGAGTTACCCGCGGATCGACACGGTCCAGCTCTTGATCAGCATCCAGATGGAGCCCAGGGTGGCGGGGAAAGCCAGCAGCCACGCGGCCCACCAGGGACCGCTGCCGAGCCACTGGATGAACGCGCCGCCACAGATCAACACGCCGGCGACACCACCGACAATCCGGCCGGCCCGGGTCCGGTGGAACGGCTCCTTGCGGATCGGCTCGTGCCGGGAGACCTCGAGCGCGTAGTCCTCGACCGGGCCGAACTCGTCCTCCGGGGTGCGGCCCGACTCGGCCAGGTGGGCCTGGGCCTCGCGGGCCAGGTCGGCGGCGCGTTCCGGGGCGAGGTCGTAGCGGCCGATCAGCAGGCCGGTCAGGCGGGTCAGCCAGGCTTCCGCGCCGGTCGGCGAACCTGTCCGCGGGGTGGGTGAGACGTGCGGGACGAGGTCGGCGGGCTTCTTCGGGGCGCGGGTCAGCAGATACAGACTGACCAGCGCGGCCGCGACGATGGCGAGCGCCGGCACCCGGAACAGGTGCTCGCGCGACAGGCCCATGAACGCCGTGACCGCGCCCGCCCCGAGGACCGCGGTAGCGAGGTAGCTGAACTTCGCCAGGTGAGGCCGGCCGGACGCCCGCAGGGCGCGTGGCACCGCACCGACCGCGAACAGCGCCAGGATCAGCAGGGCGGTGCCGGCCAGGGCCGCCGTGGTGACCGGGAAGGTCCAGGAGCGCTTTACGGCCGCGAAGAACAGCGGGAGTACGGCGGCGGCCAGCGACAGCACGAAAAGCTGACCGGTCAGATGGCCCAGCGGCGTCTCGCCGTCCCGGTCGACCTTCTCCAGCAGTTCCGGCGGCTGCTCGGCAGCGGTGGTCGCGGCGAATTCCGCCGGGTCGCCGAACGCCTCGTACGGCGACTCGTTCGTGTATTCGCAGTGTGCCCGCACGTCCGCGATGATCGGGTTGGCCGCGTGGTAGCCCAGGCCCTGGTCGCCCAGGGCGATCCGCGTCCTCAGTTCCCAGGCCTCGAACGGCTCGGTCTTCGCCATCAGTCGCCCTCCAGCATCCGGTCGAAAGCGGCGGCGAAGGCCCGCCACTGGTCTCGTTCGGCGGCGAGCCGGTCGCGGCCCGCCGGGGTGATCGCGTAGACCTTCCGGCCCGGGCCGCCCTCGCCCGGCTGCCAGTCGGCGGACACCGCCCCGGTTGCCTCGAGCCGGCCGAGCACCGGGTAGAGCGCGCCGCCCTTGATCTGGCCGACCCCATGCTCGGCGAGGCGCTGGGCCAATGCATACCCATGGCGGTCGCCCTCGGCCAGGACGGCGAGGATGGCGAGGTCCAGCGCCCCGCGTAGCCACCCGCCGGCTGAGTCCGTCATCATCGCCTCCCTGACTAGTCGCGATCTACCACTAGTCTGAATCAAGACTAGTGGCGTCGCAAGGGTCCGGCGGGCACAATCCGCGATAGCCTTGGCGCATATGGCTACCTTTCGCAGCGCCTCAGTGCTCCTCTCCGCAGACGGCACCCGGACTCCCGGCACCGCCGCTCTCTTCGCCGAGCCCGCCCGCAAGGGTGGACCCGCACCGTGGGCCGGTGACTTCCGGCCCGCCAACAGCGCCGGCAACGGCCCCAAGAACGCGGTCGGCAAGACCTTCACGCTGGAGTTGCCCGACGGCAGCACCGGCAAGGTCGTGGTGCAGAGCCTGAAGAGTGGCAAGGGCGGCGTCGTGCTGGCCCTGATGGGCGAGGACGCCCCGCCGTTCTGATTTCTTAATGTCTGACGTCGGCACGCCGATGAACGGCCGTGCACGAAGTAAGGCTTTGGCGTGGCTGGGTTGCGGCCGGGTTGCTGGCGGTCGTCGGCTACTACCTGATACCCGCGGACACCTTCGGGGCGAACCTCGTCTACGACGGCATCGGCCTGACGTCCGGGTTGCTGATCCTGGTCGCGCTGCGGCTGCATCGGCCCGCCCGGCCGGCCATGTGGTACCTCTTCGCGGCCGGGCAGATCCTGTCCGTCCTCGGTGACTTCACCTGGGAGTACTACGAGTACGTGCGGCACGAGGAGCCGTACCCCTCGTTCGCGGATCTGTTCTACGTCGGCTCGTACCTGCCGCTGATCGCCGGTTTGCTGTTGCTCGTGCGCCGGCGCCGCGGCAACGCCGGCGGCGTCCTCGACGCCGCCATGGTCGCGACCGGGCTGGGCCTGGCCATCTGGGTGTTCGTGCTGCACCCGGTCGCGATCGCGGGGTCCGCCTCGACGCTGGAACGCTTCATCAGTACGGCGTACCCGGCGCTGGACGCGTTGCTGCTGGCCATGCTGGCGCTGCTGTTCGTCGAGCCGGCCGCCCGTACCGCCAGCACGAACATGCTCGGAATCGCGGCGGTGCTCCTGCTGGTCTCCGACGTCGCCTTCTCCGTCGCCACGCTCTACTGGTCGTACGACGGCCAGCTGCTGGACTGGGGCTGGATGCTGGCGTACGTGCTGTGGGCGGCCGCCGCCCTGCACCCGTCGATGGCGGCGCCGCCCGCCAACCCCAAGACCGATACCGTACGGCGGGTCAGCCCGCGCCGCCTGGCCGTGCTGGGTGGCTGTTCCGTGCTGGCCCCGGCCATGCTGTTCGTCCCCGGCATCGGCGCCGACGGCATCGACCGGTTGGTGATCGGCGGCGCGGCGGTGGCCCTGTTCCTGCTCGGCCTGGCCCGGATGGCCGGGTTCGTGCACCGGATCCACGGCCTGGCCATGCACGACGACCTGACCGGCCTCAGCAACCGCCGGCACCTCTACGAGGTGATGAGCGAGGCGCTGGCCCGCGGCGAGGCCCACGTGGCGGTGCTCGGGCTGACCAACTTCAAGGCCATCAACGACGAGGTCGGCCACCGGGTCGGCGACCGTCTGCTGGTGCGGTTCGCCGACCGGCTGCGCGAGGCCGCCGGCCCGGGTGCCGTGGTGGCCCGGACCGACGGCGACGAGTTCGCGGTGCTGCTGCCGGACCTCGGCGCCGGGCGCCGGCTCGTCGCCACGGTCCACGACCCGATCCGGGTCGACGACTACGAACTACTGCTCGGCGCGGGCGTCGGGCTCAGCGACGGGGTCGGCGCCACCGACCCGGCCGAGGTGCTGCGCCGGGCCGGCGTGGCGATGTACGCGGCGAAGCAGACCGGCGAGCCGTTCCGCCGCTGGAGCCTGGCCCTGGACGAGCGCACCAGCCAGTACGCCGAGCTCGGCGCCCAGATGCGGGCCGGCCTGGACAGCGGCCAGTTCCGGGTGGTCTACCAGCCGATCGTCGCCGTCCCCGACCTGCGCGTCGTGGCCGTCGAAGCCCTGGTGCGCTGGGAACACCCCGAGCGCGGCCCGATCAGCCCGGTCGAGTTCATCCCGGTGGCCGAGCAGAACGGGCTGATCTTCGAGCTCGGCGAGTGGATTCTGGCCACGGCGTGCCGGCAACTCGCCGAGTGGCGCACCGAGCTGGGCGCGCCGGCCCCCGACCGGATGAGCGTCAACGCGTCGGCGCGGCAGCTGGCCCGGCCCGGCTTCGCCAAAACGGTGGCCCGGACGCTGGCCGCCGCGAAGCTGCCCGCCGACTGCCTGACCATCGAGATGACCGAGACGGCGGTCTTCCAGGGCGGCCAGGCCATCACCACCCTGCACGAGCTGCGCGCCCTGGGCGTCCTGATCGCGCTCGACGACTTCGGCACCGGCCACTCGTCGCTCGGCCTGCTGCAGACCGTCCCGGTCGACATCCTCAAGGTCGACAAATCCTTCGTCGACAACATCACCGAGACCGGCCGGCACACGGTGATCGCCCGCTCCCTGATCCAGATCAGCGAGGGCCTCGGCCTCACCGCCGTCGCCGAGGGAGTGGAGACCGCCGAGCAGGCCGAGGCGTTGCAGCAACTCGGCTACCGGTTCCTGCAGGGCTACTACTTCGGCAAGCCGTCCACCCACCCGGACTTCACCCTCGCCCTAGACTGGGCGTCGTGAAACCGCCGCCGCTGACCCGTGACGAGTTGGTGAGCGCCGGCGGTGAACGCGACGTGCTCGAGGCCTTCCTCGACCTCTACCGCGACATCGTGGTCCGTAAGGTCGACGGCCTGTCCATCCAGGACGCCCAGCGTCGCCTGGTCCCCTCCTCGACCACCCTCGCCGGGCTGGTGAAACACCTGACCTCGGTCGAACGGGAATGGTTCCAGGGCGTTCTTGACCAGCGCCCGACGGCTCGCGTACGGGTCCGCGACGACGGCTGGGCCATCGACCCCGCCGACACCGTCGACGACCTGATCGCCGACTACCGACGCGCCTGCGCCGAGTCCCGCGCGGTGGCGAGCCGATTCACGCTGGACGCGACGGCGCCACAGCCCCGGCTCGGGCAGGTCTCGCTGCGCTGGATCTACGTCCACATGATCGAGGAGACCGCCCGCCACGCGGGCCACGCCGACATCCTGCGCGAACAGCTGGACGGCAGCACCGGCTTCGACGGCTGAACCACGCGCGACGGCCGCGCCCCGGTTGGGGCGCGGCCGTCTCCGGGCCAGATCAGGTCGCCAGGAAGGAGCGGATCTGGGTGAGCGTGACCGTGTCGGTCAGGTAGCCGATGTGGGTCTGGCACGCCACGTAGTTGTTGGTGGCGCCGCTCAGCACCGTGCTGGTGTAGGGGATGATGATGCCGTCGCACGGGGAGTACCACGTTCCGTACTTGGTGCTGCCCGGGGTTTCGTCGCCGGCGCTCAGCGTGTTGATGAACGACGAGCCGGGATACATCTGCTGGCAGGTCACGTAGATCAGGCAGGCACTCGCGTAGGTGGTGCCGTGGTTGGCGCCGGCGATCGAGGCCAGGTGCCGCACGTACTGCGCGCCGCCCAGCTGCTTCAGATACCAGAGGCTGACCAGGCCGCCCATCGAGTGGTTGACGATGTCGACCTGGGCCGCGCCGGTCCGCGACCGCACCTGGCTGACGTAACTGGCCAGGCCCTGCGCGTTGGTGATGTTGTTGCCGTACGAGTTGTACTCGTAGGCGAACAGCTCGCTGCTCGCATAACCGCCGGAACGGAACACCGAGATCGCGGTGGTCCAGTTCGAGGCGCTGCCGGTGTAACCGTGCACGAAGATCACCGGCGTGCCGGGGGCGGCGGCCGCGGGAAGGGCCGGGCTGAGCGCGAGCGCGGCCAGCACGGCGGTGATGAGGACGACGAGACGACGCATGAAACCTCCAGAGGCGTTCGGGGTCTCTGCATCCTCAGTGCAACAAAACCCACCACGCATCGGCGAAATCACCAGCGCTCGTCACGCTCTTTTTCAAGTACGCCGTCGGACCAGTCCCCTGGCCCCCGGTTTCGCTGGGCGGCACTCACCCTCCGCGCGCCCGCGCCGGGCGGGCCCGACCCAAGAGGCCGAAAAGGCCCGACCCAACAGGGCCGGGCCCACAACGACCGGGTCACTGCCTAGTCGTCGTCCTCGTCATCCTCGTCGTCGTCATCACCGTCGCCGCCCGGGCAGGCGGTCAGGCCGAAGAGGACTGCGGCCCCGCCCGCGGCCAGCAGGGCGGTGCGGCCGAAGAGTGCTCGGCGGCTCATCGGCGTAGTCGTGTTCGGATCGTCCTCGGCGTGCTGCTTCTGGTCGTCCATCCGCGCATTCTCGCAGCTATGGAGAGGACAGGTCGAGAATGATCACCGGACCGGCGGAGCGGCTCCGCTGACCGCTACCGGATACGCCGGGCGTGCGCCGACCCGCTCCACCTCGGCGATGACGTCCCAGAGGATGCGTGGGGCGGACGCGCCCTGGACGGTCGAGACGGTCTGGCGGCGGCCGTCCCGGTAGGTGACGGCGACCCGGTAGAAGTAGCGGTCGCAGCAGGGGTTCGCCGGCTGGTACGAACTGCGCAGCCAGCGGAACTCGGGGGTGGCGACCAACCGCAGCGCCCGGTCGCCGCCTGCGGTGGTGCGGTCGACCGAGAACGTCTCCTGGCGCCCGGCGAAGCCGCCCGAGCGGTCCAGCACGATCGAAGCAGCGGGAGCCAAACCCGGTGCGGCGGCCACCGGTGCGGCCGGTGCGAGTGCTGCAATCGAGCACAACGTGGCCAAAATGGCGATGCGGCGCATGGTTCTTCTCCGTCCGGCGTCACCATTGACGCCTCGCGGCTGAGTCTATCATTTCGGGCATATGCCGCTAAATAGGCAACAATACGATCTTGCCCCGAGCCCGGCCCGACTCGCTGACCCGGTGCGCCTCGGCGATCTCGGCCAGCGGGAACGTCCGCACCGGCGGGAGCGCGAAACGGCCGGACTCGATCAGCCCGCCGATCTCGCCGAGAATGTAGAGCGCACGACCGGAGTCCCCCCGGCTGAACCGCACGTCGTACTTCCGCGCGCCGGCGAAATCGGCCACCGTCAGGACGTGCTCGGCCCCGCCGGCCAGCTCGATGAGTTCCGGCAGCACGTCACTGCCGGCCACGTCGAGCGCCCGGTCGACGCCGCCGGGCGCGAGCCGAAGCACCGGCCCGGCCAAACCGTCGCCGTAACCGACCGGCTCGGCGCCGAGCGAGCGCAGGTAGTCGTGGTTGGCCGGGCTGGCGGTACCGATCACCCGGGCGCCCCGGGCCACCGCGAACTGCACGGCAGCGCTGCCGACGCTCCCGGACGCGCCGTTGATCAGCAGCGTGCCGCCACCGGTGACGCCGAGCTGGTCGAGCGCCCGCGCGGCCGTCTCGATGGCCGCCGGCAACGCGGCGACCTGCGCGAAGTCGAGCGACGCCGGGATCGGCGCCCAGGCCGACAGGACCGCCCGCTCGGCCTGGGCGGCCCCGTCACCGTTGACGCCGAACACCCGGTCGCCGAGCGCGACACCGGAGACGCCGTCACCGATCTCGTCGACGATCCCGGCCGCCTCGTAGCCCAGGGTCTGCGGGAGGTCCTGATCCATCAGACCCTTGCGCTTCTTCCAGTCGCTCAGGCTGACCCCGGCCGCGTGCACCGCGATCCGGATCTGCCGCGGCCCGGGATGCGGGTCCGGAAGGTCCACGATCTCGAGGACCTCCGGACCACCGAACCGGCTGAAACGGGCTGCCTTCATGCTGCCCATCTTCCCCGAGCGGAGCGTTCAGCTCAGCGGATCGAGTCGATATCGATCACGAACCGGAAGCGGACATCGGACTTGAGCACCCGCTCGTACGCCTCGTTGACCGCGTCGCCGTCGATGACCTCGACCTCGGACGCGATGCCGTGCTCGGCGCAGAAGTCCAGCATCTCCTGGGTCTCGGCGATGCCGCCGATGCTCGATCCGGCGAACGAGCGCCGGTTGCCGAACAGCGAGAACACCTGCACCGGCAGCGCTTCCGGCGGGGCACCCACCGCGACCAGGGTGCCGTCCAGGCGCAGCAGCGACAGGTAGGCGCCCATGTCGACCGGCGCGCTGACCGTGTTGATGATCAGGTCGAACGTGTTGGCCAGCTTCTCGAACGTGGCCGGGTCACCGGTGGCGTAGTAGTGCTTCGCGCCGAAGGCCAGCCCGTCCTCCTTCTTGCCGAGGGTCTGCGACAGCACGGTCACCTCGGCGCCCATCGCGGCGGCGATCTTGACGGCCATATGGCCGAGGCCACCCAGGCCGACCACCGCGACGTTGGTGCCGGGTCCGGCTTTCCAATGCGACAGCGGAGAGTACGTCGTGATGCCGGCACAGAGAAGCGGGGCCGCCTGCTCGTACGGGATCGACTCCGGCACCCGCAGCACGAAGTCCTGGTCCACCACGATGTGCGTCGAGTAACCGCCCTGGGTGATCGTGCCGTCCCGGTCGACCGCGGTGTAGGTGCCGGTGTTGCCGGCCAGGCAGTACTGCTCCTGTCCGGCCTGGCAGTTGGCGCAGTCCCGGCAGGAGTTGACCATGCAGCCGACCCCGACCCGGTCGCCGACCGCGTGCCGGGTGACCTCGGCGCCGACCTCGGTGACCGCGCCGACGATCTCGTGGCCGACGGTCTGCGGGTAGGCGATCGGACCCCACTCGCCGCGCACGGTGTGGATGTCGGAGTGGCAGATACCGGCATACCGGATCTCGATCAGAACGTCGCGCGGCCCGACGTCGCGCCGCTCGACGGTGGTGCGCACGAGCGGCTCGGTGGCCGAGGGCGCGGCGATGGCGTTGACGGTACGAATGGTGTCCTCCGAACAGAGTTACGGGTGGAGCGTGCGGAATCAGGCGCCGCGCAGCAGCGCGACCATCTCCGGAAGCTCGTAGAAATCAGCCGTGGCCAGCGCCGACGGCGTGCCGCCGGCCGGATCGGCCCCGGTGGCGAGCAGTGCCTTGACCGTCTCGGGGTTCTGCTGGAACACCGCGGCGACCAGCGCGGACTGCCCCCGGTCGTTGACCCGGTTCGGTTCGGCCCCCTGCTCCAGCAGCGCGATCACGGTGTCGACGTGGTTGTGATAGGCCGCGAGGATGAGCAGGGTGTCGCCGGAGTCGTTGGTGAGATTGGCCGGCAGACCCGCGATGACGTTGCCGATCAGCTCCTCGGTGCCACCGGAGCGGGCCAGATCGAACATGCGATGGGCGAACGCGATCGTCTCTTCATCCAGTTCAGCCACCCCGAAAGCCTACCCACCCGTGGTAACGGGCCTTGGTCAACCGGTCACGTACACGTCCCCGTCGGCGACGGTGACCTCGCGGGCGCTGCTGGCGCCGGTCAGCAGCAGGCGCGGCGAGCGGCGGTGCCCGGCGATGACCTCGATCCGCTGGATCGGCTGCGGGGTGGCCAGCGACGACTCGCGGCGCCAGGATCGGCCCGGGACCAGGCGGTACGTGTCGACGCCGGTGGCCGCCGGATCCGGGGTGGCGTAGACCCGCCAGGAGAGCGAGTCGGCCGGTTCCATGTCGCGGAACCGGGCGCCGGTGCCCAGGTCCTGGTGGCGCCAGCCGTGGCCGGGGCGGTGCACCGCGGCGTGGCCGTGCACCCGGGCCTGCTCGTCGAGCTGCATCCAGACCACGAACGGGGCCCGGCCGCCGAGCGTGGCGCCGACCAGGCTGATGTAGTCGGGTGAGCGCGGGTTCACCGCCTGCAGCTCGGTGGTGGCGACCTTCAGGTGCTGCTCCTGGCCGGCGTCGTCGACGACGGTGCCCAGGTCGTGCCCGCCGGCCGAGCGGAACCGCAGGGTCGACGGGTCGAACTCGGCGTAGTAGACGTTGCGGTGGTAGCGGTCGTGCAGGTGGCCCTCCGGCCCGCCGCCGGCCAGCGTCCACACCATAGCGATGCGTTCCGGGTTGGTGAGGTGGCGCAGCTGGCCGAGGTAGATCTCGTTCATGTTGTCCGGCCGGTTGAGCGGCGCGATGCACCAGCGGTCGCCGGTCAGGGCGGTAGAACTCTGCCAGGTGCGGCCGTTGTCGACCGACCGCACGTACTTCATCGGCCGGGTGTCGGTGGGGAACGCCGGGTCGAAGTCGCCGGCCGTCTCCCGGATGAACACGAAAAGGTGCCCGGCGGAGGTCTTCACCGGCATCGGATAGGTCGCACCGAGTCCCTCCGGGATGATCGTGTCGGTCCAGACGCCGGCGATCGAGTGCGGGCGCGGGGATCGGGCCACCCACAGTTCGCGGTTGTGCAGGCCGCGGAAGACCAGCAGGTGACCGTCGTCGGCCTGGACCAGGGTCGGGTAGTTGTGCGAGTCGTTGTCGCCGCCGGCTACCCGCACCGGCGCCGACCAGGTGCGCCGCCGGTGGTCGTACTCCTGAACGTAGTTGTCCTCCTGAAAACCACCCCAGGAGATGAAGGTCTTGCCGGCCCGGGGGTCGTGCACGCCGCCGGCCACCGGCCGGCGGTCGGTGCGGGCCGCTGAGGCGGCCGCGACGGTCACCAGTTCCGGGCTCTTCGGCAAGGGCACAAAAGGCAGAAAACCCGAGGCCAGCAGCGTACGTCGTTTCACAGCGTCACCACCACGGCGCTACCGGCCGCCACCGTGAGCGTCAGCGTGCCGCCCGCGACCCGGGCCTTTGACGGCACCGGCCGGAAGTGGCCGCTCGCGTCGACCGTCGCGCCCTGCACGGCGGTGGTCTCCTGGTCGAGTGCGGTGCCGGTCATCGCCAGCACCGAGGCGGCTCGATCGCGGCCACCGACGGTGAGCGTCACCTCGACCGGGGCGGCGTCCTTCTGCACCAGGGCGATGCGGGTGCGTCCGTCGTCGCCCCGCACGGCGTACGCCGAGATGTTGTTGTTGGTATTGAGGGTGACCGGAAGGAATCGGCCCGGGCCCATCTGCCGGGCCATCCAGATGCCGTAGTAGATCGGCATGACCCGGTAGTGCTGGGCGAGCTCGTAGGCCTTGCTGGACGCGCAGATCGGGGTGTAGCGCTGGAATTTGCCGTTCCAGATCGGGTCGTTGCAGACGCCGAGGCCGCCGTGGATGTTGACGCCGGCCATCCCGGCCTGCGCCATCGAGAGTCCGTAATCGATCACCCAGAGCGCGGACGCGTATTTGTTGCTGACACCGTCGACGCCGCCGCTGTAGGCCGAGTTGGCCTCGTCGACCCGCATCGGCAGGCCGTTCGCGGTGGCCGCGGCCAGGTTGCCGGCGACCGAGTTGAGCTGCGCGGCGATCTGGCCGGGCGCCAGCATCCGGTCGATGGTGATGTCGGGGCCCGACGCGTACTGGTGGACGGTCAGCATCGCCATCCGGTCGTGCTCGTCGGCGGCCAGCGAGGCCGCCCAGGACGAGGAGGTGCCGGCAGTGTCCGGGCCGGCGATCCGGTCGTGGCCGACGACGTCGGCGCAGGCCGACCAGTCGGCGTGGTACTGCGGGTAGTCGAAGCCGGCCGGGCGCAGGGCCTTGCCCGCCCACTGGTCCGGTTCGTTGCCGCATTCCACCGCGACCAGGCGTTTGCCGAGGATGCGGTCCATCGCGCGGACCTGGTCGGCGGCCCGGGCCGGGTCCCAGCGGCCGACGTTGACGCCTACCTCGGTCTTCCAGCCGGTGGCGTCGAGCAGCGCGCGGAGGCGCTTGAGGTCGGCCGGGGTGACGATGTCCTCGACCCAGGCCGGCTTGGGGTCGGGCGGGGTCTGCCCGGCCGGAATCCAGAGGGTGTCGCGGTCGAGAGTGTTGCCGCCGATCCGCAGGTTGCTCGGGCCGAGCGTGCGCATCAGCTGGGTCATGTTGCCCTTGGCCGGGTCCAGGTTCCCGATGCCAAGCTCCCGCATCTCGAACGACAGCCCCACGGCGTCAGCGTTGAGCCGCCGACCCGGATGCGCCGAGTCAACCGCGACCGCGGCACTAACGTTAGCGCCGCTAACGTTAGTCGCCCTAACGTTAGTGTGCCCAACGTTAGGCAGCCCAACGTTAGTCGCCCTAACGTTAGTGAGCCCAACGTTAGTGAGACGAACGTTAGGGCGGCCAACGTTGGTGGGACTCACGGTTTGGGCGTGGACGGGTGGGGCTATGGCGAGGACGGCCAGGCCGGCTGCGGCCAGTGCCGCTGCTCTTCGGTACACGGTGGGCTCCTTCATGCGACCGCGGCGGCGACCGCGGCGAACAGGTCCTGGCGCCAGGCGGGGGCCAGGCCCAGGTGGTAAAGGCTGAAGCGGCTGGCGCCGGCGGCCCGGAGAGCCTGGACGTGCGGCGCGAGCGTGGCGGGATCCGTCGGGTGGAGCAGGGTCACGTAGGCGTCGACCGGCCGGCCGTGGGCGACCGCCTGCCGGACCAGGTCCTCGGAGCCGAGCGGCCAGCACGGCACGAGCAGGGCATCCACGTCGGCGGCGGCGGAAGCGGTCAGGCCCGGCGAGGGGCCGGTCGCCCACGGGTCCGGGTGCGCGTGCAGCGTGACCGGCAGGTCCGAGGGAAGAGCGGCGAGCACTTGAGCGCGCAGCAGGTCGGTGTGCCGATGCCGGACCGCCAGCAGCGCCGCCAGCACCTCGCCGGCCGGCCCGCCCGCTGCCGGAGCAGACGGCACCTCGGCCGCGCGCGTGGCCGCTCGCAGTGCGGCCACCACCTCGGCCGGATCGAGGCCGTCGGCCGCCCACGCCGTCCGGCACCCGGTGCAGCAGCAGATGGACAGCAGCCGGGCGGTGGACGGCGTCCAGGCGCCGTCGGTCTTCTCGTGGTGGCCCAGATGGGTGACGCCCATCTGGCCGCAACCCTCCAGCGAGACGCCGTCCAGGTCCAGGTCGTGGACGGCTTCCGCGGCGAGGGTGGCGGCGTGGTCGCGCACTTCGGCGTGGGCGGGGCACAACGCGTACGGATAGGGCTCGCCGAAGCAATTGACCACCGTGACGTCCGGTCGTCGCGTGCCGAGGCGGGTGTTGTGTGTAAGCACGATCCAGGCCGTCACCTGGTGGCCGGCCTGTTTGAGCAGGGTCGCGGCCTCGCCGAAGGCGTCCGGGGACGCGACCCAGGACGGCTCGATCGGCCGCAGATCCTGGCCTTTCCAGGCCGACGGGCGCACCGGGCGATAGAGCGCCGCCCACCGGGCGTCGACGATGCGATGCGCCGGGTGCATCGGGGTGGCGGCTCGCGTGGAGTGATAGGCCGCCGCCAGCGTGATCCGCTGCGGCGCCCGGGCGAGAAAGCCGGGATCGCCCAGCACATCCCACGGATAGGCGTGCCCGTTCACCATCGCGGCCTCCGTTTGACGTAGTCGGGCTCGAACCGTTGCCGGTAGGAGGTGTCGTCGCGTTCGCGGATACCGCAGTGCAGCCAGTTCTCGTGCAGCCGGGCGAGCGCGTCCTGGTCGAGGGTCACGCCCAGGCCGGGCGTGTCCGGCACGGTGGCCGCTCCCCCGCTGATCTCGAGCGGCGCGGTGACCACGTCCACCCCGGACTGCCACGGCGTGTGCGTGTCCACGGCGTACGTGAGAAAAGGCGTCGACGCGGCGAGGTGCGTCATGGCGGCCAGGCTGATGCCGAGGTGGGAATTGGAGTGCATGGAGACGCCGAGTCCCCAGGTGCGGCAGATCGCGGCGAGTTCGGCCGAGGCGCGCAGCCCACCCCAGTAGTGGTGGTCGGCCAGCACGATCTGGACCGAGCCACGGCGTACCGCCTCGGGCAGGTCGGCGAAAGCGACCACGCACATGTTGGTCGCCAGCGGCATCGGGGCGAGCGCGGCCACCTCGGCCATCCCGGCCAGCCCGCCGGTCGGGTCCTCCAGGTATTCGAGGAGTCCGGACGTCTCGGCCGCGACCTTGATCGAGGTCGCCGGGGTCCACGCGGCATTGGGGTCGAGCCGCAGCGGCAGCGACGGGAAGGCGTCGCGCAGCGCCCGGATCGCGTCGATCTCCTCGGCGGGTGGGAAGACGCCGCCCTTGAGCTTGATCGACTCGAAGCCGTAGCGGTCGATCATCGAGCGGGCCTGGGCCACGATCCCGGCGGGATCGAGCGCCGGCCCCCAGGCGTCCGGTGACGCGCCGGGATGGCCGGCCCACTTGTAGAAGAGGTACGCGGAGAACGGCACCCGGTCGCGCACCTTCCCGCCGAGCAGGTCGTGGACCGGCCGCCCGATGGCCTGTCCCTGCAGGTCGAGCAGCGCGACCTCGAACGCCGACACGACTCGGGCCAGGGTCTTGGCGGCGGTCGAGTCGCCGGTGAGCCCGTGCCGGTCGGGTGCGTCGACGGTGCCGATGGCCGCGGCTATCCGCTGAGACAAACCTGACAGGTCGTAAATATCCAGGCCATCGAGAGACGCTGCTGCCGCTCCCAAAAGCGATAGATGCGCTATGTCGCCATAGGTCTCGCCCAACCCGACGAGGTCGCCCGCGAACACCTGGAGCACCGCACGTAACGCCCACGGCTCGTGCACGCCGGCCGAGTTCAGCAGGGGCGGATCGGGAAAGGCGATCGGTGTGACCTTTACCCCGCGTACCGAAAGCATTGTCATCCTTTGATCGCTCCGGAGGTCAGGCCGCGCATGAACTGGCGCTGCAGCGCCAGGAACACCACGACCGAGGGCAGCAGCGCGAGCAGCGCCGAGGCGATCAGCACCCCGGTGCCGACCTGTTCGTCGGCGCGCAGGCTGCGCAGCGCGAGGGCGAGGGTGAACTGGCTCGCGTCCTGGGCGACCAGCAGCGGCAGGATGTACTGGTCCCAGATCATCGTGAAGCCGAAGATGCCCAGCACGCCCAGCGCGGGGCGGCAGACCGGCAGGATCACCGACCAGAAGATGCGCAGGTCACCGGCACCGTCGAGGCGGGCCGCCTCCTCGAGTTCGATCGGCACGTCGCGCATGAACTCGGTCATCACCAGGATCGCGAACGCCCACGCGCCGACCGGAACGATCATCCCGGCGAGCGTCCCGACCAGGTTGATGTGGATGATCGGCACGTCGGCGAGCACCAGCGACAGCGGGATCGCCAGGATCTCCTCGGGCAACATCATGGTGGACAGAATCAAGAGCATGACGAGGCGTACGCCGGGGAACTGCTTACGGGCCAGGGCGTACGCGGCGGAGACGCTGACCGCGATCTGAAGCAGCAGCCCCCCGCCGACTACGATCAGGGAGTTGGCCAGGTACCGCAGAACCCCTTGATCGACCGCGGCCTGGAAGTTGTCCAGGGTGAGGTCGTGCGGCAGCAGGGAGAGCTTGGTCGGGTCGGTGACCCGGCCGAACGCGCTGACCAGCAGGGCGATCAGCGGGCCGGCGAAGATGAAGACGGCCAGGGCGTACAGCGCGAATTTGATGATCCGGCCGATCGGGCCACGGACCGCGCCCAGGCCCAGGGCGGTGTCGAGTTGTCTCATGACCGCCGCCGCAGCAGCTGAACCAGAAGGGTGAGCAGGATGGTGGCGGCCAGCAGCAGCATCGAGCCGGCCGCGGCGACGCCGAGTTCGTTGCGTTCCAGGCCGAGTTTGTAGACCAGGGTCATGACCACCTCGGTGGAGCCGTTCGGGCCGCCGTTGGTGAGCAGGAAGATCTCGGTGAAGACGCGCAGCCCGCGGATCGCGGCCAGGGTGACGACGATGGCGAAGACCGGGCGCATTGCCGGGAAGGCCACATGCCAGAGCCGGCGCAGTGGTCCGGCGCCGTCGGCCGCGGCGGCTTCGTAGAGGGTGCGGTCGACGCCGGCCAGGCCGGCAATGAAGATCATCATGTCGTACGGGGCACCGCGCCAGATGCCGACCGCCATCACCGACCACAGCGAGGTGTGCGGCGAGTCCAGGTATTGCCCGGGTCCGAGGCCGAGCCAGCCGAGCACCGAGTTGAGCGCGCCGTCCGGGGCCGGGTAGTAGATGATCCGCCACAGCGCGGCCACCACGGCCATCGCGGTGACGGTGGGCAGGAAGACCGCGGTGCGCACGATCCACAGGTGCCGGGCGGTGCCCTCGAGCAGCAGGGCCAGAGCGAGGCCGACCACGATCGAGCCGACCGTCTCGCCCACCGCCAGCACGACGGTGTGGCCGGCCGCCGCCCGGAACGCGTCGTCGCCGAGCACGGCCCGGTAGTTGTCCAGGCCGACCCAGCGGTCGCCGAGGTACGGGCGTACCTCCTTGAAGCTCATGCTGATCGCCCGGGCCATCGGCACGAACTTGAACACCGCGAAGAGGATCAGTGCCGGGGCGAGCCAGAGCCAGGCGCCGGCGTGCTTGAACCGCCTACCCCGGCGCGCCACCGGTGCCGCCTCTCGGTGGGCCGGCGGCGCAGCCAGGGTGGCGGTCACGCCTTCGCTCCCTGCTTGGTCAGCTCGGCGTCGAAGGTCTGGGCGAGCTTGTCGAGCGCCGCTTTCGGGTCGGCGGCGCAGTCGGCGACCAGGGCGTTGAGGGTGTCGGCCGAGGCCTGCCGGAACGGGGTCCAGTCCGGGACGACCGGGACGTAGCGGGCGCCGTTCTGGTAGATGTCGGCGAACAGCTGCCAGCGGGTGTCCGTGCGGACCGACGCCATGTCGACCTTCGCGTTGACCGGCAGGCGCACCACGTTGCCGTCGGTGTCACCGGCCATGCCCAGGGTCTGGCCGTCGACCGACATGGCGTACTCGGCGAATTTGCTTTGTCCGTCGGGGTTGGCCGATCCGGCCATCAGGTAGACGTTCTCCCCCTCGGCGAGCGACACACTCTTGCCGCCCGGCCCGGCGGGCAGGGCGATCACCTCGTACTTGTCCCTACCCAGGTTCTTGTCGAAGCGCGCCATGTTGTACGGGCCGGTGAAGTAGATGCCGCCCTTGCCGGTCTCGAACAGCGGGTGGGCCTGGGTGGTCTCGGCGGTCACCGAGCCGGGCACGACGCTCTTGTCGACGCAGAACTGCTTCCGGAACTCACTGGCGGCGGCCAGCGACGAGGCGCTGTTGATCGCCGGGGTGAACTTCCCGGTGTCGCCGGCGAGGTAGTCGCCGCCGGCCGACCACAGGAAGCTCGCGAAGTACCAGGAGGCGTAGCCGCGCTTGGTGGAGGCCGGGATGACATAGCCGTACGTGTCGGGCTTGCCGTTGCCGTCCGGGTCTTTCGTGGTGAAGGCGGTGGCCAGGGCGTCCAGGTCGGCCCAGGACTTCGGCAGCGGCAGGCCCAGCTTCGCGCGCCAGTCCTTGCGGATGAAAAGGGCAAAGGACTGAGCCGAGAAGGGTACGCCGTAGATCTTGCCGTCCGCGCCGGTCGCGGCCTGCCAGGACGCCGGGGTGAGGTCGCCCTGCCCGGCCAGGGCGGTACGGTCGACCTCGCGCACCAGGCCCTGCTTGACCAGGCCACCGAGCCGGTCGGTGTCGTTGATGACGATGTCCGGCAGTTTCTTCTGCGCGGCCGCCTGCTGCAGCTTGGTCTCGAAGTCGTCGAACAGCGCGGTCACGTGCGTGGGCACGCCGGTCTTGGCGGTGAACGCGGCGGCCAGCTGCTGATCGGTCTTCTCGGTGTTGGAGCCGGGCGGTTTGCGGACCCAGATCTGCAGTTCGGTCTTGGCGTCGGCCTGCGGGCTGTCGTCGCCGCACGCCGCGAGGCAGCCGGCCGCGACGACGACGGTCACCGCCATGGCGAGCACTCCCCTACGAGACACGTGCCTGCCTCCTGTCTACATATGTGGACGCGTGTTTCGTGTGTGTCACGCGAGTAGAGACAAGCTAGCGGCCGGTATGATGACCGTCAACACTCTGGAAACAATCCTTCTTAATGGTGGGTATCAATGCCTCGGGCTCGCACGCAACCCGTCCCGGCAACTCTTGACGGATCAGCAACGATCAATGACGCCTCGCCGGTGAAATCGGCCGAGCGCACCGTGAAGATCCTCGAGACACTGGCCGCGTCGCCGACCCGGCTGACCCTGTCCGAGTTGCAGGAACGCATGGGCTACCCGCGGTCGAGCCTGCACGCCCTGGTGCGCACGCTGCGCGAGCTCAAGTGGGTGGAGGCGGACGAGACCGGCTCGGCGTTCGGGGTGGGGCCGCACGCGCTGCTGTCCGGCACCGCCTACCTGGACCGGGACCCGGCGCTGCGGTTCGCCCAGGAGACCCTGGAAGACCTGCGCGGCGAGGTCGGCTACACGATCCACTACGCCCGGCGCGACGACGCCCACGTGCTCTACCTGGCCAGCCGCGAGGCCCGCGACTCGGGCGGCCGGGTGTCCCGGGTGGGCCGCCGGCTCCCGGCCCACGTGACCGCGCTCGGCCAGGCGCTGCTGGCCGAGCTGACCGAGGCCGAGGTCGACGAGTTGCTGCCGCTGCAGCTGGAGGCGCTGCAGCCACGCACCATCGCCGGCCGGGCCGCGCTGCACGAGGAACTCGACGTGGTGCGCAAGCGGGGCTGGGCCTTCGAACGCGAGCAGAACACCGAGGGCGTCGCCTGCGTCGCGGTCGCGGTCGGTTACCGCATCCCGGCCACCGACGCGATCTCCTGCTCGATGCCGGCCGACCACGCCACTCCCGGCCACATCGAGGAGGTGGCCGACGCGGTAACCCGGCACACCGCCGCCCTGGCCCGCCGCCTACGCCACGAGGGCATCCGCTAGCCCATTCGCTGGGCCAGCGGCCAGTCGCACCACCAGGCGCCTACGCGATTCAGCTCGGGGTCGTCGTCGAAGTTGGGCTCGCCGAACTCGGCGATGCGCTCGGCCGCGTAGATCTCGGCGTCGTCCTTGGGGAAATAGCCGATTGCCTCGCCCTCGGCCAGGGACCACCAGCGGCGGGTGTTGCGGCTTACGCCCCAGATGATGCGGAAGCCGGGGCTGGGGGCGGACAGACAGGCCTCCACCAGGCGGGCGCCGTCGTCGGGGGACAGCCAGGTGGCCAGCCCGCGGTTCTGCGGCGGGGTCGGAAACCACAGACCGATGCGTACGCAGATGACGTCCAGGCCGAAGCGGTCCACATAGAGGCTGGCCAGCGACTCGACCGCGGCCTTGCTCCACCCGTAGAGGGTGTCGGGCCGCGGTGGCAGGCCGGCGGGCAGGCCGTCGGGGTAGGTGGCCACGTCGCGCAGGTGGAAGCCGGCCGCGTGCGACGACGAGGCCAGCATCAGGCGGTTGATTCCCTGACGGCGGGCCGTCTCCAGCAGGTGATAGGTGCCCAGCGCGTTCGAGCGCAGCACCTCGCCGGCGTCGGCCTCCTTGCTCTGGCCGCCCAGGTGGACGATCGCGTCGACGCCCGCGCAGGCGGCGGCCACCGCATCCGGGTCGGCCAGCGAGCCGAGCACGAACTCCTCGGCGCCGGCGTCGTCGAGCTCGGGTGGCCGGACCAGGTCGAACAGCCGCAGTACCCGGCCGTCGGCGACCAGCCGGGACCGCAGTGACGTGGCTACCTTGCCCGCTCCGCCGGTGACCAGGATGCGCATCGAAGCTCCCCTCTATGGTGGCCGGGAGCCTAACATCCGCGTACATAAATGGAACTTGACCGGCCCTTCGGATTTTCCTACCTTGTAAGCCATCCAGCTCCTAGATTGGCATACACATATGTGGACGATCGGTTTCATCGGTCTCGGGGTCATGGGCGCGCCGATGGCGGACAACCTGGTGAAAGCCGGCTTCGACGTGGTCGGGCACACCCGGCGGCCGGGCGGGACCGACCGGCTGGTCGCCGCGGGCGGGCGCGCCGCCGGGTCGGTCGCGGAGGCGTCCCGGGGCACGGATGCGGTGATCACGATGCTGCCCGACTCCCCCGACGTGACCTCGGTCGTGCTCGGCGCCGACGGGGTGCTCATGCACGCCGATCCGGGCACGCTGATCATCGACATGAGCACGGTGCGGCCGCAGACCGCCCGGCTGATCGCGGCGGCCGCCGGCGACGCCGGTCTCGCGGCTCTCGACGCCCCGGTGTCCGGCGGCGAGCAGGGCGCGATCGAGGCGGCTCTGTCGATCATGGTGGGCGGGGCCCTCGCCGACTTCGAGCGGGCCCGGCCGGTGTTCGAGGCGCTGGGAAGCACGATCGTGCACGTCGGGCCGGCCGGGTCCGGGCAGATCGTGAAGGCCGCCAACCAGCTGGTCGTGGCCGGCACCATCGAGCTGGTCGCCGAAGCGATCGTGCTGCTGGAGGCCAGCGGCGTCGACCCGGGCCGCGGGCTGGAGGTGCTCGGCGGCGGGCTGGCCGGCAGCACCGTGCTGGCCCGCAAGGGCACCGCGATGCTGGACCGCCGGTTCAAACCGGGGTTCCGGGTCGACCTGCACCACAAGGACCTCGGGATCGTGCTCGACGCGGCCCGCACCGCCAAGGTCGCGCTACCGGTGGGCGAGCTGGTCGCCCAGCTGATGGAGGCGGTCCGCGAGCTGGGCAACGGCCATCTCGACCACGGTGTGCTGCTGCGCGGCGTGGAACACCTGTCGGGGCTGAACCGATGAGCGGGCTGCGGGACCGGCTGGCGGCCGGAGACACGCTGTTCGGCACGTTCCTCGGGCTCGGGTCGGCGCTGGCTGCCGAGGCCTGTGCGGTGGCCGGGTTCGACTGGCTGCTGGTCGACCTCGAGCACGGCGGCGGCGACGAACGCGCGCTGCTGCACCAGCAGCTCGCCGCCGAGGCCCGGCGGGTGCCGATGCTGGCCCGGGTGGAGTCGGCCGAGCGGATCCGCACCGGGCGGCTGCTCGACGCGGGCGTGGCCGGCGTGATGTTCCCGCGCCTCGACTCGGTCGAGGACGTCCGGGCGGCCGTGCGCCACCTGCGCTACCCACCCGAGGGCGACCGCGGCGTCGCCACCTACAACCGGGTGTACGACTTCGGCCTGCGCCCCGAGGGCCTGGACACCGCGAACGACGGCGTGGTCGGCATCGTGCAGATCGAGAGCCGCAGCGCCCTCGCCGCGACCGCCGAGATCGCCGCCGTGCCCGGCGTCGACGTGCTCTTCGTCGGCCCCCGCGACCTGTCCACCGACCTGGGCTGTCCCGGCCGGTTCGACGCCCCGGAATTCAGCGCGGCGCTCGATCAGGTGCTCGTGGCCGCGAAGGACGCCGGGATCGCGGCCGGCATCCTGGCCGGCGACGCGGCCCAGGCCGCTGCCTACACCGAATTGGGGTTCCGCTTCGTCGGGGTCGGTTCGGACGCGTCCCTGCTGGCCCGCTGCGCGACCGAGGTGGTGCGGCAGCTGCAACATTCCTGCACATAGAATTTATTGACTTCGATCTATTTAGATATCTACCTTCGGGGCACTCGGAAAGGCGCGCCTGTTTCGAAGGAATAGCCATGGCCAAAAATCGCTGGATCATCATTGCGGCCGTCGTTTTATTGAGCGCGGTCGCGACCGTTCCCGCCTATGCCGACACGCTGTTCGGCGACAATTTCGACGACGGCAACGCGACCGGCTGGAGCACGAACGGCGGCTCCTGGTCGGTGGTCACCGACGGCTCCCCCGCCTACCGGCAGTCCAGCACCAGCGCCAACGCGCGGTCCCTGGCCGGCGTCACCTCGTGGACCGACTACACGGTCTCGGCCCGGGTGCGGCCGATCGCCTTCGGTGCGAGCAACCGCACCGTCGGCATCGCCGCCCGGGTCCGCTCGTCCGGCGAGTACTACGCCCTGGTCATCACCGGCGGCGGTGCGATTCAGCTGCAGCGGGTGTCCGGCGGGGCGGCCACCGTGCTGGCGACAGCCGTGGCCGGCGGCAGCACGCTCGCCCTGACTGTGCGGGGCTCGGCCCTTACCGGCTCGGTCGACGGCGTACCGGTCGTACAGGCGGTGGACTCCGCCTTCGCCAGCGGCCGGATCGGTCTGCTCGCCTCGTACGCCAGCGTCTCCTTCGACGACGTCCTGGTCGACACCGCCGCGCCCGAACCGCAACCCACCCCGACCACCTCGCCGCCCCCGCCCGGCGAATGCCGGGTGGCCGGCACGCCGGCCGGCTTCGCCGCCGGCACCACCGGCGGCGCGGGCGGGCCGACCGTGGCCGTCGACACCGCGGCCGAGCTGCTCGCCGCGATCGCGACAAGCGGTCCGCTCACCGTCTGCGTCAGCGGCACGATCGTGCTGCCGGCCGGCATGTACGACGTGACGAGCGACAAGTCGATCCTCGGGGTGGGCGCGACGGCCGGGATCACCGGCGGCGGCTTCAACATCGGGCTGCCGGTCTCCGAGGTGACCACTCCACCGGCCGGCGTTGTGCACAACGTGATCGTGCAGAACCTGTCGTTCCGCAACGCCGGCGACGACTCGATAAACGTGCAGATGTTCTCGCATCACGTCTGGCTCGACCACAACGACCTGGCCCAGGGTTACGACGGGCTGATCGACATCAAGCGCGGCTCGTCGCTGGTGACGGTCTCCTGGAACCACACCCACCAGCACACCAAGAACATGCTGCTCGGCCACGACGACAACAACGGCGCGCAGGACACCGGCCGGCTCAAGGTGACCTATCACCACAACTGGTTCGACGCGACGCCGCAGCGCAACCCGCGGGTGCGTTTCGGCGAGCCGGTACACGTCTACAACAACTATTACTTCTACAACACCGACACCGGGGTGGCCTGCCAGAACACCGCCGGTTGCGTGGTCGAGGGCAATTACTTCGAAGACGTGGAAGAGCCGATCACCAACACGTACGCCGGACCGGCCGGCCGCTGCGTGGCCCGCAACAACGTCTTCGTCGGCGAATCGGGAGCACCCGTCTGCAGCGGCACCGTGCAGGAGCCGTCGACCTACTACTCGTACACCCTGGACGACCCGAACACGGTGAAGTCCGTCGTCACCGCGGGCGCCGGAGTCGGGAGGATCTGATGCACGCCGCACTCACGCTGATCATGACGGCCACGCTGGCCGCCGCGCCCGCACCGCTGGCCGCGGCCGTCGCCGACGGTTTCGCCACCGGCACCACCGGCGGGGTCGGCGGCGCGACCGTCACCGTCGACACCACCGACGAGCTGCTCACCGCGATCGACACCGTCGGCCCGCTGAACATCCAGGTGAGCGGGACCATCGCGATCACCAGCAAGCAGGGCGTACGGCCGAACAAGACGATCACCGGGCTCGGCTCGACCGCGACCATCACCGGCGGCGGGTTCGACTTCTACAAGTCGTCGAACGTCATCGTGCGCAACCTGACCTTCACCGACGCCGAGGACGACGCGGTCAACGTCGGCCAGCAGTCGCACCACATCTGGATCGACCACAACACGTTCGTCCGCCCGGTGGACGGCTCGGTCGACATCGTGCGCGGCGCCGACTACATCACCGTCTCCTGGAACCACTTCGCCGGCACCGACAAGAGCATGCTGATTGGCCACTCCGACGGCGCCGCCTCCACCGACGTCGGCCACCTGCGGGTGAGCATCCACCACAACTGGTTCGACGGCTCCCGGCAGCGGCATCCCCGGGTGCGCTTCGGCGACCCGGTGCACGTCTACAACAACTACTTCACCAACAACGCGCTGTACGGGGTGGCCTCCACCATGAACGGCGGCATCCTGCTCGAGGGCAACTACTTCGCCGGTGTCCCCTACCCGTGCTTCTCCACCAGCGGTTACGCCGACAGCGCCCCGGGCCGCCTGGTCCAGCGCAACAACATCTTCACGGCCTCGGGAGCGTGCGAGGCGGGCGGCACGGTCACCGAGCCGAGCACCTACTACGGCTACACCCTGGACCCGGCGGCGTCCGTTCCATCGCTGGTGTCGGCCGGCGCCGGCGCCGGCCGGATCTGAGGTCGGGCCCGCCCGGATGCGGGCGCGCGGAGGGTGAGTCTCGCCCAGCCGAAACTGATGTCACGGGACTGGTCGGACGGCGTACTCAAAAAGGAGCGTAGGTGGACCGCCTGGCTCTAGTTAATGGCGTTGCCGGGCGTATTCGCGCTGGCGAACCGGGGTGGCCGCGACCAGCGGCGGCCGTCGGCGCCGCCTCCCGACCAGCACCGCGACCAGCACCGCGGCGACGAGCAACGCGAGCAGCAGGACGACGGCCGGGACCAGCCGTTCCCAGCTGTCTTGGCTTGGGTCGGCGCTGGTCACGGCGGTGATCCAGGCGCTGATGTTGTCGATTCGGGCGCTGTCGTCGCCGCCGCGGTGCGGGCAGCTCGGTCCGGAGCTGACCACCGCGACCAGCACCGGGCCCTGGCCCTTGGGCTCGCGGAAGTACGGGCCGCCGGAGTCGTGCCGGCACGGGCTGGTGTCCCGGTGCGGGGAGCGGCCGGACGTCTCGATCAGTGCGGAACCGACGTTGCCGACGGTGAACTGGCCGGTCTGCAACCGGGTGGTGGGGCTCTGTTCGCTGTCGGTCAGCAGGCCGAAGCCGGCCAGCCGCACCAGCTCGCCGGGGGTGGGCGCCTCGGTGGCGATCCGCAGCGGCGTGATGCCGGTGACCGGCTCGGCCAGCTCGGCCAGGGCCACGTCGGTGGTGTCCGACTGCCGGACCGCGACCACGTCGACCACCCGGCCGCCCGAACCGTTCACCTTCGTACGGCCGATGGTCGCGGTCGTACGGTGGGCAACCGGACGGCTTACCCGTTTGCCGGCGGCGTCCCGGAAGCAATGGCCGGCGGTGATCACCCAGCGGGGTGCGATGAGCGCGCCCGAGCAGGAGCTGTCCCGGGTGCCGCCGTCGTCGGCGGGCAGGCCGGTCATGGTCAGCAGGGTGGCGAACGGATAGGCCCCGTCGCGCGCGTTCTGGCCGTTCGCGATCGCCGACGCGGGCGACGCGGCGCAGGCCACGGCGGCCACGGTCGCCACCAGGACGGCCAGGAGCTTGGGCAGAGTCTTCGACACCTGGACCACGGTGCTGATCAGGGCGTCTGGCGACCGTCATGGGCGTCCTTATGACTTCTTTATCCGGGCTGTGCCAGGGTGGCGGCGTGCGTGTACTGGTGGCTGAGGACGAGAAACTGATGGCCGACACGGTCGCCGAGGGGCTGCGCCGGTTGTCCATGGCCGTCGACGTCGTCTACGACGGCGACGCCGCCCTGGAGCGGCTCGGCGTGAACCGTTACGACGTGGCGGTGCTGGACCGGGACATGCCCGGCCGCACCGGCGACGAGGTGCTGCGCTGGATGGCCGCCGCCGGGCTGACCACCCGGGTGCTGCTGCTGACCGCCGCGGCCGGCATCCGGGACCGGGTCGAGGGGCTGGGGCTCGGCGCCGACGACTACCTGACCAAGCCGTTCGCGTTCGCCGAGCTGGTGGCCCGGCTGCAGGCGCTGTCCCGGCGCACCGCCCCGGCGCTGCCGCCGGTGCTGGAGCAGGACGGGATCGTCCTGGACGTCACCCGGCACACCGCCACCCGGGACGGCGGCGTGCTGACCCTCTCGCCCAAGGAGTTCGCCGTGCTGCACGTCATGCTGCGGGCCGGCGGCCGGGTGGTCAGCGCCGAGGAGCTGCTCGAACAGGCCTGGGACGAGAACACCGACCCGTTCACCAACACCGTACGGATGACCGTGATGACCCTGCGCCGGAAGCTGGGCGACCCACCGGTCCTGCACACCGTGCCGCGCACCGGTTACCGGCTCGGCGCATGAGGTCCCCGGCCCGGCGCATCCTGCTGGTCTGCGCGGTCCTGCTGCTCACCGCGCAGTACATCGCACCGGTCGCCGACCTGCTGGTGGACGCGGGGCGGTCGTGGTGCGTGAACGGTGAGGTCTGCGCGCAGCTGCGGCAGCGGCCCAACGGGGTGGCGCTGTTCAGCGTGCTCGCGGTGTTCGCGGCCTTCCTGGCGGCCTCCTATTTCGCGGTGCGCTGGTGCCTGCGGCCGGTCCGCGACCTCGCCCCGGCGATCGCCGACGTCGGCCCGCAGAACCTCGGCCACCGGCTGCGCCCGGGCCCGGGCAACGGCGAGCTGGCCGTGCTGGGCCGGGCGATCGACGAGATGATGGACCGGATCGCGGTGGGCTACGAGGCGCAGCGCCGGTTCGCCGCCGACGCGTCGCACGAGCTGCGCACTCCCCTGGCCGTGCAGCGCACGCTGATCGAGGTGAGCATGGCCCGCACCCTCAGCGAGGACCAGCTCACCCTGCTCACCGCGCAGCTGCTGGAGACCAACGAGCGCAACGAGCGGCTGATCGAGGGCCTGCTGGTGCTCAGCGAGAGCGACCGGGGGCTGCTCGCCCGGTCGCAGCTGCGGCTCGACGAGATCGTGGCCGCGGTGGTCGACAAGCACCGGACCGCCGCCACCGAGGCCGGCATCACGATCACCACCGAGCTGCGGCCCCGGACCGTGCACGGCGAGCAGGTGCTGCTCGAACGCCTGGTCACCAACCTCGTGCAGAACGCCCTCAAGTACAACCGGGCCGACGGCACCGTCGAGGTCGAGGTCGGCGACGACCCGGCCCTGATCGTCACCAACACCGGCGACGACGTGCCCCCGGACGAAGTCTCCGCCCTGTTCGAGCCGTTCCGCCGGCGGGCCGCCGCCCGGATCGACCACAGCGGCGGCGCCGGCCTCGGCCTGGCCATCGCGCGCTCGATCGTCCGGGCCCACGACGGCATCATCGCCGCCACCTCGACCGGTCACGACGGCCTCCGGGTCCAGGTGTCGTTCCCGGCCGCGGTCACCCGACCAGGCCCGGTCACCCGACCAGGAACGTCCCGGCCATGAAGATCACCAGGAAGACCGCGTGCAGGGCGATGCCGATCACCAGCACCGTCCGGTCGACGATCTGGTTGGCGCCGATCCGGGCCAGCACCAGGAAGATCGCCACCGCCTCCATCGCGTAGCGGGCGGCCGACTGCATCGAGCGGCCGCCCACCTCGGTCGACATCAGCAGGATCAGGGTGAGCGCGCCCTGCACCACCAGGTAGAGCTGGTCGCGCCGGAACTTGTACGGGCCGACCACGCACAGGACCAGCAGGATCACCGCGAGCAGGACGGTGCCGGTGTCCAGCAGCGCGGCCAGCGAGGCCTTGTCCAGCAGGTGGTGCCCGCCCATCTGGCGCAGCGCGATCAGCCAGGCCTCGCCGGGGAACGTGTAGCGGCGGCCCCACTGGTCCTGGGCGACGCTGAACGCGAGCGGGTTTCCGAGCTCGATCGCGCAGTAGACGCTGTAGGCGACCACGCCCAGCGGCACCAGGGCCAGGGACAGCACGTCCGGGCCGAGCCGGCGCCGCTGGCGCAGGTATTCAATCGCGAGGGGCACCATCAGCAGCAGGCCGAACAGCCGGGTGGCCGACGACAGCGCGCCCAGCGAACCGGCCAGCCACCAGTGACCGCGGCGCCCGGCGTACAGCGCGCCGACCGCGAGCAGGATGAACAGCGACTCGTTGTAGCCGATGAACAGGAAGAACCCGGTCGGGAAGGCAGCCAGGTACCAGGTCGCGCGCTGGGCCACCCGGGGGCCGAACTCGTGGTCGGCCAGCCGGTGCAGCACCGCGAGGGCGCCGAACGCGGCGACGTTGGCCACGAACAGGGCGCTGAGCGGGGTTCCGCCGGTCAGCCGGATCAGCAGCGGGTAGAGCGGGAAGAACGCCGGGAAGCCGGGGCCGAGGTGGTAACCGCTCTCGGCGATCCGGACGTAGTGGCCGGCGTCCCAGCCGTTCAGGCTCAGCAGCAGGTCGGGGAACGGGCGGCCGCGCGGCAGCCAGGCCACCGCCATCACCGCGACGTGGGTGACGGTGACCGAGGCCCAGACCGCCAGGGCGGCCAGGAACGCCGTCCGCCAGGGTCGCCGGACCGGGGTGGTGACCAGCGCCGGCTCGGCGAGGACCGGTTCAGCGAGTAGGGACTGCAACGCGTGCTCCTTCGGTGGCCGTATCGGAAACGACCACGTAGGCCGGACGACCCTGCATCGCGGTGAAGATGCGGGCCACGTACTCACCGAGCAACCCCAGGCACAGCAGTTGCAGCGCGCCCAGGAACACCACCGCCACCAGGATCGACGGCCCGGTCAGCGCGAGCAGCCCGGCCAGCGCGAGGCCGGTGCAGCCCAGCCAGGTGGCGATCCGCAGCGGCGCGGCCGTGAAGCTGGTGAGGCTGTCCACGGCCAGCCGGATCATCTTGCCGAGCGGGTACTTCGAGTGCCCGGCGGCGCGCCGTTCCCGGGCATAGGTCACCTCGCCGCTGGGCAGGCCCAGCCACGGCACCAGCAGGCGGTAGACCGGGCGGTGCTCCGGCAGACCGGCGAGCGCCTCCACCGCCGTACGGCTGAGGAGTCGGAAATCGCCGGCGTCAGCCGGCACCCGGCGGCCGACCACCCGCCGGACCAGGCGGTAATAGAGCCCGGCCGACCAGCGCTTGAACGGGCTGTCGGTGCTGCGGTCGCTGCGGATGCCGTAGACGACGTCGAGCCCACCGGTCTCGGCCACCCGGAGCATCTCGGCGATCGCCTCGGGCGGGTCCTGCAGGTCGACGTCGATGCTGACCACGTACTCGCCGCGGGCGCGGTGCAGACCGGCCGTCAGCGCGTTCTGGTGGCCGCTGTTGCGCTGCAGCCGGACGACCCGCAGCTGCGGCCACCGCCGGCGCATCACCTCCAGCACCGCCGCCGTGGCATCGGTGCTGCCGTCATCGACGGTAAGCACTTCGTAGGAAACCCCGAGACCATCGAGTACGGGCCGGAGCCGCTCGGCGAACAGCGGCAGCACGTCCTCCTCGTTGAACACGGGCACAACTACCGACAGTTGCGGCACATCCATGTGACGTCTCCCCTTCCTGATCTTCGCCAGGAAAGGTTGGGCCAACCGGCGAGAGCTGCCGGACGGGTTACCGGCGACGTGGCACGTTCATGGGAGTTGCACAGGAGATACAAATCTCTTCTGGTGCCGGCATGCAACCGGGTAACCGGTCAGGAAACGAGAAGTCCCGGCCGGACGACCCGGTTAGCGTTTCGGGCAGGACGAAAGAGATGAGGAAAACCCATGAACCACGGCATCAAGACGGTCCTGCACCCCGTCGCTGACCTGGGCAAAGCCAAAGCCGTCTACGCCGCGCTGCTGGAGACCGAGCCGTCCGCCGACAGCGAGTGGTACGTCGGCTTCGACGTCGCCGGCCAGCACATCGGCCTGGTACCGGGCGGTGGCCCGCAGGGACTGACCGGCCCCACCGCGTACTGGCACGTCGACGACATCGAGGCCAAGCTGGCCGAGGTCACCGCGGCCGGCGGCGCCGTCAAGGAGCAGCCGCACGACGTCGGCGGCGGCCGGCTCGTGGCGTCGTTCACCGACACCGACGGTAACGTTCTCGGGCTGGTCCAGGACAAGTGAAGCCGTAACCTGGTCAAGGGTGACGCCGGGCCGCTTTCAGGCCCGGCGTGCCGCTGACGCGATTACCTAGGAGAGACTGTGCACGAGGCCGATTCACACGACCTGATCCGCGTGCACGGTGCGCGTGAGAACAACCTGAAAGACATCAGCATCGAGATCCCGAAACGCCGGCTGAGCGTCTTCACCGGGGTGTCCGGGTCGGGCAAGAGCTCGCTGGTGTTCGACACCATCGCCGCCGAGTCACAGCGGATGATCAACGAGACGTACAGCGCGTTCCTGCAGGGGTTCATGCCGTCGCTGGCCCGGCCGGACGTGGACGTCCTGGAAGGCCTGACCACCGCGATCATCGTGGACCAGCAGCGGATGGGCTCCGACCCGCGCTCGACCGTGGGCACCGCCACCGACGCCAACGCGATGCTGCGCATCCTGTTCAGCCGGCTCGGGAAGCCGTACGTGGGCTCGCCGCAGGCCTTCTCCTTCAACGTCGCCTCGGTCTCCGGGGCCGGCGCCGTCACCCTCAACAAGGGCGGGCAGCAGGTCAAGGAGCGGCGGGCCTTCAGCATCGTCGGCGGCGCCTGCCCGCGCTGCGAGGGCCGCGGCGCGGTCACCGACTTCGACCTGACCGAGCTCTACGACGCGAGCAAGTCGCTCAACGAGGGCGCGATCGCCATCCCCGGTTACAGCATGGAGGGCTGGTTCGGCCGCATCTTCCGCGGCTGCGGCTTCTTCGACCCGGACAAGCCGATCGCGAAATACACCAAGCGCGAACTGAACGACCTGCTCTACAAAGAACCAACCAAGATCAAAATCGAGGGCATCAACCTGACGTACGTCGGTCTGGTGCCGAATATCCAGAAGTCGATGCTGTCCAAGGACATCGACGCGCTCCAGCCGCACATCCGCGCGTTCGTCGAGCGGGTCGTCACGTTCACCACCTGCCCCGAGTGCGCCGGCACCCGACTGTCCGAGGCGGCCCGCTCCTCGAAGATCAGCGGCGTCAGCATCGCGGACTGCTGCTCGATGCAGATCAGCGACCTGGCCGAGTGGGTGAGCGGCCTGAACGAGCCGTCGGTGGCACCGCTGCTCGCGTCGCTGCGGCACACCCTCGACTCGTTCGTGGACATCGGCCTCGGCTACCTGTCGCTGGAGCGCCCGTCCGGCACGCTCTCCGGCGGCGAGGCGCAGCGCACCAAGATGATCCGGCACCTCGGCTCGGCGCTCACCGACGTCACCTACGTCTTCGACGAGCCGTCCATCGGCCTGCACCCGCACGACATCCAGCGGATGAACGACCTGCTCAAGCAGCTGCGGGACAAGGGCAACACGGTCCTGGTGGTCGAGCACAAGCCGGAGATGATCGCGATCGCCGACCACGTCGTCGACCTCGGCCCGCGAGCCGGCACCGACGGCGGCCAGGTGATGTACGAGGGCACCCTGGAGGGGCTGCGGGCCAGCGGCACCCTCACCGGCCGCCACCTCGACGACCGGGCCAAGCTGAAGCCCGACGTCCGCAAGGCGTCCGGGACTCTCGCGATCAAGAACGCGAACCGGCACAACCTGCAGGACGTCAGCGTGGACATCCCGCTCGGCGTGCTGGTGGTGGTGACCGGGGTGGCCGGCTCCGGCAAGAGCTCGCTGATCCACGGTTCGCTGGCCAAGAATCAGGACGTGGTGTCGGTCGACCAGACGCCGATCCGTGGATCGCGGCGGAGCAGCCCCGCCACGTACACCGGCTTGCTGGAACCGATCCGCAAGGCCTTCGCCAAGGCCAACGGCGTCAAGCCGGCCCTGTTCAGCGCGAACTCCGAGGGCGCCTGCCCGAACTGCAACGGCGCCGGCGTCACCTACACCGACCTGGGCATGATGGCCGGCATCGCCACCACCTGCGAGGTCTGCGAGGGCCGGCGCTTCGACGACGCGGTGCTCGAATACAAGTTCGGCGGCCGCGACATCAGCGAGGTCCTGGCCATGCCGGTGGCCGAGGCGGTCGACTTCTTCGCCGACGGCGACGCCAAGACCCCCGCTGCCCACAAGATCCTCACCCACCTGTCCGAGGTCGGCCTCGGCTACGTAAGCCTGGGCCAGCCGCTCACCACCCTCTCGGGCGGGGAGCGGCAGCGCCTCAAGCTGGCCACCCACATGGGCGACAAGGGCGGCCTTTATGTTCTGGACGAGCCGACCACCGGCCTGCACCTGGCCGACGTCGACCACCTGCTGGGCCTGCTCGACCGCCTGGTCGACACCGGCAAGTCGGTGATCGTCATCGAACACCACCAGGCCGTGATGGCCCACGCCGACTGGATCATCGACCTGGGCCCCGGCGCCGGCCACGACGGCGGCAAAATCGTCTTCGAGGGCACTCCCCGCGACCTGATCGCCGACCGCTCCACCCTGACCGGCAAGCACCTGGCCGACTACGTGGCCGGCTAGGCCGCGGCGACGGCCTCGAGGATGGAGGCGGTCACGGCCTCCGGTTCGCTCACGGCCTGCCCGGCCGGGACGTCGGCGCCGAACTGGTGGTGGAAGACGTCCGGGCGGATGGCCAGCTCGTTGCCGCCGGTCGCGACCGGGTACGCGGTGAGCGCGTCGCCGAGGGTGCTGCCGGGGAACTTGGTGGACAGCGCGAACGCGGACTCGCCGTGGTCGGGGGCGAACGCGCAGACGTAGACCAGCGCGGCGACCCTGTGGCTGACTCCCTCTGGGTTGAGCTTCGATGTCCGTCAGCAGGCAAGACCGGGTGACGGTGAAATCTGTGACAGAGGTTGGAGATTTTTGGTACGGAGGGACCACGATGGCGGGGTGACGGATCTGGATGACGCCTCCTCGGTCTTCGCGAGCCTGCGCCCGCGGCTTTTCGGTATCGCGTACCGGATGCTCAGCAGCTCCACCGAGTCCGAGGACCTGGTGCAGGACGTCTGGCTGCGCTGGCAGACCACCGACCGCAGCAAGGTGCTCAACCCGGGCGCCTTCCTGGCGACCACCACGACCCGGCTGGCCATCAACCACCTGCAGTCGGCCCGGGTGCGCCGGGAGACGTACATCGGGCCGTGGCTGCCCGAACCGGTCGACACCAGCGCCGACCCCTACCTCGGGGCCGAGCGCGGCGAGGCGCTCGCGTTCGCCTCGCTGATGCTGATGGAGAAGCTGACCGCGCACGAACGCGCCGCGTACGTCTTGCGGGAGGCGTTCGATTATCCGTACGCGCAGATCGCCGACGTGCTGCAGTCGACCGAGCCGGCCGTGCGCCAGCTGGTCAGCCGGGCCAAGAAACACATGACCGGCGAGAAGCGTACGGAGGTCGACCCGGCCGCCCAGAAAGAGCTGCTCACCACGTTCCTGGCGGCGGCCCGCACCGGCGACCTGGCCGAACTCGAACGGCTCCTCGCCGCCGACGTGGCCAGCATCTCCGACGGCAACGGTGCCATCCGGGTCGCCCGCCGGCCGGTGCTCGGCCCGGTCCGGGTCGCGAAGTTCTACAGCGCCCTCTCGACGTGGTATTGGGCGGACGTGGAGATCTCGCTCGTCACCACCAACGGGCAGACCTCGGCCGTGCTGCGCCGAAACGGCGCCGTCGAGGGCGTGATGACCGTGATCGCCTCGGACCAGGGCATCGAGCAGATCCTGTGGATCGCCAACCAGGACAAGATCGGCGCGTTCGCCGGTCACAAATAGGGGTGCGACCCGGTCAGTTACGAGCATGCACCCTGTCGTGCGGGAGTTCGCGGAAGCCTGCCGGGCGTCGGACCTGGCGGGCATCCGTGCGGCCCTGTCCACCTCGGTGGTGGCGGTCTGCGACGGCCAGGGTGCGGTGTACGGCGCCGCCGCGGTCACCGCGCTGGTCGCCGAGCTGCTGTGCGACCGGCCGGACACCTCGCTGACGGTGGAGTCGGTCAACGGGGCGGACGGGCTCGCCCTGTGGCGGGCCGGCCAGGCGCTCGTGGTGGTCGCCGTCGACGTCGCCGCCGCCCGGATCACCGCGCTGTGGATCGTGCTCAACCCGGTGAAGCTGAGCCGATGGCGCCGGCTCTGAGCCTTGTATCGAGAGACCATGGTTGGGCCGCCGGACCCGCGGCACCGTTGCCGGCATGACCTCGACTTCATTGACTGGAAAACTCGTGCTGGTGACCGGGGCGAGCAGCGGCATCGGCCTGGAAGCGGCCCGGCGGCTGACGGCGGCCGGCGCGGACGTGATCGGCGCCGTGCGTGACCTCGACAAGGCCGCGAAGGTGCTCCCCGGCGCCGAGCTGCGGGCCCTGGACCTGGCCTCGCTGGACTCGGTGGCCACCCTCGCGGCGGAACTTCTCGCCGCGGGCCGGCCGATCGACCTGCTGATCAACAACGCTGGGGTGATGGCACCCCCGACCCGGCAGGCCACGGCGGACGGGTTCGAGCTGCAGTTCGGCACGAACTACCTGGGGCACTTCGCGCTGACCGGGCGGCTGCTGCCGCTGCTGCGCCGGGTCACCACGGTGACCAGCAGCGCGGCCCGGCAGGCCCGGCTCGACTTCGGCAACCTGCAGGCCGAGCGGAAGTATTCGCCGGTCCGGGCGTACGGGCAGTCCAAGCTGGCCAACCTGTTGTTCGCCCTGGAACTGGACCGGCGTTCGGACCTCGTCAGCAACGCCGCTCACCCGGGCACGACGCTCACCGGGCTCTACGGCGCCGGGCCCAACCTGGGCCGGGCCAAGCCGTCGCCGCACGAGGCGATCATGACCCGGCTGGCCCGCTGGGGTGTCTTGGTGCAGGGCGTCGACCAGGGTGTTTTACCGATCCTTTACGCCGCAACAGCCGAGGGCGGGAAGCTCTACGGGCCAGATGGACTTGGACAGTTCACCGGCGCACCGACCGAGCTGGCCGTCTACCGGCCGGCCCGCGACCGGGACGTGGCGGCGCGGCTCTGGGACGAGTCCGTGGCACTTACCGGTGTCACCTTCGAAAGGAAACTCAGTGGACCGAGCGCGGCTCGCTGACTATCTGCGCACCCGGCGCGAAGCCCTGCAACCCGAGGATGTCGGGCTTCCGCGCGGACCTCGGCGGCGCACCCGCGGGCTGCGCCGCGAGGAGGTCGCGGTGCTCAGCGACATGTCGATCGACTACTACACGCGGCTCGAACAGCCGCGCGGGCCGCAACCGTCCCCGCCGATGCTCGGGGCGCTCGCCCGGGGGATGCGGCTCTCCATGGAAGAACGGGATCACCTGTTCCAGCTGGCCGGGTACGCGACGCCGGCCCGCACCGCCGACGGCGAGCACGTCAATCCGGGGATGCTGCGGATCTTCGACGGGCTGCGCGACGCGGCCGCCCAGGTGGTCACGCACGTCGGCGAGACGCTGCTGCAGACGCCGCTGCACGTCGCGCTGATGGGCGACGCCGGTCGCTACACCGGGCTCGCGCGCAGCTTCCACTACCGGTGGTTCACCGACCCGGCGAGCCGGCTCATCTACCCCCTTGACGAGCGGGACGAACAGAGTCGGCTGATCGTGGCTGACCTGCTCACGGCGTACACCCGAAAATCGACGAAAGCGCAGGCGATCGTCGGAGATCTCCGGGCCCGCAGCCCGGAATTTGCCGCCCTCTGGCGGCAGCATCCGGTGGCCGGGACCTACTGCGGGCCGGTGCGGCTCGAACACCCCGAGGTCGGGGAGCTCGAGCTGCACTGCCAGCGGCTGATCGACCCGGACCAGTCGCAGCAGCTCGTGGTCTACACCGGCGCCCACGAGAAGCTGCGGCTGCTGTCGGTCATCGGGCCAGCCACTCCCGGTACGACGTCTTCTCGATGACCGTGCCCTCCTTGGCGATGAGGGCGTCGCCCTTGGCGGCGGCGAACATGCCGGCCGTGTTGTCGGTGACGACCTCGCGCTTGTCGCCCTGCGCCGCCAGGGTCAGCCGGCCCAGCTCGTCGAGGCCGAACACCTCCGGGCCGGCGTAGGAGCGGGTGCCCATCAGCGGGCTGCCCACACTGACGTCGGCGACGGCCTGGGCCACCTCGGCGGCGGCCATCGGCTGGATCAGGGTCGACGGCAGGTGCACGGTGTTCTCGTCGGCGGTCCACTTCAGCACCGACCCGATGAACTCGAAGAACTGGGTAACCCGGACCACCGAGTACGGGATCGGGCCGGCCTTGAGGATGTCCTCCTGCAGCACCTTGGCCTGGTAGTAGACCAGCTCCGGGACCAGCTCGGCGCCGACGATCGAAAGGACAACAGCGTGGCGTACGCCCGCGGTCTGCGCCGCGGCGAGCAGGTTGTCCATGGTCGTCCGGAAGAAGGCCGGCGACGCCTCGTCGAACGTCGGCGAGTTCGTCAGGTTGACCACGACCTCGACGTTCTCCAGAGCCGCGGCCAGCCCGGCCCCGCTGAGCAGGTCGAGCCCGCTCGACGGCGAGTGCGGCACCGCCTCGTGCCCGGCCGCGTTGAGGATCTTGACAACCTGCGACCCGATAAGCCCGGTCCCGCCGATAACTGCGATCTTCATGGTTCTTGTCCCTCCGGTTGTGGCGTGTCGCCAGCAATGACCGGACCGGGTCGCCGTTTGTGACAGGCGAGATGTGGACGGAACTCCGATCGCCGAGGGCGGCTATGCCCGGCAGCGGGTTCTCCTGAGGGTGGCGCTTGTCGCGATCACCCTCTACGCGCCCGCTTACTTCGCTGACCGGGCTGGCCCCGTCCGGTCCCGACCTTGGCGAGTTCCCGCTCGCGGCGAACAGGAACTCAACACATCCCAGCCTGCGCCGCGCGGGCCAACCGGCTCAGGATCAGGTCAGGGCGCAGGTCACGGCTGGGACGGCATTCGTGGCGGACGACGAGGCCAGAAACCCGAAGGTGGCCGTGCCGGCCGGGGCGAGGCGGCCGTTCCAGTCGACGTTGCGGGCGGTCACTGACGTGCCGGACTGGGTGACGGTGGCGTTCCAGGCCTGGCTGATGGTCTGGCCGTTGGTGAACGCGAACGTCGTGGTCCAGCCGGTCGAGGCCGCTGAGGAAGCGTTGCTGACGGTGACCTCACCCTGGAAGCCGCCGGTCCACTGAGAGACCACCCGATAGGTCGCGGTGCACGCGCCGGTCGGCGGCGCGGTCGTGGGCGCCGTGGTTGGGGCTGTCGTCGGCGCTGTGGTCGGGCTCGTTGTGGGCGCTGTGGTTGGGGTCGTGGTGGTGCCTAGCGCTCGGGTCAGGGCTGGGTACCAGGCGTCGGACATCTTCTGGAAGCCGGTGTCGTTCGGGTGGACGCCGTCTACGTTGTCGGCTACCGCGTCGTAGCCGGTCCACAGGTCGGCCACGGTGATCGGGGACTGAGTCGTGGTCAGGCCGGCGGCCCAGGCCGGGATCGCGTTGTCCAGGGCGGCCACGTCGGCGGGGCAGGTGGCGCAGGCGGCCGCGCTCATCGGGATGATCTTCGCGACGACGATCTTCATGGCCGGGTTCTGGGCGCGCATCTGGGTGACCAGCTTGGTGAAGGCGGTCAGCTTGTCAGCGAGGGGGAGGTAACCGCCCCACATGTCGTTGGTGCCCAGGTGCATCAGGACGAGGTCGGGCTTGGCGGCGGCCAGCCACGGTGGGAGCTGGTCGTTGGCGGCGATGCCGGTGGCCGCGTAGCCGCCGTGTCCCTCGTGGTCGAAGTCGTAGGCGTAGCCGGGATTGCAACCGCCGCCATCGGACTGGGTGCCGACGAAGTCGATGTCGGTGTAGCCGGAGGTCTGCAGGCGGTGCCAGAGCTTGGCGCGCCAGCAGCCCGGCCCGGCGGTGATCGAGTCACCGAGCGCCATGATGCGCACCGGGGTGGCGGCCTGGGCGGGCGGCGCCACGGCCACGACGATGGCGGCGGCCGCGAGCAGGACGGCAAGCAGGAACCTTCGCGGCACGATCGACACCTCATCGACGTAGGTCTATTGGGAGCGCTCCCAGCAGAATCGACGTCAAATGGCGATACGTCAAGCGACGCGAGTCCTACGAGGGCTTACCCTGGCCGGCGACGGCAACTGCGGAGGCCTGCTCCGCGCTGGTGAGCGTGACGGTGACCTGGGCTATTGCGGGGTCGGCCAGCAGTTCGGCGCGCAAGCGGCCGACCTCGGCGATCAGTGTCGCGGCCGGCTCGCCTTGCAGGCGCAGGGCGGGCGTCACGCTGATGTTGACCAGCAGGCTGGACGGGCCTACGTAGACGGCGTGCACGTCGGACGGGTCGCCGGTCCAGTCGGCCGAGGCGACCCGCTGCCGGATCGGGTCGACCACGTCGTCGGGGGCGGCCTCCTCCAGCAGCAGCGCCTTGGAGCGGCGGGCCAGCAGGAACGCGACCGCGATCAGCAGGACGCCGATGGCGATGCTGCCGATCGCGTCCCAGGTCGCCCAGCCGGTCCACGCGTGCAGCAGCAGGGCGGCGAGTGCCACGGCCAGGCCGATCAGCGCGGCGGTGTCCTCCAGGAACACCGTGGTGGCGCTGGGGTCCGAGGCCCGCGCCAGGTGTTCGCGCATCGACCGCTGCCGTTCGGCGGCGTCGCGCTTGAGCTGCTTGCGGGCGGTCTGCCAGGAGTACGCCTCGAAGACCGCCGCGACCAGCAGCACGCCGACGCCGACCCACAGCGACTCGACCGGCTCGGGCAGCAGCAGACTGCGGATCCCTTCGCCGATCGAGAGGGTGCCGCCGACCAGGAAAATCCCGAGCGCGGCCAGGAACGCCCAGAAGTAGCGCTCCTGCCCGTACCCAAAGGGTCGGTCTTTGTCCGGTCCGCGGTCTGATTTCCGCAGGCCGACGAAGAGCAGCACCTCGTTGCCGGTGTCGGCCACCGAGTGGGCGGCCTCGGCCCACATCGACGCCGACCCGGTCAGCAGCGCGGCCACGATCTTCGCGATGGCAATGCCCAGGTTCGCGATGACCGCGACGATGACCGTACGGAAAGTGCTGCCCTCTGCTGCCACACCCGGCCGTTACCCATCGGCCGGGGCGTGCAATCAGTGGACCTCGCGGAGTTTGCCGGATTCCACCTCGTAGACGAAGCCGCGGACCGAACTCTTCACCGGGATGAACGGGTCCTCGAGGATGCGGCGCAGCGACTGGCGCACGTCCGCGTCCAGGTCGGTGAAGGCCTCGGCGGCCCACGGCGGACGGATGCCGACCTCGTTCTCGATGGCGGTCTTGAACCCGTCGTCGGTGAACGTCAGCATGCCGCAGTCGGTGTGGTGGATCAGGATGATCTCGGTGGTGCCCAGCAGCCGCTGGCTGATGGCCAGGCTGCGCAGTTCGTCGGCGGTGACAACCCCGCCGGCGTTGCGGATGACGTGCGCGTCACCCTCCGAAAGACCCAGCAGGCCGTACGGGTTCAGACGCGCGTCCATGCAGGCCAGCACCGCCACGTGCTTGGCCGGCGGCAGCGGCAGCGTGCCCTTGTCGAAGGTGGCGGCATATTGGGCGGCGTTGGCCAGCAGTTCGTCGGTGACGGTCATGGTGGGACCTCCCGGTCGAGTCGGTGTCGGCCCCACCATAACCACAACTCCGATAGGTCGACTAGGAACCGAAGGTGTCGTGCGTGATGTATTGCCCGGTCGGCGGCGTCACCGTGGTGCGGTTCGGGGTCGGCTCCCACGTCCAGCTGCCGTCGGTGTTCTTGATCAGGTACTTGAACTCGACCGGCGTGTTGGGCGGCAGGCTGAGGCTCGCCGACCATACCGGGTAGGTCGCCGCCGACAGCGGCACCGCGCGCACCGGGTCCCACTGGCCCAGCTCGGGGATGCTGCCCACAACATACACATTCTGGCCCCAGACGGTGGTCGCGGTGACGTTGAACGTCGCGGCGATCCGGTTGGCCGGCGGGTGCATGGTCACCCCGCTGCCGTCGGCGACGGCATTTGTCAGGTACGCGTACGCGAAACCGTCCGTGCCGCCCGCGTTCTCCAGCCCGATCGTGGCGCTCGTGCCAGTGGCCCGCTCCCCTATCAGACCGCGATAGCGGTAGGTGACGGTGCCGTCGGTGTGCAGGATGGCGCTGACCGACACCCGCTGGGCCGAATCACCGAAGAACATCACGTTGCGCCACTCGACCACGAAGGTGTCGGCGGTGGCCGCGGTGTAGACCCCGGCCGCCGCATCGATATAGAGGTCGTCCCAGAAGGGGTAGAGCGCGTTGTTCGGTTCGGTGTTCAACGGCAGCGTGGTGTTCGAGAACGATGTCGAGGCGTTGTCGAACGCGATGAGGCCGTTGCTGCCCACCCACGCCTGGGTGTGTGCAACTCCGTAGAGCGGAAACGAGAACGGCAGCGTGACAGCTATAGAACTGTCGTCGCCAGTGATCTGCAACTGCTGGCTGCCCTCGCTATAACCCTCGGTGGCCGCGGCGCAGGTGTAGCCGTAGTGGTCGGACAACAGTGGCAGGTCGAGGTCGAGCGTCTGGTCGCCGGTGACGGTGAGCGGACGGGTGGTCGGCGCGGCACATCCACCGGCCGGCCGGGCCACCAGTTCGTAGCTGCCCAGCGGCACCGCCAGACGATAGTGGCCGCCGGAATCGCTGGTGACGGACACCGGCGTACCCGTCAAGGCCACCGACGCACCCGGAATCGGACTGCCGCCGCTGGTGAGCAGGCCGTTGATCAGCGCGGAAGCGCTGGTGGTCAGCGCGGCGTCGAGCCGGGCCGAACCACCGCCGGTGATCGACACGTCCCCCTCGAACGTGTCGTAGCCGAACGCGGTGATCCGCACGTGATAGTTGCCCGCGAGCAGCCGGGCATAGCGATAGCCGCCGTCGGCGGTCGTGGTCAGTGACTTCGAGGCCGGGCCGGCGATCGTCACGGTTGCTCCGGAGACCGGGAATCCGGCGCCGGTGACCGTGCCGGACAGGCTTCCGGCCGGGCTGACGGCCAGTGTGACCGCCGCGTACGCGTCGAGTTTGCCCTGGCCCCAGACGTTGTTGTCGGCGGCCGTGCCGCCGCACGAGGTGTCGTCGGTGTCGATCGCCGTCTCGTCGAGGATCTCCCGGGTGGCGGCGATGTCGTGCCGCAGCGCCGGGGCCGCCGCCCAGATCAGCGCGACCGTGGCCGCGGTGTGCGGCGACGCCATCGACGTGCCGCTGTAGACGCCGTAACCGCCGGGGATGCTCGAACGCACGTCGACGCCCGGGGCGGCGATGTCCGGCTTGACCGTGCCGTCCTGGCCGGAACCGCGGCTGGAGAACGACGCGATGGTGTTGTTGACGTCGAACACCCCCGACGCGTACGTCGCCGTGTAACTGCCCGGCGTGCTGGACGAACCGCAGATCGGGCCGTTGTTGCCGTTGGAGAACGCCGGGAAGATGCCGGCCCCGACCCAGTTGTTGACCACCTCGGAATACCACGGGTCGAAGCCGGAGCCACCGCCCCACGAGTTGTTCACGACGTCCGGGGCCAGGTCCGGCCGTGGGTTGGCGCCGGCCCGGTCGGTCGGCGCGACGATCCACTGGCCGGCCGCGAGCAGCGCGCCGATCGAGCAGGAGTTGGTCTCGCAGCCCTTGGCCGCGATCCACTTCGCCCCCGGCGCGACGCCGATGCCGTCGGCGCCGGCCATCGTGCCCATCGTGTGCGTGCCGTGGCCGGCGTTGTCGCAGGGCAGGTTGTCGGCGCAGGTGTGCGACGGGTCGTACCAGTTGTAGTCGTGGCTGACGCTGCCGTCGGCGTTGCGGCCGCGGTAGTTCGCGGCCAGCGCCGGGTGGTCGAACTGGACGCCGGTGTCCACGTTGGCGACCACGATGCCGGCGCCGGTGTCGCCGCGCTCGCTCCAGACCCGGGGCGCGCCGATCCGGTCGATGTTCCACTCGACGCTCTGCACCTCGGCCTGCGCGGCGCCGGCCTGCACGGCCGGCAGCCGGATCGGGTCGTCCGGCAGGACCGCCTTGACCTCGGGCCGGGCGGCGACCGCCGCCAGGGTCCCGGCGTCGCCGGTGACCCGCATGGTGTCGGCGATCCAATAGGCCTGGAACTTCGCCTTGCGCTTACCCAGGAGCGTACGCAGGGCAGCTTGATCGCGATTCGCACCCGCCCGGACGTCCCGGTAAACGGCGGTGGCCTTCGCCTTGCCCTTTGCCGCCCGGGCCGCCGCCAGGCCGTCGCCACCGCGCAGCATGACCCAGAACGACGCCGTCTTCCCGTTCGCGACCTGCGTTTTCACCTTGGCCGCGACCTTGTGATGGGCCGCGGAATCCCCCTGGACCGCGTTCCCGTGAGCCACGGTCGCCCCCTGAGCCGCTGCCACCCCCTGGGCCGCGGCGGCCGGCGGCGCGCCGGCCACTCCTGTCATGACGGTGGCCGCGCCGAAGGCGGCCGCCCAAGATCGGAGTCTCATCCGTTGTTCCCCCCTGCCGCGGGGAACGGTCGCCCCCGCGAACGGACGGAAGGTATCGACGCCGATCGCGTTCTTGCAAGTTTTTGCAGTTCTTGCAGAGCCGTTTCGGGACTATGTCAACGGTGAGACATCGGCAGGTGGGAGACGTTGACCCAGGTCGGGGATTTGTTGCCAGCAACCACATTCAAACGCGGATGGCGAAGAAAGGCCCGCCTGGGGTTGCGCGGACGCTCCCCCAGCGGGCATTGTGGTCGGTCTTGCAAGAACTGTCAGAACTCGCGATACATCAGGTGCAGGCCGACCCGGCCGAGCGCCGGATGCTCGAACGACCGCGGGACGGTGCCGAGCACCTGGAAGCCGTGCCGTTCGTAGAGCTGGACGGCCGACCGGTTGCTCTCGGCCACCGCGTTGAACTGCATCCCGGCGTACCCCTGAGCCTCGGCCCACGCGAGCGCGTCGCGGCAGAGGGCCGCGCCGACGCCGCGGCCGCGTTCGCCTGCCGCCACCATGAAGCTCGCGGTGGAGATGTGCGCGCCGGGGCCGCCCCGGTTGGGGCCCATCTTCGCGGTCCCCAAAATCCGGTCGCCGTCGACCGCGACGACGGTCCGGCCCGGCGGCACCTCGACCCAGATCGAGCGGGCCAGTTCCTCGCTCATGTCCGGGTCGAAGGGAAAGGTCTCCGCGGCCCGGACGACGTCGTGGACGATCGCCCACACCGCCGCCCAGTCGGCTTCCTGATACTCACGTACGCGCATCGCCGCAAGCTACCGGCCGGCCTCCCCGCCGGCGACCCCGTTTCCGCAGGCAAGGCCAGCGACCAGGCCACCGGCCTCCTCGGCGGCAGCCCAGCCTCCGCAAGCGAAACCAGCAGCCGAGGTTGCGCAGGCGGGGCCGACGGCCGGCTTTCGGCGGCGGCCCGGTTCGCGTGGGCGAGGTCAGCGGTTGAGGTAGGCGGCCAGGCCGCCTAGTTCCTCGCTGGCTATGAAGACCGAGCGGACGTTGATGATGGCCTCCTCGACATGGGCCGGGCAGCCCCAGGCCGCGTCGCCCCACGAGTCGGCGAGCTTGATCTCGGCCGGGGCCGTACAACCTGCCGAGCCGCCTAGCTGGCAGCGCTCCGGGTGCGGCCGGGCAGCCTGGGCGGCCGCCGCTGCGTGCATCCGGTCGGCGAGTTCCGCGGCGGCCCGTAGTTCCTGCTCGGCGCGCATCGCCGTGCCCAGGCCGTCGTTCGCCCGGGCCAGCTCGTCGTTCGCGGCCTTGGCGCGGGCCTCCGCGGCCAGCCGGGCCTGCTCGTCGTGATGGCGTTCGATGGCCAGGGCCGCTGTCCCGGCGAAAACCCGGGCCAGGGCCAGGTCGCTCTCCGCCGGGACGCGCGGGACCCGGTGGTACATGGCGAAGGTGCCGAGCAGGCCGCCGTCGCGGGCCAGGATCGGGGTGGACCAGCAGGCGGCCACGCCGGCCCGGTCGGCCAGGTCGCGGAAGTCGTCCCAGAACGGGTCGGTGGCGATGTCCGTGACGATCACCGGTTCCCGCCGGTGGGCGGCAGTGCCGCAGGAGCCGACACCGTCGCCGGTGGCGATCCCGTCGATCGCCTCGTTGTAGAAGGCGGGCAGGCTGGGCGCGGCACCGTGCCGCAGGTGCCGGCCGTCCGGGTCGGCCAGCAGCACCGAGACGAGCACCTCCTGCGGGGCGAGTTGCTCGATGCAGCGGGCCATCCCGTCGAGCACCTCGGTCAGCGGTGCCTGGCGGGCGATCTGCTCCAGCAGGGCCCGATGTTCGGCCATCAGCCGCTGAGCGTGCCGGATCTGGGTGGTCTCCACGCCGATCAGGTGAACCCCGGTCACCTCGCCGTCAGCACCCCGGAGCGGCTCGACGGTGAAGTCGAAGAACGCGCCCGGGCCGACGCGAGACCCGGAAGAGCCGAACGCGCCCGAACCTTCGCGGGGGCCGGCGGCATCGACCGGCTCACCCGAGCCGGCGCCTACCGGGATGTCTCGGCCGACGCTGGGCTCGCCGGTTCGGTAGGCCTCGTCGATCAGCTTTACCAGGGCGGCTCCGGCGCGGGACGGGTCGTCGCCGATGGTGGCGAGGAACGCCGCGTTCGCGGTCTCCACCCGGTGTTCCGGGCCGGTCAGCGAGGCGAAGACGGCGGTGGACTGGCCGGACAACGCCCGTAGGTCCTCGTCCGCTCCTGATATCGCCGTCATGTCGTCCTCCGCTTCGGTGCCGGTCACCGGAAAGCTGAAGCCGCCGGACGTACTTGTCTACCAGCAAACGTTCGCCGAGCCCACGGGCGCGCCATCACGATTCGGGGTCAGGCCTTGGCCGGCGCGAGCGCGGGTTCCGGCGAGGCCGGCGCGCCGCCCTCGGTGGCGACCCGGCCGGGCAGCAGGAAGGACAGCAGCACCGCCACCGCGGTGAAGCCGACCGTCCACCAGAAGGCGATGTCGAACGCGGAGACCAGCGAGTTGCCGGTCGCGGCGGTGGCCAGGATGACGGCCAGCAGGGCCACCCCGACCGAGCCACCGACCTGCTGCGCGATGCGGGTGACGATGCTGGCGTGCGGGACCTTCTCCCGTTCGAGGCCGATGAAAGCGACCGTCATCAGCGGAATCATCACCATGCCCATCCCGAGGCCGCGCACGAACAGCGCCACCAGCAGCGGCCAGGTCGCCGTGTCGGCGCCGGCCAGCGCGAACGGCACGGTGGCCACGCCGACAAGCACGAACCCGATCAGCGCGACCCACCGGGCACTGACGTGGTCCATCAGGCGGGCGGCGGCGGTGCGGCTCAGCAGCGACCCGACCCCCTGCGGGATGAGCAGCAGCCCGGCCGCCAGGGCGGTCTCGCCGCGCAGCTCCTGCCAGTACAGCGGCAGCAGCAGCATCGCGCCGTAGAGCGAGGCGCCGGACAGGAACATCAGCGTGGTGGCCGCCCAGGTGGGGCGGGACCGCAGCACTTCGAGGTCGACCAGGGCGTCGCCGCGGCGGCGCAGCGCCCACAGCACGAAACCGGCCAGCAGCAGCGCTCCGCCGATCAGCGGCAGCAGCACGTCGAGCTGGGCGAAACCACCGCCACCGCTCACGTTGGACAGACCCCACAGCAAAGCCACCAGGGCGGGAGACAACAAAGCCAGGCCGACTACATCAAGCCGTACGCGCCGGCCCGGAGCGTCGGCCGGGATCATCCGCCACGCGAGGAACAGGCCGGCCAGGCAGAGCGGCACGTTCACCAGGAACAGCCAGCGCCAGTCGCCGGCGCCGAGGATCAGGCCGCCGATCACCGGGCCGAGGATCGGGCCGACCGCGGCCGGCAGCGCGACCGTGGACATCAGGCGGGCCCGGTCGGGGCCGGTGGCGGCCTGCATGATCATGGTCATCATCAGCGGCATCATGGCGCCGCCGCCGACGCCCTGGACGACGCGGAACGCGATGAGGCTGGGGGCGTCCCAGGCGAACGAGCAGAGCACCGAGCCGAGCAGGAAGACGGTGAGCGCCGCCATCCAGAGCCGCTTGGCGCCGAGGTGACTCTGCAGCCAGCCGACCACCGGGATGACCACGCCGAGGGCCAGCAGGTAGGCGGTGCTGACCCACTGGATGGTGCTGACGTCGGCGTTCAGGTCGGCGGCGAGCTCGTGCAGCGCGACGCTGACGATCGTCGAGTCGAGGATCACCGCGACGCCGCCGACGAGCACCGCGATGGCGGTGCGCAGTGCGGTTCGTTCGATGGGCATCGGAGCCACCTTAAGGTACGCAGCTGTATCTAACATTGGCCACGGTACGTCGGCGCGATAAGATACGCTAGTGAGTCTTAATCAGCAGCCGCGACAGCAGCAGCGACGCCGGGGCACCGAGCTGGAGGACGCGATCCTCGACGCCGCCTGGGAGGTGCTGACCGAGCACGGCTACTCCGGTTTCACCTACGAGGCGATCGCCGCCCGGGCCGGCACCAGCCGCCCGGTGCTCTACCGGCGCTGGCCGCAGCGGGAAGACATGCTGATGGCCACGCTCCGGAAGTTCTGGATCTCGCAGCCGGTCACCGTGCCGGACCTCGGCGACCTGCGGGATGACGCGATCGGCTATCTGCGCAGTGCCGTGGCCGGCCGGTCGCGGATGATCACGCTGCTCAGCGTGCAGCTGAACGACTACTTCCGGGAGAGCGGCACCAGCTTCAGCGAACTACGCGACACGCTGCGCGCGCCGGGCCGGAACACCGGGCTCGAGACGATCCTGGCCCGCGCGGTCGAGCGCGGGGAAGTGCCCGCCCGGCCGCGCCCGGCCCGGGTGGTCAACCTGCCGTTCGACCTGATCCGGCACGACATGCTGATGACCCTGCGCCCGGTGCCGGACGAGTCGATCATCGAGATCGTCGACGATGTGTGGCTGCCCCTGATCGGTCACCGTGACGGTGAGGGTGGCGACGCCGGGACGTGAGCCCTTGGGACTTTGGTCACCTCGTGAGGTTCCCCTTGGATTGCTCAGGGGGCGACCGATCTGACGCCCCGTGACGAGGCCTCGAAAAACACTGCTGCCGCGCTTCCTGGCGGGAGTGATCGAGCCGTTCATCGCCATCGTGGTGATCGCGTTGCTGCACCCGTACGGCTGGGCCGGGCCCTCGCCGCTGTGGATCACCCTCGCCCCGCTGGTTCTGATCATGGTCCTCAACCAGCCGAAGGTCCTGACCTGGCAGAGACGTAGCCCCTGGCGATCGACGCCGGCGGTGGTCAACGTGGTGCTGTGCGGATGGATCATCTATGTGCTCGGCTGGGGACCGGTGCTCCCCCTGGTGTTCGCGCTGGTGGTGACGTACCAGATCCGCAACATCGGGGCCACCGTGTGGCGCCCGGTCGCGGCCTGGTCGGTGGCGGCGATCCTGGCCGGGCAGGCCGGCATCGCCCTCGGCTGGATTCCGAGCTACCTGCCCAACGGCCTGGCCCAGGCGGCCGGCCTGCTCGGGCTGGTGGTCACCGGCATGTTCATCTGGGCGATCGGCCGCACCGCCGAGGACCGGGAGGGCGCCGAGACGCGGCTGCGCGACCGGGAGGAACGCTTCCGGGTGCTCGTGCAGGACTCCGCCGACGTGCTCTGCGTGCTCTCCCCGGACGGCACCCCGACCTACCTGAGCCCGGCCGTCGAGAAGCTCACCGGTTACCCGCCCGACTACTACGACCAGGAGGCCGGCTATCCCCTCCACGTGCACCCGGACGACCTCCCCACCGTCGTCGACGCCCTGGACCGGGTGACCGATTCCCCGGACGGACTCACCTACCAGGTCCGGGTGCGGCACCGGGAGGACGACTGGCGGTGGACCGAGATCACCCTGCGCGACTTCCGCGACAAGCCGTCGATCGCCGGCTTCGTCGCGACGATCCGCGACGTCACCGAACGCCGGGCGGCCCAGGAGCGGCTCGCCTACGACGCGCGACACGACCAGCTCACCGGGCTGATCAACCGGTCCGCGTTCCTCGGCGAACTGGAAAACCTGGAGCAGCTTCCGGCTGTGCTCTTCATCGACCTGGACGGCTTCAAACCGATCAACGACACCCACGGCCACCGGTACGGCGATGCCGTACTCGTCGCGGTGGCCCGGCTTCTGGAACGCTACGACTTCGCGGGCCGGCTCGGCGGTGACGAGTTCGCCGTCGCGCTGCCCGACACCGAGCACGCCGTCGCCGTGGCCGAGGAACTGCTCGCCGCGATTGCCGAACCGATCACAGTGGATGGCCGGGTGTTGCACATCCGCGCAAGTATCGGCATCGCGGTTCCTAAAACCGGCACCAGCGTGACCGATCTACTTCACCAGGCAGACCTGGCGATGTACGCGGCGAAGCGCCGAGGCACGCATGACGCCCAGCTTTTCAGCGATGACATCGCTTTACAACCGGCACACAACTGACAGCTGCCGGACACCTGACTGCGAAAGGGTGCGGACATGGACGTACGCAACGGGATGGGCCTGCGCCCGCTTGGCACCTCGGCTGCCGAGTTCGAGCAGGACCTGCTGAGCAACCTCTACTACCGGCGCGGGACCACCGTCGAGTCGGCGAGCACGCAGGACGCGTACGAGACGCTGGCCCTGACCGTCCGCGACCGGCTGGCCGAGCGCCGGGTCCGCACCGCCGCCGCGCACTACGCCGCCAACCCCCGCTGGGTCTACTACCTGTCCGCCGAATACCTCCTCGGCAAGCAACTCGAGCAGAACATGCTCTACTCCGGCACCGACCGGATCGCCCGGATCGCCATGAAGCAGCTGGGCCTGGACCCCGACGAGGTCGAGGGCCTGGACGTCGAACCCGGCCTCGGCAACGGCGGCCTCGGCCGGCTCGCCGCCTGCCTGCTCGACGCGATGGCCACCCTGGACATTCCGGCGGTCGGCTACGGCATCCGGTACGACCTGGGCATCTTCAAGCAGACGTTCAAGAACGGCGCCCAGGTCGAGAAGCCGGACGACTGGTCGTACCAGGGCAACCCGTGGGAGTTCCCGGCCCCCGACGACCGGCAGACCGTCTTCTTCTACGGCCACACCGAACGCGACGCCAACGGCAAGACCTGCTGGATCCCCGGCGAGGTCGTCCTGGGCGAGCCCAGCCACATGCTGGTCCCCGGCCACGGCACCGACACGGTCAACATCGTGCGCCTGTGGCGCGCCCGCGGCAGCGAGTCGTCGTTCGACCTCTCCCGCTTCTCCGCCGGCCAGTACGCCGAGGCGGTCGACGAGGCCGTGCACGCCGAGAACATCAGCAAGGTGCTCTACCCCGACGACAGCACCGAGTCGGGCCGCGAACTGCGCCTGAAGCAGCAATACTTCCTGGTCTCCTGCTCGCTGCGGGACATCATCCGCCGGTTCCGGCTGCGCAACACCGACTGGTCCGAGTTCCCCAAGAAGACCGTCATCCAGCTCAACGACACGCACCCGACGCTCGCCATCCCCGAGCTGATGCGCCTGCTGGTCGACGAGGAGGGCCTGAACTGGGACCTGGCCTGGACCATCGTGCGGCAGACGTTCGCCTACACCTGCCACACCCTGCTGCCGGAGGCCCTGGAGACCTGGTCGGTCCCGATGTTCGAGCGGCTGCTCCCCCGCCACCTGGAGATCATTTACACCATCAACGAGCACTTCCTGGCGGAAGTGCGGGAGGCCTTCCCCGGCGACGTCGACCGGGTGCGCCGGATGTCGCTCATTCAAGAAGAACCAGACCGGCGCGTACGCATGGCAAACCTGGCCGTGGTCGGCACCCAGGCGGTGAACGGCGTGGCCGAGCTGCACTCCGAGCTGCTGGCCTCGACCACGTTGCGTGATTTCGCCGAGCTGTGGCCGGCCAAGTTCCACAACGTCACCAACGGCATCTCCCCGCGCCGCTTCATCAAGATCGCCAACCCGACCCTGTCGTCGCTGATCAGCGAGGGCCTGGGCGGCGACGAGTGGATCAACGACCTGGACCGGCTGGCCGGCCTGGAGGCCCTGGCCGACGACGAGTCGTTCCGTTCGCGCTGGCGGGCGGTCAAGCAGGCCAACAAGGTCCGCCTCGGCCTCGGCGACCCCGAGTCGCTCACCGACGTGATGATCAAGCGCTTCCACGAGTACAAGCGCCAGCAGCTGAAGCTGCTGCACATCATCACCATGTACCACCGGATCAAAGCCAACCCCGGCCAGGCGTACGTTCCCCGCACGGTCCTGTTCGCCGGCAAAGCGGCCCCCGCCTACCACGCCGCGAAGCACGTGATCCGCCTGATCAACGCGGTGGCCGCGGTGATCGACGCCGACCCGGCCGTCTCCCCGTACCTGAAGGTGGTCTTCCCACCCAACTACAACGTCACGCTGGGCTCGCTGATCATCCCGGCGGCCGACCTGAGCGAGCAGATCTCGATGGCCGGCAAGGAAGCTTCCGGCACCGGCAACATGAAGCTGGCCCTGAACGGCGCCCTGACCATCGGCACCCTGGACGGCGCCAACATCGAGATCCGGGACAAGGTAGGAGCCGACAACTTCTTCCTGTTCGGCCTGGACACCCCGGCCGCGACGGCGCTGAAGAACAACGGCTACCGCGCCCGGGACCACTACGACCGAGACCCCGAGCTGCGCCACGCCCTGGACTCCATCCTGGACGGCAAGTTCCTGGGAATAGGCCGCGAGGTAGGCGAGTCCCTGCTGAACTGGGACGAGTACCTGACCTTGGCCGACTACCGCTCGTACGTGGACGCCCAGGACCAGGTAGACGCAGCGTGGCAGGACACCGACCAGTGGACCCGCAAGTCAATCCTGAACACGGCTCGAAGCGGTTTCTTCTCCGCCGACCGCACCGTCCGCGACTACGCCGCCGGCATCTGGCACGTCAACCCGGTCAAGGTCGGACGCTGATCCCCGAGGGCCCGGGCTTTGCTCGGGCCCTCAGACCTCGACTCGGACCAGGATCCGGATGCGGTCGACGAAATCGGGGCGCTTGGCTCGGTGCGCGGACAGAATTAGTTCAGCCTCCGCCTCGGTTATCACCGGGACACGAAGTTCCAGCTCGGCGATCCGGATAGCGGCCTCAGTCTCCAGCTCGGTCCAGCTGACGACCTCACTGCCCAGGTCATGATCAACATATTCGGCGAGCTCCTGCGTGGCCTCCGGGTGACGGGCCACGTCGAGATGGGCAAGCCCGCAGCGGATGGACGCGAGCTGATGGGTGCCGGCCCTGAGCTGGCCGAGAATCTCGGTGACCAGCGGTGTTTCGATCTCCGAGTCGTACGTCATCTGCCGGATCAGGTGATCGACGATGAGCGGATAGTCCTCGCACCATCTCAAGCACGCCCGGTAAAGCTTCTCCCGCTCAACCAACGGCAACTTGTCGGCCGTCACGATCTGCATGAACTTGCTGAGCACGCTGGCGTAGCCAATCTCCGGAGAGTCATGGACCAGGTCCCCGGCGATCTCCAGTCCCGCCCGGACCAGTGGCTCCAGCGCGTGCTGCTGAAGATCGGCCGCGAGATCACAGGTGAAGTGGGCTTCCCGGCGAAGCATCTGCAGCCGATCGACGAACCCGACAAGTTCGTCCGTGCCGGAGCTGTCGACTCGACACAGCCATCCCATGTCGACCAACGGGACGCCGGCACCCACGGCGCTGTCGAGCGACAGGCCCACGTCAGCGTAAATCCCCCGACGAGTCCGACTGACCGCCACCTGGTCCAGCAGGCCGACCCACCCGGAGCCGGCATCCTGGGAGCGCCAGAAGAGGCACATGCTTCGCCAGGCTCCGAAGTCCTGATCCTCGTCGTCCTCCCGGTCGTCGAAGAGTCGCACCACCGTGGTGTCTCCCGCGCACAGCGCCAGGAGCAGCAGGTTGGAGGTGTAGGCGGCCAGCCGGGACACCACCGACGGGCGTTTCGGTGCGTATTCGTCGAAGGCTCGCGGCGGGCGGGGCATGGTGGCCGATCGGAACAGGCGGGCAACCAGATCCGCCCAGTCGGCGCGATGTTCATCCGAGGATGCCGTCACGATGCCGCGCAGGAAGTCGACGGCCTGGTGTCGGCCGCTGAGCGGCGCGAACGAGAGCAGCGTGTAGAGCAGGTCGTCGTCCACGGCCGCACCGGATGGGAAGGTCGATGCGCGCTCGCGGGCGATGAGGCTGCCGACGATGCCGTGGATCAGGCGGGCGACCAGGAACTCGCCGAAGGTGGCGTGCAGGAACTCGTAGGTCTCCAAGGAGATGCTGTCGCGCGACGCCCGCGCCCGGTGCACGAAGAAGAACGAACCCAGCGCCAGCTCCGACGGCCGCAGCGGTGCTCGCAGGTCCGACGGCGAAGCCTGCGACGCTACGGCACCGGTCAGACCGGGAAGGGCGTGAAGATCGGCTTCCAGTTGGGTCTCAGTGACCCACTGGGCGTCGCGGTTGAACATGGCGAAAGCGACCACGCTCAGCTTGCGCAGCTCGGCCTCCACCCGCTGGTCGCGCTCGCGGGTCGGCAGGCCGTCGGCCAGCTTCTCCACCTCGCGGCGGGCGAAGCGGGCCAGCAGTCGCTCGTAGAGTTCGTCGGTTCGCAGGTCGCCGGCCTCGCGCAGGGCACTGCCCTCGGCGTCGTAGAGCGCCAGCATCAGCAACAGCAGCGGCTGCCCGGCAAGGTCGGGGTAGCGCATCACCGTCCCGAGGTCCAGCTGGGTGGCGTTCGCCGAGTTCCAAACGGCGAGCCAGGCCTGCACCCGGACATCGTCGAACGGCTCGAGGCGGATGGCGACTGAACCCTCCGGGGTGGTGGCGCGGTCGGCGACGCTGGTGCGGCTGGTGACAATCACCGCGACCGGGCGGCCCAACTCGGCCTCGCGACGCTGGAACGCGACCACCCGACGCAAGTAGTCGGTCTGGCTGACGCCGGTCGCCTGCAACAGCTCATCGAAGCCGTCGAGGATCACCACCGGCAGCGCGGTACCGGACGACCGGGACAATTCCGGCCAGCCTATCCGCTCGCCGGTGTCGGCCCGAATCGCCTGCTCGATCTGGTCCTGGACGTCGGCCGCTGCATGCACAGTGCGGAGGACGACCAGCACTGGCAGGAAGTCGGTAGGCGGCAGCTCGCCGGCCAGGATCTTGGCCAGCACCGACTTACCCGAGCCCGGCTGGCCCAGGATCAACAGCGGTTCCGTGGTGGCCGGCACCGACGTGAGGTGCCCGGTCAGGAAGGCCATCAGGTCGTCCCGGACCGGCTCGAACTCCCACCAGTCCTCACTACTCAGCCGGGCATGACCGGCGACCACGACGGACCGGAACAGCTGGGGCAGGAAGGCCTCCCCCAGCAGCGGCACTCGCAGCCCGGCCGGCACCTCGCCGGATGCCGCGATCGGCTGGCGCAGCGCGGCCGCGTAGCGCATGGCGAGTTCGTTACGGCGGGCGTCGGGCAGGCTGCCCGCCGCGATCCGGTCGAGGACCTCGCTCAGCCCGGCGAGTCCGGTGGTGACGTCGCGCAGCCGGGCGTGGACCGCGGTCTGTTCGCGCATGCCGGCCCAGAACGCGACCTCCGGGAACTCGGCAGCAAGCTTGCCGAGGAGGCTGTCGAACCGGGCGGCGGCCGCCGCCGGCATCGTCTCCAGCACCGCGCCGGCCTCGGTCTGCTCCTGGCTGTCCAGCCGTTCCCAGACGGCGAGCTGGGTGGCGAAACCCTGTAGCCGCGGCACCAGGCGCTGATAGAACTCGAGCAGGCGGCCGCGGAACTCGTCGTGCGACTCGGCCGGTCCGGGGACCGGCGCCCGCCACTCCCCCGCCAGGCCGGGGCTCGTCTCCGAGCCCAGCATCCGCTGCTCCTCGGCGGTGAGTTCGAGGCTGCGGTAGGGGAACGGCCACTCCGCCTCGGCCATCGCCTCGAAGAACGCCGTCAGCGCGAGCGCCGAGTGGGCGGCCTGCAGCCGTTCGGTGCGCTCGAAGCGGGACAGCTTGGAGCGCTTCTCCACCAGGCTGGTGATCAGGCGTTCGGTCACCTTGGACAGTTCGGCCTTGGCGTCGAACCAGCCCAGCACGTCCCGGAACGGGCCCAGCAACGCGAGCAGGCCGACACCCGTGAGGGTGTCGACCAGCTTCGCTATCTTGGCGGCGTCGCCGCCGAGGAGCTTTACCGCGTCTTCGTAACTGACCTCGCGTCCCACCGGGGCAGTATTACGGAGTCGTGCACGTCACCGACACCGCCGCCGGGGTACCGCTTCCGGTGTAACCGAACGTGGTGGACGCACCGGCCGCCAACGCGCCGTTCCAGCTCACGTTCTTGGCCGTAACCGTGTTGCCGCTGGTGGTGTAGGAAGCGCTCCACATCTGGCTGATCACCTCGCCGCCGGTGAAGGTCCACTGGGCGGTCCAGCTGGTGATGGCCGTGCTGCCGGCCTTCACCGTCACATTGGACTGGAAGCCGCCGTTCCACGAACCGACCACGGTGTTGGTGGCGCTGCACGCGCCGGTCGGCACGGGCGTGGTCGTGGAGGCGGAGGGGGTCGGGGAAGAAGAGGTTGTCGGCGACGTGGTGGACGTACCGCCGTCGCTTGTTGTGTATGACGTTGCCGTGTAGGCCTGGGAGCATTGGGTTCCGCAGGAGGACGGCAGGCCGAAGGTGTACGTCCGGCCGTTGTTGATCAGCTGGCCGTTCACGTCGCGCACTCGGATCTGGAAGGGTGCGGTTCCGCCGAGGATGTAGGACTGGCCCATGTCGCTGTTCATCTTGGCGGTCTGCCAGGCGCCGCCCGAGTAGTACTCGACGCCGTGGATGCCGTTGGCCAGGTGGGATACCGCGATGGCCGGCCAGTACACCTGGGCGCCCTGCAGGAAGCCGACCTTGATGTCGCCGCTGTACGCCGGCGCGGTCACGTACTCCCAGCTGACGTGCCGGTTGTTCCAGTGGTCGGAGAGGCCGGCGGCGAACTTGTTCAGCGACGGCTTCGACAGGTCCAGGTGGTTGGGGTCGTCGCGGCACCAGGCGTTGGAGTCGCCGCAGCTGTCGGCCACGATCATCGTCAGGGTGGCGCCGTTGTAGGCGTCCGCCACCCACGAGCCGTTGCGGCAGAACGCCTGGTTCTGCGCGCCGTCGTTGACCCCGGTGCAGTAGTCACCGATCGACACCTTCACGAACCGGCCGCAGTTCAGCCCGTTGTTCCAGGCCCCGATCTTCGCGGCGTCGGTGACCGGGCGCGGATAGAAGTTGTAGTCGCCGGGAGTGTTGTAGACGTTCAGGGCGACGAAGTCCTGGCTGTCCAGTTCGGCCTGGGGAATGCCGCAGCCGCCGTAGGGCGCGCCGAGCGCGTCGAAGTAGGTGGCGTTGCCGACGACCGGGTCGGCGTGCGCGGAGGGCAGCGCATAGACCATAAGAAAGGCGGCGGCGACCGCCGCGACCAGCCAGGAAAGGGTGCGGGAGGCCATGACGGTTCTCCTTCGGACGGCCGCCCCGGGCGCGGGTGGATGACGCCCGGCAGCGCGGCGATGGGAGCGCTCCCATCGCTGGCCATCGATGATAAACCTGTATGGCGCACGAAAACTAGAAGGTGGGCTCCCACGGCCCGTCGACCACGGTCGCCTCGGCGTCGGACGCGAGCGGCCACGGTGGGATCGTCGCGGCTACCACCTCGAGCGGCACCAGCGGGGCCGCGCGGAATTGGAACTCGGTGCCCAGTGGAATGGTCAGGCACAGACCGAGGCGCAGGTCGACCGTCTCGGCGATGTCGCCGTGGCGGCGCCACATCGTTCCGGCGCCGCCCACCACGTACCAGATCTCCTGGACCGTGGCGTGCACGACGGCCTTGGCCACCTCGCCGGCGTCCAGCCGGAAATGAGCGAAGCTCCCCGCCCCGGGAATCACGCAGAGCGGGCGCACCGTCGAGCCGTCCGGCGCGGTCACCAGCGGTGCCGCGCCGAGGGCGACGGTCTCGAACGGCTCGTTCATGAGGAGTAGGCGCCGCGCAGGAACGCGTCGATCAGCGCCTCGGCGAAGCCGTCCTCGCGGATGCTCGGGTTCCAGTTCAGCATGTGCTGCATCATGCCGGGGCCCTGGATCATCAGCAGGCTTAGCTCGACGTCCAGGTCGGAGCGCAGCTCGCCGTTCTCGATCCCGCGGCGCAGGACCCCCCGCATCACGTCGCGGCGGGGTTCGATCACCGCCTGGTACATATGGTGCAGCTCCTCGTCCTTGAGGAACTCGGGGAGCAGGCACACCGTCGCCTTGCCGTACCGCTTGGCCTTGCCGGACCGGTTGGCCTTGACCAGCATGATCAGGTCGTCCCGGACCGACTCGCCGACCGGCACCGGCAGCGCGCCCTTCATCGCCGCGACCGCGTCGATGATCAGGGCTTCCTTGTTGGGCCACCGGCGATAGATGGTGGCCTTGCCGACGCCGGCCTTGGCCGCGACCGCCTCGATGGAGATGGCCGCGACGCTCTGCCCGGAGCTGAGCATCTCGAGCACGGCATCCAGGATGGCCTCGTCGGCCTGTGCGCTGCGGGGCCGCCCAGGAGCCTTACGCTCCTGGGCGGTCTCGTTCACGTTCACTGCCGTGTTCATGGCGTTCATTGTTGCCGACGCACTACGCCTCGACCAGTTCCACGCCCTGCTCCTCAGCCAGACCTTCGGCCGAGGTGGGGGCGGGAGCGGTCGCGGGGCGCTTGCCGGGGAGCCACAGCACGGCGACGACCGCGCCGAGCAGGGCGAAGATGACGCTGCCGACGGCCGCGTAGTGCATGGCCGAGAGGAAGGCGTCGTTGGCGCCGCTGATCAGGGCCGGAGCCGCGGCCCCGGCCTGCTCGGCCACGCCGTACGCACCGGAGATGGACTCCTTGGCGGCCTCGGCCGCCGCCGGCGACAGGCCGTCGGTGGCCGCACCCAGGTCGTCGCGGTAGACCGAGGAGAGAATCGCGCCGAGTACGGCCACGCCGAGGGCGCCGCCGAGCTGACGGATGGTGTTGCTGACCGCCGAGCCGACGCCGGCCTTCTCGCGGGGCAGCGCTGCCATGATCGATTCGGTGGCCGACGGCATCACGTTGGCCATGCCGACGCCCATCATGAAGAACGCCGCCCCGACGATCCAGATCGGCGTGGTCGCGCCGATGAACAGCCAGGCCGCCAGGCCGACCGCGACCAGGAGCAGGCCGACGGTGCTGACCATCTTCGGGCCGAACCGCTTGACCATCGCGGCACTGCGCGGGGCGAAGACCATCTGAGCGACCGCGAACGGGACGAACAACGCGCCGGAGGCGAGCGGGCCGTAACCGCGGACCAGCTGCAGGTAGAACGCGCCGAAGAACATGGCGCCCATGGCCCCGAAGAAGACCAGGCCGATCACGCCGGTCGAGGCGGAGAACTGCTTGTTGGCGAAGAGCTTCACGTCCAGCGAGGGAAGCGCGACCCGCCGCTCCCAGAGCACGAAGCCGACGAGTACGACGACCGAGCCGGCCAGCGTGGTCCAGGCCAGGGTGTCGCCGAAGCCGTCCTCGCCGCCCTTGATCACGCCGTAGGTGAGCAGGGAGAGGCCGATGATCGACAGGATCACGCCGAGGAAGTCGATGCGGCCGGGCTTCGGGTCACGCGACTCCGGCACCAGGATGGCGACCAGCGCCACACCGGCGACCACGATCGGCACGTTGATCAGGAAGACCGAGCCCCACCAGAAGTGCTCGAGCAGCAGGCCGCCGACGATCGGGCCGATGGCCACGCCGAGGCCGACCGCGCCGGCCCAGACGCCGATGGCACGACCACGCTCGCGCGGGTCGAAGACGTTCGCGATGATCGACAGGGTGGCCGGCATCACGGCCGCGGCGCCGAGGCCCATCAGGGCGCGGGCGGCGATCAGCTGGGAGGCGCTGTCCGCGTAGGCGGAGATCAGCGACGCGATCCCGAAGAGGACGAGGCCGGTGATCAGGGTGACCCGGCGGCCGAGCCGGTCGGCCAGGATGCCGGCGGTGAAAAGCAGGCCGGCGAAGACCAGGGTGTACGAGTTGATCGCCCACTCGAGCTGGCTCTGGGTGGCGCCCAGTCCGTGCTCCGGGTCGGCGATGGTGCGCAGTGCGACGTTCAGCACCGTGTTGTCGAGGACGACCACCAGGAGGCTGATGACCAGCACTCCGAGAATCGCCCAGCGCCGGGGATGCCCGGTCTGGGTGGTGGCGGGAGTGTCCATGTGCTTCCCCGTTCATTTTCGAAACGAGACTGTTCCGTATCCGTGTAGGACCATAGACCCTGGCGCCGACGAAACGGAACGTCTCCGTATCGGAATGTGCCGACCGTCACGTCGCAACCGATCCGCTCCCGTCCGGGTCCTTCGCGGGGCCCCGAACGGACCGATCTTTCAAACGTGCTGAAACGATGGCAGAGCTGGATCCCCACCGGGGGCGGGCTCCGAGACGAGGACTGGGCACGCCGTCACCGGCTGCTGACCATGCTGCTCGCCGCGTGCGTCGTCGGCCTGACGGTCTACGGCACGTTCCAGGACGCGCTCACCACCATCTGGGTGACCGTGCTGCTGGTGCTGCCGTGCGTGGTGCTGGCGGCCAGGTTGCGCTCGCGCCGCCCGGCGTCGATCGCGGTGGCCCTCGGCTTCGTGATCGCCTGCGCCGGCTTCGTCACCATGTCCAACGGCCTGACCGAGGCACACTTCTCGTTCTTCGTGGTGGTGGCCGCGCTCGCGCTGTACCGGGACTGGGCGCCGTTCGGTGTCTTCCTGATCGCCACCACCCTGCACCACGCGGTGTTCGGCACCCTCTGGCACAACCACACCTACGACCACACCGGCGACCCGCTGCTGTGGGCGGCGCTGCACGGCGTGGCCGTGCTGCTCGCGGCCGGCTTCCAGGCCGTCGCCTGGGCGCTGACCGAGGACGAGGAGCGGCGCGCCCAGGAGAACCTGGACGACCGCGAGGCGCAGCTGTCGGTGGCCTTCGACCAGACGCCGGTGCCGATGGCGATGCTCTCCCCGGACGGCCTGGTGCTGCGCACCAACACCGCGTACCGCACCTGGCTGTGCCTGCCGGACGAGCTGCCGCCCGGCTTCTCGGTCGAGGACCTGCCGGTCACGCCGGTCGGCAACACGATGACCGGGCTGTTCGACAACCTGTCCAACCGGACCGCGTACAACGCGACCCGGCAGTACCGCCGCAAGGACACCGGCGAGATCATCTGGGCCGAGGCGCACAGCACCTCGCTGTTCGACAAGGAGGGCAAGCTCAAGCTGATCTTCCTGCACTGCCTGGACGTCACCGAGAGCCGCCGCCAGCAGGAGGAGCTCAACCACCGGGTGCGGCACGACGCGCTCACCGGGCTGCTGTCCCGGTCGGCGTTCGAGGTCGACCTGGAGTCCGTCCTGGCCGCGCAGGCCGACGGCGCGACAGTGCTCTACCTGGACGTCGACCGCTTCAAGTCGATCAACGACGGCTCCGGTCACTCGGCCGGCGACAGCGTGCTCAAGGCCATCGCGGGACGCCTCTCGGCGCTCGTGCCGGCCGGCTCGCTGATCGCCCGCTTCGGCGGCGACGAGTTCGTGGTCGCCGTTCCCGGCGGGCCGGAGATCGGCGCGCACACCGGCGAGGCGATCCTGGCCGCGTTCGCCGAGCCGCTGCCGGTCGAGGACAACCTGCTCAACGTCTCGCTCAGCATCGGCCTGGCCCTGGCCGCCGACGCCGACCAGGGCGAGGACGCCGTGCTGGCCGCCGACACCGCGATGTACGCGGCCAAGCGCTCCGGCGGCAACCGGATGAGGATCTTCAACGAGCAGATGCGGGTGTCCGTGCACGAGCGGATCGCCGCCGAGAAGCTGCTGCGCGAGGCGCTGGCCGGGGACCGGGAGCAGACCCTGCCGGTCTGGTTCCAGCCGATCGTGCGGGCCGAGTCCGGCGAGATCGTCGGCGCCGAGGCCCTGGTCCGGATGCGGGCCGCGGACGGTTCGATCATCGGTCCGGGGCACTTCGTGCCGGCCGCCGAGGAGACCGGCATGATCGTGCAGCTCGGTGAGCACGTGCTGATCATGGCGTTGCGGCACCTGATGGAGTGGCGCCACGACCTCGGCTACATCTCGGTCAACGTCAGCCCGCGTCAGCTCGCCGAGCCGGACTTCGTGCCGCTGCTCGCCGACCTGCTCGCCGCCAACCCCGAGCTGGACCCGAAGCGCCTGGTCCTGGAGATCACCGAGACCGCCCTGCTGGGTTCCTCGGTCGACGTCCGGGAACGCCTGGAAACCATCAAACGGCTGGGCGTACGCATCGCGCTGGACGACTTCGGCACCGGGTACAGCTCGCTGACCTGGCTGCAGAACGTGCCGGCCGACGTGGTCAAGCTGGACCGCTCGTTCGTGGCCGGCCTGTCCTCCGACGCCCGCAAGTCGTCGATCATCCAGGCCGTGCTGTGGCTGGCCAAGTCGCTCGGCATGTCGGCGGTGGCCGAGGGTGTCGAGGAGGAGGCCGACCGGCAGGCGCTGCACTCGGCCGGCTGCGAGCTGATCCAGGGTTACCTGTTCGGCAAGCCGATGCCACCGGCCGAGTTCAGCGAGCGGATTCAGCGCTCGAGGATGGCCACCACGCCCTGACCACCGGCCGCGCAGATGGAGATCAGGCCCCGGCCCGATCCCTTCTGCGCGAGCAGCTTGGCCAGGGTCGCCACGATCCGGCCGCCGGTGGCCGCGAACGGGTGCCCGGCCGCCAGGGAGGAGCCGTTGACGTTGAGCTTGGCCCGGTCGATCGAGCCGAGCGGCGCGTCCAGGCCGAGCTTCTCCTTGCAGAACGACGGCGATTCCCAGGCGGCCAGGGTCGCGAGGACCTGCGAGGCGAACGCCTCGTGGATCTCGTAGAAGTCGAAGTCCTGCAGGGTGAGCCCGTTGCGGGCGAGCAGCCGGGGCACCGCGTAGGCCGGGGCCATCAGCAGCCCTTCCTCGCCGTGCACGAAGTCGACCGCGGCGTCCTCGCCGTCCACGAAATAGGCCTGCACCGGCACGTTGTGCTGCTCGGCCCACTCCTCGCTGGACAGCAGCACGGTGGAGGCGCCGTCGGTGAGCGGCGACGAGTTGCCCGCCGTCATGGTGGCGTCCTCCTTACCGAACACCGGCTTCAGCTTCGCGAGCTTCTCCAGGGTGGTGTCGGCCCGGAGGTTCTGGTCGCGGGTCAGTCCCAGATAGGGCGTCAGAAGATCATCGAAGAACCCGCTGTCGTACGCCGCGGCCAGGTGCTGGTGCGACGCGAGGGCGAGTTCGTCCTGCGCCTCGCGGCTGATCTGCCAGCGCAGCGCGGTGATCGCCGCGTGGTCGCCCATGGACAGCCCGGTGCGCGGCTCGGAGTTGCGCGGAATGGCCGGCTGGAACGCCTGCTGCGGCCGGAGCTTGGCGGCCGCCTTGAGCCGCTCGCCGAGCGTGCGGGACCGGTTGAGCGCCAGCAGCGCCCGGCGCATGTCCTCGTTGAGCTGCAGCGGCGCGTCCGAGGTGGTGTCCACCCCGCCGGCCACGCCGGCGTCGATCTGGCCCAGCGCGATCTTGTTGGCAACCAGGATCGCCGCTTCGAGGCCGGTGCCGCAGGCCTGCTGGATGTCGTACGCCGGGGTGCGCGGATCGAGCCGGGAACCGAGCACGGTCTCGCGGGTCAGGTTGAAGTCACGCGAGTGCTTGAGGACCGCACCGGCCACCACCTCGCCGAGCCGCTCGCCGGCCAGCCCGAACCGGGCCACCAGGCCGTCCAGCGCGGCGGTCAGCATGTCCTGGTTCGACGCCTCGGCGTACTTCGAGTTGGAGCGGGCGAACGGGATGCGGTTTCCCCCCAGCACGGCGACACGACGCACGTTCTGCACTGCACTCCTCCAACGGCTGGCCATATCGTTACCGGTGAGTAGGCTACGCCCATGGGTGACAGGTACGCGAACTTCGCAAACTCCGGGATGGGCCGTGGCGTCGTCAAGCGGCTCGGGCTGCCCGATCCGCCCCGGCTGCGCCGCTACCAGCCCGGCGACCCGCTGACGAACGGCCCGGTGCTGCTCGGCGCGGCCGACGGCGGGCGCCTGGCCGGTCCGGTCGGCAAGCTCCTGGAAGCGGCCGGGGTCGCGGTCACCGAGACGGCCGGCGAGGGCGACAAATATGCCGCGCTGGTCTTCGACGCCACCGGGATCACCGACTCGACCGGGCTGCGCGCGCTCTACGACTTCTTCCACCCGGTCGCCCGCAGTGGCAAGACCTCCGGCCGGGTCGTCGTGCTCGGCACCCCGCCCGAGTCGGCCGCGAGCCCGCGCGAGGCCACCGCGCAGCGCGCCCTCGAAGGGCTGACCCGCAGCATCGGCAAGGAGTTCGGGCGGGGCATCACCAGCCAGCTCGTCTACGTCGAGACCGGCGGCGAGACCGCAGTGGAATCCACCCTGCGGTTCCTGCTCAGCGGCCGCTCCGCGTACGTGTCGGGGCAGGTCATCCGGGTCGGCGGCGGCAGCGCGCCGGCCCCGGCCGACTGGGACCAGCCCCTCGCGGGCAAGACCGCCCTGGTCACCGGCGCGGCCCGGGGCATCGGCGCGGCCATCGCCCGGGTGCTGGCCCGGGACGGCGCCGAGGTGATCGCGCTCGACGTGCCCGGGGCCGGCGACGCCTTGGCCGCGGTGGCCAACGACGTGCGCGGCCGGGCCCTGCAGCTCGACCTCACCGCGCCGGACGCACCGGCCCGGCTGGCCGACCGGCTCACCGGCCTCGACATCATCGTGCACAACGCCGGCATCACCCGGGACAAGACAATCGCCCGGATGGACGAGAGCCGGTGGGACTCGGTGCTCGACGTGAACCTGTCCAGCCAGGAGCGCATCAACGACCTGCTGCTGGAACGCGGGCTGATCAACGCGGGCGGCCGGATCGTCGGGGTCGCCTCGATCGCCGGCATCGCCGGCAACCGCGGCCAGACCAACTACGCCACCAGCAAGGCCGGCGTGATCGGGCTGGTCGAGTCGATGGCGCCGGTGCTGGCCAAGCGGGGCATCACGATCAACGCGGTGGCGCCCGGCTTCATCGAGACCGCGATGACCGCGAAGATGCCACTGTTCCTGCGCGAGGCCGGGCGGCGGATGAACAGCCTGTCGCAGGGCGGCCTGCCGGTCGACGTGGCCGAGACGATCTCCTGGTTCGCGTCGCCGGCCTCCGCCACGATCAGCGGGAACGTGGTGCGGGTCTGCGGCCAGAGCCTGCTGGGGGCCTGATGGCTGTCGTCGAGGTGACCTCGTCGCCGGCCAGCCCCTACCTCAAGGCCGCGCTCGGGCTGCTGCCGTCCCGGCGGCCCACCGGTCTGCCGGAGACCACCCTGGTCCGGCGCGGCGTCACCACCGATCGCGATCACCTGGCCCGGTACGACCGGGTGTGCGGGTTCCGGCTGCGCGACACGCTGCCGCCGACCTATCCGCACCTGATGGCCTTCCCGCTCGCCATGCAGTTGATGTCCGGCCGGGACTTCCCGTTCCCGGTGGTCGGGCTCGTGCACATCACCAACCGCATCACCGTGCACCGGGCGATCGACGCGGGCGAGGCGCTGGACGTGACCGTCACCTGCGAAAACCTCCGGCCGCACGACCGCGGGCAGCAGTTCGACGTGGTCGCGACGATCACCGGCGGTGACGATATCGCGTGGTCGGCGGTCTCGACGTACCTCTCGAAAAACGCGACCAAGAGTGCCGGGCGCGGGAAGCGCGACCAGGCGCCCGGGCCGGCCCCGACCGCGACCTGGCGGGTGCCGGCGCGCGTCGGCGGTGAGTACGCCGAGGTGTCCGGCGACCGGAACCCGATCCACACCTCGCGGATCGGGGCGCGGGCGTTCGGCTTTCCGCGGCCGATCGCGCACGGCATGTGGAGCAAGGCGCGCAGCCTCGCGGCCCTGGAGGGGCGGCTGCCCGCGGAGTACACCGTGGACGTCGCGTTCAAGCAGCCGATCCTGCTGCCGTCGACGGTCGGATTCACCGCGGTGCCCGCCGGGAACGGCTGGGAATTCCGGGTCGACTCGACGAAACCGCATCTTGCGGGCGTGGTTACGCGACCGTAACGTTACCGGCGAGTACATTCCGGATTCGGCCCGAAGGGTGCCCGCGCGCATGGAGTTCTGGCTCGACCTCAACGAGGAACAAAACGACCTGCGGGAATGGGTCCACGGCTTCGCCGAGGGCGTCATCCGGCCGGCCGCGGCCGAATGGGACGAGCGCGAGGAAACGCCCTGGCCGATCCTCCAGGAGGCCGCCAAGATCGGGCTGTACGGCTTCGAGTTCCTGGTCAACACGTGGTCCGACCCGGCCGGGCTGAGCCTGCCGATCGCCAACGAGGAACTGTTCTGGGGCGACGGCGGCATCGCGATGGCGATTTCCGGCACCTCATTGGCAGTGGCGGCCATCTATGGCTCGGGCACTCCCGATCAACTCGTCGAATGGGTGCCGCAGTGCTTCGGCGACGTGGCCGACCCGAAGGTCGGCGCGTTCTGCTCGACCGAGCCGGAAGCCGGTTCGGACGTGGCGTCGATGAAATCCCGGGCCGTCTATGACGAGGCCAAGGACGAGTGGGTGCTCAACGGCCAGAAGGCCTATGCGACAAACGGCGGCATCGCCAACGTGCACGTCGTCACCGCCTCGGTCGACCCGTCGCTGGGGTCGCGCGGGCAGGCCGCCTTCATCATCCCGCCCGGCACGCCCGGCCTGATCGGCACCCGGAAGCTGAAGAAGCTCGGGCTGCGCGCCTCGCACACCGCCGACGTGTTCCTCGACGACGTCCGGGTGCCCGGGCACTGCCTGCTCGGCGGCAAGGAAGCCCTCGACGAGCGGCTCGCCCGCGCCCGGTCCGGGCAGAAGGCGCCGGGGCAGGCCGCGATGCGGACCTTCGAGCTCTCCCGGCCGGCGGTCGGGGCGCAGGCCATCGGCATCGCCCGCGGCGCCTATGAGTACGCGTTGGAGTACGCCAAGACCCGGGTCCAGTTCGGCCGGCCGATCATCGAGAACCAGGCCATCGCGTTCGCCCTGGCCGACATGCGGACCGAGATCGACGCCGCCCGGCTGCTGGTGTGGCGGGCCGCGTGGATGGGGCGCAACGAGCGGAAGTTCACCGCCGGTGAGGGCTCGATGTCCAAGCTGAAGGCCGGCGAGGTCGCGGTGGCGGTCACCGAGAAGGCCGTGCAGATCCTCGGCGGGGCCGGTTACCTGCGCGAGCACCCGGTCGAGCGGATGTATCGGGACGCCAAGATCTACACGATCTTCGAGGGCACCTCCGAGATCCAGCGGCTGGTCATCTCCCGCGCCATCTCCGGGATGCACATCCGGTGAGCGGCGCCCCGTTCGTCGTCGCCACCATGGCCCGGCGCGGGCTGCTCGTTCCGGGGGTGCCGCATCGGGTGGTGCAGCAGTTCGCGGAGCTGCACAAATGGGGGTTCGGGCTGGCCGGGGAGCTGCGGCAGGCCGCCGCCCGCTCCCCCGGGCGGGTCGCGGTGGTCGATGAGGACCGTTCGCTGACGTACGGGGAACTGCTCGACCGCTCTTCGCGCCTGGCCACCGCGCTGCCGGTCGTCGCCGGTGACCGGGTCGGGGTGCTGTGCCGGAACTCCGTCGCGATGATCGAGACGCTGATCGCGGTGACCTCGGTCGGGGCCGATCCGGTTCTGATCAACACCGGGCTGTCGGCGGCACAGCTTGGCGCCGTGGCCACCGCCCAGAATTTGTCGATCATCGTGCACGATCCGGCGTTTTCCGAGGTTTTGGGCGATTTCCCCGGCGGAATTCCGACCACGGCACTCGACCCGATGATCAACTCCGTGCCGTCGACTCCGTTGCGCCCGCCTGCGCGAACCGGGCGCACGATCGTGCTCACCTCCGGCACCACCGGGATGCCCAAGGGCGCGCAGCGGCCCACGCCGGGCGGGTTCAGCCCGCTCTGCTCGATCATCGACCGGATTCCGCTGCGGGCCGGGGTGCGGGTGATGATCGCGGCGCCGCTCTTCCACACCTGGGGCTTCGCCGGCTTGCAGATCGCGCTCGCGCTGCGCGCCACCGTCGTGCTGCGCCGGAGGTTCGAACCGGCCGCCGCGCTCGACGCCATGCGCGCGAACCAGGTGACGGCGCTGATCGCCGTACCCGTCATGTTGCAAAGCCTGATGGAACTGCCGGCCGGGACCGCACCGCCCGGCCTGAATGTCGCCGCGGTCAGCGGCTCTGCCCTTCCGGGTGGCCTGGCCACCCGGTTCATGGACCGGTACGGCGACGTCCTCTACAACCTGTACGGCTCGACCGAGGCGTCGTGGGCGTCGATCGCCACCCCGGCCGATCTGCGCGCCGCGCCGGACACCGCCGGGCGTCCGCCGCACGGGACCGCCGTCGCGGTGCTCGACTTCGACGGGCGTCCCGTCCCGACAGGCGAGACGGGACGGCTGTTCGTCGGGAACGAAATGCTCTTCGAGGGGTACACCAACGGCAGCGCCCGGGAGTTGCGGGACGGGCTGCTCGCCACCGGCGACCTCGGGCACGTCGACGCGGCCGGCCGGGTCTTCGTCGACGGCCGGGAGGACGACATGATCGTCTCCGGCGGCGAGAACGTCTTCCCCGGCGAGGTCGAAGGCCTGCTCGCCGACCTGCCCGAGGTGCTCGAGGTGGCGGTCATCGGGGTTTCCGACCTGGAGTACGGGCAGCGGCTGGCCGCCTACGTCGTGCTGCGCGAGGAGGGCACGCTGGCGGCCGACGCCATCCGCGACCACGTCCGCCGCAACCGGGCCCGCTTCTGCGTGCCGCGCGACATCGTCTTCCTACCCTCGCTACCCCGCAACGCCACCGGTAAGGTCCTCAAACGCGAGCTGCCTCGCTGAGCTAATAGGAGCGTCGCCTATGCGGGGAGCGTCACGGCGGGCCGCGCGCCTGCTGGAGCGGGCGCAGGCCGGCGAGGCCGACGCGGTCATGGCCGAGGTCGGCGACATCATGCGCAAGCCCGGCGGCGATCTCGCCTGCATGCACTTCGTCCGGGTGGCGGTCCGGATCGTCCAGGGTGACCTGCGGGCCGCGCTCGCCGTGGTCGAGACGATGCTGCGCGCCGCCGAACGCGAGGGCGGCAACGGCTGGGTCGCGTGCGCGCTGGCCACCCGCGCCATGGTGCGGATGCGGCTGAGCGAGGAGGACTCCACCGCGTACGACGTGGACGCCGCGCTGCGCGACCTGACCGCCGCCGAGACCCGGCTCACCGACGAACCCGACCCGGTCGCCGCGGTCAACGCGCGGGTCGGCATCGCCGTCGGCTACCAGCAACTGCGGCTGTACGAGTTGGCCGGGCCGCAGTTCGAGGCGGCCTACGAGATCAGCGCGGCCGACCCGGAGCAGAACGGCAACCGGGCGATGTGGCTGTCCAACCTCGGCGAGATGCACCTGCACTGGGCGCTCGAGCTGTACCAGATCGGCGACGTCGGCTCGGCCGAACAGCACACCCTGGTGGCCGAGGGCTTCGCCCAGCGGGCCGCCGACGAGGCCCAGGGCGACGATGCCGGGGCGTTCCGGGACTACGCCCTGCTGATGGCGGCGTGCGCGCGGGCCGACCGGTCCGACCCGGTCGGCGCCTCGGCCGACATCGAGCGGTACGGGGCCGAGTGCCGGGACCGGGGCTTCAGCCCGGCCGTGCTCGCCTACACCGCGCCGTTCCGGGCGGTCGCGCTGAAACGGATCGGCCGGCTCGACGAGGCTCTCGCGGTGATGGCGGCCGCGGTCGCGTCGCTGCCGTCCGACGCGGTCTGGCTGATCGTCGCGGCCACCCACCGCACCCACGCCGTTCTTCTGGAGGCGCGCGGCTCGGCCGACGCCGCGGCCGGGCTGCGGTACGGGGACAGCGTCGCGGCCGCGCTCTGGCGCCAGCGGCAGCACACCCTGCACACCGCCACCACGCTCAAGTCGCTCGACGTGCTGCGCGCCCAGCACGAGCAGGCCACCCGGGCCGCCGACCTGGACCCGCTCACCGGCATCGCCAACCGCCGCGCCTTCGACCGGGCCGTCCGCCGCGTCCAGAGCCTGCCCGGCGCCGCCGCCGCCACGGTCACCGTCATGATCATCGACACCGACAAGTTCAAGCAGATCAACGACACCCGCGGGCACCCGGCCGGCGACGACTGCCTGCGGGCCATCGCCCGGGCGCTGGCCGCCGAGCTTCGCGATGCCGACCTGCTGGCCCGGCTCGGCGGGGACGAGTTCGGGGCGCTGCTGCCGGACGCCGACCCGGCCGTCGGCTCGGCGATCGCGGAACGCATGCTGGCCGCCGTGCGGGAACTGCCCGACTGCCCGGCGACGGTCAGCATCGGGGTGGCCGCGGCGGCCGCCGACGAGCTGGGCGAGGCGCTGCACCGGGCCGACCGGGCGATGTACGACGCGAAGCGCTCCGGCGGCGACGCGGTCCGGGAATTCCGCATGGTTTTTTGAACCGCCGCCGCCCGAAAGGCGCGGCACGTGCCGGTGTGGCACGATGGCCGCGCTGCTCGGCGGTCGGGTGGTGCTGCGGTTGTGGGCGTTGTTGCCCGTACCTTCTAGATCAGGCCCTTTGCGGTGGCCAGCGCCCACGCCACCAGGGTGAATTCGTCGGTGATCTCGCCGGCCGCGATCAGGCCAGCCAGCTCGGCCGGGGTGCACAGCCGGACTTCGTCGATGCCCTCGACCGTCGCCTCGGGCGAGAGCTTTTCCGGCATGGTCTCCACCCGGGCCAGGTAGATCTCGACGGAGTCGCCGTCGGCGGTCATCCGGCCGAGCGGCTCGATCTTGGCGCCGACCACGCCGATCTCCTCGGCCAGCTCGCGGACCGCGGTGGTCGCCCCGTCGGCGCCGTCCTCGGAGAAGCCGCGCGGGATCTCCCACTGCCAGCCGCGCAGACCGTGCCGGAAGTGCCGGATCAGCACCATCCGGCCGTCCGGCAGCACCGGCAGGGCGGCCGAACCGGTCCCCGGATCGGTGCCGAACTGGCGGATGTACGCGCCGACCTTCCCGTTGCGGAACCGCACCGCGTCCCGGACCAGAATGATGTACGGGTCCTCGTAGACGACGCCCATATCCGCGTACTCGGCCGGGCGGCCCGCCGCGCGGAACTCCTCGGCCGCCTTCTCCCCCGCGGCCAGCTGCTCGGCCCGGTCGAGGATGATCTCGGTGCCGGCCCCGGGCGGGTTGACGAAGTGGGCGGGCCGCTCGGCCCGCAGCTGGTCGTACCGGTCCAGTCGGCGGGCCCGCCGCTCGTCGTCGCTCACGCTTTTGCCTCCAGATGGCCGCGCAGCACGGCCCGCGCGTACGCGTTGATGGTGAAACTGTCCTTGATGGTCTCGTCCCGGATCAGTTCCCCCAGTTCCGCGGGCGACACATGGCGCACCTCGGTGATGCCCTCCGCGGTGGCCGGCCTGGGCTCGCCGGCGATCTCGGCCAGGAAGAGCCGGGTTACGCCGCTGGTGAGCCCGGTGTCCGGGTAGATCGCGCCGAGCTCGTGCAGGGCGGTCGCCTCCGCGCCGATCTCCTCCAGCAGCTCGCGCCGCGCGTCGTCGGCCGGCTCCGACCCGGGCAGGCCGAAGCCGCGGGGCAATTCCCACTGCCAGTCCCGGGTGGCGTGCCGGAAGTGCCGCACCAGGACGACCCGGCCATCGTGGACCGGCAGGATCACCACCCCTTCGGCGTTGCCGAACGGCACCGCGCGGATGTACGTGCCGAACTCGCCGCTAGGCCCGCGGACCGCGTCGCGCAGCAACATCACCCACGGGTCGTAGTAGACCACCCCGGTCTGCGCCAGCTCGGCGGGAAAGCCGTAACCGGCCAGCTGACCGGCGTAGAACTTCTCGGCCGCCGCGCGCAGCTCCGGGTCGAGGAGGATCTCGTAACCGGCGCCCGGCGGGTTGACGAACAGCTCGGGGAAACTCTCGCGCAGGCTCGCGTACATCTCGTCGTTCATGCCGGTCGGTGGCACCTCCAAAGTTGAGGATCACCGTACCGTTCGGACGACAGTAAACGTTCGGTCCTTTCGGATGGTCGACAGTCGCCGATACTTTGGCGTCCTCCGACGGGGTGGGGAGTCGATGTACCGGGACGAGATCGAGCGGTTCGCCTTGGGCTTCGACATCGAGGAGCTCATCCGGCGGTACGACAGCGACTTCGACATCCCGCACCGCCATGAGTACGCACTCGGGCTGATGCGGATGCGTTCCCTCTTCGACCCGGCGGCTCCGCGAACCGTGCGGACGGTGGCCGAGCGCGTCGGCGCACACTGGTGCGACATCATTCGCTGCGACATGGTGTACGACCACTGGACCGCGTTGCGCCACCTGCAGGCCGCCGGCGACGACGCCCAGTGGCTTCTCGACCAGGAGCGGGACGAGTTCGCCGACTACGTGCTGGCCCGGTGGTTCGACGGCGTCGCCAAGATTCACTACCGGCTGGGCGGCTTCACCCGGTCCCTGCCCGACTTCCAGCGGGCCGCCTCGCTGGCCACTGAGCTCTGGTGGTGCCTTCCCGACATCCGCAGCAACGTCCTGCGGGGCGAGTTCGAACAGAGCCGGCAGGCCGGCAACCCGACTCTCGGGGTTTTCGACGTGGCCCTGCGCCGGGAGATCGACCGGGTCACCTCGCTCGGGATCGACCTGGACTCGCCTCTCCCCGGCTCCGACTACAAGGAACGCGAGCTCCGGCGCGGCTTCTGCAGCCTGCTGCACAACCTGGCGGTGGTCCTCAAGAACGCCGGTCCGGCGCACCACGCCGAGTCGGCGGAGATCTCCCGCCGGCAGTTGAGCATCTCCCGGGCGCTCGGCGACGAGTTCCGGATCGTGCAGGCGGTCAACCACCAGGCCCAGCTCGCCGACCCGGAAACAGCCCGCGGGCTGTACTCCTCGTTGCTGAACGTGAAGTACGCCCGGGGCCGGCTGATGGCTCGCCAGCAGCTGGCCCGGCTGGCCATCGCCCGAGGTGATCTCACCGGCGTCGACGACCTCGGCATCCTGCTCGACGAAGTGGTCGGCGCACTGCACGCGGGCGGCAGCATCGGCAGCGACATCGACCTGGCCGACTTCACCATGCAGTCCTACGTCGCGGGGCTGGCCGTCCTCCCGGAGCAGCAGCGCCGCGCCCGCGAGGTCCGGCTGCGCAGGCTGCGGGAACGGCTGTCCGACGCGATCCGCCGGGCGGTGGCACTGCCGACCTACAAGCGGGCGTACTCGTCGACGGTCCGGCCGAGCTTCCTGGAACGCACCGCCCAGGACATCTCGGCGCTCGCCGGGGTCGATGCGCAGGACCGGGCCGAGAGTGCGTTCGGGCTGGTCGAGGCGTCGTCGGCGCGGGAGCTGCTGGACATGATGGCGACCGCCGAGCTGCCGCCGCTGACTGTCCCGGTCGCCTCCGCGGTGCTCCTTCCCGATGCAGCTCCCGTCGTCACGTCGCGTCGTTCCGACGCCCGGCGCGCCGCCGTCTCGGAGGATCGGCGGCTGGCGCCCTCGGTGCTCCTGGCCGAGATGGCCCGCCGGGAGGACGAATTCGAGAGCCGGTTCCTCACCCAGCCCCTGGAGGCGGCCCGGCACGATCCCGAGATCGCCTACCGGCTGCAGATGTTCACGATCAACAACCCGGACACCTGCGTGGTGCGCTACTTCGCCTACGGCCCGGCGCGCCCCGATCTGTTCGGCGCGTTCGTGGTGCAGCGCGGCCGGATGCGGGTGGTGACCGGTGTCCGGCAAACCGACGTGCAGGAACTGGCCCGCGAGCTGCTGACCCCGCAGCCCATCACCGGCGGGTCGGGCATCGTCGGCCCCTCGATCCCGCAGTGCGAGCGCATCTGGAACCTGCTGGTCGGCCCGGTCTGGGCGGAGATCGACGACCCCGACTCGCTCGGCCACCTCGTGCTCATCCCGACCGACGAGATCTTCGCGATCCCGCTGCACGTCGCCTGGCAACCCGGCACCGCCGCGCCGCTGACCGCCCGGGTGCCGCTGTCCCACGCGGTCAGCGCCACCGCATTCATCGACCGCGGCCGCAACCTGCTCAAACACCAGCCGGTCAGCCGGGACGACGACCTGGCCGCGATCGTGGTGACCGGCGGCGGCGTCACCGGCGACGAACTCTTGGACACCGGCTGGGGCGACCACATGATCCTCACCGGATCGTGGCCTCCGGAACTCGACAACGTGGACCGGAAATTCACCGACGTCAGCGAAGGCCTGAAGGCCATCGCCGAGGCCAAACCCGAATTCTTTGTGTACGCCGGGCACGGCAACTTCAACGAGGCGTACGGACAGTACGGCCCCTACCTGGTCCTTCCCGGCAATGAGTTCCTCACCCAGTACGACGTGGCCATGCGGCTGCGACTGCCCCGCAACAAGCTGACCATCCTCGGCGCCTGCCTGGCCGGCCAGGGCGCGCAGACCGGCGGCGGTGACATCGGCGGGTTCCTGCGCGCGTTGATCGCCACCGGCGCCGGGGCGATCGCCGTACCGCTGTGGAGCACCTTCGACTGGAGCATCGCCGACGCGGCCCGCTCGCTGCTGAAGGCGAGCCGGGACGCCGCCGACGCCGGCCGCAGCTACGACGCGGTGGCCGCCCTGCACGACGAGTACCGACGGATTGCCGCCACCACCCCGCCGGACATGCTCGTGGAATCCCTCCCTCTCACCATCTATCTCTGAGGAGCACCACGGTGCGCAACGACCAGGTGGCCCGAACGGTCCGGGCGGCGCTGTCCGGCGGCAGCCGGCCGGCCGACGACTGGGCGAAGATAAAGCTCGACCTGCTGGCCCTGCACGACGCCGTACGCGAAGGCGACCCCGACCGGATCGAGCAGACCCGGCGCGCCCTCGCCTACCGCAGCGGCGCCCGCCGGGTGGACCCGTTCGGCGAGCACCTGGACCTGCCGGAGCCCGGCGGCGTCCCGCCCGAGCCCGGCCTGCACGAGCTGGTCAACACCCTGCTCACCGACCTGGGCTTCCCCACCGATCTGCCGCCGCCCGGCCCGGACCTCCCGCCGCCGCCCGGCCCCGCCCAGTGAGCGTCGAGCTGCGCGATCCGGCCGTCCTAGTGAACGTCCTGGTCCGCGCCGACCGGGCCCTCGGCGAGAGCGACTCGACGGCCCGGCAGGCGGTCGAGTCGCTCTGGTCCCGGGCTCGGGACAGCGGCCTGACCGGCCAGGTGACCACCCGCTGGCCGACCGACCTGGCCCTCCCCCGCGACGGCGGCCGGGCCGGCGCGCTGACCGTGCTGGCCGCGGCCCAGCACGTCGACGCCGGCCTGGTCCGCCAGATCATGGTCTACCAGCAGCGCGACATCCTCGGCGTGAACCTCCTGGAGGCGGTGCAGGACGGCACCCGCGAGTGGGAGGAGTTCGACCTGGACTGGCTGACCGACTGGCCGGCCACCTCGATCGAGACGGTCGGCGCGCACGTCATCCACCTGGGCCTGGTGACCGACCCGGCCGAACACCGGCTGCCCGCCCTGCTGCGCCACCTTCCGGCCGCACCCCGGCGCTTCACGGTCTGGCGCCCGAGCCCCGAACAGCTGGTAGCCGAACTCCCCGCCCCCGGCCGCGAGCGCCACCTGTTCGCGGTAGCCGACCCGGCCCACGCCCGCCTGCAGTCCCAGTGGTTCACCAACCCACCACACGCCGGCCTGCCGCGTTTCACCCGCTACCTGGAACATTCCGCCCGCATGCGCTACCAGTCCCAGCTGCTGGCCGAACGCCTGCCCGACATCCGCACGGCCACCGCCGCCCTGGACCGCGACACGGTGGTGCTGCACCAGGCCCTGGACGCGGACCGCCCCGACCTGGACCGAGTCCTGCACGCCGAAACCTTGCTGGCCACGGTGGACGACGGCCGCCGCCGGGTGGTCGCCTTCCTGGCCGACGTGCGCGCGATGGCCACCACGGTAGGCATAGCGGTGCAGAACATGACCGAGGTGGTCGGCCCCGCCCAGGTGGCCGACGCCGACCGAGAGATAGGCAGCTGGACCCAAGAGCAGCTACGAGCCGAAGAGGCCTACCTGGACTCAGTCCACCTGAAGGCCGCCGAGGTAGCCGACCAGGCGTCAGCCGCGGTAGGCGACGTGCTCCGGCGCGGCTTGGACCGAGTGCTGCTGGCCCAGGCGAGTGTGCTGAGCGCGGTGGCCCTGGCCTTCACGGCGGCCCAGACCTTGGAATACAAGCCCCCGATCCCGGACCGCACGTACGGCCCGCTGGTAGCCCTGCTGGCCGCGATAGCCCTGGCCCTGCCGGTGACAGTGGTCCGCTGGTGGCGAGGCGCAGGCCCAAACCGCGAACGCTCCATCATCGACGTGCTGAGCGCAGTCCTGACCGGCGCCTCCTTCGCCTGGTTCATCGAGACCTGGCTGACCGGCTCAAGGCCGCTGCTGGCGGTCGCCAGCGCGATAGCCGGCGGCGCGCTGGCCGGCAGCGTGACCTGGTGGCGCCTGAGCCGCCTCTCGAAAGCGGCCACCGCCGTCAAGGCACCGAAGACTTAGGTCGCGACGCGCGCGACCAGACACCGGTTGGCCGTGGCTGCGCGGCACTTTGCTCTGCGCACCTATACGCGCTGCTCTGCGCACCTAGACGCGCGGATCGGATTTGGCCTTGTTTGCGGGGCCTCAGGCCTCCGGGCCGGGCGTGCCCGCACTCGGAACCGCTCTCGCCAGCGCTCCGGTTTGAGACCTTGTGGTCCTGCTGCGAGGTCCACACGCGAACTCCACAAGATTGCGCCGCACTACGCCGCCGGCGGCGGAGATGAGCGGCATGTCATGTTCTTTGGAGGAGGGTGCGTATAGGTGCGCAGAGCAGCGCGTATAGGTAAGCAGAGCAAAGGCTTCAGGTAGCAACGGCGGTCTTGTGGATCTGCCTCGCCCGGACGCTGGCTGCTCAGCGGAATACGCCGAGGTACATGCAGTGGTCGGAATAGCCCGTGTAGGCGCGGGCCACTCCCGCCGGGGTTAGGAAGCCTGGGCTGCCGAATAGGTAGTCGATCTTTCGCGGGATGGGGATGAAGGTTGGCAAAGGGGACACTCGGGAGCGGTTGGCCTCGGTGAAAGCGTTGTAGAAGCCGTCCAGGGCGTTGTCCTGGGGCTGGGAGTTCAGGTCGCCGCCGAAGATCACCGGGCTGGTCGCGGCGATCGGGGCTAGCCAACTGCGCAGTACGTTCAGCTGCTTCTTCAGGTTGGGGCCGCTGGTGGTGGTGTGGGTGGTCACCACGAACACCGTGCGGCCCGTCAGGCGCACCGTCGCGCCCAGCACCACGCGTCCCTCGGGGGCCGCGCCGTAGGGCGTGGGCAGGCGGTAGATCACCCGGCTGGCGAACGTCCCGCGGGCCACGATGGCCACGCCGAAGGTGCGGCCGTGCTTCTTGTCGTAGTTGTCGCAGTGGCCGCCGGTGGTCGCCGGGGCGAACGTCGCCCGGTAACCCAAGGGGGCCAGCCTTGCCTGCACGGCCAGGAACTGGGAGTAGCAGACCTCCTGGAGCATGGTCACCGAGGCCCGCAGGTGGTAGATCCGGTAGGCGATGTTCGCGCTGGTCGCTGCCGTCTCGCCGTGCCGGCACACGTTTCCGCAGATGTTGAACGTCAGCGCCCGGACGGGCGGCGGGGCGGCTTGGGCCGGTTGTGCCGGAACCGCGGGCACGAGGGCTGCGGCGACGGCCAGCACGCTGAGGACCAGGCGACGGAATCTCATGCCGGACCGTTCGGCGCCCCGGCCCGGCCGGGCCAGTCATTACCGGTCGCAGCCTGGTTGCCTTCCGGGCGCTCGCCTCCACGCCGCCATCCCGCAGGCCGGAAGGCCGG
>NZ_BOMY01000022.1 GCF_016862435.1 Paractinoplanes tereljensis
CACGGCAAGCCGGAAGAACGCAGCCCGGCAAGCCGGAAAGACGCGGCTCGGCTAGGCGGGCGGACGCGGTCGTCATGTTGACGGTCAATATGACATCAACACGTCAACATCTGGGTGTGGCGTCAATGTTGATTCAGTCAACACGTCAATATGTACTGATCGACCAACCCAGCGGTGGGAGGGCGGCGGTGCCGTCGGGGTTGGTCGTCGCCTCGCCGGCCTCGTGGGTCCAGTCGGCCGGCGGCAGCTTGGCTACGGCGCGGCGATCGCCGAAATTCAAGGCTACGGCCACGGCGTTCTCCCCCGCCTTCAGGGTGTATGCCAGGACACCGTCACCCAGGGTGTGCACCTCGGCGGTGGCGCGGACCAGCCACGGGTTGCGCCGGCGGATGCCGATCAGCTGCTGGTGCAGGTGCTGGATGTCCAGGCCGTAGTCGCCCAGGTCGGCGGGGGTGGGTGGGAACTCGGGGCGGATCGCGTCGTCGCCGCCCTCGCGTTCCTCCTTCACGGCCTGCCAGCCGCGTTCGTCGCCCGCGTAGATCGACGGGACGCCGCCGACGGTGAACAGGACGGCCAGAGCGTGCGGCAGATGGCCGGGTTCGGTCAGGCGGCTGGCTATCCGGGTCACGTCGTGGTTGCCGACGAAGGTCTGCGGCGCGAACGTGTCGAGCATTTCGTTGTGCCGGCCCAGGGCCCAGGCCAGCTCGTGCGGGTTGACGTCGTTCAGCGAGCTCCAGATCGCCTTCCACAGCTCGTACTGGGTGACGGTGTCCAGGCCGCCCTCCTGCACGTACGCCTCGTAGTCGCCGTGGATGACCTCGCCGCTGAACCAGACGCCGGGGTGTTTTTCGCGGGTGCGGTCGGTGACCGTGCGCCAGAACGGGCGGGGTACGGCGTAGGCGGCGTCCAGCCGCCACGCGTCTACGCCGCGTTCGGTCCAGTAGTCCAGAACGTTCGTCACCTGGTCGGCGACTGAAGGGTTGGCATGGTCGAGGACCACCAGACTGCGGTGGCCCTCGAACACCCGGTAGTCGTCGCCCTCGGGGATCCACCACTCCTGGTGGCCGTACGAGCGGCCGACGTGGTTGAACACGCCGTCGAGCATTACCCGTACGCCTCGGGATTTTGCTTTTTGAATTAGCGCGACCAGGTCGTCTTCCGTGCCCAGCCGCGGGTCTATCCGGAAATGATCAGTGGTGTCGTAACCGTGCGACTCGGCGGCGAAGACCGGGCCGAGCATCAGGCCGTTGCAGCCCAGCTCGAGCAGGTGGTCGAGCCAGCCCTCCAGCGCCGGCAGCTTCCGCTTGCCGAGGAAGCCGAGCGGATAGACGTGCCACCAGATCGCATGGTCGGGCCAGTTCATGCCGCTGAGGCTACGCTCCGCACAGGGCGTCGTTGATCAGGTCGGTGGCGATGTCGACGGTCGGCCTCGACACACCGGGGTCGGGCTGGAGCGAATCGGTGTTGATCGAGACGATCACGCTGCGTTTGCCGTCGGCGCTGATGCCGTTGCGGGTCTTGAAGCCCATGATGTCGCCGCCGTGCGCCCACGCGCCGCCGCAGTCGTTGGGGACCCACATCAGGCCGAGGCCATAGCGGGCGCCGGGCCAGTTCGTCGCGAACTCGGGGCTGACCGGGACGGTGCGCTGCATCTCGGCGAGCTGGGCCGGCTTGAGCACCCGGCCGCCGATCAGGGCCTTCAGGAACGTGTTGCTGTCGGCGCCGGTGCTGATCATCTCGCCGGCCGCGCCGCCCCAGGTCGGGTTCTGCCGGGTGGCGTCGATGGCCGGGCCGTAGTCGGGGTCGTCCTCGGTGGCGTCCGGGCCGGAGAAGCGCTCGTAGCCGACCGCGTGCGGGCCGGGGATGTCCGGGTTGGCGGCGGGCAGGTAGGTGTGCCGCAGGCCGAGCGGCTTGACGATCCGGTTACGCACCTCGGTCCGCCAGTCGTGGCCGGTCACCGCCTTGATGATCAGCCCGGCCAGCTGGTAGTTGGTGTTCGAGTACGACCAGGAGGTGCCGGGGGCGAACTGCGGCGGGAAGGTCATCGCGGTGGCCACCGCCTGCTCGGCGGTCACCGTGTCGAAGCGGTGCTGCTCGAAGCCCTCCTGGGAGAAGTACCAGGTGTAGCCGGCCAGGTAGTCGGTGAGGCCGCTGGTGTGCTGGAGCAGCTGCCGTACGGTGATCTTCTTGCCGTCGTTGCCGTTGCCCTGCACCACGCCGCGCAGCCAGTGGTCCACGGTGTCGTCCAGCGACAGTTTGCGCTCCCCGACCAGCTGCAGGACGGTGGCCGACACGTACGTCTTGGTGAAGCTGCCGATCCGGAACCGGGCGTCCCACGGGACCGGGGTCTTCCGGTCGACGTCGCCGTAGCCACTGCGGACCTTGATCGTCGTGCCGCGGCCGGTCGAAAGTTCGGCCAGGACGCCGGGTGCGCCTTGCCGGAGAAGTTTGTCGGCGTCGGCTTGCATCGCGTGCCGGGTCCCCGCTTGAAAGGACGTTCCGGCCGTGGTGCCCACCAGCGTTAGAGCTCCGATGACTGCGATCAATGCTCGTCTCATGCCGTCGACGCTAGGCAAGACATCGACGGCTATCTTCACCCCTGGCTGGGAGCCGGTCTACCACCAGAGGGGTAGACGCCCTCCCCTTCCGAGCGGATGCCATACCCGGGCGGTCTGGATAGCGTGGGCGGGTGCGAACACTGCTGCGACCGGTCCTGGCCGACGTGCTGCTCGCGATCCTGCTCACCGTCCTGACGGTGGTCACGCTGGTCGGCCAGCCGGGCGCCCCGGCGCCGGTGGCCCTGGTGCTGGCCGCGCTGTCGGTCGCGCCGGTCGCGCTGCGGCAGGTCGCGCCGGTGCTGACCATGCTGGTGATGATCGCCGCGGTCGGGCTGGCCAGCCTGCTCGGCTACGGAGATCTGCCCAGCAACGGCATCGGCCTGCTGGTGGCGATGTTCTCGGTGGCGACGCTGCGGTCCCGGCGGGTGGCGGCGGCGATGTTCGCGACCACCTCGGCCGTACTCGTGCTGATGTTCGCGTCCATGCTCGACGTGGTGGTCTGGTCGCAGCTGGCCCAGTCGGCGCTGATCCTGGCGGGCGCGTGGGTGCTCGGCGAGGGCACCCAGCGCTGGGCGCGGCGCACCAAACAGCTGGCCGAGAGCGCGGCCCGGGCGGTCGCCGACGAGCGGGTGCGGATCGCCCGCGAACTGCACGACATCCTGGCCCACCACATGTCGGTGATCTCGCTGCAGGCCGGCCTGGCCGAGTACGTTCTCGAGTCCGACGGGCCGACCGCTCGCAAGGCCATCGGCACGGTGGCCGACACCGGGCGGGAGGCGATGCTGGAGATGCGCCGGCTGCTCGACGTGCTGCGGGTGGACCGCGACGAGGAACCCGACCTGCGGCCGCAGCCGGGCCTGGAGATGCTGGACGAGCTGATCGCCCGCACCCGCACCGCCGGGCCGGCCGTCACGGTGGTGGTCAGCGGAGCGGCTCGTTCGCTGCCACCGGGGCCGGACCTGTGCGCTTACCGGATGGTGCAGGAGTCGCTGACCAATGTGCTCAAACACGCCGGGACGGGCGGCGCCCAGGTGGCGCTCGAGTACGGTCCGCACACCCTGACCATCCGGGTCACCGACGACGGCCCGGCCGTGCGCGGCTACCACGAGGGGCACGGCATCCGCGGCATGCGCGAGCGGGCTTCGCTGTACGGCGGCGTGCTGACCGCCGGACCGCGCTCGTCCGGCGGCTTCGTGGTGTCGCTGCGTCTCCCGCTGGCGGAACAGTGAGCGTGCGGGTGCTGGTCGCCGACGATCAGCCGCTGATCCGGGCCGGGCTGGTCGCGCTGTTCCGGGCGGCCGACGGGCTCGAGGTGGCCGGCGAGGCCGCCGACGGCGCCGAGGCGGTGGCGCTGACCGCGCAGACCCGGCCCGACGTGGTGCTGATGGACATCCGGATGCCGATCCTGGACGGCATCGCGGCCACCCGGCAGATCCTCGCCGCCACCGGCCCGCGACCGAAAGTGATCGTGCTGACCACCTTCGACCTGGACGAGTACGTGTACGGCGCGCTCGGCGAGGGCGCGGCCGGTTTCCTGCTCAAGGACACCCCGCCCGACCGGATCATCAGCGCGATCCACACCATCGCGGCCGGCGACATCCTGCTCGCGCCCCGGATCACCCACCGGCTGATCGAGACGCACGCCCGGCGGCACCGGGCCACCGCCGGCAGTCATCGCCTCGGCGAACTGACCGCTCGCGAGACCGAGGTGCTGCGGCTGGTCGGCAACGGGCTCACCAACGGCCAGATCGCCGCCCGGCTGCTGGTCAGCGAGGCCACCGTGAAGACCCACCTGAAACACACGATGTCCAAACTGCACCTGTCCAGTCGCGCCCAGGCGGTGGTCCTGGCCTACGAAACCGGCCTCGTCGTCCCCGGCGACCCGGGCTGAACTGGTTCAATCTGGAGCCATGAAGCCACGCTCCTACTTCGGCCCGGACGATCTGGCCGCCATGCAGCGTCTCGTCCAGCGCAGCTGGACCACGGACAGCCATTGGCACCTGGGCGACCTCGGCTGGCAGCGCCCGTCGATGGCCGACCGCCGGATCGCCCTGTGGGAGGACGACGAGGCCGGCCAGGTTGTCGCGTGGGCTTGGATCTCGGCGCCGGCGCGGCTCGAGATGCAGGCACCCGCGGGGCTGACCGGGGACGTCCTGGCTTGGTTCGACCAGGAGGCCGCCGGTGAGCAGCAGACGGTCACCGTGGTGGAGACCGACGCCGCCCTCGTCGAGGAGCTGTCCGCGGCCGGCTACCGGCCGGTGGACGATGAGCCGTTCTTCCGGCACTGCCTGCGCGACCTCGACGATTCGCTGCCCGCTCCCCGGTTGCCGGGCGGCTATCTGGTGCGGGCGGTCCGACCGGGCGAGCTGGCGGCCCGCGCCGCCGTGCACCGGGCCGCCTGGCGGCCCGGACGGCTCGGCGAGATGCAGGTGCCGCCGGTCGACCTCGGCGACGGCGAGTCCGGCATGACCACGAAGCGGTACGCCGACATCGTCAGCCACTGGCCGTACCGGTCCGATCTGGACCTGGTCGTCGAGGCGCCGGACGGCCGCCTGGTCGGGACGGCTCTCGGCTGGCTCGACGAGGTCAACCGGGTCGCCCTGCTCGAACCGGTCGGCGTCGACCCCGAGCACGGCCGGCGCGGGCTCGGCGTGGCGGTCAGCCTGGCCTGCCTGCACGCCATGCGCGACGCCGGCGCCACTCAGGCGGTGGTCTGCCCGCGCGGCGACGACGCCTACCCGGTCCCCCGCCGCCTCTACCATGCCGTCGGCTTCCGCGACGCCGGACGGACGGTCACCTACCGACGCTGAAATCCGGTGGCCCGGGCGTGTCCCGACGCCCGGGTCACCGGACGGTGTTACGCCGGGTCGACGGCGAGGGCGTCGAAGATGAAGTTCGGGCTGAGGAAGGTGTCCCCGCTCGAACCGCTCAGCACCGACACCGAGATGGTGTTGTTGCCCGCTTTCAGCGCGCTGGCCGGCACCGTGAACGTGTACGTGGTGTTCACGCCCCGCCAGGTGCCGCGGGTGACGCCGCGCGAGTTGAGGTTGGTGGGTGCGGGCGAGGCCGAGGCCGGCGAGGTGTAACTGCCGATCGAGATGGCCGGCCGGCCGCCGGCGAACGCCCCGGTGGTGGCGATCCGCACCTTGACCCCGGCGGCGGGCACCGAGGACAGCGGCAGGGTGACCGCGAGCGGCGAGTTGACCGACTTGAACTCGGCCATCGGCAGGGTCGCGGCCGAGGTGACCGCGCCGGTCCAGGCCGACATCCGGGAGTCGGACGGGTGCATCGTCTCGATCTTGTCGGCGTTCTTGAACCCGGCCGGGGTGCCGTCGAACGCGCCGAGCTGCAGCAGCGTGCCGCTGGCCGGGACGTCGCCGGTCAGGGCCAGGGTGCTTGTCGCGCCGGCGGTCACGGTGACCGACTTGGTCGCGCCGACCGCGAGCTCACCCGCGTACAGCGTCGCGGTGTAGGTGCCCGGCCGCACGTGTCCGATCAGGAACTGCCCGGACTTGCTCTGCCCCCAGTACTGCCCGTTGGGCCCGGCGAGAGCGACGGTCCCGCGCTGGCCGTTCCACGACCCGCCGCTGGTTCCGCTCACCGCGCCACGCGCGGCATTCGAGAGAAGACCCGGGATGTACGCCGAGAGAAAGTCCAGACTCCGACCGGCCGGGAGCGCACCGTCGGTGACCGCCATCGCGTACGGCCCGTGCAGGCCCAGCCGCAGCCCCTCGGTGTTGTAGTGCCCGCTGAACATGTAGTTGGTGATGTTCACGGCGCCGCCGGTGTCGTTCACCTCGATGTCCCGGAAGAACGGTCCGCCCGAGGTCAGCTCGTTGGTGCCGGGAATGATGTACACCCCGTGCCCGTTGCCGGACGCCCCGAACGACTGTTGTGCAACCAACCGCTGAGAGCTGTAGAACTTTGACGCGGTCTGACCGTTCGCGAAGCTGAAGACATCTGAACCTTCGACGGTGGCAGTACTGGAAGCAGTGCGCGCGGCGGCCGGCGACGTGGTCAGCAGGGACCCACTTACCCGGGTGATGAACCGGGCCTCACCGGGGTTCAGCGCCTTGGTGATGTTGGTGGCGATGTAGATGGTGTTGTCGTTCTTGCGGGCGAAGTAGTACATCGTCACGCCGATGTCGGTGTTCGCGGCGGTGACCAGGAGCGCGCCGTTGCTGAACGTCTTGCTGGTGACCGCGGCCGACGACCACCCCGACTCGAACTGCCCGGCGGCCTGCCCGGACTGGGCCAGCTCGGTGCCGTTGTGCTTGAGCGAGCTGATGTTGCCGTTCGTCGCGTTGACCACGAACGTCAGTCCACTGCCGGTGTCGTACGTGATGTTGGTGGCCGCCGAGGCCCAGGGCTGGCCGCCGAACAGGCCGACACCGGCGAGCGCGGCCACCACGGCCACGCCACCGGCCAGCAGGCCACGCCGGCGCCTCGGGAGGCGCCGGTGCGAGGCGGGAGACGGAAGGTTGATCGACATGCCTACCTGGTGGCCGCCAGCGACGGAAAGGTTGCCCGGGTTTCCACACTTTTTAGAAGAGTCACGATGATCAGCGCGAGACAACCGAGCGAACCGGCCACGGTAAGGTCCGCCGACTCGGCCAGCAGCGCCAGATAACCGATCGCCCCGGCCGATAGCGGCCGCCGCCGATCCACCGCGAACAGCAGGATCGACGCCACCGCGACCGGGAACCAGTAGTACGGGAATTGCACCGGATCGGTGACCACCCGCAGCACCGCGACCGACAGCGGCACCAGGGCGACCGCCCGCGGGTCGCGCCGGCTGCGCAGCGCGATCAGCGCCACTCCCCCGGACACGACGACGGCCTGGACCAGCCGGGTCACCCAGGTCACCTCGCTGATCAACGGTGACCACAGGGTCCCGGCACCGACCGCCCAGTGCAGCTCGAACATCGCGAAGTGCCCGGTCAGCACGAACGGCAGATAACTGCCGACGCCGAACGCCACGGCCAGGACCCCGGTGCGCACGGCCCGGCCGAACGGCGCCGCGGCGAGCAGGCCGGGAACACCGAGAATCGCCCAGGGGGCGATCGCGAAGCCGAGACCGAGAGAGGCCGCTGCGGCGAGGTGCCGGCCGTTTCTTTGCAAACCGATGGCGTACGCCCACAGCAGTGGAATCGCGATCTCGGCCGGGTGCCCGTTCCAGGGCAGCGGAGCCAGCACCCAGAGCAGGGCCAGCCCACCCGCGAACAGTTCCCGGCGCAGGCTGCCCCGGCACAGCCACATCGCGCCCACCACGAGCGCGGCGCCGACCAGGCCGATCACCGGCAGCGCGGGCGTTCCGGCCGACCCGCCGATCAGCAGGATCCGGGCGACCAGCAGCTGGACCGGCCCGGCCTGGTTCCACGGCGTGGCGTAGACGTCGGCGAACCGGCCGTGCAGCATCAGGTCGCCGGCGGCCGCGAAGTCGGCCAGGTCCGGCGGCAGGGTGACGGTGAGAACGCCGGCGAGCGCCCCGAGCACGGCCGCGATGACCCACCGCGCATCTCTCACGCGGCGACCGCCACCGCGCGGCGGACGCGGACGGCCGGGCGGACGCCGCCGACCGGGGTGGCCAGCAGGGCGGCGAACAGCAGCAGCTCGGCGGCGACCAGCCAGGACTGGCCGTCGGTGTGCCGCCCGAGGATCAGGGTCAGGTACGGGCCCGGGGCGGCCAGCAGGAACAGGCCGGGCAGGAACCGCACCCAGATCCGGGACGGCAGGCGATGCACGACGACGAAGAGCATGATCCCGGCGTACGCCGAAAGCAGGAAGTGGACCTCGGAGATGCCACCCGCCAGGAAGGTCATCAGCAGCAGCACGTTTCCGAGCCAGACCGGCGACAGCCGGCTGCCGCCCCCGCGCCAGACCCGCCAGAGCACCGCGACCACGACCAGCGCGGAGGCCACCACCGCCGCCGTGTGCGGCGCGCCCTGGCCCTCGGCCCAGCCGCGCAGCGACAGGTTGTTGATCGAGTTGGTGCCGTGCAGGTTGGTGCCGCTGACCACGTAGCGCAGCACGTGCGGGAAGTCGAGCCCACCCGGCACCAGCAGCACCGACAGCACCAGCAGCCCACCGGCCGGCACCATCGTGCGCAGCAGCGCCGACCAGCGGCGGTGCAGGATCGGCACCAGCAGCAGCGGCGCCAGCAGCGGTTTGATCAGCAGGCTGGCGGCAAGCAGGGCGCAGCCGAGCACCCAGCGGCCGCGATGGAAACAGAGCAGAACCCCGACCGCGATCGGGACGAGCAGTTCGCTGAGGTTGCCGAGGAACAGCGAGCGGGCCGCGATGACCCCGCCGAGCAGGCCCATGGTGGCCACCGCGAAGATCGCCAGCCGGTGCGGCCGGGGCGCGGCGCGGGCGATGAGCAGGGCGGCGAGCAGCAACGCGGCCGCGCCGGCCACCACCCAGCCGGCGAACGCGGCGCCGACCGAGCCGAACGCGGTCGGCAGCAGCGCGACCGCCGCGGTGGGCGGGTAGACGAACAGCGGGTCGGCGAAGACCGAGACGCCGTCGAGCAGGCCGGTCGCGGCGTTGCGCAGCGGCAGGAAGTCCATGCCGGGCACGATCCAGCCACCGAGCACGTCATACAGTTCCGGCCCGGCGAAGAGCAGCGCGACCGCGATCAGCAAAACCCCACCCGTGCGCGGCGACACTCGGCTCAGCAGGTTCACACCAGCCCGATCGGCCGCGCGCAGGGCGCGGCTGAGTCAGTCCGAGGCCAGCAACCGGGCCGACACCACGAGACTCCGGTCCTGCTCCCCACCGACCGTGAGAAGGGTGAGGGTGGGCTGGTCGGACGGGCCGTAGGCCTGATCGGTGGGCAGCGCGCCGGTCGGGTAGATGCCGACGCCGACGACCGCGAACCGGGCCACGCTGTGGTCGGCCCGGCGCACCGCGATCCGGTCGCCGGGGCGCAGCAGCCGCAGCCGGAAGAACACCGCAGGGGCGCCGTCGGCCGCGCCGACGTGGCCGGCGATCAGCGAGGAGCCCATCTCGCCGGGGCTCGGGGATTTCCTGTACCAGGCGGCGGGGGCGTCGCCGTGTGCCGGCGGTACGTCGAGGGTGTGGTCGACGCGCAGGCCGATCGGCACCACGCCGGTGCTCACCCCGATGGCCGGGATCTCGAGCCGGACCGGCATGGACGGCCCGAGGACCCGCAAGTTACGCACTCCGGCGGAGGTCGCCGGCGGGAAATGGCTCTCGGTCATGGCGGCGTCTCCCCTGAGCGCGGCTGGGACGACACCGCCCCGATGCACGCTAACTCCGCCGCCGCCGTACCGGAACTCTTCTATCCGTGATCAGTCAGTCCCGCGGTCTCCAGCGTCAGTACAAACCTTGAGCCGCCGGCCGGGTTGGGCTCGTGGTGGATGTCGCCGTGGTTGGCGTGGGCCAGCCCGCGCACGATGTAGAGGCCCAGACCGGTGCCCCGCACGCTGGCCGCGTCCCGGTCGGCCCGGGCCAGCCGCTCGAACAGGTGCGGCCGGAACTCCTCGGGCACGCCCGGCCCGCTGTCCTCGACCCGCACGCTGGCATGGCCCAGGCCGTCCCCGGACAGCCGCACCGCGGTGGCGCCGCCGCCGTACTTGGCCGCGTTGGACAGCAGGTTCACCAGGATCTGCTGGAGGTGCCCGGGGTGGCAGAGGACCCGCACGTCGGCCCCGGCGACCGGGATCCGCTCCAGGTCCATGGAGGCCAGGGCCTTCTCCGCCTCGGCCCGCAGGGACAGTTCCTGCCGGATCGCGGTGATCGTGCCGGCGTCGATGCTGACCATGGCGAGGACCTCGCGGACGATCTCGTCGAGCCGGGCGGCCTGCCGGGCGATCGCGTCGAGGGCCCGGGTGCGGCGGGCGTCGTCGAGGCCGGCCGGGTTGTCGCAGAGCAGCTCGGCGTAGCCCTGGATCGACGACAGCGGGTTGCCGATCTCGTGGCCGAGCATCCCGATGATGTCGAGTTTCAGCTGGTTGGCCGCCTCCAGCTCGGTGTTGCGCTCACCCAGCGCGGCGGCCGCCACGTCGCGGGCGGCCTCGGCGGCCCGCCGGGCCGAGATGTCGGTGATCACGCCGATGATGGTCCGGGGCCGGCCGGCCTCGTCGCGGACCAGCGAGATGGTGGCGGCCACGTCGACCCAGTGCCCGTCGGCGTGCCGCAGGCGGCACTCCTGGGTGTAGGCGGCGGCGTTCCCGGCGAACAGGACGGCCAGCTCGTCGTACGCCTTGCCGAGGTCGTCCGGGTGCAGGAGATCGGCGTCGGGGATGGCCGCCAGCACCTCGGGCGGGTAGCCGAGCATCGCCGCGTACGCCGGGTTGACCTGGGTGTGGTCGGGGTCGATGGCCCGGATGAACTGGCCGGCCGCCGAGTTGGCGAACTGGGCGCGAAACCGCTGCTCGCTCTCGGCCAGGGCCATCTCGCCGGCCCGGGCCGCCGTCACGTCCGAGTTGATCTCGAGGATCTGCGGGTCGGCCCCGGCGCTGGGCCGGTGCAGCACCTGCCGGCTGAGCACGGTCACGGTACGGCCGGCGGCGGTCAGGTGTTCCAGCGGCCCGTTCCAGTGCCCGCTGCGGTCCAGGCCGTCCTGCAGTTCGAGGACGCCGCCGACGGTCGGGAAGCCGGTGGCGAGCAGCCGGTGCACGTTGCGGCCCTGCGCGACCCGCAGCGGCCAGCCGTAGAGGGTCTCGGCGCCGGCGTTCCACCACCGGATGGTCCCGTCCAGGTCACGGACGATCACCGCGGCCGGGATCAGTTCGAGCAGCCGGGCCTGGCGGCGCAGCTGGGCGTCGGCGGCCCGCTTCTCGGTGATGTCCTCGACCTGGCTGACCAGGTAGAGCGGGCGGCCGTGCTCGTCGTACACCGGCGCGCCGGCCACCGACACCCACACCACCCGCCCGTCCTTGTGCAGGTAGCGCATCTCGGTCCGGTACGGGTCGAAGCCGGTCGCCACCGCGTCCCGGACCGCGTCGTCGGACGGCACGTCGGACGGGTGCATCAGCTCCTTGTAGGTCATCTGGGTGAGCTCGTCGGCCCGGTACCCGGTGATCGCGCTCATCGCCGGGTTGACCTGCAGATACCGGCCGCGGTCCGGGCCGTCCATGCCGATCAGGGTGAGGCCGAGCGGCGAGTTCTGGAAGGCCATCCGGAACCGGATCTCGCTGGTCTCCAGGGCGGCCAGGGCCCCGGTCCGCTCGGCCAGCAGTTGCGCGTTACGTTCGGCGTCGTCGGCGTGCCGCAGCGCCGCGCTGAGACCGTCGGCGAGCAGCGCGAGCTGCTGCTCGTCGGTGTCGTCGAAGACGTTCGGCCGGGCCGCCGAGATCTTCAGCACGCCGATCACCCGGTTCTCGGCGTGCAGTGGGGCGATCAGCATCGACCCGATGCCGAGCCGGGCGCAGGCCTCCCGATTGACCCGCGGGTCGTCGGCGGTGTCGGCGCAGTGCGCGGGAGCGTCGGTGACGAGCACCTGGCCGCTGAGTGAGCCGGCGATCGCGATCCGGGTACCGAGCGCCCCGGCCAGGGTGCCGGCCGTCGCCTCGTAGTACAGCTGGGGGCCGTCGACCAGCTCGACCGCCGAGCCGTCGGCCGCGTCGAACACCGCGACCGCCCGCTCGGCGACCACCCGCAGCGCCGCCTCGCGGTTGCCGGCCGCGGCGGTCACCTCGCGCTGCACGGCCAGGGTGACCCGCAGCCGGTGCAGCTCACCCTCGCGGGACGCCAGGGCGGTCCGCTCGGCCGAGATGTCCTGCAGCTGGACCAGCCGCCAGCGCCGGCCGGCCGGCCCGGGGATCAGCGACAGGGTGACCCGGGTCCAGAGGACGTTGCCGTCGGGGCAGCGGATCCGGGCGTCGTAGCAGACGTCGCCGGCCCCGCGCAGCAGGGCGAGCCGGCCGCGGGTGGCCTCGTCGAGGTCGGCCGGGTCGGTGATCTCGCGGTGGGTGAGGCCGACGAGCTCGTCCCGGGGCCGGCCGGTGAGCCCGGCCGCGGCCGGGTTGGCCCGCTGGAACCGGCCGTGCTCGTCGGCGATGAGCAGGCCGATCGGGCAGCCGTCGAAGGCGGTGCGGAACTGCTCCTCGCTGCGGGCCAGGTCGGCGCGGGCCTGGCGTTCGGCGGTGACGTCGAGCAGCTGCACGACCGCCGACTGCGGACCCTGGTCGTCGGTGATGGCGATCAGGTGCACGGCCACCGTGACCAGGCTGCCGTCGGCCCGGCGCAGCTCGGCCTCGCGGGCCTCACGCACCTTTTCACCGGCCTCGGCCGCGGCCAGGGCGAGCGCCGGCAGGTCGGCCGCGGCCAGGTCGGCCTCGTCGTAGCCGAGCAGCTGCCGGAAGGCCGGGTTGGCCAGCAGGATCTTGCCGCGGTCGGCGCCGCGCAGCCCGATCAGGATCTTCGGGACCGGGCTGTGCTCGAAGACCTCGGCGAACCGGCGTTCGCTGCGGGCCAGCCGGTCCACCGCGGCCAGCGCGGCCCGGCGTTCCTCCTCCAGGTCGCGCAGCGCGGCAGTGGCCCGGCCGAGCAGGTCCTGCTTGTGTGCGGCGTCGTCGGCGTGCCGCAGCGCACCGGCCAGGGCGTCGGCGAGCAGGGCCAGTTGCCGCTCGTCGGAGTCGTCGAACGCGTCCGGGTGCCGGCTGGCCACCGCCAGCACGCCGAGCGGACCGGCCGGGGTCAGCAGCGGGGTGACCATCAGCGACCGGACCCCGATCAGGGCGTTGAACTTCTGGTTGCCGTGCGGGTCGGCCGGCACGTCCCCGGTGCGCACGGTCATCCCGGAGGCGACGGCCTGCCCGGCCAGCGAGCCCGCGAGCGGCAGCGCCGGGATCACCCGGTCGGAGAGCGCGCCGGTGCCGGCGGCCGGCCGCAGCGTCTCCCCGTCCTCGTCGATCAGCTGCACGACGGCCGAGTCGCCGGCCGTGATCACCTGCAGCGCCCGGTCGGCCATCAGCCGCAACACGGCGTCCCGGTCGGTCGCGGCCGCGGTCACCTCGCGCTGCACCGCGATCGTGGTGCGCAGCCGCTGGGCCTCCCCCGCCGCCGTCTCCTCGGCCAGCTTGCGGGCGGTGATGTCCTCGCACTGCAGCAGCCGGTCCCGGCGGCCGTCCGCGCCCGGGATGGTGGTCACGCTGACCTTGGCCCAGATCACGGTGCCGTCCGGCCATACGTATCGCTTGACGAACGCCGCCACCGCGCCCGGGTCCGCATCCACGCCGACCAGGGTCCGCTCGTTGTCGGAGCGGTCGTCCGGGTGGGTGAACTCCATGAAGTGGTGGCCGACCAGGTCGGCCGCCGGGCGGCCGAGCATCTGTTCGAGCACCGCGTTCACCCGGTGGATCACGCCGTCCTGCCCGGCCAGGCCGGAGCCCAGCGGGCTGGCGTCGAACGCCGCCCGGAACTTCTCCTCGCTGTGCCGCAGCGCCTCCTCGGTGGCGGCGGCGCCGGTGCGGTCGACCAGCTGGGCGAGGAAGTTCGCCGGCACGCCGTCGTCGGCCGGCATCGGGGTCACCGCGATCAGACAGTGCACCGCCGGCCCGTCCTTGGCCTGCAGCCGGGTGTGCGACCGGTAGCTGTCCACCCGCCCGTCCAGCAACTCCGTCCACTGCTGCTGGTCGGCCGTACGGTCGTCGGGGTGGGTGAGGCCGGCCAGGTCGAGGGCGGCCAGCTCCTCGGCGGAATAGCCCAGCAGGGCGGTGACCACGGGGTTGACCCGCAGCCACGCCCCATTTCGGGTCAGCACGGCCATGCCGATCGGCGAGGAGTCGAACACCGACCGGAACCGTGCCTCGCTCTCGGCCGGCCGATCGAGGTAGCCGACACTCACATCGGTCCGTTCGGCGGGAACGGACCGAATGTGAGCGCAACCTACCGCTTGGTGAAGATGAAGCCGACCTTGTCGACCTCGTCGCCGGCCCGGCCCTGGAAGCCGGCCACCTGCCATCCGCTGGGTGCGGTGCGGGTGACGCAGTCGCTGGTGGTGGTGCCGCCGGCCAGGGTGTTACCGGCACTGGTGGTGAACTGGACGTAGAAGATGCGGGTGGTGTTGCTGTATTTGCCCTGGCACAGCTTCACCGCGGTGACGTACTCGGTGCTGGCCAGGGTGAGCGACTTCGCGGTGCCGCCGGTGCCGCCGTGCGCCAGCACCACGCCGGTGCTCAGGGTCAGCCCGATCTGGTCGACCCGGCTGCCGGCCCGCAGGCTCACACTGCTCGCCCGGCCGGCCGCCGGCACCTTGTCGATGTCGGAGTAGTAACCGCCGTGCGGCCCGCCGAACTGCTCGCTCATCGCGAACGCGGCGTTCGTCGACCAGCTGAACTTGGTGCTGATCGGCATGTGGTCGCTGAGCATCAGCCCGGTGCCGGTCTCCAGGAAACCGGCGTTCTCGTTGTGGTAATCGGTGGCGGTGAGGGTGATGAACTTGCTGCCCCGGTAGAGCACCTTGTCGACCACCTCGCAGGTGTCGGTGACCGCGGCCTCGTCGCAGACCAGCGCGTCGGTTCCCTTGACCGGCGGCACACCGGCGCGCTCGATCTTCACCCAGGCGTCGGTGAGGCCGTTGGCCGCGGTGAACTCGGCGATGGTGTCCCCGGCCCGGGTGTAGCGGGTGTTCGAGTCGCCCATCACGATCACCGCGTTGCCGGCCGAGTGCGCGGCGATGAACGCGGTCAGCTGGTTGAGGTTGTCGGCCCGCGAGGAGAGGTCGCCGCTGTTGGTGCCGGCGTTGGTGTGGATGTTGTAGAGGTCGACGTAGACGCCCTCGGCCAGCCGCTGCCGCATGAAGGTGAAGCCCTTCGGGGTCAGGCAGTCACCGGAGTCGATCTGGCAGGAGTTCCACCCCACCCGCTCGAAGTCGTCGCCGTCGTAGGGGTAGCTCGACAGCGTGTTCAGCCCGCTGCCGATGCCGGCGCCACCGCTGGTCGGGGTGCGGTAGGCGTGCGTGTCGGCGGCGTACAGATTGGCGTGGTAGTTGAAGTCCTCCTGCACGTGGATGACGTCGTAGGGGGCGAGCCGCTGACCGATGGCGGTGGTCGCCGTGGCGCGCGGGGTGGGCGCGCTGGACAGGCCTTCCGGGAGCCCGGCCACGTTGTAGCTCAGGGCGGTGAAGGTGCCGCTCGCAGCGGCGGCGGCCGGCGTGGCGGTGACCGCGAGGCCGGCGAGGACGAGGAGGGCGGCGGCGAAGCCGGCCCGGATGCGGGACATGTACCGGACAGTAGGGTTTGACAACCGTCGATGAGAAGGCTTGGACTTATCTTGCAAGGTGAAAAAAGGTCACGTTCCGGCAAGATTCACAAGCCGACCAACGGGCGTTAGCCAACGTGACCTCCGGTTTGAAAATTATTCACACATGCCCGCTCTCAGCCGCCGTGCGCTTCTGCGCGCCGCCGTCGCCACCGCCGCCGCCCCCGCTCTGCTGGGCAGCCGGCCCGTATTCGCCGCGACGACCTCCGCACTGCCGTTCGTCGACAGCTATAAGACGAACCTCACCGGCAACCTGACCGCCGAGACCAACGCGGCGGTGCGGGCCCTGTCCGGCATGCAGCGGCTGTGGCAGACCGGCACCGCCTGGAACACCGGCACCGTGCTCGACGAGCCCGCGCTGCGCGCCAACCTGCGCTACTGCGTGCGGGTCACCGCGCACCGCAGCGCCGCCGACGAGGCCCGCGCGTTCATCCAGGACCGGCAGCACCAGAGCTACGCCGCGATCGCCGGCCTCGGCCCGCTCGCCGCCGCCTACAAAGCCGGCGCGCTCGCCGTCACCGGCATCACCACCGCCCCCACCGGCACCCCGGCCACCAAGATCGACGACGCGGTGCCGGCCGACGCGCCGGCCGGGTCCGCGCTCGGGGCCGGCTCCCCCACCTCCGCGCTCGGCCAGGTGGTCACCCTGGTCAACACCGTGCGTGGCTCGTACTCCTCGGGAAACCCCAGCAAGGCCGCCTACCAGTACCCCCGCCCGTGGCGGATGAACGAGCGCAGCGAGGTCGCCGACACCGGAGTTCTGGATGAGTTGGGCTTCCCGATCTACAACTCTCCGGTGAAAGTTGTGCCGCAGCTGCTGCGCCAGCGCAGCACGACACCGGCCGAGGACGGCGGCTTCCCCAGCGGGCACACCAACGCTTTCCACCTGGCCGCGCTGGCCTACGCGTACGCCGTTCCGGAGCGCTTCCAGGAGCTGGTGACGGCCGCGTTCGACCTGGCCGAGACGCGCATCGTGGCCGGCATGCACTCGCCGGTCGACGTGATCGGCGGCCGCATCCTGGCCACCGCGCTGACCGCCGCGATCCTCAACGACCCGGCCAACGCCGCGCTGAAGGCCGCCGCCCGCGCCCAGGCCCAGGCCTACTTCGCAACGGCCAAGGCCGACGGCACCGATGCGTACGCCAGCCGGGCCGCCAACGCGCGGATCGTCAACCCCAAGCTGACGTACGGGCTGCCGCGTGGCCGCTCGACCGCACCGATGACCGTGCCGGCCGGGGCCGAGGTCCTGCTCGAGACCCGCCAGCCGTACCTGAGCGCCGAGCAGCGCCGCGAGGTCCTGCGCACCACCGCGCTCGGTGCCGGCTGGCCGCTGCTGGACGGCCCGGAGAACTGGGGCCGGCTCAACCTGTTCGCGGCGGCCGACGGTTACGGCGCGTTCGACCGGGACGTCACCGTCAGCCTGGACGCGGCGGCCGGCGGGCTCGCCGCCGCCGACACCTGGCGCAACGACATCGCCGGCCGGGGTGGCCTGGTCAAGTCCGGCACCGGCACGCTGACCCTGACCGGCGACAACTCCTACCGGGGTGGCACCACGCTGGCCGGCGGCGTCCTGGTCGCCGGCTCGTCGGCCGCGCTCGGCTCCGGCGACGTGCTGGTCGCCGGCGGCACCCTCGCGGTCACCGAGGAACTGCGCCTCGGCGGCGACTACCGCCAGTCGGCCGGCACCCTGGCGGCCACGGTGTCGTCGCACTGCCGAGGTGGGCTGATCGACGTGCGCGGCGACGCGGTCCTCGGCACGCACAGCGTCCTGGAGATCCACGGCGACGCCGGCCGCGACCTGACCGTCCTGCGCGCCCACCGCGTGACCGGCAAGTTCGGCCAGGTGGTGGCCCCGGCCGGCCTCAAGGCCACGGTCACCTACTCCCGCACGGCGATCACGGTCCGCCTCCGCCGCGCCTGACCCGGCCAGCCCAACCGCCGCGCCCAACCGCGGCCGCGCCTGATCTCGCTGCGCTCAACCCGCCGCGCGCCACTTCAGCGCGCGGCGGGGGTGGCGTCCACCTCGCGGACAAACCGGGCGATGGCCTCGGCCAGCCGGTCGGGGGCCGCCAGCGCGACGTAGTGCCCCACCCCATCCAGCACGACCGAGTTGATCTCTGCCGCGGCCACCTGCGACATGGTGGCCGCGGTGAACGTGCCACCGGCCGCGCCGACCGCCAGCACCGGCGTCTTCAGGGTGCCCAGGGCCCGGATCTCGTCGCCGTCGGCCAGCATCGACCGGTAGAGGCCGATCGCGCCGCCCCAACCGCCCGGCCGCGAGTAGGTGCGCGCGAACTCCTCGATGTCGTCCTCGGTGAACGCCCCCGGGAAGGTGTTACGGAGGAACTCCGCCTCCCGGCCCGCCAGCAGCATCTCCGGCACGCCCGGCGCGGTCAGGACCCTGATGTACCAGGTGTCGGCGAGCGCCTCCAACCCGTACCCGGGCAGGCCCGTCTCGATCGCGGTGAGGCTGAGCACGTCCGCCGGATGGGTGGCGGCCAGCCGGAACACCGTGCCCCCGCTGATGTCCTGCCCGGTCAGGTGGACCGGGCCGACGCCCAGGTGCTCGATCAGCCCGTGCAGGTCTTCCGCCGCGGTCGCGCTGTCGACGCTCCCCGGGGCCGAGTCGCCGAAGCCGCGCAGGTCCACCGCGAAGACCCGGTGGTGCGCCGCGAGCAGCGGAATCAGCTTGTGAAAGGCGTACCAGGTCTCCGGGAAGCCGTGCACCAGCAGGATCGGCGAGCCGCTCGACCCGGCCGACACGTAGTGCAGTGACGTTCCGTTGACCTCGGCGTGGTGATGGGTGGTCATGACGCTCCTCAAATCGACAGCCTGACTGTCGAACTATAGACAGCCAGGCTGTCGTTCGTCCAGGACGGTAATCTGCCTCCATGGCTCGCTCGGGTGCTGATCTCGCATTGCTGCTGCTCGGCGGCTTCCGCACGCTGGTGGACGCGGCGACCGCCGAACTGGCCCGGCGCGGCCACGAGGACGTCCGGCCGGTGCACGACTTCGCGATGCGAGCGATCGCCGACGGCGCCGACACCGCCGCCGAGCTGAGCCGGCGGCTGTCGATCGCCAAGCAGTCGGCCGCCAAGACCATCGCGGTCCTGGAGGAGCGCGGCTACGTGGCCGGCGCCACCGACCCGCGCGACGCCCGGCGCAAACGCCTGGTGGTCACCGAGCTCGGCTTCGAGGTGCTGCGCACCGGCGAGGCGATCTTCGAGGAACTCCGCGGCCAGTGGGCCCAGCAGATCGGCGCGCCCGAGCTGGAACTGCTGGAGAAGCAACTGGCGGCGCTGGTCGGCGCGGTGCCCGTACGCTTCGACACGCCTGGCTGGATCACCCGGGACCTGGGCGAATCGATCTGAGCTCAGGTCGTCGCCAAGGCCTCCGTGGGCGACATCCGGGCGGCCCGGAGGGCCGGGTAGAAGCCGGAGATGCCGCCGATCACCACGGTCGCGGCGAGGCCGCCGGCCATCGCCCACAGTGGCACCACCGTCGTCCACGACTGGACGGTCGCGAAGACCGCCGTCACGCCGATCCCGGCGACCACCCCGCCGGCCCCGCCGAACAGCGAGAGCAGCAGCGCCTCGGACAGGAACTGGGTGCGGATCTGACCCCGGGTGGCGCCCAGCGCTCGGCGCAGGCCGATCTCCGACCGGCGCTCCAGCACCGAGATCACCATGGTGTTGGCCACCCCGACCCCGCCGACCAGCAGCGCCACCGCGCCCAGGCCGAGCAGCAGTGCGCCCAGCGTCTTCGACGTCTCCTGCCGGGCGGCCAGGATGTCGGACGGACGGGAGACGTCGACCTCGCCGGGATCCTCCGGGTTGGCGGTGGCGCCGAGCAGCGGCTGCACGCTGGTCACGGCGTTCTCCCGGGCGCGGGCGTAGATCGTGGTCGGACGGCCGTCGAAGGCCAGCTCGGCCGCCGCCACCGGCCAGCCGACGAAAGCGCCGTAGTCCAGGTCGGTGATCAGGTCGTTGGCCGCCAGGATGCCCACCACGGCGAACCACCGGCCGCCGAGCCAGACCAGTTCGCCCGGTCCGGTCCGGACCACCGCGAGCCGGTCCGCCGCCGCCGCGCCCAGCACCACCGCCGGGAAGTTCGCGGTCGCCTCGTTGAGCCAGGCCCCGCTGGTCACCCGGGTGCCGGCCACCGCCGGCAGGTCGGTCCGGGCCGCGAAGACCGTGATGCCGCCGGTCTGCTCGGGCGGGAGGTGGTCGTTGCGGTAGACCTTGGCCTCGGTCCGGCCCAGGGCGGAGACCCGCTCGACGCCGGGCATCGCGGCGATCATGCCGATCGCGGTGTCCGGCAGGCGCGCGTTCACGCCGCCGATCGACTGGCCGGGCGCCACCGTGAGCAGGTTGGTGCCGAACGCGCTGAGCCGCCGGTCGAGCTCGGCGGTCGACGACGCGGAGATGCCGACCACGCCGACCATTGCCGCGATGCCGATCGCGATGCCCAACGCCGACAGAAAAACCCGCAAAGGCCGAGAACGAAGACCAAAACCGGCTACGCGTACGACGTCCGTCAGCGACAGCCTCATATCCGGCCGTCCCGGATCCGGACCGCACGAGGCAGCGCGGCCGCGATGTCCCGGTCATGCGTGATGATCACGACCGTCGTTCCGCCCGCGCACAGCTCGCGCAGCAGGTCCATCACTACCCCACCGGCCTGCGAATCGAGATTTCCGGTGGGTTCGTCGGCCATCAGCAGCGGGGGGTCGCCGAGCACCGCCCGGGCGATCGCCACCCGCTGCTGCTCGCCGCCGGAGAGCTGGTGCGACCGGTGGGTCAGCCGGTGGCCGAGACCGACCCGGCGCAGGGCCGCCTCGGCCGCGCTCCGCCGGTAGCCGCGCGGCTGGCCGCTGTAGAGCAGGCCGTCGGCGACGACGTCGAGCGCGGGCACGCCGCGGGCCAGGTGGAACTGCTGGAAGACGAAGCCGATGGTGCGGGCGCGCAGGGCGGAGACCGCCCGGTCGGTCAGTGCGCCGACGTCGAACCCGTCCAGGCGCAGGGTCCCGGAGGTCGGCCGGTCGAGGGTGCCCATGATGTTGAGCAGGGTGGACTTGCCGGACCCGGACGGCCCGACGACGGCGAGCAGTTCACCCCGCTCGATGCGCAGGTCGACGTCGTGCAGAGCGGTCACGTCGCCGTACCGTTTGGAGACCCCGGCCATCTCGACGATCGGCTCGGTCATCGCGGGACCTCCACGGCCATTCCTTCGCTGACCCCGGTTACCTCGACGTAGCCGTCGGCGAACAACCCGGTGGTGACCGGCACGGCGCCTGTCCCGGCGACGACTGCATAGCCGCCGCCGGACCGGGCGACCAGGGCATTGACGGGTACGGCGAGAACGTCCCGGCGGGTCTCGGTGGTGATCGTGACGGTGACCTTCCCGAGGTTCTTGCGGTCCGGCACGCTCAGCTCGACCGGCAGGGCCTTGGCGGTCGGGGTGCCGACGTGGGTGACCCGCGCCGGGGTGGTGGTGCCGTCCGGCAGTTCGACGGTCGCGGCGGTGCCCGGCTTGACCAGGTCGGCATAGTCGATGTCCAGGTCGACGTCGACGACCCGGGTGGTGGCGGTCCACTTGAGCAGGATCCCGGCCGCGGTGGTGCCGACCGTGCCGGTGAGCTCGGCGACGCGACGTGCCCCTGCGGACACCACGGCGTCGCCCGGCTTCACCACACCGGTGGTTCTTCGGCCCAGGTCCGTCTGCCAGCGGCGCACCGCCGCCACGGTGGCTTTGCTGTACTCGCCGTCGGCGGTGAACCCGCGGTAGCCGAGGGCGGCGAGGTTGCTTTCGAGCTGCCGCACGTCGGCGCCCCTGCTCCCGTCCGACAGGGTGCGATAGAGCGGGATGGTCCCGAACAGCAGCGGAATCCGCACCTGGTCGACGCGGTAGACGGTGTCGCCGCGGTCGAGGACGTCACCCACGTCCGGCAGCCACGTGAGCATGCCGCTGCCGTTCTGAGCCGGCACCGGGAACACCGCGCCGAAGCCCAGAACGCCGCCGACCTTCTCGCCCCGGCTCAGGGTGCGCCGCTCTACCGTGGCGGTGGCCGGGGGCGCAGTGGCGGCCACGCTCGCCGGGCTGGTGCCGTGGCAGCCGCACAGTGCACCTCCGAGCGTGATCGTCATGGCCGGCATCAGCAATCGGCGCTTTCTCATTGCCCGTCCACCGTCCGCATGGAACCGCCCGGAGCATGCGATTCGCAGGACTTCCGGGCCTTTTCGTATTCGCCCTTTATTCCGGTGCCCTTGAGGGTGATGGTGATGGTATTTCCGCTGACCGTCGGGTCCGGGAAGTTCGGCAGTTGCGCGCGCATGCATTTCGTCCAGTCGGCCAGCTTGGCCGAGTCGACGCCGCCGCCTTGGTCGTCCGCCTCGCCCTGCGGGAGCTTGTCCCGGCAGGCCTCCTCGGCCTTGGTCAGGGCCGCCTTGTCGGTGCCCTTCGGCACGCTGACCTCGATACCGTTGCCGTTGCGGACCGGGTCGGGGAAATCCGGGACGCCGCTTTCGCGCATGCATTCCGCGTACGCAAGGGATTGTGTGAAGTTTTTGTCGCCATTATGTCCGACTGCGTCGTGATGACCGCACCCGGCGAGCAGAAGAACGGCCGCGAGAAATACTTTTTTATGTGCTGGCATGCGTATTGTTCTACGCCCCGGCCGGTCACACGAAGGACACACCGATCGCGAGCCCACCGGACTTCTGGGCGCGCACCGTCAATTCCGCGGAATGGGCCACCGCAATGGATTGCACGATGGACAGTCCGAGGCCGTGGTGGCCATCGTCGCCGGTCCGTTCGAGCCGCTGGAACGGGCTGAGCAGCCGGTCCACCATCTCCGGCGGAACCGGCGGCCCGGTGTTGGTCACCGCGAGCCCATGGTCGCCGGTCGTCACCTCGATCCGCCCGCCTGGGATGTTGTAGCTCGCCGCATTGTCGATCAGGTTGGCCACCAGGCGCTCGACAAGCGCCGGATCGCCGGTGATCGGGGCAGGCCGCAGGTCTTTGTGAACGTCCAGCCCTGTCAAGCGGGGTGCGGTGGCCCGGAGCACCTCGCCGGTCACCTCGGCCAGGTCGACGGGTTCCCGGCGGTCCAGGCCGCGTTCGCTGGTGGCCAGGGTCAGCAGCGCGTCGAGCAGCCGGGCCTGCTGGTCGCTCACCACCATGAGTTCGGCGAACTGGGCCCGGAAGTCGGCGGCCGTCGCGTCCGGGTCGAGGACGGTCTCCTCCAACAGCGCCCGTTCCAGGGTCAGCGGCGTGCGCAGCTCGTGCGCGGCGTTGGCGACGAACCGCCGGTGCGAGTCGAGCGCCGCCGACAGCCGGCCGAGCAGCCCGTCCACGGTGTCAGCCAGGTTCTTGAACTCGTCCCGAGGCCCGGCGACGGCCAGCCGCTCGTGCACGTTGCGCGCCGAGATCCGCTGAATGCGAGTCGTCATGGTCTGCACCGGACGCAGCACCCGCCCAGCCATCAGCCAGCCGAAAACCGCCGCGACGACCGCCATCACGGCGAGCGCCAGTCCCGACTTGACCAGCAGCTGATGCAGGAAGTCGGCCTTCTGCCGGGCGACCATCTGCTGCAGAGCCTCGGTGACCCGCTGTTCCGCCTCAGGCAGTCGACCGCTGTCCGGCAGTCCGCCGACGAGGTAGGTGGTGACGGTCTGCCCGGTCGGCGTGGTGCTGCGCGACGACATCAGCAGGTTCGCGCCGCCGTGCGCCACCAGCAGGTAGGTGATGGCCAGCAGGACAGCGCCGGAGACCAGGAAGAGCCCGCCGTAGAGGAGGGTAAGGCGCAGCCGGACCGTCATGCCGCGATCCGGTAGCCGGCCCGCGCGACCGTCTCGATGAGCGGCGGCTCGCCCAGTTTGGACCGAAGGCGGTTCATGGTGGTCTTCACCGTGTTGGTGAACGGGTCGGCGGCCTCATCCCAGACCCGCTCCAGCAGTTCCTCGGCGGAGACCACCCGGCCATTAGCGGCCAGCAGGCACTCCAGCACGCCCAGCTCCTTGGGGTTCAGCGCCAGCCGGACCCCGGCCCGGGTGGCGACCCGGCGGCTGGCGTCGAGGGTCAGGTCGCCGTGCTCCAGAACCGGCGGCACCGCGGGTTGCGCCCGGCGCCCGAGCGCCCGAATCCGGGCCACCAGCTCGGGATAGGCGAACGGTTTCGGCAGGTAGTCATCCGCCCCGATGGTGAGGCCGTGCACCCGGTCGGCGATGGTGGCGGCCGCGGTCAGCATGAGGACTCGGGTGCGCAAAGGCTCCCGCATCAGCTGCCGGCAAACTTCATCGCCAGGCACCCCCGGCAGATCCCGGTCAAGCACGACCACGTCGTAGTCAGTCTCAGCGGTCCGCTCAAGCGCCGCACCACCGTCATAGGCGACGTCAACCGCCATACCTTCACGCCGCAGCACCCGAGCCACCGACGCAGCCAGCCGGGTATGGTCCTCAACCACCAGGACTCTCACCCCGCCAGCGTACGGACGCCCCAGTCACACCCCCGTCACACCAACGTGTTGACTGAATCAACATTGACGCATGTATTCCCCATCAACATGTTGATGCCATATTGACAGTCAACATGACGCGCACGCCGCAGCCAACGCGACGGGTGCGCTGCGGCACGGCGCGACGCGCGCGCCGCGGACAGCATGGCGGGCGCGCCGCGGACAGCATGGCGGGCGCGCCGCGGACAGCATGGCGGGCGCGCCCGCGGCCGGCTTGACGCGGCCGACGGCGGGCGATCAAACCGGCGTGGGTGGGGTGACGCCGAGCTTGTCGGCGGCGACCTCGAGTTCGGCCCACACCTTCGGGCTCACCGGGATGCCGTTCGCGGCCCGGGACGCGGCCACGCCGGCGCTGTGCTCGCCCGGATAGCGGATGTCGGCGTCCTCGTTCGCCTTCGGCAGGCCGTGCAGGGTGTCGAGGGTCGCGGTCACGGCGGCGACGAACTCCGCCGGGTCGCCGAACGCGGCCGGGTCGAGAGCGATGATCAGGGCGTTCTGCCGGTGGGCCCGGCCCTGCGGGTCGTCCGAGTGGAACGACGACACGATCGGCGCACCCACCAGGACGCTGGTGAGCAGCTCGAACACCAGCGACATGCCGGCGCCCTTGGCCCCGCCCAGCGGAAGCGGCATCTTGGCCAGCGCCGGATCCGTGGTCGGGGTGCCGTCGGCGGTCGCCGCCACGCCTTCGGGCAGCTGCTTACCGGCGTTGCGGTACTGGGCGATCTTGCCGAGCGCGATGCCGGCGGTGGCCATGTCCAGCAGCACCGGCGGGCGGCCGTCGGCGGCAGGCACCGAGATGGCGAGCGGGCTGGTGGCGACCGCGGCCCCGGTGACCCCCGGGTAGCTCATGTTGGGCATGCCGGCCACGAACGCGATGCCGATCAGGCCCTCGGCGGCGATCTGCGACGTGTAGTAGCCGACCGCCCCGGTGTGGACGGTCCGCCGGACCCCGACCGCGCCGATGCCGCCGACCCGAGCGCGGCTGATCGCCTCAGCGGCGGCGGTCGTCAGGGCGACCGGCCCGGGAGCCCGGTCGGCGTCCAGCACGGTGACGCCGGCGGCGCTGCCGGCGAACACCAGCGACGGCGTCGCGTTGGCCTCCCCGGAGTCGAGCAGCTCCAGGTAGCGCGGCACCCGGGCGACCCCGTGCGAGTCGACGCCGCGAAGGCTGGCCCAGAGCAGCACGTCGGTGATGATGGCGGCCTGGGCCGGATCGGGCACGGCCGTCCGGAACAGAGCAGTGACGAAATCACGCAGCTCAGGGGCCGGAATCACAACTGGCATCGGTGACGCTCCAGGGGATCAGCGCGAGTGGAAGTCGGCGCGAGAAAAAGGTGCGAGGGCGAATCGGCGCCGGCGCGAGGACGGTCGGCGCCAGTAAAGGCAGTCGGTGCCAGCAAAGCGGGTCGGCGCCAGCAAAGCGGGTCGGCGCCAGCAAAGTCGGTTGGTGCCGGCAAAGCGGCGGCGCCAGCAAAGCGGGTCGGCGCCAGCAAAGTCGGTTGGTGCCAGCGAAAGCGGCCGGCGCCAGCAAAGTCGTTTGGTGCCAGCGAAAGCGGCCGGCGCCAGCAAAGGTGGTTGGTGTCGGCGAAAGCGGTCGATGCTGGCGGAGGCAGCGGGACGGTTGGCGCCGAGACTGGGTCAGCGGGAGACGTGGACGTTGACTATCGCGGTGGTGCCGTTGCGCACGGACTTGAGTGCGCGGTCGAGGGCCGGGGCCAGCTCGGCGGTGGTGGTTACGGTCTCGCCGTGCATGCCGAAGGGCTCAGCGAAGGACGACAGGGACGGCTGGGTGGACAGGTCGTTGCCGAGGAACTCGCCGGTCTGCACGGCTGCGCCCTGCGGGTAGAAGCGCAGGTGATTCATCTTCATCGAGCGGTACTCGTGGTTGTTGAAGATCACGATGAGCAGCGGCAACCCGTTGTCCTTGGCGGCGGCCAGGGACGGGATTACCGGGTTGTAGAGGAACGCGCCGTCGCCGATGGTCAGCACGACCGGCCGGTCGGCGACGGCGAGCTTGACGCCGAGCGCCACCGCGATGCCCTGCCCGAGCCCGCCCTGCACGTAGAAGTAGGAGTCCGGCTGGGACAGCTGCAGGTGCCGCTGCACCACCCGGCTGTGCGTGATGGTTTCGTCGACGTAGACCGCGTCGTCGGCAAGCTCGCGCAGCGCGGCCACGACGTGCACCGGATCAATCCCGGCGCCTCCGGCCGTCCTGGTCCCGGCGGCCCCGGCTTGGGTCGCCGCAGCCCCAGCGACCCCGGCTTGGGCCGCCTCCACCCCAACGGCTCCGGTTTGGGCAGCCCCGGCCCCAACGACTCCGGTTTGGGCAGCCCCGACCCCAACGACCCCGGCTTGGGCAGCCCCGGCCCCGCCAGCCCCGGCCCCGCCAGCCTCGGCCCCGCCAGCCTCGGCCCCGCCAGCCCCGGCATCGGCAGCCCCGGTCCCAGCGGCTCCGGTCCTTGCGGCCTTTTCCTCGGCGGCGCGGACTGCCGCTACCTCGATCGCGTGGTGGTCGGTCACCCCGGGGCGGCCGGGTGCCTCGCCGGCCTGCGCTGCCAGCTCGCGCAACGTTGCGGCTACGCCGCCCTCCAGGTAGGCGTCGGCTCGCAGGACCTGGTAGACGATGTGCGGGCGCTGCGGCACGTCGTCGATCACCACGATCTTCGCGTGGGCCGGCTTACGTGACGGCGGGTAGAACGGGGCCCGGCAATTGACCAGGAGGATCAGGTCGGCCGCGTCGACCCACGGTTCCAGGTCACCGCCGGCGTGCAGCGCGTGGTCGCGGGGGAAGTTCGCGCACACCGCCGAGTTGGGCTCGACTACCGGGATCTCGAACGCGGTGGCGAAGTCCACAAGCGCGTCCATGCCGTCCGCCTCCCGGCCGACCGTCTCGGTGACGATCACCGGGTTGGCCGCCGCGCGGATGAGTTCTAGAACGGCGGCGATGTCCGATGCAGAACTCACGGTCGAGCCCTTGGTAACCACCGGCTGGACCGTTTCAGAACTCCACGGCTCCAGGAGCACCTCGAGCGGGATGTTCAGGTAGACCGGGCCGGCCGGCGCTCTAGAAGACAGCTCCATGGCTCGGGTCACCATGGTGGGCAACGTGTGCACACTCGCCGCCTGGGTGGCCCATTTCGTGAACGGCGCGGCCATCGTGTGCGGGCCGCCGACCACCGACAGGTTGCGGTACCACTGGCCACCCGGATCCGGTCCCGGCCCGTCACCATAGGTCGTCGACTCGGAGGAGGCCACCACCATCGGCACCCCGGCCAGCAGCGCGCCGTGGATGGCCACCGAGCCCTGGAGCAGGCCGGGGCCGGCGTGCAGCAGCACCCCCTGGCCGCGCCGGGTGACCAGGCCGTAGCCGGTGGCCATGCCCACGGCCACGGTCTCGTGCGTCAGGTCGAGGTAGGAGGGGCAGGGCAGGCCGTCCCGGTGCCGGCGGGCTATCGACTCCCACACCGGCGCCCACTCCGAGCCGGGCGAGGAGAAGATGTAGTCGACCCCGGCCGCGGCCAGGGCGTCGACGACGGCGTCGCCGCCGTCCGTACCGACAGTCACTTCGCCGGCTCAGCAGGCGAGGGCGACGGCGACGGCGACGGCGAGGGCGAGGGCGAGGTGATCGGCCAGTCCAGGCACTCGCAGATGCCCCGGCCCATGATCCACTCCAGCTCTTCGGGGGTGAAGTCGAAGTGCTTGGTGAACTGCTCGATGGTCTCGACGTAACTGAGCCCGTGGCCGAGCAGCCGGGTGATGTCGGTGCCCCAGAAACAGCGTTCCGGCCCCATCTTGTCGACCATTTCCCGTACGTACTTCTCGATGTTGAGGTTGGGGAAGGGTTGGGTCGAATAGCCGGGCAACGCCGAGACCTTGACGTAGATGTTGGGGTGTTCGTAGAGGTCAGCGGTCTCCTGCACCCAGTAACCGATGGCGTCGTCGACGCAGCGAGCCATGATGCCCATGTGGTCGATAATGATCTTCAGGCCGGGGTGGCGTCCGGCGATCTGGCCGAGTTCGGCCTTCCACACCGGCGCGTGCACCATGGTGGGGATGTTCAGTTCCTCGGCGATCGGCCAATACCAGTCGTTGGTGCCGTCGATCATCCAGTTCCGGTCCTGCGGGCGGTGGAAGGTCAGCCGAGTGCCCTTGATGTGCGGATTCTGCGCGAAGTCGCGCAACATCGCCGTACCCTCCTCGGGTTTGTTCTGCGGAATGCGCGCCATGATTCCGAAGCGTTCCGGGTACGCCTCGCAGGCCTCCAGGGCGTAATCAATCCGGTTGCCCTCCCACGACGGCGGAAGAATGAGCGCCCGGTTGACGCCGGCCTCGTCCATCAGCTGAAGGCATTCCTCATAGCTGAACGGGTCCTCGCGGTGACCGTTGAGACGGATCCGCTCGCGGGCCCCGGGGACCCACGGGCGGTCCGGGGTCTCCTCCTTCCAGATGTGCACCTGGGAGTCGACGACGAACATGGGCTCTTCCTTCCTCTGCCGGCCGGTCCCGGCCGGTTGGATTTCGACGCTAAATGGAGGAACACCGGCCAAGAAGCCTCTGGCGTGCAAGCGGTTGTTGCACGAATGTGGGGGTCAGCGCCCGTCGAGCACATTCACCACGTGCTCGGCAATGGCCATGCTGGAAGTCGCGGCCGGCGAGGGCGCATTGCGGACGGCCGTAACGGCGCCGAGCCGGTGAATGCGGAAGTCGTCGACCAGGCTGCCGTCCCGGTCCAGGGCCTGGGCCCGCACGCCGGCACCGGCGCGGACGACGTCACCGACGCCGATCTCCGGGACGTAGCGGCGGGCCGCTTTCATGTAGGCCCGTTTGGAGAACGAGCCGTACATTTCCCGAATACCGGTGCGCCAATGCCGGCCGGCCATCTTCCAGGTGCCCGGCCAGCCGGCGATACCGCCGAGGTCGCGCAGCGAGAAATCGCCGAGCCGATAGCCCTCGCGCGCGGTGGCCAGGACCGCGTTGGGTCCGACCTCGACGGAACCGTCGACCCGCCGGGTGAAATGGACCCCCAAAAACGGATAACGAGGATCCGGTACGGGATAAATGAGCCCGCGAATCATGTGCGTCTTCGCCGGGATGACCCGCATGTACTCACCGCGGAACGGAATGATCCGCGGTTCGGCGGCATCCCCGGCGAGCCGGGCCACCAGATCGCTCTGAATGCCGGCGCAGACGATCAGCTCGTCGACGGTGACCTCACCGGCCGCCGACGAGACGGTCAGGCCTCCGCCGCTCTCGCGCACCTCACGGACCGCGAAATTGAACCGGATCTCTCCCCCGGCCGCCTCGATGTCATCGGCGAAACTTCGGCTTATCCGCACGTAATCCGTGATCGCGGTCTTCGGCGAATAGAGCGCGGCCAGCCCGGTGGCGTGCGGCTCCAGGTCGCGAATTTCCTCGGCTCCGACCCGTCGCAGTCCCGGCACCAGGTTGATCCCGGCCCGGGCGGCGAGCGCGTCCAGCCGGGTCACGTCGTCCGGGGTGACCGCTACGACCAGTTTCCCGCACTCGTCGTACGGCAGCTTCCGATCGTTGCAGTACTCCCGCAGCATCGCACCGCCACGCGTACACAACAGTGCTTTGAGGCTTCCGGGCTGGTAGTAGATCCCGGCGTGCACAACTCCAGAATTGTGGCCGGTCTGATGTGCCGCGACGTGGTCTTCCTTCTCCATCACCACGACCCGAGTTCCAGAACGCCGCCGGGTGAGTTCTCGTCCGATCGCCAGCCCGACGATGCCGGCGCCGACGATCCCGATGGTGCGATCGGCCACCGGGCTCATCGCCCGAAGTGGATGGCGACGGACTTGACCCGGGTGTAGAAGTGCAGTGCCTCGGTGCCCTGCTCCTTGAACGCCGACCCGGAGTCCTTGAAGCCGCCGAACGGATGGTGCACGTCCCAGCCCGAGGTGGTGGTGTTGACCGCGATCTGCCCGCAGTCGACCTCGTCGGCGAACCGGTAAGCGGCCTCCAGGCTGTCGCTGAACAGCGCCGCGGCCAGCCCGTAGGCGGAGTCGTTGACCAGCTCGATCGCCTCGTCCAGCCCGTCGAACGCGCGAACCACCACGACCGGCCCGAACACCTCGTCGCGCCAGATGTCCATCTCGCCGGTGACGTCGGTCAGGATCGTCGGGTTCACGTAGCAGCCGTGCGCGAGGTCGCCGGCCGGGGCGTCGCCGCCCAGCTCGACCCGGGCGCCCTGCTTGATCGCGGCACCGATGTGCCGCAGCACCCCGTCCTGCTGGTTGCGGCTGACCAGCGGCCCGACGTTGGTGGCGGCGTCCGGTCCCGGACCGAGCCGCAGCGCGGCAACGCGTGACCGCAGCTCGGCCAGGAAAGGATCGTGCACGGCCCGGTCGACCAGCACCCGGCTGGTGGCCGTGCAGCGCTGCCCGGCCTGTGCGAACGCCGCGGCGACCACGGCGCTGGCGGCGGCCGCGAGGTCGGCCCCGGCGAGCACCACGGAAGCGTTCTTTCCCCCGAGCTCGGCCTGGAAACGCACGTTGCGCGGCGCGACCCGGGCCCGCAGCCGCTCCCCCACCTCGTTGCTGCCGGTGAAGGTGAGCGCGGCGATCCTCGGATCGTCGAGCAGCGCGTCGGAGATCTCCGAGGTGCGGCCGGTGACGACGTTGAGCACGCCGGCCGGCAGGCCCGCGTCGTGCAAGGCGCGAGCGAGATAGAGCGCCGAGGTCGGTGTCTCGGACGCCGGTTTGAGAACCACCGCGTTGCCGGCCGAGAGCGCCGGCGCCAGCTTCCGGGCCGGGGTGATCAGCGGGTCGTTCCAGGGTGTGATGGCCAGAACCACGCCGATCGGTTCCCGCTGGAACGAGGTGCGGGTGTCCGGGCGTACGTCGTGGACGAGTGACCCGTACGCCTCCCGGGCGTGCCCCGCGTAGTACTCGAAGAAGTCGGCGGCCTTCTCGACCTCGACCCGCGCTTCGGCGAGGGTCTTGCCGTTCTCGGTGACCACGCCGAGCGCGATCTCGGCCGACCGCACCCGCAGCAGCTCGGCCGCCTTGGCCAGGATCTTGGCCCGGGCCAGGGCCGGAGTGCGCCGCCAGGCCGAAAACCCGGCCGCGGCCGCGGCATAAAGCCCATTTACCTGTACGGCGGTGAGCGCCGGAACCCGGACCACCGGCTGCCGCACGTCCACCGGGTCGAACACGTCCACCCACGTCTCGGACCCAGTCCACTCGCCGCCGGCCAGTGTCTCCATGGTTCGCACGAACATCACCACTCCTCGGATCGCACCCTGGCCAGATATTAGAAAGAAGAATGGTGGTCAACAACGCGCTCAGCGGCATGCATTGCTTGCACCGCGCGCACTGAAGACGACCGGCGAAATCTGATGGAATGCGGGCGAAAACCGATCGAGGACGCCTGGAGGATCTCGTGCCGTACGCGGTGATCGCACACTACCGATGCCTGGACGAGGAGGCCGCCCTGATCCGGGAAGCCCTGCTCAGCATGCGTGAGCACACCCGGCGCGAACCGGGCAACCTGGCCTACGAGGTGCACGCCGAGGAAAGCGCCGACCCACCCGCGTTCATTCTCTACGAGCAGTACACCGACCGAGCCGCATTCGACGCCCACGCCGCCTCAGACCACTTCGAAAAACACATTCTCGGCACAGTCCGCCCACGCCTGATCGACCGCACGGTGTACTTCGCCGAGACACTCTGACCGCCCGCCGCCCGCCACGGGGCGCGGGGACCGTCGGGCGATGTGGGGCCGCGGGGCGGGCCCCGCGGCCGGTAGGTTCGCGGCTATGGCTGAGATCGCCGGGCTGGAAGCCGAGGGATACGTCGTTCTGCCGGGGGTGCTCTCCGCGGAGCAGTTGGCCGCGGCCGGGCGGCACGCGGATGACCTGCTCGGCGGGGTCGGCTGGAGTGACAACGACTTCGACGGGCGGCGGACCCGGCGGGTCTATTCGCTGCTGAGCCGGGCCGGCGCCTTCGAACCGTTGCTGACTCACCCCGAGGTGCATCGCCTGGTCACCGCGCGCCTGGGCCAGGCATACCAGTTCGGCATGCTGTTTCTCTCCGCTGTCGATCCGGGGCAGGGTTCGCAGGCGCCGCACTTCGACGCGGGGGTCTACCCGCTTCCCCGCGAGATCGAGGCCGAGACCAACGTCATCTGGGCGCTCGACGACTTCACCGTCGACAACGGCGCCACCCTGATCGCTCCCGGCAGCCACCGCTGGCCGGCCGAACGCCGGCCGCGACCGGACGAGCTGGTCCCGGCCGTGATGCCGGCCGGGAGTGCGCTCGTCTACAGCGGCCGCCTGTGGCACGCGGCCGGTCACAACCGGGCCGAGACCACCCGGCGCGCCCTGATCTGCGAGCACGTCCTGCCCTGGCTGCGCCCGGCCGACAACCACATCCTGGCCACCGGGTTCGACCAGCTCCGCAGCCTCAGCCCGGAACTTCGGCGCCTCGCCGGGGTAGCGCCCGCGAGCGACTACCTCGGCTTCGTCGGCGGTCAGGATCCCGAGCAGTGGCTGCTCTCGCACTAGGGCTTATCTGGTGGATCACGTGGGAGCGAGGCGAGGTCCAGGTCGTGGCTGGCGTCGGCCGCAGGGCGGTCTCATACCGGTGTTGTATGAGGCCGTTCTGCGGACGTCGTCAGGCGCGGGCTGGGCCACGCCGCAGCCCCGCGTGATCCACCAGATAAGCCCTATAGTTCGTTGCCCCAGCACATGCGGGCTACGGTCTCGACGTGGATCAGCTTGCGTTTCTGATCCTCTACGCCGATCGACGGGCCGCCGGCCACCGGTTCGAACCCGGCCGCCGGGCTGACCGCCACGTCGTCCAGGTCGCGGATCTCGAAGGCGGCGTCCATCCGGTCCATGATGGCGTCGATGTCCTCGAGTTCTACAACTCTCGGGTCGACGATGCCTAGACAGACGTCCTTGGTGGCAGGAACGGCCCGCAAGAGTTCTAGTTCCTCGGCCGCACCGTTGTAGAACGGTAGGAGCCACCGATCTACCGGCAGGTCGGCAAACAACCGTGCCGCGACGGCCGCGTCGACCGTCCGGGGCGCCGAGGTGGCCGGGCACAGCCCGATCCGCACGTCGTCGGCTTTCGCCAAGGGCAACGCCAGCGAGTCGATCGCGATCGCGTCATCCAGCGACAGGCCCGGCAGCGGTTCGCCGCCCAGCGCCGCCGCATAGAGGTGGTTGTCGAGCTGGATATAGCGCACGCCGCGCGCCAGGATCGCCTCGATCTCGTCCCGGATCAGCACCGCGAGAGCCTCGCCCAACTCGCGGGCGCTGCCGAACGGCGACCCGGCCGACGGGTCAAAGGTCAGCGCGGCGAGGAAGGCCGGCGAAGGAAGAGTGGCCTTGGCCGGAATCACGGTCAACCCCGCCACCGCGGCAACGTCATCAGCCACCAGCGACGCATGTGGCTTCAACTCATCAACCGCAACCCACGCGCCATGTTCGGCCGGGCGGAAGCCGGTCACCGCGTTGAACACCGCTGAGCGGAGGTCGGCTCGGCGGAACTCGCCGTCGGTTACCGCGCTCAGGCTCAGCTTGCGCTGCGTACGTACGGCTTCGGCTATGGCCTGGTCCTCTACGGCCCGCAGGTCTTCCGCGGAGATTTCGCCGGTGGCGCGGCGGCGCCGGGCCTCCAGCAGCTCGGCCGGGCGCACCAGGCTGCCGTGGTGGTCAATCCGGAATTTGTAAGTGTCAGCCATCTTTGCGGGCACCTCCCCATGCCGCGAACTGCAACTCATAACCCAGCGTGCCCAGCACCTCGTCGCAGACCTGCTGGTCCTCGTCGCCGGTGCCGCCGGAGATGCCGAGGCCGCCGAGGATTTCGCCGTCGCGCTTGATGGTTACGCCGCCCTCGGTCGCCACGATCGGCTGGGCGCCCATGGTGGACAGCGAGGCGAAGAAGCCGGGGTTGCTCTCGGCCCAGGCCTTGAGCATCTTGGTCGGGCGTTCCATCACGGCGCTGCTGTAGGCCTTGGCGATGGCGATGTTGGGGGTCAGCGGTCGCGCGCCGTCGGAGCGCTTCACCACCAGCAGGAAACCGCCGGCGTCGACGACCGCGATACTCAGGGCCTTGCCGAGGGCGGCGCCCGCCTTCTGGCAGGCGGCGACGATCTCGTCAGCCTCGGCCGATGCGAGCTTCATGCGAGTGCCTCTCGGATGCGGGTGACCGCCGCGTTGAACAACGCGGGTGCCTCCCAGTACATGGAGTGCGGGGCGTCGGGGATCAGCTCCAACCGGGAGCCTTTGACCAGCTCGTGCGCCCGGCGGACGGTGGCGGCGCTGAGCACCGCGTCGTTCTCGCCGGCCAAGAAGGTGATGTCGAGGCCGGAACCGATCACCTCGGCGATGGTTGGGCCGCCGGTGGACAGGTTGCGCAGGTCGGCCATCTTGGCGACGTTGAACGTGCCCATCTGCTGGAACAGGAAGGTCTTGGCCGGTTCGCTCGCCTGGAACTGCGCGGAGAGCAGCCGGTCGAGCACCGGCAGCTTCACGGCTTCGGACCGGTCGGCGGCGACCAGTTCGGCCAGCGCAGGGTCGGCGATGCCGCCGAGCGAATGCGCCAGCGCGACCCCGGCCACCCGGGCGGGGCGGGACAGGCCGGCGCGCAGTGCGGCGACCGCGCCGATCGACTGGCCGACCAGCAACACCTCGGTCAGGTCTTCCTGGTCGAGGACCGCGAGGATGTCGCCGGGGAAGTCCTGGCCGTCGAACTCCGGCATGGACGAGTCGGAATTACCGAAGCCGCGCAGGTCGACGGTGACGACCGTGAAGCGGCCGCCCAGCGCAGCTACCTGTTGCCACCAGGCGGCGTGGTGGCCGCCGGAGCCGTGCACGAACAGAATGGCCGGACCGGAGCCGTGCCGTTCGTAGTAGATGGAGACCCCATCCGATTTGGCGATGCCCATTTCGCCTCCTTAAGCCGGACGGTTGCCGTGGTAAACGAGCTCGATCATGGTGTGGTCGGGGTCGTGGATGTAGCAGAACTTCGACTTGTTCTCCGGCCGCTCGACCGGGCGGGTGTGCCGGATGCCGAGCTCTTTCAGGTGTTCGAGGAAGCCGTCCCAGTCGTCGACCTCGATGGCGAAGTGGTAGGGCGCCATCCGGTCCATCTCTTCGACGGGAGTGAAATGCAGGTCGAAGTTGCCGCGGGTCATCAGCACGACCCGGGTGTTGCTCTTCGGCGTGATCGCCTTGAGCCCGAACACCTTCGAATACCACTCCTTGGTGCGTTCGGGATCGGTGGTCGGGAAGTTGACGTGGTGGATGTACCGGGGTTTGTTGCTCACGATTCCTCCTGCACGGGGTTGCTCAGCACGCCGATGCCGCTGATCTCGATGTCCACGACGTTTCCCGGTTCCAGTTGGACGGTCGCGTCGGCACCCATCCACAGCACGTCGCCGGGGTGCATGGTGATGTATTTCGTCGTCTCGACGATGAAATCGAACGGGTCGAAAATCATCGCCCCGGTCGCGAACTCGGCGCGCACCTCGCCGTCGACCCGGCAGGTCGTGGTCTGCGCGAGCGGATCGACGTCGGTTTCGATCCACGGGCCCATCGGCTTGAACGTGTCGCTGTTCTTGCTCCGCCAGAAGGTGCGGTCGCTGTTCTGCCATTCCCGGGCGGAAACATCATTGCCGATGGTCCAGCCGAAGACGCTCGCTTGCGCTTCACCCCGAGAGGCATTCCGGATCGTACGGCCAATGACTGCCACAACCTCAGGTTCGGCCTCGAAGCGCCCGTGGACTCCAGCGGGGCGGACGATCGGCGAAAGGTGACCGGTCAGCGCGTTGTTGGCCCGGTAACCGACCTCGGGCCGCTCGGGAGAGGTGGCGGCCGGATAGCCTCGCGCGAGAGCGTGCTCGACGTGACTGCGGTAATTGAGCCCGACCGCGTAGAACACCGGCGGAATGACCGGCGGCAGCAATTTAGCGGCTGCCAGGGGAACGACCAGCCCGTCCGGCCGGCCACCCTCCAACGGCGAACGGTCGAGCAGCCGGATAACGTCGTCGTCGATCAGGCCGAAGCCCTCAGCGATGCGGCAATACCTCACGTCAGTCCACCAACAGGTGCGATACGCGCTTGGTGACCAGGTAGCCCTCGAGACCCTCGGGACCGCCTTCCTTGCCGTACCCGGATTGTTTGACGCCGCCGGACGGCGCCTCGTGGACCGACCCACCGCAGTGGTTTATCGAGAGAATGCCCGCCTCGAAGCGGCGAATGAGCTTCTCGGCCGTGGCCGAGGAGCGAGTGAAGCCGTAGGCGGCGAGCCCGTAGGGCAGCGAATTCGCGATGTCGATCGCGTCGTCCAGATCGCGGAACGACACGATCGGGGCGATCGGCCCGAACGGCTCCTCGGTCATCACCCGGGCGTCGGCGGGGACGTCGGTGAGCACGGTCGGCGCGAAGAAGAACCCGGCCCGGTCGATCCGCTCGCCGCCGCGGACCAGGTTGGCACCCCGGCTGACCGCGTCGGTGACCAGCTCTTCCATGGCCTTGAGCCGGCGCGGATTGGCGAGCGGGCCCATGGTGACGCCGTCGTCGAGGCCGTCGCCGACCCGCACCCGATCGGCGGCAGCCACGAACTCGGTGACGAACTCGTCGTAGACGTCCTCGTGCACCAGGAACCGGCTGGGCGACGTGCAGACCTGACCGGCGTTGACGAACTTGGCGAACGCGGCCTTGCGCGCGGCCACCACCGGGTCCGCGTCGGCGCAGACAATGACCGGCGCGTGCCCGCCCAACTCCATCAGGCACGGCTTCATCTCACTGCCGGCGTGCGCGGCCAGCAGCTTGCCCACCGGGATGGACCCGGTAAAGGCGACCAGGCGGATCTCCGGCTGGGCGATCAGGTGCCGGGAGACCTCGGCCGGATCCCCGAAGACCAGGTTCAGTACGCCGGCCGGCACGCCCGCCTCGGTGAAGCAGCGGACCAGCTCGCAGGCGGTGCCGGGGGTTTCCTCGGAGGCCTTGATGACGATCGAGCAGCCGGCCGACAGCGCCGCCGCGATCTTGCGCATCGGTGAGCCGGCCGGGAAGTTCCACGGGGTGAACGCGGCGACCGGCCCGACCGGCTCGTGCCGCACCGACAGCACGGTGTCGTCGGCGGTCGGGATGATCCGGCCGTAGGCGCGGCGGGCGTCGTCGGCGTCCCAGCGCAGCGCGTTCGCGACCCGGGCCACCTCGCCACGGGCCTCCTTGAACGGCTTGCCCTGTTCGAGGGTCATCACCCGGCCCACCCGGTCGGCGCGGCTGGTCAGGATGTCGGCGGCCTGGTGCAGGATCGCGACCCGCTCGGCGATCGGAATGGCCCGCCACACGGCGAAGCCTCGCACCGCGGCGGCGACCGCGCGGTCCAGGTCGGCGGGGGTGGCGAGCGGCAGGTGCCCGAGGATCTCCTCGGTGGCCGGGTTGAGCACCGGGACGGTCTGCCCGCTCGAACCCGCCGTCCACTCACCGTCGATAAAGAGACCAAAGTCGGTCATGACTGCTCCCGGGAGGTCCGCAGGGTCCAGATGTGGTGTGGCGGCGCCGTTTCGTGGACGCGGGTGCCGTAGGTGTCGTCGACCCGGTCCATGTCGGCGGCCAGTTCGACCCGGCCGCCGCAGGGGGCGTGCACGAACCGGAAGACGTTCGAGCCGACCGTGTGCCGCCCGAGCCGCCGGGCCTCCTGCCAGCCCTTCTCGATCATGTGGTTGCCGCCCTCGATCACGTCGTCGAAGCCGGGGGCCTCGAACGAGACGTGGTTGACGCCGGCCTTGTCGGGCCGGTGGCAGAGCAGGAAGTTGTGCTGGTCGGCGTCGCCGGGCACCCGCATGAACACGCCCATCGGCTTGACCACGTCGGTCGGGATGAAGCCGAGCCGGTCGACATAGAACGCGACCGCCTCCTCCCGCCCGTCCTTGGGGATGTTCAGCGCGACGTGGCACATCCGCAGCGGCCGGACCGCGCCGACCGTGGACAGCGCCTGGTTGACCCGGTTGACGAAACCGGTCACGTTGGCGGCGCGCGGGCCTACCGGCTCAAATTTCGAGGCACCGGCCACGGTGAGGCCGACGCCGAACCCGGTCTCGTCAACCGTGTGGAAGACGCCGCCGGCGTCCCGGGTGACCTCCCGGTCGGTGCCGACCGCCGCCACGAACGCGGCCAGGTCGTCCTCGTCCTCGGCGCCCCACACCACCTCGCGCAGCGTGTTGCCGCTCTCCACCGGGGGCGGCAGGCCGTCGTCGTCGCCCGCGCGCAGGTGCAGCGTCTGGCCGATCCGGGTCTCGAAGGTCGCGTGCTTCTCCTCTTTACCAAGAAGATCAAGACCGAAATCGGTGAAGAAGCGTACGCACGTCTCGAGGTCGTCCACCGTGTAGACGACGGACTCGATCCGCTGGATTCCCATTTCGCCTCCGCCCTTTAAAATGGCTGCCCCGATCCTATGGGCGGCGAGCAGCCCATTGGCATGCCGATGACGCAAGCCTTGGTTGCTCTACTCGAATGCTGGAATCGGATTCGCCGAGAACCATTCGGTGAGAAATGCGAGGAACACCTCGACCTTGCGCGGCGCCTGCTGGGCCGGCCCGTAAATGGCGTACAGCGAACGGCTCGGCACCGGCAGCTCGGGCAGCAGCACCTTGAGCGTGCCGTTCATCAGGTCGTCGTAGGCGGGCCGGCTCGGCAGCAGCGCGATGCCCCGCCCGTGCACGCAGGCCTTCTGCAGGGCGATGTACGAATTCGAACTGAACGCCACGTTCCGGATCTTGTGCAGGGTGCTCTCGTGGCCGTGCCCGATCCGCCAGACCGGGTCGTTCGAGTGCACCAGGCAGTCGTGGTTGTTCAGGTCGTTCGGGTTGGTCAACTCCCCGTGCTCTTTCACATAGGCCTCCGACGCCACCAGCACGAACGGTAGCGACGCGATCTTCTTCAGCCGGACGCTGGAGTCGCGCAGGTCGCGGGTGTGGAACGCGATGTCGAAGCCGGAGTCGAGGAAGTCGTAGGTGCGGTCGGACATGCCGCCCAGCTCGAACCGCACCGCGATCTTGGGGTGCGCCACCGAGAACGCGGCGATCGCGTCGCCGAGGTCGAGGCTGCCGATCCACTTCGGGCAGATGATCGACAGCGGGCCCTCGGGCCGGTCGTGCAGCTGGGCGATCTTCTCGTCCTCGTCGTCGATCTCGTCGAGGATCCGGTTGGCGAACTCGCTGTACCGCAAACCCGGTTCGGTCAGGCTGACCGAGCGGGCGGTGCGGTTGACCAGCCGTACGCCCAATTGTTTTTCCAGATCGGCGACGTGCCGGGAGATCAGCGAACCGGAGGTGCCCAGCTGTTTCGCGGCGCCGGAGAAGCTGCCGACCTTGGCGACGGTCACGAAGCTGCGCATGACGAGGATGCGGTCCATGGGCCCTCCCGCCCTCGGGCCACGCGGCGGCTGATTCCGCCGCGTGACCGGGGATGTTACGTCGGTAACCTAATTGTCAACAATCCAGCTGACAAGGGTTTACGCCAGGCAATACTTCGGCGCCTCGCTGAGGTTGTCCTTGGTGATCAGGCTGATCTTGATGTTCGCGATCTTGTCGGCCTGACCCTCGTTGAGCAGGGTAAGTGTGTTCTTGACGGCCAGCTGGCCGATGTCGGTGGCCGAGTTGGCGACCGTCGCGGAGAACTTGCCATCCTTCACCGCGGCCAGGCCCGCATCGGTGCCGTTCGCCGTAACGATCTTGACATCTTTGCCGGCCGCTTGGAATGCCTGGTAGGCGCCGAAGGCCATGTCCTCGTTCGCCACGAACGCGTACTTGAGGTCGGGGTGGGCCTGGATCATGTTCTCGGCGACGTCCTGCGCCTTGGCCCGGTTGAACATGCCCGGCTGGTTGGCGACCACCTTGACGTTGGCCGGCAGGGCGCCGGTGAACCCGGCCGACATCAGGTCGCTGGCGGCGCCGGGGGCACCGGCGATCACGCCCGCCTCGACCTCGGCCGAGCCGGCGTCCTTGGCGATCCAGCCCGCGTCGAGCGCGCCGAGGGCCTTCAGGTCGACCACCACGGCGCCGAGGATGTCGGTGGTGTCGGAGGTGATCACCGAGGTCATGAAGATCGGGATGTTGGCGCTCTTGGCCTTGGCGATGTCGTTCTTGAGCGCGTCGACGTTCACCGTCTGCACGATCAGCGCGCTGACGTTCCGCGAGATCATGTCCTCGATGTTGGAGAGCTCGGCGGCCGGGTCCTGCTTCGAGTTGGCCGTGATGACCTTGGCTCCCTCGGTGCTCGCCTCACTTTCGATCGCCTTCTGCAGGCAGGTGTGGAATTCGGTGGTGGCGCCGTTCACGAATCCGAGGGTGACGCTTTTCTTTTCCGTGCTGCTGCCGGCGGCGGAATCGTCGCTGCACGCACTGAGCGAGGCAATTCCAAGGGTGGCCGCGAACAGGGCCGGAAGAAGTTTATTAGACATGGCTCCATTGCCTTCCATAAAAAGAGAATTGGGGGATTCAGTGCCGGCGTCGTTGCAGGAGATTCGCGATGGCCGCGATCAGCAGCACGGCGCCGACCGAGATCTGCTGGTAGTAGCTGTTGATCTGGAGCAGGTTGAGCACGTTGGCGACCACCCCGAGCAGCAGCACCCCGAGCACGGTGCCGAGCACCGTGCCCTTGCCGCCGGCCAGCGAGGTGCCGCCGATGACCACCGCCGCGACCGCGGTGAGCTGGAGCTGCAGCCCGCCGGTGCCCGGGCTGCTGGCGCCGAGCCGGGCCAGCAGCATGATCCCGGCCAGCCCGGACAGCGCCCCGGCCAGGCCGTAGAGCAGCAGCTTGTCCCGGGACACGTTGATTCCGGACAGCCGGGCCACGTCCTCGTTGCCGCCGATCGCGAACGCGTCCCGGCCGAACGTGGTGTACCGCATCACGAAGGCGATGACGGCGAGCACCACGATCGCGACGATCAGCAGGTGGGGCAGGCCGAACGTCTTGCCGATGCCGAGCGGGGAGAGCTGGTCGTCGATCGAGACACTGAGTCCGTTGATGACCAGCAGCGCCACCCCGTCGAGCAGGGTCGCGGTAGCCAGCGTCGCCACGAACGGCGCCACCCCGGTGAACGTAACCACCACCCCGTTGACCAGTCCGATCACGGTGGCCAGCAGGATCGCCGCGACAATGGTCAGCCAGATCGACTGACCGTGCGCGAACATCTGCGCCGCCACCGCGGTGGTGACCGCGACGTTGCCGCCCATCGAGAAGTCCATGCCGCCGGCCGTCATCAGCAGGGTCAGCCCGGCCGCGATCACCGCGACCACGCTGACCTGGCGCAGCACGTTGAGCAGGTTGTTGGTGCTCAGGAACGAGTCGGTGCGCAGGCCGGCGAACACGACGATGGCGACCAGCACGAGCAGCAGGCCACCGTGGGCGAAGCCGCGGGGAAGCACGCGGCGGCGGGTCGCCACCGGCGCCGTCAGGGTCGTTGTCACGAGATCGCTCCTCCCAGGGCGACGGCGACGAGCTCGTCGCGGGTGATGCGGTCGATGTCGTACTCGGCGATGGCCCGGCCGTCGCGGACCACGACGACCCGGTCGGCCAGCCGCATCACCTCGTCGGCGTCGCTGGAGGCGAGCAGGACGGCCACGCCGTTGGTGGCGAGCGCGTCGACCAGGGTGTGAATGTCGGCCATGGCGGCGATGTCGACGCCGTTGGTCGGGTCCTCCAGCAGGCAGGCGACCGGTTCGGTGCCGAGCCACTTGGCCAGCAGGACCTTCTGCTGGTTGCCACCGGAGAGCAGGCCGACCGGCGGGTTCGGGCTGAGGGTGACGACCCGGTAGTCGTCGCGCAGCGGGGCGGCCCGCCGGGCCAGCCGGTCCCGGCGGTGCAGGCGGCGGCGATCGAGGCGGTCCCGGGCGAGCATCAGGTTCTCGTCGACGGTCAGCTCGGGGATCAGGCCGAGACGCCGGCGGTCACCGGTGACGCACCTCAGTCCACTATCGAGTGAGCGGGCGACCTTTCCGAACGGGATTCTCTTGCCGGCCACTTCGAGGTGCCCGCGCTCAGGCCTGCGCCGCCCGGAAAGCAGGTCGAACAGACGGGACTGGGCGTCGCCGGCCGGGCCGAGGACCGCCACCACCTCGCCTTTGCGGACTTCCACGGTGAGGTTCTCGATGAATCGGCCGTCGGCAAGGCTTTCGATCTTGAGTCCCGTGACCGATTTATCGGATTTGCGCGATGGCCGCGTGGACACCACATCCCGGCCCACCATGCTGCGGACCAGGTCGGTCTCGTCGGTCTCCTTGGCCAGGCCGGACCAGACCACCCGGCCGTCCCGCAGCACGGTGATCCGGTCGGCCAGGGCGAGCACCTCGGAGATGTGGTGCGAGATGAACACGACCGCCACCCCCGACTCGCACAGCCGTCGCACCAGGGCGTGGATCTGGGCGGCCGCCTCGGCGCCGAGACAGGCGGTGGGCTCGTCGAGGATCAGCACCCGGCCGCCGCGCCGCACCTCACGGGCCACCTCGACCATGGTCTGCTCGGCCACGGTCAGGTCGCCGGCGAGCGCGTTCACGTCGACGTCGATGCCGAGGTCCCGCAACGCCTGCCGGGCCAACTTCCCGATCAAATTCCAACGGACCAATGAGGTACGGGTGGGCAGGTCGCCGAGCATGATGTTCTCGGCGACGGTCAGCGTCATGACCAGTTCCCGGCGCTGCGGGACGGTGGCGATGCCGAGCTTGCGAGCCTTGCGCGCGGTCATCGGCCCGGCCGCGGTCCCGCCGATCTCCAGTACGCCGTCGTCCGCGTTCTGCGCGCCGGAGAGAATGCGGACCAGCGTCGATTTGCCGGCGCCGTTCATCCCCATCAGCGCGTGCACCTCGCCCGGAATCAGGTCGAGGGAGACGTCGCGCAGGGCCACCGCCCCGCCGAAGCTCTTCGAGATCCCCCGGGCCCGGACTACCTCAGTCCCGGGTGCCGTCATCGTCCACTCGCCGGTAGCCGCGGATATCGGGGAACGGCGGCTTCTTGTCCGCCTGCAGGTCCACCTGGAACGCGTTGAGCAGCATGCCGAGCATGGTGAAATTGCCGAGCGCGCCGACCGTGTCGACAAGTCCTTCGGCCCCGAAATACTCACGGGCCCGCTCGAAGGTGTCGTCCGCGACGAAATGGTCGGCCAGCAATTCCTGGCAGAACTGATAGAACGCGTCGTCCTGCGGGTTGTCGAACACCGGCGTCCGGTGCTCGGCGATCGCCTCGATCGCCGCGACCGGGATGCCCTCCTCGATCGCCTTGGCGACGTGCGCGTTCCACGAGTACTGCGCGTCGCGGTGCCGGGCCGCGATCAGCAACGCCAGCTCCCGCAACCGCAGCGGCAGGCTCGATTCGAACCGGCAGAACGCGCCGAGCGCCTCGACCTTCTCGCACAATTCGGGGCTCTGGATCCAGACCTGGAAAGGCCCGCGAACGGCTCCCCGCCGCCCGGCGATTCGGGCGCTGATCTCCTGCTGCCGTTCGGTCATCGCGTCCGGCTTGATGACGGGAAGTCTCATCGACGACTAACCCCTTGCCTTGTGATCCCGCGCACTCGGGTTGACTGTTCGCAGGACCGTAACAACGGGGTGGTAGGCCACCACAGGTCGTTGAGCGCAACGTAAGGCTGCACTTCTCGTATCGCTGATCACCCTGCCCGCGGGCATAGCCTCGAAGCCATGACGGTGATCATCAAGGCAGCAGACGTACGGGTTCTCGACCGCGGCGGTTCGGTCGCCACCACGCCCCTGGTCACCACCACGTCGACGGCCGGCGAGAACCGGATCACCAGCGGGATCAGCGTCTACCCGGTCGGCACCGGCGCCCCGATGCACTCGCACAACTGCGACGAGCACGTGACGATCCTGGACGGTTACGCCGAGGTTCTGGTCGAGGGCGTGGTGACCCGGCTCGAACGCTTCGACACCACGTACATCCCGTCGCCGATCCCCCACCTGTTCCGCAACGCCGGCGGCGTACCCCTGCGGATTTTGTGGGTTTATACGTCCGGAACCGTGACGCGGACCTTCACCGACACCGGTGTCACCGTGGAGCACCTGTCCGCGGCTGACCAGATGGTGCGCGACTGAGGGCCTCGTGCAGTTTGTGCAGCAGGTCGGTGGACGCGAACGGCTTCTCCAGGAACGGGATGTCCGAGTCCAGCACGCCACTGCTGCCCAGCAGCCCGTTGCTGTAGCCCGACATGTAGACCACCGGCAGGCCCGGCTGCCGCTCGTGCACCAGCTCGGCCAGCCGCGGCCCGGACATCTCCGGCATGATCACGTCGGTGAGCAGGGCGTCGCAGCCCTTGTCCAGGTAGAGCTGAAGCCCCTCGGCGCCGGTCGACGCGGCCAGCACCCGATAGCCGTTTCCGGTCAGGATGCGATGCACGACCCGGGCCAGCGGCGCCTCGTCCTCGACCACCAGGACCCGTTGCCCGTTGCCCTTGGGCGGCACCATCAGCCGGGTGCCGGTGCTCGCCGGCCCGGCCGATTCGGTGGCCAGCGGCAGGTAGATCCGGAAGGTGGTGCCCACGCCCAGCTCGGAGAACACGTTGATGCTGCCGCCCGCCTCGGCCACGATGCCGTACACGGTGGCCAGCCCCAGCCCCGTACCCTTGCCTCGGGGTTTGGTGGTGTAAAAAGGCTCGAAGATGTGCGTCGCGACCTCGGCCGACATGCCCTCGCCGGTGTCACTGACCTGAATCCGGGCGTACGGCCCGGCGGCCACCGACGGCTGCATGTTGATCTCCTGGCCGTCCAGCTCGGCCTCGTCCGCCTCGATCACCAGGGTGCCGCCGTCCGGCATCGCGTCCCGCGCGTTCAGCGCCAGGTTGAGCAGCACCTGCTGCAGCTGACCCGGGTCGCCGTGCACGATCAGCGCCTGCTTCGGCTGCCGCGCGAACAGCGCGATGTCCTCCCCGATCGTGCGGTCCAGCATCGCCCGGACCTCGGCGATCGCGTCCCGCAGATCGATGTCCTGCGGCTGGATGGTGTCCCCGCGGGTGAAGGTGAGCAACTGCCGGGTGAGGTTCATGGCCCGGTCGGCGGCGGTCCGCACATGCTCCAGATCGGCGCGCACGGCCGGATCCGCCGAGGCTTCGGCCGCGAACTCGGTGTAGTTCACGATGATGGCGAGGATGTTGTTGAAGTCGTGCGCGACACCGCCGGCCAGCTTGCCCAGGCTCTCCATCCGCTGCTGCTGGTGGGTGCGCTCCTCCAGGGCACGCGCGCGGTCCGCGGCCTCCTTGGCGGCGCCGATGTCCCGGGCCACCACCGACGTACCGGTGACCTCGCCGCTCGTCTCGCGCACCGCGGCCAGGCTGATCGAGAGCTCGATCGGCGAGCCGTCCTTGCGGATCCGGCGGGCCTCGTAGCTGATGTTCCGCTCCCCCTCGCGGACCCGGGCCTGCACGTCCTGCTGCTGCTCCTGACCGGGCTCGTCAGTGAGCACCCCGACCGAGCGGCCGATCATCTCGTCGGCGGTCCAGCCGAACATCTGCTCGGCGCCGGCGTTCCAGGCGGTCACGATGCCGTACAGGTCGATGCCGATCAGCGCGGCGTCGGTGTGCTCGACCACCGCGGTCAGGGTGACCAGGTGACTTTCGGCCACGTCGCGGGCGGCGCGCTCCCGGGCGGCGGACTCGTCCAGGCGGCGCTGCTCCCAGGGGGAGACGTACATGGCGCCCTTGCCGAGCAGGACGCCGTAGCCTCGGCGCAGGGTCCAGTAGTAGACGCCTACGGCCGCGGTCAGCAGGTCCCAGATGGCGGTGGGCCAGGACTCGTTCATCATGTGGCCGAGGTGGGTGCCGCCGGTGCCGCCGGTGGCTGCGGTGATGCTGCGGTAGGCGAGGAACGCGTGCAGGCCGTGGCCTACGGCGCAGCTGAAGAAGATCAGCGCGGTGGCTACGGCCAGCTTGTTGGTGCGCAGCTGGCCGGCGTTCCTCACCGGCACCACGATGGCCACGGTGATCGCCGCGTAGGCCACCATGATCACTAGGTTGCCGATCAAGAAAAGCTGTTCCGGCACGATCGTCCTATCGGTCGCGCCTTGGAATCGCTGAGCGCTGGTCGGCTCGCTTGCGCTAGGACGATTTTGGCCGGGGTGACCCAAGACGAGCGGTGAATCATCTAGTGCTTGTCTTGGGTCACCCCGGCCAAAATCTTGCATGGTCGTCCGTTGCGGGCAGGACTTTGGTTTCTCGCTGCTGGCTGCCTGATCGGGGTGGGCGGTCCCCTCCGGGTTTGTGGTCTGGCTGCCGCGCTGCGGTTGGGGTGGGCGCGTCAGTTGGGCAGGCCGGGCTGGGTGGTGGGTCCTGGGAACATTCCGCGCCGGTTGCGCTGGTGGGACATCAGTCGGTTGGGCCTGGGACTCCCGGTTTACGGCCTACGAGTCCCGTGCGGGGGTAGAGCACCGGGTTCACGCGGCTGATGGTGACTGTCGATCATCGCTGGGCGTTCGCCGGGGATTCTTGGTGCTCACGAGGTCGGTATGTTGGCGGCCGTGAGTCGGCGGGCGGTGCGCAACGACGGGCCTGTGCCGGTTTATGTCCAGATCGCCGATTACGTCGGTGCGGACATCGCTGGGTCAGCACGCAGCCGCCGGGTATCTCGGTTACGCCTACGAGCAGCAGGTCGTTCATCTCTGAGAGCCAGTTCCAGTCGTCCTCGACGCCCGGCTCGGGCTCCTCATCGACCTCGACGTCGTAGTGGGCCAGCAGCTCGTCCTCGGTCATCGGGGTGCCGTTGAGTCGGCGGATCGCCTCGGGTGCGTCGATTCCGGCTACGGCTAGCAGGCCGATCCCTTCGAAGTGGTCGACCTGCAGGCGTTCGGCCAGCTCGGCGGCCAGTGCTACGGCCTCCCGCTCGGCTGGGGTCAGCTTCACGCCGGTGGGTGCGGGGCCGAACAGGTCGGGCTCGGGGCCGGCTAGGTTCAGGCGGCCGGGTGACCAGCCGGCCGTCATCGGCTGCCACGGGTTCGCGCCTGCGGTCGCCAGGGCTCGCGCGTTGTCGTGGCGGCGGGAGTGGACCGCTGACCACAGTGCGGAGCGGCCGTCGGACCGGGCATCGACATCCTGCTGCTCGTCGGTCAGCTCGGGTGGTCGCACGAGCGGTGGCGGGCGTGGGCGGTGGACTGCTTGATCCGTACCCTCATCGTTTGAATTTGATGTCAGGAAGGACGGCCGCGTTGGATGCGGTTGATTTCCTGTTCGATGCGGTCCTCGTCGAGGCTTGACGACGAATAGATCGCCCAGATGTGGAACACCAGGCCGATGCCCCAGCCGAGGATCGACCAGAGCGGCCAGAAGAACTGGTCGGGGGTGTACGCCCACCACACGATTACCTGGATCAGATTGGCCAGCAGGTAGATCAATACGTGGGCCTGGACCCCTCGTTTGCGGTTCAGCTGTTGGATGGCTCTCGCCCGTACCGGATCCTGGCTGCTTGCATTCATGATTTTGTCCGTATCTCTGGATTTCTTTGCCGCCGAAACTAGAGCGCCGCACTGGACAGGCCGTGAACGGGCGAATTCAGTCGCTGTTCACAGCCGGCTCATAGCGTCCGGTCCTGACGATCCGATCAGGAGGACGACGTGATGCGCAGATATAGATCGAAGCTGGCCGTGGCGACCGTGGCGGTCGCGGCCTTGAGCCTGTTCGCCGCGCCGGCGGCCGACGCCCAGCCGAACCGGCCGGCGAAGCCGACCATCGTGCTGGTCCATGGTGCGTTCGCCGACAGCAGCGGCTTCAACGCGGTCATCGAGCGGCTGCTGGCCCGCGGCTATCCGGTGGTCGCGGCGCCCAACCCGCTGCGCGGGCTCACCTCCGACGCCGCCCAGGTCAAGGCGGTGCTGGACCACATCGACGGGCCGATCGTGCTGGTCGGACACTCCTACGGCGGTGCGGTGATCTCGGCCGCCGCCACCGGGAACGCCAACGTGAAGGCGCTTGTCTACCTGGCCGCCTTCGTCCCGGAGACCGGGGAGAGCGCCCAGCAGCTGGCCGGGCAGTTCCCGGGCAGCACGGTCGGCGAGTCACTGCTCCCGGTGCCGCTGCCGGACGGCCAGGTCGACCTCTACATCAATCCCAAGGTCTACCACGCCAACTTCGCGGCGGATGTGCCCGCCCGGGACGCCGCCCTCTACGCGATAACCCAGCGGCCGGCCACCGGCGCCGCACTGGGCGAACCGGCGGCCGGACCGCAGGCGTGGCACACCATTCCGAACTACAACCTGATCAGCGGGGCCGACCGGATCATCCCGCCGGCGGCGCAAGAATTCATGGCCCGCCGGGCCGGCGCCAAGGTGCAGGTCGTACGGGGAGCCTCGCACTTGATCTTCGTTTCTCAGCCCCGGACGACCGTGGACTTCATCGAGCGGGCGGCGCGCGAGACCGTCTCTTAGGTCAGGGCGACGTCGTCGTACCAGACGGTTCCGGTGTTGTCGCCGCACTTGAGGTGGAGTTGGACGCCGGCCGCGCCGGCCGGGGCGACGGTGTCCACGAAGAGTTTGGTCCAGGTGGTGTTGCCGATCGGCAGGCGGTTCGAGGTGTTCTGGCTGATCCAGGTGCCGTTGATGTCGAACCAGCTCAGCGCGATCTCGGTGATGCCGGTGGCGGCGGTGCCGCGCGCGTACGCCTCGGCGTGCCACGCGGCGCCGGGCTGGACCGGCGTGATGGGCGAGGTGAGCAGCGAGGGCAGGTTGCTGCCGACCCGGGTGGTGCCGTAGAAGCGGGCCGACTGGGTGCCGGTGCGGGGCATGTCGGTGGTGATCAGAGCGGAGCCGGCCTGCGGCAGGTATTGCCGCCACGGCGAGTTGGCCGCGGTGGCCTCGAAACCCAGGTTGAGAATGCTGTTCGGGATGCTGCCGGTCGTCCAGGCCGGACCGACCACGGAGGCGCTGAACTTCGCGGTTCCGTCGGTGCGGTAGAGGCCGTACTTGTATTGGGCCGGCTGGGTGGAGACCGTGGAGTTCGACGGGATGGCGCCGGAGGCGAAGTCGTTGAGGATCCACGGTGCCACCGAGCCGACGCCCGCCTCCTGCGCGGCGCGGAAGACCCGGGCCAGGTAGGCGCCCTGCTCGCCCTCGGTGGCCGCGAGGGTGCTGAGCCCGGTCTCGCCGACGACCACCGGGTCGGGGGCGACCGCGGCCTGGGCGCGGCGGATCTCGGCGAGGGACCGCTCCGAGGCGCCGTAGAAGTGGAAGTCGTAGTAGTCCAGCGGGGTGGTGCCGAGCTGCGACTTGAGGCTGGTCATGCCGGCGGCACCACTGACGCCGTCGACGGTCAGGGTCAGCGGCATGGCCGGCGCGGTGGCCCGGATCGCGGGGATCAGCTGGCGGGCCCAGTTGATCGCGGCGGAGTCGCTCGGCGAGATCTCGTTCTTCAGCTCGACGGCGATCACCCGCGGGTCGTCCACGTAGGGAGACAGCAGGCTCAGGGCCCAGATGACGCTGTTGTCCACATCGGTGTAGCCGTTCCACCAGTCGAACAGCGTCAGCTTGACGGTCAGGCCGCGGGTGTCGGCGATGCCGATGAACTGGCTGAGCTTGGCGGTGTAGGCGGCGGTCGGCGTCGGATAGCCGAACGTCTGCGGGAAGACGATGACCCGCACGGTGGTCGCCCCGAGGGTGGCCGCCTTGGCCAGATCGGTGTCGATCCGGACCGGGTCGAAGCTGGTCCACATGTTCGTCCAGCCGGCGTTCGAGGGGTAGTAGTTGATGGTTTTGGCGGTCTGGACGGCGGCCATCCGGGTCGCCAGGGTGGGTGCGGCGGCGGTGGTCGCGGCGTGGGCCAGGGAGGCCGGAAGCATCGTGCTGAGCAGCAGGACGCCGGCCACGGCAATGGCACGGAGGCGTAGCTTGCGCATACGGAACCAACCTTTGAATGAATCAATCCGGGGGCGGATCGGCGCAGCAAATCAGCGCCCTTATCTCGGCCTTGCGACGTCGGCCAACGCGCGAAGGCGTCTATTCACGACGGTAAGTTCGCACCGAACGCGCGGCAATGATTGCCGTGTGCCAAGCAGGTGGCGCCCCGAAATCATGCTGCGAGCCGATCTCGCCGAAAACCGAACTATGGCAGGTCGGGGGAAGTCCAAACTAGATCGGCTGTCGAAGAAAGCGCCGGAACCAGCTACGGATGAATGAAGAAGAATAAGATCGCATTCTTGTAGTGCCGATCCAAGAATGGCATACCGCGTTGGCGCCTACCGTAGACCGTTGGCGGGCACGGTTACCGCGGTCAGCAGCAGGCCGGTGTCGGCCAGCCAGCGGCCCTCGAAGCCGGACACCGGGCCGTCCACCAAGAGTTTCGCGCTGAAGGTGCCGTCCTCGCGTAGCTCGACCCGGGCCTCGGTGAAGTCCAGCCAGCGGCGGGCCAGCGGGAACCACGCCTTGTAGATCGACTCCTTCGCGCTGAACAGCAGGCGGTCCCAGGCGAAGGCCGACAGCTGAGCACGCTCCTCGGGGAGGCTTATCGCGTCCAGGACGCCGGGCGGCAGGGGCTCGTTCGGCTCGGCGTCGACGCCCACCGACGCGTACGCGTCCAGATGGGCGACCACCGCGGCTCGATAGCCCTCGCAATGGGTGATCGAGCCGGCTATCCCCTGCGGCCAGCCAGGGGCGCCCCGCTCCCCCGGCAGGATCGGGGCCGGGGGGACGCCCAGCTGGTGCAGCGCCTGGCGGGCGCACCAGCGGCCCGTGGTGAACTCACGCCGCCGCTTGGGAACCGCCTTGGCTATGACCTGCTCCTCCGAGGGGTAGAGCGCCTCGGCGACCTCATCGTCGAAGCGCTCGGACCAGGCCACTCCCGATGGGAGCAGGTCACCGATCACCGCCGGCGGCCGGGGAGGCAGAGGAAATCCGGGCACACCCCGGCACGATACCGACCGGACCGCGCGGTGATCATGTCAGGAACCGGACGAGCTCGGCGTTGACACGTCGGCCGGTGTTCCGCCGTCGGCGTCGATGCGGCCGGCGAACGATGTCAACCGGGCGACATGCGATGCCCAGGAGGCTGTCCCGCACGCCGGCTCGGGGAAGCCCGGGAACGTCGGCAACCGCGCGGGCGAAGAATTCCTCGGCCGGCGTGCGGGGGTCGTCGGCGCCGGCCCGAGCGGCGAATCAGGGCCGGCAGCCCTCGGCGGTCAACCTTGCCGTCGGGGCTGACCGGCAGCAAGCCCAACTGGACGACTGCCGCCGGAACCCGGAGCTCGGGCGGTGGTGCCGTCGCCCGGCCCGGGTTGAGTATCCTGTGCGAACCAACGAGCACAGGGACGACGAAGATCGATGGCTGAGCGCGACGGTGACCGTCGGCATGTGAGTGACGCGCTCCGCGAGGCGATTCTGCGGGGCGAGTTCCTGCCCGGCGAGCGGCTGGTCGAGGCGCAGTTGATGACCAGATTCGGGGCGAGCCGGTTCAACGTGCGCTCGGCGCTGACCGACCTGTCCGCCGAGGGCCTGGTCGAGGTGCAGCGCAACCGGGGCGCCCAGGTGCGCAAGGTGTCCCTCGACGAGGCGGTCGAGATCACCGAGGTGCGCATGGTGGTCGAGGGCCTGATCGCCGCGCGTGCGGCCGAGCGGGTCCAGGCCGAGCAAGCGTCCGAGCTGGACGAGATCGGCCTGCTGATGCGCCGCGCGGTCGAGGCCGGCGAATACCGGCGGTACAGCGACCTCAACTCGCGGCTGCACGCCCTGATCCGGCAGATCGCCGGCCACCAGACCGCCGACCGCATCGTCGGCACGCTGCGCGGCCAGCTGGTGCGGCACCAGTTCGTGCTGTCGCTGCTGCCGGGCCGGCCGCAGACGTCGCTGCCACAGCACGAGCGCATCATCGCGGCGATCCGCGACGGCGACCCGAAGGTGGCCGAGGAATCGATGCGCGAACACATCGCCAGCGTCATCGAAGCGCTTCGCTCGATCGACCAGCTGGGCGGCCCGGCTTAGGAACCGGCCCGGACCAGGCCGCACTCGTACGAGAAGATCACTGCCTGTACGCGGTCGCGGAGGCCGAGCTTGGTCAGGATGCGGCTGACGTGGCCCTTGACCGTGCCCTCGGTCAGGAACAGCCGGCCGGCGATCTCGGCGTTGGACCGGCCGCGGGCGATCAGTTCGAGCACCTCCCGTTCCCGGTCGGTGAGCACGCGCAGTTCCGCCTCGGTGCGCGGCAGCGGGTCGCCGGACGAGCCGATGTGCCGTTCGATCAGGCGCCGGGTCACCGACGGCGCGACGATGGCGTCACCCCGGGCCACCGCGCGGATGGCGGACAGCAGGTCGGCGGCGAGGGTGTCCTTGAGCAGGAAACCGCTGGCGCCCGCGCGGAGCGCGGCATAAACGTACTCATCGAGGTCGAAGGTGGTCAGGATGAGGATGCGGGGCCCACTGATCCGGCGGGTGGCCTCGATGCCGTCGACCTCGGGCATCCGGACGTCCATCAGGATGACGTCGGGTCTCGTCTCGGCGGCCAGCGTGATGGCGGCGACGCCGTCGCCGGCCTCGCCGACCACGTCCATGTCGTCGGCGTTCTCCAGGAGCATCCGCAGGCCGGCCCGGAGCAGGGTCTGGTCGTCGACGAGAAGCACCCTGATCATTTCTGGACGCCCAGCGGGAGGCGAGCAAGCACCAGATAGCCGCCGTCCGGGCAAGGGCCGGCGGTGACCGAGCCGCCCAGCAGCTCGGCGCGTTCCCGCATGCCGCGCAGGCCGTTGCCGGTGCCCGGCGGCGCCGCCCCGGAGCCGTCGTCGCCGACCTCGAGCGTCAGCGCGTCTCCGTAGGACACCAGCACGGTGGCGCGGGCGCCCGGGCCGGCATGCTTCATCGTGTTGGTGAGGGCCTCCTGCACGATCCGGTAGGCCGACACGTCCACGCCGGTGGGCAGCGGCCGAGGTGATCCGGTGACGTGCCACTCGACCGGGGTGCCCGCCTGCCGCACCTGGTCGACCAGGGCGGACAGCTGAGCCAGGCCCGGGTCGCCCGCGGCCGAGGAGGTGGACAGCACCTGGCGCATCTCGGCCAGCGAGGCCCGGCCGGTCGTCACGATGGTGTCGAGGGCGGTGAGGGTGTCGGCCGGCCGCTTGGCGAACGCGGCCGCGCCGCCCTGGGCTTGCATCACGATGACCGCGAGGCCGTGCGCCACCACGTCGTGCAGCTCGCGGGTGATCCGGGCCCGCTCGGCCGCCACCGCCTCGGCGGCCTGCCGGTCCCGCTCCCGGGCCTGCGTCGCGGCGAGCTCGGCCAGGTAGGCGCGGCGGCTGCGCTCGCCCCACCCGACCGCCCAGGCCACCGAGAGCAGGGAGCCGAGGACGGGAAGCCCGCCCCAGGACGTCGGCCCGGTCGGCGCACCCTGCCCGCCCCGGCCCGGACCGGCCGGCGGCTGTTCCTCTCCCCCAACGCCCCACGGTCCGCTATAGACCCAGCCGTCCCGCTCACCGTCCAGCGAGACATGAACCGACCAGGCGGTCGCCGTGGCCAGCACCACGCCGAGCAGGGCGAGCGACACCGCCGGGCGGCGGTAGACGGCAATCGTGCCGAGCAGGATCGGAACGGCGAGGTCGGCGGCCACCGGCGCGGCTGCCATCGCCATGTGTGCCACGGTGGCGACCACCGCCGCGGCGAGCGCGGGAAGCGGCCATCGGCGGCGCACCGCCACCGCGGCGACACAGACGCCGATCGGGACCCAGCGCCGCTCGTCGCCGGCGCCCGGGATCGAGCCGGCGAGCAGCAGGGCGGCGAGCGCGGCGTCCTGGATGCTCGGTCGGCGTAGGGGATCCACCGGCTCACCGTAGGCGGTGGCGCCGCCGCCCGGGAACCCGTCGAAAGTCAGGGTCGGGGACATGACCGCAGGCAGGTGTGCGCCGGGCCGGGCCGCGGGCAGCCTGTCCGGCATGACGAAACGCGTGCTGACCATGCTGGCCGCGCTGACCCTTCTCCTGGGCGGCTGCCACGCCGCCGCCCGCCGGCAACTGGAGTGGACCCGGATCGCGGCGGCCGCCGACTGCCACTGCGCCGACGGCAGCCCGTTCGCCTTCTGGGAGCGGCGCGCCGACGCGAAGAAGGTGGTGTTCTTCCTGAACGGGGGTGGGGTCTGCTGGGACGCGGCAAGCTGCGCGTTCACCGGGGAACACGGCGAGAACGACAACTACGACTGGAGCCTGGTGGGCACCGATCCGGAGAACCGGGCCGGCCTGTTCGACACCACCCGATCCGACAACCCGTTCGCCGGCTACTCGTACCTGTACGTGAGTTCCTGCACCGGCGACGCGCATCTGGGCACCAGCGGCCTGCACCACGGTTACGCCAACGGCACCGCCGCGCTCGACTACCTCGCCGCCCGCTACCCCGACGCCACCCAGGTCGTCGTGGTCGGCAAGACCGCGGGCTCGGTGGCGGCCCCGCTCTACGGCCGCGAGGTCGCCAACCGGCTGCCCAAGGCCAAGGTCATCGTGTTCGGCGCCCAGTCCGGTGCCTGGCCGGACAGCCCCGCGCTGACGTCCGACCTGTTGGAGGCGCAGTGGGGCGCGGCGGTCGACGGCCGTACCGTGCCTCGCTTCTGGATTCAGAAAGGCCTGGTGCTGGCGCGTTTCGACTTCGCCTACGACCCGCACGCGTCGCGGGAGGTGACCCGATGGATGGACGGAAGCCTGCTCGCCACCATCGACCGCAACGAGGCGACGATCGAGGCCGCCGGGGTGACCCTGCACAGCTACACCGCACCGGGCGCCGACCATCAGATCTTCGAGCTCGACAAGTTCTACGGGACGACGGTGAACGGGGTCCGACTGGTCGACTGGCTCAAGGATCTGGTCACCGGCAAGCCGCCCGCCGACGTGCACTGCACGGAGTGTGGCCCGTGACCGGTCAGGTGCCGACCCGCAGCACCTCGCCGAGTCTGCGGCGCCGGCGGGTGACGGCCTCGGCAGCCACCACCGCGATCAGCGCGCCGAGCAGCACGACCGCCGTTCCGGCGAACATCCACCACGGCACCACCGTGGCCGGGTCGGCGGTCTGGCCGGTCAGCGTGCGCAGCGCGAGCGGCCCGAACGTCAGTGCCACCAGCAGCATCCCGAGCAGCGGCCCGAACACCGCGGCGGCCAGCACCGGCGGCAGCAGCTCGCCGGCCGCGACCCGGTGGGTGTCGCGCGGTCGCAGGCCGAGGGTGCGCAGCCGGGCCAGGGTCTCCCAGCGGGCCGGGGCACTTGCCGCGGCGGCCAGCGCGAACCCGAGCAGGCCCAGCGCCAGCAGGGTCACGGCGACCGCCCAGTTGAGGGCGTGCAGTCCGGAGTTGAGCGGCGCGGTCCGGCGGTCGTCGAGCACGTCGGCCCGGATCAGGACGTGCCCGCCGGCCGCCGCCGACGAGACCGCGGCGGCGGCTCCGGGACCGGTGGCCCACACGGTGTTCGGCGTGTACGGCAGGCCGGCCGTGGCGTCCAGCACGATCACGTCGGTAGCGTCGCCGATGGCGGGTGCGATGCCGACCGCGGTGACCTCGACGGGCTGGGTGTCGTCGTCGACGCGCAGCCGCATCGTCATCCCCGGGCGGAGGCTGCCGTCGCTGGAGCGGACCAGCGCGCGCAACCCGGAGACCGGCGTGACCGACGGCTTGAGCTGCCGGAACGCGGCGGTGTCGACGATGACGAGGGCGGGCGTCACGGCGGTGTTGTCGGCGATCACCCGCACGACGTCGGTCACCTGCGCGGCCACCGCGTGGGTGACCCCGGGTGCGGCGGCGATCCGGGCCGCCAGTTGCGGGGTTCCGATCGCGTCGGGGGCCACGTCGAGGCGGGCGTCGGCGCCGACGGTCTGCCGGGCCCCGTCGGCCATCCCGCGCGCGGTGGTGACGTCGAGGGTGACCGCGAACCCGGCCAGCGCGGTGGTGGCGGTGAGCACCAGCAGCGGCAGCACCCGGCCGGCGGTGGCTGCGGCCCGGGCTGCGCCGAACACGGCGAGCGGGCGGCGCGAGCGCAGTGCCTGCCGCAGGGCGAGCCCGGTGCCGGCCGGCATCAGCCGCAGCAGCAGGAGCGCTCCGGCCACCGCGCCGAGGGTGGGCGCGCTCGCGGGCAGGGCGGTGTCCGCGCCGGCCGCGATGCCGCGCTGGCGCAGGGCGACGACCGCACCGACGGCGGCGGTCAGGACGGCGGTGTCGATCGCGGCGCGGCGCAGCTGTTCGAGGCGTTGCTGCCGGCGGCGGGCGGACCGGTTGGCGGGGGCCCGCCGGTCGCGGGTGGCCCGGGCCGCGGCGAGGACGCCGAATCCCGGGCCGGCGAGGAGGGCACACACCACGACCGGGGCGGCCCAGAGCAGTGCGGCGTCGCCGGCGACCAGATACGACAGCAGCAGGCCAAGTGCCGCGGCCGGCACGGTCACCACCAGCGACTCGATAAGCAGTTCGGCGGCGAGGCTGGGCAGTCCGGCGCCGCGCTGCCGGGCGGCGGCCAGGGCCGCGTCCCGGCGGCGGGCCAGCAGGTCGGCCGCGAGCAGCAGCACCAGCACCGCCCCGGCCAGGACCGCGATCAGCAGCACGGACGCCTGCGCGTAGGCGGCGTTCACCTGGTCGCGGACGGCGCGCAGCACCCGGTCGAGCCCGGTGTCCCACTTGAGCGAGTCGTCACGCTCCCCCGATGAGGCGGAGGTGGCCTTGAGCGCGGCGGCGGTGGCGGCGAGCTGCTGGGCGGATTCCCAGGTGATCCGGTCCGGGTCGGCGGCGAACCAGACCGTGCGCTGCAGCTGGTCCGGCAGGAACGCGAGGCGGCCGTCGGGCAGCGACTCGGCGGTCATCAGGCCGCCGAACCGGGTGGTGCCGGCGCCGTCCAGACCAGACGACGGCGCCAGCAGCCACGGGACCGTCTGCCAGGCCGGGTCGGCCGGGTCGGCCGGCCGGAAAATGCCGCTGACCAGCACGTTGTAGGGGGTGCGCAGGTCGTCCTGGACCGGCACGTGGTCGCCGGGGCGCAGCTTCATGGTGGCCGCCTCGGCCTCGGAGAGCCCGACCTGCACCTCCCACTTCGGCCCGTTGAGCGGGATCTCCACGGCGTCGTCCCGGGTGGCCTCGGGTGCCTTGCCGCTGGTCCAGGTGACGGCCGGGCCGCCGCTGTCGGTGCGCAGGTAGTCGACCTGGAAATGCCGCTGGACGCTGCCGTCGGTGACCGCGAGGGTGACGCTGGTGGCGGTGGTGACCGGCGGCCGCAGGATGGCTCGCAGCGCGGGGTCGAGCGCTTCCTGGGCGCGGGTGCTCAGGTCGTTGACGTCGTCCGCGAGCGCCGGAAAGCGGACCCGCCCGCCGTTCGGCCCGTAGTCGTCCTCCCACCGGGCCTCGGCCTGGACGGCGGCGTCGGGCCCGGCCCGCCGGATCGCGTCCCGGGCCGCCTCGTCGGCGGTGGTGCGCATCAGCGGCGGCACGATCGCGGCGAGCAGCGTGATGACCAGGACGACCCCGGCGACCAGCAGCAACGGCCCGAGATCGGCGCGGGCGCGGCCCTTGACGCTGGGCCAATGAAGCGAAAGCCGGTGCAGAGTGGTCATGATGCGACTCGCAGATGCGCGGCGTCGGCCCGGCGGGCCTGCACGGTGACGACGACAGCGACCGCAAACCCAGCCCCGAAAATCAGGACCGCGGCGAGTACGCCGAACGCGCCCCACGGCCAATGCGCGGCGGCCGGTGGCATCGGGGCGGCGCCGGTGTCGGAGCGGATCAGCAGCGGCGCGACCGCCCAGGTGGCGATGGCACCGACGACCGCACCGGCGACGATCAGCGGCACCAGGACAGCGGCGTGCTCGCCGAGCAGAGCAGCCCGGATGTCGCGCCGGGACATGCCGAGCCCGCGCAGCCGGGCTACCTCGAGTGCCCGCAACTGCACGTCGTAGGCCACGTGCAGGACCACCCCGCCGAGCAGCAGCGCCACCGCCGCGGCGACCAGCACCTTCAGCACGGCCGGCAGGGAGGCGCGCAGCGGGCTTCCGACCAGGCGCGCGGTCTCCCCCGTACGCGTGGTGATCCGGCCGATCTGAAGGCCGTCGGCGGACCGCGGATGCCCGGCCCACCACCCGGTCACCGGGGAGTCGAGGTCACCGTGGGTGACCAGCACCCGGGACAGGGTGTCCACGTCGGCGAGGACGGCGGGCGAGCCGGGTGCGGACGGGATGGCCGGCACGATCCGGGTGACCACCGCGTTGATCGGGGTGAGGCCGTAGGTCAGGCTCAGCTTCGCGCCGGGCCGGGCGCTGACATCGGCGGCGAAGCGGGCGGAGACGGCCAGCGGCACCGGCCCGGGATCGTCGAAGGTCGTCGCGATCAGCACCCGGCTCAGGTCGGTCGGGTCGGCGAACTGCACGTTCGCCTGGAACCGCAGCCGATTCCCGGTCGCCGCCACCATCGGTTCGGTGAGCTGGCCGGACTCGGCCGAGGCGGCCCGCGCGGACCAACCGGCCGGTGACGCCGTCGCGCCGGGCAGGGTCAGGGTGACGTCGATGCCGCTGTTCGGCCGGCCCTCCCAGCCGCCGGTGACCGGCAGCGCGACGGCGACCAGTCGCAGGCCGGCCACCGGCACGCAGCCCGGCATCGGGTGCGGCCGGCCGTCGAGCACGATCGGGGTCCCGTTGCAGGCGGTCCGCAGCCCGGCCTCGTCCTGCAGCAGCAGCCGGGGCGTGACCAGCACGGAGGTGTCCCGGGTGGCGGTGCCGGTGACCGTCGGTGTGCTGCCGGCCGGCAGCAGCGGGCCGGTCACCGCCGTGGCCGGCGTGAGCCCGTCGGCGACGGAGTCCGAGTCGCGGCCGCGCAGCAGCTCCGGCGCGTGCCGGGTGTCCATGGCGACCAGGCGCGGCGAGGCGCCGGACCCGCCGAGCCATTGGCCGACCGCGATGTTGCGGTCGGCGACCGGGCTGATCACGCCGCCGGTGGCCGCCGCGACCGTCGCGCTCTGCCCGGCCACCGGCGGGGCGTCCAGGGTGAGGGCGAGGTCGGTGCCGACGGACAGGTCGGCCTGCTCGTGCTGGGAGACCGTCCAGGTGCTGCCGAACGCGGTGCCGAAGGTGGCGGCCGCGCAGGCCAGGCCGATCAGCAGACCGGCGGCGTACGCCTGCGGGCGGCGCGCGGCCTGGAAGGCGGCCAGCGGCAGGACGAGGCCGCGGGCCTGCCCGGCCAGTCGTTCGGCCTGGCGCAGCAGGGGCGGCAGGATCCGCAGGGTCAGCGCGGTGCCGGCGGTCAGCAGCAGGGCGGGCGCGAGAACGCGTACGGCGTCGGCCCGCGAGTCGGAGCCGGCCGGTTGGGCCCGCAGTTGCCACCAGCCGACCGCGGCCAGGGCGAACAGGAGCAGGTCGGCGCCGGACCGGGCGAGCAGTTCGCGCCGCCCGTGCCGCTCGCCGCTGACGGTGACCGGACGCACCGCGAGCCCGATGTGCAGCAGGGCCAGTGCGACGGCACCGCAGCCGACGGCGAGCACCTGCCCGGCGGTGACGGCCGGCCGGGCGGCGAGCCCGGCCCCGGCCAGCGGCTGCACGTGGGTGAGCAGGCTGTGCAGGACCGACGAGGCGGGAACGGCGATCGCGGCGGCGAGCACGGCCAGCGCGGCGGCCTCGACGGCCGCGGCGGCGGCCGCCTGGCCCCGGCTGGTGCCCAGGGAGGTGAGCAGGGCACTCTCCTCGGCGCGTACGCCGGTGGTGAGCCGCCCGGCCAGGGCCAGCGCGATCGCGGTTAGCAGGATGCCGATCAGGGCCAGCGCGAGCACCGACCCGGCGGTGAGTTCCTGCTGGCTGCGGTCGTCGAACAGGGTCTGTGGCAGCGGCGACGCGACCCGCTCGATCTCGACCCGCTCGCCGAGGACGCCGCCGAGTCGCCGGTCGGCGCCGCTCACCGAGGTGCGGAGCCGGTCGAGGTCGGCTCCGGTCGGGTCGGACAGGTCGGGCCGGGCGGTGACCTCGAGCCGGTCCAGAGCGGAGCCACTGGCCAGCAGGTCGTCCAGGGTGACCAGGAACGGCCCGTACGCGTTGACGTCCTCGGCGTACACGGCGTCCTTGGGGTCCGGGTCGAAGCCGGTCCCGCCGAGCGGGTCCCGGTCCCAGCCGGCGTCCGGCAGCGGATGCACCACCCCGACCACGGTGAGGTCGATCGGCGGCGCCGGGTCGCGGCCCAGTTCCGGCCCGAGGTGGACCCGGCTGCCCACGGTCAGCCCGAGCAGGCGGGCGGTGTTGTCGAACAGAGCGGTCTCGCCGGCCCGGTCCGGCCAGCGTCCGCCGATCAGCCGGGCCTGGTCGCGCAGCCCGTCCCCGCCGGACAGGTAGGCCTCGCTGAGCAGGCTCCGCTTGTCGTCGGTGTGCGACGGCAGGATCCGCATGATCGACGACGCCCGGGTGGCGGTGGTGGCGGTGAACGGCGCGACCGCCGAGGTCAGCACGGCCCGGGTGTCGGCCGCGACCGACCGCGCGTCGGCCGCCGCGATGGTCACCGTGTACGCGGTCACCCGCACGTCGTCCGGGTCGGCCCGGGACGCCGCGACCTCCACCGCCCGTTCCGAGGTGCGGGTCACCAGCAGCGCGCAGGTGCCGAGCAGGGTGGCGCCGAGCGCCAGCACCGCGAGCAGACTGAGCAGCAGCGGCCACTGCGCCCGCGCGCGCCGCGTGAGCAGCGCGATCACGTGGTCAGCCGGCCGTCCGCGATGGTGATGACCCGGTCGGCCAGGGCCATCATCACCGGGTCGTGGGTGGAGACCAGCACGGTGACGCCCTCGGACTCGACCACGCCGCGGATCAGGCCCATCACCGCCAGCCCGGTCTCGGCGTCGAGCTGCCCGGTCGGTTCGTCGGCGATCAGCAGCCGGGGCGAGCCGGCCAGGGCGCGGGCGATCGCGACCCGCTGCTGCTGCCCGCCGGAGAGTTCGCCGGGCCGCTGCTGGGCGTGCCCGGCCAGGCCGACGAGGTCCAGCAGCAGCTCGACCCGGCGCTCCCGGTCGGCGCGGTTGGCCCGGGCCAGGCGCAACGGCACGCCGACGTTCTCGGCGGCGGACAGGACCGGGATCAAACCGAAGGTCTGGAAGACGTACGAGACCCGGTCGCGCCGCAGCTGGGACAGGCCGTCCTCGTCCAGGGCGGTGACCTCGACGCCGTCCACGGTGACCGTGCCCTCGTCCGGCCGGTCCAGGCCGCCGATGACGTTGAGCAGCGTGGTCTTGCCCGACCCGGACCGGCCGACCAGGGCGACCATGGTGCCCGGCTCGACCTCGAAGGAGATGTCCTGCAACGCGCGCACGTCGCCGAAGCTGCGGGACACCCCCGCCACCGTCAACAGGGTCATGCGTCGGGCCGGATCGTGACGTGGTCGGGTTCCAGCGCGAGCCGGACCCGGCGGGTCAGGGCGAGCGCCTCGCGGTAGTCGGCCGGGATCTGCACCCGTCCGGCCCGGTCCATCACGGCGTACTCCTCGGCGATGACGTGGGTGTCGCCGTTGTCGGCGGTGGCGGTGCGGCGCAGCACCTCGCTGCTGGTGCGCCCGTCGCGGATCGCCACGGTGCGCTCGACCTGGCCGCTGACCGCCGGGTCGTGGGTGACCACCACGACGGTGACCCCGAGTTCCCGGTTGACGTCGCGCATCGCGCCGAACACCTCGGCCGAGGTGGCGGTGTCCAGCTCGCCGGTCGGTTCGTCGGCGAACAGAACCTGCGGCTTGTTGGCCAGCGCCACCGCGATGGCGACCCGCTGCTGCTGCCCGCCGGACAGCTGCCCGGGCTTACGGTCGGCGCAGTCGGCGACCCCGAGCAGGCCCAGCAGCTCGAGGCTGCGGTCCTTACGGGTCTTGGCCGGGACCCGGGCCGCGGTCATCGGCAGGTCGACCATCTGCCGGGCGGTCAGGTAGGAGATCAGGTTGCTGGCGGTCTGCTGGCGGACGAAGCCCACGGTGTGCCGCCGGTAGCGCACCCGGTCGGTGCGGGACATCGACAGCAGGTTCCAGGTGCCGACCCGGGCCCGGCCGGCGGTCGGCGCGTCGATCCCGGCGAGGATGGACAGCAGCGTCGACTTGCCCGACCCGGAGGCGCCGACCACGGCGACCATCTCGCCGCTCTCCACGATCAGGTCGAGCCCCTGCAGGGCCTGCACCTCGACCGGCCCGGTCTGGTAGATGCGGACCAGGCTCTCGCACACGATCAGCGCCTCGGCGCCGAATTCCGGCAAAGCCCTCTCCTCCCCGTGCGGCGCCTCACCCTACAACCGGGCCGCACGGGGATGATCAGTCGTCCTGGCCTAAAGCCCGGCGGATCAGGGACAGGGTGCCGGTGACGCCCCAGCCGGAGATGGTGACCACCCGGTCGCCGAAGATCGCCCACTCGGCGATCAGTGACGCCGACCGGTCCATCGCCCGCCGGGCCGCCTCGAAGTCCTTCTCGTTGTTGCGCAGTTCCCACATCTCCCGGCCCTGGTCCCAGGCGTGCGCCCGGGTGACCCGCACCAGGATGCGCTGCGACCAGTCGTCGAGCGGGCCGACGAACTCGTCGATCTCGTTCTGCCAGTCGGTGGCGAAGCCGCGCCGCAGCCCCGGGGTCTCCTGGTAGAAGATCTCGTTGACCAGCAGATAGTCGGGGTGGATCTGGTCGTCGGTGGGCGCGCCCAACTCGTTCCAGGTGCCGATGAGCGCCAGCGCCAGGTCGTGGTTGATGTGCGCGTTGACGCCGAGCATGGCCGCGGTGAGCTTGGACATGCGCGTGTCATGACCACGCTTGAAGAGCACCTCCCAGACGTCGGGGGTGTCCTCGTCGTCGAGGTTCCACAGGTTGAGCGCGGCGAAGTACCGCTTGGCGAACTCGACGTCGAGCAGTTCCAGGAAATCGGGCGAGTTGACCTCGTCCCCGGCGGTGAGCGCGCCGTCCACCCGGCGGGTGATCTTGAGATAGAGCTCGTTGAAGGCCGAGACCCGGTTGTTGGCCGGACTCGGCGGCAGCTCGTCGAGGACCTTCTGGGTGATGACCAGCTTGTCGATCACCGCGGTGATGCCCTGCGGCTGGGTGGACAGCACCTCGGCCATCCGGTCCCGCATCGGGTCCCAGCCGCGCCCCTTCGGAATCTCCAGCGCGGAAAGCTGGGTCCGCTTCTCCCGGAGCGTGTCGGCGCTGCCGTGCACGAGTGCCCGGTCGAACGTTGTCGTCATGTCAATAGGGTGAGCACCTGGGCACCGCCTTTCCAGCACGTTGTCGGCAACCCGTCCGCACGAGATCCGCCACATCCCCCAAAGTGCTGAACCGATGACTTTCCGCCGTGGGCACGACGGAAATGTCGGTCAGGCGGCCGGTCCGACCGTCAGCGTGCCGATCCCGGCCACCGCGTCGATGCCGAACCCGCCCGATTCGACGCCGGCGCCGCCGTCAGCCCGGACCGAAGCGCCCTTCTTGAGGCTGCGGACCTTCTTGCCGTTGAGCGAGACCTCGCCGGCCCCCTGGCGCAGCAGCGCGCTCAGCGGCACCTTCTTCAGGGTGGTGATCTGCCAGGTGTTCACGCCGCCGGTCATCCGCAACGGCATCGTCTCGTCCGGCGTGGGCAGCACCATGGTGATCCGGGTCGCGCCGCCGTCCAGGTCGATCCGGCGCAGCTTGGCGTCGCCCAGGGTGAAGTTCCCCCGGGTCACCCCGCCGGCCATCCGGATCGACCAGGTGACCTTGCTGTTGAGCTGCACGTCTACCCGGCCGTTGCCCTTGCTGCCGTCCGGCCGCGGGTCCAGTTTCACCGTGCCGCCGTCCAGGTTCAGCCGCGGCGCGAGCCCGCTGCCGTCGGGGGTGCTGAACTTCACCGGCTCGAAGCCCAGATCGGCGACCGTCACGTTGAGCTCGACCACGTTGCCGGACAGCTCGAAGGTGCCGGAGGTGAACGGAAGCGCGGTGGCGGCGGCCGAGACGCTCGGCGACGGCGTCGCGCTGGCCGCCGGGGACGGCTGGACCGACACCGGCGGGTTGTCCGGGTCGGTCACCGCGACGTCCGGCTGCTCCGGAGCCGGTTGCGCGACCGGGTTGTCCCGGTTCAGCACCATCCGGGCCAGCACCAGGCCGCTGCCGCCGACGAAGACCACCGCGGCCAGGGCCGCGAGGAAAAGCCGCAGGCCGCGGCCGCGCGACCGGGGCGGCGGGCCGATCAGGTGGTCGGCCGGCGGTTCCGGGGTGTACGGCGGGAAGTCCGCCGTCGGCTCGCTGTCGTCGGGATACCAGTCGGCTTCCGGGCTCATCCGATGCGGAGCGTCCGGCCAGTAGTCGGAGATGTTGGGCAGGGAACCGGTGTCGAGATCACTCGAGGCGGAGCCGTCCACGCGATCGTCTCCTTGGTACGGCCGGGCACCCCCTGCGCCCGGCTGCGTATGGCGTCGATGGTCAATACGGAGCTACACCGGTCGACGGTTCGATTCCCGGGGAGACGATCGGGAAGCCGTCCAAAGATGGGCTTAAATCTCACCCTTGTCATTAACCGCTTTCGCCGCAACAATGCCTTTTCGAGACTTTAAGAGTGCCTTAGGTCGCCGGCCGTAGGAGCGGATGCTGCATGCCCCACGACGACGAGATGGACCACCTCCGGGTCGGCGGCTGGTTCCGGGAGGAGGCTCCCGCTCCGGCCTCCACCGCGCTCATCCCGTACCGCCCCCGATTGCCGGCCCGGTCCCCGGCCGACTCCGAGCGGGCCCACCGGGTGTTGCTCGCCTGCGGGGTCGCCGTGGTCACCGGCGTGGCCGGCATCCTGGCGCTGATCCTGATCGGCGACGGTGAGCAGCCCGGCCAGGTCGCCCAGGACATCGTCTTCCCGTCCTACGAGCCGCTCACCCCGGTCTCGTTGCTACCGCTGCCGGCCAGCAGTTCTGCGGCTCCCGCGGTGATCCTGCCGACGAAGACCCTGCCGGTGGCCGCCGGGCAGACCACCCGGAAGCCGACGGCGACGCCCTCGCGCACGCCGGCGCCCACCACCACCGCCGCCCCCACCACGCCGGCCGCCGTCGGCCTGGTCGCCGGCCGCCGGGTCGGCCTGGAGATCGAGGGCCGGCCGGGGGTGCGGCTGCGGCACCGCAACTTCGTCGCCCGCGCCGACCGGATCACCTCGGCGCTCGACCAGGCCGACTCCACCTTCGTCGTCCGCACCGGACTGGCCGGCGCCGGGTGCGTTTCCCTCGAATCAGTTAATTATCCGGGCTATTTCCTGCGGCACCGCAACTTCGTGCTCCGCCTGGAGCAGCAGAGCCGCCGCGACCAGGAATTGTTCAACCGGGACGCCACCTTCTGCCCGAAGTCCACCAGCGGCGGCGCGGTTGTTCTGGAATCCCTCAATTATCCGGACCGCGCCCTGCACCTGGGCGGCGACGACCTCATCCACCTGGACCAGGGCGCGGGAACCAAATTTGTGGTGCAGGGCCTTTAGGCGCCCGCTTTATGCCCCGGCGCTGTCCAGCCGGTCCAGCTGCTCGCCGGTGAGCTTGACGTCGAGGGCCGGCACCGCGTCCTCGAACTGCTGGATGGTGCGCGGCCCGATCAGCGGCAGCACCCGCGGCGCGGTCTGCTGCATCAGCCAGGCCAGCACCAGCTGGTTCGGGGTGACGCCGACCTCGGCGGCCACCTCCTCCACCGCCGCGACCCGGGCGTCCGCGTCCGGGCCGGCGTAGTTCGCCATCATCCAGTGGCCGGTCCGCTTGGCCGCCGAGGCGTAGACGCCCTTCAGGATCGGCGAGTAGGCCACCAGGGTCTGGTCGGCGTGCTCGCGCAGGTAGTCGAGCTGCTCGGCGCCGACGATGGAGGCCGACTCCGCGCCCGCCTTCGGGCGCAGGTAGCTGTGCTGCTGCTGAACCGCGACCGGCAGCGGCCAGCCGTTGCGCTCGCACAGCCCGCGGATCCGCTCGAGCCGCCAGGTGCGCACGTTGGACCAGCCCAGGTAGCGAATCTTGCCGGCCGACACCAGCCCGGCCAGCGCCTCCAGGGTCTCCTCGAGCGGCGTGCCCAGGTCGTCGACGTGGATGTAGTAGAGGTCGACGTGGTCGGTGCCGAGCCGGCGCAGGCTGCCGTCGAGCGCGTCGCGCAGCGTCTTGGCGCCCGCCCCGGCGAAGGTGCGCCGGGCCAGTTCCCAGTCCGGGGTGCCGTCGGCGGCCCACAGGTCGGGCGAGTAGTGCGGCAGCGCGCTGCCCTTGGTGGCGAGGAAGACCTGCTCGCGCCGGTTGCCGGCGCGCATCCAGCGGCCGAGGAGTTCCTCGCTCTCCCCGCCGCGGCTGTCCCGGGTGGCCCACCACTCGTAGCAGTCGGCGGTGTCGAGGAACGATCCGCCGATCTCGCGGTAGCGGTCAAGAATTCGGATCGAGTCCGCCTCGCTGGTGGCGTTGCCCATCTGCATCGCGCCCAGAGCGAGCCGGCTCACCTGCGTACCCGTACGGCCAAGTTCGATCGTCTGCATGCCAAGTCCGCCTTTCAGTAATAGGGCGAAGCTATTTGCTGGAGCGCACTCCAGGTCAAGGACGGCGGTTAGGATCCGGGCATGCCGGCACGGGAGCGTTTATTGGTGGTGGCGCTCGACCTGTTCGCCGAGCACGGCGTCAGCGGCACGTCGCCGCAGATGATCGCCGACCGCCTGGGCGTCACGAAGGCGGCGGTCCACAGCGAGTTCCCGACCATGGACGACCTCGCCCTGGCGGTGATCGCCCCGGCCCTGGATCGGCTGGGCGAAGTCGCCGACGAGGCGGAGTCCCAGCGCGGCCACGCGGCCCGCGTCGAATCCGTCCTGGCCGGCGTGGTCCAGCTGGTGGTCGACTACCGCAAGATGGCGGCGACGCTCGGCTTCGACCCGGTGGTGGTCCGGCTGGTCCGGGCCCACCCGGCCCTGCGCGACCTGCAGCGCATCCGCCGCCTGCTGGGCGGCTTCGCCCCCGACCCGGGCAGCCGGGTGCGGATGGCGGTCATCGCCGGCGGCCTGATGATGGCGGGCGCCGACCCGGCCGTGGCCGGCCTCGACAACGAGGACTTCCACGACCACCTGCTGGCCGCCGGCCGCCGCATCCTCCGAGGCTGAGCCTCAGCAGTCGTCGCCGATGTCGAGGGTGTGGTCGGCCGGACCGTCCGACGTGGACCCTCGGCGGCGGCCGGGCGGCCGGGATCCGAAGGTCAGAGCTTCACCAGTCGTCGTCGACGACGTGCGGATCCACGCCGTGCAGGTAGTCGTCATGGGTCTCGTACACGTAACCCTGGGCATCTTCGTCGGGGTCGGTGACCTCGGTCCCGTCCGGGAACTCGACCACCGTCTCCTCTTCCGGGTCGGACATGTCACCAGCCTCCCGGATCCTCGGTGACACCGGAAGGGGTGATTCACTCTGCGTGCTCACCATCGAATGATGGACGCATGCGGGACTTCGACGCCGTACGCGAGCAGATTTTGACGTTGTTTCCGGACCTGAGGGCGGCGGCCGCCCGGCGCGGCGCGACCGCGACCGGGGTGCGCCTCGAGGCCGCCCGCGACCGGGTCGTCGACGGCCGGCTCACCGTGGTGGTCTGCGGAGAGTTCAAACGCGGTAAGTCCAGCCTGCTCAACGCGCTGCTCGACGAGTGGCGGGCGCCCCAGCTGTTCCCCGAGGCCGGCGAGATCGCCACCAACACGGTCACCACGGTCTCGTACGGCCCGGCCGAGGAGATCACCGCCCTGGTCGAGACCGACGCCGGCACCGAAACCGTGCCGATCGGCCGCGCGGAGATCGCCGGTTACGTGACCGAGGGTGCCAACCCGCGCAACGGCCGCCGTGCCCGCTTGATCACCGTCGAGACCCCCAACCCGAAGCTCGCGTCCGGGCTGACCCTGGTCGACACTCCCGGTGTCGGCGGCGTCTACCAGGACCACACCGCCGCGACCATGGCGTTCCTGCCCAGCGCCGACGCGGTGGTGTTCGTCGCCGACGCCACCCAGCCGCTGCTGGAGAGCGAGTTGCGGTTCCTCCGGCGGGCCGCGCGGGCGGTCGCGGCCGGTGACTCGCTCGAAGCCCTGCAATTCGTGCTCACCAAGACCGACACCGGCGACTTCACGGCGATCCTGGCCAACACCCGCGACAAGATCGCCGCAGCGCTGGACCGCCCGGCCGATCAGGTGGTGATCACTCCGGTCTCGGCCCACGCGAAACGCGACTACCTCGAGGGCGGCGACGAGGAGGATCTGGAGCTGAGCAACTTCGGGGAGTTCGAGGCACGGCTGTGGACCGCGCTGGCCCGCTGGCGGATCCGGCGGCTCCTCGGCGGCGCGCTGCTGGAGCTGGAGAGCTCGGCGCGGGCACTGCTGGTGCCGATCACCGAGGAGATCGAGGCGCTCGCCGACGACACCAAGCAGCGCGTCGCCGATCTGACCGCGCAGGCCGAGCAGCGGCAGCACCGCCTCACCGAGCTGCGCCAGGACTCGGCCTCGTGGCGGCGCGACCTGGCCGCGCAGACCGGCGACCTCGGCCGCAGCCTGACCGCGACCGGCCAGCGCCGGCTCGACGAGGTGTGGCACGTCTTCATCACCGAATACCTCCGCGACGACGCGTACCTGTTCCACCCCGATCGACTGGTCGGCCAGCTCACCGCGGACGCCGCCCAGGTCATCGGCGAGCTCAACGAGCAGGCTGCCCGCGCCGCCGCACAGCTGCTCGGCGACTTCACCGACCGGCACGGCCTCGACCTCGGCTCGGCCCGGCTCGGCCGGCTGCCCGCCCCCGACGTGCCGCCCCTGCGGTTCAGCGGCGACCTGTACCAGGAGTACCGCAGCGACCCGGTCAAACGGCGGCTGCGCGACGTCAGCCTCGGCGGCGGCATCGGAAGTACCGTCGGCGGTTTCCTCGGCACGCTGCTCGTCCCGATCCCCGGCGTCGGAACGGTCCTCGGGGCGGCGCTCGGCGGGCTGCTCGGCGGCACCGCCGGCTACCGCAGCAGCCGGCAGGACGAGGGCCGGGCCGAACGGCAGGGGCGGCGGCAGAGCCTGCAACAGGAGCTGCGCCCGGTCGAGGCCGAGCAGCGCCGGCACGTCGCGGGCGCCGTGCCGGACCTGGTCCGCGAGTTCAGCCGGGCGATGACCGCCGAGCTCGACAGCCGCCTCGCCCGAGAACAGGAAACCCTCCGGGACCGGTTGTCCCGGCTGGCCGCGGCCCGCGAGGCCACCGAGGAGAAGGCCAGGCTGCGGACGGCCGAACTGACTGCCGAACAGGCACCACTGATCGCCGTACGGGAGCGGATCGCCGAGCTGACCAGCGTCATCGACGGATGAGCGGCGACCTGCGAGCACGCGCGGTCGCGGCCTTCGAGGCCGCCCGGGCGACGGTAGCGCCCAGGCCGGTGCACGACGCCCTCACCGAGCATCTGACCCGCCTGACCGAGCCGATGCGGGTCGCGCTGGTCGGGCGGGTCAGCTCCGGCAAGTCGACCCTCGCGAACGCGCTGCTCGGCGGCGATCTGGCGCCCACCGGCGTGGAGGAACTCACCTTCAACGTCAACTGGCTCAGCCACGGCCCGCGCCGCGAACTGACCGTGCACTTCACCGACGGACGGCCGCCCTCGCGGCGCGATCCGGACGAACTCACCGCGCTGACCGTACGGGCCCGCGACGGCGACCAGGAGCACCAGCGGCTCCTGCGGGCAATCGACTATCTGCGGGTCACCGATCCCAACCCGTACCTGCGGTCCTTCGACCTGATCGACACCCCCGGCCTGGACTCGGTGTTCCACGCCGACTCGCAGAACACGCTGCGGTTTCTCGGCCGCACCGGCGACGACGTGCGGGCCGAGTCGGCCGCGCACGCCCGCAAGGCCGATGCCCTGATCGTGGTGTTCGCCCGCGGCCTGGCCGCCAACGAGGACGAGATGCTGTCGGATTTCGTCGGGCCCGACTTCGGTGGCGGCGGGCCGATCACCACGGTGGCGGCGCTGACCAAGGTGGAGCTGAGCTGGCCGCAGGCCGCCGATCCGATGGCTGAGGGCCGGCGACTCGCCGAGCGGGTCATGAGCGCGCCCGGCGCCCGCCGCCTGCTGTTCGACGTGCGCCCGGTGGCCAGCCTGGTCGGCTCGGCCGCGGCCACGTTCACCACCGACGAGTACGCCGATCTGGTCGCCCTGGCCGAGGTGGAGCCGGACATCCTGGAGAAACGGGTGCGCCGCGGCCCGTACTTCGCCACCCGCGACTACGACGACCTGCCGCTCGACGCCGGCCGCCGGGCCGCCCTGCTGCGCCGCTTCGGCCAGTACGGCATCGTGCTGGCCTGCTCGCTGCTGCGCGACGGCATCGACACTGAGGAGCTACTGCGCACCGAGCTGACCGCCCGCAGCGGCATGACCGGCCTGAAGCGCCTGCTGGTGGACCACTTCGGTAACCGGGGCGATCTGATCAAGCTGCGCGGCGCCCTCGACCAGGCCTACCAGCTGGGTTCGACGCTCGACCTGCGCGACACCATGTCCCCGCTGCTCACTCTGGAGCAGGACGAACACGCCTTCGCCGAACTGCGCGTACTACGCCACTACTACGACGGCGGACTGACCTTCACCGCCGAGGACGCCGCCGACCTGCTCCGGGTAACCGGCGAATACGGCACCACCGCCGCCGACCGTCTCGGCCTGCCATCCGGCACGCCGCCGGACCGGCTGGCCGAGGCAGCCCGCGAACGTCTGGCCGAGTGGGCCGAACGCGACCTCGACCCGTCGTACGCCGGCCGCAGCCGCCGCGCGGTGCAGGTGGTGCGGCGCAGCTACGAACGTCTGGCCACGCAACTGCGGGCCTAGGTTTCGTCCACCGGTACGCCGATCGTCCACATCGCGACGTGATTGCCATAGGCCGCGGCGATGTACTCGCCTTCCGGGCTGAAGTCGAGTGACCTCACCGTGGCGTCGACACGCGTCTCGGCAAGCTCGTCGAGACGACCCCGGGATTGCGCATCGAAGATCCGGATGCTGCGAGCCCAGCCGACGGCGAGGAACCTGCCATCCGGGCTGAATACCGGGCATTCCCAGCCGTAGTCGGTACTGTCCAGTGCTAACGCGTTCGCTTCCATCCGAGTGCCGGCGGCCTCCGCATGCTCAGGGCCGTTGGTCCAGATGTTGAGCGGGTTGTAGCCGGCCGTAGCGAACTGCTGCCCGTCCGGACTGACGGCAACGTCGCCGGCGTTGCCGAAAGTGCCGAGTTGTTCACCGTTGGCCACATCCCACAGATGGACCTCATTACTACCGGTGACAAGAACGCTCGTGTCCGGGCTGAACGCGACGGTGTAGACGTTGGGACGCTTGATCTTCGCTGGCCGACCGCGCAGTCGTTCGGTCAGGCTGCGGGAGCCCTTCCGGCGGAAGTCCTCGCGAGGGTACTCGTGAGTCATCGTTCGGACTCGTGCGCCGGTGGCCACTTCCCAGATGACCGCCGCGCCGTCCGAGGCGGTGACCATCCAGCGGCCGTCGGAACTGAAGTTCACATCATCAACCGTGGCCGAGTGTTCCAGAGACAGCATCCGGTCTCCCGTTGCGAGGTCCCACACCTGCAGGAACTCCCGGTCGGCGGCCGCCAGCCGCCGACCGTCCGGGCTGAATCGCACGGGATCGAGGAGATATCCGGTGCTCCCCGACAGCGTCAGCAGGAGGCGACGTTCGGCGTGATCCCACACCCGCACGCCCCGCCCACCGCCGGCCAGCCACCGGCCGTCCGGGCTGAATGCGACGGAACGCGCGTCCCCGACATCGAACACCCGATTGATGGTGCCGGACCGGTGCAGCCGAATCGGCCGGTTCGCCGAGGTGACCGTGACCGGCCAGTCCGTCGCGGACAGCAGCGCCCCAGCCGGGATGATCCAATCCCGTACGGTGCCGGCCGCCGACCCCGCCGTGAGGGTCCAGAGCAGGTCATCGCTGTCCCTGGCGACGGCCATGGGCGCGCCCGCCGCGTACTTCTCGCCGGCATCAATCAGGATCCGCGACAGGGAGCTGCCGGCCGGCGGATGCCACCGCAGCCGGGACCGGCCGGGCGCCTCCAGCATGCCAAGGAGAACACGGCCGGTGTCCCCTTCGGCGTGGGCGGCGGCGCCCTGGACGACGGCGAGGTCCGGGTCCTCAGGTCGGCGGATCGGCCGGCCAAGCTCGCGGGCCACGGTGTCGGCGACGACCGGCATCCGGGACGTTCCGCCGACCAGCAGCACCGCGGTCACCGCGTCGGCGGCGACGGAGCAGCCGCGCAGCAGTTCCCGGCAGCAGTCCACCGTGCGGGCGAGCACCGGCGCGACCAGCGCGGTCAGCTCGGCGCGCTCGACCCGGGACGGCGGTGCCAGGTGCGACACGAAGTCCTCGACCTCGGTGACGTCGCTGAGCTGGTGTTTGATGCCCCGGGCGAAGTCGGCGAACTGCAGTCCCAGGCGCATCCGGACTGCGCGAGCCGCACCGGCCGGCACGGCGAGTGCCTCCGCCAGCTCGGCGCCCCCGCTGTCGCGGACGTGCCCGATCAGCAGGGCGTCGATGTCACGGCCACCGCAGTCATCCAGGGCCGCGTGCCCGAGCACCTCGTTACCGCTGTCGCCGCCGAACCGCACCAGCGCGGCGTCGAACGTCCCGCCTCCGAAGTCGTACACCAGCACGGTGTCCCCGGCCCCGAAGCCCTCGCCGGAAAGCGGTGCCAGCGCCGCCGCAACCGGCTCGGCCAGCAATTCCACGTCGTCGAATCCGGCCGCCTCCGCCGCCGCGATCATCAATGCTCGCCGCGGATCCCCGGGCCGGTAGGAGGCCGGGACGGTCAGCAGCGCCCGCCGCACCGGTTCTCCGGCCTGCTCGCGGAACGCCGCGAGCAGGGCCGTTACCAGCGCCGAGACCGGGTAGTCCCGGTCGCCGAGCGGAATCGGCGCCTGCTGGCCCAGATCTCGCTTGAACTCGGCCCGGTAGCTCGCCGGGTCGGTGCGCTTGCGCCGCTCCGCCGTCGTGCCGACCAGCAGTCGGTCCCCGTCGGCGCAGACGGCCGACGGCCACGACCATGACCCGCTGCCCGGCTCCTTGATCAGCCGCACCCGGCCGTCGGAGGAGACCAGCGCGGCCGACGACGTCGAAGTGCCAAAGTCGATGACCAGTACGGCTTCGCCCACGCGGGAAACGCTAATCGGCGGGAACATCCGACCCGATCCCCCGTGCGGTTACTCCGGCTCGTCGACCGGCTCGGCCACCTCGTAGACCCGGATCCAGTTGTCGCAGGCCGCCGCGAGAAAGCGGCCGTCCGGACTGAACGCGACCGACGTCACCGTGGTCTTGGTCCTGATGGTGCCCAATTCGCGCAGCGTTCCGCGAGACCGGGCGTCGTAGATCCGGACGTCACTGCCCTTACCCGCGGCGACCAGCCGGCCGTCGGGGCTGAAGGCTGGGCGTACCCAGCTCGTCTCGGTAGGGGAATACGGGTCTTTGGCCTTTACCGACGCGACCTCTTGGGCTTCGCCGTCAGCCGTCACGATCGTCAACGACGAGCTGTTCGCTAGGGCGATGTGCGACGCCTCCGGGCTGAGCGCGAACCAGCCAGCGCGGTCCACGAGATACTCCTTGTTTCCGGTCGCCAGGTCCCACACGTGAGTGTGCTCGAGGGCGGAGGTGATCAGCTGATTCCCGTCCGCGCTGAACTCGACGGCGTACAAAGTGAGCTCGTGCGGAAATGTGCGAGCACGGACGCCGGTGGCAGCTTCCCAAAGAACAGCGACGCCGTCTTTGGCGACTCCGGCTAGCCAGCGGCCGTCCGGGCTGAAGGCCACGTCGTTGATCACATCAGGGTGGTCGAGGGCGTACAGCTGCTCGCCCGTCCGGGCGTCGCACACGATCACGCCCGGTCCGCCGGCGACGGCCACCTGACGCCCGTCCGGGCCGACGGCCACCGACCAGTACATGTTTCCCTGGAAGTTCCGCTGCAGATCCCAGACGGTGTCGCCGCTCTCCCAGTCCCATACCCGCGCCCAGGAAACGGCCGCGGCCACCAAGTGGCGACCATCCGGGCTGAAGGCCACGCGACGTCCGGTCTCCGGTTCGATGTTGAAGATCCGCGCAAAGGCTGGTACTTTGAATCGAAGCCGAGGTCCCGCCGAGGTGACATCCACCGACCAATCCAACGGCGGCAGGTGCGCACCCACCGGAACCGTCCACTCCCGGATCGTTCCGGCCACCGGCGGCGCCGTGAGGGTCCAGAGGCGGTCGTCGCCGTCACGCACGACGGCCAGCGACTCGCCCGCCGCGTACCCCTCGCCGGCTCCGGTCAGGACGCGGGCGAGCCGGCTCACGGCCGGGCCCTTCCAGCGCAACCGGTCGCGACCCGGCGTTGCCAGCATCGCTCGGAGGACCCGCGTGCCGCCCTGCCCGGCGTCGGCGGCGGCGCCCTGCACCACGGCGAGGTCCGGGTCCTCGGGGCGGCGGATCGGCCGGCCCAGCTCACGAGCCACGGTATCGGCGACGACCGGCATCCGGGACGTTCCGCCGACCAGCAGCACCGCGGCGAGCTGCGCCGGCACGACCCCACACTCGCGCAGCAGCCGGTGGCAGCAGTCCAGCGTGCGGGCCAGCACCGGCGCGACCAACGCGGTCAGCTCGGACCGGTCGACCCGCGACGGCGGCGCCAGGTGCGACACGAAGTCCTCGACCTCGTCGACCTCGCTGAGCTGATGCTTGATCACCCGCGCGAAGTCCGCGAACTGCAGGCCCAGCCGCATCCGGACGGCCCGCGGCGCATCGGCCGGGACAGCGAGCGCCTCGGCCAGGGAATCGCCGCCGCTGTCCCGGACATGCTCGATCAGCAGGGCGTCGATGTCACGCCCACCGCAGTCATCGAGCGCCGCGTGCCCGAGTACCTCACGGCCGGCGCCGGTGAACCGGACCAGCGCGGCGTCGAACGTCCCGCCCCCGAAGTCGTAGACCAGGACTGTGTCGCCGATCCCGAAACCGTCACCGGAAAGGGGCCCGAGCGCCGCCGCAACCGGCTCGGCCAGCAGTTCCACGTCGTCGAACCCGGCCGCCTCGCCCGCCGCGATCATCAGCGCCCGCCGCGGATCCCCGGGCCGGTAGGAGGCCGGAACCGTCAGCAGCGCCCGCCGCACCGGCTCACCGGCCTGCTCCCGCAGAGCCGTCAAGAGGGCAGCGACCAGCTCTTCCACCCGGTAGTCCCGGTCGCCGAGCGGAATCGGCGCCTGCTGGCCCAGATCTCGCTTGAACTCGGCCCGATAACCGGCCGGATCGGTGCGCTTGCGCCGCTCCGCCGTCGTACCGACCAGCAGCCGGTCCCCGTCCCGGCAGACCGCCGACGGCCACGACCACAAGCCGCTGCCCGGTTCCTTGACCAGCCGTACCCGGTCGCCGGTTACCAGCGCGGCCGACGACGTCGACGTGCCAAAGTCGATGACCATCACGGCTTCGCCCACAACGGAAACGCTAGCGGCCACGCCCTGCTGCCCCGATCCCCCAAATGCACGATCCCCGGCCACGCCGAAGCGTGACCGGGGATCGTCGATCGGGATCAAAACACCGTCAGTGGGCCATGGCCTTCGGGGCGTCCGGGTCGACGTCGAGCGGGCCGGTGCGGAACAGGACCGCCGAGACGACCGCGGCCAGCAGGAAGAAGCCGCACGACCACCAGAACACGGTGTGGTAGCTGGACAGCTGCGCCTGAGCCTGGACCAGCGCCGACGGCGTCTTGCCGACCATGTAGTTCGTCGCGGCGGACGCGGCGAACGAGCTCAGCAGGGCGGTACCGATCGAGCCGCCGATCTGCTGCATGGTGTTGACCATCGCCGAGGCGACGCCCGCGTCGGCGTGCTCGACGCCGCTGGTGGCGGCGTTCTGCGTCGGGGCGAAGACCAGGCCGAGGCCGAGGCCGATGACCAGCAGGCCGGGCAGCACGCCGGAGGCGTACGTCGAGTCCAGGTCGAGGCGGGTCATGAAGGCCATGCCCCCGGCCGCGATCAGGGCGCCGACCGGAACCAGCGGGCGCGGACCGACCTTCGGGGTGAGGATCGAGCCGGCCGTGGTGGCGGACAGCATGATCGCGCCGAGCATCGGCAGGAACGCCAGGCCGGTCTGGATCGGGGTGAAGCTGAGGAACTGGGTCAGGTAGTAGGTCAGGAACAGGAAGATGCCGAACATGCCGGCGCCGGCGATACCGATCGAGGCGTACGAGCCACCCCGGTTGCGGTCGAGCACGACGCGCAGCGGCAGCAGCGGGTGCGGCACCCGCAGCTCGATGAAGACGAAGGCGATCAGCACGACCACACCGACGATGATCGGGATCAGGGTGGCGGCGGCGGTCCAGCCGTCGGTCTCCGCCTTGCCGAGGCCGTACACCAGGCCGACGAGACCGACGATGGCGGCGACCGCACCCGGGATGTCGATCCGGTTGGGGTTGATGATCTTCTCGTCCTGCAGCTTGCGCAGGCCGCCGACGACGGCGATGGCCGCGATGATCAGGTTGACGTAGAGGCACCAGCGCCACGACGCGTACTCGGTCAGCACGCCGCCGAGCAGCAGGCCGACGGCGCCGCCGGCGCCGGAGATGGCGCCGAAGATGCCGAACGCCTTGCCACGGTCGGCCGGCTCGGTGAAGGTGGTGGACAGCAGCGACAGGGCCGCGGGAGCGAGCGCGGCACCGAACGCACCCTGCAGGGCACGCGCGATGATCAGCATCTCGAGGCCGTTGGCGGCGCCGCCGAGTGCGGACGCCAGGGCGAAACCGATGAGGCCGATGAGGAACATGCGCTTACGGCCGAAGTAATCGGAGAGCCGGCCGCCGAGCAGCAGCAGGCTGCCGAAGGCGAGGGCGTAACCGGTGACGACCCACTGCCGGCTGGCGTCGGAGAAGCCGAGGTCGGCCTGGGCGGTGGGCAACGCGATGTTCACGATGGTGGCGTCCAGCACCACCATGAGCTGGGCCATGGCCAGTACTACCAGGGACCACCAGCGGCCGCTGCCGCCGGGCGGGGCGGTGGCCGAGGGCGGTGGGGTCAGTTCGGTTGCGGTACTCAAGACCAACGCCTTTCACGAGCGGACGGGAACAGAGGGCTCTTCCCAGTGGGCTTCGACTCGGCGCCGCACAAACTGAAGGGGGGCGCTTACGCGCCCCCCGATTGCAACTTTCTCAGCGCGCGGGCCAGGTCAGCCCATGCCCGTACGGGAAGAGCGGGTGGGCCGTGTCGTTCGGCACGTCCTCGCGTGCCGCCTCCACCTCGGCCATCGACGACGGCAGTTCGAACGGCAGCGTCCCGGAGGCGGCGGCCCGCCCGAACAGCACGTCCAGCAGCGCCTCGTCGCTCGCGCCGAACGTGCCGACCAGCCCGGCCACCGTTCCGGCCAGCTGGGTGAGCACGGCCGGGCGGTCGAGCATCACGTCCACCACGGTCGGCAGCTTGCCGGACAGGTCCAGCACCGGCGTGATCTCCTCGGCGGTCCAGTCGAGCCGGCCCGCGTGGAAGAACGCCTCGAAACCGGTGGTGCGGGTGTTGTCGTAGGCGGTGCCACGCCGGACGATCGCCACGTCGGCCTCGGCCGGGTCGGTGACGACCTTGGCGTACCGGGCGGCCACCACCGGGTCGACCCCGTCCAGGTAGACGGTGATGCCCTCGGTCAGCGGCAGGGCAGGCGCCTCGAGCACGACCACCGAGCGGTGCTGGGCGTCGAGACCGGCGGCCAGGAAGGCCGGCGTGCCGATCTTCTCCCGGGCGGCCGCGGCGTCGACGTACCGGCGGTCGTCGAACAGGCCCAGCCGGAACTTGTCGCGCAGGATCCGCCGGGCCGACCGGTCGATCCGCTCCTCGGTGACCCGGCCCCGCTCGACCAGCTCCACCACCAGCTCCGGGGCGAACTCGCCGCCGAGCTGGTCGGCGCCCGCGTCGATGATCCGCTGCACCCGGGTGAGCCGGTCCAGGTTCTCCACGCCCCAGGCGCGGGCCGGCATCGGCGAGCCCATGATCTCGGCGTCGGTGACCAGGCCCCAGTCGGTGCAGACCACGCCGTCGAAGCCGTAGTGGCCGCGCAGCAGCCCCTCGATGATCCCCTTGTTGAAACCGAAACCCACTTCGTCATACGAAGTGCCGACCGGCATGCCGTAGTAGGGCATGACCTGGGCGACCCCGGCGGCGAAGGCAGCCTCGAACGGCTTGAGGTGATCGTCCCAGCGGCCGCCCGGGTAGACCTGCTCCCGCCCGTACGGGAAGTGGGCGTCTTCTCCGTCTTTCTGGGGTCCGGCGCCCGGGAAGTGCTTCACCATCGCGACGACGCTGTCCGGCCCGAGCTGGTCACCCTGCAGGCCCTGCACGTAGGCGGCGACCAGCTCCGCGACCAGCGAAGGATCGGAGCCGAGGGTCCCGCTGGTGCGCGCCCAGCGGGGCTCGGTGGCCAGGTCGGCCATCGGGTGCAGGGCGACCCGGATGCCGGCGGCCAGGTACTCCTGGCGGACCGTGTCGGCGAATGCCCGTACCAGCTCAGGGTCTTTGGTCGCACCCAGGCCGATCGGCTCCGGCCAGGCGGAGAATCCGCCGGCCGCGGCCGAGGTCGCGGGGTTGTCTACGGTGCCGTGCCGGGGGTCGGTGGAGATCGTCATCGGGATGCCGAGGTGGTTGCCGGCGGCCAGCTCCTGGATCCGGTTGTGCCACTCGGCGATCGTCGCGGGCGGCACCGGCGCCATCGTGAGGATGTTGACGTGGGTGATCAGCTTCTCCCGGACCAGCCAGTTCGTCGAGGCGAACATGCCACCCTCGGCGTCCGGCTCGTGCAGGGTGCCGTCCGGGTTTACCGCCACCATGGCGTGGAACATCAGGCCGGCCTTCTCGGCCACGGTCATCCGGGACAACAGGTCGGTGACGCGCTCTTCGATCGGGAGGGCTGCGTTCTCGTACGGGTTCATGATCTTGACCTTTCTCAGCGCGCGCCGCGGACCATGCGGACCAGGAGTGAACCGACGACGGCGACGATCGCGCCGAGGAGGAACAGCAGGCGGTAGTTGGAGGCCGTGCCGGCGCCGATGGCGAGGATCGGGGCGGCCAGGATCGGGACGAGCGACTGCGGGAGGGCGTTGGCGATGTTCAGCACGCCCATGTCCTTGGCGGCGTCGTCCGGGTTGGGCAGCACCTCGGTGGCCAGGGCCAGGTCGACGGCCAGGTAGACACCCTCACCGAGACCGAAGATCGCCGCCGCCACCAGGAAGACGCCGAAGCTCTGGCTGAAGGCGGTGATCGTCAGGCCGACCGCGACCACCAGGCCGGCACCGAGCACGAACGGCCGGCGGGCACCGCTGCGGTCGGAGAGCGTGCCGCCGAAGGTCGAGCCGATGACCAGGCCGGCGGTGGTGACCAGGGTGGCGACCAGCACGCCCTTGGCGACGTTGTCGGTGGTGTACCCGAACCGGTCGATCAGCAGGTAGGCCTGGTAGGTGGTGAGGCAGGACAGGCCCATCCAGAGCAGGAAGCGGCTGAGCAGGTTCCACGAGAAGTCCGGGTGCAGGCGCGGGTTCACGTAGAAGGTGCGCAGGAACTCCTTGAAGGTGTAGCGCCCGAAGTGCCCGGGTGCGGCCGGCCGGTCCTTCAGGACGAAGATCAGCACCAGCACGGAGAGCAGGCCGATCGCGGACGGCACCATGAACATCAGCAGCGTGCTGCCGTCGAGGGCGGCCGCCAGCGCGGTGCCGGCCAGGATGGCCACCGAGGTCATCAGGCCGAGAATGCCGCCGACCCGGCCGCGCTGATGGGCCGGGATCTGGTCGGGCATCAGGGCGGTCAGCGTCGACAGGGTCGCGTTGACGCCGAGCTGCGCGAGGGCCCAGCCGAAGGTCAGCGTCGCGATGTTGCCGCCGGTGGCGACCACGAGCAGACCCAGGAAGCCGGCCGTGATGCCGCCGATCAGCCAGGGGCGGCGGCGGCCCATCCGGGCGGTGGTGCGGTCGGACATCGCGCCGAAGAACGGGTTACCGATCAGCGCGAGAAGCGCGCCGACCGAGAGCACCGTGCTCAGCGCGGAGGTCTTGTTATTCGGCGCGATCTGGGCGACGCGGATCGACAGCGTGACCACGACCGGCGTGAGGATCGTGAGGTAGGCGCCGAACTGGGCCAGGGCCATCGCCGCGATGAGGCGGGCCGGGGCGTTCGGCGGGGTGGTGCCTTCGTCGGCAGCGGGGGGAGCATATTGCCGGACCCGGCCGGTCTCTACAGCGGTCATCGCACACCCTCTTCGGCTAATGCGGGCGATCTCTCAGGCTTGTCGGCTCTCGCTCGTTACGACCTGATATAGCGAAGGTATCGAGCGCATTAACGCGAAACCAGCGGCCGACGGCCTTGAATTGGCCCCTGATTCGCCCTCCCGTAATGCTGATCACGCTACTTTTGCCGGATTCGCTCCATAGGTTTCTGTGCGACGGCCCGAGTAATGTCTAGTTCAAGCAAAACCCGGAGGTGACCATGCAGCATCGGGACCTGATCCTGGCGGCGGTGCGCGAGACCGGCCGGGCCGGGCGCACCGAGCTGGTCCGGCGCACCGGCATGGCCCGCGCCACGGTCAACACGCTCGTCGCCGAGCTCCTCGCGGAGGGCGTCCTGGCCGAGGAGGAGGCCGCCGCCGACGGCAGCCGGCCGGGCCGGCCGGCCCGATTGCTCACCCTGGGCGCGCAGGCCGGCGTCGTGGTGGGTGCGGTGGTTTCCGCAGCGGGGGTACGGGTGGCAGCCGCCTCGTTGTCCGGGGAGATCCTGGCCGAACGGGCGGCCGGCACCGACCCGGACGACGGCCAAGCCGGTCTCGACACCACGGTCGCCCTGATCAACGAGGCCGTCGGCGGGCGCCGGGTCTGGGCGGTGATGATCGGATTGTCCGCTCCGGTGGCCGGCGGCGTCGTGCAGGCCAGCAGCGTGCTGCCCGGCTGGGCCGGCCTGCACCCCGGCACCGAGCTGCGCAACCGCCTCGGCTACCCGGTCGGCATCCGCAACGACGCCGACCTGGCCCTGATCGGCGAGCTCAAACACGGTGTCGCGGCCGGCCGCCGGGACGTCTGCTACCTGCGCATCGCCACCGGCATCGGCTGCGGCCTGCTGCTCGACGGCGTGGTCCAGCACGGCGCGAGCGGGGTGGCCGGCGAGATCGGGCACGTCCAGGTCGACGAGACCGGCACGCTGTGCCGCTGCGGCAACCGCGGCTGCCTGGAGACCATCGCGGCGCCGCGCGAGATCCTGGCCTCCCTCACCGAGATGTACGGCGAGGAGGTCACCGCGGTCCGCGCCGTCCAGCTGGCCGCGAGCGACGCGATCGCCGAACGGGTCCTGGCCGACGCCGGCCGGATGATCGGCCGGGTCGTCGCCGACCTGGCCAACACCGTCAACCCGGCCCTGGTCGTGCTGGACGGCCCGCTGATCACCGAGCACGGCCCGCTGGTCGCCGGAGTGGCCGACTCGGTCCGCCGCTACGCCCAGCCCGAGGTGGCCGACGCCCTCGAGGTGCGGGCCGGCGAGCTCGGCGACCGGGCCGCCCTGATCGGCGCGGTCACCGCCGCCCTGCACGGCACCCCGATCGCCCGCGTCGTCCCGTCGATTGCCGGCCCGCCCGCGGCCCGCGAACGCGACCACCGCCGCGACGCCATCCTCGACCTGCTGCTGAAGCAGGCCGCCCCGGTGGCCCGCAGCGACATCGCCCGGCTGACCCACCTGCCCCGGGCCGCCGTCGCCGACGTGCTGGCCGGGCTGGTCGAGGACCAGTTGGCCGAGGCGTGCGACCCGCCGGCCGGCACCGGCCGCTCCGGCCGGCCGTCCCCGCACTTCCGCGCGGTCATCGCCCCCGGGCTGCTGGCCGGCCTGGCGGTCCGGGCCGACGGCGTGCACGCGGTCCTCACCGACATGGCCGGCACCCGGCTGCACGAGACGTTCCGCCCGATGCCGATGTCCCGGGACGGCCAGGGCAGCGTCCGGATCGCCGGCGAGATGGCCGCCGCCCTGCTGGCCGAGCACGGCCACCCGCCCGACTCGCTGGTCGCCGCGGTGGTCAGCGTGCCGTCCCCGGTGCACCCGGAGACCGGCGCGTTCGGGCCGCGCGGCGTCCTGCCGATGTTCGCCGGCTTCTCCCCCGCCGAGCAGATCACCGAGGTGCTCGGCGTGCCCGCGCTGGCCGGCAACAACGCCCACCTGGCCGCCCTCGGCGAGACCCGGCGCGGTGCCGCCCGGGGTGCCCGCGACGTCCTCTACCTGCGCGCCGACCAGTACACCGGGGCCGGCATCGTGGCCGGCGGCCGGATGTACCGCGGTTCCATCGGGTACGCGGGTGAGGTCGGGCACCTCAACGTGCGCGAGGTGGGGCCGCTGTGCATCTGCGGCAGCCGGGGCTGCCTGTCCACCTACCTGTCGCCGCGCTACTTCCTGCCGCTGGGCGGGCCGCCGTCCGAGGAACGCTTCCTCGACCTGGTGGCCGGCGGCGACCGGCCGGCCCAGCGGGCGCTGCTGGACGCGGGGCGGCTGATCGGGCGGACGGTGGCGCCGCTGTGCAACGCTCTCAATCCGCAGATCGTGGTGGTCGGCGGCCGCTTCATCGAGGCCGGGCCGTATGTGGTCGACGGCATCCGCGAGTCCCTGCAGCGGCACTGCGCCCCGGCCGCGGCGTCCGCCCTGACCGTCCGCCCGGCCGAACTGGGCGCCGACGCCGAGGTAATCGGCGCCGTCGAGTCCCTGCTCTGACTCAGTCGAAGTGCAGCGGAAGGCGGGAGCTGAGCCGGTTGCGGGCGGCAAACGCGCCGAAACGGTTCCCTATCACGTGCAGCAGGGCGAACAACGCCGGAACGCCGCCGAACCAGGCTGCTCCCTCGAGGTCACCGCCGTACACGATCCACCCCACCACGCCCGAAAGTCCGGGTACCGCGACCATCATCGACGACCGCCACTGATACCACCATGACTCCGCGAACTCCAGCGGTGGCCGGTCCCGGTGCCGATGAAGCCGAACGGCGAAGGCGGCCAGCATCACGATCGCCGGCACGGCCAGGAAAAGCCCGGCGGACCGGTCCTCTGCACTGTCGAAGAGAACCGCGACGCTGACCAGAAGCACCCCGGCCATTGCCGCCGGGACGACCCGCACGCCCCCGGCATAGGCCGCGCCGAGACTGGCCGCAGTCCCCGCGAACAGCAGGCAGACGACGCACGCACTCTGCCAGCTTGCCAGCGTGGTCCCGCCTTCAGAAGACTGCGCCAGGGCGAAGATCGTCTCGACGAAAACAACAACGCCGCAGCTGACGTAGTAGACAGCCCGGTTTCTGCGTTGGAATGTCGGCCATGCCACAACGCTGGGCTTGAATGGCCAGACCAGCACGGCTGTAGTCCAGACAAGAGCGATGAAAGGCTCGGCAACGGTGGGAACGCCGGATATTCGGTCCAGGCCGTCCATGGAGTAGGCCGACCACGCGACAGCCGTCAGGACCGTCACGCCGGAGCCGAGCAGGAAACCCCGCCAGCGCCCGGCCGCTGCCGACAGCACCCCCGAGAATGTGGCGGCGAGGATCATCGCGAAGGACCAGAGTTCACCCCAAAATCTGTACGCCCCAACGCGCTGGGTCACGAGCAGACTCGCCAGGTTGGCGAGCGCCACCAGCAGGACCGATCCCGCGATCAGGGCATTGCCCGCGACCAACGCGCGCCGCACCCGCGGGGAGGGCGCGTCGAAAGCTAGCCCCGGCATCGCCAGTCGGTGGCGCCGGTGCCGGATCGCGGTGACGAGTGCTTTCGGGGCCGACGCGGCGAGCTTCTGGCGCCGGAGTCCGGTCGCCTCCAGGTAGACGCGGTCGGTCGTCCCCGTGGCCGTGGTCGGTCCGGGCCCGGACTCGGTCACGGTCAGCCCGGCGCCAGGGCCGCCGAGGCCGCTGGTCAGGGTCTGGTCGAGTGCCGCCCGGGCCTCCACCAGCTGACCGCGTGACAGCGTGCCGATCAGGCTCGCGCGCAACCAGTCCGGCATGTAGGCGTGCCGGAACCAAGGCAGCCGGGCCAGTACCTCGATCGGCACGTGGTCGGCCAGTGGGCGGCCGTCGTCCGCGTGGATCAGACGGCCGAGCGTGACGGTCAGCTCGTAGCTGATCTCCGGGTAGAGGGCGCACGCGCTCAGCCAGTACCAGCCGGCCGGGCCCAGCGTGGTGACCAGCAGATCCATCACCCGCAGCAGTTCGTCGCGGGGCGGCGGGATCGGCTCGATCCACACCAGGTCGCCGCTCTCGAACATGAACGGCAACTGCGCCGCGGCCGGCCCGCCTCGGGTGCGCGCGAACGACGGGTCCAGCGCCCGCACGTCGTCGAGCACCCGGTCCACCACCCGCAGCGGCCGGGTGCGGTGCACGTCGGGGTCGATCCGGATGGTCTCGGCCCACTGGTCGAACCGGTCCAGCCACGGCCGGTCGGCCCCGGTCAGCGGGTCGCGCAGCGGCCAGTCCGCGGCGAACAGCAGCAGGCGCTCCCGCTCGCTCGCCGGTTGCAGTGACTCCAGGTGCCGGGGTCCCCGTTCCGGGTCGATGACCAGCGGGGAGCGGGGTTGCAGGCCGGCCCGCCGCATCCCGACGCCCTGCGCGGTCAGCTGGTCGACCATCCGGGCGTAGTGGCCGGCCAGCACGTCGCCGGCGCTGCGCTGCTCGATCACTGCCAGGTATTCGGGGGTGCGCTTGTACTCCACGAAGCGTGGGGTCAGCCGGAGCCCGGCGCGGAGCGTGGCGTCGATGGTGCGCGGGACGTCGAGGGTGCCCCGGCCGGGCTCGCGGGTGCGGGCGCGCAGCACCCGGGCCACCCGGGCGCCGACGTCGGGGGCGAGCGGAAGCGCTGTCTCCCAGCCGAGGTCGAGGACCGGCTCGAGCGCCGACGCCCCCGGCCGGCGGCGCAGCCGTTTGCGGAAGGCGAGCAGGGACACGGCCACCGTCGCCACGACCAGCCCGGCCACGCTCACCCACAGCCCGGAGGTCCAGCCCGGATTGGTGTCGGCCGCCCCGCCGGTGTTGCCGGTGCCGGTGGAGGTGCCGGCCGCCGGGTTGAGGGTCCAGAGCCAGAGGACGAGTTGGAGCAGCGACACCATGGCGAGGGCGATCCCGACCGCGGCGATGGCCGGCGGAATCCGGCGCCACCACCGGGCGGCGGCCGCGGGCGAGTCGTCGCCGGGTTCCGGATCGGGGGCGCTGTCCCGGAACACCTCGGCGAACGGGGTCAGGTCGCGGTCCCGGCCGCAGAACAGCGGCTGCAGGTGGCGGCGCAGTTCGTCGTCGGTCGGCGGCCGGCCCAGCCGGGTGACCAGGTAGGCGATGACATCCTGAGCCCGCTGGATCTCCCGCAGCGAGACCGGCCGGCCCTGGGCGCGCAGCCGGGCGACGATCCCCCACAGGATCGCCTCGGCCGCCTCACCCCCGGCCGCGGTCATGCACCCTGCCCCGCCAACCAGGTGCCGACCACGACGTTCGCTCGGTCCACGTCGGCCGCGGTCTTGACCAGGACGCCGATCGTGACGCGCAGCTTCCGGGCGCTCATCGCCTCGTCCGGGTCGCCGTGGCCCAGCACCACCAGCCAGTTCAGGAACTCGGCCAGGCCGGGCGGGCGGGACAGGCCGGCGGCGTCCGAGCGCAGCACCGTGAACAATGAGATCGCCTGGTCGAGCAGCGGATCCAGGCCACGCACGTGGGCGCCGAGGTGGCTCAGCGCGATCCGGCGCACCGACTCCTCGTCCGGGAACGCCACGTGGTGGAACACGCAGCGGCGCAGGAACGGCTCCGGCAGGTCGCGCTCCGAGTTGCTGGTGATGATCACGATCGGCCGGTAGGCGTCGTCGGCCCGGACCACCACGTCGTCCAGCTCGGGGATCCGGAAATACAAGTGCTCGAGCTCATTCAGTACGTCGTTGGGGAAGTCGCGGGGCGCCTTGTCGATCTCGTCGATCAGCACCACCGAGCGCCGAGGCGGGGCCTTGTCATCGTCGAGGAAGCACGCACGTTGCTCCGGCGCCAGCGTGGCCAGGATCGCCCGGCCCAGCGCCGTCCAGGTCAAGAAACGCGCCGGGTCGCCGGCCTCGCCACGCGACGACGCCTCGAAGCGCCGCAGCGAGTCGTACCGGTAGAACAGCGCGTGCGCGGTCGAGTCCGACTTGGTCTCGAACTTCAGCAGCTCGCCCAGGCCGAGTGACCAGGCCAGGTGGCCGGCCAGGTGGGTCTTGCCGGAGCCCGGTTCGCCGGTCAGCAGCAGCGGCTGGCCGAGCAGCAACGCCACGTTGATCGCGTCGACCAGCTCGGACGCGGGCAGGTAGGCGGACGGGTCGGCCAGGCGCACGGACGCCGACGACGAGGGCAGCGGCGTGGCGGTGCGGCTGCCGCCGGGGGTGTAGAAGCCGAGCATCACGCGGCCCCCGACCGCAGCAGTTCCCCCAGCTTGGCGGCGAGCTTCTCCATCGGCATACCTCGTTCTCGGGTCGATTGCTCGTACTCCTGGAAGATCTTCCGGATGGTCGGCAGGGGGTCGGTGCCGCCGAGGAGCCGGCGCACCTCGGGCAGCTCCGCCCACACCTCGACCTCGACCATCTCGACGTTGCCGAGCTGCGGCAGCACCACCGCGGCGCCGGCCACCTCGCCGATCGCGGCGGCCAGCCGGTCGGCGGCCGAGCCAGACCAGGGCAGGTGAGCGGCCCAGCCGGACGGCAGCCGGTACTGCGCGGAGATCACCGGCAGCACCCGCAGCGGCCGCCGGTGCGGCCACACCTCGAAGTAGCGGATCAGCTGGTCGACCTGCGTGACGTCGGGGCGGCCGCGGCGCATCTCGACCTCGACCGGGAAGCGCAGCATGGTCAGCGAGCCGAGCTCGTGCAGGCGCCGGGCCAGCGTGTCGACATCGGCGTCCACGTCCAGCGAGCAGCTCCCGGCGATCCGGCGGGTGATCACGTCGGGCTGGTCCAGTTCGGCGGCGCGCAGCGGGATCCCGAACATGTGCACCGGGCCGGCCGCCCGCAGGAACCGGCCCAGTAGCTGCTCCTGCATGAACTCGGCGAACTTGTGGTGGGACTGCTCGGCCGCGCCGTGCACGACCACCACCGACGGCGACAGTTCCAGTCGCTCGCCGCGCGCGGCCCGGGCCAGCTCGTCCCGCTGGGCGTGCCGGTTCGCGATGAACGGCAGCAGGTTCGGCACCGGCGCGGTGCTCTCGCCGAACAGGCGGTGCAGCGCCCGCCGCACTCCCCCGCCGAGCTGGTCGACGTCGGCGAAGTGGTCGACGATGTGGTCCCGCGCCTGGATCTTGCGGAGTCGCCGCACCTCGCCCTGCGACCGGTCGACGTGGACGGTCGGCCAGGACGCCTGCTCGTCGAGGTGGAACAGCAGCACCTGCTTACGGAGCCGGACCGCCTCGTCGTACTCCAGGTGGGTGAAGCTCTTCGCCGAGCCGGGCGGGGTCGAGCCGTACCGCCAGGCGACGATGCCGACGTACACCTCGCAGGTGCCGACGTCGGCCAGGCAGCGCTCGATCGGGGGACGGCTGTCCGCGCCGTAGGTCTCCATCGAGACCGCCTCGTAGCCACTGCTGCGGATCACCTCGACCACCCGGGCGCGCGCCGGGGCCAGGTCGAGGGCCGCCGACGACACGTAGACCCGCGGCCGCCGGGGCCGGTCGTGAGCAGCGGCGATCGGCCGGCTGGTGAGCGGCTCGGTGCTTGGCACCCGCGGATTATCCGCCGGAGCACCCCTGGCCAGTGGGTCAGAAGCTCGTCACCCACCCGCAAGAAGGAACGCGGGCCGGGTCCGCCGTGTGGCGAACCCGGCCGGCCCCCTCAGATCAAGGTCAGGTGGCGCACATCGCGTACGCGGTCCGGGACCAGTTGCCGGAGAATCCGTTCCGGTCCTCGGTGGAGCTGAAGTTCACGTGGTCGTTGCTCACGAACAGGCTGGCCGAGTCGACCTGGCCGAATCCGGAGTTGATGGTGCCGCCACCACTGAGCGCCCGGGTTCCGGACGGGCAGAACACCTGGGTGGTCTGCAGCGCCGGCGGGGAGGCGGTCTCGGACGAGTTGAACTGCACGTTCAGGCCGGCCACCGGGTTGGCGCAGATCGCGAACGCGGTCAGGAACCAGGTGTTGGCCGCCCCGTTCTCGTCCTCGAACGCCTGCGCGAAGACGCTGGTGAGGCTGGTACTCGGCTGGATGTCGTCGAGGACGACGTTGAAGTTCCCGGTCGACACGATGGCGAACCCGCCGAGCAACTGCTTACCGGGGCTGCACGTCGCGACGGCGGTGCGGCTGCTGTCCGAGTTCTCGCCGCCGAAGGGGGAAAGGTTGATCTCGTAGCCGGGCGGAGTGACGGCGCAGGTCGCGGTGATGGTCAGCGCCCAGTTGCCGGCCGAACGGGTCTCGTCCTCCTCCGCGCCGTAGACGAGAGTGCCCTGATCGAGGCCGTTGACGCCGATGTTCGCCCCGGTCACCCGAACGAAGACACCCGGTTCGCCGAAGGCGATCGCCGATCCGCCGACGACCCGCTGCCCGGTCGGACAGGTGGCGCCGACTCCCTTGGCGTCGAAGGAGTTGGTGGCGCTGATGGCGTTGACGCGGGTGAGCGCCGAGATCGTGGTCGCGGCGAGCGCCGCGTTCGCGGACGGTGCGCCGAGAAATGTGGCGGTGACCGCGACGATTGCGGCCATCGCGACCCGGAGAGGTCTGAAGTGGATTTTCATGACCCGACGATGGCCGGGGTCGATGGGTAACCGATGGGCAGCCGATGGGAGGCAGTCCGTTACGTGACATCACGGTCAACTTCGCCGTCCGGAGCGGTTAGCGTTTATCGGTGCGCTTCAATTTCCTCGGACCCTTGGAGGTACGGGACGGCGAGCGGCTGGTGGCGCTGGGCGGGCCACAGCAGCATGCGGTGCTCGCGGTGCTCCTGGCGCACACCGGCCAGGTCGTGTCCACCGACCGGATCGCCGACCAGCTCTGGGCCGAGGCCGCCCCGCCGCGCGCACGGAGTCTGGTCCAGGGCTGCGTCGCCGGCCTGCGCCGGGCGCTGCGCTCCGGCCCCGGCGACCTCCTGATCACCCGCGCCCACGGATACCTGCTCCAGCTGCCGCCCGGCTCGTCCGACCGGCAGCGGTTCGACGAGCTGACCGAGGCCGCCCAGCGCTTCGCGGCCGAGGACTCACCGGCCCAGGACTCACCGGCCGAGGCGAGCGCCCTGTTCCGGGAAGCCCTGGCGTTGTGGCGCGGCCCGGCGTTCGACGGCATCGACACGCCGGTGTGCCGGGCCGAGGCCGCCCGCCTCGAGGAACGCCGGCTCACGGTGCTCGAGGAGTGCATCCAGGCCGAGCTTTTGGTGATTCGGCCCGCGAGCCTGGTCGCCGAGTTGCAAAGCCTGGTGCGGGACCACCCCTTGCGAGAGTCGTTCTGGGCCTACCTGATGACCGCGCTGCACCGGTCCGATCGGCGGGCGGATGCGCTGGCCGTCTACCGGACGGCACGGCGAACCCTGGTGACCGAGCTCGGCATCGAACCCGGCCCGGTCCTGCGTGAGCTGCACCGCCGGATCCTCGAACCCGAGGACCCGGTTCCCGCGCCGCGCCGCCCGCCGGAGTCGGCACCGGCCCAGCTGCCGGCCGCGGTCTCCGCGTTCACCGGCCGGCAGGCGTACCTCAAGCGTCTCGACGCGCTGGTCAGCCAACGCGCCGACACGGTCGCGATCGGCGTCATCTGCGGCACGGCCGGCGTCGGCAAGACCACCCTGGCCGTCGAATGGGCGCACCGGGTCGCCGACCGGCTGGACGGTGGTCAGCTCTACGTCAACCTGCACGGTTACGCGACGTCCCCGCCGCTGCAGCCGATCGAGGCGCTCAGCGGCTTCCTGCAGGCCGTAGGGGTGACCGCCGAGCAGATGCCGAACGAGCCCGAGCAGGCCGCGGCCATGTACCGCACGCTGCTCGCCGGCCGCCGGATGCTGGTCGTGCTGGACAACGCGTCAAGCGTCGAGCAGGTCCGGCCGCTGCTGCCCGGCGGAGCCGGCTCCGTCGTCCTGATCACCAGCCGGGACACGCTTGGCGGCCTGGTCGCCCGGGACGGCGCCGAGCACCTGCGGCTCGGCGTGCTCGACCCCCGGGAGGCGGAGGCGCTGCTCGCCCGGGTGCTGGGCGCCGAGCGGGTCGCCGCGGAGCCGGCCGCCGTGGCCGAACTCGCCCGGCTCTGCGCCTACCTGCCGCTGGCTCTGCGCATCGCCGCCGCGAACCTGACGCTGGCGCCCGACTCCAGCGTGGCCGGGCAGGTCGCGGAGCTGCGGGGCGCGGGCGGGCTCGGCGCGCTGACGGTCGACGGCGACGACGCCGGTGCCGTACGGGCCGCCTTCGATCTCTCGTACGCCCGGCTCGACCCACCGACCCGGCGGCTGTTCGCCCTGCTCGGCGTGGCTCCCGGCCGGGATGTCGCGGTGGCCGACGCCGCCGCGCTGGCCGGCCCAGACACCGGAACAGACGCCGGCCCCGCCAGGGCGGCGCTGGCCCGCCTCGCCCGGGCCCACCTCATCGACGCGCGCGGCGACCGCTACGCCTTTCACGACCTCCTGCGGCTGTACGCGGCGGAACGGGCCGCCGCCGAGGACCGCGACGGTGCGCTCCGGCGGCTCTACGAGCACTACGTCCGGCGGGCCGAGGCCGCCGCCGAGGTGCTCTATCCGCATATGTTGCGGCTGCACCCACCGCAGCCGGACACGCCCCGGATGACCCACGCCGAGGCATTGGCCTGGCTGACCGCCGAACGGCACAACCTGGTGCTGGCCGTGCAGGCCGCCGCCGAGCACGGCCCCCGGGCATCCGGCGGCCTGCTCGCGGACGCCCTCCGCGGGTACTTCCACCTGTCCCGGCACACCGCGGACTGGCTGACCGTCGCCGACGCCGCGCTCGTCGCCGCGCGGCTCGACGGCGACGTCCGCGCCCAGGCCGCGGCCCTGCACAGCCTCGGCACCGCGCGGCGCAGCCTCGGCGAGTTCGATGCCGCCTTCGATCACTACACCGAGGCCCTGCGGCTGGCGCGGGCCTGCGGCTGGACCGAGTCGGAAGCCACCACGCTGGGCAACCTCGGCATCGTCGGCCGCAAGCAGGGCCGGCTCGCCGAGGCGGCCGCGCACCTCGACGCCGCGCTGGTCGTCGACCGGCGCAGTGGACGCCCGGCCGGTGAGGCCAACAATCTGGGCAACCTCGCCGCCGTCTACCGGGACATGGGACGCCTGGCCGAGGCCGCGGAGTGCTTCACCGCGGCACTCACCCTCAACCGCACCCTCGGCAGCGCGCACGGCGAGGCGCTGGCGCTGACCGGGCTGGGCCAGGTCTGCCAGGATCTCGGCCACCTCGACGAGGCCCGGCGGCACCTGGACGCCGCACTCCAGCGCTACGTCCAGGTCGGTGACCGGGACGGCGAAACGGTGATCGAGTGCTGTCTGGCCGAGCTGGACTGCGACCTCGGCCGGCCGGCCCGGGCACAGGAACGAGCCGCGGCCGCCCTGGAGGTGGCCCGGGAGACCAGCGACCGGCAGACCGAGATCATGGCGCTCAACGCGCTCGGCCGGGCGGACGGCCTGCTCGGCCACCATCGCCGCGCGATCGACCGGCACCGGCTCGCCTACGATCTGGCTCGCCGTACGGCCAGCCTGCAGTTCGAAGGTCTGTCCCTGCTCGGTCTGGCGGTCGTGCACCGGCGGCTCGGCCGCCACGACGACGCCGCCGGTTTCGCCCTGCGCGCCCAGGCGCTGGCTCGCCGCGCGGGCATGCGCGCACTAGAGGACCGCGCCCAGGCAACGCTCACCGCCGCCTGAGGTTTGCGGTTCAGCCGAGCAGGCTGGTCAATCGAGGAGGAAGGCCACTGAGCGGCGCACCAAGGCCAGGGTGGCGTCGTCGTCCAGCTCGGGGAACATGTGCGTGGCCCCCGGGACCAGCTCGACTGTCGCTTCGCCGCCGGCGGCCCGCAGGGCCTCGGCTAGGCGTTCGCTCTGCCGGGGCGGCACGGCCAGGTCGGCGGTGCCGTGCAGGAACAGGAACGGCGGGGCGCCGGCGTGCACGTGGTGGACCGGGGAGGCTGCGGCGGCCAGGTCGGGCCGCTCGTCGAGGCCGGCGCCGATCAGCTGCCCCTCGCGCGAGCCCGCGCTGCGGTCGCCGGTGCCGCCGGCCTCGCCGATGTCCTTCGACAGCGCGTCGAGGTCGGTGGGCGGATACCAGCAGACGGCGGCCGCTACGTTGTTCTCGGCGGCTGCGTCGTTGTCGGCGGCCAAGGCCGCCAGGGCAGCCAGGTGTCCCCCGGCGGAGACACCCCAGGTCACGGTCCGATTCCCGGTTATGCCGTACGCCGTCCGTTCGCGCGCCAGGAACCGCAGGGCGGCGGTCACGTCGTCGGACTGCGCCGGATAGGCGGCCTCGGAGCTCTTGCGGTAGTCGACACCGGCGATCGCCAGGCCCAGGCCGGCCACCGTCTCGAAGAAGCTGGGCTGCCACTTCGCCGCCGGCCCGGGGCCCTGCGTGCGGTCGCCGAGCCGCCAGCCACCCCCGTGCAGGTAGACGCAGAGGGTATCGGCGCCTTCCGGGGCGTACAGGTCAATGGTGTTGTGATTTAGGCCTTTGAAGATCTTCATGCGACGGCGGGGGCCTTGTGCAGGCGGCCGGCCTGCATGATCACCCGGAGGTTGTCCTTGTTCTGCAGGATGCGCACGTCCTCGGCCGGGTTGCCCTCGACGACCAGCACGTCGGCGATCCAGCCGGGCTTCAGCATGCCGATGTCGCCGAGGTCGAGCAGTTGCCCGCCGAGCTGGGTGGCCGCGGTCAGCGCCTCCAGCGGCGAGTAGCCCAGCTCCTCGACGAACAGCTGCAGGTCGCGGGCGTTGCGGCCGATCGGGTTGTTCGGGAAGCCGTAGTCGCCGCCGGGCAGCGCGCGGATGCCGCGGCGCCGGATCTCCGGGTAGACGGCGCGCATCCCGTCCAGAGCGGCGACCGAGCCCATCTTCTCGGCGACCTCGCGGGTGATGCCGTATTCCTCGCCCTCGTAGACGTTCGCGTAGATGATGCCGGGGGCGGGCGAGACGAACACCGTGTCCTTGACCGATTCGAGCAGGTCGAGGGCTTCCTCGTCGGCGTACGTGCAGTGGTAGATGCTGCGGAAGCCGGCCTTGACCGCCAGCTTCACCGACTCGGCCGACTGGGCGTGGCAGTTGAGCCAGACACCCGACTCGCGGGCCTGGGCGCCGGCCGCCATCGCTTCCTCGAGGGTGTACTGGGTGATCTGCGAACCGCCCGGGACGAACACGTCGTCGTTGCTGAGCAGGAACTTCACACTGTCGTACCCCTGGGCGGCCTGCTCGCGGACCCACCGCGCGCACGCCTCGGGGCCTTGCCAGTCGGGCTCGGTGTGGCCGTCCGGGCGTACCGGATGGTTGTCTCGTTCCATGCTCGCCGCGCGCATGCGCGGACCTGGCACCGCGCCTGCCTTGATCTTGTCCCGGAGAATGACCTCGACGGGCATCGGCAGGATCGAACCGGCTGAGTAGGCCGAGGTGAAGCCGTGGTCGAGCAGGATCGCGGCGTTGCGCTCGGCCCGGGCGAGCTCGCTCGGCAGCCCTTCGATGTGGTGGAAGAACGAAACGTCCAGCGGAGGGTTGAACGAAGGGTCGATATGCCCGACGGCCGACGGGAAGGTGAGATGGCTGTGCGACTCCACCATGCCCGGCATGACCGTGCAGCCGGTGGCATCAACGATCTGCACGTCATAGTTGGCCTGGTCGTCGCCGTGCTCGTCCTGCCATCCGGCGCGCACCTCGACCACCCGGTCGCCGTCGACGACGACCTCGCCCGGCGCGGGGGCGCTGCCGCTGCCGTCGAAGACCAGACCCTTGATGAAGACCGTCCGCGCCATTTTTTCGTCCCTGCTTTCACTCTGCGAGAGTGGCTTTCCTTCAGTGTTTCCCGAGTGTTTCCGCTCACCACCCCGGGTGTCAATGGTCACAAGGAGACTTTCAAGGAACTTGTATTTCTCGCTCTCCGAAAGTAGCTTCCACGTGTGACCGTCTCCGCTAAGCCCTCAGCCAAGCCGGAATATCGCGTCGAGGCCCTGGCCAAGGGTCTGCGGATCCTGTCGCTGTTCACCGAGCAGCGGCCCACCTGGCGGGTCAGCGACATCGCGCCCGCGGTCGGCATGCCGCTGCCCACGGTCTACCGCGTCGTGATGACGCTGACCGCCGAGGGCTACCTCGACCACCTGCCCAACGGTGACTACCGGCCGGCCGTGCGGGTGCTCACCCTCGGCGGGGCGGCGCTGCGCGGGCTCGACCTGGTCTCGGCGGCCACCCCCCGGCTGCAGCGGCTGGCCGAGCAGACCGGCGAGACGGTCAACCTGGCCGTGCTCACCGGCGACCGGGTGCTCTACCTGGTGCGGCTACGCAACTCCGACCTGGTTACCGCGAACATCCAGGTCGGCTCCACGCTGCCGGCCGTGCACACCTCGATCGGCAAGCTGCTCCTGGCCTACCTTTCGGCTGACGATCTTCGCGCCCGGGTCACCGACACCTCCTTCGTCGCGAATCACGGGCCGAACGCCAAACTCTCCCTCGACGAGTTGCAGGGCGAGCTCACGAAGATCCGGAACGACGGCTGGGCGATGCAGGACGAGGAGCTGGCGTACGGGCTGCGGTCGGTCGCCGCCCCCGTGCACGGGCCGGACGGCACCGTGGTCGCCGGGGCCAACCTCGCCGTGCAGTCCCGCGACTGGTCGAGCCAGCGCATCGTGCGCGAGCTCCGGCCGGTCGTCGCCGAGGCGTGCAGCGACATCTCGGCGCTGCTGGGGTATTCCGTATGAGCCGTCGCCTTGAACCCCTTCCCCCCGCTTCGCTCTCCCCCGCTCAGCGGGCGCTCTACGACGCGATCGCCGGCGGCCCGCGAGCCCTCAACGGCTCGCCGTTCCCCCTGGTCGACGCGGACGGCGGCCTCCAAGGGCCGTTCAACGCGATGCTGCTGCAACCCTCGGTCGGGTCGGCGCTGCAGGCGCTCGGCAGTGCGATCCGCTACGAGTCGCTCCTCGATACCCGCTGCCGCGAGATCGCCGTCCTGACCGTCGCCCGCGCCTGGGACAGCGCCTTCGAGAGGTACGCCCACGAGGCCGTTGCCCGGTCCGCCGGGATGACCGACGCCGAGGTGTCCGCGCTGGCGGAGGGCGACCCGTCGGCCTTCCCGGACCCGCGCGAGCAGCTGGTCCTGCAGGTTTCCGAGGCGCTGGCCGTCCGGCACGACCTCACCGACGAGGAGTACGCGCGCGCCGCGGACGGCCTGGGCCTGCCGGTGCTGTTCGAGCTGACCACGCTGGTCGGCTACTACGCGACGCTCGCCCTGCAGTTGCGGGCGTTCCGGGTGCCCGCTCCTTAATTCCCTTCCCGGGTCGCCGATAGACGATCGTGCCCCTCCTGCGCCTGTACGCCACCGCGACCGCGATTCTCGTGGCGGCTTACGCGCTGCTGCCGGCACACCTGAACCGCTCGTGGATCTTCCTGCTGGTGACCCTGGGCGTCGTGCCGGCCGTGGTGATCGCCCTGCGCCGCGCCCCCGCCGGCTGGCGAATGGCCTGGTGGCTGCTGCTGGCCGCGATGATGCTCTACAACATCGGCAACAGCATCTGGATCTGGCTGGTCGAGGCGCGCGGCCACAGCACCGGCGACGGCAGCTTCGCGGAGCTGTTCCTCACCGGCGGCAGCGTGCTGGTGCTCGGCTCCGCCCTGGTCGTCGTGGTGCAGCGCGGTCGCCGTGACGTCGGCGGCATCATCGACTCGGTCATCACCGCGGTCGCGCTGACCGGCATCCTCTGGGACGCCGTACTCCTGCCCGCCCTCGCCGGCCAGGACGCCACCACCGGCCGTCAGGTCGCCGTCTTCACCAACGTGCTGGTCATGGCGGGCACACTTGGCGCGCTGCTGCGGATCTCGTGCGCCGCCGAGGAGCAGTTGGCCCCGGTCCGGCTGCTCACCCTCGCCGTGGGCGTCTCGCTGTTCGGCAACGTGGCCGGCGCGCTCGCCGTCGACCCGGCCACCGGTGCCCGAGCCGACTGGACCAACATCGCCTACCTGGTCGCCTACGGCGCCCTGGGCTGCGCCGCGCTGCACCCGCCGGTGTCCGCGGTGACCCAGCCCGGCGAGACCCCGGTCGACGACCTGAGCACCGCGCGCCTGGCGTACCTCGGCACGATGATGGCCCTGAGCCCCCTGGTCGGCGGCGGGCGGGTCATCTTCGAGCTGCCGACCGACGGCGTACTCATCGCCATCTCCTCCGCCGCCCTGATCCCGCTGGTCATGATCCGCATCGCCCGGCTGGCCGGCGCCCGCCGCCGCGCCGAGCAGGCCCTGCACCGGCTGGCCAACTCCGATCCGCTGACCGGCCTGCCCAACCGAACCGCCTTGGTCGACGCGCTGCACTCCGCGCTCGCCGAGCCGGCTGACCTGGCGGTTCTGTTCTGCGACCTGGACGGCTTCAAACCGGTCAACGACCGGCTCGGCCACGCGGCCGGCGACGAGCTGCTCATCGCGGTCGCCGACCACCTGCGGCACGACCTCCGCGACGGCGACCTGGTGAGCCGGTTCGGCGGCGACGAGTTCGTGATCGTCACCCACGGCGCCGACGCCGTCGAGGTCATCGCCGATCGCATCCGGGCGCTGGCCGCCCGTACGCTTCAGGCGGCCGGCACCGACGTCCGGATCGGCGTCAGCGTGGGCGTGGCCCACGCCCGCCCCGGCGACACCACCGACGACATCCTGACCAGGGCAGATATGGCAATGTACGAGGCCAAGAAGGCCAAGACGATCGGCACCCTGAGCCTGGCCGTCGGGTAAAAGTGTCGTACGGGTGTTCTAATCTGGTGGCGTGTTGGAGGACTTGGCCCGGACCCGCGCGGCGCTCACCGAGAGTGCCGGCGCGGCTGTTTGGGCGTTGCCCGACGACGAGCTGACGGCCTGCCTCGAGGAAGCCTGGGCGGGCGTCCAGCAGCTGACCGCCGTGACCGCCCACCTCATCCGCCAGGCCGAGGCGCGGAGCATCCCCAAGTCGGAGGCCGCCTCAAGCACCGTCGTGTGGCTGCGCCAGCGCTTCCGCATCGCCCCCTGGACCGGCAAACGCCTGCAGATGCTCGGCGCCGCCCTTGACGCCTCCCCGTCACTCGACGCCGCCGTGTCCGCCGGCAGCGTCTCGGTCGATCAGGCGCTGGCCATCGCCGAAGCCATCGAGGACCTCCCCGACGACACCGGCCGTGACATGGTCGCCGAGGCGGAATCTGCGCTGATCTCGTTCGCGTCCGACTTCGACCCGATTGTCCTCAGCCGGCTCGGCGCTCGCATCCTCGCCCACATCGACCCCGACGCCGCCGACCGCCACGACGAGGTCGCCCTGAAGCGTCAGCAGGAGCGAGCCCACCGGCGCCGCGGATTCACGCTCAGCCCGCTCGGCAACGGCCAGGTCAGGCTGTCCGGGCGGCTCAGCACTGCCGCCGCCGCGACCGTGAAGGCCGCCCTCGACCCGCTGTGCCACCCGTCCCGCGACGCCGGCAGCGACCAGCCCCGCACCCCGGAGCAGCGCCGCGCCGACGCCCTGGTCGACATCTGCGCCCTGGCCCTGCGCACCGGCGATCTGCCGACCACCGGCGGCGAACCGCCCCAGGTCGTCGTCACCATCCCGATCGAGACCCTCCGCAACACCCCGCCGTCCGACCCGGAAACGCCTACCGTCGTTCCGCCTGCGACCCCTGGTGCGAAACCTGGCGGTCCGGCCGCCGGCCGCGGTCCGCGCTCGGGCAGCCCGGCGACTACGTGCAAGCCGGCCGCCAACCGCGATCCCGCGGCTCCCCCGCAGGCCGGCCGTTCCGCCCTGCTCGACGACGGAACCCCGGTAAGCGCCAGCGACGCGCGGCTGATGGCCTGCGACGCCCTGGTCATCCCCGCCGTTCTCGGCACCGACGGCCAGGTACTCGACGTCGGCCGGGCCCGGCGACTGTTCACCGGCCCGATCCGGCGGGCACTCATCCTCCGCGACGGCGGCTGTTCCTTCCCGGGCTGCGACCGGCCCCCGGCCTGGTCGGAGGGACACCACATCGTTCCGTGGGCCGACGGTGGCGTGACGGCGCTCTCCAACGCGTGCCTGCTCTGCCGGCATCACCACCGGCTCATTCACGACGACTGGCAGGTGCGGCTGCACGAGGACGGGCGCCCCGAGTTCCTGCCACCCGCAAGCCTCGATCCGCAACGACGACCCCGCCGCAAGGCCTACCACCAACGCTTATAGGCGACTCCGGTGATCCGGTTGTTACCGTGCGCGGGGTGACCCTCCCCGCTGAGCTGCACCCCGCCGAGCTTTACCCCGCGATCGAGCCGTACGCGACGCACGCCGTTGACGTCGGCGACGGCCACACGCTCTACGTCGAGGAGGTGGGCAACCCCGCGGGCATCCCCGTGCTCTTCCTGCACGGCGGGCCGGGCGGCGGACTGATGCCATTCATGCGACGGTTCTTCGACCCCGCCCGGTACCGGGTCGTCCTGTTCGATCAGCGCGGCGCCGGTCGCAGCACCCCGCTGGGCTCGCTGCACCACAACACCACCTGGCACCTGGTCGCCGACATCGAGCGGATCCGGCGCCGGCTGGGCGTCCCCGCCTGGCTGGTCTTCGGCGGCTCGTGGGGTTCGACGCTCGCGCTCGCCTACGCCCAGACCCACCCGGCGGCCGTGACCGGCCTGATCCTGCGCGGCATCTACCTGGTGCGGGCGGCCGAGCGCGACTGGGGTTACCGGCGTGGGCTCGACCGGCTGCAACCCGAGGAGTGGCAGCGCTTCATCGCGCCCATCCCGGCCGGCGAGCGCGACGACATCCTGGGCGCCTACCACCGCCGCCTGCTGGGCCCCGACCCGGACGTGGCCCGCGAGTACGCCGTCCCGTGGATGCGCTGGGAGGCCGTCATTTCCACGCTGGCCCCCGACCCGGCCCTGATCAACACCCTGACCGCCGACGAGACCGTCCTGCCGGCCGCCCAGATCCTCGCCCACTACGTCATGAACGGCGGTTTCTTCACCTCGGAAACCCAGCTCCTGGACGGCGTGGACCGGATGCGCCACCTGCCCGGCGTCATCATCCAGGGCCGGTACGACCAGTGCTGTCCACCGATCACGGCCTACGACCTGGCTACCCGCTGGCCCGAGGCCGATTTTCAGATGGTCCCGGCCGCCGGCCACTCCTCACTCGAACCCGCCATCACCGACCACCTGATCCGGGCCACCGACCGTTTCGCCGACCTGCTCGGCTGAGAACTCGGCGCGGGGATCAGGACGCGGGGATCAGGGCGCGGGGATCAGCTGGGGCCGAGGTGGGACCGTTCGCCCTCGTGGTCGAGGATGCACAGGATCTCGGCCGGCCCGCCGTTGGAACCGAACGCGTGCGGCACCATGGTCGAGAACTCGGCGGCCTCACCGGCCCGGACCACGATGGTGCGCTCGGCCAGACGCAGCACCACCGTTCCCGACAGCACCACGAACCAGTCGCGGCCCGGGTGCACCCGCAGGTCGGTGGGGACCGGGCGATCGACGCGCAGCTTCGCCACGGTCATCCCGATCGGGGCGCCCTCGCGCGACAGCAACCAGGTGGTGATGCCGCGGTTGTCGTCGTGGTGGGGCCGGATCACCACGTCCTCATCCCGGCCCGACTCGACCAACTGGTCCAGCGTCGAGCCCAGCGCCCGCGCGATCGGGGCCAGCTGGTCGAGGGCGATCCGCCGGTGGCCGGTCTCGATCCGGCTCAGAGTGGACGGGCTCACATAACTGCGGGCCGCAAGTTCGTCAAGCGACCAGCCGCGCGCGACCCGCAACCCACGGATCCGCTGGCGAACGAGCGCATCAAGCTCACCGTCTTGCGTCATACGCAAGATTGTATGTCGTACGCGCAAGATGGCAGTAGCGTCGGGGCATGGCAAACGACCACGCAGATCATCACCACTCGCACGGCAGCCATTCACACGGCAGTCACTCGCATGGCAGCCACGGGGACAGTCACCACGAGGACAGCCACCACGGGGACGGCGACCTCGCCGAGATGCTCGATCTCGATGCGGAAGTCCTGCACGACTACTACCGCGAGGTCATCGGCTGGGCCGGATCCCTGGTTCCGGAGAACCCGCGCATCGTCGATCTGGGCGCCGGAACCGGCACCGGCACGCTCGCGCTCGCCCGGCACCTGCCGACCGCCGATCTGACCGCCGTCGACATGGACGAGGAGATGCTCGAGCGGCTACGCCACCGCGCCGCTCAGGCCGGCCTGGCCGACCGCATCCGCACGGTGCAGGCCGACCTGGACGGCGACTGGCCCGGCCTGGGACCGGCCGACCTGGTGTGGGCGTCGGCGTCGATGCACCATCTGGCGGACCCGGCCCGCACCCTCGCCCAGGTGTACGCCACGCTGCGACCCGGCGGCACCTTCATGATCACCGAGCTGGACGCGTTTCCCCGGTTTCTCAAAGACGCAGCCGACGCAGCCGACGCGGCCGTCGAGGAGCGCTGCCACGCCGAGCTCGCCCGCTTCCGGCAGGAGGCCGGGATGCACATGGGTGAGGACTGGGGCGCCCGCCTCAAGGCGGCGGGATTCGAGCTGGAAGGCGAACGCCGCTTCGACATCGAGCTGCCGGCCCCGCTCCCGCCGAATGCCGTTCGATACGCCCAGGTGACCCTGCAGCGCACCCGCAGCCGCCTGGCCGACCACCTCACCGGCGACGACCTGGCCGCACTCGATCGCATCGTGGCCACTGCGCCCGATCGCGCCGACCTGACCATCCGCGCCACCCGCGACGTCTGGATCGGCCGCCGCCCCTGAGCCCAGCGACGCAAACCCCGGCGCCCTTGACACGGATGGTGGCGGGGGCGAGGATTCGTTTTGGAAAGTGGCTTTCGTAGAGCGAAAGCACAGCGACGGTTGGGGATGGCATGCGGCTGGTGACATTCGACGCGGGGCGGGTCGGGCGGATCGAGGACGACCTCGTCGTCGAGCTCGACTGCGGGTCTACGCGGGAGTTCTTCGAGCGGGGCGGCGCCGTGCCGGAGACCGGGGAGCGGCTCGCGCTCGACGGCGTGCGGCTGCGGGCGCCCATCGTGCCGAAGAAGTTCTTCCACACAGCCGGCAACTTCGCTGTTCACCACGAGGAGTTGCAGAAGGTCAACTGGTCGCACCCCGTACACAAGGGGATCGTGTTCTTTCAGAATGTGGACGCGATCATCGGGCCGGAGGACGACATCGTCTACCCGGAGGGGCTGACCAAGGAGCTCGACTACGAGCTCGAGCTCGCGGTGATCATCGGGAAGTCGGGGCGGTGGTTCGGGCCGGAGGAGGCCGTCGACTACATCGCCGGGTTCACGGTGTTCAACGACATCACCGCCCGGGACATCCAGCGGCGCGAGATGCAGTCGGGGGTGTTCTCGTTCTCGAAGGGCATCGACACGTTCTGCCCGATCGGGCCGTGGATCGTGACCGCCGACGAGGTGCCCGACGCCCAGAAGCTTGCGATGGAGCTACGGGTCAACGGCCAGGTGCGGCAGACCGGCAACACCGACAACATGGTGCTGTCGATTCCGCATCTCGTCGCGCATCACTCGCCGCAGGGCTACTCGGCCGGCGACATCATCACCACCGGGACGATCTCGGGGGTGGCCGCGGTGCAGCCGAACCCGTTCGACTTCTACCTCAAGCCCGGCGACACCGTCGAGGCCGAGATCGCCGGCATCGGGCTGCTGCGTAACCACGTGGTGCCGTGGAGCGCCGCGCACGACACCCCGCCCTACGTCAGCTCGCTCTACTCGGACTGACGGCGATGCGTTTCGGGACTCTCGACGGGCGGCTCGTCCTGGTGAAGGACGGGCTGGCCCTCGACGTCGAGGACGGCAGCGACGTCAATGCCGCGTTGGGACGCTTCGACGAGCTCGTCGCCTGGGCGGCGACGGCCGACTTCACCGCCGGCAAGGCCGTCACCGACGCCGAGTTGGGCCCGCCGGTGCCGCATCCCCGGCAGGTGTTCGCGGTGGCGCTCAACTACCGGCCGCACGCGGCGGAGGCCGGCTTCCAGGCACCCGAGGAACCGCTGATCTTCACGAAGTTCCCGTCCTGCATCGCCGGGCCGGTCACCGAGGTGACGCTGCCGCCGGGCAAGCCGGACTGGGAGATCGAGGTGGTCGCGGTGATCGGCCGGGGCGGGTACGCGATTCCCCGCAGCGAGGCCTGGGCTGCGGTCGCCGGGCTGACCGTGGGACAGGACCTCTCCGAGCGGGCCTCGCAGCTGCGCGGGACGCCGGCCCAGTTCTCGCTGGGCAAGTCGTTCCCGGGGTTCGGGCCGATCGGGCCGGTCGCGGTGACACCGGACGAGTTCGCCGACCGGGACGACATCGGGTTCGAGTGCCGACTCGGGGACGAGGTCGTCCAGCACGGGCGTACCAGTCAGATGATCTTCCCGGTGGACGACCTGGTCGCGCGGATCTCAGCGGTCTGCCCGCTGCTGCCGGGCGATCTGATCTTTACCGGTACGCCGGCCGGCGTCGGCAACCGCCGTAATCCACCCCGTTACCTGCAACCGGGCGAGACGCTGGTCAGCCGGGTGGACGGCATCGGCGAGATCCGCCAAACCTTCCGCTAGGCGGGCTCGCTGCTAGGCCGGCTCACCGGGCAGCGTGAACAAGGGCTTCCACGGGTCGTCGGCGTCGATCGGGTACTCGGTCGACGGCACCGAGTCCGTCGTAGTCCAGCGGGCCTCGTACGGCAGGCCACCGAAGAGCACCCGGTCGCCGCGGCCGTACAGTTTCGTCGAGTTCCAGGTGGCGGTCACGCCGGTGACCGTCACGCTCGGCGAGGGCGCCGCGTCGGTCGCCGTGACCGGGCCGATCACCGCCCACGGCGTCGGCGTGGAGGTGTCGCCGGTGGCCGACGGGTCGACCCCCGAGTTGGCCCACTTGGCCTGGTAGACCACGGCGTGCCAGACGACCTTGTAGCCGGTCACGTAGAGGGCGGTGAGCCGCCACACCGGGTACGGGCTCTTGGCCGGGTCGTCGGTCGACGGCGACGAGTCGGGGATCGCCACCGCCGCCTGGCTCGCGGTGCCCACCGGCAGCCCGGCGAACACCTTGGAGAAGGCGAGGGCGTCCTGTGACACCCCACTACACGTGTTGGCGTGCACCACGACGTTGGTGAACGTGCTCTTGCATGCGGAGTCGCGGTTCAGCGACCACATCGACACCCGGCCGAGCCCCTTGTCGACCGCGAACGTGGCCAGCCCCTCGGCGTCGGCGACGGTGAAGCGCTCGGCGTCGATGTCGTTCTGCCCGATCATCGGGGTGGCGCCGATCCGGGACCACACCTGCGGCGAGGTCAGCTTGACGCCCAGGCGCAGGTAGAGGTCGGTCAGCTGCTTGTGGGTCGCCTCCAGGGCGCTGGTGGTGAGGTCGAGCATGTTAGGGGCAGCGTCGGCGGTGTTGAAGTCCATCGTCATCACGTTGACGCCGCGCAGCGAGACACCACCGGAGAGCGTGGTCGCCACCGCGTCGATCCCGTCGGCGGTCAGGCCGTCCGGGGTGACCGGCAGGGTCAGCCACACGTCCAGGGACTGCGCGGCCTGCAGCGTCTTCAGGGCGGCCGCGCGCCGTTCCAGCGACGCGGTGTCGGCCACCGCGGTGCCCTCGATGTCCAGGTCGAGGGTCTCCACGTCGTACCGCTTGATGAGCTGCCGGTAGGCGTCGGTGAGCCGGGTCTGGTCGGTGCAGGCCACCGCGAGCTCGGAGTTGTTGAGCCCGCCGACGCTGAGCATGATGTTGCCGCCCGCCGAGCGGAGCTGACTGATCCGCCGGTCGAGTTCCAGCGACTCGGCCGCCTCGTCGGGCGTGTAGTAGCCACCCCAGCTGGGCGTACAGCCGTCGGTCTGGTCGGCGACCACGAAGGCGAGCGCGACGTCGTTGGCCGGGTTCGCGTCCGGGTCCTGGAACTGGAACGTCGGGGTGACGGTGACGTCGACGTACGGCACGGCCCACGACTTCGCGGTGGCGCCGGCGGTGCTGCGCAGGTGCAGCACGGCGAGGGTGCCGCCGACCCCGAGCGCGGCCACCACCAGCACCAGGAACCCCAGCCGCAACCAGGACAACCGCATCTCCGGCGGTTCCGGCTCCACCCAGGAAACATCGGCGAGCGGATCGGCTACCAGCGTGCTGTCGCTCACGATCTCCAGTTCGGCCGATCTGCGGCCTAACTGAACGTCGGTGGCGCTAACCGCACACCGCGGCCCGCCGATGAGAGAAGCGGAAGATTGGGGCGCATATGCAGCGGCAGTGGGGCTCAGATCGCCGGTCCGAGCCGCATCCGCTGGTGGCGCCGCCGGTCTCCGAGGGCCGGATCGCCCGGGGCCGGCTCGCGATCGTGCTGACCATCGGGGTGTGGGCCTGCTACATCGTCTACACGGTGATCCAGCAGTTCGTCGCCGGGCACGCCAACTCGGCCCGGCTGGTGGTCGAGGCGATCGTGTACATGCTGGTGGTGACCGCCCTGGCCGGCTCGGCGACCGCCTACCTGATCACCCGGATCGGCTTCTTCTACCGCAGCCGGGCGCATCACCGGGCACCGCGGATCGCCCTGGACAACTTCCTGGCCGGACCGACCCCGACGGTGACCGTGCTGGTGCCGTCGTACCAGGAGGACGAGCGGGTCATCCGCACCACCCTGCTGTCGGCGGCCCTGCAGGAGTACCCCGGCCTGCGGGTGGTGCTGCTGGTCGACGACCCGCAGCAGCCGAAGACCCGGGCCAACCGCGACCTGCTGCTCGCCGCCCGCACGCTCCCGGGGCGGCTCGAGGCCGAGCTGGCTGTCCCGTTCGAGCACATCAAAAAAGCGCACGACCGCTTCGAAAAGGAAGATGCGCCGGCGAGCGCGATGCGCGACCTCGCCGCCGAATACCGGTACGCGGCCGGCTGGCTGGTCGGTCTCGGCGCCCGCCAGGAGATGGTCGACCACACCGACGTCTTCTTCGTCGAGCACATCCTCAACGCGATCGCCGCCGACCTGGCGACCGTCGGCGAGGCCCTGGAGCAGGGCGCCGAGGAAAACGCCGAGCTACCGGCCGCGCGGCTGGAGCAGCTCTACCGCCGGCTGCTGGCGATCTTCGACTGCGAGCTGACCGCCTTCGAGCGCAAGCGGTACGTCTCGCTGTCGCACGAGCCGAACAAGGCGATGAACCTCAACAGCTACATCGGCCTGATGGGCGGCGGCTACCAGGAGGTGGCCACCCCGCTGGGGGTCGCGCTGGTGCCGGCCGGGCCCGGGCGGGCCGAGCTGACCGTCCCCGACCCCGACTACGTGCTGACCCTGGACGCCGACAGCGTGATCCTGCCCGAGTACGCGCTGCGCCTGGTGCACCTGCTCGAGCAGGGCGCGCACGCCAACGACGCGGTGGCGCAGACCCCGTACAGCGCCTATCCCGGCTCGGCGACCCGGATCGAGCGCATCTCCGGCGCCACCACCGACATCCAGCACATCGTGCACCAGGGCATGACGCACTACGGGGCGACGTTCTGGGTCGGCGCCAACGCGGTGATCCGCAAGAAGGCCCTCGACGACATCAAGGAGATCTCCTACGAGGGCGATTGGGAGATCAAACGCTTCATTCAGGATCGTACGGTCATCGAGGACACCGAATCGACGATCGACCTCGGGGTACACGGCTGGACGCTGTTCAACTACCCGGAGCGGATGGCCTACAGCGCGACCCCGCCCGACTTCGGTTCGCTGTGCATCCAGCGGCAGCGCTGGGCGAACGGCGGCCTGCTCATCCTGTCCCGGCTGAAGGACCAGTTCCGGGCGCGGCGGGAACGCGGCAGCAAAGGCGGCGGCAAGAACCGTTTCGGCGAGTACTTCCTGCGGATCAACTACATGGCGTCGATCTTCTGGAGCTCGGTCTGCCTGCTGATCATGCTGGCGTACCCGTTCAACGCCGACCTGCTCAACCCGATGCTGCTGCTGGTGTCGGTGCCGTACTTCCTGATGATGAGCGCGGACCTGAAGTATCTCGGCTACAAGCGGGTGGACATCGCACGCATCTACGGCTTCAACCTGATCCTGCTGCCGGTCAACCTGTCCGGCAGCTTCGCCTCGCTGCTGCAACTGCTCACCGGCGAGAAGAGCGCATTCAAACGTACGCCGAAGGTGCGCGACCGGACGACGACCGCCTCCACCTACCTGCTGGCCCCGATCGCCCTGATCGCGTTGTGCGCCTACACCGTGGTGCAGGACGTGCAGTTGCACCGCTGGGCGAACCTGGTCTTCGCCGGCCTGAACGTGGTCCTGTCGGTGTACGCGATGGTGGCGTTCGTCGGGGTCGGCAACACCATCGTCGACTTCGCCACGCACATCCGGGACTGGCTCTACCGCCCGGTAAAGCCCAAGAAACGTACGGCGCAGCAGGCTCCCAGCAACGGCCCGGTGACCCTGCCGAACGGGGCGATCGGCGACTGGGCGTCGGTGCTGCACTACCGCTCCGACCGGGGTGGCGCGGCCGGGCTGGTAGCGGTGCGCGCGACCCACGCCGAGGACCGCGCGGCCCGCTCGGCCGCGAACTCGTTCGAGGAGTTCACCTTCTTCACCGTCTTCCAGCCGATCGCCGACCTGCAGTCCGGCGAGGTGGTCGGGTACGAGGCACTGACCCGGTTCGCCGACGGCAGCAGCCCGCAGGGTGGCCTGGCCGAGGCGGCCGCGCACGGCATGCAAATCGACCTGGACGCCGCGCTGGTCCGGGCCGCCCTGGCGTCGGCGACCGCGCTGCCGCCGGGCACCTGGCTGGCCGTGAACGTCTCCGGCGACCTGCTGCGCCGCAAGCGGGTGCTCGAGCCACTGCTGGCCGAGGCGAACCGCCCGCTGGTCCTGGACGTCAGCGACGCCCCCGGCGCCGACCTGGACGGGCTGCCGGACGGGGTGCGGGTGGCGATCGACGACGCCGGCGCGGGCTACGACACGCTCGCCCGCCTGGAGTCGGTGAAGCCCAGCTTCGTCAAGCTGGGCCGGGCCACCCTGGCCGGCGTCGAGACCGAGACCGCCCGCCAGGCCGCGATCCGTTCGCTCGTCGAGTTCGCCCGGGCCAACGACTGCACGGTGATCGCCGAGGGCATCGAGTCGGCCAGGCAGCGCGATGCCCTCGTCGAGTGCGGCGTACCCCTCGGGCAGGGTTTCTTCCTGGGCCGCCCGGCCCCGGCGGGCCAGGCGGCCGCAACGGCGCATTAAGCGATCAGCCCGGCAGTGGGATCTCCCGCAGCGGCGCCTTGCGCACCTTGTTCGACCCGGTCCGCGGCAGGTCGCCCACCACGTCGACGTACTTCGGGATCTTGTAGCGCCCCAGCCGGCCGGCCAGGAACGTGCGCAGCTCCTCCGCGGTCAGCGACTGCGACGGGACCAGCACGACGAACGCCCGCCCCACCTCGCCCCACTTCTCGTCCGGCACGCCGATCACCGCGGCCTCGGCCACCGCCGGATGCTCGAAGATCGCCGACTCCACCTCGGCCGGGTACACGTTCTCCCCGCCGGAGACGAACATGTCCTTGAGCCGGTCGACGATCCGGTAGTGACCGCCGTCGTCGACCACCGCGATGTCACCGGTGCGGAACCAGCCGTCCCCGGCGAACGACTGGTCGGTCGCCACCGGGTTCGCCCAGTAACCGGGCGTCACGTTCGGCCCGCGCACCTGTATCTCCCCCGGCTCACCCGGCTCGGTCGGGGTGAGATCGGGCCGCACGCACCGCACGTCGGCGAAGAACACCGGCACCCCCGCCGACCCGACATGATCGGCGCTCTCCGGCGCCTCGAGGAACGTCGCCCCCGGGGCGGTCTCGGTCATCCCGTAGCCCTGACAGAACGTGAGCCCGCGGGACAGATAGGTGCGGATAAGTTCCGGCGGGATCGAGGCGCCGCCGACGATCAGGTTGCGCACCGACGAAAGGTCGGCGGAGTCCCAGAGCGGCGACTGGGCCAGCCCGGCGTACATCGTGGTCACCCCGAACATCCAGGTCACCCGATGCCGGGCGATCATGTCGAAGCACTCGTCGGTCCCCCACGACGGCATGATCACCGAGCTGCCGCCCTTGAGGAACGTCGGCAGCAGACACTGATTCAACGCCGCCACATGGAACAGCGGCGCGCTGATCAGCGTCACCTCGTCCCCGGCGACATCCACCCCGACCAGCAGGTTGTAGCAGTTCCAGATGACGTTGCCGTGGGTGAGCACCGCCCCCTTGGGCCGGCCCGTCGTCCCCGACGTATAGAGAATGCAGGCGGGCGAGTCGAGACTCACGCTCGCTGCGGCCACTTGCGCCTCACCGAGGACAAGCCATTGCTCGTACGCCGTGAGCGATACCGAACGCAGCAACGACGCAACCTGCGTCGACTCCGAAACAGTTGCAGAACACTCCGGCCCGTAGATCAGAACTCGGGCGCCACTGTTCTGCAACTGATAGTCGATCTCGGGCGCGGTGAGCCGGAAGTTCAGTGGCACGAACACCCCGCCGACGACGTACGTGGCGAACATCGTCTCCACGAACGCCGGGTGATTGGGCCCGAGATAGGCGACCCGGTCCCCCGACGTCACCCCGGCGGCCCGCAGTTGCGAGGCGAGCCGGGAGATCCGCTCGTACAGCTCCGCGTACGAGAACGAACGATCGCCGAAGACCAGCGCGGTCCGCCCGGGCGAGATGGCTGCCCGCCGTTCCGGCCAGCTCCCTAATCCGGCGTTACGCCCTCCGATCTCAGACATCGGGCTCAGGCGTACTGCCGGTAGACCGCGCGCGCCACACACGCCGGCTTGTCCACGCCGTCGATCTCGACGGTGAAGTCGAACAGCGACTGCGTGCCACCGGGAACGTCGTCGACCGACACCACCTTGGCGCCGAGCCGGATCTTCGAGCCGACCTTCACCGGGTTGGGGAAGCGCACCTTGTCCAGCCCGTAGTTGATGCCCATCTTGATCCCCTCGATCTTGAGGATCTCGCCGAACAGCGGAATGAGCAGCGACAACGTCAGGTACCCGTGGGCGATCGGCCCACCGAACGGACCGGCCGCGGCCCGCTCGACGTCGACGTGGATCCACTGGTGGTCGCCGGTGGCGTCGGCGAACGTGTTGACCCGCTCCTGGGTGACCTCCAGCCACGAGCTGTGGCCGAGGTCCTTGCCGGCGAGCGCCTTGAGCTCGTCGAGGCCGTTAACAGTGATCATGCGGACTCCTTGGCAGACGACATAGCAGACGACGTAGAAGAAAAGAGGCCCAGCAACCGGGCCGCGTTCTCTTTGAGGATCTTGGGACGGACGGCCGGCTTGATCTCGAGCTTGTCGAAATCGGCCAGCCAGCGATCCGGGGTCAGCACCGGATAGTCCGACCCGAACAGCACCTTGTCCTGCAGCAGCGTGTTGGCGTACCGAACCAGCTGCGGCGGGAAGTACTTGGGCGACCACCCGGAGAGGTCGATGTAGACGTACGGCTTGTGGGTCGCGACCGCGAGGGCCTCGTCCTGCCAGGGAAACGACGGGTGGGCCAGGATGATCCGCAGTTCCGGGAAGTCCACCGCCACGCCGTCGACAAGCATCGGGTTGGAGTAGCGCAGCCGGATCCCGCCACCACCGGGCACCCCGGCCCCGATCCCGGTCTGCCCGGTGTGGAACAGCGCCGGCACCCCGAGTTCCTCGATCACCTCGTAGAGCGGGTAGGCCATCGGGTCGTCCGGCGAGAACCCCTGCAGCGAGGGGTGGAACTTGAAGCCCCGCACCCCGAACTCGGTGACCAGCCGGCGCGCCTCCCGCACTCCGGCACGCCCCTTGTGCGGGTCGATGCTGGCGAACGGGATCAGCACGTCCGGATGCGCGGCGCACGAGGAGGCGACCTCGTAGTTGGAGATCGCCGGGTGCCCGGTCAGGTGCTCGGCGTCGACCGTGAACACGACCGCCGCCATCGACCGCGACCGGTAGTACTCGGCCATCTCGTCGATCGTCGGCTGCCGGTGCCCCTGCGCCTTGAAGTACGCCTCCGAGGCCGCCATCAGCGCCGGGCTCAGCGAGCTCTGCCCGTCGGCGCCCACCTCGGCGTGCGTGTGCACGTCGATGGCGACGAGCGAGTCGAGGTCCATCGTCATGCCGTCGGCGGTTTCGGGGCGGGGATCCCGTACGTCTCAAGGTCTGCGCCCACGCCGGAAGCGAAGGACGCAGCGATTGCCGCCGCGGTCCAGCCGCCGTCGGCGAAGGCGACGGCCTTCTCCGACGGGTGCGCCCAGAGGGCGAGCCGGTCCCCGCCGATCCCGATGGCCTGCCCGGTGATGTCCTTGGCGGCCGCCGAGGCGAGGAAGACGATCAGGCCGGTGACGTCCTCGACGGTGCCCAGGCCCTCGTCGCGGCGCAGCCAGTCCGGGTACGGCTGGCCGGTGCGCTCGGCCTCGTCGATCACCGGCGCGAAGGCCGGGATGGTCCGGGTCATCGCGGTTGCCGCCACCGGGACCACGGCGTTGACCGTGATGCCGTTGCGGGCGAGCTCGAGCGCCCAGGTGCGGGCCATCGCCGCGATGCCGGCCTTGGCCGCCGCGTAGTTGGTCTGGCCGAAGTTGCCGCGCTGCCCGGCCGGCGACGAGATCAGGATGATCCGGCCGCCCTCGCCCTGCTCGCGCATCCGCACCGCGGCGGCCCGGGCGCAGGTAAAGGTGCCGCGCAGGTGCACCCGGACGACCTCGTCGAAGTCGTCGTCGCTCATCTTCCAGAGCACCCGGTCGCGCAGGATGCCGGCGTTGGTGACCAGCACGTCGAGCCGCCCGAACTGCTCGACCGCGGCCGCGACCAGGGCGTCCGCACTGGCGGTGTCGCCGATCGCGGCGGTCACCCCGAACGCCGCCGGGCCGATCTCCTTCACCGCGGCGGCTACCGCCGCCGCATCCACGTCGTTCACTACCACTTTGGCGCCGGCCTCGGCGAGGGCCTTGGCGTACGCGAGACCGAGCCCTCTGCCGCTACCGGTCACGACGGCTACTTTGCCGGTCAGTTCGATGTCGTCCACGTTTCTGAAGTTAGGCGCCCGCTTCACGGCCGTCAAGAATGTGCCTAACATTGGGGCATGCAACCGCAGACCCTGATGCTGATGCTCTTCGGCACGTACGCGCTCGACCGGGGCGCGAGCCTGAGCGCCGGCAGCATCATCGAGGTGCTCGGCCGGGCCGGCGTCTCGACCCACGCCACCCGCTCCACCCTGAGCCGGATGGTCGGCCGTGACCTGCTGCAACGCCGCCCGGTCGGCCGGAAGATGTATTTCGGGCTGACCGAGCGCTCGACCGCGATCCTGCACGACGGCCGGGCCCGCATCTGGCAGGACGGCGCGGTCAACGACCGCTGGGACGGCACCTGGACGCTGCTGAGCTTCTCGCTGCCCGAGTCGATGCAGCGCGAGCGGCACGACCTGCGCTCCCGGCTGGCCTGGTCGGGTTTCGGTCCGGTGCAGGGCGGCCTGTGGATCGCCCCCGGCGACGTGCCGGCCCAGCAGATCGTGGCCGAGCTGGGCCTGGCCGCGCACGCCCGGGTGTTCCGGGACGCGCGGGCCGACGCCACCACCGACCTGGGCGCCCTGATCGCCGACGCCTACGACCTGCCCGAGTTGGCCGCCCGCTACGAAGAGTTCCTGGCCCGGTGGGACCAGGCCGAGATGCCGGGTGACCCCCTCGCGGCCCGGCTCACGCTGATCGCCGAGTGGCTCGACGCGATCCGGCGCGACCCCCGGCTGCCGGTCGAGCACCTGCCCGCCGACTGGCCGGCCGGTCCCGCGCAGAAGGTGTTCCGCGATCGGGAGGCCGCATTCCGGGAACCGGCTCAGGCCGTCGCCGACGACCTGCTCGACACGCTATCGTCGTCGGGCTGATCGATACGCTGAAAGGGAGGCTGGAAACGTGCGCGACCAGGCCTTCCACGCGTTCTTCGAGCGGCACCACAAGGAGCTGTCCGGCCTGGCCTACCTGCTCAGCGGCGATTCCTCGGCCGCCGACGACCTGGCCGCCGACGCACTCACCGAGGTCTGGAAGCACTGGGACCGGGTCAACGCGGCCGGCGACCCGGCGGCATACGCGCGCGGCATCGTCGCCAACCTCACCCGCAACTGGATCCGCCGGCAGGGCCGCGCCCGCCGCGGCCTGCAGCTGCTCGGCTGGGGCAACGACCGCGAGCGAACCCCCGACGTGCCGGCGGTGCTCGACGTCCGCACCGCGCTGAAGCGCCTGCCCTACCGGCGGCGCACCTGCGTGGTGCTGCGCTACGCGTTCGACCTGCCCGAGCAGGAGGTCGCCGAGATCCTCGGCATCTCGGTCGGTGCCGTGAAGAGCCAGACCTCCCGCGGCGCGAAACAGTTGGCCGATCTGCTGCAGGACACCCGCCTGCCGGACACCCTCGACGGATGGGAGGTGGCCCGGTGAATTCTCAGCACGGTGACACCCAGCATGAGGATTTCCTCCGCGACGAGATGCGCCAGGCTCTCGACAGCCGCCACCCCGACCGCACGGCGATGCTCAACCGCATCGCCGCCAACCGGGCGGAGGCCACCCGGCCACGCGCCCGGGTGGCCCGGCTGGCCGGCTCGGCCCTGGCGGTGGCGACGGTGCTGGGCATCGGCGGCGTGGGCAAGTGGGCGCTGGCCGACTCGCACGACCCGACACCGGCCGCTCCCCCGGCGGCGACCGCGACCCCCACGCCGGTCCCGAGCGTGGTGGCCACCGCGACCGCCCAGCCGAGCCGCGAGGTGACCAGCCGCCCCCGCTCGGCCGAACCCACCGACTCGACCGGCCCGGCCTCGGCCCCCGCCCCGTCGGCCAGCCTGGTGCGCGGGCATCCCGGCGACACCCAGGTCGAGAAGGGCACCCTCTGGTCGGACGGCTCGATCGAGGACTCCGGCGACAGCGTGGTGACCCTGCGGGCCGGCGCCGACCTGACCGAGCTCGACCTGACCGTGCGGGTGACCCAGACCCCCGGCCTGTCCTCGCTGGGCTTCGAGTCCTCGGCCGACACGGTGACCGCCACGGTGACCAAGCAGGCCGACGCCCTGCTCTACCGCTTCACACTGAGGGCCGGCGCCACGCTGACCGCCGGCGAGTACAAGCTCACCGCGAAGTGGTCCGGCGGCGACCGCAACGCCGCCGACGACACCTACGAGGCGTACGCGACGTCGGTGGAACGCAAGCGCATCCACATCTACGGCAACTTCGCCGCCAAGGACTAGATCGTCTGCTCCACCCGGATCACGACGGCGGTGGCGTTGTCGGCGCCGCCCGCTTCCAGGGTGTCGGCCAGCATGCGGTGGACGGCCGCGGCCGGGTCGGGTTCGGTGCCGAGCAGCTGGCTCAGGCGCTCGTAGCTGAGCTGGTCGGCGACGCCGTCCGTGCACAGCAGATAGACGTCGCCGGCCAGCAGGCTGACATTCAGGATGTCGGGTTCCGGGACCGACGGGTGCCCGAGGTAGCGAGTCAGGCGGTACCGCGCGACCTTGGCCTCATCGGAGTCGGCGGTGAACCAGCCATGGAGAAGACCGAGCCAGGCGATGGTGTGGTCGACGGTCAGGAGTTCTAGAAGGCTCTCGCGGAGCCGGTAGGCGCGGGAGTCGCCGATCTGCACGATCCACGCCGACTCCTCGGCCGCGAGCGCGACGAACGCGGTCAGGGTGCAGCCGGTCAGCTCGTCCAGGGTGCTTGCTGCTCGGCGTACCTCGGCCTGGGCGGAAGCGACCGCCTGCCGCAGCGCGGCAGGTGCGGGAGCCAACTCGGCGCCGGCGAAGACGTCGACCGACGTCCGCCCGGCGGCGGCACTTCCGGGGCCGGCGCCCATGCCGTCGGCCAGGACCGCCAGCGGACGGCCAGGATCCAGGTGTACGACGTCGTAGTTGTCGTCGTAGTGATTGCCGACGACGCTGCCGGCCGCCGCGGTGAGCCGATGCCCGGCGGCCGTCCAGGCCACCTTCTGAATGTCCACCCGCTCTTCTTAGCTCACTTCGGTGTGCAGGAAGGCCCGGGCCGCCGCAACCAGCCCGTCGGCGTCGTCGGCGTGGAACCGGATCTGGGTGACCGGCTCGCCGCGGGTCTTCTTCACCGGCACCACCAGCGGCCGGGCCAGCACCACGTCGACCGTGGTGCCGCTGGCCATGCCGAGCGACAGCACGCCGTCCTCGACCTGGGTCTGCCCACCCGGCGGCAGCGACCGGGGCCGGACCCGCACCGATTCGACGTCGGTCCAGGCCACCGGCAGGTCGAGGGTGATGCTGTTGCGGATGCGCAGGCCGGCCGGCCCGACCAGGTGCGGGTAGACGCGCATGGTGGCGGCGAGGCCGACCATCCAGAACAGCCCGTAGCAGCCGACGAACAGCGAGATGGCCCGGACGGTCGCCCACGGCAGCATGAGGTGCAGGATCGGGATCTCGATGGCCGACACGATCAGCAGCACGGCCAGGATCATGGTGACCGCGCCGGAGTACTGGAACGGGACGGTGCCGGGCGGCAGCGTCACCGGGCGGCGGAACACCCAGCGGAACAGGGCGATCCACAGGCGGACCTCGTACATGATGACGAACTTGACGATGCGCATCAGAACGGGCTCCTCAGGCCGAGTGCGTGCAGGGTGCCCAGCACGTCGTCGAGCCCGGCGACCAGGCCCGCGAACCTCTCGGGCGGCATCGCGGCGAACAGCTGCCGGCTGAACTCGCGCTGCTGGGCGATCAGCGAGTCGACCGCGGCGGTGCCCTTCGCGGTGAACGTGACGAGCACGGCGCGGCGGTCGGCCGGGTCGGGTTCACGGGTGACGAAGCCCGTGGCGACCAGCCCGTCGACCAGGCCAGTCACCGTCCGGGGGCTGATCTGCATGGCGGCCGCGATCGCCTTCTGGGAGCAGGGCCCGATGCGGCGCAGGGTCCAGAGCAGCGACGTGCGCGACGGGGTGAGCCCGTCGGTGGCCAGCCCGCGGTGCATGTCGTCGTTGAGCATCACGGTCAGCAGGAGCAGCCGATCGAGCGCCGCGTTATATGAGTCATCATCATAATGAGCCATGCTCACTATGCTAGCAGCACTACCTCTGTAGTGAATCTAACTACGATGGTAGTTTGACGGCATGACGAGCCGCCGGGACACCCTGCTCGACGCCGGCGTCCAGATCATCGGCGAGCGCGGCCTGCACGCGCTCACCCACCGCGCGATCGACGCCGCCGCCGGCCTGCCGGCCGGCTCCGCGTCCAACCTGTTCCGCACCCGCGACGCCCTACTCGACGCGATCGTCGAGCGTTTCGCCGAGCGGGAGCGGGCCGACGCCGAGGAGATGTTCGGCAGCGGGCCGCCGCGATCCGCCGAGGAATTGACGCAGGCACTCGTGCGGTTCGCCCGGCACGCGACCGGGCCGGGGCGGGCGCTGACCCTGACCCGCTACGCGATCCTGGTCGAGGCCGGCATCCGGCCCGAGCTGCGCCAGAAGCTCGGCTCCACCGGCGCCGGCGTCAACGCCTGGTTCCGGGCCTGGCTGCTGCTGGCCGGCTCAGCCGACCCCGACCGGGACGGCCCGGTCATCATGAACCACTGGACCGGCATCGTCCTGCACGAGCTGGCCAACCCGGCGCCGGCGTTCGACCCGTCCGGGCAGATCCGCACCTTGATCGAAAGCCTGGTGGCGCGATGAGCCGCGACGAGATCTGGCAAGCGATCGACGCTCAGCGACTGGCCTTGGCGGCCATCCTGGACGACCTGTCCGCCGACGAGTGGCAGGTGCCGTCGCTCTGCGCCGGCTGGACGGTGCGGGACGTGGCCGCCCACCTGACGCTGCAGCAACTCGGGCTCCGCGATCTCGGCGCGATGATGCTGAGCTGGCGCGGCAGCATGGACCGGACGATCGCGCACGCCGCCCGCCGGAAGGCACGAATGCCGACCGGGCAGCTCGTCGCCGAGCTCCGCGGCATGGCCGGCTCCCGGCGGCACACGCTCGGCGTGACCTACCTGGAGACGCTCACCGACATCCTGGTGCACGGCCAGGACATCGCCGTCCCGCTCGGTCGCGAGCTGGTCATGCCGCCCGCGGCCGCGGCCGTCGCCGCGACCCGGATGCTGACCATGCGGATCCCGCCGCCACTCCCCGCGGCCCGCCGGGCGAAGGGCGTGAGACTCGCCGCCACCGATGTCGACTGGTCGTTCGGCACGGGACCGGAGGTGAGCGGCCCGATGGAAGCGCTTCTGTTGGCGGTAACCGGGCGGGGTGTCGCGTTGCCACGGCTCGCCGGTCACGGCGTACCCAGGCTGGGTCTTTGATCTTGATTTGATGTGAAAAGAGAAACACCAGGCCCCGCTCCTCGTGGGAAGAGAGCGGGGCCCGGCGTTTATGGGGGCGGGTAACGCTTACTTAGAGCGCCGGGTAGGCGTTGGCCATCAGCTGCTGGAACTGGGCCGAGAACCAGGCACCGGAGATCGGGGCGTTCGGGAGCGCACCCGACAGGCTGTTGCCGTTGCGGGCATTGCCGGTGTAGGTCGGGTCGCACATCCGGTCGAAGCCCTTGCCCTCGTCGTTCGGGATCAGCGAGGAGGAGCCGTCCGACTCACCCGGGGGCTTGACCCAGACGTACGCGTCGATGCCGGCGGCCGGAGCGGCCTTGGGACGCTCGCCGAGGCCCGCACCGGACTGGTTGCACCAGTTACCGGCGTGGATGCGGCGGTCGATCCGCGACGCGTTGACGTAGGTGTCCACGACGGTCGAGGTGCTCGCCGCGGTCGGCCGGGCCGAACCGCCCCAGCCGTTGCGGGAGGTGTCGATCAGCATGCCGATGTTGGAGTTGAAGCCGATCGAGACCAGCTTCGTCCGGAACGCCTGGGCGAAGGTCAGCTCGTCGGTGTACTGGTTCCAGTCGACCCACTTGGACTGCCGGACGCTGGTGCCGCCGACCGTGGTGGTGGGCTGGACCCACGGCTCCTGCAGGGCCGAGTAGTTGGCCGTGTTGGTGATGAAGCCGGTGACGTTGTTGACGCTGCCGGAAGCCTGCGCGGCCTGCAGCATGATGTCCGCGGTCGGGCCGAAGTTCGAGTCCCAGCCGATCCAGCCGTGGTGCGCGGCGTCCACGTAGTTGTACGAGTTCGCGAGCGCGCCGAGCTTGTTCAGGGCGTAACCGACACCCTGCACGTACCCGCCGTTGGCCTTCATCGTGTCGCACGTCGCCGTGCCGCCGGCCTGGCCGGAGGTGTTGGTGACGAGGTTCGGCAGCGAGTCGATCTCGATCACGTTGATGATGCGGAGCGACGCGTACTTGGCGTCGGCCTCGATCGCGGCGATCGGGTCGATGTACTCGGTCTTGTAGCGGGGCAGGTCGTTGACGCCCAGCTCACCGTTGGAGGCGAGGGCGGCACAGTCGCGGCCCGGCAAGTTGTAGATGACCAGCTGGATGTAGCCGGCGTTCTGCGCGAGCGCGGCGTCCAGGTGGGCACGCAGACCCATCGCACCGTTCGAGCTGCTGTCGGTGGTGCCGGCGATCGCGGCGATCCGGTCCAGCCAGACGGCGGTCGGGTTGTTCGAGACGCGGCTGCCGCCAGTCTCGGCGTCGGCCTTGGCCTTCCACTCCGGGTTCACGTAGCCCTTGGCACCCGAGTACGGGTTGTCGACCTTGGCGCCCGGGTTACCGGTCGGGCCGGTGGTCGGCGACGTCGTCGGCGACGTGGTGGGCGTCGTCGTCGGGGTGGTGGTCGGCGTGGTCGTCGGCGTCGTGGTCGGGACGCTTCCGGTGCAGGCCGTACCGTTCAGCTTGAACGACGACGGCGCGGTGTTCGTGCCGGAGTAGTTCGCGTTGAAACCGAAGTTGGCGGTGGCGTTGGTGCCGAGCGACGTCGACCAGGACGGGTTGGTCGCCGTAACGTTCGCACCGGACTGGGTGATGGTGGCACTCCAGCCCTGCGTGACCTGTTGGTTGCCCGGGAAGGCCCAGGTAACGTTCCAGCCGTTCGAGATCGGGTCGCCCAGGTTGGTGACGGTCACGTTCGCGGTGAAACCAGTGGACCACTGGTTCACCGAGTAGTCGACACGGCAACCTGCGGCCGCACTTGCGCTGGTAGCGGCAAAGATGCCGACACCAGCGACCAGTGAGGCCGCGGCGGCCGCGGTCAGTCCGCGGATGAGGACAGGTCTCATGTGGTGGCTCCTCGAGACATGCGATGGCGCGCCCTGGCGCCAGGGGGATCAGCCGTTCGCGTATCGAGGGGCATCGCTCCCGGCTGTTCGCACAGCATTACATGGGAGCGCTCCCACCGCAATCACTCAGATACTCCTCGGAAACATTTGTTTGCCCTCCCAGGTGGGAGCCGGGTCACCAGAGTTGTAGACCTCTGGCCCGGGTGTCGTATAACGGGCGCATGCGGATTTTCGAACTGCTCGAGGCGCTGGAAGAGATAGCCACCGCCAAGGTGAAAGTCCGTCGCGGCGCCGTCAACATCCACCAGCCGGCCCTGGGCGACACCGCTGTCCTGGAACCGGACGACGTGACCGAGGCGGCCGCGGTCTTCGTGCCGACCGGTGCCCCCGCGATCCAGCTGGACATCCAGCGCCACCGCGAGATCATTCCGCTGATCGTCACCGACGACGACTTCGTCTTCACCCCGGTCTACGCCGACGCGGTACTCGCCGAGGGCGCCGAACTGCGGGTCCCCGCGATGCCCAGCCTGATCTCATATTCCGAGATGCACCGCGACGTCCGCGCCTTCGGTAAAGCGATGGACGAGGAGCAACTCGAGCCGGACATGCTGGCCGCGACCCTGCTCGCGCACCGCTGCTTCCTGGCCGGCGCGATCCGCGTCGGCCTCTGGCCGGTCCGCGCCGCCGCCTGGTGGGAATACGCGAATGCCCGCATCGCCCCACGAATGCCGCTGCCGCCGTTCCGCCCCGACGAGGTCTGGGACGACCTGATGGCCGACGTAGCCGAGGCCAGACGCCAAACCGAACAGGCCAAAATCCTCTGACGGTACGGTCTTCCCCGCCCCCAACCGCACCGGCGGCGTCCCGCCGCGGGGCCCGGCCTGGCTGCAACGCAAGGCCGTCCCCCGCCACCGGCCCGGCGGATCAAGGCCTGGGTCGCCGGTCTACGCCGGGGTCACCGGCGGCTGGCTCGACCAGGGGAAATTGATCCACTTGTCGGTGCGCGACCAGACGTACTCGCACTGCACGATCGACTGCGGCTTCTCGTAGATGACCGCGCAGCGCGCCTCGGCCACGTGCCCCTCGCAATAATCCCGGACCAGCTTGAGGGTGGCTCCGGTGTCGGCGACGTCGTCGACGATGAGCACGGTGGCGCCGGAGAGGTCCACGGTCTGTGGCACCGGCGGAAGCATTACCGGCAGATCCAGCCGCTCGTCGACACCGGTATAGAACTCCACGTTCACGAGATGCAGATTCTTGACGTCGAGGGCATAGCTGACCGCCCCCGCCGGAAGCAGCCCGCCCCGGGCGATGGCCAGGATCAGGTCGGGCCGATAGCCGTCATCGGCGACCTGCTGCGCCAGATCCCGCCCGGCACGCCCGAAGTCGTCCCAGGTCAGCGTCTCCCGCTCGGTCATGCCCGCTCCCCCACTCGCTGATTTCGCCGCTCACGCACTTCGCCGTTCACCGGCTGGCCGATCGCCGTGCTGCCCGGTGCGAGCGCCACGACTCGTAATGATCCAGCACGGTCTCCGCGGCCGGCCGGTAGGTCAGGCCCAGCTCGTCGACGCTGCGGTGGTTGTCGACCGGGAACCGGATGCCGAGGTGCTTACGGATGTAGTCCGGGGTCAGCCCGAACCGCGGCCCGAGCACCCGCACGGCCCAGTCCGGCACCTGGTGGCGCGGCAGCCGGAGGTGGCGTGGGTAGCGGTCCCGGATGATGGTGCCCATCTCCTGGAACGACACCATCTCCGGCCGGGCCAGGATGTAGCGCCCGCTCGCCGAGGGCAGCGCGGCCGCCCGCACGTGGGCGAGCGCCACGTCCCGCACGTCGACGAGGGTGAAGCTGAAGTTGGCCGCGCCGTAGAAGAAGTAGCCGCTCATCAGCTCGTTCATCAGGAAGAGGCTGCCCGAGTCGGACGCCGGCGTGAACGACGGCCCGAGAATCAGCCCCGGGTTGAGCACCACCATGTCGAACCGGTCCTGCGCACCCACCAGCCGCCAGGCTTCCTGCTCCGCCTGCACCTTGGCAAAGTGATAGGGGTTGTTGGCCAGAGTGCTAGAAGTGTTGAAGTAGCGTTCTGAAAGAGTCCGGCCAGCCATCTGCTCCACGTCGACGTAGTCGCCGAAGATCGCCCCGACCGTAGACGTGAGCACCAGCCGCTCGACGCTAGAACTCTTCGCCAAGGCTTCTAGAACGTTCCGAGTGCCCTGCAGCGCCGGCTCGAGCACCTGGTTGCGCCCGTCGGAGATCTTCTCCGGCATCAGGAACGGCGACGCCACGTGAAAGACCACCCGGCACCCGGCCACCGCGTCGTCGAACGACCCCGGTTGCAGCAGATCGGCCCGAAACAATTCGAGCCGCCCCGGAAACTCATCACCCAGTCGCCGCAGCGGCGCTGTCTTGACCGGATCGCCGGGATCCCGCACGGTGGCCCGCACCGCATACCCGTCACCGAGAAGCTGCCGCACCAGATGGCTCCCGACAAACCCACTGCCACCGGTAACCAGAACAGTGTCCGCCATGAATAGATCCTTCCGCCCCACCGCCCCAATCTCAAGATCGCCCAACGCCGGGATCCACATCCGCGTCGATCAGGAAGATCGTTGCGGTCGCCGAGACCAGGGCGGCCACCACGATCACCACTCCCGGCGCCGGCCAGCACCGACCCAGCCACCACGAAGGCGACACCACCCAGCCGGGCGGCCGGAGCTGCCAGCGCGACGAGGCTGATTCCGGCCGCGCCGACCAGGGACGCGGCGACCAGCACCCGGCCGGTGCCGAAGCGGCGGGCCAAGCCGGGGCCGACCAACGCGCCGGCCAGGAACCCGCCGCCGGTGGCGGCCACCGCGAGGCCGAAGACCGCGGCACCGAGATCGAGAGTGCGCACCACGAACAACAGCAGCGCGGCCAGCAGCAGCCTGCGCCGGGACACCCGGTCGGCGAGCAGGCCGACCGGGATCGCCAGGAGCAGGAACGGCAGGGTCCGGGCGGCTGCGGCCCGGGACGTACGTCAGGACAGGTCGAAGGTGGCTACCACGGGGGCGTGGTCGGACTCGGGGAACTTTCGGTCGGTGGCGAAGGACTGGGACTCGTCGTGGAGGAGCTCGTTGTGGATCTCGGAGCCTCGGTAGAAGGCGAGCAGGTTGCGGGTTACCAGCATGTGGTCGAGCATGTTGCCCTGGCCCTGGTGGAACAGGGTGTAGCGGCTCGATGACGGGATGGTCTGCTCGATCGGGACCAGCACCCGGCCGGACAGGCCGCCGTTGCCGGTGTCCTCGACCTGGCCGCGGATGGCCAGCACCGGGATCTCCTCGGGGGTGGCGTTGAAGTCGCCGCCGACGACGATGCGGGCGTCCGGATCGTGGTCGAGGATCTGGTCGACCAGGCGGCGTACCTCCAGAGCCTGGCCCATCCGTTTCATCGAGGAGATGAAGGCGCCCTCGGCCCACGAGTCGGCGCTGCGCCAGGTGAAGGTATCGACCATCTGGCCGGGGATGTCGGTGGGCAGTTTCGACTTGAGGTGCACGTTGATCACGTGCAGCGGGCGGCCGCTGACGTTGAGTTCGACGTGCAGGATGGGTCGTTCGACGCCGATCTCGATGGCGAACTGGTCGGGCGGGACGGCGGTGAGCCGGCGGTAGGTGGGCGCGGCGACCAGCTCGTTGCGCAGCTGCTGGCGCGAGAGCACCGGCAGGTGGGTGGCGACGACCAGGTTGCGCTCGTTGTAGACGCCGTCGTCCTTCGGTTTGGTGCTGACCAGCTCGGCGCCCTCGAGCGCCGTACCGGAGAGCAGAGCGCGCAGGGCGTGCAGGGCGCGCGGCTGGCCGGGCCGTTCCTGGCCGTGCACTTCCTGGAAGAGGGCGATGTCGGCGCGCAGGCGCTGGATCTGCGGCCGCATGAGGACGATCCGGTCGGCGAGATCCGGAGTCTCGTCGAAGTTCTCGAGGTTGAACGTCGAGATGCGCAGTTCCGTCATGCCGTCAAAGTAAGCCCGTGAGCAGCACAAACACCCGGATCTGTCGTAGATCGTCCAGCATGGAGCGGGGTCGATGCGTCGACCCCGCTCCATCGAAACCTAGCTGCCGGAAACGAACAGCTGCTGGATCTCCGTGGCGGACAGCGCACGGTCGTACAGGTGCACCTGGTCGACGACCCCGTCGAGGTAGTCGACCGAGTTGCCGCCGTACTTGCCGCGCCCGATCACCGTGTTGCCGGTCGGCGCCGCCTGCGGCGTGCACGCGCCGGCCGTGCCGGCCAGCGCCCCGTCGACGTAGAGCCGCAGCTCGCCCTTGACGGTGTCACGCACCCCGACCAGGTGGTACCACTTGCCGACCTCCGGCTTGAACCCGGCGAGCGCCCGCACGCCGGCGAAGCTCATCGCGAACTTCTGGTCGGCGCCGGAGTACTGCAGGAAGAAGTCGCTGTTCGACGGCCCGTCCTGGCTGATCACAGTCTGGAAGGCGCCGTCCGCCTTGTCGAGCTTCACCCAGGCCGCCGCGGAATAGTCGGAGGCGGTGTCGAGTACCGGCTTACCGGCATCCAAGAACTGAGCCCCGTCAAACGAGACGCCCTGCCCGGAATGTCCCTCGACAAACGAAGGTCCGTTAACCGGCGTCAAAGATCCATACGAGCCATCGAGCGGCCAGAACGCGATCCCGGTCAACCCCGGAGTGCCGGCCGGCGGCTGCGGCACGTTCGCCCCGGACCCGTCGGCCGACGCGATGATCTTCTTGTTGATCGCCCGCACCTGCCGCAGATCCATCTTGGCGAGCTGCCGGTCGTAGGTGAAGAACCCGTTCAACTCCCCCTCGACGTCGGTGATCTGGGTGTAGATCGCGGCGCTGATCCCGCAGTACTTGGCCGAGGTGATCACCGCCTCCTGATTGGCCACGTACTTGGCGGTCAAAACCGAAGAATCAGGCTCCATCTCGTACGCCTGACCGTCCCCGAACCACATGTGGTTGGACGTCTTGAGCCCGAACCCACCGTGCTCACCATCGATAGCGACGCGCGTCGACGAGGGCGCCGGGGTGGCCGGACCGAGGTACTGGTGGAAGTCGATCACGTCCCCCGCGCCGGAGTCACCGTGCGAGTTGCAGCAGTTGACGCCGCTGTGCGCGTTGACCAGCCGAGACGGGTCCTGCGCCTTGACCGCGGTAGCGATCCGCCCGGTGTCCTCCCGGCTCCACTCGCCCCAGCCCTCGTTGAACGGCACCCAGGCGATGATCGACGTCCAGGACTGGTGTTCGCGGACCATCTCGTGCAGCTCGGACTCGAACTGCGGCCGCCACTCGGCCGGGATCGGCCCGGTGTTGGCGGCCGGCATGTCCTGCCAGACCAGCAGCCCGAGCTTGTCGGCCCAGTAGTACCAGCGGTCCGGCTCGACCTTGATGTGCTTGCGCACCGCGTTGAAGCCCATCGCCTTGTCCTGCTCGAGGTCCCAGCGCAGCGCCGCGTCGGTGGGCGCGGTGTTCAGCCCGTCCGGCCAGAACCCCTGGTCAAGGTTGGCCTGGTTGAACAGGATCTTCCCGTTCAGGGTGATCCGGAGCTTCCCGTCGGCGCCGGCCGCGGTGCCGACCTCGCGCATCCCGAAGTACGACCCGACCGAGTCGACGGCCTTACCCCCGGAGATCAAAGAAACAGACAGGTCATAGAGGTACGGGTTGTCCGGCGACCAGAGGCGGGCACGGGGCATGGGCAGCGTCAAGACGGTGTCCGCCGCCCCGGAGACAGAGCCGCCACCCTTCACGGAAACACGCGTGCTGAGACCCGTACCCCCCGAAGTGTTGACCTTGATCTTGACGTTGGCCTCGGAGACCGAGGGCGTCACGGTCAGCGAGGTGATCGAGGCGGCCGGCGTCGGCTCCATCCAGACCGTCCGCCAGATGCCGGAACTGCCCTGGTAGAAGATGCCGCGGTCGCTGGTGCGGCGCTGCTTGCCGATCGGCTGGCCGGTGGCGTCGGTGAGGTCCTCGGCCCAGACGATCAGCTCCTGTGGCCCGGTGGTGAGCGCGTCGGTGACGTCGACGTCGAACCCGTCGTAGCCGCCCCGGTGGGTGGTGACCTGGACGCCGTTGACGAACACCTTGGCGTCGTAGTCGACCGCCCCGAAGTGCAGCTGCAGCCGGTTGGCGGTGCCGACCTTCCAGCCGGCCGGGACGGTGAAGGTCCGGCGGTACCACATGCGGTCTTCGTGGCGCTGAATGCCGGAAAGGGCAGATTCGATGGGGTACGGGACGAGGACGCGCTCGCCCAGCGCCTTACCGGCCGGCACCGCCTCGCCGACGGCGGCCTTGGCGAACTCCCAGACGCCGTTGAGGTTCTGCCAGCGGTCCCGGGTCAGCTGCGGGCGCGGGTATTCGGGCAGGGCGTTGTTCGGCCCGACCTTGTTGGTCCAGGGGGTGGCCAGCGGCGGGATGCCGGCGTGCCAGGCGGTGGCGTCGGCCTGCACCTCGGAGGTCAGGGCGGGGGTGTCGGGCTGGTCAAGAACGCCGGGAGCGCTCGACGCGGGGGCCGACAAGGTCAGGAGGAGGGCGGAGGCGGACGCGGCGGCCAGCAGCCACCGGCCCCGGACATGTTTTGTCACGCGCGTTTTCCCTTCGGAGCGGAAGAGTGCGCTCGTGTTTCACCATGAGCCAACACAGCTCAACAACAGCGCTCAGGTTTCGTCAAGGTTTCACGGTGATCTATGTCCAAGGGGGCAACGCCTCCGGCAGGCGGTAGGGAAGGCGCAACCGAACTGCGACCGGCCCTGTGCCGATGGCCACTCAACCGCCAGCGCCAAGTGCCGACTCATAGGCCATGAGCGTTAGCAGTGGTGTGCGGCCGGTGGGCGCCGTGCTCGGATCGTCGGGGGCGCCCGGCGCCGTCGACGACCCGCAGGACGCCCTCCTCGCGGGCCTCGTCGCGTTCATGACCAAGGACACCCCGTCCGTGCAGCACGTGCTCGACCTGGCCGAGCCGTTCCTGCAGAACGCGGCCGGGCTGACCGCCGCCACCGTCTTCGAGCTCGACTCCGAGACCGGCCTGCTCAACCCGACCGCCCGGGTCGGCGCGGCCGGCGGCCGGGACCTGCTCACCGCCGGCAAGGTGTTCCGGATGGCGGCCGGCGCCGCGCCGCTGGTCGACGCCGATCGGATGGCGATCCGGCTGCGCATCGGCGGGCAGACCGTCGGCGTGCTGCTGCTGACCGGAACCGAGCTGGCCGTGCTGCGCCCGGAGACCATCTCCCCGCTGGCCCTGCACTTCGCCACCACCCTGCAGGGCATCGCCGCCGAGAAGCAGCGGCAGTTCCTGTCGCACGTCTCCACCACCATCCGGCGGCTGTTCGAGCAGGGCATGGCGGCCACCAGCGTCGAGGCGGCCGGCCGCACCCTGGTCACCTGCACCACCGAGGCGTTCCGCACCGACTACGGCGTGCTGTGCCTGGTCGACGGCGACGGCAACATCCGGTACGTGCACAGCGTCGGCATGCCCGACGGCGACGCCCCCTTCCGGCACCTGATCGGCACTGCCGCCACCAACTCACCGGTGTGGCGGGAGATCAGCCAGGGCACGCCCGCCCTGGTCGCGGACAGCACCAACGCTGCCGTGCTGACCGGCGGTTTCGTGCGCACCATGGGCCTCAAGTCGTACATCGCGATCCCGATGATGTCGGCCCAGGGCTGCCTCGGCATGATCATGTGCGGGGACACCGGCAACACCCGTGACTGGACCAGCCGCGACCGCATCCTGGCCGAGCAGCTCTCGGTCGAGGGCGCGCTGATCGTGGACAGCGCCGGCATGCGCCAGGCCGCCCAGGCGCACGTGGCGCAGCTGTCCCACCAGGCTTTCCACGACTCGCTGACCGGCCTGCCGAACCGCTCGTACCTGCTGGAACGCGCCGAGCAGGCGGTCGGCGAGGCGGCCTCGACCGGCGGCCGGGTCGCGCTCATGCTGCTCGACCTCAACGGTTTCAAAGAGGTCAACGACACCGCCGGCCACCAGGCCGGCGACGAACTGCTGCAGCAGGTGGCAAAACGCCTGCTGGGCACCGTACGCGACAACGACGTGGTCTCCCGCCTGGGCGGCGACGAGTTCGCGATCCTGCTGACCCGCGACCCGGACGAGGAGATCGCCACCCGGGTGGCCAGCCGGATCGTCGACCGCCTGCGCGAGCCGTTCAGCATCGAGGGCGGAGAGGTGAGCATCGGCGGCAGCGTCGGCATAGCCCTGTACCCCGACGACGCCGACGCCTACGACGACCTGATGCGCGGCGCCGACGCCGCAATGTACGAGGCGAAACGAGACACCAAGAAGCTGGGCGGCGGCAGCCGCCGAGCCCACCGCGACGCGGACTAACCGAACATGGCGACGATTGGCAGGCCGATCAGGACGCCGCCGATTATCAGGCCGGTGCCGAAGCGGCGGGTTTCCGGGAAATAGAGGCTGCCCGCCGCTACCAGCAGGAACAGGGGCACCCAGGCCCAGTAGGTCAGGTGGGCGCCGGACAGGGCCGGGATGACCGAGGACGGCACCACCGTGCTGATGCAGGGGCCCAGGCAGCCCGCGCCGAAGCCGGCCGACAGGCCGGCTACCAGGGCGCGGTCCAGGAACGGCTGCGGGATCGGGGGCGACGCGACGGTGAGGATCGGGTCGTCGTCCGCGTGCCGGACCAGGGAGATGACGTAGCCGGCTGAGTCCTGCGCGACAAGCAGGCGGCCGTCCAGGCCTTCGGCGTCCTCGATGTGTGCGCCGGAGTCTCGCCACAGCTCGGCTACCACCTCGAACACCTCGTCGTCGGCCTCCGGCAGGCGGCCGCCGCGCAGGATGCGGATGCCCGAGGTGGTCGGCGGGGTGCGCAGGAACTGGGCCGGGACGGTCTCCAGGCGCAGGCCGGGGTAGGCGTGCAGGGTGGTCTCCAGGCGCTTGTCCACGCCCTGGGTGACCTCGGCCCGGCTGGGCCCCGCTCGCTGCACCACCTGGGCAGAATGTCTGATAAGCGGGCATATTTCAGGTTTTTCAGAAAACGATCAACTCGCTCCGTCCGCCACCCGCGACACGCGAACACGCAGCTCATCGCCCGGCTCCGGCAACCCGGGGATGCGGCCCAGGTCCTCGCGCAGACCGTCCAGCCAGACCCGCAGGTCGGCGATGGTGTACAGGTCCTGGCCCAGGTCAGTGGGCCATTCCACGGCCGCGGGCAAAGGCTCGACCACGGTGCGCCGGTGCGCCGACAGATCGGCGGCGGCCCGGTCGTAGCGGCCCGCCACGTCGGCCGCCGCGGCGGTCAGCGGGGCCACGCACGGCAGCAGCCCGCCGGCCGGGCAGGATCGCACGAGCGCCTCCGCACCGCGTACCGCATGGTGGCCGGCCAGCAACGTCGCCTGCCAGTCCACCGCGGCCGCGGGGTGTCGTTCGCTCTGGTACAGCGCGAACGACGCGTCCGCGAGCTGCCCGGCCAGCCGGGCCTGCGGCAACGCCGCGCCCGGCGTCTGGCCCTCGGCCATCACCGCGACAGTCTCCCGGATCACCCCGGCCGACGCGCCCAGGAACGTGCCGGCCGCCCGGTGCAGCTCGCCGCCCCCACCGCGCGGCCAGGCGAACAGCCCGGCCAGGATGCCGATCCCGGCGCCCAGCAGCACATCGAGCACGCGAGCCTCGGCGAGCCGCCAGTCGACCGGTGTGACCTGGGCGAACACCAGCGTGATGACGAGCGTGAACAGTGCCTGCGACCAGCCCAGCCCGAGCAGCGGCCCGGCCGCGAACCCGACAAGCATCACCACCGGCAGCACGAACGCGTAGACCGTCGGATGCACGCCCACCACCAGCAGGACCGCCGCCACCAGCGACCCGGCCACCGTCCCGACCAGGGCGGGCCGCAGCGCCGATCGGGTCTCGGCAGCCGAGGTGCGCAGCACGGTCAGGATCGTCAGCAGGACCCAGAACCCGTGCGACAGATCCAGCTCACCGGCCAGCAGCCGGGCCACCGCCAGGGCGGCGGCCAGGCGCAACGCGCCCTGAAAGGCGACGGAGCGAGGCGTGAGATTTTCCCGCAGGCGGTGCCAATAAAGGCTCGGGGTGCTTCGGTACGCGTACCAGAACGGTCCCGTCGGATCGACATGGGCCGGGCGCTCGCCGGCCGCCAGCCGGATCGCGACGACAAGGGATTTCGTCCACTCCCCCAGCGCCAGAGCCAACGCACCCAGCCGCAGCCGTTCCGGCGCGAGCCCGCTCGGGTCGGTGTTCATCCGGGCGATCCGGAAGTCGCTGAGCGCCGCCGCGACCTGATCGGTGTCCGGCAACGGCCCCTGCCCCCGTAGCCACGCCGCCGCCGAGGCCGTACAGCCGGCGGTCCGCCGTACCAAATGGGTTGCCGCCGGCAGGGTCACCGCCTCGTGTTGCTCGGTGAAGAAAAGGTCGACGGCCCGGCCGAGCAGCAGGCGGGCGGTGCCGGCCGCGGCGCTGAGCGCCCGGTCCCGCCGCCCGGCCGAGGCGGGCCGCTGAAGCGGCGGCAGCCGCGAGGGACGCAGCGCGTCGGCCCGATCGGTGGCCTCCGGAAGGAGTTCGGCCAGCCGGTCCTTGGACTGGTGCTCCCAGGAGTCGGCCACCGCGGCCAGGCAGGCGGCCAGACTGTCGATCGCGTCGGCCAGCCGCGCGGTGTACGGCGTCGGCACCGGGTCCGGCCAGAGCGTCACCTCGGCCACCGCGAACAACACGATCGCGCAGGTCACGCCGGCCAGCCGGGACCGCAGCGACCCCGGGTCGTAGGGCGGGAAGCACGGCAGGATGTAGAGCAGCTGCATGCCGGCGGCGAGCCCGGCGAGCCGCGGCCCGCCCACCCCGACATAGCTGACCACAAACCCGAACAGGAACATCCCGGCCGCGGCGGCCACGTTGCTGACGCTCAGCAGCGTCCCCAGCGAAACCAAGATCCAGGCCACCGGGAGTACGGCGAGAAGAGTGCCGGCCCGGCGCTTGGGCGTACCCGGGATCTGCGACAGCGCACCCAGCGCGACCGCCCCGAACAGCGCGTAGGGCGCCATGGCCGGCGCGTCCAGCAGGTACCGGCAGACGTAGAAGCCGAGACAGGCGACAAGCGTCACGCGCGCGGCGCGGCGTACCGCCAGAAGTTGCGGGTCCCGCCGCCGAAGCCAGCCCATCGGCTGATCCTAAAGGGGTACATCGAACGGCGGTGGGAAGTGCCGCTCCGACGCATGGTCGCCGCGGCCCGGGGCTGCAACCGTTATGTCGTGATTCGATGGAAGCTCGCGGCGGCCGGCTCGCTGACCGTTGTCCTCCTCGCGAGCGGCAGCTACCTGATCTATCTCGGCGCCGGCCCGGGCGCCGCAACCGCCGGCCCGCCCCACGTCCTGGCTTCGGCCGATATTTCGGCCGAATCGCTGCGGTTGATCCACGAGCTGACGGTGGCCGACTGCCCTGAGTCAGCGGCCGGCGCGGTGGGCGTAGGCCCAGATGGCCCGGTCGACGTCCGCGACCCCGGCATCGTCCGGCGAACCCGAGCCGAACAGCTCCGCGCGCAGTTCCTCGGACGGCCCGTCCTCGGCCAGCAGCCACAGCTCAGTCTCGTAACCCACGGGGACGCCGTCCGCGACGGCCTGCCGCAGTTTGTCCCGGTCGAGCCAGCCCAGCACGACCGGTAGCCGCTCCCCCAGGCGCGCGACCAGCCGAGCGGTGACCGTCGCGCACGCGGCCCGATCGGCAACCACCCACTGCTCGACGAAGTCTTCCCCGTCCACCCAGTCGGCCGGGTTCACCCGCTCCCACCAACTGCCGTGCGAGCTGTCCGGCCGCGTCCCCGGCGGGTACCCGTCGTGCCGCCAGATCGGTTCGAGCAGAAAGGCAAGGTTCACAAAGAACTGCGTGTCACCGAGAAACGACCGATGCGGCTGCAGCTCAACGATGACCACGTCACCGCCCGAGTTGTAGCGGCGAAAAACGAGCCCGTCCGCCTCGAACCCGAACTGCCGGAGGTGCGCACCCAGCAGCCGCGCACACGTCTTCAGGACCGCTCCCGCCACGGCCGGATGTCTACCACACCTCTTGTAGGCTGCGCCGAATGATCGATCTGCCGCATGAGCCGTCGGGGCTGGAGAAAGCGACCTGGACCGCGGCCGACTTCGCGGTTATGGGCTGGCATGACTGCCGGGTTCGGGCAATCAGCGTCGGTGAATACGAGGACGGCACGCTACCGCCGGCCCGGGTGCTTCTCGACCTGGACTACATCGTGCGGTGGGTGCATCCGGCGGCCGACCAGGAACCCTTCACGTTCTGGGTCTTTCCGGCGACGCTGGTCTTCGACGGTGCCTCGGACATCACCGGTGAGCTGGGGCCGTTGCACGAGGTCTTGGAGATCGCCGACATCCATCGCGGAGAGCAGACGGACGGTGAGCCCTCGTGGCACGTCGAGGGCCAGAACTTCGACCTCCGGCTCCGTGCCGCCGGCTACACGCAGTACCTCCGGCGGGCGCCGCTGCACGTGCCCCGGATGATGCTCACCTCCGCCGAGCGCGGTGGGATCAGCTTCGACGAGCGCGCTTTCGCCTGAACGGTTGGCGTCAGGCGATTTCTCGGTCGCCGAGGCGGACGGCTACTACGCCGGCGATTACCAGGATGCCGCCGGCCAGCTGGGCCAGGCCGGGGAGCTGGTCTACCAGCAGCCAGGCGAACAGGACCGCGGCGACCACCTCGAGCAGGGCCACGAAGGACGCCACCCGGGAACCCAGCAGGCGGATCGCGGCCACGCCGGTCGCGTAGGAGATGGCGGCGGTCACCACGCCCAGCAGGAGCAGCGGGGCCCACCAGGGCAGGCTGCCGAACGCGTACTCCGTCGGGGCGCTCGTCGCGTGCATCGGCAGCAGGCCGGTCGCGGCCAGCAGGCCCAGGGTTACCGCGCCGACGACCAGGCCGGCGCCGGCCAGGGCCAGCGGCGGGAGGCCGCTTCCGGTGTCGGCGGAGATCAGGAAGTACGCGGTGGCGCCGATCATCGCGGCGAACGCCCAGGCCACGCCGGACCAGGCCAGGTCGGCGCCGGAGACCAGGTCGAGCACCAGGACCAGGCCGGCGGCGGCCAGGACCGCGCCGATCACCGTCAGGCGGCTCGGGCGCTGGCCCTTGGTGATCCACAGCCAGGCGACCACGGCAGCGGGAGCGGTGTATTCGATCAGCAGGGCCGGCGCCACGTCCATCGTGGCCACGGCGGAGAAGTAGCAGAACTGTGCGCCGGCGACAGCCAGAACTCCGTACAGCAGGATCTGGACGGCCTGACTGCGAAGCAGGTGCCACTTGCCGCGCAGGGCGACCACGGTGAAGGGGGCCAGCGCGAGCGCGGCGATGGCGATCCGGGCTAGCACGATCGCGCCGGGGCTCCAGCCGTTGGCCAGCAGGCCGGTGGCGAGCGGGCCGGAGAGGCCGAAGGTGGTCGCGGAGAAAGCGGCCAGCAGAATGCCGCCGCTGACGCCGACCGGGATCGTGCGGGTGTCATTGGCTATCTGCGTCATGACACATGACGCTAGGAAGTTGTGCGTAAGATGTCAAGGTGCTCTTAGCCCATGACACAGAGGCGGCGCTGCAGGCGGTGGTCGAGCTCGTCAACAGCGGCGAGGACCCGGACACGCTGCTCACGATCGACGACGTCGACGCCTGGTACGCGAAGTATCGCTACAGCGGCCGGCGCGACGGTGACCAGGCCGAACTCGACCAGCTGCAGGCCGCTCGCCCGCTGCTGCGCTCACTGCTGAACGCCGACCGGGACACGGCCGCCGCGATGGTCAACCGGATGCTGGCCGAGGCGGGCGCCATCCCGCAGCTGGTCCGGCACGACGACCTCGACTGGCACGTGCACGCGGTGGCCGCCGACCAGCCGCTGGTGACCCGGGTGGTCGTGGAGACCGCGATGGCGGTCGCCGACCTGGTCCGCGGCGACGAGATGTCCCGCCTCGGCCTCTGCGCGGACGACGACTGCGCGGGCATCGTTCTAGATCTCACCCGCAACCGTTCTAGACGTTTCTGCAGCACGACGTGCGCCAACCGCAACGCGGTAGCCGCCTACCGCCTCAGACAAAAGCACTCTCTCCGGTGACCGCGCGGCCGACGATCAGGGTGTTGATCTCGCGGGTGCCCTCGTAGGAATAGAGGGCCTCGGCGTCGGCCACGAAGCGGCCGATGTTGTAGTCGAGGACGATGCCGTTGCCGGCCAGCAGTTCGCGGGACCAGCCGGCCACCTCGCGCATCCGGGTCGTGCAGTACGCCTTGGCCAGTGCGGAATGCTCGTCGCGGTAGCGGCCGTCGTCCTGCAGCTGGGCCAGCCGCACGCACATGCCCAGTGACGCGGTCACGTTGCCGGCCATCCGCACCAGCAGGTCCTGCACCAGCTGGAAGGCCGCGATCGGCTTGCCGAACTGCTGGCGCTCCTTGGCGTAGTCCAGGGCGATCTCGTAGGCCGCCAGCATCACGCCGACCGCCTCCCAGGCCACCCCGCTGCGGGTCGCCCGCAGCACCTTGGCGGTGTCCTTGAACGAGTTCGCCTGCTGGAGCCGATCGGCCTCGGGCACCCGGACGCCGTCCAACACGATGTCGGCGTTCTGCACCGTACGCAGCGCGATCTTGTTCTCGATCTTCGTGGCCGTGAACCCGGGTGCGTCGCCGGGCACGACGAAGCCCTTCACCTGGTCGTCTGCAACGTCGCGGGCCCACACCACGATCAGGTCGGCGAAGGTGGCGTTGCCGATCCAGCGTTTCTGGCCGTTCAGGATCCACCCGGAACCGTCGCGGCGGGCGGTCGTGCGCAGGCCGGCGGCCACGTCGGAGCCGCCGGTCGGCTCGGTCAGCGCGAACGCGCCCACCTGATCGAAAGCGGCCATCGAGGGCAGCCAGCGTTCCTGCTGGTCCGGCGAGCCGCAGGCCTTGATGCTGCCCATCGCCAGGCCGGCGTGCACGCCGTAGAAGGTGGCCATCGAGGCGTCCACCCGGGCCATCTCCAGGGCCAGCCAGCCGTTCAGCAACGACGACCCCGGGCGGCCGGCGATCTCCAGATCGGCGTACCGCTTGATCAGCTGCGAGGGGAAGGCCGCGCGCGACCACTGATCGTTCGCGATCGGGGCCACCTCGGCGGCTAGAAAGGTGCGGACGCGTTCCACAACTGCGGCCTCGTCCTCCGAAAGGAGGTCCTCGAAGCTGTACAGATCTCCAGCGAGCATATTCCGTACCTACCCCGTCAGCGTCTCTCCTAGACTTGCCCACCATGCTCACCATGCAGGACGCACTGGCCCGGTTGACCGCGTATTGGACGGAACAGGGTTGCCTGACCGTCCAGCCGATGAACACCGAGGTCGGGGCGGGAACACTCAACCCCGCGACGTTCCTGCGGGTGCTCGGGCCGGAGCCGTGGCGGGTCGTCTACGTCGAACCGTCGGTGCGCCCGGACGACTCGCGCTACGGCGAGAACCCCAACCGGCTGCAGACCCACACCCAGCTCCAGGTGATCCTCAAGCCCGACCCGGGCAACCCGCAGGAGCTCTACCTGGGCAGTCTCGCCGCGATCGGGATCGACGTGGCCGCGCACGACGTCCGGTTCGTCGAGGACAACTGGGCCTCGCCCGCGCTCGGCGCCTGGGGCCTGGGCTGGGAGGTCTGGCTGGACGGCCTGGAGATCACCCAGTTCACCTACTTCCAGCAGGCCGGCGGGGTCAATCTCGACCCGGTCAGCGTCGAGATCACCTACGGCATCGAGCGCATCATCATGGCGCTGCAGGACAAGAGCCACTTCAAGGACATCGAGTACGGCCGGGGAGTCTCCTACGGCGAGGTGTTCGGCCAGGGCGAGTACGAGATGTCCCGCTACTACCTCGACGACGCCGACGTGGCCGCCAACCGGCAGCTGCTCGAGCTGTACGCGGGCGAGGCCCAGCGGATGATCGATGCCGGACTGCCGGTGCCCGCGCACACCTACGTGCTGAAGTGCTCACAGGCGTTCAACGTGCTCGACTCGCGCGGCGCCGTCTCCACCGCCGACCGGGCCGCCGAGTTCGGCCGGATGCGCCGGCTCGCCGGGGAGGTCGCCAAGCTGTGGGCGGCCCGCCGCGAGGAGCTGGGCCATCCGCTGGGCCTGGCCGCCGTGCCGGCACTCGCGGCGCCGGTCGCGCTGCCCGCCGAGAAGGACGAGACCCGGCTGCTGGTGTTCGAGATCGGCACCGAGGAGTTGCCGCCGGCCGAGTGCCGGGCCGCCCTCGGCTACCTCGAGCGGGAGATCAAGAACGGTCTCGGCGGAACCCGCCTCGCCCACGGCGACGTGCGGGTCTTCGCCACGCCGCGGCGGTTGGTCGCGGTGGTCGCCGACGTCGCGGCCCGGGAGACCGATCATGTACGCACGGTGCGCGGTCCCAAGCTCGCGCAGGCGTACACCGCCGACGGCAGCCCTACGCCCGCCCTCCAGGGGTTCCTGCGCGGCCAGGGGGCGACCGTCGAGCAGGCCGCCGAAGGGGACTTCAACGGCGTACGCCATGTGGTTGTCAACAAGCCGGAAGCCGGCGGCGCGGCAGCCGCCGTCCTCGCGCCGGTGCTCGCGAAGGTTGTCACCGGCCTGCGGGGCGCGAAGAACATGCGGTGGAGCGACCCGCAGCTCTCCTACAGCCGCCCGGTCCGCTGGCTGCTCGCGCTGTGGGGCGACGACGTCGTGCCGGTCGCGGCCGGCACTCTCGCGGCCGGCCGGGAGACCCGGGTGTTGCGCACCGCGGCCACCCCGGTGCTGACCATCGAGTCGGCCGAGACCTTCATGGAGACGCTGGCCTTCAACGGCATCGTCGCCGACCCGGAGGACCGCACCGAGCTGATCGTGACCGGCGCGCAGGACGAGGTGTACCCGGACGGCAAGATCGACGTGCGCGGCGAGCAGGCGCTGATCGACCAGATCACCTACCTGGTGGAGGCGCCGACGCCGCTGCTCGGCACGTTCGACGAGTCGTACCTGTCGCTGCCGGACGCGGTGCTGACCACGGTGATGCGCAAGCATCAGCGCTACCTTCCGGTGCGCGACGCCGAGGGCGCGCTGCTGCCGATGTTCGTGACCGTCGCCAACGGGCCGGTCGACGTCGAGCTGGTCCGGCAGGGCAACGAAGCGGTGCTGCGGGCCCGCTACGAGGACGCGGCGTTCTTCTACCGGGCCGACCGGGAGGTTCTGCCGGCCGACATGCGCGCCCGGCTGGACCGGCTGACCTTCACCGACAAGCTCGGCTCGATGGCCGACCGCGCGAGCCGGATCGCCGCGATCGCGCTGGCCCTGGCGGCCGACCTCGGGCTGTCGTCGGCCACCCTGGACCGGGCCGCGGCCCTGGTGAAGTTCGATCTCGGGTCGCAGCTGGTCACCGAGATGACCAGCCTGGCCGGCGTGATGGCCCGGGACTACGCGCTGCACGCGGGCGAGGCGCGCACCGTCGCGCAGGCGGTCTACGAGGCCGAACTGCCCCGCAACACCGGCGACGACCTGCCGGCCTCACTGCCCGGCGCGCTGCTGTCGCTGGCCGACCGGCTCGACCTGGTGGCCGGGCTGGCCGCGACGGTCGGGCTGCCGACCGGCAGCAGCGACCCCTTTGCCGTACGGCGGGCCGTGCTCGGCCTGCTCGCGGTGCACCGGGCGCACCCGGCCCTGGCCGGCCTGTCGCTGACCTCGGGGCTGCGGGCGGCCGCCGCGCTGCAGCCGGTCGAGGTGTCCGCCGCCGTGCTGGCCGCGGCGGCCGACTTCCTGGCCAAGCGGTTCGAGCAGGCCCTGGTCGAGGAGGGCTACCCGGTCGACCGGGTGCGGGCCGTGCTGCCGCACGCCGACCGCCCGTCGGTGGCGGTCAACCTGCTCACCCAGCTCGCTTCGGTGTCCGCGAACCCGGACTTCGTGGCCGTGGCCGAGGCGATCCAGCGCTGCCGCCGGATCGTCCCGGCCGGGACGATCGCCGGTTACGACGCCGGGCTGCTGAAGGAGCCGGCCGAGATCGCCCTGCACGAGGCGGTGTCCGCGGTGACGCCGCCGGCCTCGCCGGACCTGTTCGAGTTCACCGGCGCGGTGGCCCGGCTGGCCGCCCCGCTGGGGACGTTCTTCGACGAGGTCTTCGTGATGGCCGACGACCCGGCGCTGCGGGCGGCCCGGCTGGGCCTGCTGGCCACGGTCCGTGACCTGGGCGAAGGGCTGCTCGACTGGTCGGAGCTGCGCTAGACCCTGGGGATCGCCCGGCCGCCGCCGTAGAGGTAGCGGCCGCCCTCGAGGAACATCGCCGTCGGATGGACACCCTCGTCCGTCTCGACGGCGACGAAACGGTCACCGCCGACGGCGAGGTTGCGGACGGTCTTGGGTTTCTCGCCCGCCTCGGCGGCGAGGCCCTTCGGGATCCAGGTGATGTCCAGGCCACCGTCGGCGGCGGCCACGTCGTAGCGGGCGAGCGGCCCCTCGAAGCTGCCGACGTAGGGGGCCGGATCGAACGGCACCGGCTCGGCCGGCGGCCGCAACCGGTCCGGCAGCCGGATGCCGGCCGTGTCGGCGAGGACGGCGGCCAGCACCTCGTCGATCAGCGGCGTGGCGTCGCCGCCGTTCGCGTTGATCGCGACGACCACGTCCCGGCTCGGCACGATCCGCCAGCAGGTGCTCTGGCCGATGGTGCCGCCGTCGTGCCCGACCACCAGGACGCCGTCGTGGTCGAACAGCTCGAAACCGAGACCCCAGCGGGCCACGTAGCGCTCGCCCATCGCGGGCACCGTGACCTGCGGCTCGAGCATGGTCGCGAAGGTGCCGGCCGGCAGAACCCGGGTGCCGTCGGCGGCCACGCCGTCGGCAAGGAACATCCGGCCGAACCGCACCAGCTCGCGCGGCGCCGCGGCCGGGATCGAACCGGCCGGGGCGTTGGACCGGGGCAGACCGATCCGGGAGACCTGCCGCTCCTCGCCGACGTGACCCACCGCGGCCCGGAACCACAGGCCCTCGTCCAGATGCAGGGCCATGTGCGTGACGCCGAGCGGCTCGACCAGCCGCTCCCGGGCGACCGACTCCCAGGTGCCGCCCCGCAGCGCGGCGACCATCGCGCCCAGCACGACGAAGCCGGAGTTGGCATAGGAGTGCATCGCTCCGGGCGGATGCACCTGTGGGGCGTTCGTGTGCATCCAGGCGATCAGCTTGGCGACGGCGTCGTCGCCGCGACCGGTGTCCTCGAACAGGTCCCCCTCGAAGCCGCCGGTGTGCGACAGCAGCTGGCGGACCGTCACGGTCGCGGTCGCCGTCTCGTCCACCACGCCGAACGACGGCAGGTAGTGCCGGACCGGCACGTCCAGCTCGACCAGCCCGTCGGCCACGAGCTGCATCACCAGCGACGCCGTCCACACCTTGGTGACCGAGCCGATCTGGAACACGCTGTCCGGTGTCGCGTCGACCCCGGTGTCCCGGTTGACCACGCCGGTGGCCGCCTCGAACAACTCCCCGCCGGCCCCGACCGCGACCGCCGCACCCGGCACCCCGTGTCGTTTCGCCGCCCCGTCGAGCAATCCCTGAAGGTCCATATCGACGACCGTACCGGCCCCCGGCCAGAATGCATTCTTCTGCAGGATGCATCAAGTTGCGTTCTCGGTTGCCGATCAGTAGCGGTGCGTGACCACCCCGTCATTGCGTTCGCGAAAGGCGCCCCCCGTGAAGAACCCGTCCCGCCGTAGATTCGGTGACCTCCCCACCGGCGTGAAGATTCTCAGCTCGGTCGGCGTAGCCGGCGTAGCCGCCCTGGCCATCGGCATCACCGGCCTGATGTCGCTGTCGAAGGCCAGCTCGGCCGCCGACAAGATCTACAAGAACAACCTGCTGTCGGTCAGCGCCCTCGGGGACGCCCGCGCCGCCGCTATCACGGCCCGCCTGGACACCGCCAGCCTGATGCTGGCCACCGACGCCGCCTCCACCCAGAAGTACGCGGCCGCGTTCAAGACCGACTCGGCGACGTTCGGCACCGCCATCGACGCGTACCGCGCGGCCAGCACCACCGACGTCACGGTCGACGCCCTCGTGCAGGACTGGGACGCGTACGTGACCGCGGTGCAGGACAAGCTGATCCCGGCCGCGGAAGCGGGTGACACGGCCACCTGGAACCAGGTACGCACCGACACGGTGGTGCCGCTGATGGAGAAGATCGGCGCGAACGTGGAGAGCCTGCTGGCCGCCGAGAACACCGAAGCGGCAAGTGCCGACGAGGCCGCCCGCAGCGCGTACCAGGACAGCCGTACCCTCTCGATCGGCCTGATGGTCGGCGGCCTGCTGCTGGCCGGCCTGATCGGCCAGCTGGTCAGCCGGTCCATCGTCCGTTCGCTGCGGAAGGTCGAGGAGGTGGCCGAGGCCCTCGCCGAGGGTGACCTGACCCACCGCACCAGCCTGACCAGCGGCGACGAGCCCGGCAAGATGGGCCGCGCGCTCGATGCCGCGGTCGACCGGCTGCGCACCACGGTGTCGACCATCAACAACTCCGCGACCGACCTGGCCGCGGCCACCGAGGAGATCTCGGCGACCGCCGAGCAGATCGCCGGCTCGGCCACCGAGACGTCCCGCCAGGCCGCCGCGGTGTCCAGCGCGGCCGGCGAGGTGTCGGTGAGCGTCACCACGGTCTCGGCCGGCGGCGAGGAGATGGCCGCCGCGATCCGGGAGATCTCCCAGAACGCCAGCGAGGCAGCTCGGGTCGCCACCGAAGCGGTCGCCGCGGCCACCGCCACGTCGGCCACGATGAACCAGCTCAGCGTCTCGTCGGCGGAGATCGGCAACGTGATCAAGGTGATCACCTCGATCGCCGAGCAGACCAATCTGCTGGCCCTGAACGCCACCATCGAGGCGGCCCGGGCCGGCGACGCGGGCAAGGGCTTCGCGGTGGTCGCGTCCGAGGTCAAGGACCTGGCCCAGGAAACCGCGAAGGCCACCGAGGAGATCTCCCGCCGGGTCGAGGCCATCCAGGCCGACGCGGGCGGCGCGGTCTCGGCGATCGAGATGATCACCGACGTGATCGGCCGGATCAGCGACTTCCAGACCACCATCGCGTCCGCGGTCGAGGAGCAGACGGCCACCACCGCCGAGATGAACCGCAGCGTGATCGAGGCCGCCGGCGGCACCACCGAGATCTCGCAGACCATCACCGGGGTGGCCGACGCCGCCCACCACACCAGCGAGGGCGTGGCGCACACCAAGCAGGCCACCGCCGAGCTGGCCCGGATGTCCGGCGACCTGACCAGCCTGGTCGCCACCTTCAAGTACTGACCGTGCACCCCGGCCGCCGGCTCTCGCCGGCGGCCGGGGTTTCATGCGGCGAGAACGCTTTTGATCATCACCGTCGTGCTCTGTTGATCGAGGCACCTCCGGCTCAGCTGCGCGAACACGTCGCGGTACTGCCCGACCTCGGCCGGCTGCCGGACGAACTGCCTCGACCGGATCGGACCCTCCACATAGACGATGTCCGGATCGGCGCCGCCCGGGAACTCCAGAATCGCGATGGACACACCCAGCAGAGCGTGTTCGCCGGCGTCGTACGGAAGAACCCGCAGCGTCACGGTCGGCAGTTCCGATACCGCGAGCAGATGGCGCAACTGCTCGGCCATCACCTGCCGGCCGCCGATCGGGCGGCGAATCACCGACTCGTCGACGATCGCGAAGAGTTTCAGCGGAGGGTCCTCGCGGAGCCGGCGTTGGCGGGCCAGGCGCAGCGAGGTGATGCGGTCGATGAGCACCAGTCGCTCGGCCGACAACGACACCGCGAACAGCGCCCGCATGTACGCCTCGGTCTGCAGCAGTCCCGGCAGGACCACCGGTTCCCAGCTGCGTATCGCGGCGGCCTCCGCCTCGAAGCCGACAAAAGAGTCCGGCGGAAGAATGTCGCGATATTGGGTCCACCAGGACTGCTCGCGCGACGAACGGGCCATGTCCACCAGGGAATCCCGGTACTCCCGGTCGTCAACGCCGTACATGTCGAGGAGATCGCGAACGTCGCGCGGGGTGACCGAGACCTTGGCCGTCTCGATCCGGGTCACCTTGGCCGGGTGCCACTCGAACCGCTGCGAAACCTGCTCCTGGGTGAGTTTGGCCGCCTCGCGGCAGCGCCGCAGTTCAGCGCCCAGACGGCGGCGGCGCAGCGTCGGTCCCTCGGCTCGGGGCACCGGCCCATCATATTCAGTCGTCCCGGTGGATGCGCAGGTCGCGTTCCAGTTCGGCGATCGTGCTGCGGAGGTCGTCCAGGCGTTGGGTGATCATGATGCGGTCGATGTCGTCCGGGATGCCGTCGCCGTCGTCGTCGGTGGCCAGGGCTTCGGTCATCTCCAGGCGGCGGGCCTCCTCCATGGAGTTGACGATGACCGCGATCAGGATGTTCAGCAGCAGGTTGACCGTGATCAGCACGTAGCTGACGTTCCAGCCGTGCTTGAAGAAGTCCTGCGGGCGCTTGCACGCGACGGTGATCGGCATCAGCGCAGGCCGGCGGCCATCTCCAGCAGGTGGCTCAGAACCGCGTCGCCCGAGGTGCGCAGGCCGTCGTGCTCGTGCTCGTTCGTCACCCACGTGCGGACACTACCCACGGCGGCGGCCGTCTCCAGGGATAGGCCGGCATCGACGTACATGTCGTCGGCGTAGACCGCGGCCAGCACCGGCACCTCGTTGGCGGCCAGCCGTTCGCGGTCGTAGAGGACCGGCCAGTCGTCGGACTCGGCCAGCAGGTGGGCGGCGGCCGCGAACGGGCGCAGGGCGGCGATCTGCTCGAACATCCAGGGGTACATCATCTCGCCGGTGAACAGCAGCGGGTCGGCCTCGGCGGCGAACGCCGGGTAGTTCTTGATGGCGTGCGACGCGGCCCAGCCGGTCGGGCCGTTGGCCTGGCCGTAGCAGTACTCCTGCAGGGCGAACAGCGGCTGGTCGATGAAGCCGGTCAGCGCCATCACCTCGTACCGGAAGGTGTCCGACAGCCGGTCGCCGTGCCAGGCCTCGTCCAGCAGCCAGTGCAGCTGGGCGTAGCCGTCGCTCATGCCGAACATGCTGCCGAGGAAGCGGAACCGCTCGACGGTGAGGCGGTCACCGTCGGGCAGGCGTACCTCCGCTTGGGTCAGATGGTCGGCGATGCGGCGCACCGCGGCCGCGTCGGCCGGGAAGGCCCGGTAGAACTCCGCGTTCTTCGCGGCGACCCGCGGGTAGGTGCGGGCGTAGACCTCGTCGGCGGTCGTGGCCAGGCCCGGCAGGCCGCCGGTGATGAAGCAGTTGCGCAGGCCCTGCGGGGCGGCCGACAGGTACGCCAGGGTGACGAAACCGCCGTAGCTCTGCCCGAGGGTGTCCCATTTGGACCCGCCGGCCAGTTGCCGGCGCAGGATCTCGGCGTCGGCGACGATGCTGTCAGCCCGGAACAGGCGCAGGTAGGCGGCGAGTTCCTCCGGGGACCGGCCGGCCGCCTCCAGACGCGAACTGCGGCCGGTGCCACGCTGGTCGAGCAGCAGCACCCGGTGGGTGCGCACGGCCCGGCCGATCCAGCTCTCGGCGCGCACCGGCCGCGGCGACTTGCCGCCCGGCCCACCCTGCAGGAACAGCAGCCACGGCAGGTCGTCGCCGGCCCGGTCGGCCGCCACCACCTCGCGGGCGAACACCTCGATCGTGCCCTCGTCCGGCCGCCGGTGGTCGAGCGGCACGGCGACGGTGTGATCGGCGAAGCGCAGCCCCGGGTGAGCGATCATCAAAGCAGCCTATCGAGGCCGTACTCGAAGCGTTCCGCGAAGCTGTCCACGCTCAGCTCAGGCAGCACGCGGCGCAACGCGGGGCGGTCGCCGACCTCCAGCTCGCGGGTGAAGCGGGCCGGTGCGGCCTGCTCCTCCTGGGTCAGGCCGAGGGTGAAATAGATCAGGCTCCAGCACGTCCAGGCGGCGTCGCGCTCCGCCATCCCGCCGTCGAGCAGCGCGCCGACCAGCGCCTCGGCGACGTCGAGGGTGGCCGGCTCGGCCGCGTAGGTGCCGGTCACCACGGCCGCGCCGTCGCGGTGGGCGAGAAGGGCGCCCCGGTAGCGGCGGACGATCTCGGCGGCCCGCTCCCGCCAGCCGGCCGGCAGGCCTTCGAGGCTTACGCCTCCGATGATCGCGTCGGCCATCAGCTCGCCGAGCCGGGCTCGGCTCTTGGCATGCCACAACACCGAATTCATCCGTACGCCGAGCCGCTCGGCGATCGCCCGGAGGGAGACGGCGGCCGCGCCGTGCTCGTCGAGGATCGCCAGGGCGGTCCGCACCACATCCCCTTGACTCTTGGTCACTGACCAAGTGTACTCGGCCCATGAATTTGGTCAGTGACCAAGAGACCGATGTCGTCATCGTCGGAGCCGGCCCGACCGGGCTGTGGCTCGCCGCCGAACTGCGGCTGGGCGGCGCCACCGTCACCGTGCTGGAGACCCGCACCGAGCGGGACCCGAACTCGAAGGCGTTGACGATCCACCCCCGCACGATCGAGATCCTCGACTGCCGCGGCGTCGCGGAGACGTTCCTGGCCGAGGGCGTACGCATCCCGAACGGCCACTTCGGCGGACTGCCCGACCGGATGGACTTCGCGGTGCTGGATACGCCGTACCCGTTCACGTTGGCGCTGCCCCAGGCCCGTACCGAAGAATTGCTGGAAGCCCGCGCCCGTGCACTAGGCGCGACCATCCGCCGGGGTTGCCGGGTGATCGGCCTGGCCGATCGCGGCGTCGAACTGGCCGGCGGCAAAACCGTGCCGGCCCGTTTCGTGGTCGGCTGCGACGGCACCCGCAGCGTCGTGCGCACCGCGGCCGGCGTCGACTTCCCCGGCACCGACGCCACCACCTGGGGTTTCCTCGGCGACGTGGTGCTCGACGAGCCCCGGCTCGCGAACTACGCCGGCCCCGACGGCGGCCTGATGATGGTGCCGATGGGCGGCGGGATCACCCGGCTGGTCGGCGCGACCCCCGACACGACCGGGCCGGGCGAACTCGGGCTCGACGAACTACGCGCCTCGGTGCAACGCATCGCCGGCACCGACTTCGGCATGCGCGACCCGGTCTGGCTCTCCCGTTTCGGCAACGCCACCCGGCAGGCGGTGACCTATCGCCGGGGTTCGGTGCTGCTCGCCGGCGACGCCGCCCACCAGCACTTCCCCACCGGCGGCGTCGGCATGAACGTCGGCATCCAGGACGCCCACAACCTCGGCTGGAAGCTGGCCGCGGTGGTCACCGGCCGCGCCGCCGAGCCGCTGCTCGACACCTACCACGAGGAACGGCACCCGGTCGGCGCCGCGCTGCTCGAACACACCCGGGCGCAGACCGCCCTGATGACCGGCTGGACGCCGGAGGGCCAAGCGCTGCGGGCGTTGCTGAGCCGCCTGATCGCCACCGCCCCGGACATGTCCCGGCAGCTGGCCGAGCGTCTGTCCGGCTTGGACGTGGCCTACGCAACCGGCCGCCGGGTGCCCAATCTGGACGGCACGCTCTTCGAGCGACTGCGCACCGGCCAGCACATCAAAACCGAAGCAGGACTGGTACGACCGGACGGACACCTGGCATGACCATCGAACGCCTCAACCCACCCACCGTCTTCGCCATCCCCGACCTGATCAGCCAGGCCGTGACCGTTGGCGGCCTGCTCTTCCTCTCTGGCCAGGTCGCCTGGGACACCGACGGCGCGCTGGTCGGCGCCGGCGACCACGCCGCCCAGGCCGCGCAGATCGCCGACAACATCACCGCGCTGCTGACCGCGGCCAGCGCAGCCTGGGCCGACGTCATCAAGGAGACCATCTACGTGGTCGACTACCGCCCCGACCTGGTGCCGGCCATCTTCACCGCCCTGCGCCGAGGCCCGGCCCCAGCCAGCACCCTGGTCCCGGTCCCGGCCTTGTTCCAGCCGGGCTTCCTGCTCGAGGTCGAGGTGGTCGCCGCAATCTAGACACCTTTCGCGCTCGAGGTCTGGCGGTCCGCACTCGCCGGCAGGCGCCGGCTCACCGCGCCGACCAGGACGAACACCAGCCCGTTCGACACTTTGCTCTGCTCATAGGTGAGCAGAGCAAATCCCGCCGGGGGTGGGCGTGTGGTTGCGCGGCACGTGCCGGAGTTGCACGCCGGTCGGGGGCCCGCCCGCGTGGGGTCGGGCCCGCCCGCAGCGGGCGCGCGGAGGGTGAGTCGCACCGTGCGGGACCGAGTGCCACGGGACTGAGCCGGCGCGTACGGAAAAGGTTCAGCTCTTCTTTTCGACCTGGGCGGTCAGGGCGTCCACCTTCGCCGTCAGGATGGCCAGGTCTTCCAGGAGCTTGGCGAAGACGCCGTCCGGGGGGAGGGGGTCGCCGCCCTTCGTCGTGCCGACCATGGCGGCGAACCAGACGTCGCCGGTGATGTCGGCCAGGTTGCGGGTGTAGGTCGAGCCCGGGGTGTTGGTGCCTGGCATGCGGTAGTCGGTCGTCACCTCCTTGCCGATGGCGGTCAGCCGGGAGTCGATGGCCTTCTGCGTCTGGGCCACGACCGTGTTGGTGATCCAGGTCTTGTCGGCAGCGGTCAGCGCCACGGGGATGTCCTCCAGGTGCCAGGAGGCGGTGCTCGCCTCGAGGGATGTCGTGTACGAAGCGGAGAAGTGAGCGTGTTCGGTGTGCGGGCTGGCGCCGGTGTAGGTCTTCTGGACCCAGTCGGAGCTGGCCGACCAGATGCGCTTGTTCCAGATGATGTAGCGCAGCCGCTTCTCGGCACCCGACCGGCAGCGGCCGAGCAGGAACTGCACGACCTTCTCCATGGTCAGGTCGCTCTCGTTCAGGTTGTTGTCGACGTCGATCGCGTGGACCTCGTTGACCTTGTCGGCGTCGTGGATCGGCACCGAGCCGGTCTCGTCCGGGTTGTGGTCGGACGAGGTCTGCGAGTGCGCGGTGTCGCCGATGCTGCCGTCGCTGGCCCTGTCGCGCTGCGGCGCGATCCGGTCGAACTCCGCGAACAAACTCTTCAAGCAGGGAATGAGAACCCAGCTTGCCATCGGGGGACCTCCGGGAGCTGATCAAGGTAGGCGAGCGGAACTGTACTGCGATGTTCACCCACCCGCACTCAGCGCAAACGTCACCCCGGAGATCCACAGTGGTGATCCACACCAGCCGTTTGGCCGACTAGCTGCGCAGATACCGCAAATAGCACGACGGTGTGCCAAATTCTAAAGATCCCTCCGAAGGGGACCTCACCTAGAGTGACGAAATGGACCCGCACCTGTTCGCCGGTATCCCGGTCACCGACTTCCCCGCCGCCCTGAGCTGGTACGAGAAGTTCCTCGGCGGGCCGCCCGCGTTCTTCCCGAACGACATCGAGGCGGTCTGGAACATCGGCGACGGTCGCTCGGTCTACATCGTCGTCCGGCCGGAGCACGCCGGCCACAGTCTGGTCACGCTGTTCGTCGACGACTTCGACCGATGGGTGGCCGACAAAGCGGCGCGCGGGGTCGAGCCGGCCAGTCGGGAGGAGTACGAGAACGGCGTACGCAAGGCCGTCTACCGCGACCCGGACGGCAACGAGTTCGGCGTCGGCGGCTAGCCGTCTGGGGGTAATCCCCCAGGTGAAGACGCCGGTCAGCCGGATCCCGGCCGGTCACCTCGATGCCTAGCGTCATCTTCCGTAAGCACCGACTACGGAAGGAGCTACCGGTGATCGAGGCCCGGAATCTCACCAGGCGATATGGACCTACGGTCGCGGTCAACGCGCTCAGCTTCGACGTGCGGCCGGGCAGTGTCACCGGCTTCCTCGGCCCCAACGGGTCGGGCAAGTCCACCACCATGCGGCTGATCCTCGGGCTGGACCGGCCCGACGCCGGCCGGGCCCGGATCGGCGGCCGCCGCTACCGCGACCTGCGGTTCCCGCTGCGCGAGGTCGGCGCACTGCTGGAGGCCCGGGCGTTCCACCCGGGCCGCAGCGCCCGCAGTCACCTGACCGCGATGGCCGCCGGCAACGCGATCCCGCGAGGCCGGGTCGACGAGGTGCTCGACATGGTCGGCCTGACCAGTGCGGCCGGGCGGCGGGCCGGGAAGTTCTCACTCGGGATGGGACAGCGGCTCGGGGTCGCCGCGGCGCTGCTGGGCGATCCGGCGGTGCTGCTGCTGGACGAACCGGTGAACGGACTGGACCCGGAAGGGGTCCGGTGGATCCGGGAGCTGCTCAAGTCACTGGCCGCGCAGGGCCGCACGGTGTTCGTGTCCAGCCATCTGATCAGCGAGATGGCACTGACCGCCGAGCGACTGGTGGTGATCGGCCGGGGGCGGCTGCTCGCGGACACCACGGTGGCCGAGATGTCGGCCGGAGCCGCGTCGCTGGAGGACGCGTTCTTCCGGCTCACCAGCGAGGCCGTCGAGTACCGGGAGGTGCCGTCATGATCGCGCGGGTGGCCCGGATGGAATGGATCAAGCTGCGCAGCCTGCGGTCGACCTGGTGGACCCTGGCGGTCACCGTGGCCGGGACGGTCGGTATCGGCGTCGCGGTGGGCCGGAACAGCCGGGACGCCGCCGTCGACCTGACCAACAACGCGCTGGCCGGGGTGGTCCCCGGCGTACTGCTGGCCGGAATCCTCGGGGTGCTGACGATGACCGGCGAGTACAGCTCGGGAACGATCCGGGTCACCCTCGCTGCCGTACCGCGGCGGTCGGTGCTCCTGGCCGCGAAGGCGGCGGTGTTCGGGGTGGTGGCCCTGATCGTCGGAGAGGTCGCGTCGTTCGTCGCGTTCTTCGCCGCGTCAGCCAACGTAGGCCACGGCCTCGCGGCGCCCACGCTGGGTCAGCCCGGCGTGCTGCGGGCGGTCGTGCTGACCGGCGCCGCGTTCAGCCTGATCGGGCTACTCGGGCTGGGTCTGGGCGCGATCGTCCGGCACAGTGCGGCCGCGGTCGGCGTGCTGGTGGCCGGCGTGTACGTGGTGGTCCAGGTCATCGGGTTCCTGGCGCACGGCGTCGCGGCGTACATGCCGATTCTGATTTTGGCGAATTCGCTGAGCACGACCAGACCGGTGGCCTGTACCGACTGCCCGCAGTTCTTGTCGGCCTGGGCCGGCCTCGGCATGCTCTCGCTGTACGCGGCGATCGCCCTGGCGATCGGCGGCTGGCTGCTGGCCCGGCGGGACGCGTAAGTGGAGGATGGCGGCATGGGTCGATCGTTCCTCCGGCGGGCCGGCCGCGAGCTGCTGTTCGGCCTGGCCGGCCTGCCGTTCGCGGTGATCAACCCGGTCGTGCTCTTCATCGGCACGGTGGACCTGATCTGGCTGGTGGCGGCCGGCGGCCGGGGCAACCCGTCCCCGGCCGAGATGGCCGCCGCCGCGATCGGCGTGGTCCTGCTGTTCGTTCTGCTGGCGGCAACGCCGGCCGCCCGGCGGCTCGGTGAAGTGCAACTCGCCCTCGCGGCCCGGCTGCTCGGGGTCCGAGTCGAAGGACGGCCGGCGGGATGGCGAGTCATCGCCTACCTGTCGGCCAAGCTGCCGGTCGCCCTGCTCCAGCTGTACGCCGTGTTGCTCTGGGTCGGCGGGCTGGTCAACCTGAGCTACCCGCTGCTGTGGGGTGCGTTCCGGAACCACCCGCCGGGGACGAGCCTGAGCCCACTGCCGGTGTTTACCCCGTTCGGGATGTTCGGCGACGGCACGTTCCAGGTGGCGACCTTCCCCGGCACGTTCGCCGCCGCCGGAGCCGGAGCGGCGATGCTGCTGGCCGCGCCCTGGGTGACCCGGGCCGTCACGGCGCTCGACGTCTGGCTGATCCGGGGCCTGCTCGGGCCGGGGCGGCTGGCCCGGCGGGTGCACGACCTGGAGCTGAGCCGGGCGCTGGCGGTGGACGACTCGGCCGCCCGGCTGCGGCGCCTCGAGCGGGACCTGCACGACGGCGCGCAGATGCGGCTGGCCACCCTGGCCATGAACCTGGGCATGGCCAGGGAGAAGCTGGACGGCGCCGACCCGGACACCGCGGCCGCCCGCGAGCTGGTCGACGCCGCGCTGCGCGGGGCCAAGGACGCGCTGGGCGACCTGCGCGGCCTGGTTCGCGGGATCCACCCGCCGGTGCTCGACAACGGGCTGGCCGACGCGCTCGCCTCGCTGGCCGCCGACAGCGCGATCCCGGTCGAGCTGGAGGTCGGCATCCCGGTCCGGCCCACCCCGGCGATCGAGTCCATCGCCTACTTCTGCGCCGCCGAACTGCTGGCCAACGCGGCCAAGCACAGCTTCGCGACCAAGGTCGCCGTCCGGGCGGCGGGCCGGCCGGAGATGTTGCTGCTCAGCGTCGCCGACGACGGCACCGGCGGGGCCGACCCGGCCCGGGGCAGCGGTCTGTCGGGCCTCGCACAGCGGGTGGCCGTGGTGGACGGTGGACTCACCATCGCGAGCCCACCGGGCGGCCCGACCACGATCACCGTCGAGCTGCCGATGCGCGCATGACCGTAAAAGTGGTGATCGCCGAGGACGCGGTTCTGTTCCGGGCCGGGCTCACCCGGCTGATCGAGGACCACGGGCACCGGGTGTGCGCGGCCGTCGGCGACGGTGACGCGCTGCTGGCCGCGGTGGCCGAGCACCGGCCCGACGTGGTGGTGGCCGACATCCGGATGCCGCCGACACACACCGACGAGGGGCTGCGGGCCGCGCTGGAGATCCGCCGCACGCACCCCGGCACCGGGGTGCTGGTGCTGTCGCAGTACATCGAGACCAAGTACACGGCCCGGCTGCTGGCCGGTAACGCGGCCGGCGCCGGATACCTGCTGAAGGAGCGGGTGGCCGACGTCGCCGAGTTCGCCGACGCGCTGGCCCGGGTCGCGGCCGGCGGCACCGCACTCGACCCCGAGGTCGTCGGTCAGCTGCTGCGGGTCAGCCGACGGGCCGACGGCGTGGCCGCGCTGACCGGGCGGGAGCGGCACGTGCTCGCGCTGATGGCCGAGGGCCGGTCGAACGCCGGCATCGCCGGTGCGCTGGTGGTGACCGGCGGAACCGTGGAGAAGCACGTGGCGAGCATCTTCGACAAGCTGGGCCTGCCGCCGGGCGAGGCCGACAACCGCCGCGTTCTCGCCGTCTTGCGCTACCTGAGTGGCTAGGCCGCTCGAAGGGTCAGTCGCAGCAGGTTCTCGTTGTCGGCGGCGTACTGCGCGAACATCGTGAACGTCGGGAAGCTCCACTGGCCGGTCGTGCCCGGGTCGGGGCGGCCGAGCGCGGCCATCAGGCTGTTCCGCTTCGGGATCGTCCCGCCCCGGCCGGGAATCGCGCCCGGGTAGGGCTGGAAGCCGGCGTCGCCGTGGAAGTGCAGGAAGATCATCGCGATCCGGCCGTAGTCGTCGGCCAGCAGCGAGACGCCCAGGTCCGGGGAGAGCAGTGACCGCGCCGGTCCGGCGCCGAGCCCGGGCAGCAGCGCCCACTCCCGCAGCACCTCCTGGGTCAGGTAATCACCGAGGTGGCGGCCCAGGAGAAGCGTCAGGTCGGTCCGGACAGCCAACGGCGGGGGCGGCGGAGCCGGCGCAGGCGGGGGCGCGACCGGAACGGGAACAGCAGCATGACGTGGGCCGGCAAACGGAAATCTCATGACCTACTCCGCCCGTGAGCGCGCTCTGGCCACACCGTATCGGCGCGGTGATTACCCCCGAAAGATGCTTTCCGATTCGTTTCCTTGATCGCCATGTCGAGGTCGCCGTCACGACGTCCGGGTCCAGTCGACTGCCACGGGGACCGCCGGCGACGGACGCCGGGTGCGAAACCCCGTGGAGGAACTCGTGGCAGACCGACGTCAGGTGCTGCGTATGGGCGCCGTCGCCGCCGCCGCACCCGCGCTGGGCACGGCCGTCGCCCCGGCGGTGGCGCACGCGCATGGGCACGACACCAAGACCACCGAGGTCTTCGGCCACCGTGGTGCGTCCGGTTACCGGCCGGAGCACACGCTCGCGTCGTACGAGCTGGCCGCCCGGCTGGGTGCCGACTATCTCGAGCCCGACCTGGTGTCCACCAAGGACCACGTGCTGGTCTGCCGGCACGAGCCGGAGATCGGCGGCACCACCGACGTGGCGACCCGGCCCGAGTTCGCGGCCCGTAAGAAGACCGTGCTGCTCGACGGGATCAGCGTCACCGGCTGGTTCACCGAGGACTTCACCCTGGCCGAGCTGAAGACGCTGCGCGCGATCGAGCGGCTGCCCGCCGTCCGCCAGCGCAACACCCTCTACGACGGCCTGTTCGAGGTGCCGACGTTCGAGGAGTTCCTGGCCCTGCGCGGGAAGCTGTCGAAGGAGCTGGACCGCGACCTGGGTGTCATCCCGGAGACCAAGCACCCCACCTACTTCCGGCGGCTCGGCCTGGAGCTGGAGACCCCGCTGCTGCGTTCGCTCGACCGGGCCGGCCTCAACCGGCGCGGCGCGCGGGTGTGGATCCAGTCGTTCGAGGCCGCCAACCTCAAGGCCATCCGCTCCAAGGCCCGGGTCAACCTGGTGTTCCTGACCAGCGCGGCCGGCAGCCCGTTCAACGACACCAGGACCTACGCGGACTACCTGACGCCGGCCGGGCTCAAGGAGCTGTCCGGTTACGTCGACGGAATCGGCCCGGACAAGAGCCAGGTGATCCCGCGCAACGCCGACGCCACCCTGGGCACGCCGACCAGCCTGGTGAAGGACGCGCACACGGCCGGCCTCAAGGTCGTCCCGTACACCTTCCGCGCGGAGAACCAGTTCCTGCCGGCCGACTACCGGGTGGGCACCGACCCGAACGCCTACGGCCGGGCCATCGCCGAGCAGATCACGTTCCTGAAGACCGGCATCGACGGCCTGTTCACCGACCAGTCCGACATCGGCGTGCTGGCCCGCAAGCTGCGCTGACCGCGGTCACGACGCGAGCGAGGCCCGGATCTTCGACATCAGGATCCCCTCGTTCGCGTCGTACCGGCCGACCTCCCGGTTGAGCTTGCGCACGTTGAAGTTGCCGCTGTGGTGCAGCGCGAACACCCGCCACTCGTCGTCGAAGACCGGGCTGCCCGAGCTGCCGCCCTCGGTCGGGGTGCGGTAATGCGCGACCCGGTCGTCGAAGTCGAGCAGCCGGGTGTCGTGCAGCGAGAACGCCACGTCCGACCGGCCACCCGGATAGCCGATCACGAAGGCCCGGTCGACCGGCGGTTCGATCAGGCCGGCCGTGCGCACCGGCAGCGGCACGATCGACTCGTCCGGCGGGACGGGCAGTTCCAACAGCGTGGCGTCCAGGTCAGGGACCGGCGAGGTCCACAGGACGTTGCCCAGCGGGTGGCGGGACGACGGGTCGTCGACGCCGAGGAACGACGCGTAGCACTCCCCCGGGTTCAGCCGGTCCGGCACCACGTGCGCGTTGGTCAGCAGCACCCGGGCCGGCAGCCCGGCGGCCAGGTCGCGGCCATCCAGCAGGAACCCGGTGCCGACCCCGACCCCGGTCGGCGTCTCCACCCGGGCGACCGCCCGGCAGCGGGTCAGTGCGGTCCGCAACCACCTCGTCGTACGGAATTGGTCGTCGCTGAAATTCTTCTCCAGGACCTCGTCGATGGCCCGCATGCTCTCGCTGCCGACGACGTCGGCGGTCAGGTCCACCCAGCCGCCGCTGGCGGCCAGCTGGCGCGCGCGCAGCAGCGGCAGCACCTGCCGGCCCGGCGGCACGTCCGGGGCCAGCCCGTGCAACAGCTGGAACTGCCGCAGGGTGGTGTTGACCTCGAACGCGTCCACGCCCGGGTGCGAGAGGTAGCGGTTGAGCCAGTCGAACGGGTCCCGGTCGAGGATGAGGCAGGCCTCCACCGCGCAGGCCAGCTGCCACTGGTCGGCGGACGGGCCGATCCGGGCGAGGATCTCGGCGGCCAGCGACCGCGCCTCCGCCTCGGGCCGGGCGAAGCCCTCGACGTGCGTGCCGTCGGCGGCGGCCAGCCGCAGCATGGCCGCCGCGTTGATCCCCGGATAGTGGTTGGTGGCCGGGTCGTCGAGATAGGTCGAGCGGTACCAGCGGACCGCCTCGCGCAGGTCGAGCGGCGATCCGCCGGCCAGGTAGCGGGCCTTGTGCACGCGCCCGATCGCGGACCGCACGTCGGCGTCACCCCGGATGATCTCCGGTGGCATGCGCAGCAGGATCGCCTCGGCCGCCGCGACCCGGCCCTGGTCGAGCAGGGCGAGTGCGTACAGATAGCGGATCGGCGGCCGGTCCAGGCCGCTGCGCAGCAGCGACTCGGCCAGCGTGAGCAGCACCGGCACGTAACCCTTGTGCTGCAGGCGGCGCAGCAGCGCGACGGCCGGCTCCAGCCAGGCGTCCCCACCGCCGCGCTCGGCGATCACCTCGGCGAACTGCGCGGCCGACGCGGCCACCTGCCGCCGATCGAAGTTGCTGAACGCCTCGTCGCATCGCCGCCGGTCGGCCTCGGTCCACCTCTTCATCGTGGAGTCAGGTTTCCGGTCGCACGGCGAGCGGTCAAGCCGTGCCACTGTCGGATGACCGCATCGACAATGTTGATCAGTACAGTACGCTGCATGCTTGTGAGCCCGGAGCGTCTGCGGCTGGCCAATGACCACGCGGCCGTCGCCGTGCGCCCGGCCGGTCTGGCCGATCTCGCGGCCACCATCGGAACGCTCGGGCTGAGCCGGCCACGGCCGGTGGTGGCGGTGGTCGGCGGCGCCGGCCTGATGGACGACGACGATCTCACCGACCTGTTCGCGCACCTGATCGCGACGGCGATCAGCGAGATGGGCGCGGTCGCGGTGGACGGCGGCACCGACGCCGGCGTGATGCGCATGCTCGGCCGATCCCGGGAGAGCGAGAGCCGCGCGTTTCCGCTGGTCGGGGTGGCTGCACTGGGCACGGTGATCTTCCCCGGCAATCCGGGCGGCGCGGAGGCGGTGCCACTCGAACCGCATCACTCGCACTTCGTGCTCGTGCCCGGCGCCGATTTCGGCGACGAGGCGCCCTATCTCGCCCGCACCGCGACGCTGCTGGCCGGCGGCGCGCCGTCGGCCACGATCCTGGTCAACGGCGGCGAGATCGCCTTCGAGGACTGCCTGCTCAGCGTCGCGGAACACCGCCCGGTGCTGGTGCTGGGCGGGACCGGCCGAACGGCCGACCGCATCGCGGCCGCTGCCGCCGACCCAGCTTCCTGCCGCGACGAACGCGCCGTCGATCTAGCGCTTTCCCCATGGGTACGCGTGACGGACGTCCACAACCGCAGGGCGGCCGTCACGAACCTACTGAAACTCCTGCGATCGGGTCCCGAGATCTAATTCAGTGCTTGGGCACGATGGTGGGGTAGATGTGCTCGAAGCTCAGCGCCTTGCCGAAACCGGTCGCCACGATGAACGTGATGCCGAGCAGCACGCCCAGGATCACCACGGCGAACAGCCCGTAACCGAGGGTCTTGCCGGCCGGCCGGACCACCCCGCCGGCGTCGGCCCAGGCCAGCGAGCGGATGCCGAGGGCGAACAGCACCGGCAGCCCGGCCCCGAGCAGCAGTCCGGCGAGCAGCACCCGCCACGCCCCGTCCAGGGCGAATCCGAGGTTGTGCATCAGACGCGGCCCTTCGTCAGTTCCGGGGTGGGCAGGGTAGCCGGGACGTCGGCGGCGTGGACCGGCACCGCATCGGGCACCGGTTCCTCCGCGGCCACCGGGTCCCAGTCGTCGTTGACGTTGTGGCTACCGACCGGGGCGCGGCGCGAGCGGAACCAGACCCCGATCGCGGCCGCCACCAGCACGGCGAAGACCACGAGCGCGCCGGCCAGGCCGCCGATCAGGTGCCCGATGCCCCACATCGCGGCGCCGACCACACCGGCCGCGGGCAGGGTGATCAGCCAGGCGGTGACCATCCGGCCGGCGACCCGCCAGCGCACCTGGGCGCCGGGGCGGCCGAGGCCGGAGCCGAGCACCGAGCCGGTGGCGACGTGCGTGGTGGACAGCGCGAAGCCGAGGTGGCTGGAGGCCAGGATGACCGCAGCCGAGCTGGACTGGGCGGCCATGCCCTGGGCCGGGGCGATGTCGACGAGGCCCTTGCCGAGGGTGCGGATGATCCGCCAGCCGCCCAGGTAGGTGCCGAGCGCGATGGCCAGGGCGCAGGCGACCTTGACCCAGAACGGGATGTTCTTGGTGTCGGTCCAGTCGCCGGAGGCGATCAGGGCCAGGGTGATGACGCCCATCGTCTTCTGCGCGTCGTTGGTGCCGTGCGCCAGCGAGACCAGCGAGGCACTGCCGATCTGACCCCACTTGAAGCCCTGGTCGGTGTAGCGGGCGGCGAGCCCGGCGGTGATCCGGTGGATGATCCAGGTGCCGACGAGCGCGACGAACCCGGCGATGGCCGGGGACAGGATGGCCGGCAGCAGCACCTTGCCGACCACGCCGTCCAGCTTCGAGCCGTCGCCGTTCCAGTTGACCCCGGCCCAGCCGAGCCCGGCGATGGTGGCGCCGATCAGGCCGCCGAACAGCGCGTGCGACGAGCTCGACGGCAGGCCCAGCAACCAGGTCAGCAGGTTCCAGACGATGCCGCCGACCAGGCCGGCCAGGATTATCAGCAGCAGCGCACTGCCGCCGTCCGAGACCAGCGCGGCTTTCGGCGTACCGTTCGAATTCTGGATCTTGACCACGGCGTTGGTGACGGTGAGCGCCACCTGCACGGACAGGAAGGCCCCGACCAGATTCAGGATGCCGGAGAGCGCGACCGCGGTCTTCGGCTTGAGGGCCTTGGTGGCGATGGTCGTGGCCATCGCGTTCGCGGTGTCGTGGAAACCGTTGGTGAAGTCGAAGGCCAATGCCGTCACAACCACCAGGGCGAGGACCACCGAAGCTTGTGTCACGTGGGTGATCGTCGCTCGGCATTCTGTGCGGTTTCTAGAGGATGAACGTCACCTTTTCGATGTTCGATCCTCGTTAACCTCATGTTTCCCAAAGATGAACTCTAGGTAGTTTTTTAGCTACGCAGAGCGAACGGCCGGGTGCTTTGCACCCGGCCGTTCATGTGAGGTTCATCATTCCGTGGGTGGATCCACCAGCGGCCAGCCACCGGCCGCCAGATGCGCCGACACCCGGGCCACGTCGGCCGGAGTGGCGGTCTGCAGCATCGATTCGCTGATCAGCTCCTCGATGTCCGAGGCGCTGATCGGGTCCTCGGAGACGACCGACTGCTCGGCGAGTTCCTTGGCGATGCCGCGGATCTCGTCCTCGGTCAGCTTGCGGCGCAGCACCCCGAGCAGGGCCACGTAGTCCTGCCGCGGGACACCGGTCGGATAGCCGGCGCGCAGCCACTCCACGCTGCGCGTCAGAAAGTTCGAACGATCGCTCAACGCAGGCTCCCAGTCAGTGCTTGTCGATGATCGTCGGGTAGATGTGTTCGAAGCTCAAGGCCTTGCCGAAACCACTGGCCACGATGAACGTGATGCCCAGCGCGATGCCGAGCAGCACGATCGCGAAGAGCACCCAGCCCAGAACCGTGCCGATCGGCTGCGGCTTCGGGCCGGTGACGCCGCTCTCGTGCACCTCGGCCTCGCCGCCGGCCCCCCAGGCGAGGGACCGGATGCCCAGCGCGAACAGTAGTGGCAGCCCGGCCCCGAGGACGAGCCCCGCGAACAGCACCTTCCAGGCCCCTTCGAGGGCGAATCCCAGGTTGTCGCTCACGATGCACTCCCTGCGCCGGCGGGAACCTTCTCCGCGTCCGGAGCGCCTTCCCACTCGTCGTTGACGTTGTGGTGCCCGACCGGCTCCCGGCGGGACCGCAGGTACATGTAGACGGCCGCCGCGACCAGCAGCAAGAAGATCGCGATGGCCCCGCCCAGGCCGCCGATCAGGTCGCCGATGAACCACATGACCGCGCCGACGATGGCCGCCGCGGGCAGCGTGATCAGCCAGGCCGAGATCATCCGGCCGGCCACCCGCCAGCGCACCTGCGCGCCCGGCTTGCCGACGCCCGAGCCCAGGATCGAGCCGGTGGCAACGTGCGTGGTGGACAGTGCGAAGCCGAGGTGGCTGGAGGCCAGGATGACCGCGGCCGAGGCCGACTCGGCCGCCATCCCCTGCGGCGGCGCGATCTCGACGAGACCCTTGCCGAGGGTACGGATGATCCGCCAGCCGCCCAGATAGGTGCCGAGCGCGATGGCCAGGGCACAGGAGACCTTCACCCAGAACGGGATGTTCTTGGTGTCGGTCCAGTCCCCCGTCGCGATCAGCGCCAGGGTGATGACACCCATGGTCTTCTGCGCGTCGTTGGTGCCGTGCGCCAGCGAGACCAGCGAGGCACTGCCGATCTGGCCCCAGCGGAACCCGTTGTCGGTGAACCGCTGCGCGACCCCGGTGACCACCTTGTAGATCAGCCAGGTGCCGACCGCGGCGATCACACCCGCGATGACCGGCGACATGATGGCCGGCAGGATCACCTTCCCGACCACACCGTCGAGCTTGGATCCGTTGCCGTTCCAGTTGACCCCGGACCAGCCGAGGCCGGCGATGCTCGCCCCGATCAGGCCGCCGAACAGCGCGTGCGACGAGCTGGACGGCAGGCCCAGCAGCCAGGTGAGCAGGTTCCAGACGATGCCGCCGACCAGGCCGGCCAGCACGATGATCAGGAGTGCCTCGCCGCCGCCGGCGGTGAGCGACTCCTTGGGCGTACCGTCCGAATTCTGGATCTTCACGACGGCATTGGTGACGGTCAGCGCGACCTCGACCGAGAGGAACGCACCGATGAGATTGAGCAGACCGGAGAGGGCGACGGCCACCTTTGGCCGCAGCGCGTTCGTAGCGATGGACGTGGCCATCGCGTTCGCGGTGTCGTGGAACCCGTTGGTGAAGTCAAAACCGAGAGCGGTGATGACCACCAGGGCCAGAATGACCGTTGACTCTGTCACGACGTCAGCCTCTGCCCGTAAAGGTCAGACCTGAAAGACCCCTGAGCAGGGCAGATTAGTGTTCTTCCGGGGTTGGGACGCTGTTTACCGCCGGGAACAGCCGCTGCACGGCGGCGACGATCGCGGCCCGGCGCGCCGCCAGGAACGAGGCGCGGTCCTCGGTGGAGTCCAGGCCGACGTGCGGCTGGGCGGCCCAGGACATCGCGATCTGGTTGACGAAGACCAGGATGTCGATCGGGTCCCAGGCCGGATCCAGGTCGCCGGCCTGCTGTGCGGCTCGCAGCTGGTCGATCTTGCGGCGGATGGACAGCTGGAACGGGTCGTCGGGCTGGGGCGCGTCGGAGGTGACCTCCAGCTGCCCCCAGTTCATCAGGCGCAGGCGCTCGGGGTGCGCGACGAAGTAGTCGTGGATGCGGCCGGCGTAGCCCGGTAGATCGGTGGGGTCCAGCCGGGTGGCCTCGGCGATGGCCGCCAGCTCACGTGCCGCCACGAACCGGTAGAGGGCGTCCTTGCTGCGGTAGTAGGCGTAGACCCGTTCCTTGCTGGTGCGGGCGGCCCGGGCGATGCGTTCGATCCGCGCCCCGGCGATCCCGTGCTGGGAGAACTCGGTGGTGGCGGCCGCGACGATCCGGTCGCCGGTCGAGTCGGTCATGGTGACCATGGTAACCAACCGAACCGTTTGGTTTGGTGGCGGCACGTTGCCGGGGTAGCGTCCTCCGTACCGAACCGTTTGGTTTGACTCGGAGGAGCATCCCATGCAGCAGCGCACTCTCGGCCGGCACGGCCTGACCGTCTCCGCCCTCGGCTACGGCGCGATGGGCCTGCATCTCGCCTACGGCCCCGGCGACGAGCAGGAGGGCATCGCCACCATCCGGCGCGCCTACGAGCTCGGCGTCACCTTCTTCGACACCGCCGAGCTGTACGGCTGGGGCGAGAACGAGAAGGCCGTCGGCAAGGCGGTCCAGGGCTTCCGCGACGACGTCGTGATCGCCACCAAGTTCGGCTTCACCCACAGCTACGGCTTCGACAGCCGGCCCGAGCACATCCGCGAGGTCGTCGAGAACAGCCTGCGCTACCTCGGGGTGGACACCATCGACGTGCTCTACCAGCACCGGGTCGACCCGACGGTGCCGATCGAGGACGTGGCCGGCACCGTCAAGGAGTTCATCGACGCGGGCAAGGTGAAGTACTTCGGGCTCAGCGAGGCCGGGCCGGAGACCATCCGCAAGGCGCACGCGGTGCAGCCGGTCTCCGTCCTGCAGACCGAGTACTCATTGTTCGAGCGGGAGGTGGAGAGCCTCTTCCCGACGCTGAATGAGCTCGGCATCGGCTTCGTGCCGTACTCGCCGCTGGGCCGGGGCTTCATCACCGGCGCCGCCAAGCCGGCCAGTGAGTACGACGCTACCGACATGCGCCGCAACGACCCGCGCTGGCAGCCCGGCAACTACGAGAAGAACCTGGACGCCGTACAGCGGCTTGCTGATCTTGCTGCCACCAAGGGTGCGACGGTCTCCCAGCTCGCCCTCGCCTGGCTGCTCGCCCAGGGCGAGCACATCGTGCCGATCCCCGGTACCCGCACCACCGCCCGGGTCGAGGAGAACATCGGCGCCGCCGACCTGAAGCTCACCGACGCCGACCTCGCCGCCATCGCCGAGATCCTGCCGACCGGCGGGTTCGGCGCCCGGTACGCCGGTGGCAGCATGCCCACCTGGGTCTGATCGCTCATAAAGCGGGGCTCACCGCCGAAGGGGTCGGCGATGAGCCCCGCCGCCGACCTGTCGCTCCCCCGCCACCGCCGCACCGTCGAGGCGGGGCAGTTGATCGCGCGCGGCGCCGGCATCCTGTTCACCGCGATGCTGATGGCCGGTGTCTTCCGGGTCTTCCCGAGCGGGATGCCGGCCGGCCTGGTGGTGGCGTGCGCCGCGATGATCGCGCTGATGGCGGTGGCCCAGACCGCGGCCGTGGTCAACTACCGCCGCCCGACCGGCCCGCAGTACGCCTGGTGCAGCGCGGTCCAGGTGGTCTCCGACCTGGTGGTGATGTGCACGTTCGTGGCCGCGATGCGGGTCTACGCCAACACCACCACCTGGACCGCGCTGATCGTGCCGGTGGTCGCCGGGGCCTTGCGTTTCCGACTGCCCGGCGCCCTCGCCACCTGGGCGGTGACCTCGGCTTTCCTGCCGTTCGCGCTGCGGGTCGGCGGGCACACCATCGTCCCCGGCGACCTGACCTTCGCGATCCTGATCAACCTGGTCATCGCGTTCATCAGCGGCACCCAGTCCGGCGCGTTCGCCCGGCAGATCGGCGAGCTGGACGAGGCTCGCCGCGCGCTGGAGCACCAGGCCGGCCACGACCCGCTGACCGGCCTGCCCAACCGCACCCGCCTGGCCCAGTTCGCCGACGCCGAACACGGCCGCGAGCTGACGGTGCTGCTGCTCGACCTGAACGGCTTCAAGCAGGTGAACGACGAGCTGGGCCACGCCGCCGGCGACGAACTGCTGTGCGAGACCGGCCACCGCATCCGTGCCGCCCTGCGCGCCGGCGACCTGGCCGGCCGGGTAGGCGGCGACGAGTTCCAGGTGCTGCTCCCCCAGACCGGCCCGGCCGAGGCCGCCGAGGTGATCGCCCGCCTGCGCGCCGAGATCACCCGCCCGGTACCGGTAAGCGGCGGCCAGGCGACGGTAGGCGTCAGCATCGGCGCCGCCCACCGCCAGGCCGGCCAGGACCTCACCCTGGAAACCTTGGCCGCCCAGGCCGACCAGGCGATGTACCGGGAGAAGTCGGCGCTCAGGCCCGCAGGAACGTCAGGACGGCCAGCACCCGGCGATGCTCGCGCTCATGCTGGACCAGCCCGAGCTTCGTGAAGATCGACGTGACGTGCGCCTCGACGGTCTTGGTCGCCAGGTGCAGGTCGGCGGCTACCGCGGCGTTGGACAGCCCCTGGGCCATCAGCCCGAGCACGGCCCGCTCCCGGTCGGTGAGCGCGTCCAGCGGGTCCCGCTCGCGGCGCCGGGCCACCAGCCGGGCCACCAGCTCGGGGTCCAGGACGGTGTCGCCGCGGGCCACCCGCCGCACGTCGGTGCCGAACGCGGTGAGGTCGGAGACCCGGTCCTTGAGCAGGTAGCCGACGCCGCCGTCGAACTCGGTCATCAGCCGCAGCGCGTGGTGCACCTCGACGTACTGGGACAGCAGCATCAGGCCGACGCCCGGCGCCGACGCCCGGATCGCGGCCGCGGTCTCGATGCCCTCGGCCGCGAACCCGGGCGGCATCCGCAGGTCGATCACGGCGACGTCGGGCGGGTCGGCGCGCACCAGGCCGAGCAGCGCGGCCCCGGTGCCGGCCTGCCCGGTCACGGTGAACCCGACGTCGGTGAGGATGCGGGCCATCCCCTCGCGGAACAGCACGGCGTCGTCGGCCAGCATCACCCGCACGGAATCACCGTCCGCAGCCGGGTGCCGGCCGGCCCGCTCTCGACCCGCAGCCGGGCATCCAGCGTCGCCAGCCGGTCGGCGAGGCCCTCGAGGCCGCTGCCCGCTCGAACCTCGGCCCCACCGCCGCCGTCGTCGGACACCTCGACGACGAGGCCGCCCTCGGCGTCCTCGACCCGAACCGCCACCGCCTCGGCCCCGGAGTGCTTGGCCGCGTTCGTGAGGCCCTCGCTGACCACGAAGTACGCCGTGGACTCGACCTCGGTCGGCAACCGCCGCGGCACCGACATGGTCAGCCGCACCGGCAGCGCCGATCGGTCGGCCAGGAACTCGATCGCGGCCGCCAGCCCGTCCTGGGTCAGCACGGCCGGGTGCAGCCCGCGCGCCATCTCGCGGAGCTCGGCGATGGCCGCCAGCAGGCGGCGGCGTACCTCCTCGGCCCGCGCCCCGACCTCGGTGTCACCGGCCAGCCGCACCACCGCGCCGAGCTCCATCGCGACGGTCACCAGCCGTTGCTGCGCGCCGTCGTGCAGGTCCCGCTCCAGCCGCCGGCGAGCCGCGTCGCCCGCCGCGACCAGGCGCTGGGCGGTGGCCCGCAGCTCCAGCACCAGCCCGGCCTGCGCGGCCAGGTCCCCGACCAGCCGCGACTCCGCGGTGGTGACGGCCTCCCCCGGCGCTTTCGTCACCGTGATCGCGCCACGGAACCGTCCGTCGTGCCGGACCGGCGACACCGTGATCGCGCCACCGGACCGTCCGTCGCCCCTTTCTGCTGGCTGGACCGGCGCGGCCGGGCGGGTGGGCAGGTCGGCCAGGGTGCGCGGGCCGGGTGGCAGCGGCGTGCCGGGTGGCCAGATCGATGCCGCCCGGAGCTCGTCGGCCGGGCCGGTCCACAGCGTCACCTCGCGCGCCCCGACCGCGTCGGCGACGGTGCCGCAGATGCTGTCGAGCAGGCCGCCGGCCGGCGCGGTGAAGTGCGCGGACAGCCGGGCCAGAGCCTCGTAGGGGGTGGCGCGCCGGCCGTAGACGACCCGGTCGGCCAGCCGCTGCACACGCCGGCGCAGCGGCTCGAAGGCGACCGCCACTCCCCCGGTGGCCAGCAGCGACAGCAGCGTGCCGTACCCGTCGACCAGCCGGCCCGCGCCGGTCACGACCACGGCGTAGGCCGCGGTCACCAGCACCGCCATCGCGCCGAACACCAGCGACTTGTTGATCACCGGATCGATGTCGTAGAGCCGATACCGAAGGATCGCGGCGCCGGCCGCCACCGCGAGCAGCGGCGCGGTCAGCGTGCCCGGAACCGGCGACCCCCACACCGCCAGGCCGACCACCATCACCGCGGCCGACACCGCCGCCGCGTACAGGAACCAGCGCAGCTGCCGGGTCTCGTCCCCACGGGCCTGCCGCACCCGCACGACCACGCAGACCACCCAGGTCAGCTGGAACAGCAAATAGCCCACCGGCCGGGCGACCCGGTAGAAGGCGTCCGCAGCCGACTGCCCGGCCAGGTCGAACGGAAAGTCGGCAACCAGTCCGGTGCGGGGCCACTCGACCGGCCACAAGGCCGAGACCACCGACAGAACCAGCCCGATCGCGGCGAGGCCACCGACGACCGGCACCCACCGGCGGGACGGCAGCCGCCCGGTCGGGAAGCACATCACCGCCACACCGACAAGCACCAGCACGAGCGGCAGCGGCCAGACCCCGAACCAGCCGACCCAGGAAGCGCCCGGCAGCGGCCCGTCCCGCAGCCCGTACTGCCGGCCCGCGAACATCACCGCGTGCGCGGCGCCGACCGCCACGAACAACCGGCCTTCCCGGTTGTCCGGGCGGCGGCGCAGCACGTAGAACCCGACCGCGGCGAACGAGACGGCGATCAGTCCGTTGTGCAGGTTGCCGAGATGGAAGCCGAGCACGAGGCCACCGGCGACCAGCACCGCGGTCGCCGCACCCACCACCCAGCGCAACACGTCTGTATGGTGCCAGCGCGCGGCCCCGATGTGATCAGGGTTAACCCGGCAGTTGTCGAGGGCCGGCCCCGATGCCGGCCCGCTCCGGCTCGACGACCGTGAGCGACATGACTTCCACGCCCCTGGACCGCCTGCTCACCGGATCGCTTTTCGTCGCGCCCGCCGTCTACCTGACCGCCGACCTGCTCTACGCGACCCGCGGCTGGGACGATCCCACCGCCGCCGTGGTGCACGTCCTCGGCGCCGTCGGCTACACCATCGTCCTGGTCCGCCTGGTGACGCTGGGCGATGGCGTCCTGGCCGCCGTCCTGCTGGTGGTCGGCGCGTTCGGCGCGGCCGGTGACGTCGCCTACGGCTTCAACACCATCCACGTCTCGCTCGGCGACACCGACCTGGTCGACGCCACCGGCGCCGCCACCCTGATCAAGCCACTGGGCCTGTGCTTCCCGCTGACCCTGTTGCTCGGCGCGGTGGTCCTGCGCGGCAAGGCCCCGACCTGGGCGGTCACCCTGCTGGCAGTAAGCGCCCTGGCCTGGCCGGTGGCCCACATCGGTAACATCGGCTGGCTGGCCGTAGCGGTCAACGCCGCCCTGGTCACCGCACTCGGCGCCGTCGCGCTGCAGTCCCCGACCCGCCCGGCCGCGTCCGCGTCGCCATCGGCGGCAGCGATCCCGACGGCGGAGCCCGGCCGATCCGGCCGGTAGGCAGTCCCCGGCCGGGCCTGGGGGGCAGGCCCGGCCGGTGCGATCTCAGGCTGCCGGGGTGAGGACCACCTCGTCGGTGCCGGTTTGGGGTGGGGTTCCGGTGTCGGTGTAGGACGCCACGAAGACCGCTGTCAGGTTGGCGGAGCCGGCGTGGCCGGGGTCCAGGAACGTGGTTATCGAGCCGGTGCAACCGGACGATGTGGACAGTGGGTGGCCGTGCTGGTCGTGGCCGAGGATGTAGGTCACGGTTACCCGGGCGCAGTCGACCGGGGCGTCGTCGGTTACCGCCACCTGGTAGGTGACCGTGTCGCCGAAGCTGAACGGCTGGTCCTCGGTCGGGGTCACGAACCGCACGACCGGGGCCAGGGTGCCGACCGGGAGGATCACCTCGGCGCCGGCCGAGCGGCCGGTGCTGTCGGTGACCTTGAGGACCGGGCGGTAGTTACCGTTCGCGGTGAACGTGTAGCTGGCGTTGGGCTGCCGCGAGTCGACGCGGCCGTCGGCGTTGAAGTCCCAGGCGTACGCCAGCGGGTCGCCGTCGGGATCCACCGTGCCGGCGCTGGAGAACGCGACGGTGAGTGGCGCCTGGCCGCTTGTCGGCGTCGCCGACGCCTTGGGGATCGGGGTGCGGTTGCCGCGGACGTAGTCGATCCGCGCCAGCTGGGCGTCGGGGTTCTCGCTGAAGTAGCCGTCGCCGTATTCCAGGACGTAGAGCGCGCCATCCGGGCCGAACTCCAGGTCCATCGGGTTGTCGAAGACGATCTCCGGGAGCACCGGGTCGACCTGGGTGACCTGGTGGCGGCGGTCGAGGTGGAAGGCCTTGACGTAGTCGCGGGTCCACTCGGCGAACAGCGGCAGGCCGTCGAACGTCTCCGGCCACTTGACCCGCGAGCGCAGATGACGGTCGAAGTTGTAGGCCGGGCCGCCCATCGGGCCGATACCGCCGGTGCCCAGTTCGGGCCAGGCGGCGGTCACGCCGTACGAATAAATGACCTCGGCCTTCTCCACCGGTGGCAGGTTGCGCAGGCCGGTGTTGTGCGGTGACTCGTTGACCGGCTTGGCGCAGTTGAACGGGGCTCCGGAGACGCCGGTGGCGAAGTCGTAGTCGACGTACGGCTGGTCGGGCGCGACGCAGTACGGCCAGCCGTAGCTGGCCGGTTTGTCGATCGCCATCCAGCGGCCCTGCCCGGCCGGCCCGCGCGCCGGGTTGGCGACCTGCGCGTCGGGCGAGTAGTCGGCCAGGTAGACCACGTCGGTCTCCGGGTCGACGGTGAACCGGAACGGGTTGCGCAGGCCCATCGCGTAGATCTCGGCCCGGGTCTTCGGGGTGCCCGGCTTGAACAGGTTGCCGCGCGGGATGGTGTAACCGCCGTCCCGGCCGACCTTGATCCGCAGCAGCTTGCCGCGCAGGTCGTTGGTGTTGCCGGCCGACCGCTGGGCGTCGAAGACCGGGTTGCGGCCGGCCCGCTCGTCGATCGGGGCGTACCCGTCGGAGAAGAACGGGTTGCTGTCGTCGCCGGTGGACAGGAACAGGTTGCCATCGCTGTCGAAGTCGATCTTCCCACCGACGTGGCAGCACATCCCCCGATCGGTGGCGACCTGCAGGATCTTCTGTTCCGAGCCCAGCACCAGGGTGTTCCCGACCAGCTTGAACCGGGACAGCTGCAGATAGCCCTTGAACCGGGCGAAGTCGGCGGCGGTGCCGGTGGACGGCGCGTCGCCCTCGTTGACGGTCGGCGTGGTGGGATCGTCGGCCGGCGTGTTCAGCACCGGTGAGTAGTAGATATATACCCATTTATTTCGGGCGAAATCCGGGTCTACCGCGATGCCCTGCACGCCTTCCTCGTCGTGCAGATACACCGGGATGGTGGCAGCGAGGACGTTGCGGCCGGTCGACGGCTCGTGGATGCGGACCGCGCCGTTGCGGGCGGTGTGCAGCACCCGCCCGTCGGGCAGCACGGCGAGCGCGATCGGCTCACCCGGGAAGTCGTTGAGGGTGACCTTCTGGAAGTCGGAAGCCGGCGGCAACTCATGGCCCGGATGGGCCAGGGCCGCGGTCGGCACGGCCAGGAGGGCCGCGCCAACGAAACCAACCAGTCCGGTACGGCGGAACATCAGAACCGCAACCCGGCCAGGTAGTTGTACCCGACCCGGGCGGTGTCGAGCGCCTGGGCCGGAGTGCGCGGCGGCGACCCGGCGTCGTCCCGTTCGACGATGTACTCGATCAGGCCGGCCTCCCGCGAACGCGCGAAGATCCGCCCGAAGTCGATGAGCCCGTCGCCGGGGTCGGCGAAGCTCGCGTTGATGTCCAGGTCCTTGACGTGGACCTGCTTGATCCGGCCGCGGTGCTCGCTGATCAGGTCGACCGGGTCGTGCGCGCCCCGGAACGCCCAGAACAGGTCGACCTCGAGGTGCACGTTTCGCGGGTCGGTCTCGCCGGTGAGGATGTCGAAGCCGGTCAGCTTCGTCCCGGTCTGCCGGAAGAACTCGGCGTGGTGGTTGTGGTAACCGAAGTCGAGCCCGGCCCGGCGAGCCAGGGCGCCGGCCCGGTTGAGGTCGGCGGCGAACGCGCGGTAGACGGCGGCGTCCCGGATCGGTCCGGTGGGGCCCTGCCCGAAGAACGGGTGGACGATGAACTTGTTGCCGACGATCGCGGCGTCCTCCAGCGAGCGCTGCCACGCGGACGCGTCGAACGGCTGCGGGATGCCGACGTGGCCCGAGGTGGCCCGGATGCCGGCGTTGTCGAGCGCGGCCCGGAACTGGGCGGCGGTGCGGCCGACGAAGCCGGCGTGCTCGACCCTCGTGTAGCCGATCTCGGCGAGCTCGGCGAGGCTGGCCTCCAGGTTGACCTGGAGCTGATTGCGCAGCGTGTAGAGCTGCACGCTGATCTGGTCGCGCGGCACTCGGTGAAGTTTCCCGCCGGCCGAGGCTGCTGACGGGGTGGCAAGCGTGGTGGCGGCACCGGCGGCTGCGGCGGCACCGAGGAGTTGGCGGCGATTCATTGACGCTCTCCTTTGAACGGCTATCCGGGCAGATTACCGAGAAGTTTCGTCCACAGTGAACCCAAGTTTCTTCATATCCAGCAAAAGTTCTCGAAGTCTCGGCAAAACTACGCAGAGTAATTTTTTTGCGGAGATGCAACGTATTACTGGGTGCGGCACGTCTTTTACCGTGAAGCGCCGGAGCCCCCGGGGGACAAGTGAACAACGAATGCTTGAGGGGACCGGAAATGAGCCTTACCGGATTCGAGGCGATCACGCCCGAACAGCGCGACGAATTCCAGCAGGAGGGGATTCTGCTGATCCGCGGCGCGCTGACCGAGGAGCACCGGGCCCGTCTCGAGGAGGCGGTCGACCGGGTCTACGCCGACGAGCGGCAGGCCGGGCGGCTCAAGTCCGACGGCACGCTGCACATGCTCGGCTTCCTCGACCGGGACGAGGAGTTCGGCGAATTGCTGACCCAGCCGAGCACGTTCCCGTACATCTGGGGGCTGGCCGGCTGGAACATCTACTCGCACCACAACCACCTCGACGTGACGCCGCCGTCACCGCAGGAGGAGGCGCCGGCGTGGGGCTGGCACCAGGACGGGTACCGGCAGAATTCGGACCCGGAAGCCCTGGTCGGCGACCCGCGCCCGATGCTCTCACTCAAGGTGGCGTATGTCCTGTCGGACCTGTCGCGGACCGGCCGGGGTGCCACCAAGGTGATCCCGGGCAGCCACCTGCGCAACACCCTGGAGCGCACCGAGGGCGACCCGCGCGGCACCGTCGAGATCACCGCGAACCCGGGCGACGCCTTCGTCTTCGACCGCCGGCTGTGGCACTCGCGCTCGGTCAACCGCAGCTCGGTGACCCGCAAGATGCTGTTCGTCGGCTACACCTACCGGTGGATCCGGCCGCTCGACGACATGCCGGTCGACAAGGACGGCGCGTGGTGGGCGAACCGCACGCCGGTCCAGAAACAATTGCTCGGCGAAGCAACCCACACCGCCAATCACTGGGGTGTGAATTGGGACGGATACATCGACGAGAAGATCCCGCTGCGGCACGAATTGCAAACGCGCGGCCTGCTCGACCGAACAATTCCGTGGCTCCGATAGCCAAACACGGAGCGTAGTCTCGACGGCCCACCCGGGCCAAGAGTAGGGCCGGCGAGCAAGCCTCCCACCCACGGTCCGCCAGCCCCCTGGCGGTCAAAGGTGGGGAGGCCAGGCCGGGCCGGCGGAGTAGCGACCCCGCCGGCCCGGCCGCCGAAGATCAGGAGATGCGGGATTCCGCGTCGACCCGGCTGATCGCGTCGACCAGGATCGCCAGGCCCTCGCGGGCCTCGTCCCCGGAAAGCGTCAGGGCCGGGCCGATCCGCAGCACGTTGCCGTAGAGCCCGCCCTTGCCGACCAGCAGGCCGCCGGCCCGGCACTCGTCGAAGACCCGGACCGTCGCGACCGGGTCGGGCTCGCTGGTGCCCGGCCGGACGAACTCGACCCCGATCATCAGGCCGCGCCCGCGCACCTCCCCCACGATCGGCACGTCCAGCGCCCGCAGCCCGTCCAGGATGATCGTGCCGACCTCGGCCGCGTTGGCCTGCAGGTCGTGCGAGAGCACGTAGTCGAGCACCGCGTTGCCGGCCGCCGCGGACAGCGGATTGCCACCGAAGGTCGAGAAGCTGATCGCCGGCACCGCGTTCATCACCGAGGCCCGCCCGACCACGCCGCCGAGCGCGAAACCGTTCCCGATCCCCTTGGCGAAGGTGACCAGGTCGGGCGTCACGCCGTGGGCCTGATAGCCCCAGAAATGCGACCCGGTGCGTCCCCAGCCGGTCTGCACCTCGTCCGCGATAAGCAAGATCCCAGACTCATTCAAGACCTTCTGGTACGCCCCCAGCACTCCATCGGGAGCAGCCACGAAGCCCCCGACTCCCTGGATCGGTTCGGCGATCAGCGCGGCCACGTCCCCGGCGGTCACCGTCGCGAGCACCTCGCGCAGGTCGTCGACCGCCGCCTCGGCCAGATCCCCGTCGGACAGCCCCACCATCCGCCCGCGCAGCCGGTCGGCCGACGCCAGCCAGGACACCGTCAGCGGGCTCAGCGAACTCGACGACCAGGACCGGTGCCCGGTGACGGCCATGGTGGCGAAGGTGCGCCCGTGGTAGCTGTTCTTGATCGCCAGGATCTGGTTGGAGCGACGGGCGTTGGTCGCCATCAGCAGCGCGGTCTCGTTGGCCTCGGTGCCGGAGTTGGTGAGGAACACCCGGGCGTCCGGGATGCCGGAGAGCCGGGCGATCTTCTCGGCCAGCTCGACCTGCTGCCGGATCAGGTACAGCGTCGAGGTGTGCACCACGCCGGTGCTGAGCTGCCGCTGCACCGCCTCGTTGATCTCGGCGATGTCGTACCCGATCATGTTGGTCAGCACGCCGCCGAAGAAGTCCAGGTAGGTGCGGCCGTCGCTGCCTACGACTCGCCGTCCCGAGCCGGAGACGATCTCGATCGCGTCGTCGCCGTAGTAGATCGGCATCCAGTCGGGCAGCACGGCTTTGTGACGAGCCAGCAGGTCATCGGTCATCGGGAGACTCCAAGCGATCAGCGCCAGCCGCGGGGGTGCTGGCGGGTTCGGGGGCCGCTGCCGCGGCTGTCCAGGATGGCCGCCGAGGCGAGGGCGTCGGCGAGTTCGTCGTAGCCGTCGGCGACCAGTCCAGCCGTGACACGAAGGTGGTCGCTGTCGATCGGGGTGACACAGAACGGGGCACCGGGCGCCACCGCGATCCCCTGCGCGGCCAGCGAGACGAGCGCGATCTGCTGGTCGTCGACCGCCATCCACAGGTTGATGCCGTCGCCGGCGGTGGCGGTCACCCCGCGGTCGTGCAGGCGGGTGAGCAGGGCCGTGCGTCGCGCGGCGTACGCCTCCCGGGCGTCGGCGACCTGCGCGGCCGCGATCGGGTCGGTGAGCAGATCGAGCAGCACGGCCTGCAGCAGCCGGCTGGACCAGCCAGGGCCGAGGTGGCGCCGGTCGGCGACCGCGGCGACCACGCCGGCCGGTCCGCCGATCGCGGCCAGCCGCAGGTCGGGCCCGTGGCTCTTGGAGAAGCTGGCGACGTGCACGGTCCGGTCCGGCAGGTGCGCGCCGAGGCTGACCGGGGCCGCCGACGCGATGTCGCCGACGTGATCGTCCTCGACCACGGTGACCGACGGGAATTCCTTCAAGACGCGGGCCAGCGCGGCGGCCCGCACCGAAGTCAGGCTGGCGCCGGTCGGGTTGTGGGCCCGGGGCTGCAGGAACACCGCGACAGCCGGGTGTTCGACCAGGACGCCGTGCAGCCGGTCGGGTCGCATGCCGGATGAGTCCATCGGCACCCCGATGACCGTGGCGCCGACCGTCTGCAGCAGGTCGAGCAGCGGCGGGAAGGCCGGATTCTCCACGATCACGTGGTCACCGAAGCGAACCACGGCGGCGATCACCCGATCGAGGGCGTCCAGCGCGCCGTCCACCACGGTGAGCCGCTCGGGCCGGAACGGCCAGCGCTCGCGCAGCACCGCCTCGAGCTCGGGCAGCACCGGGGCGTCCAGGTAGCCGGCGGTCAACCGGCCGTCGCCGAGCCGCTTGAGCGCGTCGGTGAGGTCGGGCAGCAGGTCGTGGTCGGGCACCCCGGTGGACAGATCTTGCGACACCACGGCGTGCGCGCCCATCTGCGCGTACCGCCAGCCCTGGCGGGGTCCGCCGGGCATCGCCACGAACGTGCCGGACCGGCCGCGGGTCTGGATCGCACCGGCCCGGGCCAGGCTGCGCCAGGCCTCGCTGACCGTGGTCGGGCTGACGCCGAGCTCGCGGGCGACGTCCCGGACGGTGGGCAGCCGGGTCCCGGCCGGCAGGCTTCCGGCGCTGACCAGACGGCCGACGGCCGCGGCAATTCCCCGGGCGCTGCGATCATCCACCGCCCCGGCGATTAGCGCGATCAAGTTTGCCTTCCTGAAACATTTTGTAACGTACGGGCAATTGTTCGGCTCGATGTGTGTCGTTAGTGTCCTACGGCATCTGAACCTGACAAGCAAGACCTAGCGAAGGCCGTATAACGGGGAGTAGACAACTGATCACAGGCGCTCCACCGTGCCCGTGAGCTGTAACTAGATCAAGGAGGGCAGTCATGACCGACATCGTCCGCGCCGCTCTGGTCCAGACCACCTGGACCGGCGACAAGGAATCGATGATCAAGGCGCACGAGGATTACGCCCGTGACGCCGCCGCCCAGGGGGCGAAGGTGATCTGCTTCCAGGAGCTCTTCTACGGCCCCTACTTCTGCCAGGTGCAGGACGCCGCGTACTACGAATATGCCGAATCCATCCCCGGCCCCACGACCGAGCGTTTCCAGGCCCTCGCGGCCGAGCTCGGCCTGGTGATGGTCCTGCCGATGTACGAGAAGGAGCAGGAGGGCGTCCTCTACAACACCGCCGCGGTGGTCGACGCCGACGGCAAGTACCTCGGCAAGTACCGCAAGCACCACATCCCGCAGGTCAACGGCTTCTGGGAGAAGTTCTACTTCCGGCCGGGCAACCTCGGCTTCCCGGTGTTCGACACCGCGGTCGGCAAGGTCGGCGTCTACATCTGCTACGACCGGCACTTCCCGGAGGGCTGGCGCGAGCTCGGCCTGGGCGGCGCCCAGATCGTCTTCAACCCGTCCGCCACCAGCCGCGGCCTGTCCAGCTACCTCTGGCAGCTGGAGCAGCCGGCCAGCGCGGTGGCGAATGAATACTTCATCGGCGCGATCAACCGGGTCGGCATCGAGGAACTCGGCGACGACGACTTCTACGGGCAGAGCTACTTCGTCGACCCGGAGGGCAAGTTCGTCGGCGAGGTCGGCGACACCCACAACCCCGAGCTGATCATCCGCGACCTCGACCTGGGCCTGATCAAGACGGTCCGCGAGCGCTGGCAGTTCTACCGCGACCGCCGCCCGGAGGCCTACACCCGGACGGTGGAGCTGTGACCATCCTGATCAAGGGCGGGACGGTCGTCGGGCCGTCCGGCCCCTACTCCGGCGACGTGCTCGTCGACGGCGAGACCATCGCGGCGATCTTCGCACCGGGCCAGGCTCCCGAGGGCCCGGAGATCATCGACGCGACCGGGAAGTACGTGATCCCGGGCGCCATCGACGCGCACACCCACATGCAGATGCCGTTCGGCGGCACCGAGGCCAGCGACACCTTCGACACCGGCACCCGGGCCGCCGCCATCGGCGGCACCACCACGATCATCGACTTCGCCATCCAGCGGTACGGCGAGGTCGTCCAGGACGGGCTGGCCGCCTGGCACGCCAAGACGGCCGGCGAGTGCCACATCGACTACGGCTTCCACATGATCGTCGGCGGGGTCGACGACGACTCGCTCAAGGCGATGGACTACCTGGTCGCGAACGAGGGCATCAGCAGCTTCAAGCTGTTCATGGCGTACCCGGGGGTCTTCTACTCGGACGACGGCCAGATCCTGCGGGCGATGCAGAAGGCGCGCGAGAACGGCGCCATGATCATGATGCACGCCGAGAACGGGCCGGCCATCGACGTACTCGTCAAGCAGGCCCTGGAGCGCGGCGAGACCGACCCGATCTTCCACGGCCTGACCCGGCCGCAGGAGCTGGAGGCGGAAGCCACCAGCCGGGCCATCTGGCTGGCCAGCGTGGCCGCCGACTGCCCGCTCTACATCGTGCACCTGAGCGCGTCCAAGGCGCTGGAGCAGGTGCGCAACGCCCGCGACCTGGGCCGCAACGTGTTCGCCGAGACCTGCCCGCAGTACCTGTACCTGACGCTTGAGGACCAGCTCGGCGCGCCCGGCTTCGACGGCGCCAAGTGGGTCTGCTCGACGCCGCTGCGCTCCGGCAAGGAGAGCCACCGCGCCGACCTGTGGCAGGGCCTGCGCACCAACGACCTCTCCGTGGTCTCGACCGACCACTGCCCCTTCTGCATGAAGGACCAGAAGGAGATGGGCATCGGCGACTTCTCCAAGATCCCGAACGGCATCGGCAGCGTCGAACACCGCGTCGACCTGCTCTACCAAGGCGTCGTCGACAAGAAGCTGTCGCTCGCCCGCTGGGTCGAGACGATCGCGACCACGCCGGCCCGGATGTTCGGCATGTACCCGAAGAAGGGCATCATCGCGCCCGGCTCGGACGCCGACATCGTGCTCTACGACCCCAACGGCCGCACCCGGATCAGCGTCGAGACCCACCACATGAACATGGACTACTCGGCCTGGGAAGGCTGGGAGATCGACGGCAAGGTCGACACCGTCCTGTCCCGCGGCGAGGTCCTGGTCAGCGGCGGAAACTACCAAGGCCGAAAAGGCCGCGGCAAGTACGTCCCCCGCTCGCTCAGCGATTACCTGGTCTGAGGGGCGCACGATGGATATCGGAGTCGTTTTACAGAACGACCCGCCCGCCCGGGGCGTGGTCGAGTTGGCCAAGAAGGCCGAAGCGGCCGGCTTCAGCCACGTGTGGACGTTCGACTCGCACGTGCTGTGGCAGGAGCCGTTCGTCATCTACTCGAAGATCCTCGACGAGACCGAACGCGTAATCGTCGGGCCGATGGTCACCAACCCGGGCACCCGGGACTGGACCGTCCTCGCCTCGACCTTCGCCACCCTCAACGAGATGTACGGCAACCGGACCGTCTGCGGCATCGGCCGGGGCGACTCGGCCCTGCGGGTGCTCGGCGCCCAGCCACAGACCCTCGGGCAGCTCCGCGAAGCGGTCCAGGTCATCAAGGGCCTGGGCAGCGGCGAAAAGGTCACCCTGCGCGGCAAGGAACTCCAGTTCGCCTGGGCGCCCGACTCGCGCCTGGAGGTCTGGGTCGCCGCGTACGGCCCGAAAGCCCTGGCCCTGACCGGTGAGGTGGGCGACGGCTACATCCTGCAGCTCGCCGACCCGGACATCGCGGCCTGGATGATCGGCGCGGTCCGCGCCGCCGCCGAAAAAGCCGGCCGGGACCCCCTCGCCATCAAGTTCTGTGTGGCCGCGCCGGCCTACGTCGGCGACGACCTCGAACACCAGCGGGAACAGACCCGGTGGTTCGGCGGCATGGTCGGCAACCACGTCGCCGACATCGTCGGCCGCTACGGCGAGGGCGGGGCGGTGCCGCAGGCACTGACCGACTACATCAAGGCCCGGCAGGGGTACGACTACGCCGAGCACGGGCGGGCCGGCAACAGCCACACCAGCTTCGTGCCCGACGAGATCGTCGACCGGTTCTGCATCCTCGGCCCGGTGGAGAACCACCTCAAGAGGCTCGAAGAGCTGAAAGCACTGGGCGTGGACCAGTTCGCCGTCTATCTCCAGCACGACGCCAAACTGGAAACCCTCGAAGCGTACGGGTCACAGATCATCCCGGCGTTCGCGTGAGAAGAACCCTGTACGTCCTCCTCGGCGTCGCGATCTTCGCGGCGCTGTGGGAGGGCTACAAACTCGTCGGCAGCCCCGACGGCACGGTGCTGTTCGGGGTGCGGTTCCTGCCGCGCGCCGACGACCTCTCCATGCCGCACCTGTGGACGGTGCTCCAACGGCTCGGCCGGCCGGAACTCACCGGCGGCGACCCGGTCTGGATCGTGGTGCTGCACGCGTGCGCGTTCACGTTCGGCATCACCGCGGTCGGCTTCCTCGGCGGTGCCCTGGTCGGGCTGCTGCTCGCGGTCCTCATGCAGCAGTTCCGGATCGTCGAACGCGGCCTGCTCCCGTACGTCATCCTCAGCCAGACCGTGCCGCTCATCGCGATCGCGCCGCTGATGGCCGGCTGGGGCGGCACCATCATGCCGCCCTGGGCCACCGTCTCGGTGATCGCGTCCTACCTGGCGTTCTTCCCGGTCGCGGTGGGCCTGCTGCGCGGACTGCAGTCGCCGACCGCGAGCGGGGTGGAACTGATGCGCAGTTACGCCGCCGGGTGGTGGCGCACGCTGATCAAGCTCCGGCTGCCGGCCTCGCTGCCCTACCTGTTCCCGGCGCTGCGGCTGGCCGGCGCGGCCGCCGTGGTGGGTGCGGTGGTCGGCGAGATCTCCACCGGCACCCGCGGCGGCATCGGCCGCCTGATCATCGAGTACTCCCGCGAGGCCACCTCGGATCCCGCGAAGGTCTACACCGCGATGCTCGGCGCGGCCCTGCTGGGCCTGTTCGTCGCCGGCGTCGTCAGCCTGCTGGAAGTGCCGCTGATGCGGCACCGGCGCCACGTGGAGGTGGTGACTCTGTGACCGCAGTGGTCGTGGACAACGTGACCAAGGTCTTCAACCAGGGCAGGTCCGACGAGGTGACTGCCCTCTCCGATGTCGAGTTGACCGTGGGCGACGGCGAGTTCGTCTCGCTGATCGGGCCCTCCGGGTGCGGCAAGAGCACCCTGCTGCGCCTGGTCGCCGACCTGATCCAGCCCACCACCGGCACGGTCACCGTGGCCGGTAAGAGCGCCGACAAGGCGCGCCGCGACCAGGACTACGGCATCGCGTTCCAGCAGGCCGGGCTCTTCGAGTGGCGGACCGTGCTGCGCAACGTGGAACTCCCCCTCGAACTGCGCGGGCTGAAGAAGGCCGAGCGCCGGGCCAAGGCCGAGGAGATGCTCGCGCTGGTCGGTCTGGCCGACTTCGCCGGGCACTACCCGGCCCAGCTCTCCGGTGGCATGCAGCAGCGGGTCGCGATCGCCCGGGCCCTCGCCGTGCAGCCGCCGCTGCTGCTGATGGACGAGCCGTTCGGCGCGCTCGACGAGATGACCCGGGAACGGCTGCAGACCGAACTGCTCGGCATCTGCGCGAAGACCGGCACCAGCACCGTCTTCGTCACCCACTCGATCTCCGAGGCGGTGTTCCTGTCCACCAAGGTGGTGGTGATGTCGGCCCGGCCCGGCCGGATCACCGCTTCCATCGACGTCGACCTGCCCGCCCGCGACGAGGCGGCCCGGCAGTCCGAGAAGTACTTCGAGCACGTCACCGCCGTACGGCAGGCTCTGCGAGGCGTACCCGCGAAGAGCGCGACATGAAGTTCCTGCGCAGTGTCCTCCCGCCGCTGGTCGTCGGCGTAGCCGCGATCGCGGCCTGGCAGTTGACCGTGACCCTCGGCCGGATCGCGCCGTTCATCCTGCCCGCCCCCAGCGCGATCTGGGCCGAGCTGGTCGAGCAGAAGCAGAACGTCTGGGAGGCGGGCCTGGCCAGCGGCGAGAACGCGCTGATCGGGCTGGTCGCCGGGGCGATCCTGGGAGTGCTCGCGGCGATGGCGGCCAGCCGGTTCCGGCCGCTCGCCGAGGTGTCCATCCCGTTCGCGGCGTTCGTCAGCGCGCTGCCGATCATCGCGCTCGCGCCGATCCTCAACAACATGTTCGAGGCCACCAGCAGCATCCCCCGCCGGCTGGTCGCCGCGATCATCGTGTTCTTCCCGGTCTTCCTCAACACGCTGCGCGGGCTGCGCGAGGTCGACCCGATCCACCAGGAGCTCATGCACACCTACGCCGCGAGCGGCTGGACCTTCGCCCGCAAGGTCCGGCTGCCCGGCGCGCTCCCCTACGTCTTCACCGGCCTGCGGCAGGCGTCGTCGCTGGCCGTGATCGCCGCGGTCGTCGCCGAGTACTTCGGCGGGCTGCAGGACGGGCTCGGCTCCCGGATCACCTCCGCGGCGTCGTTCACCGCCTACCCCCGTGCCTGGGCCTTCGTGGTCGGCGCCTGCCTGCTCGGACTCGCCTTCTACCTGACCACGCTCCTGCTGGAGCGGCTCGCCATGCCGTGGCGTACACGGCTGATCTCCTGATCTTTTGATCTTCCAAAATTCCCTCGGAGGTTCTTTAATGCGCAAATTCCGGATATTTACTGCTATCGCCGCCACATCCGCTCTCATGCTCGCCGGCTGTGGTACGGCCGACGAGGAACCGACCACGACCGCCAGCAACGGCGCCCTGACCCCGATCAAGCTGCAGCTGCAGTGGTTCTTCCAGGCTCAGTTCGCCGGTTACATCGCGGCCGTCGACCAGGGCTTCTACAAGGAGCAGGGCCTCGACGTGCAGCTGCTCGAGGGCGGCACCGACATCGTGCCGCAGACCGTGCTGGCCACCGGCAAGGCCGACTACGCGGTGGCCTGGGTGCCGAAGGCGCTGGCCTCCCGGGAGCAGGGCGCCGGGATCACCGACGTCGGGCAGATCTTCGGCCGCTCCGGCACCTACCAGGTGGCCTGGAAGGACAGCGGGATCACCTCGGCCGCCCAGCTCAAGGGCAAGAAGGTCGGCAACTGGGGCTTCGGCAACGAGTTCGAGCTGTTCGCCGGGATGACCAAGGCCGGGATCGACCCGGGCAAGGACGTCACCCTGGTGCAGCAGCAGTTCGACATGCAGGCGCTGCTCAAGCACGAGATCGACGCGGCCCAGGCGATGAGCTACAACGAGTACGCCCAGCTGCTGGAAGCGAAGAACCCGAAGACCGGCAAGCTGTACACGGCCGATGACTTCTCGATCATCGACTGGAAGACCGAGGGCTCGGCCATGCTGCAGGACGCGGTGTGGGCCAACACCGAGAAGCTGAACGACCCGGCCTATCAGCAGCAGACCGTGAAGTTCCTGACCGCCACGATCAAGGGCTGGGCGTTCTGCCGGGACAATGCCGAGAAGTGCCGCGACATGGTGGTGGCCAAGGGCTCCAAGCTCGGCAAGAGCCACCAGCTGTGGCAGATGAACGAGGTCAACAAGCTGGTCTGGCCGGCCACCGGCGGGATCGGCGTGATCGACGACGCGGCCTGGAAGCAGACCGTGGACATCTCGCTGACCACCAAGAACCAGACCGGTGACACCGTGCTGAAGAAGGCCCCCGAGGGTCTCGCCTACACCAACGACTACATCAACCAGGCGATCACCGCGGCCAAGGGGGCCGGCGTGGACGTCAACGGCGCGTCCTTCGCGCCGACCACCGTCACCCTCACCGAGGGCGGCGCGTAAGCACCTACAGCGGGATCAACCTAGCCGCGAGGGCGACCGCAGTGAGGTCGCCCTCGCGCAGTTTGGCCGCCGCCCGGGGTTCGCCCATCGTCTCCAGCCGGAAGGCGGCCCCGTCGATCAGCGTCTCGTCGCCGTTGAGCAGGCGGCGGGCCATCTTCGACTGGGCCGGGCTCAGCTCGGCATAGGCACACTGGTCCAGCGCGGTGATGGTGTCGTCGTCGAGCGTGCCGGCCAGCGCCCGCTCGGTGACGATCTTGAGGAGCCAGGTCGGCCACCACGAGTACTTGCCGACCACCAGGCCGGCCTGGACCGCGGTCTGCGGGCTCTGCCCGGCGCGCAGCAGCCGCACCGCGAGCGCGTTGTCGAACCGTTCCAGGCGCAGCGCCTTCACGAACGCCTTCAGCAGGACCTGGGTGCCGACCAGCGGCTCGGCCTCGGCGGCCGCGTCGGCCCAGCGGCCGTCCAGCGCGTGACACAGGGCGTACGCCGCCTCGGTGCCGGTCTCGTCGCCGGTGGCCCGCTCGGTCAGCCGTTCCACCGTCGCCACCAGGCGATGGATCGCCCGCATGGCCCGTACCTTGAGTTCCTCGCTGAGCGGCTTGTTGAGGTGCAGCACCACCACCTCGGCCGCGATCTCGGCCTCCCGCCGCAGCAGCGGCGACGGGATCTTCGGGATGATCACGTCGGCCATCGCCTCGGTGATCGAGGCCGCGTCGAACCGCTCCGAGACCTCTTGGAACTGCGTCCACCACTCGGTGGAGTGCCCGCGGTACTGAGCGGACTGCGCGGCCATCGCCATTCCTGGAAACACGATCGCTGCTCCTTCCGCTTTGTTGTGCGGGTTTCTAATCGTCCGGGGATTGCTCGGTATTAGGACGGTTGCGGTTGTCCTCGGTCACGTTGCCGATCGGTAGTTCGCTGATCTCGGCGGCCGCGGTGGTGACCGAGTGCTGCGGCGCGGGCCGGTCGGTGACGGTGTGCCAGAGGCCCCGGGTGCGCGAGGCCTCCCGAGTGACCAGGTGGACCGGTAGCGGGGGCGGGCGGAACGGGCCGCTCCCCCAGCGCACCCAGATGGCCAGCCGGCCGGCCGCCGCCTCGGCTAGCAGCTTGTCGACCGTGCGCTGCCGGTCGAGGCGGTCCACCTCGATCGCGATCGGCTGCTCCCCGGGCCGCGCGCACGCGACGTCGAGCACCGAGTGACCCTTGAGCGGTGCCGGCAGCGGGAACACGCTGGGCGCCCGCCGGTAGACCCGCCAGCCCTGGGATTCACCCCATGCGGTGACCGCGTCGACCAGCCGGCTCGTCGCCTGGGCCTCGTTCAGGTCGGCGAACTGCAGTCCGGCCAGCCACTGCTCAAGAGAATTGGCCTCGTCCACCGCCGTACCTTAAGCGGTGGCCTTTTCCCGCTGTGCGGCCAGCAGGCGGGTCATGTCCTCGGCCGGCATCGGCCGGGCCAGGTGGTAACCCTGGCCGAGGGTGTAACCGAGGCCGAGCAACCGGTCGGCCTGCCCCTGGTTCTCGATGCCCTCGGCCACCGTGTCCAGGCCGAGCGCGCCGGCCATCTGGATCACCGCGCGGGCCACCGCCTGCCGGGCGTTCGCCTCCGGGGTGCCGTCCTCGTCGAGCTCGATGCCGTCGACGAACGACTTGTCCAGTTTCACGATCGACGCCGGGAAGGCCCGCAGCAGCGACAGCGACGACTCGCCGGTGCCGAAGTCGTCAAGCGCCAGCCGCACGCCCATGTCGTGCAGCCGGTGCAGGGTCTGCAGCACCTGCGGGCCGCGCAGCACCGCCGACTCGGTCAGCTCCAGCACGATCCGCTCGCAGGGCAGCCCGGTCTCGGCCAGGATCTGCCGCACGTCGGCGAGGAAGTCCGGGTCGTGCAGCTGGCGCACCGACACGTTCGGGGCGATCTTCTGCAGCGCGTCCGGGCCGAACTCGGCCAGCCAGGCGGCGGTCTGCCGGCACGCCTCGCGCATCACGAACCGGCCCAGCGGCACGATCAGTCCGGTGCCCTCGGCGGCCGGGATGAACTCGGCCGGCGAGACCAGCCCGCGGGTCGGGTGCTGCCAGCGGACCAGCGGCTCCACCCCGATCACCCGGCCGGTGGCCAGCTCCATGATCGGCTGGTAGACGAGCCGGAACTCGTCCGCGTCCAGTGCCCGGCGCAGCTCGCCGCCGAGCTGGGCGTGCGCGAAGACCGGCTGTTCCATGCCCCCGGTGTAACGGACGTAGTTGGCCTTGCCGCGCTGCTTGGCCGCGTACATGGCCACGTCGGCGTCGCGCAGCACGGTGTCCAGCGGGGTGCCGGCGTTAGCAGTGGCGATCCCGATGCTGGCGTGCACGAGCAGGTGGTGGGCGCTCATCGGGCCGCCGAACGACTCGAGGATCCGTTCGGCCACCGGCTCGCCGATGAGGTCGCCCTCGAGCAGCACGGCGAACTCGTCACCGCCGAGCCGCACCGGCAGGCCGTCGGCGCCGGTCGCGACGCGCAGCGACTCGGCCACCGCGATCAGCAGGTGGTCGCCGATCTCGTGGCCGAGTGAGTCGTTGACGGTCTTGAAGTCGTCCAGGTCGACGAGCAGCACGGTGGCCGGGCCGCGCTCCAGGGCGGCACCGAGCCGCTCCCGGAACAGGCCCCGGTTGGCCAGGCCGGTCAGCCCGTCATGGGTGACCTCGTGGCGCAGCCGCTCCTCGGAGGCGCGCTTCTCCCGCAGCAGCCGGTGGTTCTCCCGGGTCGCCACCAGCTGGCGCACCGCGACCAGGCCGTTGACCAGCACCGCCGAGGTGATCACCAGGCGGCCGGTCCAGCCGAGCTCGTGGTGCCACAGGAGGCTCAGCAGCGGGACGTCGACCGCGGCGATGGCCAGGTAGGGCAGCCAGGTGTTGGCCCGGCGGGGCTTGGCGCCGGTGGCGATCCACTGACGGCGCACCGCGATGGTGGCCAGCAGCGGGGCGAACGGCATCACCACGGCCTGGGTGGGGATGACGCTGTCGGCGCCGCCGGCCACCGACACCAGGGCGATGCCGGCGCCGACCATGCCGCAGGAGCCGATCAGCCGGATCGCCACCCGATCGACCGGGCCGCCACCGATGTACGACACCTTGGTGATGCCGCCGACCGCGAGCACGAACGACATGCCCAGCAGCACCAGCATCTGGGCGCTCCAGCCGGCCGACGAGCCGATCATCGGGGCCAGGCCGAAATGGAAGAGCAGGGTGCTGCAGCCGAAGAACGCGATCGACCGGTCCAGCCACTGCTTCCAGCGCTGGCTGCCGCTGCCGATGCCGAGCGGGACCCGGGCCACCGACCACATGGCGACCAGGAACGCCGAGCCGACCAGGGCGGCGGACGAGAGCGGCATGTCCGGCAGCACCGGCTGCTGCCGGAACCCCTCCATCGCGAGGATCGTGTAACCGGCCGCGACCAGGGCGAACGCGATCAGCAGCCCGCGCCAGAAGCGGCGGGCGACCGGGTCCAGCGCGACGGTCCGGATCAGGCGGTAGACGCTGTGTGCGGCCACCGCCGCCCCGAGCGGCATCGCGATGTAGGCGAGGGCGGCCGGCCCCGGCCCGCCGGCCAGCCAGGCGAGGTACCACGCGGTCCAGACCAGCAGAATCCCGCCCGTCGCCACCAGGTGCAGCTTCGGGGCGCGGGATTCTGGGTTCACCTGATTCGGTTCGGCGATCCGAGCCGTCACTGTAGGACTTTGGGCGTTCACGCTGCGTGGATAGCGCGCTGGTCGGCCAGCATCGCGGCGACCTGAGCCGGGCTCATCGGCTCGGCCAGGTGGAAGCCCTGGCCCAGCGAGTAGCCGAGCCGGCGCAGGCGCTCGGCCTGCTCCTCGTTCTCGATGCCCTCGGCCACCGTGTCCAGGTCCAGCGCGCCGGCCATCTGGATCACCGCGCGGGCCACCGCCTGCCGGGCGTTCGCCTCCGGGGTGCCGTCCTCGTCGAATTCGATGCCGTCGACGAACGACTTGTCCAGTTTCACGATCGACGCCGGGAACGCCCGCAGCAGCGACAGCGACGACTCGCCCGTGCCGAAGTCGTCAAGCGCCAGCCGGACACCCATGTCGTGCAGCTCGTGCAGGGCGCGGGACACCTGGTGACCGCGCAACACCGCCGACTCGGTCAACTCCAGCACCAGCAGCTCGCCGGGCAGGCCGCTGTCGGCCAGGGCGGCCCGTACGTCGTTGACGAAGTCCGGGTCGTGCAGCTGCCGTACCGACACGTTCGGGCCGGCCTTCTGCAGCACCTCCGGGCCGAACTCGGCCAGCCAGGCGGCTGCCTGCATGCAGGTCTCGCGCAGCACGAACCGGCCCAGCGGCACGATCAGGCCGGTACGTTCGGCGGCCGGGATGAACTCGATCGGGCTGATCACCCCACGGGTCGGGTGCTGCCAGCGGACCAGCGCCTCCACCCCGATCACCCGGTTCAGGTGCAGGTCGACGAGCGGCTGGTAGACCACGTGGAACTCGCCGTTCTCCAGCCCGCGGCGCAGCTCGGCGCCGAGCTGGGCGTCGGCCACCACCGGGCGTTCCATCTCCGGGGTGAACCGCACCCAGTTGGCCTTGCCCCGCTGCTTGGCGGCGTACAGGGCGGTGTCGGCGTCCCGCATCAGGTGATCGAGCGGGGTGCCGGCCGAGGCGGTGGCGAGCCCGGCACTGGCGTGCATCAGCAGCCGGTGCTCGCTGAGCGAGCTGCCGAACATCGCGCCGATCCGGTCGACCAGGTCCTCGGCATCGACCGCCGGGTCGTCGATCAGCACCGCGAACTCGTCGCTGGCCTGCCGGGCGACCAGGCCGTCCCGGCCGACCGCCTCGATCAGTCCGTCGGCCACCGCCACCAGCAGGGCGTCGCCGATCTCGTGGCCGAGCGAGTCGTTGACGGTCTTGAAGTCGTCCAGGTCGACCAGGACGACAGTGGTCGGCCCGCTCTCCAGGGCCAGGGCCAGCCGGTCGCGGAACAGGCCACGGTTGGCCAGCTGGGTCAGCGCGTCGTGAGTGGCGTCCCAGCGCAGCTGCTCCTGCGCCACCAACTGAGCGGCGATCAGGCGCTGGTTCTCCCGGTAGGCCATCAGGTGCCGCAGCGAGGCGAGCAGGGTGACCGACACAGCCAGCAGCACGACGATCCGGCCCGGCCAGCCCATCGGCCCGAACACCGTGATGACCAGCGGGATGTCGACCGCCACCACGGCCAGGTAGGGCAGCCAGGCCTCGCGCTTGGCCTGCGCGCCGGAGTAACGCCACTGCCGGGCCACCGCCCAGACGATCAGCAGCGGGCCGAACGGCAGCAGCACCGACCGGCCGAAGTCGGCGACGTGGTGCCCGGCGTGGGCGGCCACCATGGCGTACGCGGCGGTGGCCAGGCCGCTGCAGGCAACCAGCCGTACCGCGGCCCGGTCGACCGGGCCGCCCGGCACGTAGGCGACCCGGCTGATGCCGACCGCGCTCATCAGCAACGCCAGACCCACCATGATCTTGGCTCGCAGCGGCCACGGCTCGTCCGCGTTGACCAGCGGGCCGAGCGCGGCGAACCAGAGCAGGGTGGCGCAGCCGTAGAAGGCGATGAGCCGGTCCAGCATCCGCTTGCGCCGCTCGGCCCGGGAGATCCGGCCGAGCGGAACCAGGCTGATCGCGGCGATCGCGGCGATCAGGCCGACCGCGGTGAACGCGGTGGCGAACCCCGGCGTCCGCGGCGGTTCCGGGTAGGCGGCGATGGCATAGCCGGCCTGCACACCCCGCCCGATCGCGACGGTGACCTCAAGAACCAGGATCAGCCGCCAGAACGTACGGGCGGCCGGCTCCAGCGGCACCCAGCGCAGCAGCGCCAGGATGGCCACGGCACCGGTGGCGGAGGCGAGCGGCGATCCGAGGTAGGAGGGCACCGAGGAACCGAGTCCGAGAACCCGGTAGGCCAGGTACCACAGCACGGAAAGCCCCGCGATGCCGGCGGTGGCCAGCACGTACGGGCGAGGCGAGGGCCGGCGGAGGGTCATGCGCCTGAAATCGGCTGAGCGCGCCGTCACTGTAGGACTTGCACCACTCGCGAGATTTCACCTCGTCGCGGCGGGCACGGACGGAGGATGGGCGGATGGAGGATGGGCGGGAAGGGGAGATCCGGACGCGGCTGGCCGATATCGGCGGGCCCGAGCCGGGCGACGGGGAGCGGGCGCTGATGGCGCGGCTGGTCCGGTCGTTCGTGGGCAAGACGCCGGCCGGCGTCGAGCTGCTCGGGGAGCTGCTGCGCGGCGGTGACCCGGAGGCCGTACGCGATCACGCGCACAGCATGAAAGGGTCGGCCGCCAACATCGGCGCCGACCAGCTCGCGGCGATCTTCCGCGAGGTGGAGGATGCGGCCCGGGACGGTGCCGTCCCGGATCCGGACCTGACGATCGGGCGGCTGGCCGCCGAGCAGGCCCTGGTGCTGGGCCTGCTCGAGGACGTCGCCGCCGAGCTGGAGCGGGTCTAGCCGTTCAGGTCACTGTCGGCTACTTCGAGCGGGTTGAGGGCGCCCGGGATGGCCAGCACCGGCTCGATGATCTCGATCATCCGGGCGTAGTTGTCCAGCCGGTCGAGCAGCAGCGACGTCACGGTCATGCCGCGGCCGATCAGCACCAGGCCGTTGGTGGCCGCGATGTCCTCGGCGACCCGCATGCCGACCTCGAGCTCGGCCACCTTCAGGCCGCGCACCTGCTTCTCGGCGACCTTGTCCAGGCCGTTGACCTCGCGCAGCGCGCTGAGCACGTTCAGGGCGCTGTGGTCGCGGCACTCGAGCACCGTGATGGCGCTCTCCAGCTCCATGCCGCGGCTCTCGAGGGTCTCGAAGTCCATCGCGGTACGGATGACGTCGATGGCCGCCTCGATGAGCGGCGACTGCGGCTTGGACGGGTCCTTCACCCGGCCGGGGGCGAGGCCGCGAACGATCTCGAGGACGTCCTCCATCATCGGGATGCCCTTGAGCAGCTCCACCGCGACGCCGGGCATGGCGTCGATCATGTGCTGCTCCTCCTCGGTGCACGGGAGGCCCTTGTCCAGCTTGGCGAGCACGCTCGGCGGGATGGTGACCGCGCCGAGCTGGGAGGCCATCGCGGCGACCTCGATCTCCCAGAGCGCCTCCAGCTGCATCGTCACGCACAGCTCGGAGACCCGGGTGCGGATCCGGCCGGCCCGGGCGAACGCGGCCGGGCTGGCCAGCTCGAGACAGCCGAAGACGGCCTGGATGCTGGACTTCAGGGTGGTGTCGAGCAGGTGCCGCTCGGTGGTGGTCCGGCCGTTCAGCTCGACCGCGTCCTGCACGGTGGCCCGCAGCTCGTCCGACTTCACCGGCTTGGCCAGGTAGCGGTAGACGCCGCCGTCGTTGATGGCGGAGATCGCGGCGCTCAGGTCGCTCTGCGCGGTGTGCAGCACCCGGGTGGTGTCCGGGTATTCGAGCTGAACCCGGCGCAGCAGTTCGACGCCGTCCATGCCGGGCATCCGCAGGTCGCTGATCACCGCGGCGACCGGGCCGGTCTCGGCCAGCACCCGCAGCGCGTCGTCGCCGCTGGCTGCGGTGAGCACCTTGTGGTCGCGGCGCAACTGCAGCGCGAGCGCCTCGAGGATCTCGTTCTCGTCGTCGACCAGCAGAACGGTCGGACGCCCATGCTCGTTCACCATCGTTTAGACCCCGCCCTGTGTGCGCTGGCTTACGTCCGAATATTCGGACGGAAGGCGCCACCGGATGAGCGTTATCCGCTTATCGGGCGGCCGGTTCGGGTGGAGATGTGCGGGGGTGGCTTGATCCCGGGCGGAAGCAACGGGTCGGCAACCGGGGTGCCCCAGGTCGCGACGACCGGCAGGCGGCCGGCCCAGAGCCCGAGCGCGGCGTCCGGGCCGTCACCGTCGTCCGGTGGCCCGTCGCTGATCTTCACCGACGCCTCGGCGAGCGGGATCGCCAGCAGCGTGGTGGCGGCTAGTTCCTTGTTCGACGGGCGCCGGGTGTAATCCCACTGCCCGGGGGCCACGTGTTCGGTGAGCAGGCGCAGGCCGTACAGCAGATCGTCGGGGTCGTTGATCTTCTCTGGAATGCCGTAGATCATCGCGCTGCGGTAGTTGATGCCGTGCTCGAAGACCGAGCGGGCCAGGATCAGGCCGTCCAGCACCGTGACGGTCACGCAGACCTCCGCGCCGGTGGTGAGGCTGCGGCTGGCCACCGACCCGTGCAGGAAGATCCGCTGGTGGTCGTACCCGTAGACGGTCGGCACCACCATCGGATGGCCGTCGACGAGCACGCCGAGGTGGGCGACCAGGCCGGCCGCCAGCACCTCCGGCAAATCGGCCGGATCGGTACGGCCGTTGTCCTTCATCCGGCGGTGCCGGGTACGCGGTGTCGGGGACAGCATCCGCAAACCGTAGGTCAGGCGCTCACCGCGTGGTGGGCCGGGCAGCTCCCGTTGGCGATGTGCGCGTGCGGGCCGCGGTCGGCCAGCTCCTGGATCACCTCGCGCAGCTTGTCGTTCGGGCACGGTTTGAGCAGTACGGCGCAGCAGCCGGCCTCGATCGGCTGATTGTCGCCGGGGTGCAGATGGCCGCTGAGCATGACGATCGGCAGGTCGGCCAGGTCGGCGCTGCGCCGGATCGCCCGGGTGAGTTCGAGGCCGTCCATCTGTGGCATGCCGAGATCGGTCAGCAGCACGTCGGGGCGCTCGGCGACAGCCTGCTCCAGCGCGGCCAGCCCGTCCGGTCGATGGACCACGGTATGCCCGGCCCGGGTCAGCAGCCGGCTCAGAATCACCGCGATGTCCTGGTCGTCCTCGGCGACTAGTACTACGGCCATGGCACCAGCATGCGCCGCGTCTACTACAAGATGTGGGGGTTTGCGGGTTATACCTTGACCGCCACGCCCGCGATGAGCGAGTGCCGGGCCACCTCGCCCGCCTCGTCCGCGCCGGGGCCGGCCCGCCAGTCCACGGCCGGCACCACGCCCGGTTCGAGCAGCGTCCAACCGCCGAAGAACGCCCGGAACTCGTCGCGTTCGCGCAGCATCATCGGCGAGGTGGTGTGGTTGTAGAGGCGCAGCACCTGCTGGGCGTGCGGCGGTTCGTCGGCCTGGCGGCAGGCGTGCGACAGCGCCAGCCAGCTGCCCGGCGCGAGCGCCTCCCGGTAGCGCTCGAGAGCCAGCCCGAGCCGCTCGGTGTCCGGGATGAAGTGCGCGACGGCGACGGCGAGCAGGCACACCGGCCGGCCGAGGTCGAGCGTGGCGCGCACCTCGACGGCATCGAGCACCGCGTCCGCGTCGGTGAGGTCGGCGTGCAGCACGGCCGCGCAGTCGCCGGCCCGCCGGGTGTGCGCCACCGCGACCGGGTCGATGTCGACGGCGACGATCTTCGCGGCCGGCCGGATGGCCTTGACCGTGGACGGCACGTCTCCCGGGGCCGGGATGCCGGCGCCCAGATCGAGGAACTGGTCCAGGCCGGTGGCAGCGGCCGCGGTGACCACCCGGTTCAGGAAGGCGCGGCCGGCCCGCAGCACGGCCGGCAGTTCCGGCATGGCCGCCAGCGCCACCCCGGCGGCCTCCCGATCGGCCGCGAAGTTGTGGCGTCCGCCCAGGTAGTAGTCGTAGACCCGGGCCCCGCTCGGCCGTTGCGGGTCCACCTCGACATCCATGGAGGGGAGCGTAGGGAAACCGCATCCTCGGCGCTGGTCGAATGGTTAAGGTAGGTCCGGTAATGGGGGAAACGTACGGTATTTCGGGACCTCAGCTGGACGAACTGCTGCGGGCGATGGTCCGTACCGCCCATGACGCGATCTTCGCGGTCGGCCGTGATTTCACCGTCCTGTTCTGGAACCCGGCCGCCGAGGCCCTCTTCGGCTACCGCGCCGACGAGATCGTCGGGCACAGCGTCGACGTCCTCGTCCCACCCGACCGGCAGGCCGACCAGCGCGAGATGCTGCTGCTGATGGAGTCGGGCGCCCGGCTCGAACGGTTCCGCACCCGTCGCCGGCACCGCGACGGGAGCTGGCTGCAGGTCACCCTGACCATGTCGCCGCTCTGCGACCGCGAGGACTACATCGGCTACACCGTGATCGCCCGGGCGGTCAGCGCCCGGGAACGCCACGAGTCCAGCTTCCAGGCGCTGGTGGAGGCCGCGCCGGACGCGTTCGTCGGGGTCGGCGACGACGGCCGGGTGGTGCTGGCCAACACCCAGGCCGAGACGCTCTTCGGCCTGACCCGGCACGGCCTGATCGGCAAGGAGATCGACAAGCTGCTGGCGCCGCCGCTGGGGGCCGAGGGTGACGCGCACGCCAACCGGGCCGACGGCAGCACGGTTCCGATCGAGGTGTCGTTGAGCGTCCTGCCCACCGACGACGGCCGGATCCGCTGCGCGGTGATCCGGGATATCACCGAACGGGTACGCGCCAACGAGCGCGTCCAGCAGTTGCAGGCCGAGGCGCAACTGCAACGGGTCCAGCGCCTCGAGGGCCTCGGCCAGCTGGCCGGCGGGGTCGCCCACGACTTCAACAACCTGATCGCGGTGATCAGCAACTACGCCATGTTCATCGCCGAGGCCGCCGCCGACCACGGGCTCGACGAGATCGCCGGGGACGCCGCCCAGATCGTCAAGGCGGCCCAGCGCGGCGCCGACCTGACCCATCAGCTGCTGGCCTTCGCCCGGCGCGAGGTGGTGCGGCCCCGGCCGCTCAGCCTCAACGACGTGGTCATCGACATCGAGGCGATGCTGCGCCGCTCGATCGGCGAGCACATCCTGCTCGACCTGAACCTGGACGCCGGCCTCCCGACCATCACCGCCGACCCCGGCCAGCTCGACCAGGTGCTGGTCAACCTGGCGGTGAACGCCCGGGACGCGATGCCGCGCGGCGGCACCATCACGATCGAGACCGACGACCTCGTGGCCGACCCCGGCCACTTCGTGCGGCTGAGGTTCAGCGACACCGGGACCGGCATGCCGCCCGAGGTGATCGAGCGGGCGTTCGAGCCGTTCTACACCACCAAGCCGGCGGGCAAGGGCACCGGACTGGGCCTGGCCACCGTCTACGGCATCATCACCGCGGCCGGCGGCGACCTGAGCATCTCCTCCAAGGCCGGGCTGGGCACCACGTTCACCATCCTGATGCCCACCACCGACGCCGAGCCGGCCGCCCCGGCCGAGCCCGAGGCCGCGCCGGTCGACTACCGCCGCGGCACCATCCTGGCCGTCGAGGACGAGCCGGCCCTGCGCGACGTGCTGCAGCGGATCCTGGCCGGCGCCGGGCACGAGGTGCTGATCGCCGCGGACGGCCCGGCCGCGCTGGCCCTGGCGACCGGGCATCCGGGCCGGATCGACGTACTGCTCACCGACGTGGTGATGCCGCACATGCTCGGCAAGGACCTGGCCGAACGCTTCCTGGCCGCGTGCCCCGGCGCCGGCGTGCTGTTCATGTCCGGCTACGCCCGGCCCGCGCTCGCCTCGCAGGGCACCCTCGACCCGGACGTACCGCTGGTCGAGAAGCCGTTCTCCAAGAACCAGCTGCTCGCCGCGGTACAGCAATGCCTCGACCGGCCGTAACATTTCCGACCATGACGGTGATCGGGTTCCTGCACACCGCCGACGTGCACGTGCCGGTCTTCCACGACCTGCGGGCCGAGCTGGCCCCGGGCTGGGCCGACCTGCACGTCGTCGATCCCAGCCTGCTGGCCGACGCTCAGGCCGCGGGCGTCACCGCCGAACTGGCTGCCCGGGTCGACGCCCGGCTGCACGAGCTGGCCGACCGCGGCGCCGACCTGATCGTCTGCACCTGTTCCTCGCTCGGCGAGTACGCCGAGACCCGGACGGCCGACCTGGGCGTTCCGGTGCTGCGGGTGGACCGGCCGATGGCCGAGGCGGCGGTCGCGGCGGGCTCGCGCATCGCGGTTCTGGCCACCGTCGATTCGACGCTGGCGCCGACGGCGGCGCTGCTGCGCGCGGCCGCCGAACGGGCCGGGCGGGTGGTCACCCTGATCGAGACGCCGGTGCCCGGCGCGTGGTCACTCTTCGAAAAAGGCGACCTGCACGGGTACGCCGTGCAGGTCGCCGATCAAGCGCGGGTGGTCGCTCCGCGGGCCGACGTGATCGTGCTGGCGCAGGCCAGCCTCTCCCCCGCCGCCGCGATGCTCGCCGATCTGCCGATCCCGGTGCTCACCAGCCCGCGAACCGCGGTTGCCCGGGCCATCGCGACCTTGTAGAGGTCCCTACGGAGCTCAGCGCTCGGCGAGCTCTTCCTCGAGTTCGCCCTCGTGCTCGTCCTCGGCCGGCTGGCGCTGGGCCGGAACCGGCTCCTCGCCGTCGTCGGCACCGTGCCGCGGGGCGGCCGACACCGGCGCCTCGGCCTGCTCCGGGAGCTCGGCGTTGACCTGGGGCTGGTCGACCCAGAGGGCGCGCAGCTGGCCCTGCATGAAGGTGGTGAGCCGCTGGCGGTACTCCCGGTCGAAGTGCTCGAGCGCCTCGATCTGCTGCTGCAGCGCCTCACGCTTGGTGCCGAGGCTGCCGACCACGTCGTCGTACCGCTGGCGGGCCTGCAGGTTGAGGTGGTCGGCGTTGGCCTGGGCGTCCTCGTTGATCTGCTCGGCGCCGGAGCGGGCGTCGGCGACGATCTTCTCGGCCGAGCGGCGGGCTTCCTCGGTGCGCGCGTGCGAGTCGCGGGCGATCTGCTCGGCGGCGGCGCGGGCGTCGGTGAGGATCTTCTCGGCCTCACGGCGGACGTTGTGCGCGTGCGCCTGGGCGTCACGGGCGATCTGCTCGGCGGCGGCCAGCGCGTCCGTACGGATCTTGTCGGCCTGGTGGTGAGCGCGGGCGACATGTTCCTCGGCGGTGCGCTGCGCCAGCGTCAGAACCTGCAGGGCCTGGTTGGGGTGAGCCTGCGGGGGCGCGACAACCGCCTGCTCCGAGGTCTGACCTTCCGCGGACGTCCCATTCAGCAGCACTTTTACTCGATCCTTCATGCGGTTGTCGGACAAGGAAGACCTCCGTACGTACGAGCCGATCCACGAGGCCTAATCGCACGGGCACTGGCTTGATTCGGCCGGGATGCTACCAACTTGAGAAGGCGTTCCGCGAGACTGAACGGATCGTGATAAGGCTTTTACCGAAAATGCTGGTGGCGCCGTGTTTCCGGTTCGAATGCATGGTCCGAATCGGCAGCCGGCGTCACCCGTCTGTCGTAGTCGGAACGGCGGTGCGGCGCAAGGGCCGGGCGCCACTACCCTGAGATGGTGGCAGACGACGCCGTGACCTCCGCCATACGCGAGGTGCTCTCCGTTATTCCGGCGGGCTGTTCCTGGCTGCGCCCGGTGAAAAATCCCACCGGCGAGGTCGTCGACTTCGAGGTGGCGGCGGCCAGCGGCAGCGGTCACGACATCTACCGCCGCGGCACCGGCCGGGTCCACTCCCGGCTCAGCGAGCTCTATCCCGGCATCGTCGACGGCCCGCTGTGGCGGCTCTACTTCGAGGTGCTGAGCACCGGCGAGCCGGCCCGGATGGATGAGTTCCGCTACGAGCAGGAGCAGGCCGGTTTCACGCCGCGCTCGGTCTTCGACGTCAGCGTGCATCCGGTGCTCGGCGGCCTGCTCGTCTGGTGGCAGCGCCTCGACGAGGACCGCCGCCGGATCGAGCGCACCGAGCAGCTGGGCAACCTGGGCTGGGCGGAGTACGACCTGGTCACCGGGGAGAGTCAGTGGTCGCCCGGGGTCTACCGGATCTTCGAGCGGGACCACGCGCTCGGCCCGATGAGCCGCGCCGAGCAGGCCGCCGCCATCCAGGTCGACGACCGCGGCCTGGGCGAGGCAGCCTGGCAGACGATGGAGGTCGGCGGCGTCTCCGACGTGACCGTCCGGTTCCGGGTCGGCGCGACGGTCAAGGACCTGCGCATCCTGTCCGACGTGCTGAGCGACGCGGCCGGCACCCCCATCAAGATCCACGCGGTGGTGCAGGACGTGACGGCGCGCGAGCAGTCCCGCGGCGCCATCGAGCGGCTGAGTGACCAGCTGCGCAGCCGCGAGCTGACCGCGCTGGCCGAGCACCGCCTGGCCGCCCGGTTGCAGCACATGATCCAGCCGGTGCCGGAGGCGCCGTTCCCACTGCCCGGCCTGCAGGTGATGGTCGGTTACCTGCCGGCCGAGCGGGCGATCCGGGTGGGCGGCGACTGGTACCACGCCCAGGAGCTGGGCGACGGCCGCGCCGTGCTGGCCGTCGGCGACGTGGCCGGGCACGGGCTCGCGGCCGCGAACAGCATGGCCCACCTGCGGTTCGCCCTGATCGCGTGGCTGGCCATCGGCATCGACGAGCCGGCCACGCTGATGCGCCACCTGAACAGCCTGTGCACCCGCCTGCGGGTGACCGGCACCGCGGTGATCGCCGTCTACGACCCGGCGAACCGCGGCCTGACCTGGGCCCGGGCCGGTCATGCCGCGCCGCTGCTGGCCCGGGGCGGCGTCACCATGCCGCTGGAGATGCCGGCCGGCCTGCTGCTGGGCGCCGATGACGACTCCACCTACCAGGTGCTGACGCCGTGCCTGTCGGCCGGTGACCTGCTGCTTCTTTACACCGACGGGCTTGTCGAACGGCGCGCCTTGGGCGTGCCGGCGCTACTGCCCGAGGTGATGGGCATCCTGGGTGCGGCCTCCACCGACCACGGCGACCAGGCCCTGCCGGCCCTGGCCGCCCGCCTGAACCGGCCCAGCCCCGACGACGACACCTGCACGGTGGCCGTCCGCGTGCTCTAGTTTCGCGTGCTCTGGTTTCGCGTGCTTCAGAGCAGCATGGTCAGGCAGATCGCGGTGCCCTCGGGGCTGCTGGAGATGCCCACCTCGTCGCAGATGCGCTCGACGATGGCCAGGCCTCGGCCGCGCGGCTGGTCGGCGGCCGGCATGGCCCGGCCGAACGACGGCGGCGCGCCCTGGTCGACGATCTCGCAGAGCACCCGGTCGGGCTCGGCCCAGATCAGCACCCGGCCGCCACCGCCGGTGTGCTGCAGGGTGTTGGTGGCCAGCTCGCTGACCGCGACGATGAGCAGATCGCCGCGCAGCCGGGGCAGGCCGAGCGCGGCCGACTCGAGGCGCACGAACTCGCGCACCGCCGCCAGGTCGCCCGGCTCGAAATAGGCCTTCTCGGCCGGGCGGGTCGCGGCGGCCGGCGGGTCGGCGGGTGTCGTCATGAGGTCTGGCCGCCCGTCTGCCCGTTGCGGCTCAACAGGCCGCCGACGCCGGTCAGGTCGAGCACAGCCGCCACCGAACCGGTCGGGTTCTCGACGAACAGCCGGCCACCGCGGGCGACCGCGGCCCGGTGCGCGGCGACCAGGCCGTGCAGGCCACTGGAATCGAGGAAATCCACCGCGGTCAGGTCGACGACGACGGTGTCGCAGCGGTCCACCGCGGCCAGCAACGCCTCGCTCAGCTGGTCACGCACCGCCAGATCGCAAGCGCCCACCAGCGCGACCCGGACATGCTCGGGCCCGTCGGAAACCGTCGCCGCGAATTCAGCCATCGGCCGTAGCTCCCCCTCGTCTGGCAGACCGCCGCCATCATGTCACCCGCCGACGCCCGGTTCCAACGGGTTCCAACCGCCGAGCGACGCCCCTGCGCACCCTTTCAAATAGTTCGGGCACTTTGACAGCCTAAGGGTGCTTAGTATCGTTATGTCTGATCAACACTGACGGGGGACGAGCCATGAGAAAACGACGTCTATGGATCGTCGCGCTGGCCGCGACGCTCGCCGCCGCCCCCGTCGGCGGCACTCCCGCGCGGGCTGACGGCGGCCTGGTGGCCTACTGGGCGATGAACGAGGAGCCCGGTTCCCGCTACATGTACGACAGCAGCGGCAACGGCCTGCACGGCAACATCGGCACCGAGGTGGTGACCGGCCGCAGCTACGGCGACGGCCTCGGTTACGGCTTCGGCCGCCTCCAGCCGGACACCCCGCCGACCCACCCCCAGCACCTGGTGGGGGTGGCCGACTACGCGGCGCTGGACCCGGACGACCGCGATTACTCGGTCTCGCTGCGGATCCGGACCATCTACCAGTTCGGCAACGTCGTACAGAAGGGACAGGCGACCGCCGCCGGCGGCAGCTTCAAGATTCAGATCCCGAGCGGCAAGGTGCAGTGCTGGTTCCGCGGCTCGGCCGGGCAGGTCCTGGTCACCGGCCCGAAGCCGATCAACGACGGCAACTGGCACACGGTCACCTGCACCCGCTACGGCTCCGGTGTGGCCCTGGCCATCGACGGCGTCATGGCCGCCAGCAAGGCCGGCCCCACCGGCATGATCTCCAACGCGTGGCCACTGTCGATCGGCGGCAAGCCGAGCTGTGACCAGGTCTCGGTCGGCTGCGACTACTTCGCCGGCGACCTCGACTGGGTGCGCATCGACGCGGCCGGCCACGACTGGTAGCGCTTACGACACGCTCCGATAGTTCGAGCAAAGGCTTTCCCTCCGAGGTTGACACTCGGGGATGAACCGAGCGAATGTTCGACGATGAGCGATGACTGGCCCGCCGCGGGGACCCTGCTGGCGACCCGCTACCGGCTCGTCGTTCTCCTCGAGACCGGCGGCATGGCACAGGTCTGGCGTGCCACCGACGAGTTGCTCGGCCGCCCGGTCGCGATCAAGCTGGCGGCCGGCCCGCAGGTGGCCTGGCGCGAGGCCCGGATGGCGGCCAAGCTGTCGCATCCCAACATCGCCGCGGTGCACGACTACCGCGAGGCGGTCCGGGACGACGGCTCGGTCGCGCCGTTCGTGGTGATGGAGCTGCTGGCCGGCGAGACGGTCGCGGCCCGCCTGGAACGCGAGACCTTCAGCTGGCCGGAGGCGGCCCGGGTGGGCGCGGCGGTCGCCGACGCCCTGGCGGCCGCCCACGACAGCGGCGTGGTCCACCGCGACATCAAGCCCGGCAACGTCATGCTCACCCCCACCGGCGTCAAGATCCTCGACTTCGGCATCAGCGCGACGGCCGGCGAGCCGGACGACGACGACACCGGCGCCACCTTCGGCACGCCCGCCTACGTCGCTCCCGAACGCCTGGACGGCATGCCCGCCGAGCCGGCCACCGACGTGTACGGCCTGGGCGTCCTGCTGTTCGAAATGGTCACCGGCGACCCGCCCTACCCGGTGAACACCTGGGAGGAACTGGACGAGGCCCGCCTGACCGGCCCCACGACACTGCCCGACTCGTTGCCGGCCGACTTCCGCGCGGTGGTGAACCACTGCATGGAGGAGTCCCCCACCGACCGCCCCGGCGCCGACGAGATCCGCTTCACCCTGACCGCCCTATGGCTGGCCGACCAGCCAGCCGACGAAAAGCCCTCCACCCAGCCCGCTCCCGCCCCGCCCGAGGGCGCCCCGCAGCCTGGCCCGGACGGCTCTCCGCCCGGCCAGAGCGGCCCGCAGCCCCGCCAGAGCAGCCCGCAGCCCGGCCAGGGCGGCCCGCATGGTTCGCAGCACGCACCGGGCCGCCCGTCGCGCGGCCAGGGCACGTCACAGCCCGGACCGGGCAACCCTCATCCCGGACCGGGCAGACCGCAATCGGCGCCGGGCACCACGATTCCCGCACCGGCCCGCCCCGAGCTGGAGCCGGTTGCGGCCGGCGCCCAGCCCGGCATGCATCCCCGCGTCGCACAGCTCTGGTCGGGCGAGCCCCGACCCAATACCCGCCCCGGATACGTGGCCGGCCGGGCCGCTCCCGCCACCGTGCCGATGTCCGAAAAGGAACACTCGGTGGAGGCCCCGCCCCGCCGCGTCGGCATGATCGTCGGCGTGCTCGCCCTGCTGCTCGCAGCGATCGGCGCCTACACCCTGATCAACCGTCCGAAGACAAAGACCGACGCGAACCCGCCCGCACAGCAGATCAACCCCGCCACGCCCCGCTACTCCCCCGGCCCGACCACGGCGGCCACCACCACCGCCCCCACCACCCCGCCGGTGGTGCCCAAGACCTCGATAGTCCCCAAACTGAGCTTCGACGACGCCGTGAGCCGACTACGCACGTCGGTCGAGGACGGCGCCGCGACCGGCGACATCCGCGGCGACGTAGCCACCGACCTACTCAACCTGATCGCCAACCTGGAGCGAGCCGGCAGCAAGGACGTAGACGCGCGCATCGAGGAGATCCGCCTGAAAATCACCCAACGCGCCCGCGAGGGAGCCAGCAGCCTAACCGCAGCGCGCGCCACCATCCTGCGAGCCCGCCTGACCGATGTAGATCGCGCCGCCGGCGCCTAGGGCCTGTCCTGCCGATCACGAGGGGCTGCGGCGTGGCCCAGGTGGCGCCTGACGGCGGCCGCGAAACGACCACATACAACACCGGTATGCGGCCGCTTCGCGGCCGACGCCAGCCACCACCTGGACCTCGCCTCGCTCCCGCGTGATCGGCAGGACAGGCCCTAGCCCCACCGCCCGCCACCCCGCCGCCCGCCGCCCGCGATGCGGGACGCCGGCCGTGCGGTCCGGATCTGTGGGGCCGATCGCCGCTGGGGTCCGCCTCGCTCTCGCTTGAACGGGCGGGCAGACCCCTGCGGAAGGTCAGGCGGAGCCTCGGATCACCAGGCGGGTGGGCAGGACTATGCCGCCGTCGTCGTTGTCGTAGCCGTCCAGCTTGGCCAGCAGGAGTCGGACCATTTCCCGGCCCATCTCCCCTATCGGCTGGTCGACGCTCGTCAGCGGGGGCTCGGTGTGCAGCGCAACCACCGAGTCGTCGAAGCCGATCAGCGCTACGTCCTGGGGCACCCGCCGGCCGTAGTGGCGCAGCACCCGCAGCGCACCCGCCGCCATCGTGTCGGAGGCGGCGAAGACCGCGTCGACGTCGGGGTACTGATCCAGCAGGCGCTGCATGGCGGCCTCGCCGCTCTCCTGGCTGAAGTCGCCGAACGCTACCGGGCCATCGCCGACCACGTCGCGGTAGCCGTCCAGGCGGGCCAGGCCGGCTGCCATGTCGAGCGGGCCGGTGATCGCCGCGATCCGGCGGCGGCCCTGGCTGCGCAGGTAGGCGACGGCCTCGCGGGCGCCGGCCCGGTTGTCGGCGTCGACGAACGTGCCGCTGTCGGTGTGCATCGGGCGGCCGACCCGGACGGTGGCGACCCCGCGGTCCTCCAGCAGGGCCGGCAGCGGGTCGTCGCCGTGCAGCGAGAGCAGCAGCGCGCCGTCGACGTGCTGGCGGGTGAGGTAGCCCTCCAGGCGGCGGCGTTCCTCCGGCGCCTGGGCGATCATCAGCACCATCTGCAGGTTCCGGGCGACCAGGACCGACGAGATGGACTGGACCATGCGGCCGAAGAACGGCTCGGCGAAGAACCGCTCGCCCGACTCGAAGATCACCAGGGCGACCGAGTCGGTGCGCTGGGTGACCAGGGTGCGGGCGGCCCGGTTGGGCACGTAGCCGAGTTCCTCGATGGCGTCCTCGACGGCGGCCTTGGCGCGTGGGCTGACCTGGGCCGATCCGTTCACGACGCGGGACACCGTGCCACGGCCGACGCCGGCGCGCAGCGCCACCTCTTCCAGGGTCGGCCGTCCGGAAGCCCTGCTCCGGTCCGTGGTCATCGGTGACACCTCCTCCGCGCGACTGGTGGTCGCGCCCGACACAAAGTACCTGGCATATGCAGCCCCGAACATGATCGAGACAGCCAAACCCTATTAGCCATGTAGGTCACTCCCGGTCAAGGCGCCCTCGTCGGGCACGGTGAACCGCCGGAGCGCGGGTGTGCTCACGGCAATCAGTACGGTGGCGGCGAGCGCGGTGGCGCCGCCGATGGCCAGTGCCGCGCCGCCCGAGGTGGCCGAGGCCACCAGGCCCGCGCGGAGATTTCCGAGCTGCGGTCCGGCTTCGCCGACCATCGCCTCCAGCGCCGAGACGCGCCCGCGGTAGGCATCCGGCGTGGTGCTTTGCACCACGGTGCCCCGAGCCACGACGGCCCAGGTGTCGGCCGCCCCGGCCACAGCCACAAGCAGGAGTACGACGGAGAGCGTCCCGACCGTGCCGACTACCCGTGGACCGAGTGCCACCAGCCCGAGGCCGCCCAGCGCGAGTGCCCAGACCGCGCCGCAGGTGAGCATCAGGCGGCCGGGGTGGGGGCGGCCGGTGGCCAGGCCGGACAGGACCGAGGCGGTTACGCCGCCGGCGGCCAGGGCGGTGGTGAACAGGCCGAGGATCTCCGGGCGGTCGCCGAAGAGCTCGGCGTTGACCACCGGGAACAGCGCGATTGGCATCGCGAACAGGGTGGCCACCAGGTCGGCCAGCAGCGCGCCGCGTACCGCGGGAGTGCGCGCCGCGTACGCCAGACCGGCCCGGACCGCTCGGATTCCGGCCCGGCCCGGCGAGGCCGGCACGCCGGACGGCAGGCCGGCCAGGCCGATCAGCGCCGCCCCGAAGGTCAGCGTGTCGAACGCGAAGCACCAGCCCACCCCGGCCAGCGCGGTAAGTCCGCCGGCGGCGGCCGGTCCGAGCAGCATGGCCAGCTGGAACGACAGGTGGTTGAGGGCGAGCCCGGCGGCCAGCCGCTGCCCGGACAGCAGCGCCGGGATGAAGGCACGCCGGGCCGGGTTGCCGAGCGCACCGAGAGCGGAGGCGGTAGCGGCCAGCCCGAGCACGGCCGGCACCCCGCCGACCCCGGTGAACACCACCGCGGTCATCGCCGCGCCGACCAGGATCTGCCCGCCGGTGCAGCGCATCGCGAGCCGGCGCCGGTCGACGTGGTCGATGAACGCGCTGCCGACCAGCGAGAGCAGGATGAGCGGCGCCGCGATGGCCAGCCCGAGCAGGCCGACCACGGCGGCGCGGTGGGTGGTGTCCCACAGGTAGTAGACGCTGGCGAAAGCGCCGAACTGGCCACCGAAGCCGGAGGCCGTGCTGCCGATCCACAACCGGCGGAATGTGCGGTTCTCCCGCAGCGGCCGGAGATCGACGAGCGCCTTCACGCGGGCACGCTAGCAAACATTGTGATGGGAGCGCTCCCATGACACCATGACTTCACATTAATTACCGGCAGTGGAGTTGTTACGGATGCGCCGAGTCTGGTTCGGGGGGATGGCCGCGCTGCTCGCGGTGGCCGTGGTCGTCGTCCTGCGCGCCGACAACGAGACGGCCGCGCCAGCCGCCGTACTGGACCCCAGTACACCGGTCGGGCAGCGCGTCGACGAGCTGTTGTCGCGGATGACGCTGGCCGACAAGCTCGGCCAGATGACCCAGGCCGAGCGGGCCGGCGTCACGCCCGACCAGGTCACCGAGTATCGCCTGGGCTCGGTGTTGTCCGGCGGCGGCTCCGCCCCCGACGACAACACCCCCGCCGGGTGGGCCGACATGTACGACGCCTACCAACGCGCCGCACTGGCCACGCCTTTGAAAATCCCGATGCTGTACGGGGTGGACGCCGTGCACGGCAACAACAACGTCCCGGGGTCGACGATTTTCCCGCACAACATCGGCCTGGGCGCCACCCGTGACCCCGAGCTCGTGCAGCGGATCGGCGCCGCCACCGCCGAGGAGGTCACCGGCGCCGGTCCGGACTGGACGTTCGCGCCGTGCCTGTGCGTGGCCCGGGACGACCGGTGGGGCCGCACCTACGAGTCGTTCGGTGAGGACCCGGCCATCGCCTCGTCGATGACCACCCTGATCACCGGTCTGCAGGACGGGCCGGCCCCGATCCTGGCGACCGCCAAGCACTACCTCGGCGACGGCGGCACCACCGGTGGCGACGACCAGGGCAACACCGAGCTGTCCGAGGCCGAGCTGCGCCGCATCCACCTGCCGCCGTTCCAGGCCGCGGTCGACCGGGGCGTCGGCTCGGTGATGATCTCGTTCAGCAGCTGGAACGGGGTCAAGGCGCACGGCAGCAAGTTCCTGATCACCGACCTGCTCAAGACCGAGCTCGGGTTCGCCGGGTTCACCGTCTCGGACTGGGCCGGCATCGACCAGCTCGACGGCACGCCGGGCTTCACCCAGGACGAGGTGGTCACCGCGGTCAACGCCGGCCTGGACATGCTGATGGTCCCGGAGAACTGGACGACGTTCCTGGACTACCTGCGGGCCGCGGTCGAGGCCGGCGAGATCCCGATGGCCCGGATCGACGACGCGAACCGCCGCATCCTCACCCAGAAGTTCAAGCTCGGCCTGTTCGAGAAGCCCTTCGCCGACCGCGCGCTGACCTCGACCGTCGGCAGCGCCGAGCACCGGGAGCTGGCCCGGCAGGCGGTGCGCGAGTCGCAGGTGCTGCTGAAGAACGCGAACGACACACTGCCGCTGGCCAGGACCGGCGGGAAGATCTTCGTGGCCGGCAAGAGCGCCGACGACATCGGCAATCAGAGCGGCGGCTGGACGCTGACCTGGCAGGGCGCGAGCGGCAACACCGTGCCGGGCACCACGATCCTGCAGGGCATCCGGGACGCCGCCGGCTCCGGCACGACCATCACCTACGACCGGGCCGGGGCCGGCGTCGACGGCACCTACCGGGCCGCGATCGCGGTGATCGGCGAGACCCCCTACGCCGAGTACGAGGGTGACCGTCCCGGCGGGCTCGGCCTCGACGCCGAGGACACGGCAGTGCTGGCGAAGCTGCGCGCGGCCGGGGTGCCGGTGATCGTGGTGCTGGTGTCCGGGCGGCCGCTGGACGTCGCTTCGCTGGTCGGTGGCTGGGACGCGTTCGTCGCGGCGTGGCTGCCGGGCAGCGAGGGGGCGGGCGTCGCCGACGTGCTGTTCGGCGACTACGCGCCGACCGGGCGCCTGCCGGTGACCTGGCCGGCGTCCGCCGCCCAGGAACCGATCAACAACGGGGACGGAAAGGCCGGGCTTTACGCGTACGGCTATGGCCTGTCCTTTGATGATCGGGAAGCGGACACCGCCCCGCCCAGCTCGCCCGGCACCCCGGCCGCGACCGCCTCGAAGTTGCGCTGGATGGCGGCCACCGACACCGGTGGCAGCGGCCTCGACGGCTACGACGTGCTGCGCGACGGCGCGCTGATCGGCACCACCGTGGCCACGTCCCTCTCCATCGCGAAGCCCTCCCCCGGCGTGCACGAGTTCACCGTCGTGGCGCGCGACAAGGCCGGCAACCGCTCGGCCCCCTCATCTCCGCTGGTGGTCACCGTCCCCGACCCCCGCGGATGCAAGGCACGTGACGGCATCTGTGTCGTGACGTGAACTCCCCGTTCCCCCCACCCTTGGAGTCCCCATGATCCGACGTGTCGCCCTCGCGGCGGCCGCAGCCGGCGCTCTCATCGCCGGCCTGATCACCGTGGCCGCGATGCCCGCGACCGCCGCCACCGGCGGAACCGGCACCGGCTACCTGCACACCAGCGCTAACAAGATCATCGACAGCACCGGCGCGACGGTCCGGCTGACCGGCATCAACTGGTTCGGGATGGAGACCGACAACAAGACGTTCCACGGTCTCTGGGCCAGCAACCCGTGGCGCAGCCAGGTCGACACGATGGCCGTCAACGGCTACAACACGCTGCGCATCCCGTTCTCCGACGACGCGCTCAAGGCCGGCGCGACCGCCACCGGCATCAACGACTACGTGAACCCGGACCTGATCGGGCTCTCGCCGCTCCAAATTCTGGACAAGGTCATCGCGTACGCCGGGGAAAAGGGCATGCGGGTCATCCTCGACCGGCACCGGCCGACCGCGGCCGGGCAGACTGCCCTTTGGTACACCGCGGCGGTGCCCGAAAGCACCTGGATCGCGAACTGGAAGTCGCTCGCGCAACGGTATGCCGGCAACACCACGGTGATCGGCGCCGACCTGCACAACGAACCGCACGCCGAGGGCACCAACCCGGCCGCGACCGGCGCCTGCTGGGGCTGCGGCGTCCAGGAACGCGACTGGCGGCTGGCGGCCGAACGGGCCGGCAACGCGATCCTCGCGGTGCAGCCGAACTGGCTGATCTTCGTGGAGGGGGTGTCCTGCCCGAGCGGCGGTCTGTCCAACGTGTGGGACAACGACACCAGCAACGACGAGGACTGCGGCTGGTGGGGTGGCAACCTGTCCAAGGCCGGCGAGTTCCCGGTGCGGCTGTCGGTGGCCAACCGGCTCGTCTACTCGCCGCACGAGTACGCCACCTCGGTCTACCACCAGGCCTGGTTCGACGCCGCGAACTACCCGGCCAACATGCCGGCGATCTGGGACCACTACTGGGGCTACCTGTACAAGCAGAACATTGCGCCGATCATGATGGGCGAGTTCGGCACCACGCTGGCCAGCGACATCGACAAGGTGTGGCTGCAGAACCTGATGGCCTACACCGGCACCGGGGTCAACGGGATGTCGTTCACGTACTGGTCGTGGAACCCGAACTCGGGTGACACCGGCGGCATCGCCAACGACGACTGGACCACGATCAACCAGGCCAAGCAGGCCATCCTGCAGCCGTACCTGATCGCGCCGGTCGCTTCCGGGGGCGGCACCGGCACGACCTCGCCGACCGTGTCGGCGTCGGTCTCGACCTCGCCCAGCACGCCGACCACCACCGGGGCCTGCACCGTGGTCTACAAGCAGGACAACGCGTGGCAGGGCGGGTTCCAGGGTTCGGTGACCGTCAAGAACACCGGCACCGCCGCGGTCAACCCGTGGTCGGTGACCTGGACCTGGCCGTCCGGGGTGACCCTTGGCAGCGGCTGGAACGCGACGGTGACCCAGAGCGGGACGTCGGTGACCGCGGCGGCTCCGACGTACGCGGCGTCGCTGGCCGCGGGCGCGTCGGTGACCATCGGCTTCGCCGCGAACGGGACGGCCAGCACGCCGGCCACGGTGAAGCTCAACGGCGCGGCTTGCGCCTGACGATGACCGAGCGGTGCGGATCACACGGGCCGGTCCGCACCGCTCTCCCGCGCCTGGTGGGACGCCGGCGCGCTCGCCGACGGGCGCACCGCCGGGCCCGCCTGCGTCTTCTTCCCGCGCGCCTCGACCCGTGAGGCGAGGTAGTCGCTGCCGGACCGGGTGCCGTTGACCGTGATGCTGAAGCCGGTGCCCAGGTCGGCGACGGTGCCGGTCTTGCCGTTCACCCGGATCTGGGCGTTGCCGGTCACCGTGACGGTCATCGACTTCTTGCTGCTGATCTTGATGGTCACCGTGCGGCCGGACACCGCGGCGACCGTGCCGGTGGCCGAGAACCGGGACGGCCGCGACAGAGCCTCGTAGGCGGCGGCGTGCCCGGCCGACGAGGTGGGCGCGGCGACCGCGACCGTGGCGGCCGCGGGGATGACGACGGCGGTGACGAGGGCCGCCGCGACGGCAACGCGTCGAAGACGCACGGGTGACTCCTTGATCGGGGGAGTTTCATCCTTCCCCCGCTCGGTTGCGATTCCGGTTGCCGCCCGGTTGCGGCCGAACCTGACTGGGCGGTGCGGACCGGCTGGGCCGGTCCGCACCGCTCACCCCTTCCCGGAGGCTCAGTCGTCGTCGCCGTGGTGCCCGGAGTCGTCCGACGCGGACGGGCTCGCGGTCGGACTCACCGTCGCGCTCGGCGACGGGCTTGCCGTCGGGCTGCCCGACGGGCTCGGCTTGATCCGCTTGCCGCGCGCCTCGACCCGGGCGGCGACATAGTCGGTGCCGGACTTCGTTCCGGTCACCGTGATGCCATAGCCGGTGGCCAGGTCGGCGACGGTGGCGGTCTTGCCGTTGACCCGGATGCGCGCGTTGGCGGCCACCGTAACGGTGACCGTCGTACCGCGGAGGCCCTTGGTGCCGCCCTTGACCTTGATCGTCACCGTGCTGTCGGCGGCGCTGACGACCGTACCGGTCGCGGAGAATTTGCTCTTCTTGCCGGCCTTGCTGCTGCTGGACGACGGCTCGGCCTCGGGGCGGTGGGCGGCGCTCAGCCCGCTGCCTCCGGACGAGGCGAACGCGACCGTGGCGGCCGACGGGACGGCTACGGCGGTGGCCAGGGCCGCGGCGACGGCGATACGGCGAAACTGCACGGGCAACTCCTTGATCGGGGGGTGTTCCGATCGTTGCCCTGCTCGGGTGCCCGCCGGGTGCGGAACCGGGTGCGGCCGGGTTGCGCTACCGGCGGGCCCGAGCGACTACAGCAGGCCGCGCTCGTGGAACGCGGCGCGGGTCTTGGCGGCGGCCCGCGGGCCGTAGAGCTGCCGGGCGGTGTCCACGGTCCGCTTGGCCGCCTCCGGCATGCTGATCGTCGGGTTGAAGAAGAACTGCGACTCGAGGATCACCCGGTTGGCGGTGGTGCGGCCGAGCGCCCGGTTGACGTCCCACAGCGCGTGCGACCAGATCTCGCCGTCCGCGTGCACCTCGCCCTCCAGATCGGCCGGGTAGACCTTCGGGGTGTCGGTGCGGCGCAGGCAGTGCGGGGTGTCGTCGGTGTATGAGGTGGCGTCCCAGTCCATCACGCAGGCCCACGGGGTGACGGCGGTGTTCCGGCTGGTGGCCTGGGACATGGTGACGGCCCAGTAGTCGCCGAAGCCCTCGCCGATCGAGCCGGCCTCCTCGGACTCGCCGAAGCCGGGCACCTGGTCGTCCTGGATGGCGTGGCCGTACTCGTGCCAGATCACCTCGTTGTCCTCGGCGTCGTCGACGCCGCCGGTGCCGAAGGTGATGCCGTCGACGCTGCCGTCGTAGTACGAGTTGTCGTCCTCGTACCCGGTGGTGCTGAAGTCCTGGGGTTCGTTGTTGACGTCGCGGAACCCGAGCCGGTGGATGTACTCCTGGGTGCTGGTGATGCTGTAGTACGCCATCACCTGCTCGAAGCCGTCCTGGGACCGGTTGAACACGAAGTTCCGGTTGCGGGAGGTGACCTGGCCCTCGCTGACGTTGTAGGCGTACGCCCCCTGCAGTTTGTCGTTCTTCCGGTCCAGTTTGGTCAGCCGCACCGTGCGGTAGGCGCGGGCGAACTGCGGGCCGTCCGCGTTGTCGTTGTCGGTGAGCGACTCGTTCTGCAGCTTGACCACCGGGTTGGGGTCGAAGACGCGGCCCTGGCCGTCGTGGTTCTGGCCGTCGTTGTTCTGGGCGGTGTTCTTCTCCTGCAACACGCTGCCCGAATCGGCGTCGACCAGGGTGCGGTAGGTGCCCTTGCGGGTCGGGGTCAGCGTCAGCCAGGCGAGCTTGGCCGGGCTGCCCGGCACGATCACCAGGTGGGCGCTGTCCGGCTGGCCGCCGAGACGCCCGGCCACCGTGGACTTCGCGCTCTGCGCGGTCAGGTCGGCGGCGGTCCCGTCCAGGCCGGTGACGGCCTTACGCCCGTCGTCGGCGGTCTTCTGCCCAGCGGTGTCGGTGTGCGTGGCGTAATAGCCGCCGAAGACCGGGATTCCCCCATAGGTCTGTTGGTACCAGGTGTGCGTACCCAATAAGGACTGGCGTGTCTGGACCGCGGTCAGACCGTCCGCCGCGGGCGGCGCGGCCTGCGCAGCCGTCCCCCCGACGGCGACCAAACCCAGTGTGACCAGCGGCGCTAACACTCGAACTGCTCTGTTCAAGGAGACCCCCCACGTCGATTCCTCCGAAGGGGGCGATGCTATCAACGTATCCGCATTGATCAATTCCGGACGCGGGGCAGGCGGATCGAGATGGTGGCGCCGTGCCCGGCGGCGCTGTCGATGGTGAGGGTGCCGTCGTGCGCGTCGACGATCGCCTTGACGATGCTCAGGCCCAGCCCGGCGCCCTGCACCTCGTGGCGTTCGGCGGCGGCCGCGCGGCGGAACGGGGCGAGCACCCGCTGCTGATCGGCCGGACTGATGCCGATGCCGGTGTCGCGCACCTCCAGCACCGCGTCGTCGCCGTCGATCACGGCGGTCACCCTGATCCAGCCGCGCGGGGTGAACTTGACCCCGTTGAGCACCAGGCGTTCCACCGCCTGGCCGAGGCGCTGCAGGTCGGCGCGGACCAGCACCGGCTGGTCGGCGACGGCCGAGATCTCCAGGCCGCGGCCCTCGGCGAGGACCCGATTGCGGGCGACCGCGTCGCGGGCCAGTTCGGCCAGGTCGAGGGTGGTGCGGTCGAGCACGAGTGAGCTCTGCCCGGCCTGCGCGGCCAGCAGCATGTCGTCGACCAGGGCCATCAGCCGGTCGGAGTTGCGCCGGATGCGGTCGAGGAACTGCTGGTTCTCCGACGGTGGCGACTCGGGGTCGCCGAGCACCTCGAGGTAGCCGTTGATCGAGGTCAGCGGGGTGCGCAGTTCGTGGGTGACCCGCGAGATGAACTCGTCCTTGATCCGGTCGGCGTCGCGCAGCCGCTCGTTGGCCGCGTCCAGGCCCCGGGCGTACTGGCGCAGTTCGAGCTGGGCCATCACGTGCCGGGCCAGGGTGCGCAGTCCGGTGCACTCGGCCGCGTTGAGCAGCCGGGGCTCGAAGTCGATCACGCAGAGCGTGCCGAGCGGCTGGCCGTCCGCGGTGATCAGCGGGGCGCCGGCGTAGAAGCGGATGTACGGCTCGCCGACGACCATCGGGTTGTTGCGGAAGCGCGGGTCGAGCCGGGCGTCGGGCACCTGCATGACCTCGCCGGCCCGGATGGCGTGCGAACAGAACGAGTGCTCGCGGGCGACCTCGCAGGGGTTGTCCATGCCGACGCTGGCCTTGAGCCATTGCCGCTCGCCGGAGACCAGGCTGATCGCGGCGGTCGGGGTGCGGCACAGCTGGGCGGCGAGCACGGCGATGTCGTCGAAGTCGGCTTCCGGCGCGGTGTAGAGCACGTCGTAGTCGTGCAGGGCGGCCAGCCGCTGCCTTTCCAGTTGCGGATCCGCAACCAACATGTCCGACATTTTACGAACCTCCGGGGCCGGCCGGGGCGTTCCGGCCATACAGGTCCACTCGGCCGCTGGTCGCAGGTGCTGAGCCTAATCCGGGGTGCAGGCCGGTGCGGACCGTGGCAACCGGATGGCAACCCGGCCGCACTGTCCTTGACCCTTTCGCAACCTACCGTCTGAGCTGCATAAACGTATCGAGAGGACGGGTTGCCATGGCCGTAATTGTCGCCGCCGAGGACGACGTCGATGTCGCGGACCTGCTCACCACCACGCTGAGCCGGGCCGGACACGTCGTTCACATGGCCGGCAACGGCCCGCGAGCCCTGCAGATGGTCGCCGAGTGCCACCCCGACCTGGTCATCCTCGACCACGGGATGCCCGGCATGACCGGCCTCGACGTGGCTCGCCGGCTGCGCGCCGACGACGCCACCTCGGGGGTGCCGATGATGATGCTGTCGGCGATCACCCCGGACGGCGCGCGCGAGGTCTTCGACCAGGTGCTGCACAAGCCGATGCCGTTCCGGCAGGTCGTCGACGTGGCCCGGGACCTGCTGGACACCAGCCGGCCGCGACTGACCACCGGCCGCGCCCTGACCGACCCGGAGCGGCTGGCCGCGGTGTCCCGGCTGCTGGCCGAGCCGGACCCGGTCGACGAGCTCAGCCTGGCCCTGGAGATCGCCAACATCGCCGAGGCGACCCGGGCGCAGGCCGCCGTCGTCGGCCTGGTGCTGGACAAGGCGCTGCAGACGATCACCTCGGTGGGGCTGCCCGACCTGGTCGTGGAGGCCGGCGGCGCACCCCTGGACTGGACGCCGTGCGGCGTGCTGGCCGGCACCGACCGGCCGATGCTGTTCGACGACCTGATCACCGACCCGATCTTCCGGGACATCCCGATGGTGACGTTCTCCGGCGTCCGCTCCTACGCGGCGGTGCCGATGCACTCCCCCGAAGGCCTGGTCGTCGCGGTGCTCGGGGTGATGGCGCCGGAGCCGGGCCGGTTCGGCGGCGGCACGCTGGACCTGCTGCGGGCGGCAGCTCCGCGGCTGATGAAGCTGATCGACCGCCGCCGCTGAACGGTCAGTTGCCGCGCCGGTGCTCGAAGATCAGGTGGGTCTCGGTGCCGGCCACCAGGTGGGTGCCGCTGAGCCGCTCGGTGATGATCGTGCGCAGGTCGCTGACGTCGGCGGTGGCCACGTGCAGCAGGAAGTCGTAGGAGCCGGAGACGAAATAGACGTCGCGGACCGCCGGGATGCCCGCGAGGGACTCGGCGAACTTGCCGATCGCGTCGCGGGCGTCCGACCGGATCCGCACCGCGATCATGGCCTGGATCGGGCGCCCGATCCAGGCCGGATCGACGTCGGCGTGGAAGCCGCGGATCGCGCCGAGCTCGCGCAGCCGGCGGATGCGGGTCAGGCAGGTGGACGGCGCGATGCCGACCCGCTCGGCGAGGGCGTTGTTGGGCATCCGGCCGTCGACCTCGAGCAGGGCCAGCAGGTCCAGATCGATGGGATCAAGGGCCCGAAGATCCTTCGGCAGGTCCGTCATGATCGACGCCTTTCCTGCAGCAAGTTTCGTTTCGGCTATCGGTGCAGAATCTTATTCGGTCCCGTTGCGCAATTACTGCACATCATTTCACTCTAGTCACACGAACCGCGAGCCCTGAAGGGACCGGAAACATGTTGATCGGCGTGCCGACCGAGGTCAAGAACCACGAGTACCGGGTGGCCATCACCCCGGCCGGGGTTGCCGAGTTCGTCCGGCGCGGGCACCAGGTGCTCGTGCAGGCCGGCGCCGGCGACGGTTCCTCGATCACCGACGACGACTTCGCCACCGCGGGTGCCCGGATCGTGCCGGACGCCGACAGCGTGTGGGCGCAGGCCGACCTGCTGCTGAAGGTCAAGGAGCCGATCGCGTCGGAGTACCACCGGCTGCGCGCCGGGCAGGTCGTCTTCACCTACCTGCACCTGGCCGCCGACGCGGCCGGCACCAAGGCCCTGCTGGACAGCGGCACCACCGCGATCGCGTACGAGACGGTGCAGCTGACCGACGGTTCGCTGCCGCTGCTCGCCCCGATGTCCGAGGTGGCCGGCCGGCTCGCTCCGCAGGTCGGCGCGTACTCGCTGATGCGCAACTCGGGCGGCCGCGGCGTGCTCCCCGGCGGGGTTCCGGGCGTCAGCCCGGCCAAGGTGACCGTCATCGGCGGTGGCGTCTCCGGCGTCAACGCGGCGACCATCGCGCTCGGCATGGGTGCCGACGTGACAGTGCTCGACCTGAGCGTGCCCCGGCTGCGGCAGATCGACGCCCAGTTCGGCGGCCGGGTCAAGACCCTGGTCTCCAGCTCCTACGCGATCGAGCAGCAGGTCATCGAGGCCGACATGGTGATCGGCGCGGTGCTGGTGCCCGGCGCGAAGGCCCCCACGCTGGTCAGCAACGACCTGGTGAAGCGGATGAAGCCCGGCTCGGTGCTCGTCGACATCGCGATCGACCAGGGCGGCTGCTTCGAGGACTCGCACGCCACCACCCACGAGGAGCCGGTCTACAAGGTGCACGACTCGGTGTTCTACTGCGTGGCGAACATGCCCGGCGCGGTGCCGAACACCTCCACCTACGCCCTGACCAACGCCACCCTGCCGTACGCGTTGCGGCTGGCCGACCTCGGCTGGCAGACCGCGCTCAAGCAGGACCCGGCCCTGGCTCTGGGCCTCAACATCCACGCCGGCCAGTTGACGAACGCGTCGGTCGGCGAAGCGCTGGGCCTCCCTTCGGTAGAGGTCTCGACCGTCCTCTGAGCTGGCTGGCTCCGCTTCGCTCCGCGGGCAATCGCCCCTTTGGGTCGATGAGGAGGGACTTTGCGGACCCAGCAACGGAAAGGGCCGCCCTCGGGCGGCCCTTTCTGCGTCTACAGGTGGCGCGCGATCTGCGACAGGTCGGCCGGGCTCAGCCGGTCGGACGACGTGTTGGCCTGGTGCCAGAACGGGTAGCGCAGCGGCTCGCCGCTCACGTCGTCAAGCGCCTTGACCTCGTCCTCGGTCAGCACCAGGTCGGCCGCCGCCAGGTTGTCGCGCAGCTGGTCGTTGGTGCGCGCGCCGACGATCACCGAGGTCACGCCCGGCTTCTGCACGATGTAGGCCAGGGCCACCTGAGCCGCCGACACCCCGTGCGACTCGCCGATATTCACGGCCAGCTCGATGGTGTCGTACAGCTTGTCCTCGTCGTGCACCGGCGGCTCGGACCACTCGGACAGGTGCCGGCTGCCGGCCGGCGCCTGCACCCCCCGGCGATACTTGCCGGAGAGCAGGCCGCCCGCGATCGGGCTCCACACCAGGATGCCGACGCCCTGGTCGATGCAGGCCGGCACGATCTCGGCCTCGACGTGCCGGCTGTGCAGCGAGTAATAGATCTGGGTGCTGGCGAACCGTTCCAGGTTCTTGAGCGCGGAGACCCCGAGTGCCTTGACCATCTGCCAGGCCGCGTAGTTCGAGCAGCCGACGTAACGCACCTTGCCGCTGCGCACCAGGTCGTCCAGCGCGGTCAGGGTCTCCTCGAGCGGGGTGTGCCCGTCCCACTCGTGCACCTGGTAGAGGTCGATATAGTCGGTCCCCAGCCGGCGCAGGCTCGCCTCGGCCGCGCGGATCAGGTGATGCCGGGACAGGCCGGCGTCGTTGGGGCTGTCCCCCATCGGCATCCGCGCCTTGGTCGCGATCAGCCAGTCCTCCCGGGAACTGCCGAGCGCCTGCCCGACGATCTCCTCGGACAGGCCCGCCGAGTACACGTCGGCGGTGTCGATCAGGTTGACCCCGGCGTCCCGGGCGATCGCGATCTCCTGTTTGGCCGCCTCCACGTCGAGATTGCCGACCGGGGTGGCCCAGCCGGTGCCACCGAAACCCATCGTGCCCAGGGTGAACGTCGAAACCCTCAGGCCGGTCCGACCAAGCTGCCGGTACTGCATCGTCATCGCCCTCTCTGCGGTGCCTTCAACCTTTGCCAGCTTTGCCAGCCTTTACCCGGCCGAGCCCGGTTGACAAGTTTGGCTAACGCTATTAGCTTTAAGCTAACGCAATTAGCCAACCAGGGAGACGACATGACCGAGTACCTCAGCACCGGCGGCGGCACCATCGCGTACGAGGTGGCCGGCGACGGCCCCCTCGTCGTCCTCGCGCACGGCATGGGCGACAGCCGGGCCTCCTACCGCTTCGTGATCCCGCAGCTGGTCGCCGCCGGTTACCGGGTCGCCGCCGCCGACCTGCGCGGCTGCGGCGAGTCCAGCACCGACTGGCCCTCGTTCAGCCGCACCGACGTCGCCGACGACCTGATCGCCCTGATCCGCCACCTCGGCGGCCCGGCCGTGCTGGTCGGCCAGTCGTTCTCCGGCGGCTCCGCCACCATCGCCGCCGCCCAGCACCCCGACCTGGTCAGCGGCATCGTCGAGCTGGCGCCGTTCACCCGCGCCCAGTCGATCAAGCTCGGCGACTTCCGGGTCAAGCGTTACCGGGCCGGCACCACAAGGCTGCTCGGCACCGCCATCCTGGGCAGCGTGAAACTGTGGCTCAGCTACCTCGACGTCGCCTTCCCCGGCCGCAAGCCGGCCGACTGGGCCGACCAGACCGACCGGATCCGGAGCATGATGGGCGAGCCGGCCCGGATGAAGGCGATGCAGAAGATGGGCATGTCCAAGCCCACCGACGCCGGCGACCACCTCGCCCGCGTGCAGTGCCCGGCCCTGATCGTGGAAGGCTCCCTCGACCCGGACTGGGCCGACCCGCGCGCGGAGGGAGAGGCGATCGTGGCCGCGCTGCCGAACGCCGAACTCGCGGTGATCGAGGGCGCCGGGCACTACCCGCACACCCAGTACCCGGACGAGACCGTCGCGCTGCTCCTGCCGTTCCTGGCCCGGACGGCCGCGCGTGCCTAGGGCCGGCCTGAACCAGGCGACCGTGGTCGCGGCGGCCGCCGCCCTGGCCGACGAGATCGGCTACTCCGCGGTGACCATGGGCCTGGTCGCGGAACGCCTCGGCGTGCGCACCCCGTCGCTCTACAAGCACATCGGCAGCCTCGCCGAACTCGGCCACGGCATCGCCACCCTGGCCATGACCGAGGCCGCCGACGCCATCCGGGACGCGGTCAGCGGCCTCTCCGGCCGGGACGCCCTCGACGCGATGTGCCGGGCCTACCGCGACTACGTGCTCAAACACCCCGGCCGTTACTCCGCCACCACCGGCGAGCCGGCCACCGGCCCGGACGACCCGCTCGCCCTGGCCGGTGAGCGGGCGATCGGGGCGATCTCCGCGGTCCTGCGCGGTTACCGGATCCCGGCCGGCGAGATGGACCACGCCCTGCGCACGGTGCGCAGCCTGCTGCACGGCTTCGCCACCCTGCAGGCGGCCAACGGGTTCCAGTGGGACGCCGACGCCGAGGAGAGCTTCACCTGGCTGATCGACTTCGCCCACCGCGGCCTCACGTCCACGTCACCGGGCTCCCGGTCGTGAGCGAGGCGGCACACAGCCGCCGCAGCATCCCCAGCACGTGGGCGAAGTCGGCCCCGGACCGCGTCCGGACCTCCACCGCCAGCCACCGCGGCGTGGTCGGCAGAAAGCTCGCGAACGGCGTCATGCCGGCCAGCCGGACCGTGCCGTTCTCGCCGGTCAGCTCCAGTTCCCCGCCCGGCAAAGCCCGCTGCTCGAACCGGGTCGCCCGGAAAACCGTCACCGGCGGGTCCTCCCGGGCGTCGAGCACGAAAAAGCCGTCCTCGTCGGTACCGCCCCGATAGCGAGGCCCGGTGAACCGCCCGTCGCCCAACACCGTGTCACCAGCCTCGACAACCAGCACGATCTCGTCCGGCAAGCGGGCCTCGCTCTCGAAGACCTCCAGTTCGGCGAGCACCTGCGGCACCTCCTCGGCCGGGATGAAACCGTCGTTCGTTACCGGCAGACGGCGCAACAGCACGGGTAAACCCGCCTCCCGCAGCGCCCGGGCGAGATGCCGGGTGCCGGACCCCAGATGCTCCCGCGCCACCGTCATGTCCTCGTGGGCACAACCCGTCGACAACCAGTGCTCGACCTCCCCGTGCGCCTCCGCGGTGTCCCTGGTCCACTCGGCCAGCAGGCCCAGCCGCCCGTATTCGTCGAACCCGACCGGCCCGACCGCCGGCGGCGTCGCCAACCCGTCCCGCCAGCAACCGCAATGCACGTAGGCGTCGATCCCCATCAGGCCCTCCCCCGAGCGGCAAGCCAGCGGATTGCCGCCGGCCTTGCCAAAATAGACGCATGGCTTCCGACACCGCGCATCCGGCTGAGCGCATCAACCGCTCCGCCGCCGGCGTGTACGCGTACGTCTCCGACCCGGCCAACATCACCGAGTGGGCGCCCGGCCTCGGTGGAAAGGTGGAACAGGTCGACGGTGACTGGTTCGTCGAGACGCCCGGCGGCCGGGCCAAGGTCGTCTTCGCCCCGCCGAACGAGTTCGGCGTGCTCGACCACGAGGTCACCTTCGCGAGCGGCGAGACGTTCTACAACCCGCTGCGCGTCGTCCCGTACGGCGAGGGATCGGAAATTGTCTTCGGGGTTCGCCGGTCCCCCGGCGTCTCCGACGCCGACTTCGACCGCGACGCCGGCGCGGTCGCCACCGACCTGGCCCGCCTCAAGGACATTCTGGAGGCGCACTGAGCAGCGCCCGCACCGCGTCGAGATAGACCGCCAGCACCACCGGGATCGCATCGACGCGGATCCGCTCGTCGGTGCCGTGCAGGCCGCGATAGTCCACGCCGAACCCGGCGGTCGCCGGGATGCCCAGGCCGGCCAGGTAGTTGCCGATGTTCGACGGCCCGGCCACCTTCGTGCGCAGGGCCAACCCGTGCCGGGTCGCGGCGGTCCGGATCGCCGCCGGCAGCGGATGGCCTTCGGCGAGGGCGTACGGCGGCCAGGACGTGACCGCCTCGAGAGTGGTCGGCCTCGTCCCCGGCCAGTCCCGGTCGACGGCGTGCGCCACGGCCTCGAGCAGCCGGTGCGCGTCGTCGTCGCCGAAGTCCGCCGTGGTGCGCACGTCGACCCCGACCGAGCACCGGTCCGGCGTGACCGAGAACCCCTGCCCGCCGCCGATCTCGGTGACGGTGAGCTTCGCACCCGTGCCGTCCAGGGCTTTGGTCGCCGACAGCGCCGCGACCAGGCCCGCGGCCTTGACGATCGCGTTCGGGGTGGCGGCCCGGCCACCGGAGTGCGAGGCGACACCGTGCACGTGCAGCCGGACCCGGTGCACCCCGCGGCCCCCGACGACCAGCGTGTCGATGCCCGGGTAGCCGATGATCACCCCGGCGGGTTTCTCGGCACTTTCGAAGTAAGCCTTCGCCCCGCCGAACCCACCCGTGTGCTCGTCCAGGTCGAACAGCAGCACCAGAGTTCCAGCCAGCCGGTCCCGCCCTTCTAGAACTCTCGCCGCGATGTGGCAGAACACCGCCACCGCGGTTTTGGAATCGGCGGTGCCCCGGCCGTATAGCCAGCCGTCCCGTTCTACAGGTATGGCCGGCGGTGACGACCAGGCGCTCTCGTCCCCGAAGGGTGCCGTGTCCAGGCAGGCGTCCAGCACCAGCCGCGGACCCGGCCGCCGCCCCACGACTTCGCACACCACCGCGACCTCGGCCCCGGCGCCGTCGCGCAGCACCCGCGGGTCGAGGCCGTGCTCCCGCAGCCACCCCTCGACCACCCCGATGACCGGCCCATAGGAGTCGAGGCCACCCCGGCTCGGCGCCGCCACGAGGTCTTTCACCAGCCGCAGAACCGGCCCAGCCTCATCGTCGATCATCACGCCCGATTGTCGTCCCGTCCCGGGCCTCGGCGATCAGGAAGGCCGCCACCGCGTCGAACGGCTCCAGCGAGCGCTCGGCCCGGGACAGGATCACCGCGCCCTCGGCCGCCGCCACCACCGTCGCGGCGAACGCCTCCGGGGTGGGATGGCCGCCGAGGGCCAGCAGTTCGGCCAGCCGGGTGCGCCACGAGCGGAACACCGCCGCGGTCCGGGCCATCATCTCGTCCGAACGGGTCGCCACGGTGACCGCGAGCACCGCACAGCCGGCCGTGGTGTCGCTCTCCTCCAGCAGCGACCGCCAGAATCCCAGATAGGCCTCGGTCACCCGGTCCGGACCGGACCCGGCCAGATCGGCCAGCGCCCGGAGGGTGTCCTCCCCGGCCGAGTCCAGGGCCGCCTCCACCAGCTGGTCCTTGCCACCCGGGAAGTGGTGGTAGATCGAGCCGCGCGGCGTCCCGGTCGCCTGCAGCACCTCGGCGAACGAGGTGCCCTGCAACCCCTGCCGGGCGAGCAGCCGCACCGCCCCGTCGATCATTCGTTCCCGTACGCTCCCGGCCACGCGCAGCCCCCTCCGCTTTCGCCGACCCACCCCTGGTCGCCCGGCACACACCGGCTAAAGCGTCCTAGGAGGCTGGGTTACCGAATCCTCCACGGCCCCAGTCCTCTGTGGAGTAATTCGACAGGCAGGTTACGACCATGTAGCAAGTCCCGCACGGGCGACCCCATTCGGATGAGCCGCGGTACGCCTGGTGCCGCCCGCTCGTTGGTCTGGTCGTGCGGGATCTTCTGGAACGTCGCGGTATGGATATCGCCCTGATCTTCGGCCTGACCGTCTTCTACGGACTGTTCATCGGCGTCGCGCTGAGCAAGTAGGAACCCGCGGCGGGCACCGCGCCCACCGCGAGAAACGCCACCACGCGGCAGGCCGCCGAGCCGCCGCTACCACCAGGCTGCGCCAGCCCGCACCGCGCCGGGCGACGCCAGGCTGCACCGCGCCGCGCCGCACCGCACCGCGCCGGGCCGGGCTGCACCGCGCCGTGCCGGGCTGCACCGCATTCACGAAAACCGATATGCCGCTTATTTTCGGCCGCCGCCCGACCGGCCAAGCCCGACCTTGTCGAGTTGCCGTCCGCGCCAAGCAGCAGATCCACAAGATCCAGGGCCACCGGGCCACCGGGCCACCGGGCCACCGGGCCACCGGGCCACCGGGCCACCGGGCCAGCCGTTAATTTCCGGCGCCGCTCAAATGACCAAGCCCGACCTTGTCGAGTTGCGGTCCGCACCAAGCAGCACAACCACAAGATCCAGGGCCCCACCGGCCCACCGCCACCGGGTATGCCGGTATGCCGGGTTCGCGGCCTATTTTCGGCCACCGGCCGACCAAGCCCGACCTTGCCGAATTACGGTCCGCACCAAGCAGCACAACCACAAGATCCAAGGCCCCACCGGGCCGCCGGGGTTCACGGCCGGGCTGGCGAGGCTGTTTCTGAGGTCGGTGGCGGGAACGCTGGTGATGGCTCCGCGGAGGGTAGCCCCGCGGGCAATGGAGCGGCATCGCCGGCGGCCGGGACGTAGTCCTCCAGCAGGGCCGGAGTCAGGCCGGCCCGCTTGATGGCCCGCAAAGCGGCCAGGAAGTCCTTGATGAACGCCGGCCGGAAGTGCATCAGGATGATGTCGCCGGCCTGCACCGAGTGACCCTCCTGGTAGCGGACCTTGCCCTCGTGGACCGTCTCCTTCCACATGAACGCGGCCGTCATCCCGCACTCCTTGGCCACCCGCAGCGTGGTCGAGTCCTTGTCGCCGAACGGCGGCCGGAACAGCACCGGCCGGCGGCCGTACCACTGGGCGAGCCGGTCGGCGCCGTCGCAGATCTGGTGCTTCTGGAAGCCGTACGAGCGGCCGGCCAGCTCGGGGTGCGAGACGGTGTGCGCCTCGATCACCGCGCCGTAGGAGCGCAGCCGGTCGAAGAAGGCCGGGTCGTCGTGGATGGCGTCGGTGGTCAGGAACAGCGTCACCGGGATGTGCGCCGCGGCGAACAGCTTGATCGCCTCGGGGTTCTTCAGGTAACCGTCGTCGATGGTCAGGAACGCCACCGGCTGGGTGACCGGCACCCGGGACAGGAACGGCACCTGGTCCCCCGGCGGGAGGACGATCGGTTCCGGCGCGGGCGGCGGCAGGAATTCCGGTACGTCGGTGAGCTTCCAGCCCACCGGCGGCGGCAAGGCCGAGGTGGGGATGGCCATCCCGGAGGTGACCCCGATCGGCCCGCCGGGAGTGGCGGTGTCCAGAGTGGGCCCGGTCCAGGACGGCAGCGGGGACGGCGTGACCGGCGGCGACCCGGACGCGGACGGCGACGCCGACGGGCGCAACGCCTGGCCCGCGCTCCAGCCCCCGGCGGCCGGCACCAGGATCAGCACGGCGAGGACGGCACCCACCACGATGCGGCGCCGGGACAGCTGGATCACTCGCGGCACCCTACTCGGCGGCGGCAAACGGTCAGCTCGCCAACCGGAACACCTCCGCGTGCAGCTGCCGGGCCGGCACCTTCAGCTCGCGCAGGCTGCGCAGCACCGCGTCGGCCATCCCGGCCGGCCCGCAGATGAACACGTCCCGCTCCACGATGTCCGGGACCAGCTCGGCCAGGCCGGCCGGGCTGAACGGCTGGTTCTCGGCGGTGGTGCGGCCGGTGAGCAGGTGCAGGCGCATACCGCGTACGGCAGCGATGTTGTGCATTTCGCCCAGCAGGACCGCCTCGGCCCGGTCGCGGACCCGGTAGAGCACCACGACGTCGCCGGTCAGGCGATCGTCCTCCATCAGTGAGCGGATCGGGGTCACCCCGATGCCGCCGGCGATCAGCACCGACTTGCCGGTCACCCGGCGGGCCGAGGTGAACGCGCCGTACGGACCCTCGGCAAAAACCCTCGTGCCGATCGGCAGCTGGCGCAACCCGGCGCTGGTGGTGCCGATGCCCTTCGCCGTCAGGCGGAGGGAACGGCCATCCGGCGCGGCGGAGAGTGACCACGGATTGACCTGCCACCACCGGTTGTGACCGAGGAACCGCCACAGGAAGAACTGGCCGGCCCGCGCGTCGAGCCGGCCGAGGTCGTGCCCGGTGACGTAGACCGACACGACGTCGTCCGCCTCGGGCACCACCGCGGCGACTTTCAGCTGGTGGCGGGCGTTGCGCACGAGCGGCGTCAGCACCCGGCCGGTGAACAGCGCGATCAGCGCGAACGCCCACAGCCCCCACCAGTACACCTGGGTGAGGATGTTGGTCTTGAACGCGCTGCCCTCGTAGATCTGGTGCACGATGCCCAGCGTGATGACCACGTAGACCAGCAGGTGCACGGTGTGCCAGGCCTCGTAGGACAGTTTGCGGCGGGCGATCCGCACCGAGAGCCCGGCCACCACGACCACCAGCACGGCGGCGATCATGCCGAGCAGCACCGGCATCTGCTTGGCTAGGTTGGGGATCTCGGCGAAGAACGAGATCTTGTCGAGTTGGGAGTAACCCAGCATCACGAACGTGGGATGCAGCAGGACCAGCCAGAACAGGGTGAAACCGGTCCACCGGTGCCAGCTGGTGAGCTTGTCCATGCCGATCCGGCGATCGAGGTACGGCAGGCGGGCGATCAGCAGCAGCTGCAACGCCATGACGAAGGCCAGGTGCAGGCCGAAGAAGCGGCCGATCGAGGTGAGCGTGTTGTGCGCCGGCGTGGCCGGGGTGGCGAACATCAACTCGACGATCACCAGGTTGGCGATCAGAAATATCCAGAGGGCGAGATGGGCACTGCGGGCGGGCGTGGCAGGTCGGGTTTGTGACGGACTGACGGCGATCATCCGAATCTCCCGTGTTGGCATGGCCAGCGTGTAACCACAGGTAGCGGACGTAGGGTCAGCGCGCAATCGATCTGCTGACAAGTGGGTTGGCACTGTCCGGGAATACTGGTCACGCGCTCGGACTCACCGGGCCGGTGAGGAGCGGGTTGATGACGGGGGCGGCCGGGCCGGGCGACGGGACGAAGCCGGACACGACCGGAATGTCGGGCGGAGGCCAGGCGAAGGGATCCGCGCGGGTCACTCCGGCGGGGACGCCGCCGGCTTCAAGCCAGGGCCGGGTGTACGGGGGTCAGCCGGCCGCGCCGAGTTCACCCGCCCCGCCGAGGGCGTCGGGCAAGGCATCCGTGCCGATGTCACCGCCGCTTCCGGCCGCGCAGCCCCTGGGTAGCGGGCAGCCGATGCAGTGGGCGCAACCTGCTCCGGCGGCCCCTGCACCGGCACCGGTGGCGGCAACTCCGGCGACTCCAGCAACGGGGACGAAGAAGCCGAAGCGGCGTAAACGGCTTCTTCTCGCCGTACTCCTGCCGGTCGTACTTTTATTGGCTCTCATGGGTGGCGGCGTAGCCGCGCAGTTGCACCGCGCGTTGCCGGCCGCCAGCCTGACCACCGACGTGGCCGCGTCCCTCAAGATCCCCGGCAAGCTGCCGTCGATCCCCTGGCCGGCCAAGGGATCGGCCGAGTTGTTGATCGAGGGAATGGGCCGGATCGGCGGCTCCGGCGACAACGATCCGGAGCCGATCGGCAGCGTCGCCAAGGTGATGACCGCCTATCTGATCCTCAAGAACCACCCGCTCAGCGGCGACGACGAGGGCCCGACCCTCACCGTGACCAGCGCGGACGTGGCCGACTACAACGCCCGCATCCCGCTCGGCCAGTCGCTGGTGCCGATCACGGTGGGTGAGAAACTGACCGAGCGTGACGCCCTCGAGGCGCTGATGCTGCCGTCGGCCAACAATATCGCGCACATGCTCGGCGTCTGGGATGCCGGCTCGCAGGACGCGTTCCTGCAGAAGATGAACGACGCCGCCGCCGAGCTCGGGATGACCGGAACCCACTACACCGACCCGTCCGGCTATCTGCCGACCACCATCAGCACCGCCGCTGACCAGGTCACCCTGGCCCGGGCCGCGCTCAAGGACGAGGTCTTCGCCGAGATCGTGGAGATGCCGTCGGCCACCATCCCGGTCGCCGGCAAGATCAAGAACTACAACGATCTGCTGGGTGAACTGGGCGTCTTCGGCATCAAGACCGGCTCGACCGGGGAGGCCGGCGGCAACCTGGTCTTCGCCGCGCGGCTCACCGTCGGTGACCAGAAGCTGATCGTCGTCGGCGCGGTCTTCAACCAGCCCGGCGCGCACACCCCGGAGCAGCTCGCGAACGTCAATACCGTGGTCCGCAAGCTGCTCAAATCGGTGCGGACGTTCGTCAAGGAGTACACCCTGCTGGCCGACAAAGCGGTCGGACAGGTGAAAACCGCCTGGGGTTCCACGGTGACGGTCAGCCCGGCGATCCCACTCAAGGTGATCGGCTGGCCGGGCCTGACGGTCAACGTCAAGACCACCACGTCGGCGCCGGCCTCCGGGGTCACTCAGGGCCAGGTGGTGGGCGCGGTCGAGGCCTCGGGCGTACGGGTGGACCTGTCCACCGACGCAGCGACCGCCGAACCCACGTTCTGGTGGAAGGTCAAGCGGAAGCCGTAGGGCCTGTATCGAGGTAGGGACCGGGCTGCGGCGTGGCCCAGCCGCCGTCTGGCCGCACGGCGCGAACACCCAGATACAACACCGGTATCCGGGCGCCCGCGCCGCGCACCCAGACGACACCTGGACCTCGCCTCGCTTCGGCCCCTACCTCGATACAGGCCCTAGCGGAGGTGGGCGGCGAACCAGGTGGCCGTCTCCTCGGCCACCACGGCGAGCGCGCCGGGCTCCTCGAACAGGTGCGTCGCGTCCGGGACGATGTGCAGCTCGGCGCGCGCCGTCATGGTTTCCCGGGCCTGCTCGTTCAGGTCGAGGACGGCCACGTCCTTCGCGCCCACCACGAACAGGGTCGGCGCCTGGACCTGCACGATCACGGGCCCGGCCAGGTCGGGGCGGCCACCCCGGGCGACGATCGCGTGCACCCGGTCGGGGCGGGCCGCGGCGGCGACCAGGGCGGCCGCCGCGCCGGTGCTGGCCCCGAACAGTCCAACCGGCAGCATCCGGGTCTCCGGCCGCTCGGCCAGCCAGTCGACCAGGCCGATCAGCCGGTCGGCCTGCATCCCGACGTCGAACCACAGGTGATGACTGCGGTCCTCGCTGACCTCCTCGTCGTGCGAGAGCAGGTCGACAAGCAGCGTGCCGAGGCCGCGCCGGGCCAGCTCGTCGGCGACGTACTGGTTGCGCGGGCTGAACCGGGAGCTGCCACTGCCGTGCGCGAACACCACCACGCCGTGCGCCCCGCGAGGCAGGTGGAGGTCGCCCTCCAGCTCCGTGCCCGCGATCGACGCCATCACCATGCCGACGACATACCCCTTCTTAGGCGTGCCATACCTCTCTAGTCCGGCAATAATCCGCGTAACGCCCGTTCGGCGGTGGGGAATTCGACGGCTCGGCCGCTGAACAGCTCGCCGTACAGGACCGACTCCATGATCCGGACGTAGAGGAAGGCCAGCGGGAAGAGATCGTCACTGCTGCGGCCCGCGCCCGCCTCGACGAAGATGTCACGCTGAGCCAGGATCGCCCGGCGGTGCACCTCCCCCGACGGGGTGAACAGGACCCGGGCGGCGGTCTGCGGTTCGGCGCCGACGAACCGGCGCATCGACCGGGCCGCGCGCAGCCGCTCCGCGAAGCGCCGGGACACCTCGATAACGCCGTCCGGCCCGCGCTGCCGGCGGGCCGCCCGGGACCGGGCCAGCAGCCGGTCGCCGAGAAGCCAGAGGGCGTTGCCGAGCAGCGCGTCCCGGCTGCCCGCGACCCGGTAGAGGGTGGCCCGGCTGACCGCCAGCTGGGTGGCCAGCATCTCCATGTCGACCGACCCCTGCAACCGGAACTGGCGAACCGCGCCGCGCACCACCTCGCCGTGGCCGATCACCCGATGAGATTCCTTCACGCTCGCCTTTTGGGTTTCTTTCACGCTCGCCTCGCAGAGCTCGCCCGGAATCGAGATAACACCGCCCGGGCCGATCCGGTTCAACCGCCCCGGCGCTCCTGCGACCGCCGTCTCACGGTCGCCCCGATATTCGACCGGCCCGCGGCCACGGCCCGTACCAGCGGCCACCAGAAACCATCGTGGGGAGACACCATGCGAAGAAACCTCCGAACCATCGCCGGCGCCACCGCCGGCCTGGCCCTGGCGGCCGCCGCGGTCACCCTCATCCCGAACGCCGACGCGGCGACCGCGGCGTTCCGCCGCGGACCGGACCCGTCGGCGGCGAGCATCCGAGCGACCAACGGGCCGTTCACCATCAGCCGTACGACGGTCGCCCGGCAGAGTGGTTTCGGCGGCGGCGACATCTTCGCCCCGACCGACACGAGCCAGGGCACCTTCGGCGCGGTGGCGATCGCCCCCGGCTTCACCGCCACCCGCAGCAGCATGGCCTGGCTGGCCCCGAGGATCGCGTCCCAGGGCTTCGTGGTCTTCAACATCGACACCCTGACCACGTCGGACCAGCCCGCCCAGCGCGGCCGGGAGTTGCTGGCCGCCCTGGACTTCCTGACCGCCACCAGCACCGTGAAGTCCAAGATCGACAAGAACCGGCTGGCGGTGGTCGGCCACTCGATGGGCGGCGGCGGCACCCTGGAGGCGGCCAAGTCCCGGCCGTCCCTGAAGGCGGCCGTCCCGCTGACCCCCTGGGACCTGACCAAGAACTTCGCCGGCGTCACCGTACCCACCATGATCATCGGAGCCCAGGCCGACACCATCGCCCCGGTCCGGCAGCACTCGGAGCGCTTCTTCGCCAGCCTGCCGTCCAACGTCGACACCGGCTACCTGGAACTGGCCGGCGCGTCCCACTTCGCCCCGAACATCCCGAACACCACCATCGCCTCCACCAGCGTGGCGTGGCTGAAACGCTTCGTAGACGCGGACACCCGCTACGAGCAGTTCCTCTGCCCCGGCCCGGCAACCAGCGCCACGGTAAGCCAGTACGAGACAAACTGCCCGCACCGCGGCTGACCACAAGCGTGGGTGGTCCCGCAGGCGGGCGGGACCACCCACCCGGCCGCCGGAATCAGCGCCGGGAGTAAGGGTCGCGGCCGGGGCTGCGCACCGCGGCCGCCGCGGCCTCGGAGATCTCGGCCGCGACGCCGGACAGCAGGTAGACCCGGGTGGTCGCGTTGCCCTGCGGAGTCAGGAGGCCGGCCCGGGTCAGCGCCTGGATGTCGCGGATGGCCTGATCACGGCTGAGCCCCTCGTCCTGCTGGTAGGTGCTTCGCCGGACCTCACCGAGGGCGGCGGCGTAGAGGGCCGCAAGGACGCGTTCGGGCAGGCCACGTTGGGCGGCGAGCGCGCCCAGATCGGTCCACAGCCGCGCAGTCCACTCGCAGAGTCGTTCTACCCGCCGGGCCTGGCGGTGGTGTGAGGCCAGGACGTACCGCAGCCAGGGGCGAGCGTCCCGGTCGGGAGTCCCCTGGGCGGCGCTCAGCGCCGCGAAGTACCGGACCGTGTTGATCTGTTCGCCCAGCCACTCCTCGATCGAGGAGAACTCGGGAGCCAGTTCGCCGGACCGGGCCAGCACCAGGGTGTGGACCGCGCGGGCGGTGCGGCCGTTGCCGTCACGCCACGGGAGGATGCTGACCAGGTTCAGGTGGGCCATCGCGGCCCGCGCGTATACCGGGGCGTCCAGATCGCCCGCACGCAGCCATTCGACCAGCTCACCCACGAGGCCGGGGACCAGGTCGGCGTCCGGGCCGGTGTAGGCGCGCGAGATGTGGATGCCGCCCTGGCGGTAGCGGCCCGGCCATTTCGCCGGGCGACACTTGGTGATCATGAAGTGCAACGAGGAGAGGAGGGTCTCCGAATATTCGAAGAAACCCAGCTTCGGGGTCTGCCGCACGTACGTCATCGCGTCGCGGTAGCCGGCGACGGCCTGCCTCGTCTGCTCGCTCGTGCTCGCGGACATGGGTGCGTGCTCGACGAGGGCCCGGGCGTCGGCGTCGCTGATCGTGAGGTGGTCGATCGCGTTCGATCCCTGGATTGCCGCGGCGAACAGGCTGCGGCGCAGCTGTGCCTCCCAGCGTGGTTTGGCGTTCAGCCGCGCGCCGAGACCCGACTGCATGGCTTCCAGTTCGCCGAGGACCCGCACGTCTTCCGCATCCAGCGGAGGCATCGCGAAAAGCACGCGACAATACTAGGCGTGGGTACAGGGTCAGGGTTGGCTGACCCCCGGGTCGCCGTCTTCGATGTGGCCGGTCAGGTGGCGTATGTACGTGGGGTTCTGGTCGCTGGTTACCGTTATGTCGTACCAGTTGTGGCGCTGCGGTAGGTGGCGGACCTGGCTCTGGCCGGGGTTCAGGCGGATCACCGCGTGTTCGCCGTTGTAGGCGTCGGTGAGGATCACCCTTGTCGCCTTTGGTGACGGGTTGGCCAGGGTCAGGCGGTCCTGGCGCACCGAGACCTCTACGCCGGCGGCGCGGAAGCGGCGGAAGAAACCGTTCGGGCCGTGTACGCCCAGGTCGGCGTTGTCCGGCCAGGTGCCGGTCAGGTGGGTTCGGGCCGCGGCCGTGTACGTTCGCGGGTCGCCGCCCGCCTCCGTCACGTAGAAGACCGCGCCGGCCCGGCCCCGGCTGGTGAAGGTGACCCGCATCTGACCGGCCGCGAAACGGGCGTCGGCGGCCAGGTCGTAGTGCAGCGGCCGGGCCGGGCGTAACCCGGGCTCGGGTGTCGGCAGCTTCGGGTCGGCCGGCGGAGACGGCACGTAGTCCGGGTGGCGGTCGCGGTCTGCCGGCGCGTACGCCGAAGTGTCTGGCAGTTTCGGCGCAGCCGGGCGGGTTTTGCGGAAGTCGAAGGCGGCCGTCAGGTCGCCGCAGACCGCGCGCCGCCACGGCGAGATGTTGGATTCGTGCACGCCGAAGCGCTTCTCCAGGAACCGGACGATCGAGGTGTGGTCGAAGACCTCGGAGCAGACGTAACCGCCGGTGCTCCACGGCGAAACCACAAGCATCGGGACTCGCTGACCCAGGCCGTACGGGCCGGCGACGTGCCCGTTCGAGGCGGGCAGGAACTCGTCGCGCAGGTCCACGGTGGAGTTGCCGGCGGTGGGGTAGGCGGGCACGGCGTGGTCGTAGAAGCCGTCGTTCTCGTCGTAGGTGATCAGCAGGGCCGTTCGCGCCCAGACCTTCGGGTCGGCGGTGAGCGCGTCGAGCACCTGGGCGATGTACCAGGCGCCGTAGTTGGCCGGCCAGTTCGGGTGCTCGGTGTACGCCTCGGGGGCCACGATCCAGGACACCTGCGGCAGCTTCCCGGTCAGCACATCGTTGCGCAGCGGGGCGAACATGTCCTCGCCGGCCTTGATGTTCGTACCGGTGCGGGCCTTTTGATAGAGCGGTGAGCCGGGCGATGCGTTGCGGTAGGCGTCGAAGTACAGCAGCGAGTTGTCGCCGTAGTTGCCGATGTACGGGTCGGAGGTCCACCCCCAGTAACCGGCGGCGTCGAGCCCGTCCCCCACGTCCTGGTAGATCTTCCAGCTGACGCCGGCCGTCTCCAGCCGCTCCGGATACGTGGTCCAGTTGTAGCCGAGTTCGGCGTTGGTGACGACCGGCCCGCCGCCGGTGCCGTCGTTGCCGGTGTAACCGCTCCACATGTAGTAGCGGTTCGGGTCGGTCGGACCCATCAGGCTGCAGTGGTACGCGTCGCAGATGGTGAAGCTGTCGGCCAGCGCGTAGTGGAACGGGATGTCGTCGCGGGTCAGGTACGCCATCGTGGTCGCGGTCTTGGCCGGCAGCCACCGGTCGTACCGCCCGCCGTTGAAGGCTTCGTGCCCGTCGTTCCAGCCGTGCGGGAGATCCTGCAGGAACTGCAGGCCCAGGTCGTCGGCGTCGGGCCGGAACGGCAGCACCCCGTCCTGGTTCCACACCGACCGCCCGTCCGGCAGCGTCACCGGCGTACGGTCGCCGAAGCCGCGCACCCCGCGCAACGCGCCGAAGTAGTGGTCGAACGACCGGTTCTCCTGCATGAGGACCACGACGTGCTCGATGTCCGCGATCGTGCCGGTGCGCCGGTCGGCCGGGATGGCGGCGGCCCGGGCGATGCTCGGCGACAGGGTGGCCATGGCGGTCGCGCCACCGGCCAGCGCCAGGAATCCACGGCGATTGATGCGTTCCATGCCGGCCAGTCTCGACCGGCTGCCCCTAACTGCGGGCTGCGCCCAGGCGAATTCTGGTCCAGCGATGAGCGACACTATCCCGAATGGATGACGGTTACTGGCTGCCGACCCCGCTCGGCGTCGAGGAGCGGCTGCGGCAGACCGCGGACGGGTGGGACGAGCTGCACCTCTATCAGCTCTACCTGCCGGAGGTGCCGGCCGAGGTGCGCGGTTTCCGGCATCTGCGCACGGCGTACCTCTACAACTGTGACCTGCCGGCGCTGCCGGCCTGGCTCGCCGAACTGCCCGAGCTGAGCCTGCTCGACGTGTCCCGCAACCGGCTGACCGAGGTGCCGTTCGCCCTGCTGGCCCGGACCGGTCTGGAACTCCGGATCAGCGGCAACCCACTCGACCTCGGCCGGGCGTTCCGCACCCTGGTCGAGAACTACAACGAGGCGCGGTTCGAGCAGGTGGCGGCGGCCTGCTCGGCCGAGGTGACCATGCACCTTCCGGGCGTGCGCCCGGCCCACGGCACCGGCCCGGACGGCGTCGCCCGGATGCTCGGGGACGCCTACCCGCGCTTCGGCCGGCTCGAGGTAGTCGAGGCCGGAGCGGAACGGGCGGTGGTCAAACCGGCGCGGGCCGCGCCGATCCCACTGCGATTGACCTGGCGGTACGGCCGCCTGCGCACGGTGATCGGCGGCCTCAGCTGAGGCGGTTGCGGTCGATCTCCGGCTGATGGCGTACGGCCCAGTCGGCCAGGGCCGACAGCGGTTCCAGCAGGCTCTCCCCCAGCGGGGTCAGGCGGTATTCGACGCTGGGCGGGACGGTCGGATGGACGGTCCGGGAGATCAGACCGTCGCTCTCCAAGGACCGGAGGGTACGGGTGAGCATGCGCTGGCTGATCCCGGCAATCGAGCGATGCAGGTCGTTGTAGCGGTACGGCCGCTGCCCGAGCAGCGTCAACACCAGAACCGACCACTTGTCCCCGACCCGGCGCAGCAGGTCAGTCACCGGACAAGCCGCATGCTCAGCAACCGGAATCGGAGTGGGCAGCCGAGTGGCGAGCATCGAGGGCACACCAGTGTTCGTACCGGACATGAATCTGCCTTCTTTCGGCCGCTCGCGGCCGTCGCGAGGATCGTCTTGTGAGCGTAATTCTGATCAGCGGTGGAACGAACGGGATGGGGCTGGCGCTGGCCCGGTCTCGGGCGGCCCGCGGCGATGAGGTCATCGTGCTGGGCCGGGATCCGCGGCTTCTCGGCGGGACGGGGCACTTCCTGCGGGTGGATCTCAGCGATGTCGCGGACACGCTGCGGGTCATTGAGGTCGTTCGGGAGCGGTGGCCGGTGGTGGACGCGGTCGCGCTCTTCGCCAACGGGCAGGGGCCGCGGCGGGTGGAGACCCGGCAGGGGCTGGAGCGGACGTTCGCGCTCTACTACCTGAGCCGCTATCTGCTCGGGCGGGCCTTTCGCGATCGGGCCGCGGTGATCGTCAACGTGGCGGGGGTCGGGATCACCAAGGGCACGATCGCCTGGGACGACCTTCAACTGACCCACGGGTACGGGATGGTCCGCGCCCAACTGCAGGCGGGGCGGCTCAATGACCTGCTCGGGGTGGTGCAGTCCGGCGCGAAGGCGCGCTACGTGCTGTACCACCCGGGCTTCACCCGCAGCGGTGAACTTTCCCCCTTGCCGGCGCCGCTGCGGGTCGCCATCAAGGTTGCCGCCGCGCTGAAAGCCCGGCCCGTCGAGGAGTCCATCCGGCCTGTTCACGGCTGGCTCGACCACCCGCCGGCGGCGCCTCTGACGGCCGTGGATCGGGGCCGTGAGCTGCCGCTGAGCCTGTCCACGCTGGATGCCGGCCAGGCGCGGCGGCTCGAGTTATCCACAGAGCAGATTTTGCTTCGTGCCGGTGCTGTTCGGTCCGACTAAGTTTCGTCGTGGCGACCGAGCCTGGACCGAAGGGACCTGTGGGTGGGAAAGAACAGCCGGGAGCGGCTCAAAGCCAAGCGGAAGGCCGGTGATCCACTGGGGATCTTCAGGGTGCCGGGCCTTCCGGACCAGCGCCAGGTCGCCGAGCGGCTGATCGACGAAGCACTCGGTGCTCGGCACCACCGGCAGGTGGATGCCTTCGAGGACCGACTCGACCTGCTCGCGGAAGGCACCGGTGGCCCGGCGGGAGTGCAGGTGGTGAACCGGGCGCTGTTCGGGCGCCTGCTCCAGGAGGTCGCCAATGCGTGGCGGCGGGGCTGGGAGCCGGCCGAGATCGTCCGGGCGGTTCGCCGGGACGGCTCGGCGGGGCACGGCCGGCTTGTCACCGACGTCATCGCGGCCCGGCTGCGGGAGTTTCCGGCCGCTTCCGTCCCGCCGCGCTGGCAGGTGCAGCTGGCCGCGCTCGACGCGGTCGTGTGGTGGGAGCACGACGACCTGTTCCCGTCGCTCTGGGGTGCGCGGCACAGTGTCGACCGGACCACGACGGTCCAGACGATGATCGACGTGTTGCTGGTGCTGCTGACGATGATGCCGGTCGAGCCGGCCGGGCCGCTGCCCGGCGACCCGCAGCCCGTCGTGGCCGACGCCGGCCGGCTCGACCAGCGCATGCTCGACCGGGTGCGGGCTCTGCTGGCGAAGGCCGAGTCGACCGACTTCCCGGAGGAGGCGGAGGCCTACACCGCCAAGGCGCAGGAGTTGATGACCCGGCATCGCATCGACCACGCGCTGCTGGCCGCCCGGTCGGGTGCGCGTGATCGGCCGGCCACCCGGCGCGTCGCGGTCGACAATCCGTACGAGATGCCGAAATCGCTGCTGCTGCAGGTGGTCGCCGAGGCCAACAGCTGCCGGGCGGTGTGGATGAAACGGATCGGCCTGGTCAGCGTCATCGGTTTCGCGCCCGATCTGGACGCCACCGAGCTGCTGTTCACGTCCCTGCTGGTGCAGGCGACCAGGGCGATGACCGGGTCCGGTTCGCGCACCGACGCATACGGCCGCAGCACCACCCGGTCCTTCCGGCAGTCGTTCCTGACCTCCTACGCCCACCGCATCGGCGAACGGCTAACCACCGCGTCGGACGAGGTCACCGAGGCGGCCGCCGCCGCGGAGACGGGCCGGGAGCTGCTGCCGGTGCTCGCGGCCCGCACCGAGGCGGTCCGCGAGGCCGTCGCCGAGCAGTTCCCGGAGATGACGACCGTCCCGGCCGCCGCCAGCAACCACGAGGGCTGGGCGGCGGGCCGGGCCGCCGCCGACCGCGCGGTCCTGAACGGACGGGACGAACTCAGCAACCGGTGACACCGGTCCCACCGTCGCGCACGATCGGATGACGGGCTTCTCCTGGTGAGTTGATCGCTCGCTACTCTGCGAGCAGAGACTTGGAGGGGCTTTGGCACGTTTGGTTCTGACCGATGAGGAAGCAGCCATCTGCGAGGCCGTCGGCGTGCGAACGTTCGTCGAGGCCAGAGCATCGCTCGCCCGAGGCGAGGTGACCGACGCGCGGTGGGACGGGCCACGGCGGCGGGCGTCCGGACTGGTGCACGGGCCGGTCTCCGGCCGGGTGCGGGCCTCGGTGGTCATCGGGCCGGACGGCACCGTGAAGAGCATCGACGGCACCTGTGCCTGCATGTTCGCGCCCGCCTGTGATCACCCGGTGGCGGTGGTGCTGGCCGCCGGCATGAGTGCTCCGGAGCAAATCGCCGCCCGTTCCTGGGAGTCGGCCCTGACCTCGCTCGTCGGGGACACCGCTTCCGCGGGACGCGCGAGCAGCGCCGAGGTGGGCCTGCAGTTCGAGCTCGAGACCGATCCGCGACGGCTGGCTCTGCGGCCGGTCGTGCCGGGACAGACCGGCTGGGTTCGCGGTGGCATCCACTGGCAGTCGCTGGACTACGTGGTACACAGCCAGTCGCCGCACACCCAGCAGCACGTGGCGCTGCTTCAAGAGTTGCGGTCGCAGGTGTACGGCTCCCCCCGCGGCATGTACCAGTACGGGTACAACAACCGGGTCATCTACCTGGACAAGTCGCCGAGCCGGCGGGTGTGGGACATCCTGCGCGAAGCTCAGGACGCGGGGCTCCCGCTGGTCTACGTGGGAAAGGGCGCGGCGCCGGTGGTGGTGCGGTCCGAGCCGGTCCGGTTCTCGGTACGCGCCGATCGCGATTCGGCCGACCTGCGGTTACGGCCGGTTCTCACCGACGGCGCCGCCACGCTCGACCCGGACCGGCTGATGCTGATCGGGGAACCGGCACACGGTGTCGCGTGGTGGGCGGACGGGCCGAAAGGAGCGCGGCGGTCGTTACGGCTGGCGCCCACCGCGCGGCCGATAACCGCGGAGGCGGCGTTGGCGCTGGCCGCTCCGGCGATCGTCGTTCCCGCCGAGGAGGAGCAGCGGTTCCTGCGTCAGTACTACCCGGGTCTGGCACGTGCGGCCGAGGTCGTGGCGATCGGTGACTCGGTGCAGCTGCCGGACCTCGACCGGGCGACGCTGACGATGACCGCGGACCGGCTTCCTGGGCACCGCATGTCGGTGACGTGGGACTGGGTGACGTCGATCGGGACAGACGAGCACCGGGAGCCGCTGAACAGCGGCCTCGACCTGACGGCCGTACGGGCCCGGACGCTTCGGGCGGCGACCGCCGCGGTCACCGGACCGGCGTACGGGTTGACGGAATCGACGCCGGACGGCCCTCGCCTGCTCAGCCGGGCCGTTGTTGCCGGCGATGCCATGCTTCGCCTGCTCCGTGAGGTCTTCCCGCGTCTGGCCGATGTTCCCGACGTCAAGCTCGAGCTTCGGCTCGACGACGACGGCCCGGACTACGTCGAGGAGACCGAAGCGCCAATCATCTCGTTCGCCGGCGCGGACGGCGATGCGGGAGACGGCCAGCCCGACTGGTTCGACCTCGCGGTCCGGGTGACGGTCGGCGGGGAACAGGTCAACTTCCAGGATCTCTTCATCGCGCTGGCCGCCGAACAGGAGTTCCTGATCCTGCCGAGCGGGCGGTACTTCACACTCGACCGGCCGGAGTTCCGGCAGTTGTCCGACCTGATCGCCGAGGCTCGTGCCCTGCACGACGCCCCGGCCGGCGTCATGCGGGTCGGCCGCTTCCAAGCCGGCGTGTGGGCGGAACTGGCCGAGTTGGGGGAAGTCTCCGGTCAGGCGGCGAGCTGGCAGGAGTCGGTGCGGGCGTTGTACGAGGCCGGTACCGGACCGGCGTGCCCGGTACCGGCGAGCTTGAATGCCACCCTCCGCGACTACCAGAACGACGGTTTCCAGTGGCTCGCCGCGCTCTACCGGCATCGCCTCGGCGGTGTGCTGGCCGATGACATGGGACTGGGCAAGACAGTGCAGACGCTCGCGCTGGTAGGCCACGCGGTGGACGAAGGCCGGACGGACGCGCCGTTCCTGGTGGTCGCGCCGGCGAGCGTGGTCGGGAACTGGGCCGCCGAGGCTGCCCGATTCATCCCGGACCTGGAGGTACGCACGATCCAGCAGACCGATGCCCGCCGCGCCGACACTCTGGCGGATGCGGTTGCGGGCGCTCAGCTGGTGGTCACCTCGTACACGCTGTTTCGTCTGGAGTACGACGCGTACGCGGCTCTGCCCTGGGCGGGGTTGATCTTGGATGAGGCGCAGTTCGTCAAGAACGCGGCGTCGCAGGCCCATCTTTGCGCGAAGCGGTTGCCGGTCGATTTCAAGCTGGCCGTCACCGGCACACCGCTGGAGAACCACCTGGGTGAGCTGTGGGCGCTGCTGTCCATCACCGCGCCCGGGCTGCTGTCCCGGCTCGATCGTTTCACCGATTACTACCGCCGGCCGATCGAGCAGGGCCACGATCAGGAACGGCTGGCCCAGCTGCGGCGCCGCATCCGGCCTCTCATGTTGCGACGGCGGAAGTCGGAGGTCGCCGGGGAACTCCCGGCCAAGCAGGAGCAGGTCATCGAGCTGGACCTCAACCCGCGGCATCGCCGGATCTATCAGACCTACCTGCAGCGGGAACGGCAAAAAGTACTCGGCCTCCTGGGTGACCTGCAGGGGAACCGCTTCGAGATCTTCCGATCGCTGACCCTGCTGCGCCAGGCCAGCCTGGACGTGAGCCTGGTCGATCCGCAACGCCAGGCCGTCCCGTCGACCAAACTGGACGCGCTTGCCGAACGGGTCGCCGACATCGTGGCCGAAGGACACCGGATTCTGGTGTTCAGCCAGTTCACCCGTTTCCTAGGGTCCGCCCGGCAGAGGCTGGAGAACGCCGGGATCGCCTGCTCCTACCTGGACGGCAAGACGACCCGCCGGGCCAAGGTGATCGCTGACTTCAAGGCCGGGACCACACCGGTGTTCCTGATCAGCTTGAAGTCCGGTGGCTTCGGCCTCAACCTGACCGAGGCCGATTACTGCATCATGCTGGACCCGTGGTGGAATCCCGCGACCGAGGCACAGGCCACCGACCGGGTCCATCGAATCGGCCAGACGCGCAAGGTCATGGTCTACCGACTCGTCGCCAGGAACACCATCGAGGAGAAGGTGATGGCGTTGCAGGCGAAGAAGGCCGAGCTGTTCAGCAGCGTTCTCGACGGTGGAGAGTTCGCCTCCGCGGCGCTGACCGCGGAGGACATCCGAAGCCTCCTCGACTAGCGGTCGGCCAGTTCGTAGCTGCGCCGGACCGGGGTGATGTAGACCGACGCTAGGCAGCCGATGTGGAGAAAGGGTGGGCACGCGACGCGAGTTCTGTGGAGGACGTCAGCTGTCGAAGCCGACCCCGAAGTGGTCGAGCAGCCGCAGCCACGCGCCGCGCCGGCCGCCGTTCTCGTCGGCCCGGATCATCTGGTGCCGGGTGAGCGCCACCACCGGCCAGCGCAGCGGCTCCGGCGGGAACGGCACCCCGCGCCGGCGCACCATGGCCAGCTCGGTCAGCTCGGACGGCTCGCCGCGCAGCAGGTCGAGCGCCACCCGCGCACCGAACCGGGAGGACGCCACGCCCAGGCCGGTGTAGCCGACCGCGTACGCCACCCGGCCGCCGTGCGCGGTGCCGAAGATCGGCGTGAACCGGCTTGTCGAGTCGATCACCCCGCCCCACCGGTGGGTGAAGCGCAGCCCGTCGAGCTGCGGGAACGTCGCGAAGAACTGCCGGGCCAGCAGCTCATGGGTGGCCCGGCGCTGCTCGTACTCGGGGCGGACCTGGCCGCCGAAGTGGTAGATCGCGTCGTAGCCGCCCCACAGGATCCGCCCGTCCGCGGTCGGCCGGTAGTAGTGGAACTGGTTGCCGTTGTCGGTGAGCCCCTGCCGTTCGGCCCAGCCGATCGACGCCCACTGCGCGTCCGACAGCGGCTCGGTGACCAGCACGTGGTCGTAGACCGGCAGCACCCACGGGCGGATCCGGCGCAGCGGGGACGGGAACGCGTTCGTGGCGACCAGCACCTTCCCGGCGCGTACCGGACCGCTCGGCGTACGCAACTGCAGGCCGCCGCCGGAGCGCCGGAGCCCGGCCACCGGGGATCGGTCGAACCGCCGCACGCCGAGCGTGTCGGCCAGCCGGGCCAGGCCGAAGACCAGCGCGGCCGGGTCGACCAGTCCGCCCGACTCGTGGATGCGCAGCCCACCCAGGTAGGTGGGCGAATGCACGCCGGCCCGGGCCTGCTCGGCGTCCAGCAGGGTGACCCGGTCGCCGAGCTCCCGGTGCGCGCCGGCCAGCCCGGCCAGTTCGCCGAGGTGGTGCGGGGCCAGCGCGAACGTGGTCTTGCCGACCAGCCGCAGGTCGGCCTCGATGCCGTGGTCGGCGACCGTCTTGGCGATCTCGGCGAGGTTGCGCCGGCCGAGCTCGACCAGCCGGGGGAAGTCGGCGGGCCAGCGGGCCCGGCCGTGGCCCAGGCCGTGGGTGAGCGATTCGCTGAGGAACCCGCCGTTGCGGCCGGACGCGCCGTAGCCGACGTGCCGCGCCTCCAGGAGCAGCACGTCCGCGTCCGGATCGTCCAGCTTCGCCTGCACGGCCGCCCACAGTCCGGTGAAGCCACCGCCGGCGATCACCAGGTCGGCGCTGGCTCCGGCGGGCACCGGCGGCCGGGGTTCGGGGGCGTCGGGCCGGTCGGTCCAGAAGACCGCGGGCTGGGCGTCCGCGAGCGAACGGGCGATCACGCCGGTCCTTCGATCAGGATGCAGTCGTTCGTCCGGCCAGGGGGCCTCTCGAGCAGCGAGAGTATGGTCAGATTGCGTTCGGACATGAGCGCTCCATCCGGGCTCGGATCTGAATCTGAATTCAAACAGGCAGGACGATGACGACTCCCCGTAAGCGCCGCGCCGACCGCCAGCAGGACCTGATCGAGGCGGCCCGCCGCGCGATGGTGCTGCACGGCACCGACGGCGTACACCTCAAGCAGGTCGCGGCCGAGGCCGGCCTGACCTCCGGCGCGGTGCTCTACCACTACTCCGACCTGCAGGACCTGCTGCTCGACGCGCACCACGCCGGGATGGAGCGGTTCTACGAGCACCGGGTCAAGCAGATCGCCGAGGTCGACGACCCGGTCGAGAAACTGGTGGTGACCGTCCGCTCCGGGCTGCCGTCCGGTTCGGACGACACCGACGTGCGCCTGCTGTGCGAGCTGGGTGGCGCGGCCGGCCGCAACCGGGTCTACGCCGCCCTGCTCACCACGCTCTTCGACCGTCAGGTGTCGATGTACCAGACGATCCTGGAGTCCGGGGTGCTGCAGGGCGTGTTCACCCTGGCCGACCACCCGGTCACCATCGGCCGCAACCTGGTGGCCCTCGAAGACGCCTACGGCTACCGGATCGTGGCCCGGCATCCGAGCATCGGCGTCGCCGAGGCGGAGGAGCTGATTCTGAGCTACGCACGCGGGATGACCGGCAATCCATTGCAGGTCAAGCGGCGGCGGACGCGGCGCTGACGGCCGGCGGGATCAGAACCGCCTCGGCCTCCCCCCAACCAAGATCAACGGCCTGATCCGGTACGAAGCCCGGCGCGCCCGGCCGCTGCACCTGGACCGGCTTCTCCCGGCCGGGCACCCGCACCGCGAACCGCGACGTGCCGCCGTAGAAGCTGACGTCCAGCACCGTCCCGCGCAGCACGGCGTCGTCGAGGCCGGTGCCGATCCGGATCTGCTCCGGCCGCACCGCCAGCACCGCGGCATCCCCGGTGGCGACGATGTCGGGGACGCTCGGCGTACCGGGCAACAGGCTGCCGGCCAGCAGGCCACCCTTCACCGCCGTACCGTCGAAGAAGTTGTTCCCGCCGATGAAATCGGCGACGAAGTGCGTGCGGGGCGCGCCGTAGAGGGCGACCGGGGTGTCGATCTGCTCGACCCGGCCGTGGTTGAGCACCGCGATCCGGTCGGCCATCGACATCGCCTCCTCCTGGTCGTGGGTGACCACCGCGAAGGTGATGCCCACCTCGTGCTGCAGCTGCTTGAGCCAGAGCTGCATCTCGGCCCGCACCTTGCGGTCCAGCGCGGACAGCGGCTCGTCGAGCAGCAGCAGCCGGGGCCGTTTCACGATCGCCCGGGCCAGCGCGACCCGCTGGCGTTGCCCGCCGGAGAGCTGGTGCGGGCGGCGTTTCGCGGCGCCGGCCAGGCCGACCCGGTCGAGCACCTCGCCGACCCGCTCGCGGATCTCGGCCCGGCCGGCCTTCTCCCGCTCCAGGCCGTACGCGACGTTCTTCTCGATGCTCAGGTGCGGGAAGAGCGCGTACGACTGGAACATCAGGTTGACCGGCCGGCGGTGGGCCGGGATCGCGGTCAGGTCGTCGCCGCCCAGGGTGACCGTGCCGGCGTCCGGCGATTCGAACCCGGCCAGGATCCGCAGCAGCGTGGTCTTGCCGCAGCCGCTCGGGCCGAGCAGCGCGAAGAACTCGCCCTCCCGGATGTCGAGCGAGACCCCGTCGAGGGCGGTCACGTCGCCGAAACTGCGGCGTACGTCGGTGATCGTCAGCAGGGAGGTCATCGGCGCTCCGTCAACCTGGTCAGTCGCTGCACGGCCAGGATCGCGGTGAAGGTGACCGCGAGCAAGACCGTGGCGAGGGCGTTGATCTCCGGGGTGACCCCGAAGCGAACCATCGAGTAGATGACGATCGGCAGGGTCGGCGACTGCGGACCGGCGGTGAAGAAGGCGATCACGAACTCGTCGACCGAGAGGGTGAAGGCCAGCAGCGCGCCGGCCACGATGCCGGGCGCCAGGGTGGGCAGGGTGATCCGCAGGAACGTGGTCAGCCCGTTCGCACCGAGGTCCCGGGAGGCCTCCTCCAGCGCCGGATCGGAGACCGTCAGGCGGGTACGGACCACGGCGGCGACCGCGGCGGTGCCGAACACGGCGTGCGCGAGCAGCACCGAGTACAGCCCGAGGGTGAGCTGGATCAGCGAGTAGAACGCGAGCAGCCCGATCGCCATCACGATGTCCGGCAGGATCACCGGCAGGGTGGCGATCGCGTCCAGGACCTTGGACCGGGTGTGCCGGGCCAGGCCGACCGCGAGCAGGGTGCCCAGCACGGTGGCGATCGCGGTCGAGCCGGCCGCCACGATCAGGGTGTTCACCAGGCCGGTGCGGATCTCCTGGTCGCCGGCCAGCTCGCCGTACCAGTTCAGGCCGAAGCCACCCCACGAGTACGGCGAGTCGCCGGCGTTGAACGACATCGCGACGACGACCAGGATCGGAACCCAGAGGAAGACGTACGTGAACCAGAACGGGATCCTCTTAAGCACGGTCCGCCCCCTGCAGCCGGCGGCCGCTCCACGCCTGGATCAGCAGCAGCACCGCCAGCATCGCCACCACGGCCAGGGCCAGGGTGGCGCCGAACGGCCAGTCCCGGGCCTTGAGGAACTGATCGCGCACCAGGTTGCCGACCATCGCGGTGCGGCCGCCGCCGAGCAACTCGGGCACCACGAAGTTGCCCAGGCTGGGCACGAAGACGAAGACGCAGCCGGTCAGCATGGCCGGCAGGGTCAGCGGCAGGGTGACGGTGAGGAACGCGCGGGCCGGCCGGGCGCCCAGGTTCGCCGCCGCCTCCAGCAGTTCGTGGTCCTGTTTCTCCAGGGAGGCGTACAGCGGCAGCACCATCAGCGGCAGGTAGCTGTAGAGCAGCCCGGCGATGATGGCCGGTTTGGTGTACAGCAGTTGCAGCGGCTCATCGACCAGTCCCCAGCCGGTCAGCGCGTCGTTGACCAGGCCGGCCGGGCTGAGCAGGACGATCCAGGCGTACGTCCGGATCAGGAAGTTGGTCCAGAACGGAAGGACCAGCGCGACCAGCGCGATCGTCTTGGCGCGGGCCGGGAGACGCGCGATGACGTACGCCGTGGGATAGCCGATCAGCAGCGCGAGCAGGGTGGTCACCCCGGCGATCCACGCCGAGGTGACCAGCACGTCCAGGTAGAGCGGGTCCACGGCCCGGCGGAAGTTCTCCGTGGTCGGCTCGTAGACCAGGCCGCCGAAGCGACCCCGCTGGAAGATCGTGTAGCTCAGCACCAGCGCCAGCGGCACCACCATCAGCGCGGTCAGGTAGCCGAGCCCCGGGCCCAGCAGGGTGATTCGCTCCAGCTTCGCCTTCATCGTCAGCTGGCCGTCACTTCGGTGACGATCCGGCTGTACTGGGTGGCACCCTCGGCCAGGTCGACGAGCGTCTCACCCTTGAGCAGCTCGGCCGGGGTGGTGCCCAGGTTCGGGTACTTCTTGATCAGGGCCGGGTCGATGGCCTCCATGGCGGCCTTGTTCGGCACCTTGTAGAGGATGTTCTGCACCGCCCAGGAGTGGATCGCCGGGTCCAGGATGTAGTTGATCAGGGCGTGCGCGGCCTCCTTGTTCTTGGAGGTCTTGAGGATCACCATGGTGTCCACCCAGAGGTCGCTGCCCTCCTTCGGCACCGTGAACTTGATCTTCGCGTTGTCGGTGATGCCGTAGTTGCACCAGCCGTCCCACGCCTCGACCAGCGCCGCCTCCCCCGACACCAGCCGGGAGTAGAACGTGGTGTCGTCGTACGCCAGCAGCGACTTCTTCGTCGTGACCAGCTGCTCCTTCACCTTCGCCATCTCGGCGGCGTCGGTGGTGTTGGCCGAGTAGCCGAGCGACTTCTGGGCCGGCAGCATCAGCCACCGGTCGGTGCCCAGCATCGTGGTCTTCTTGGCCAGCGCCGGCTTCGGGTTGAGCAGGTCGTTCCAGCTGTCCGGCTCGTACCCGGTCAGGTCGCTGCGGTAGCAGAGCCCGGTGGTGCCCCAGGTGTACGGCACCGAGAACTTGTTGCCCGGGTCGTACGCCAGCGTGGTGGCCTCCGGGTAGAGGTTCTTCAGGTTCGGGATCAGGTCGGCGTGGATCGGCTCGACCAGCCCCTGCTCGGCCAGGGCCTGCGCGAACGGCCCGGAGACGAACGCGACGTCGATGCCGCTGTCCCCACCGGCCGTCAGCTTGGCCATGATCTCTTCGTTGGTGGCGTGCTTGGTCACGGTGACCTTGGTGCCGACCTTCTTCTCGAAGGTGGCCGGCAGGTCGGCCGGCATGTAGGCGTCCCAGTTCGAGACGGTCAGAGTCTGCTTGGTGAGGTCGGCGCTCGGGTTCAGGGTGTCGGGAGCGGCTTGCTCGGTGGCGTTCTCGCCACCGCCGCACGCTGCCGCCGTCATGAGAAGCACGGTGGCGGCGGCCCCGGTGAGGGCACGACGAATCGAAGGAATGCGTGACACGTGGTTCTCCTCCAGGTGGGAGTTCCGGCCTGGCGGCTGAGTGTTGCAGCGCAACTCAACTAACGCAAGACTTCGAAACATGCCCATGACCTGGTAATTTCAAATTTACTTTGAACCAGAGTTCAGCAAATCACCCGCAGAAGTCCGTGCCGGCGGAGACCGGACGCCAGGTCTCCACCTCGGCGCGCTGGGTGTCCAGGACGGACGTGATCGCGGTGATCGCATCCGTGCCGAGCATCAGCAGCTCGGGGGCCTTTCCGCTGTTCACCACGGTGATCAGTGCCCGGGCCGCCTTCGCCGGGTGACCGTGATGCCGAGGGGTTCCAGTTCCTTGCGCAGCGAGCCCGACATGCCCTCCAGCGCGGCCGGTGATGAGCCACGTTGTCATGCCGAAGCCTCCAGGCGGATGGTTACCGGTGCGGCCTTCTCGCCGACGACCGTGCCGACGATCGCCGGGCCGTACGAGTCGTATTTGGTGTGGTAGGCGCGATCCAGGTCGGCGCCGGTGGCCGGGTCGGCCAGGGTGAAGGTGACGTCGCGTTCGACGCCGCCGGCCTGGATGCGGCCGGTGCCGGCCGCGACGGCCCGGCGGAACCACGGGTTGCCCGAGCCATACGCGCTGCGCACGTACAACTCGTCGCCGGAGCGGACCACCCAGATCGTCACGTACTGCCGGAGGGTGCCGTTTGCGCGGCGCGACGCGATCCGCAGTTCGGTGGCGTCGCCGATCGCGGCCAGTTCCTCATCGGTCCAGCTCATTCGCCAACCTCGCATTCCAGCTGGCCAGCAGCTGTAGGGAATCGTATTCGGGAGTGCCCGGCGCGGCGTGGTACGCGTTGAGCCGCAGGCCGGTGTCGGCGGTCAGGTCCATCGACTCGTAGCCGAGCGTCAGGTCGCCGACCTCCGGGTGGTGCAGGCGTTTCACACCCGCTCGGTGCAGCCGCACGTCGTGCGCGGCCCACCAGGTGCGGAAGAGGTCGCTGCGGGTGCTGAGCTCGCCGATCAGGTCGGTGAGCTTCCGGTCGTAGGGGTCCCGGCCGGCCTCGCCACGCAGCAACGCGACGACGTCGGCCGCCAACTCTTCCCAATCGATGTAGAACTCTTGGGCGGAGGGTTCTAGAAAGATGAACCGAGCCATGTTCGGTGTCCCGGAAGAGTTCTGGAACAGTGGCGCGAAAACGGCCCGCCCCAGAGCATTGGCGGCTAGAACGTCGAGCCGGCCGTTCCGCACATAGGCCGGCGCGAGAGTCATCGCGTCGAGCAGGAGTTGCACACCGGGCCGCACCGTCGACGTCGTCCGGCGCCGGCCGCGCACGGTGGAGACCGTCGCGTTGGCGGTGCGGGCGAGGTCGAGCAGGTGGGCGCGTTCGGCCTCGTCGAGGTGCAGGGCACGGGCGAGCGCCTCGAGCACGCTGTCCGAGACGCCGGAGAGGTTGCCGCGCTCGAGCCGGGTGTAGTAGTCGATGCTGACGCCGGCCAGCATCGCCACCTCTTCCCGGCGCAGCCCGCTGACCCGCCGCCGGGCCCCGAAGTCGGGCAGCCCGGCCTGCGCCGGGGTGATCTTCCCGCGCCGGCTGGTCAGAAAGTCGCGGATCTCCGCCCGGTTGTCCATGCCCCGACGCTACGACGCCGCGCGCTGGGCAGGGAGGTTCTGTCAGTACCGGGTTACGCTGCCGGGCATGGCGGAGATGCGGCGGTGCCCGCGATGCGGCCATCCGACCCGTGCCGACCGGATGGTCAAGGGGTACGGGCGGGACTGCGCGGCCCAGCTGGGCCTGATCGGGAGCTCGGTCGACGTCGGCCATGAGGGGCCCGATCTGCTCGACGTGCTTGGCGAACTCGGCGAGGACGCCTGCGACGGGGCGGATCGGCCGGCCGACCGCTAGGCCTGGAGCGCCGGTAGGCGTACCGAAAAGGTTGTTCCCAGATGTGGTTGGCTCTCCACCTCGATGGTGCCGCCGTGGTCGGTGACGATCCGGTGGGCGATGGTCAGGCCCAGGCCGGTGCCGCCGGTGGCCCGCTGCCGGGCCGGGTCGGCCCGCCAGAAGCGGTCGAAGACGCGCCGCAGGTCGCCGGGGTCGATGCCGACGCCGGTGTCGCGCACGCTCAGCACCGCCTCGCCGTCCGCCACGTACGCCCGGACCAGGATCTGGCCGCCGCGGTCGGTGTAGCGGATGGCGTTGGACAGCAGGTTGCCGAGCACCTGACGCAGCCGGTCGCTGTCACCGTCCACCCAGACCGGTGCGGGCGCGTCGGCGGTCAGCGTCACGCCGGCCTCGGCGGCCACCGCCCGGTGCGCGGTCGCGGTCGTCGCGGCCAGGTCGGACAGGTCGAGCGGGGCCCTGGTGTAACCCAGGTCGCCGGCCTCGGCCAGGGCCAGCACCTGCAGGTCGTCCAGGATCCGGCGCTGCAGCAGGGTTTCCTCGTGCAGCGACGCGAACAGTTCCCGGCTCGGCTCGACCACGCCGTCGGACAGTCCTTCCAGGTAGCCACGGAGGTTCGACAACGGCGTACGCATCTCGTGGGCGACGTCGGCGACCAGCCGGCGCTGGCGTTCCTCGCTGCGTTGCACCGCCTCGGCCATGGCGTTGAACGACGCGGACAGCCGGGCCAGTTCGCCGCGGCCGCGGGTGGGCACCCGCACGTCCAGGCGGCCGCCGGCGAGCAGCCGGGACGCGTCGGTGAGGCGGTGCACCGGGCGGCTGATCCGGCGGGCGATCAACGCGGTGCCGAGCGTCGCGACCGCGAGCAGGCCGACGGCGCCGAAGATGGCCGGCCGGCCCAGCTGGGTGAGGTCGAGGTCGTCGCGGCCACCCAGGAACAGTTGCAGCGGTACGGCCGAGGTGGTGGCGACGGCGTTGCCGAAACCGGCGGTCAGGCAGACATCGCCGTTGTACATCACCGCGCGTTTGGCCGTGCAGGCGTAGAAGCTGGCGTTCACGTCGGCCTGCCACGAGGTGTCCCGGAGGACCTTCGTGGTGGCCTCTCTCAGGCAGGCCGGGTCGGCTGCCATCTGGGCCTCGGTCAGGTAGGGGGCGTCGCTGGTGAGCAGCACCGGATCGGCCTTCGTCTTCGCCGCGTGGCAGCGCACCATGACCAGCGAGGCCCGGTACTGGGCGACCTGACGGGCGGCGAGCCACGGGGCGCTGCCCCGGGTCGGGTCGGTCGGCGCCGGGCCGTAGATGTCGGCCAGGAAGTTCTTCTTGATGATCACGTACGCCCCGGGGTCGCCCCCGGCCCGGAAGGTCGACGGGTCCAGGGCCGGACGCGGGTCGATGGTCAGCGACGCGCCGCGCACTCCGCCGGACGGGCGGCCCTGCATGGTGTCCGAGTCGACGAGCACGCCGCCGTCCTCGGTGCGCAGCTGGATGTGCAGGTCGGTGCGCTCGGCCAGGTCGGCGACGACCGCGTCGACCCCGGGCCAGTGGCCGTGCCGGAGGCCGTACGCCTGGATGGTGTTGATGATTTCGTCCTGGTGTTGCACCTGGGCCTGGCGGGAGCGGACCACCTCACGCTGGGTGAGGCTCAGGGTGAGCCAGGCGGTGGCCCCGATGGCGGTCGCCGCGACCAGCAGGACCAGCAAGAAGATGCGCAGCCGGAAGCTCACCGGTCGGCCAGCCGGTACCCGCGGCCGTAGACGGTCTGCACGTAGCGTGGTTCGGCCGGGTTCTGTTCGATCTTGCGGCGCAGGTTGACCACGTGCGCGTCGACGGTGCGTTCGGTGACCTCCTGCTCGAAGCCGAACGTCTTGTCGATGATCTCGCCCCGGGTGAAGACCCGGCCGGGTTCGCGGGCCAGCAGTTCTAGAATGCCGAACTCCTTGGCGGTCAAACTCACCGGTGAGCCTTCTATCCGTACCTCGAACCGGCCGGCGTCCACCTCGATGTCACCGACCCGGACCACCGCGGTCTTCGGATCACCGGCGCCGATCCGGCGCAGCAGCGCCCGGACCCGGGCGGTGAGCTCGCGCGGGCTGACCGGCTTGGCCAGGTAGTCGTCGGCGCCGATGTCCAGCCCGAGCAGCATGTCGTTCTCCGACGAGCGGGCGGTGACCAGCAGGATCGCGACGTTCGACTCGGCCCGCAGGATCCGGCACACGTCCAGGCCGTCGACCAGCGGCATCATGATGTCCAGCACGATCAGGTCGGGCTTGCGGGCCCGGGCCTGCTCCAGCGCGGCCCGGCCATCACCGACGGTGAGCACCTGGTGGCCCTCCCGCTCCAGATAGAGGCGGATGAGCTGCGCGTGCTTCGGGTCGTCGTCGGCCACGAGAATACGTGCGGTCACGACCGCATCATGACTCAGCGGTACCGGGACGGCCAAGAAATGTGCGGAACCTGTGAAGATCGTGGCCGGTTCCGATGCCCGCATCGATCTTGATCGGTTCCGCACAGGTTCCTCACAACCGGCGCCCTACCGTCCCGCCGCATGTGTGGATTCAGCGTCTTCGTGAGCAGCCGGGCCCAGGCCGGCCCGCCCGACCCGGACACCGTCGCCGAGTTCTCCCGCGCCCTGGAGACCATGCACCACCGGGGGCCGGACGACACGCGGGTCGAGTACGCCGACGGGATGGCGTTCGGGTTCAAGCGGCTGGCCATCGTCGACCGGGCGGACAGCGCGCAACCGCTGCACTACCAGGGCCGGTGGACCGTCGTCTTCAACGGGGAGATCTATAACTATCGGGCGCTGCGAGCAGAACTCATCGGCGCCGGAGCGGTCTTCACCACCAGTGGAGATGCAGAAGTGCTGGCCGCCGCGTTCCACCACTGGGGTGCGGCCGCACTGCCCCGGCTGCGCGGGATGTTCGCCTTCGCGGCCTACGACCACTGGACCGGAACCCTGCACGCCGCGCGCGATCCGTTCGGTATCAAGCCGCTTTACATCCTGGAGACCACCGACGGCGTGTTCCTGGCCAGCGAGCGCAAGGCCCTTCAGCCGTTCAGCGGTGGCGAGCTGGACACCGATGCGCTCGCTCACTACCTGACCTTCCAGTACGTGCCCGAGCCGATGACCCTCGACCGTGAGGTACGCCGCCTGCCGCCGGGCCATCGGCTGACCTGGACACCGAGCGGCGGCCTGCGTCAGGAGCGGTACTTCCGGCCCTCGCTGCGCCCGCTCAAGCTGCAACCCGAGGTGGCCTACCAGGCGATCCAGGACGCGCTGCGGGACAGCGTCCGCAAGCACCTGCAGGCCGACGTGCCGGTCGGCGCGTTCCTGTCCAGCGGCGTCGACTCGTCCGCGGTGGTCGCCCTGGCCCGCGAGGTGCACCCCGACCTGCACGTCTTCACGGCCGGCTTCGCCCACGAGGGCTACTCCGAGATCGAGATCGCCACCGACACCGCCCAGCAGCTGGGCGTACGGATCACCCCGACCGTGGTCACCGAGGACGACGTGATCCGGGAGCTGCCGCGGATCATCCACCTGCTCGACGACCCCAGCGGCGACCCGTCGCTCATCCCGCTGTACTTCCTGGCCCGCACCGCGTCGCGGTACGTGACGGTCGCCCTCTCCGGCGAGGGCTCGGACGAACTCTTCGGCGGTTACACGATCTATCGCGAACCGGCGTCGCTGGCCGGGATCGAGCGACTGCCCGGCGGGATGAAGCGCGGCCTGCGCGGGCTGTCGCACGTCATGCCCGAGGGCATGCGCGGCCGAAGCTTTCTAGAACGCGGCACCACCCCGATCGAGGAGCGCTACTACGGCAACGCGCGCATCTTCTCCCCCGAGGAGAAGGCCTCGCTCATGCGTTTCACCGCCGAACCCCACACTTCGATAACCCAGCGGCTGTACGCCGAGACCGCCGACGTCGACGATGTGGCCTCGATGCAGTACGTCGACCTGCACACCTGGCTGCCCGGCGACATCCTGCACAAGGCCGACCGGATGTCGATGGCGCACTCGCTGGAGTTGCGCGTCCCGTTCCTTGACCAGGCCGTGTACGCGGCCGCGGCCGGCCTGTCCACCGAACTGAAACTCCCGGCCCACAGCCGCACCACCAAGCACGCGCTGCGCGAGGCGATGCGCGGCATCGTCCCCGAGTCGGTGCGGTCACGGCGCAAGCTCGGCTTTCCCACGCCGACCCGGATCTGGCTGAAGGGCTCGATCGGCGACTGGGTCGGCGGCCTGCTCGCCGATTCCCGGGCCGGTCACCTGCTCGACCTGAACTACGCGCTGCGCCTGCTGGCCGACCACCGGGCCGGGCTCGCCGACAACTCGCGCAAGGTGTGGGCGGTGGCGATGTTCTGCCTCTGGTACGCGGTCAACGTGGACCGCTCGATCAACCCGCACGCCGGCCATGTCGATCGGACGCCGTCCGCTCCGACTCTTTCCAAAGAGAGGAGTACGGCATGAAATACCTGATCCTGGCCCGCGGCCCCTGGGACGCCCACCTGGCCACCGAGATGATCGACGCGGGCGTGCACGTGGCAGCCGAGGGCCTGACCGGCCCCGACCTGGCCCACGGCACGCTGGCCACGCCCTTGGTGACCGGTTTCTACCTGATCGACTGCCCCACCCGCTCCGAGGCCCTGGCCTGGGCGTCCCGAACTCCCGACACCGAGCTGCGCCCGGTCGAAGACCCAGGCGGCCACGAGTTCTAGCCACCGGCCCGCACAGTTCTAGCCGGCCGCCCGCATGGGTTGTAGCCTGCCGCCCGCATGGTTATAGCTGGTCGCCAGCATGGTTCTAGCTGGCGCCCGCATCGTTCTAGCCTGCCGCCCGCACGGTTTAGCCGGCCGCCCGCATGGTTCTGGCCGGCCCTCAGCATGGTTCTAGGCGGCCGTCAGTTTGGCGCGCACGGCGTCGGCGGTGGGGTGGCCGATTTCGGCGAGGGTGGCGGTCGCCTGGGTCCACGCCTCGCGGGCCTCGTCGAGGCGGCCGGCGGCCTGGTGTGCGTCGCCCATGCGGTCCAGGGTTTCGCCCTGGCCGTGCCGGTCGCCCAGCTCGCGGTAGATGTCGACGGCTCGCTGATAGTCGCGGACCGCCTCGTCGGGCTGGTCGGTCCGGGCGTGGATGTAGCCGAGGCTGTCCAAGGTCTCGGCCACGCCGCGCCGGTCGCCGGCCGCGGTGAACCGGGAGACCGCCTCGGTGCAGTGGCCGAGGGCCGCGGCGGTATCGCCGAGCAGCGACTCGTACCAGCCGAGGCAGTTCAGCGCGTAGGGGTAGATGTCCAGGTCGCGGGCCAGGTCGAGGGCGCGGGCGGCGGCGGCGCGGGCCGGTTCGAGCCGGTCCAGGATCTCCAGCAGCCAGGACAGGTCGAGGTGCGAGTTGGCCTGGCCGCGGCGGTCGCCGATCCGCCGGAACAGGCCGATTGCCCGGCCTAGGTGGCGGTGCGCATCGTCGTACGCCCCGAGTTGGATCTCGGCGCGGGCAATCGCCCGCAGCGCCTTGGCCTGGGCCTGTTCGTCGGCCAGCCGGGCGGCCGCGGCCAGGGCCGAGCGCTGCCCGGTGATCTGGTCATGCCAGTGGCCCTGCCGCTGCAGGTAGGTGGTGAGGTGGTAGGCGAGCGGGATGACCGCGCCGGGCAGCCCGGCCGCGGTGGCCTCGGCGAGCATGGTGAGCAGCGGCTGGTGCCGCCACCGGAACCAGGCCATCGCCTGGTCGGCGTCCGCCAGCGGCTCGACCGTGATGCCGTCGGCCGGCGGCGGCAGCGGAACCGGCGCGCGAGCCGGGTCGAGCAGCAGATCGGCCCGCGCGGCCGTGTGCACGTAGTGGCTGATCATCCGGCCCCTGGCAAGCTCCCCCTCGTTCTCCGGCGCCGTGTTCGTGAGGTCGGTGGCGTAGGCGTGCAGCAGGTCGTGGAGGGTGATTTCGCCCTCGATCAGGCTGGCTCGGCGCAGCTCGGCAACCAAGGCGCTGACCGGGGCGCCGGCCAGGGACGACGCGGCGGCCGGCGACACGTCCGGGACCGGGTGCAGGCCTAGCAGGCGGAACAGGCGGGCGGCCGGCGCCGAAAGGGTGCGCAGCGACGCGGCGAACAGCTCGCGCAGGTCGGTGGCTGGGTCGTCGCCGGCCGACAGCAGTTCCGAGGCCAGGTGGGACAGCGGCATCGTGGGATCGGCAGCCGCCCGCGCGGCCGCCAGGGAAAGCGCCAGGGGCAGGCCGGCCGCGCGGTCGATCAGGCCGGCGATCGCCTCCGGGTCGCCGGCGACCCGGGCGGCGCCGAGTCGTCGCGTCAGGAAGCGGTGCGACTCGGCCCGGGACAGCAGTCCGAGCCGCAGCGACCGGGCCTGCGACGTGGTGACCAGGCCGGTCAGCGGGTCGCGGCTGGTCACCAGTACTACGCAGCCGCCACCGCCGGGCAGCAGCGGCCGAACCTGCTCGGCCGAGCGGGCGTTGTCCAGCACCACCAGCACCGTTCTATCCGCGAGCAGGCTGCGATACAGCGCGCTGCGGTCGTCGAGCTGGGCCGGGATCCGCGCGGCCGGCACCCCGAGCGCGTCGAGGAATCCGCGCAGCGCCACGCCCGGACCCAGCGGCCCACTGGGATCGAATCCGCGCAGATTCACGTAGAGCTGACCGTCCGGGAAGCGGTCCCGGGCCGAATGTCCCCAATGGACAGCGAGGGAGGTCTTGCCTACGCCGGCGGTCCCGTGGATCACGCACACGGCGCCGAGACTGTCGAGAGTGTCCAGTTCGGCCCGGCGGCCGGTGAACCCGGCCACCCCGGCCGGCAATTGCGCGGGCACGGAACGCGGCGGACCGGCAGGCCGTCCGCTCATCCGGGCGTACGCCTCCCGCAGGCGCTCGCCCACCTCGACGCCGAGGTCGTCCAGCAGGCGGCGGGCGATCTCCTGGTAGGTGGCCAGCGCGGCTGCTCGCTGGCCGTCGGCGGTGAGCGCGCGGATCAGCTGGGCGTGCAGCTCCTCGTGGTAGGGGGTGGCCTCGGCGGCGGCCCGCAGCTCGGCCAGGACGGCCCGGAGCTCGCCGGGGCGGTTCTCCGCCTCGGCCCAGCGCACCAGCAACTCCGTGCGCTCCTCCAGCAGGGTCTCGCGCACCCGGCGCGCCCACTCCCCCGGAATGCCCGCCAGGGCTACCGGCTGCCAGCCGGTCAGCGCGCGCCGTAGCAAAGCCGCCCGTTCGCCCGGGTCGCCGGTCTTGCCGGCCTCGATGACCAGGCGCCGGCTGACGTGCAGGTCCACCAGGTCGGGTTCCACCTCGGCCCGGTAGCCGCCGGCGGCGTAACGCAGGGTGACCGAGTCGGGCAGCCGGCCGCGGAGGCGGGTCGCGTACGTCGCGATCAGGTTGCGGGCCCGCTTCGGCGGGTCCATCCCCCAGATGCGGTCGATCAGCACGTCCACCGGGACCGGGCGGCCCGGCTCGAGCAGCAGGCAGGCGAGCAGGCAGCACTGTTTGCCGGGGCCCAGATCGATCTCCCGGTCGGCCAGTTCCAGAAGTGTCGGGCCGAGGATGTGGAAGAGGAGCCGACCGGGCACCCCGCCACTACAGCACGTATTCCATCGATGGTCCATCCGAAATCCATCGGGGCACGCGAACCTGTGCGGCGGGACGGTGCATCGTCTGGGGGCGATGCACCGGCGCGGGTCTCGTCTCGGGGGAGATAAGCACGATGCCCAATGTCGTCATCATGTCGCGTTACCGGGTGCTCGGCCCGGTCCGGATCACCGGGAAGCCGGCCGCGCCCTGCCCGCCGAAGGCACGGGAACTGCTGGCGCTGCTGGTGCTGAACGCCAACCGCCCGGTGCCGTACTCGGCTATCACCTGCGAGTTGTGGGCGGGCGATCCGCCGCCGTCGGCGCGGGCCAACGTGCGCACCTACGCGGCCGGGTTGCGGCAGGCGGGAGCGCGGGTGACCGCGACCGGCGACGGCTACTGGCTGGCCACCGACCCGCATGACGTGGACCTGGTGCGGTTCCGGGCGGCGGTGGCCCGGGGGCGGGCGCTGCGGGATGCCGGTGACCGGATGGCGGCGGTGGCGACCTTCCGGGCGGCCGCGGCGATGTGGCGCGGGCAGGCGCTCGGTGACATTCCGGTCGGCATGCTGCTGCGGCCGTGGCAGGCGGCCCTCGACCGGGAACGCGTCATCCTGACCGAGGAACTGGCCGCGCTGCTCGACCGGGCGCCCCTGGTTTTGTCTTGAGGCGCTGGGGCCGGGCCCGCCCGGCGCGGGCGCGCGGAGGGTGAGTGTCGCTCAGCGGGACCGAGTGCCACGGGACTGGTCCGACGGCGTACTCATAAAGGTTTGAGCAGGCGGCCGAAACGGCTGCGATGGAAGACCAGCGGGGAGGGTTCGGCCTGGCCGGTGTGGGTGGCGGTGTGCAGTTGCAGCAGGACGATGGTGTGGTCGCCGGCCAGCACCTCGCGGTAGATGGTGGTGTCGAAGTGGGCCAGGCCGTCGTCCAGCAGGACCGCGCCGTCGTCCGTCGCGGTCAGCGACAGGTTGTCGAAGCGATTGTCGACCGGGCCGGCCAGCTGGCGGGCTACCGCGGAGTGATGGTCGGCCAGGATCGTCACGCCCAGATGGGGGGCTCGGCGCAGGTCGGGCCAAGTTTTTGAGGCGTTGGCGATGGAGAACGAGACAAGCGGCGGGTCCAGGCTCACCGAGGTGAAGGAACTGGCGGCCAGGCCGGACGGGACGCCGTCGACCAGGGCGGCCACCGCCACGACGCCGCTCGGGAAGATGCCGAACACCTCGCGCAGCCGGGCCGGGTCCAGGTCCTGATTGGTACGCAAACTGGTCATGAGGCGGCTCCGAACGGTACGGCTGAGCCCACCCGGCGAGCCGGTGCGGGGTGCTGCCAGCGGCCGCGGCGGGTCAACTCGGGGAGTACCCCCTCGCCGAAGTGGTACGCCTCCTCGAGATGTGGGTAACCCGACAGCACGAACTCGCTGATGCCGGCGGCCGCATATTCCTCGATGAGGTCGGCGATCTGCTGGTGGCTGCCGACCAGGGCGGTGCCGGCGCCGCCGCGGACCAGGCCGACCCCGGCCCACAGGTTGGGGTAGATCTCCAGGCCGTCCTTGGTGCCGCCGTTCAGCGCGAGCATCCGCTTCTGGCCCTCGGAGCCGCTGCGCTTGAGACCGGCCTGGATGCGGCGGATCTGGTCCTCGGGGATGCCGTCGACCAGCCGGCCGGCCTCGGCCCACGCCTCGTCGGCGGTGTCCCGGGCGATGGTGTGCAGGCGGATGCCGTACCGGAGCTCGCGGCCCTGCTTGTCGGCCAGGTTGCGCACCCGGTCGATCTTCTCGGCCACCGCGGCGGGCGGCTCACCCCAGGTGAGGTAGACGTCGACGTGCCGGGCGGCGACGTCGAGGGCGGCCGGGGAGGAACCGCCGAAGTAGACCTCCGGCAGCGGGTCGGGGATCTGGGCCAGGGCCGCGTCCTCCAGGCGGTAGTGCCGGCCCTCGTGCGTGATCGTCTCGCCGGACCACAGCGCCTTGATCAGGTGCAGGAACTCGCCGCAGCGCTCGTAGCGGGCGTCCTTGTCCAGGTAGTCGCCGTACATCCGCTGCTCGTGGTCCTCGCCGCCGGTGACCACGTTGAGCAGCAGCCGGCCGCCGGAGAGGTTCTGGAAGGTGCCGGCCATCTGCGCGGCCAGGAACGGCGCGATCAGCCCGGGCCGGAACGCGACAAGGAACTTCAGCCGCTCGGAGAGGCTGCTGATCATGGCGGTGGTCAGCCAGGCGTCCTCGCACCAGGCGCCGGTCGGGGTCAGCGCGGCCTCGAAGCCGAGCTGTTCGGCCGAGCGGGCGATCTGGCCGAGGTAGCCGACCGAGGCCGGCCGGCCGCCGGACATGGCCGGGGTGCCGTGGCCGCCGCCGACGATCTGCCGGCCGTCGCCGCCGTTGGTGGGCAGGAACCAGTGGAACTTGAGGTCGGTCATCGCTCACCCCTGACGTCGCAATCTCTACCGCAAATATAGGCTTAGTGGATTATGCTTCCGCAAGGTGCTGGATGGAAGGCGTTGCTTATCACCCCGGCGCCGCCCCCTCTCACGGACGGAACGCTACATGCGGATCGAGCAGCTGGAATACCTGGCCGCGGTGACCCGCTTCGGCTCGCTGCGACGAGCCAGTGAGCGACTGCACATCTCCCAGCCGGCGATCAGCGAGGCCATCCGCAAGCTCGAACGGGAACTCGGCGTCACCCTGCTCGACCGGCACCGCTCCGGCGCCCGGATCAGCCTGGCCGGCCGCGAGCTGCTCCAGCCGATCGTCGACGTCCTGGAATCGGTCGAACGGCTCAAGGCCGCCGCCGGCGACCAGCTGGCCACCCGGCGGCTGCTGCGGATCGGCACGGTCAACGCCGGTACGGCGACGCTGGTGCTGCCGGCCGTGAAAGCGTTCCAGGAGGCGAACAGCCGGGCCGCCGTCGAGGTGCGCAACCTGCAACAGGACGAGATCCACGTGGCGCTGGCCGAGGGCACCCTCGACCTGGGCCTGGTCAACCTGCTCGACGGCGACGACGCACCGCCGGACTTCGAGGTCACTCCCCTGCTGGCCGGCCGCCCGGCCGCGGTCCTGCCGGCCGGGCACCCGCTCGCGGCGAAGGCCGAGGTCACGGCGGCCGACCTGCGGGCCGAGCGGTTCGTGGCGATGCGGTCGGGCTATCTGATGTACCGGTTCGCGCACCGGCTCTTCGGCTCCGACCTGCCGGCCTCGTGGCACTCCACCGACGGCGCCGAGATGGGCAAGATGATGGTCGCCGAGGGCATCGGCCTCACCGTCCTGCCCGATTACAGCGTGCGCGGCGACCCGCTCGAACAGGCCGGGCTGATCGTGACCCGGCCGCTGGCCGGCGACGACACGGTGGTCACCATGGTGGCCCTGCACCGGCGCCAAGCTCGGGTCCCACCGGTCGTGCTCGAGCTGCTCGAACACCTTCGTGGTCGCGCCGGTTCTCCAGCGCCAGCACCCGATCGAGCAGCCGGAACCGGAACGCGGCGGTCAGCACCGCGAACCAACCGGCCAGGGCCGGCACCACGGTGCTGAAGATGGCCGGGCCGGGGCTGGTCAGTCCGAAGTAGGTGGACAGCGGCGAGATGACCAGGACCGCGGCGAAAACCACGAGCAAAGCCAGGACCAGCCGTACGGGATCAGACCCGACAGTACGGCGGTGATCTGCACCGTACGCAGCAGCGAGAGGCCCTCGATCACGGACTGCCCGAGAATGGTGTTGAAGAACGAGAGACGTTGGCCCGCAGGATCTGCGCGTAACCGCGGGTGGAGGCGCCCGCCGAGGGCGTCGCTGCCTATTTCCTCAATTCATTCCGAATTGCATTCGGCAACCCGATTTCGGGAACGGAGGCGAACGAGGCGGCTCGCAGCATAGCCACTGGCAACAGCGACGGCGGCGGAAGGCGGATAAAAGTCCGACCGACGATCGGCTGCCGCATTCTGAGCATGGGAAACGGCCGGGCGGGAGAGGGCGGCATGAGCCGAGCGCGATCGTGGATGGCGAATGTGCCGGTCCAGGCGAAAGTTCTGACGCCGGTGGTGGTGGCCGCGATCGGGATCGCCGTGGTCGCCTGGTCCGGGCTGGCCGCGCTCGCGGCCGAGGGGAACCGCACCCGGGCGATGTACGACGAGGTGGCCCGGCCGCTCGCCGCCCTGGTCTCGTTGCGCGACATGCAGGGAGACTCCCGGGTCGAGGTCCGGGACGTGCTGCTGCAGTCCGGCTCGGCGCAGGCGGACGTCATCTCCGGCATGAGCGACACCGACGCCGCCGCCGACGCCGCGATCGCCACCTACGTCAGTGACCACAGCACGCTGGACAGCAACCGGACCACCCTGATCGCCACCGCACGGGAGGGCCTGGCCAGCTGGCGGGACGTCCGCGACAAGCAGCTCGTCCCGCTGGCCAAGGCCGGCGACCTGGTCAAGGGCGAGGCCCTGCTCGCCTCGGGCGGTGCGCTCACCGTCGCCAACAAGACGTTCGGCGGCGCGCTGGACGCCCTGGCCGAGGCCGAGGCGGCGGCCGGCGCGCAGACCAAGGCCACCGCCGGCGCGGAGGAGAGCCGCAAGCGCACCATGGTGGTGATCATCTCGATCGTGGTGGTCGCCGTCGCCGTACTGATCGGGGTCCTCGTCGCCCGGCTGGTGGTCCACCCGCTGCGCCGGGTCCACGGCGTGCTCAGCGACCTGGCCGGCGGCGACCTCACCGGCGACCCGCGGGTCAGCGGCCGCGACGAGCTCGGCCAGATGGGTTCGGCGCTGGTCGCCGCGAACACCGCGCTGCGGCACACGGTCGGCACGATCGTGGAGTCGGCGGACACCCTCGGCGACGCCGCCGACCACCTGGCCACCAACAGCGGTCAGATCGCCCACCGGGTCAGCGACCTGGCCGCGCAGTTCAGCACGGTGGCGGCCGACGCGGACAGCGCCTCGCACAGCATCTCCTCGGTCACCGCGGGCGCCAGCGAGATGACCGACGCGATCACCGAGATCGCCCGCAGCGCCGAGCAGGCGGCGCTGGTGGCCAGCGACGCCGTCGCCATCGTCACCGGCACCTCGGCCACCATCGAGCAGCTGGGCCGCAGCTCCGCCGACATCGAGCAGGTGCTCAAGGCCATCACCGCGATCGCCGAGCAGACCAACCTTCTGGCGCTCAACGCCACCATCGAGGCGGCCCGGGCCGGGGAGACCGGCAAGGGCTTCGCCGTGGTCGCCGGGGAGGTCAAGGACCTGGCCCAGCAGACCGCGGCCGCCACCGACGACATCGCCCGGCGGATCGGCGCGATCCAGTCGACCAGCGCCGAGGCGACCGCCGCGATCAGCCGGATCGGCGAGGTGATCAACGAGATCAACGATCACCAGGGGGCGATCGCCGCCGCGGTCGAGGAGCAGACCGCCACGACCGGCGAGATGGGCCGCAGCGTCGCCGAGGCCGCCGACGCGAGCGCCCGGATCGCGGCCACCATCACCACGGTGGCGAACGGCGCCCGGCAGGCGGAGGCCGAGGTCGTGGAGTCGCAGGGCCAGATCGGCACGGTCGCCCGGATGTCCGGCGACCTGCGCGAACTGGTCCGCGGCTTCCGTTACTAGAGCTTGCTCAGAACGCGGCGCGAGATCCTACAACTTGTAGGTGAATCTCCGGCCGGATCCGGCGAGTCATGTCGGAAAGGCCCGGAAGGTCGCCATGCTCGGGGGCGTCCTGACCGCACCACCCGACCGGAGCACCCGATGATCGTCACCGAAACCGGCCGTACCGTCATGAAGAAACTGCCCGAGGTGACGCTCGCCTTCTGGATCATGAAGATCGCCGCCACCACGCTCGGCGAGACCGCCGGCGACCTGTTCGCCCAGACGCTGAAGCTGGGCTACTTCCTGACCACCATCGCGCTCTTCGCGGTCTTCGTGGTCACCCTGATCGTGCAGTTGCGGTCGCGGCACTACAACCCGTTCTTCTACTGGACGGTCATCCTGTCCACCAGCACGGCCGGCACCACCATGTCCGACTTCATGAACCGGGACGCCAGCGGCGAGTACCTGGCCGCCGGCACCACCTCGCTGGGCTGGGGGCCGCAGGGCCTGGGGCTGGGCTACCCGACCGGCGCGGCGATCCTGATCTCGCTGCTGATCGCGATCTTCGCGGTCTGGAAGGTCAGCGGCCAGACCTTCGCCATCCGCGACATCACCACGTTCCGCGGCGAGGCCCTGTTCTGGGCGGCCATCCTGGTCTCCAACACGCTCGGCACCTCGATGGGCGACTTCCTGGCCGACAGTTCCGGCCTCGGCTACGCCGGTGGGGCGCTGCTGGTCACCGGGCTGCTGGCGGTGCTGCTCGCCGTCAAGTGGGTGCCGGCGGTCCCGAACGTGCTGTTGTTCTGGCTGGCGTTCGTGCTGACCCGGCCGCTCGGCGCGACCGCCGGGGACTTCCTCACCAAGCCGGTGGCCAAGGGCGGGCTCGCGCTCGGCACGATCGGCTCGTCGATGGTGCTGCTCGCGGTGCTGCTCGGCCTCATCGCGTACGCCTACCGGCAGGAGAACCACCGTCGTCTTCAGGGAACCTTCAGGGCCGGTCTCGGATGATCCGCCGCCATGGCTCACGCGTCACTGACCTATCCCGAGGCGATCGTCATCGGGCTGCTGCAGGGTGTCACCGAACTGTTCCCGGTCTCGAGTCTCGGGCACAGCGTCCTACTCCCGGCGGTGATCGGCGGCGGCTGGGCCCGGGACCTGAACATGAGCGCCGACCAATCGCCCTACCTGGCGTTCGTGGTCGCCGTGCACGTCGCGACGGCAGTGGCGCTGGTGTGGTTCTTCCGCGCCGACTGGGCCCGGATCGTGCGCGGGTTCATCTCGTCGGTGCGCCGGCGCGCGATCACCAATGCCGACGAACGGCTCGCCTGGCTGCTGATCGTGGCCACCATCCCGGTCGGGCTGGCCGGCCTCGTCCTCGAGCACACCGTGCGGACGGCGCTCGGGAGGCCGCTTCCCGCCGCCCTGTTCCTGATTCTCAACGGCATCCTGCTGGCCACGGTCGAGCGTCTGCGTAGCCGGCAGCCGAGAGTAGCGGTGCCGGTCGGCGGGGGCGGCGGCGTGTACGTGAGCAGCGACCGGGACGATCCGGACCAGCGGATCGCCGGTCAGTCGTGGAAGCAGGTGCTGCTGATCGGGTCGGCGCAGATCCTGGCGCTGCTGCCGGGGGTCAGCCGCTCGGGTGCCGCGATCGGCGCCGGCCTGCTCCGCGGTCTGTCCCATGAGGACGCCGCCCGGTTCGCCTTCCTGCTGGCCACGCCGGTGATCGCGGCGGCCGGTGTGCTGAAGCTGCCCGAACTGGCCGGGCCGGAGGGCCGGGGCATCCTCGGCCCGGTGCTGGCCGGCAGCGTGGTGGCGGGTCTGGCGGCGTACGTGTCGCTGCGGTTCCTCACCCGTTACTTCGAGACCCGGACCCTCAACCCGTTCGCGATCTACTGTGTCGTCGCCGGTCTGGGCGGGCTGGTCTGGACGACCCTGGCCGGCTAGGACGGTGTGGCGACCCGGGCCGGCAGCGTGACGGTGACGGTCAGCCCGCCGCCCGGGCGCACGCCGGCCGCCGCGATGCCGCCGTGCGCCGCCGCGATCGAGGCCACGATGGCGAGCCCGAGGCCGAACCCGTCGTCCCCGGTCCGCTCGTGCAGGCGCCGGAAGGGCTCGAAGAGGGTCCGGGCGGCCTCCGCGGTCACGACCGGCCCGGTGTTCTCCACCGTCAGGACCACGTGGGCGTTGGCGGCGCTGGTGCTGACCCAGACGTCGCCGTCCGCGACGTTGTACCGCACGGCGTTGTCCACCAGGTTCGCCGCGAGCCGCTCCAGCAGGGTCGGATCGCCGCTGGTCACGGCCGGTGCCAGGGCGGTGTGCAGCCGGGCCGGGCCGCCGCCGGGCAGCCGGGCGTCGATCGCGTCCTCGGTGACGGTGGCCAGGTCGACGGCCTCCTGGCCGAACCGGCCGCGGTCGGTGCGGGCCAGGGTGAGCAGCGCGTCGATCAGCGCCTGCGCCTGGTGGACGGCGGCCTGCACGTCGTGCCCCATCCCGATCAGCTCGGCCGACGTCGGCTCCGGCTTGGCCAGCACCACGTCGACGGCGGTGCGCATCACGGTCAGCGGCGTCCGCAACTCGTGGCCGGCGTTGGCGATGAAGCGGCGCTGACTGTCGAACGCGGCCTGCAGGCGGTCCAGCATGTCGTCGAACGTGTCGGCCAGCTCACGCAACTCGTCCCGTGGGCCGGTCAGCGCCAGCCGGGCCGCGAGATTTTCCTCGGAGGCGTTCCGGGCAGCCTCGGTGATCCGGTGCACCGGTCTGAGCACCCGCCCGGCCACGATCCACCCGGCCACCGCGGCCAGCAGCGTCACCGCGGCCAGAGTGCTGAGCGAGTACCAGAGCAGGCGCTGCAGGGTCGCCTCGCGCTGCCTGTTCGCGCCGTTGACCAGACCTTCCTGGTAGGCCGTCTTGCACTTCTGCAGCAGCGCGGGGTCGGCCCCCTCCGGGTCGGCCGACGCGCGCTCACAACTCGAGGCGAAGCCGGCCGGAAGCGTCAGATTCGAGTCGGCCGACTCCGGCAGGTTGGTGGCCAGCAGGCCGTAGGTGATCGCGACCAGGATCGCGCCGCAGACCGCGAAGAGCCCGCAGTACACCAGGGTGAGCCGGACGCGCACGGTCACATCCGGTACCCCCGGCCGACCACGGTCTCGATCAGCGGCGGCGGCCCGAGCTTGCGGCGCAACCGGGTCAGGGTCACCGAGACCACGTTGCTGAACGGGTCGGCGTGCGCGTCCCAGACGTGCTCGAGCAACTCCTCGGCGCTGACCACTCCCCCGTCGGCGGCGATCAGCATCTCCAGCACGCCGAACTCCTTGCGGGTCAGCGACAGGTGCCGCCCGGCCCGGGCGGCCCGGTGCCGGGCCCGGTCCACGGTCAGGTCGCGGTGCTGCATCACCGGCGGGGCCGAGGGTGTACGGCGGGAGAGTGCCCGGACCCGCGCGACCAGCTCGGGAAACGCGAACGGCTTGCCGAGGTAGTCGTCGGCGCCCAGCTCCAGGCCGTCGACCCGGTCGTCCACCGACGTCGCCGCGGTCAGCAGCAGGATGCGCGCCCCGGCCCCGGTCGCCAGGGTCCGGCACACGTGGTCGCCGTGCACCACCGGCAGGTCCCGGTCCAGCACGATCACGTCGTAGTCGGTGCCGCCCGCGGCGGCCAGCGCGGCGGCCCCGTCGTGCACGACGTCCACCGCCATCCCGGCGTCGCGCATTCCCTCGCCGATCCGGGTGGCCAACGTGACGTGATCCTCGACCACCAGCACACGCATGCCGACATTGTGCCCCGGCCGGGATGACATCCGTCCAACACGGCCCGTAGCGCTGATGTCATCGCCTCGCCACTACACCTGTTCGCATCCGAGAACGGGAGTCCACAGTGAAGCGTCTACGAACCGCCGCGGCGGCCATCGCGATGATCGGTCTCGCCTCGTGCACCAGTGATCCGCCCGCGTCGACCGTGCCCCGGCTGGCGACAAGCGCCAGCGCCGGGCCGCAAGCGCAGGCCGGGAACGACGACAATCCGAACGCCGTCGCCGGGGACAGCAGCGCCGGGCGCCGGGCCGCACTGCACGCCGCCGCGCAGTGCATCCGGGAGCACGGCGTATCCGCCTACCAGGACCCGGTGCTGACCGCGGACGGCTACGTCTACACCGACGACGTCGCCTTCCGCCCGATCGAGGGGCCGCAACTGGACGCGATCCAGACGGCCTGCCACGACCTCATCCGGGCCGCCAACTTCGCGATCCGCGACCAGGGGCCGCCCCCGCCGAAGCTGATTCAGGCCGGGGTCAAATCGGCCGCTTGCATGCGCGCGAACGGCCTGCCCAACTTCAAGGACCCCACCGTCGACAGCCACTTCTCGGCCGGCAAAGGGTTCGGCCTGGATCCCACCACGCTGCCGCCCGGCGGCAAGCAGAACCCGATCCTGCAGCGCGCCGTGGACGCCTGCCGGACCCTGCTGGACGAGGAGGCGGCCGTGTCGAGCCTCGGGAATCTCGGCAATGCGTAGGCGGGCCGTGCTGAGCGGGGCCGCGTTCGTGGCGGCCGCGGGCGCCGGGGCCGGCTGGTGGCTGCGCGACGATCCGGTGCCGCCGGCCTCCACCGGGGTGCCGACCGGAACCGCGACGGTGACCCGCACCGACCTGTCCGCGACCACGATCATCCCCGGCACCCTCGGCTACCCGGGCACGTTCGACGTCTACTGGCTGGGCTCCCCCGGCATCGTGACCTGGCTGCCCCGGCCCGGCCAGATCATCGGCCGCGGGCAGCCGGTGCTGGCCGTCGACAACCGGCCGGTACGGCTGCTGTACGGCGACCGCCCGGCCTGGCGGACCCTCTCCCTCGGCATCACCGCCGGGCCGGACGTGCGGGCCCTGGAGACCAACCTCGTCGCCCTGGGCCACGCGACCGCCGCGAACCTCACCGTCGACGGACGCTTCACCCGGGCCACCTATGCGGCCGTACGGCGTTGGCAGCACTCGACCCACCAGCCGGTCACGGGGCGGCTGGACCTCGGGGTCGTCACGTTCCAGCCCGGCCGGCTGCGGGTCGCCGACACCGCCGTCAAGGTCGGCGGGCACGCGTCCGGCGACGCACTGGTGTCCGGCACGTCCACGACGGTCGCGGTGACCCTGGCCATCCCGGTCACCGACGCCCACCTCGTCCATCTGCACGACGGCGTCACGGTCAACCTGCCCGGCGGTACGACCGTGCCGGGCCGGGTCACCGCCCTGTCCACGGTGGCGACCGCGCCGACCGAGAACGACCTCGGCCGCGGTAACCAGCTGCCCTCGGTGCCGGCGACGGTGACGCTCGGCCGGCCGATCGCCGGCGGCGGCCTCGACCAGGCCCCGGTCGAGGTCCGGGTGGTCACCTCCGCGGTCCACGGCGTCCTCGCCGTGCCGATCACCGCCCTGGTCGCCCTGGCCGGCGGCGGCTACGGCCTGTGGACGGTCGACGGGGGCGACCGCCGGCTGCTCGGGGTCACGCCGGGGTTGTTCGCCGACACCCGGGTCGAGGTCAAGGGCGACGGCCTGCGCGAGGGCGCGACAGTGGAGGTGCCGGCCAAATGACCACCGCAGTGCTGGAACTGTCCGGGGTCGGCAAGACCTACCCCGCACCCTCCACGGTCACCGCGCTCGACGGCATCGACCTGGTCATCGGGGCCGGCGAGACGGTGGCCATCACCGGCGCCTCCGGGGCCGGGAAGTCGACGCTGCTGAGCATCCTCGGCACCCTCGAACGGCCGACCCGCGGCACCGTCCGGATCGCCGGTGCCGACGTCTCGGCCCTGTCCGATCCGGAGCTCTCCGACGTCCGGGCCACCCGGCTCGGCTTCGTCTTCCAGCAGTTCTTCCTCCTGGAACACCTCAGCGTGCTGGACAACGTGGCCACCGGCCTGCTCTACCGGGGCGTGCCGGCCCGGGCCCGGCGGGAACGGGCCGCCGAGGCGCTGTACGAGGTGGGGCTGGCCGACCGGATCGGGCACCGGGCCGGGCAGCTGTCCGGGGGCGAGCGGCAGCGGGTCGCGATCGCCCGGGCGATCGCCGGGCGGCCGGCGGTCCTGCTGGCCGACGAGCCCACCGGCAACCTCGACTCGGCCACCGGCGCCGAGATCACCGCCCTGCTGGCCGGGCTGGCCGACGGCGACACCACGGTCGTCCTGATCACGCACAACGCCGACGTGGCCGCGGCGATGCGGCGCCAGGTGCACCTGAGCGACGGCCGGATCGTCCGCGACACCGGCGGGGAGTCGTGATGGCCCGCCTGCGCCCGGCCGACGCGATCCGGCTGGCCACCGGCGGCCTGCGCGCCCGCCGGGTCCGCTCGGCGCTGTCCGCGCTCGGCATCGCCATCGCCGTGGCTGCCGTCGTGGCGGTGCTCGGCATCGCCCGGTCCACCCAGGCCGATTTGCTCACCCAGCTCGGCGAGCAGGGCAACCTGCTGACCGTCGCCTCGGCCGAATCGGTCAACGGCCGCGGCGTGCCGCTACCACTATCGGCCGAGCCGATGATCGCGCGGATCCCCCCGGTGCGGACGGTCACCGCGGTCGCCACCGTCGAGAACGTGAGCGTACGGCGCAGCCGGGCGATCCCGGCGGTGCAGACCGGCGGCATGAACGTGCTGGCCGCCGAGCCGTCGCTGCCGGCCGCGCTGTCGGTCCAGCCACTGCTCGGCCGGTTCCTGGACGGCACCGCGGAGCACTACCCGGTGACCGTCCTCGGCTTCGAGGCCGCCCGGATCCTCGGGATCGGCTCCCTGGCGGCACCGACCCAGATCCTGCTGGGCGAGCACTGGTTCACGGTGGCCGGGGTACTGGCGCCGGTCGCGGTGGCCCCGGAGATCGACCTGGCCGCGCTGATCACGTTCGGGCAGGCCGGGACGGTGTTCGGGCGCACCGCCGGGCCGAGCCGGATCTATCTGCGGGCCGACCCGGACCAGGTGGCCGCCGTGGCCGCGGTGCTCACCGCCACCACCGTGCCGGACGGAGCGGGCGACGTACAGGTACGCCGGCCGTCCGACCTGCTGGTGGCCCGGATCGCGGCCAAGGGCGCGTTCGTCGGCCTGTTCCTCGGGCTGGGCGGGGTCGCGCTGCTGATCGCCGGGGTCGGCATCGCCAACATCATGGTGATCTCGGTCCTGGAACGACGCGGCGAGATCGGCCTGCGCCGGGCGCTGGGTGCCCGCCGCCGGCACGTCGCCGCCCAGTTCCTGCTGGAATCGACGCTGCTCGCCACGATCGGCGGGGTGCTCGGCATCGGCCTCGGCGTGCTGGCGACGGCGGTCGCGGCCCGGCTCGGCGGCAACCCGGTGGCGATACCGCCGGTCGCCCTGGCCGCCGGTCTCGGCGCCGCGCTGCTGGCCGGCGCGCTCGCCGGGCTTTACCCGGCGATCCGGGCGGCCCGGCTGTCCCCGGTGGAGGCATTGCGGTCAGTGGGATAGACAGGGGCGCGGCGGTCGGCCACGTACGCGATGAACGTGGCCAGCGCGGCGATGACCGCCGACGCGGCGATGTCGCCCGGGTAGTGGACGCCGGCCCACACCCGGGCGAGCCAGTCGACCGGCGCCCAGCGCCCGGCAAGATCGTTGATCAGTTGAAACAGCTGGTAGTTCACCCGCACACCCTGGCGAAGCGCCGGTAAGAATTCGCTGAACAGGTAATGACAGGGCCTCTCAGACCTCGCCACCGGCGGCCTAGCGTTGGTCGCGGAGAGAGATGAGGTGTGGCCATGGCCATCAGTGAGACGGCCCGCAAGAACCACGACGAGCTGTTCCCGGGGCACGTGTCGACCCTCGCGGTCACCGATCCGGAGCTCATCGAGTACTTCGACAACTTCGCGTTCGACGAGGTGCTGCAGCACGGCGACCTCGAGCCGCGCACCCGGCTGATGGTGCAGCTGGCCGCTCTGATCGGCGGCCAGGCCCTGCGGGAGTACCGGGTGATGCTGGGCGCCGCTCTCACCGCCGGCGTCACTCCGGTCGAGGTCAAGGAGATCGTCTACCAGGCCGTGCCGTACGCGGGCATGGGTAAGGTCTTTGATTTTCTGCATGCCACCAACGAGGTGCTGACCGAGCGTGGGGTCGCGTTGCCGCTGCCGGGGCAGTCGACCACCACGCCCGAGACCCGGTACGAGAAGGGCCTCGCGGTGCAGAAGGAGATCGTCGGGGCCGAGCGGATCGACGCGATGTACGCCGATGCGCCGGCCGACGAGCAGCACATCCAGCGGCTGCTGTCGGCCAACTGCTTCGGCGACCACTACACCCGGACCGGTCTTGACCTGCGCACCCGGGAGCTGCTCACGCTGTCTCTGCTGATCGCGCTGGGCGGCGCCGATCCGCAGGTCAGGGGGCACGTCGCGGCCAACCTCAACGTCGGCAACGACCGGGGCACCCTGCTCGCCGTGATCACCCAGCTGCTGCCGTTCGTCGGTTACCCGCGCACCCTCAACGCCCTGCGCGCCCTCGACGAGATCATCCCCGCCGAATGACTCTACTCAGGTCTATAAAGATAGTACTTGCGATCTTTATAGACCTGAGCTATCAATGAGGCATGGCAACCGTGACGATCACTTTCAACCCTGACCTCGAGGGGGACATCGAGGAAGCTCGTTCCATTCTGGACCGGCTGAGCGAAGGCCGCGCCGACAATCCCACCGACCCCGAGGTTCTGCGCGAGAAGATCATCGCGCTGCTGCGGGGTTACGGCGAGAAGCGCACGGACTACATCCGGCAGGTCGCCCAGGCCGCACCGGGCAGCGCCGCGTTCGCCGACATCATCGCCATCATCGGCTCGGCCAAGGCGATCGGCGGCACGCACTCGGCGATCGAGCGGGCCTGGCGGGCCAAGGGCATGACCACCACGTTCATCTCGACCGACGCCAACGGCGATGCGAGCATGGACCCGGCCCTGGCCGACATCGTGCTCAACGTCCTGCACGACCGGGTCGACGAGCCCGACCCGCTGCCCAGCGCCAGGTTCTGACCAGAGTTCCCGGCGCCGGTCAGCAAGGTCACCTCAGGCGCCGGCCTCCTCGGCCAGCGCTCCGCAACACGTTTCGATGATCATGCCGGCGACCAGGTAGGGATCCATGTTGGCGTTCGGACGACGGTCCTCGAGCCAGCCCTTCTTGGCCTTCTCGACGGCCCACGGAATGCGCACCGAGGCGCCGCGGTCGGACGCTCCCCAGCTGAAGCTGTCCCACTTCGCCGTCTCGTGCGCACCGGTCAGCCGGTCCTTGATCCCGGCACCGTAGTTCTCCACGTGGGCCAGCGCGTTGCGCCCGAGCGCCTCACACGCCGTGACGATGGCGTCGTAGCCCTGCATCGTGGCCTTCGTGGAGAAGTTGGTGTGCGCGCCGGCGCCGTTCCAGTCCCCCGGCATCGGCTTCGCGTCGAACGACACGACCACGCCGAAGTCCTCGGCGATGCGATGCAGCAGCCACCGGGCCACCCACATCTGGTCGCCGATCATCGGCGCCGGCAGCACGCCGATCTGGAACTCCCACTGCCCCATCATGACCTCGGCGTTGGTGCCCTCGATGGACAGTCCGGCCTTGAGGCAGGCGATCGTGTGCGCCTCGATGATCTCCCGGCCGACCATCTTCTCGCCGCCGACACCGCAGTAGTAGGGACCCTGCGGCGCCGGGAAGCCGGTCTCCGGCCAGCCCAGCGGCCGGCCGTGCTGGAAGAACGTGTACTCCTGCTCGATGCCGAACATCGGCTCCTGATCGGCGTACTTCTCCGCCGCCGCCACGCAGGCCGCCCGGGTGTTGGTCGGGTGCGGGGTGAAGTCGGTCAGCTCGACGTCGCAGAGGACGAGGATGTCCTTCTCCCCGCGCAGCGGGTCCGGGCAGGTGAAGACCGGGCGCAGCACACAGTCCGAGTTGGCGCCGGGCGCCTGGTTGGTGCTCGATCCGTCGAAACCCCAGATCTCCGGTTCCTTGCCGTCCGCCACGATGCGGGTCTTGTTCCTGAGAAGCGGCGACGGCTTGGTGCCATCGATCCATATATATTCGGCTTGATATGGCATTCCACATCTCCTTCGCCGGGCGCGGGTCAAGCGCGCTGTCAATCCCCCGATGGCGAGGCAAACGTTTCAGGATTCGCGGTCACCACACGTTGCGGTGATATGACGGACCGGTAAACGGCTCACCGTGCCATCCCGTGCTCGGCGAGCGGGCCGACGGCCAGGCCACGGGCCCGGCAGGTGGTCAGGATCGGCGGTAGCGCGCCGAGCATGGCGAGCCAGCACTTCGGTGCCGCCGAGACGTCGCTGTCGTGCAGCAGAATGGTGCCGCCGCCGTCGAGCTTGCGCAGCACACTGCGGTAGACCGAGTCGGGGGTGCAGGTCGCGGTCCAGTCCCGGCCCCACGTGGTCCACAGCACCGGGCGCAGCCGAAGCCGGCGGGACTCCAGCAGGGCGGCGGTGTTGGCCACTCCGTACGGCGGCCGCCACCAGGCCGGGCGGGTGCCGGTGACGGCGGTGATCGCGGCGGTGGCCCGGTCCAGATCCTCCCGGGTGGCGGCCGGGCCGCGCTTGGTGAGCAGCCGGTGGTCGTACCCGTGCACGCCGATCTCGTGGCCGGCGTCGGCGATCGCCCGGGCCACCTCGGGTAGTTCCTCGGTCATCCGGCCGAGCAGGAAGAACGTCGCCCGCACCCCGGCCCGGTCGAGCAGGTCGAGCAGTTCGGGGGTGGCGTCGGCGTGCGGGCCGTCGTCGAAGGTGAGCGCCACGTGCCGGGGGTGGCCGAGGCCGGCCAGGCCGGGCAGCAGGCGGCGGCGCAGCGGGCCGATCGCGGCCACCGCGGGGAACGGCTGGGTGAGAACCGAGACGGGGTTCACCGGGTCATCGCCCGGATCAGCTCGGCCGCCGAGGGGGCCGCGGTTCGGGTCGGCGGGGCGGTGCGCAGCGCCGCGTGTACGACGTCACCCAGCTCGCCCGCCGTGCGTGGCCACGGCACCTGGCCGAGCCGTTCGAGGACCGCCGCGTTGGCCTCGCCGTGGCCGGGCAGACACCGGTAGCTGATCACCGGCACCCCGCTGGCCAGGGCTTCCACGCAGGTCAGGCCGCCGGCGTTCTGCACCACCAGGTCGGCGGCGCGCAGCAGGGACGGCATGTCGTCGACCCAGCCGAGCGCGATCGCCTTTCCGGTCGCGGCCAGCCGCTCACGCAGCGCGGTGTTACGGCCGCACACCACCACCGGGATCGCCTCGGTCACCGCGGCCAGGTCCCGGACCGTGGTCTCGATGTCGCCGACGCCCCAGGAACCGGCCACCACCAGGGCCAGCCGGGCGTCCGGTGGCAGGCCGTGCCGCTGCCGGGCGGCCCGCACCCCGGCCGGGCCGCGCCCCGGGTGGAAGCGCGGGTCGACGACCGGCGCGTTGGTGGTGACCGGGAGGCCGAAGTCGTCGCGGACCCGGGCGGTGGCGTCCTCGTTCGGGCTCAGGTGCAGGTCGATGCCGGGGGCCACACAGAGCGGGTGCACCGACGGGTCGGTCAGCACCGCGATCGCCGGTGCCCGCAGCCGACCGGACAGCCGCAGTCGGCCGAGCGCCTGGGTGGCCAGTGGATAGGTGGAGACCACGGCGGCCGGGGACGGGCCGGTCGCGGCGAGCAGGCGGCGCTGGGCGGCCCGGGTGGACAGCCAGGCGGCGCCGCGGGTCGCGCCGGGGCGGGCCATCGTGTCGAGCAGCCGGCCCCAGCTGCCGGGTGCGTGTGCGAGCTGGTAGGCGTACGCCTGCTTGATGGTTTGGCCCCAACCGGTAGGCAGCAGGTCGAGATAGTCAAGTCGCCGGACGGCGACGCCGGCCGCCTCCAGGCGGCGGCCTATCTCCCCGGCGGCGCCGTCGTGACCTGCGCCGATGCTTGCCGAAACAACCACGATCTCCATGACCGCAGAGGGTGGGGACCGCGGGCTGAGGAAACCCTGAAGGAGGCCGCCTTTCAACGAATCTTCAGCGTCGGAGACCTACCTTTCCGACCATGAGCGTTCTTGACCCGCAGCACCTGATCTCGACGTTCGGCCTGCTCGGCATCCTGGCCATCGTCTTCGCCGAGTCCGGCCTGCTGATCGGCTTCTTCCTGCCCGGCGACTCGCTGCTGTTCACCGCCGGTCTGCTGGTGGCCGGCGGCACCCTGCTGCACGTGCCGCTGTGGCTGCTGTGCCTGCTGGGAGCGATCGCCGCGATCGCCGGCGACCAGGTCGGGTACGCGTTCGGCCGCCGGTTCGGCCCGGCGCTGTTCCGCCGGCCCGACTCGCGGCTGTTCAAGCAGGAGAACCTGACCCGGGCGCAGGGGTTCTTCGAGCGGTACGGCGCGCGGTCGATCGTGCTGGCCCGGTTCGTGCCGGTGGTGCGGACGTTCACCCCGATCGTGGCCGGGGCGTCCGGCATGCATTACCGCACCTTCGTCCGCTACAACGCCCTCGGCGGCGTGCTCTGGGTCGGCGGCGTCACCACGCTCGGTTACTTCCTCGGGCAGATCGCCTTCGTCCGCGACCACATCGAGCTGATCCTGATCGGCATCGTGGTCATCTCGGTTCTTCCGATCGCGGTGGAGTTTCTCCGGGCGCGTCGCCGGGTGCCCTTGTCCTGAAGAGCAGCGCTATTCCCGGCACCAGGACCAAGACGAAAAACCAGGCGCCGAGTACGTCGGTCGGCCAGTGCACGACGAGCGCGACCCGGCTCAGGCCGACTGCGAACGCCCAGGCCCCGGCGCCGACGGCCAGCACCACCCGGCTCCACCGCTGCTTCAGCAGGGGCCAGCAGACCAGGACGAGAACCAGCGCGAACGCGGCGGAGGCGGTGCTGTGCCCGGACGGGAACGAATAGCTCGAGGCTGCGGCCAGCCGGTCGGCCGGGCGTGGCCGCGCTACCGCGATGAGTACGAGCAGGCGCGCGGTGTGGGTCACCGTCAACGCGACGGCGGCGAACACGGCCGGCCGCCAGCGCCCGAACGCCAGCAGGATCAGGCAGCCGACCGCGGCCAGCGGGCCCAGGACTACGGTGCTGCCGGTGGCGGTGACGGCCAGCATGGTGGCCCGCCAGAGCGGATGGGCGAGCGCCACGGTGTGCGCCGCCCCGCTGATCCAGCCGTCGAAGCTGAGCAGCGGGCCGACCCGGCCGACCACGATCGCGGTGAGCAGCGCGAAGGCCACGGCGGCGCCACCGACCAGCCGCGGCAGAGGAACGATCATCGCCCGAGCCTAGCTCCTACACCTTGTAGGTGCTTGGGTGTCGACGTCCGTTCACGCTCCCGGCCGGGGCTACGCTGGCCCGGGAGGTCTGCCACGGTGAGAGCGAAGGAAGGCCGGCGCCCACCCGGGAGCCTGGAGGCCGCGGTGATGGGCGTGCTGTGGGCGGCCGACGCCCCGATGACGGCCACCGAGGTGCAGCAGGAGGTCGGCGGGGAGCTGGCCTACAACACGGTGCAGACCATCCTGTTCCGGCTGCACGACAAGGGTGCCGTCGAGCGCGGCCGAGCCGGGCGCGGCCACGCCTACTGGCCGGCCAAGGACGCCGCCGCGCAGGCCGCGTCGCAGATGCAGGCAGCCCTGGCCGATCGGGCCGACCGGCAGGCGGTGCTCCAGCTGTTCGCCGCTTCCCTCGACGATGCCGACGCCGCGTTGCTGCGCCGGCTGCTCGCCGACGGCGAGCGGCCGCCGCAACCATGACCCTCACCGTCTACCTGCCGCTGCTCCTGGCGCTACCCCTCGCTCTCGGCGCCCGGCGGATCGCCGCGCGCGGCGCCCCCGGTCCGGCCGCCTGGGCGCTCACCGTCGCCGCGTCGGTGGCCGCGATCTGCTCGACCTGGTCGCTGACCATGCTGGCACTGACCATGCTCGACGACGTGCCGCCGCTGGCCACTCTGGACAATCACCCCTCGCTCGAACTGCCGGAACCGGTGCCCGGACCGATCGCGCTGGTCGCCGGCCTACTGCTGCTCGGTGGCGGGGTGCGGCTGGTCCGCGACGTGACCCGCCGGATCACCACCAACCGCCGGCTGCGGGCCATCGGCGACCCCGCGCACGAGATGGTCGTCGCCGACTGGTCCACCCCGATGGCGGTCGCCGTCCCCGGCACCGCCCGGCGCCCCGGCCACCTGCTGGTCACCACCGGCATCCTCCGGCTGCTGAACAGCGGCGAGCGCCAGGTCGTACTCGCTCACGAGCGGGCCCATCTCGCCCACCGGCACCACCGGCTCACCGCGGTCGCGGCCGCCGCGGCCGCGGTGAATCCCCTGCTGATCCCGGTGCGCCGGCAGGTCGAGTTCCTGGTCGAGCGCTGGGCCGACGAGGACGCCGCGGCCGACGTCGGCGATCGCGGGCTGACCGCCCGCGCCGTGGCCCGGGCCGCCCTCGCGTCCGCCAGCGGCGGCGTCGCCCTGGGCATCGACGGCGGCGTGGCCGTGCAGCGGGTGCGCGCGCTGGCCCAGCCCACGCCGGCGCCGCTGCTGCGCCGCCTGATCGGCCCGGTCCTGCTCAGCGCGGCCATCCTGGCGGTCGCCGCGGCGGCCACCGGGTCGTTCGTCCAGCTAGCGCGCGCCTGGCTGTAAACAGCCGGCGGTCAGCCGTGCCGGGTGAGGATCTCGGCGCCGTCGTCGGTGATCGCGATGGTGTGCTCGCTGTGCGCGGTGCGGCAGCCGGTCGCGCTGCGCAGGGTCCAGCCGTCGGCGTCGGTGACCAGCTTGTCGGTGTCCGCCATGATCCACGGCTCGAGCGCCAGCAGCAGTCCGGGACGCAGCTTGTAGCCGCGGCCGGGCCGGCCGGTGTTGGAGATGTGCGGGTCCTGGTGCATCGTCGAGCCGACGCCGTGGCCGCCGAACTCGGTGTTGACCGTGTAACCGGCCGCGCTCAGCACCGAGCCGATCGCGTGCGAGAGGTCGCCGATGCGGGCGCCCGGGCCGGCCGCGGCGATCCCGGCGACCAGGGCCCGCTCGGTCGCGTCGATGAGCGCCAGGCTCTCGGCGGGCTGAGTGTCGCCGACGACGAAGCTGATGGCCGAGTCGGCGACGACGCCGCCGAGCGAGACCGCGAGGTCGAGGGAGAGCAGGTCACCATCGGCCAGGGTGTAGTCGAACGGCAGCCCGTGCAGCACGGCGTCGTTGACCGACGTGCAGATGTAGTGGCCGAACGGGCCGCGGCCGAAGGAGGGGGCGTAGTCGACGTAACACGACAGCGCCCCGGCCTCGATGATCATCTCCTGGGCCCACCGGTCGATCTCCAGCAGGTTGACGCCGACCGCGCTGCGGCCCTTGAGGGCCTGCAGGATGCCGGCGACCAGGGCGCCGGTGGCCCGCGCGCGCGGCAGTTCGGTGGGGTCGAGGAACTCGATCATGCAGGCGCCTTACTCGTGCAACCAATAAGTATCCCGGCCATATTATCCCGGTACTAGAATCGGGACCATGGTCAGGTTGCCGCTCAGTCCCGCCGAGGTCGAACGCGGGCAACGCCTCGGTGCCCTCCTGCGCCGCGCGAGGGGCGAACGATCGATGCTCCGCACCGCGCTGGAGGCCGGAGTCTCGCCGGAGACCCTCCGGAAGATCGAGTCCGGTCGCGTCGCCACCCCCGCCTTTCCGACGATAGCCGCGATCGCCGACGTTCTCGGCCTCTCGCTCGACGCGGTGTGGTCGGAGATCAACCGGTCGGACCACGAAGCCCTCGCCTCGTAACGCCGGTCAGCCGATCCCGGGCGACCAGTTCGACCGTCACCGCGATCGCGATCGCCTCCACCGCCAGCAGCGCCACCAGCACCAACAGCTGGGTGGCGCCGGCCTGGACGGCTGACCCGCCGCCCAGCAGCACCCCGACGAACGCCCCGGGCAGCGTGACCAGGCCGACCGTACGGGTCTGATCCAGAGCCGGCACCAAGGCCTGGCCGGCGGTCGGGCGGCACACCTCGAGCGCGGCGTCGCGCGGCAGGAAACCCAGGGCCAGCGCCGCCTCGTACTCGCCGTGCCGGTTGCGCAGTTCGTCGAGGGCCCGGCGGCCGGCCAGCGAGGTCGCGGTCATCGCCCCGCCGATCAGGATGCCGGCGATCGGCAGCACCGCGACCTCGGTCAGCGGCACCGTGCCGGCCCCGATCACCACCAGGGCGGCGGGCACGGCACCGGCCGCGATCGGCAGGATCGCGAACCGGACCAGCCGCCAGGAGCCGAGCCGGCGGGCCGAGGTGGCCGCCGCGACAAGCAGCATCAGCGTGACGAAGGCCGCGGTGGCCCACCACGACCGGAGGACGGCCGCGATCAGCAGCGACACGACGGCCAGCTGCGCCACCGCCCGCACCGACGCCGAGACGACCGCCCGGCTCACCCCCAACTGCCCGGCCAGCGCCGCCGCCACCGCGAGCAGCACCAGCGCCGCCAGCACGACCGCCAGTACCGGCCCGACCGTGATCGCCGCCTGGGACACCTCGCCAACTCCTTACGAATCTCTTATTCGCGCACCGTCACCGCACTTAGGAACCGGCCGCAGGCTGTAGTCACCCCCGAGATTCGCACACCGGAAGGAAATAGATCATGACCGAGCCCACCCCGAACACCCCCGACACCGCGACCGCGACCCGGCTGCGGCGCCGCCGCATCGGCGGGGTGCCGGCGCTGGTGGTCGCCGGCACCCTCCTGCTCGGCGGGCTGATCGGTGGCGGCGCGGGCGCCGCGGCGGCGTTCGCCCTGGCCGATCACGGCGACGGCGGCCACTCCGCCGACCGCGACGGCTCCGCGCGGGACGGCTCCGAGCGTGGCGACGGCCGCGGTGGCCGCGGCCACCGTGGCGGCTCGGACCGCGACAACGGAACCACTCCGGCGCCGAGCAGCTCCGGCGCCTCAGCCACCCCGTCGGCGTCCGCGTCCTGATCGGCTCCCGTCTAGTGCGGCAGCGGCTCGGTGCGCAGGCGCGGCACGGCGACCAGCGCGCCGGCCGCGCCGGCCAGCAGCGCGGCGATCACGAACGGATGCTCGACGAGCTGGTCGGCCGGCCCGTTGAGGGGGTTCGCCGGGATCAGCGTGGTGCGTTCGGCGAACCAGGCGCCGGCCAGCATGATCCCGGTCCCGGCCAGTCCGAGCCGGATCCCCGGATAGGCCCGGGTGCGGCTCAGGACCAGCAGCGACGGCATCACCAGGGCGACCACGATCAGCTGGGTGAGCTCGATCCCGAGGTTGAAGCCGAGCAGGTTGGTGACCAGGGAGCCGCGGGTGAGGCCGAGGTCGTTGATCAGGGCGGCGAAGGCGAAGCCGTGCAGGAGGCCGAACCCGGCAGCGATCCAGGTCTCGCCGCCGGGGACCAGCGGCCGGACCGCGTGGACGGCGGATACCAGTACGGACAGGGCGATCGCCGCCTCGACCGGGCGGGTCGGGACCGACAGGTAGCCGAGGGCGGCCAGCGCCAGGGTGATCGAGTGGCCGACCGCGAACGCCGACACCACGTGCACCACGCGCAACCCCTGCCGGCGCAGGTCACCGCCGCGGACCCAGCGCCCGCGGCGGGCCAGCAGGGGCGCCGGGAGCAGCAGCATGATCAGGAACAGCAGGTGGTCGGCGCCCTGACCGATGTGCCGGACGCCGAGGCGCACCGCGGCCAGGAAGCCGGACCCGGTGCTCGCCGGTCGGGCGGTCGGCACGGTGACCGTGTGCGTCCGCCAGTCCAGGATCCCGATGGTGGTGTAGTCGCCGTGACCGGCCGGGCGTGCGGCCACGAACACCTGGTGCGACACGATTTTGTGCAGGATCCCGTCGTACGTCAGCTGGAGATCTTGGGTGTTGCCCGTCAGGGTGAGGTCGAAGACCAGATGGTCGACGTTGTCGACCTTGGCCACCCGGCCGCCGGTCAGGTCGACGGCCCAGGTGCCGGCCGAGGTGTGGGCGAGCACGTAACGGCGCAGCTCGGCGAGCTTGGCCGGCTGTACGACGGTGGTCGCGGTCAGCGGTTCGTCGAGGGCGACCTCGAGACGGTCGATCGGCAGCTCGACCAGCCCGGTCACTCGGCTCGGGCCGGTGTCGAGCAGAATCGCGGTGGTGCTCATCGGGTGCGCCGCGGCCGGGGAACCCGGAAACAGGGCGAGCAGCACGCACGCGATCACGACCGCGATCCTCATGACGGGTTGGTGCTGCCGTAGTCGTTGGTCTTGTCCCGGTAGACCGAGTGGTAGTGGATGTTCGGGGTGCTGCGGCTGCGGGTGTTGATGAACTCGATCCACACGCTCGGCCCGTCGATGCGCAGATAGCTGCTCTCGTCCTCCGGCCCGGTGTTGTTGGCCCAGGCGATCTTGGTGGAGTCGAGTTCGGACTCGTACTTGGCCAGCAGCTTGGCCGCGGCGTCGTCGGCCAGATCGTCGACGTACGGCGTGATCGCGGCCAGCACCAGCTTCTTCTGCGCGGCGGTCACGGTGAGCCCTTCGGACGCCGGGAACACGCCGTCGTCGTGGGTCGGGCCCATCATCAGGTCGTCATAGGTGCCGGAGCTCAGCTTCGCGGACGCCTTCTCGCTGTCGGACAGCGACGCGAACAGGGCGAACATCGCGGTCGACTCGTCCTTGACCGGCGCGACGGTCTGGCCGCCGGTGGTGAACGAGGTCGGTTCCGAGCCGACGAACTGCGGGGTCTCGCTGACCTTCGTCCCGTTGTAGGTGAGGTTGCGGGCCAGGTGGTGCCCGCCGAACTGGAGCATGAACGGGTCGGTGGCGGACGGCGTGCCGTACACCGCGACGTAGTAGTCGACCAGGTTGCCGAATCCGTCCGCGCCGTCCCCGCCGAGGCTGTTGAGGTAGTCGTCGGCCTTCTGGATGTTCAGCACCTGCTGGTAGCCGGCCGTACTGAGCGCCACCTTCATCATCGCCAGGGCGGCCGCCCGCTGGGCCGCGCTGAGGTCCTTGAGCGCGACGCCCTTGCGGGCCACCGTCGAGGCCGGATAGTTCGACCAGGTCTGCCGGGACTGGTTGTCGGTGAAGGCCAGGTTGATCTTCGTCTTCAGGGTGTCGTCCAGGGTGGCCAGGAACGCCTGCGTGGCGGTCACCTCGGCCCGCCGCGTCGTAAAGAATGCTTACTCCACATGCCTCGGCGAAACAGCCGGACGGCGATTCTTACTCCTTTCTTAGAGTGCTCCGCGAATATTGCTGGGAAATTCATATTCTCCGGAAAGGCGATTCACAGACTAATGTTCGTCCAGGCCATGGTGATCACATTTGCCGCGACCGTGGTAAGTTGCCCTCCGACGTGACACCGACCGAGGAGGTGAGACCCATGAACGCTGCTTCTGGGTGCTCCCCCTTGCCGTCACGGTCGGGCGACTGACGTAACCGTCGCCGGGAGCGCCTCGCCAATCAGGCACTCCCGAAAGGTAATACCCATCGTGTTCGATGTGATCATCGCCGGGTGCGGGCCGACCGGCGCGATGCTGGCCGCCGAACTGCGGCTGCATGGCGTACAGGTTCTCGTTCTGGAAAAGGAAACCGAGCCCGCGTCCTTCGTACGCATCGTCGGTCTGCATATTCGCACCATCGAGCTGATGGCGATGCGCGGGCTCCTGGAACGCATTCGCGCCCACGCCCGGCAGCGTCCGGCCGCCGGCTTTTTCGCCGCCATCAACAAACCCCAACCCCAAGGCCTCGATTCGGCGTACGCCTACCTGCTCGGAATCCCGCACCCGGTCATCGTGCGCCTGCTCGAGGAACACGCCATCGAGCTGGGCGCCCAGGTCCGGCACGGTGGCGTGCTCATCGGTCTCGAGCAGGACCAAGAGGGTGTCACCGTCGAACTGGCCGGCGGGGAACGGCTGCGCTCGCGCTATCTGGTCGGCTGCGACGGCGGGCGCAGCAGCGTGCGCAAACTGCTCGGCGTCGGTTTCCCCGGCGAGCCCGCCCGGACCGAGACGCTGATGGGCGAGATGGAAATGGCGGTGCCGCCGGAAGAGGTCGCCGAGCCGCTCCGGATCCGGCCGGTCGGCGTCGGGCTCTACAGCGTTGTCGTTCCCGCCGCCGGGGTCAGCGACCGCGCGGAACCGCCCACCCTCGAGGATTTCCAGGAACGGTTGCGGGCCATTGCCGGAACCGATTTCGGCGTGCATTCCCCGCGCTGGTTGTCCCGCTTCGGCGACGCCACCCGGCTGGCCGAGCGCTACCGGGTCGGCCGGGTGCTACTGGCCGGCGACGCCGCACACATCCACCCGCCCACCGGCGGGCAGGGCCTCAACCTGGGCGTGCAGGACGCGTTCAACCTGGGCTGGAAACTGGCCGCGCAGATCCAGGGCTGGGCACCGGATGCGTTGCTCGACACCTACCAGACCGAACGACAGCCGGTCGCCGCCGAGGTGCTGGACAACACCCGCGCCCAAGTGGAACTGTCGTCCACCGATCCGGGCCCGCAGGCCGTACGCCGGCTGCTTTCCGATTTGATGGATATCAACGAGGTGAACCGCCGCCTGATCGAGAAGATCACCGCGATCGACCTCCGCTACGACTTCGGCGAGGGGCCTGACCTGCTCGGCCGCCGCCTGCCCGACCTCGACGGCCGCCTTTACGACCGGCTGCATCGAGGCCGCGGCCTGCTGCTGGACCGCACCGAACGGCTGACCACCGGCGCCTGGTCCGACCGGGTCGACTACCTGGGAGATCCCACCGCGACCCTGGACGCGCCGTGCGTCCTGCTGCGCCCGGACGGCCACGTGGCCTGGATCGGCACCGACCAGCCCGACCTGAACACCCACCTCACTCGCTGGTTCGGCGCCGGCGGGCTTCGGCCAGGCGCTTGATGTGGGCCGCACGCTGCGTCAACAGCCGCCGCAGGTAGGGAGCGAGCAGTGATCCGAAAGGTGCGCTGACGGTCATCCGGTCCGTCATCGTGGTCCGTCCACCGCCGAGATCCTCGAAGCGGTGTTCGTGCCGCATCGCGCGGAAAGGACCGCTGATCTGCTCGTCGACGAAGCGGTAGGGAGGTTCGTAGGCGGTGATCCGGCTGGTCATCCGCCAGCGAATACCGAAATGTCGGGCGCTGAACGTCACCTCGTCGTCCATGCCCAGCCGGGGACGGCCGGTGCTCGTCGTCGCGGTCTCATCACTGCCGGCCAGGGACTCGGCGTGCACCTGCATGTCGAGTTCCAGGTCGAACACCGTGCTCGGGGCTGCGTCGATGACGGTCACGACCTCGATAAATGCTTCGCTCACGGCAGGCGCAGCCGGGCCTGGACCGGGAGGTGGTCGCTCGGGTACTGGGTTCCGAGGCGGAAGGTGTTCATCAACACGGCCGATGCGGTTACGCCCGGCGAGGTGAGGATCCAGTCGGCCTGGATGCCGCCGGGTACCAGGGCCTGGTAGTTGTGGATCGTCGCGTAGGGCTTGGTGCGTCGCGGGGCGGTGGTCCAGCTGTCCCGGAAGCCGGCCTGGTCGACCAGCAGGTGGTAAACCGCGCTGCTCGACCGGGCCGCGCTGTTGAAGTCACCGGTCAGCACGATCGGCAGCGAGCCGAACGCGGCCAGCCGCTGCCGGATGAGCTGGGCCGCGTGCAGGCGGGCGTTCTCGCTCCGGTTGTCCAGGTGGGTGTTGACGGCGTAGAAGTGCCGGCCGGTCTCCCGGTCGGCGAACAGCACCCAGGTGACCATGCGGGTCGCGAACGAACCCCAGCTTTTGGATCCCGGCACCGTCGGGGTCTCGGAGAGCCAGAAGTTCCCGGACTCCTGCGGGAGCAGCCGAGCCGTCTTGAAGAAGATCGCCATGTGCTCGCCGCTGTCGCCGCCGTTGCGCCCCAACCCGATGTAGTCGTAGCCGGAACCCAGATCCGCCTTGATGTCGGCCAGCTGAGCGGACAGCCCTTCCTGGGTGCCGATCAGGTCCGGCCGTTCGGTGGTCAGCAGGGCGCGGGTGACCGGGCGGCGCTGGGCCCACGAATGGGGTGGGCTGTCGCTGGCGTACCGAAGGTTGAAGGTCATGACGTCCAGGTCGCCGGCCGCAGCCGGCCCGGCCAGGGCGTCCATCGCCGAGGCTTCCCTGGCGGCCTCCGACGGGACCACCGCGGGGGGTGCGGGAGCGGGCTGCGCTGGTTTCTCCGGGCTGGGGCGCCGCCATCCGGTCTCTTGTGTACAGAGGACGGTGAGCGCAACGAGAATCACCGACCGCGCGACGAGAGCAAGCTTGCGGCGAGTCGGCACGCCCCGACGATAGCCGTCCGACCTCAGCGGACGCTGAGTAGTTGCATCGTCAGCCGCGTTCCCGGCCGGGCAGTGACCCGCCGCGCAGGAATGCGTCGTAGACCTGCCGGACGTCGTCATCGACCTCCGCCTGAACCCGGCTGTAGCGAGTGTCGGCCCGGTCCCGATGCGGTCCCGAGAGCCAATACTCCTCGCCGGTATCCACGTCGTAGAAGTTGGCATCGAAGCCCTGCGACCGCCGGAGCGTCTTTCCCCGCCAGTAGGCGGTCTGCCAGCTCTTGCTGAACCCCACCCGGCTGATCCACGCCGACCCCAGGTCACTGCCAAAGCCCGACTTCAGCTGTACGAACATCACCCGCTCCGCCACAGCGCCCATGATCGCAAGACACCGGCGCGGAACGCCCGCGATTTTCGTCCGATCTGAGCGCGGGCCCGCCACCATAGGTGCCGTGAACAGACGTCGCCGTAAGAAATTGCAGCAGCGCCTGACCGAGGCGGCGGGCTGGGCCGAGGTGAGCCGGCTCGTCGGGCTCTTGCGCGCCCACGCGGATCCCAACCTGCCCGGCCCAGGTGGGAGCACGCCGTTGTATCGCGCGAGCGTCCAGAATCGGGCAAACAACATCCGGGCGTTAGCAGCCGCCGGAGCAGACCCGAACGTGGAAAGCGGCACCGGCGAGGAAGGCCTGCCCCTGTGCGCCGCCGCTTGCTGGGGTCACCTCGACGCGGTCCGGGAGTTGCTGGCGGCCGGCGCCGACCCCAGCCTGCGCGAGGACAACGGGCACGGTCGCACGCCGGCCGAGTGGGCCGAGGCCGGCGGCCATCACCACGCCCTCGAACTACTCACCGCGAACGGAAAGCGCGCAGCCGATCAGAATCGCGCACCGTCAGCGTCCTGAGAGTTACTTCAGCTCCCTCCCTTCTTTGATTGGCCGCGCAACTGAGGTGCCGCCGGGCGGCGAACGGTTGGCCGGCGTGCCTGCCTTGCAAAACGCTAGAAAGGGGGATTGACACTCACCGTCCGCGCGCGAATGGTCGACCTGGACGGCCATTCAGGAGGGGGATAAAGATGATCGGCCACAGATCTTTGCAGGCATTAAATGGTCTTACTAATCGCTGGCTTTCCGGTGCGGTCATGATCTCGCTCATCGCGATGCCGACATCGAGCAGCGCCTCGGTCGACGCGCGTTCCTCCGTCGCTCCGGCGCCTGCCAGCGCCCAGGCCGGCTGGGTTGAACGCCCGCCGTTGCACCTCGCTCGCGGAGGACTGGACGTCGTTGCGGTGGACGGCGGCATCTTTGTGATGGGTGGCTTTGACCCCGCCAAGCCGGCTTTCTTCGATTCGGTCGAAATGCGCCGAACTGGAGGTGTCGGAACCTGGCATGACGTCGCTCCGATGCCGACCGCGCGAACGAATCCCGCCGCTGCGGTTCTCGGCGGCAAGATCTACGTCGCCGGCGGAGTCACGAACGATGACACGGACTCCGACGTCGTCGAGGTCTACGACCCGCGCAGCGGCAGATGGTCGACAAGCACGAGAATGCCGTTCGCCCGGAGCGCCGGCGCGGCCGCCGTACTGGACGGCGTGCTGTACGTCGCCGGAGGCGGCCTGGGCGACGAGACTCTGGCTTCGGTTGTCGCTTACGATCCGGCCGCCCGCCGCTGGCGAACCGTCGCGCCGATGCCGACGGCCAGGTGGGCGTTGCGGCTGGTGGCTTCGAACGGGCACCTCTACGCCATCGGGGGCCGGTCAACGGAGGAGAACTCCCTGGCGACAGTCGAACGCTACGACCCGAAGGCGAATACGTGGACCACTGTCGCGCCGATGCACAACACACGAGCAGTTCCGGGAGTGGTTGCCGTCGACCGGGGAAACGATCACTTCATCGTTGTCGTTGCCGGTTGCCCGGTCGCTAACGGCGTGGTCGGCGATTTCTTCACGACAACCGAGGTCTTCAACGTGAAAACCGGTCGGTGGCGCGTCCTTCCGGCGCAATTGCCGCGCGGCCGGTGCAGCCTGGGCTCCGCCCTCGAAGCCGACGGCTCGGTTCTGGCGATAAGCGGCGGCGTCAAAATCAACGGGGTCATCACCGCGACCCCGGAGGTGGAGGCGCTGCGACTGTAACCCCGCATTCCGGCGACGTCCGAGTCCGGGGGCGCGGAGGGTGGCGCGTATGGTCGGGCGGTGAATCCCGCTGACCTGCAAGGCCTTCGTAGTGGCGACCTTGAGAGTCGTGAAGCACACGTGCACCAGCTGCTTGACCGGGCTCGGGTGGATGGGGACGCTTCGGCCATCTCGGCGTTGCATGTGCTTGTTCGTGACTATCGGGATTTTCATCGGTCGTTGTACTCGAGGGCCATGAACCAAGCTGCCGTCTTCGCCGACGCCGGGCTGCAGGAACCGCTGCTGGCCGCGCTCGGCGACACCCGGTACAACTGCCAGGCCTGGGCCGTCAAAGGGTGCGCGGCCATGGATATCCGGGCCGCGGTGCCGCAACTTCTCACGCTGCTCGATCACCCGCAGTGGATCGTCCGGGACGAGACCGTCACCGCGCTCGGTCTCCTCGGCGACGCCTCGGTGGTGCCCGCGCTGGCGCCACTGCTCGGGGACCAGGCCGACTGGCTGCGGCAGCGGACCGCCGACGCCCTGGCCCGGATCGGTGGCGACGCCGCGCTGGAGGCGCTCTGGTCCGAGTTCGAGCATCGGCGGTTCCCGCGGATCGGTTATCTCGCCAGCACGCTTGCCCTGTTCACGCCGGAGGTTCTCCCCCGGCTGCTGGCCGCGGCCGACAGCCCGGATCCGGACCAGCGGTACTGGGCCGCCGTCGCGCTCGGCTCGACCGGCGATGACCAGGCGGTGCCGACGCTGGAGCGGCTGATGGCCGGCGACCGCGGCGTGACCGTGTTCGACGGGGAAGTTCGCACGGCGGCCAAGAAAGCGCTGCGCACGCTGCGCCGCATCCAGGCCGCCATCACCGAACGAGAAACGACAAAGGCCGGCTGAGCCACCAGCCGAGCAGGCGCGCGATCCAGCTCTCCCGGGCGGCGGCGGCCTGGCGGGACATCCGGGCGTACGGGGTGAGGGCCTCCCAGCCATGTGTTCCGCCTGGCCAGACGTGCAGTTCGGCCGGACCGAGAGGGACAGGTCGCCGGGCAGGGTGAAGTCGCGGCGTTCGACGTCGAAGCCGCTCAGGTCCTCGGTGAAGGATGCGACCGCGTGGTCGTCGCCGACGTCCAGCCCAACCGCCTGGCGAAGGCGCTCGAGCTGGGCGCCGACGCGGTCATCGACTCCAGCACCGAGGACGTCCGGGCCCGCCTGGTCGAACTGCACGGCGCGGCCACCGACGCGTTCGGCCGCCCCGGCCTGCCGGGCACCGACATCTACCTCGACGCGGCCGGTGTCCCGGCGGTGGCGAAGACCGTGTTCGCCGGCCCGAAGCAGGGCGCGGTCTTCGGCATCGTCGGCATCTACCACCAGCCGGTCGAGGTCGACTTCCAGATGCTGATCCCGTCGGAGCTCACCATCGTGCACTCGATGGGCCACCCCACCGAGATGGTCGACGTCGCCCACGACATTGCCGAGAACCGACAAGTACGCGCTGATCGTGAGCGACGTCGTCCCGTTCGCCGACGTCGCCGACGCGATCGACCTGGCCGGCAAGCCCGGCGCCACCGACAAGGTGGTGGTGGTCTTCTAGCTGAGGTTGGCGATCAGCAGGCCCAGGCACATCTCGTCGCTGGTGCCGTCGCCCCAGACCACGTAGCGCGGTGGGAGCTCGCGCAGCTGGGGCAGCAGCCGGCGCAGGGTGGCGTCGTGGGTGCAGGTCACCCGCACGGTGTCGCCGGGCTGGAGCTGCACCGGGGTGGGCAGCGGCTGGAACTTCTGGTCGTCGAAGTTGAACTGCTGGACGTCGAGCAGGGTCTGCGCCTTGGCGGTACCGGGATTGACCTCGACCTTGATCGATCGGCCGAGCAGGTGCATGTGGCCCATCGCGGCGTACACCGTGATGGGTTGCGGCACCGGGATGTCGCAGTGCTGGGTGTTGCCGGGCACCGGCGTGCCGCCGCTGCAGTCGCTCACCAGGCGCTGCTCGGCCCGCCCGACGCCGGGGCCGAAGCGGGCGGCCACGTCGGCGATCGCGGCGTCGCGGTCGCACAGCGGGCCGGATTCGCCGCTCGCGCACGGAAGTTCGGTCGGCGCCTCCAGCGGCAACGTCTGCAGCGGCTTGGTGGCCGCGGTGCCATCCGTCAGCCGCAGCCGGACGCCGGACTGATCCGATCCGCCGCCGGCCAGCATGTTGTAGTGGATCTGCAGGACGATCAGGCTGCCCGCCCCGAGCGGGAAGCCGACGTCCTGCTGCAGGACGGTCTCGGGCCCGTTCGGGGTCCAGGTGCCGACCCACGCCGACGGGTGGGTGTCGTCCACGCTGCCGTCACCGAAGCAGGTCCAGCCCTCGCCCGGCGAGTCGGCGTCCGCCCGGTGGGCGGCGGCCGCGGCCTCCGGCGGCACCGCGAAGACGATGGCGTGGTGCACGATCGGCACGTTCTGCGGCTCGAACTGGGTGCCGGTAAGGAACTCCGGCTTGCTCAGCTTCGGATCGACGAGCAGGCACCGGTACTCGTCGGTGCCGCCGTTGGGCGCGGACGGCGTGTACGCCTGCGGCATGGCGAGATCGACGAACCGCTCCCCGGCCCGCAGCGGCTGCGGCGGCGCGGGCGAGCCGCCGCCGTGACCGGCGTGGGTAGGTGCCGGCTCGGACGGGGTCGACGAGCAGGCGGCTATCGCCAGCACGCTCACCAGCAAGATCCACAATGGACGCTTCATGATGGCCTCCGGTTCTGGGTCATTCGCTGCGTGCGGTCTCTGGTCCGGTGATGCGTTCCAGCAACGGCAGAGTGAGGGCGATGACGGCGAGACAGGCCGTGAGCCCGGCGACGATGACAGCGTAGAACTCCGGGCCGGGCGGCTCGAGCGTGTAACCCATCTGCGCCTTGAGGAAGAGCTGGGCGGAGAGCAGGCCCATCCCGACCGCGATCACCGCCACCGTGAGCATCGGTGCGGCGCTCTCCAGCGCGACCACGCGGCGCAGCACCCGGATCGAGGCGCCGCTCAGCCGGAGCAGGCTGAACGGGCGCTTGCGTTCGGTGAGACCGCCGATCACGCTGACCGCGAGGCTGCAGCCCGCGATGGCGAGGCTGGCGATGATGACGACATCGGCGAGCTGCTGCCAGCCGCGCAGGGTGTTGGCGAACTCCGACTCGAAGTCGCCGGGCACGTTCGGAGCCACGAAATAGGCCGAGTAGGCCAGCTCCAGGATGGTGCGCGCCCGCTCGATCGCGGCGGCCGAGCCGTCGGTGAGCACGACGACCGACTCGACCGGCAGTTGCGGCAGGGCGTCGGCGGAGACCGGGGCGGCCGGCCAGATCCGCGCGGCGTCGGCCGATTGGCGCCACGGGATGAAGTTGCTGGACACCGCGGCGACGGTGGTCCCGGCCGCGCACCGGCCGTACGCCGGTGGGATGTCGGCGCAGGCGACGACGGGATCGCCGTACTCGACCGGGTTCTTACGCAGGATGGTCGTGGACCGCACGCCCGGGGTCGGGCGAAGGCCGGCCACCGACGGCGGCCCGTCGTTGAGATAGGTGGACAGCGTGGCGGCATCGGTCGAGCCGGCCGGTGCGGTTCCCCGGTTCGCGACGATGGTGGTGATCACGCCGGTCGCCACGCTGGTGATGAACAGCGCGAGCATGATGCCGCTGATCGCCCGGAAGCCGGCCTTGGGATTGTCGGCCAGGCGCCGCGCGGCGATGAGCGTGGCCGGCCGGGTGGACCGCCGCGCCATGAACCGGGCGCCGGCCATGGTCAGCACCGGGCCGGCCACCAGCAGACCGGTCATCACCAGCAGAATCCCGGGCAGGAACACCGCCATCTGGCCGTCCGAGGTCTCGGGCATCGGGCCGACCAGGAAGAACGCCAGCTCGGCCAGGCCCAGCGGGAGCGGAAGCAAGCGGTACCACCGTGGCGGGCGCGGGGTGACCCGCCGGGTGACGCCGAGCGGGGAGACCCGGACGCGGTTCAGCGAGACCGCCGCCGCCACCGCCGCGCCGGCCGGCACGCCCAGGGCGACGGCCAGAATGTTGAGCGCGCTCAGCGACATGTCGCCGGGGAAGAACGGATCGCCGGTGAAGGGCACGGCGGCGAGCGAGCCCCGGAACGCGAAGAACAGCAGGAAGCCGAGGGCGGTTCCGGCGAGGGCGGCGGCGGCCGCCTCGATCGCCGCGATCATCGAGATCTGCCGGGGGGTGGCGCCGACCAGCCGCATCGCCGCGAATCGCTGTTCCCGGCGGGCGGCGCTGAGCCGGGTCGCGGTGCCGATGAAGATCAGCACGGGAAAGAGCAGCCCGGCGACGATCACGCTCATGATCAGGTCGATGACGGTCGCCGGGATCGCCGGGGTGTTGTCGCCGGTGCTGGTGAGCTGCTGGGCCCGCGGCAGCTTGCCGACCTGGTCGGGGGTGCCGCCGACGATGATCAGCAATGAGTTCGGTGCGGTCAGCGCCGCGTCGCCGATGGTGCCCAGATCACGACCGGGATAGCGGGCCCCGAGCTGATCGGGCTCGGTGGCGGCCAGCAGCCGCTGCATGGCCGGGGAGGCGTAGTACTCCCCCGGGCCGGGGGTCTTCGGGATGCCGATCGGGATGGGCGAGTCGGCTCCGGTGGCGGCGACGTCGGCCCGCAGGATCTGCCGGCCGTGGAAGTAGTCCTCGCGCACGGTCCACCACAGCGGAGCCGCGTCACTGCCACCGGACGACGGCTCCGGATAGAGCGACGCGTACCGGGTGAGCTGCGCGTTGACGGCGTTGACCCCGGCGAACGTGGCGAGCAGCAGCCCGGCCCCCACGGCCACCGCGGCAGCGATGACGATCAGCCGGGTGAGTGCCTCACGCCCGCCGGCCACGGCGAGTCTCAGTCCAAATGCGAGCATGCTCGCACCATACACCGAGGGTATACCCCGAGTATATAGACCGCCTGAGATTTCAAAAGCAGTTAGGCTAGCCTTACTTGATCTTTAAGTGAGGGGTTCTGCGGTTGTCCAGCAATGCGAAGCCCGGCACCGCGATCCTGCGACGGGCGGTCGCCCGCAACGGCAAGCGCCTCTGGCTCGGGACCGTGCTGGCCGGCATCTACCAGATCTCCGCGGCGCTGATCCCGGTGCTGATCGGCGTCATCATCGACCGTGCGGTGGAAACCGGCAGCGTCACCGCCCTGCTGACCTGGATCGCGGTCCTGGTCGGGCTGTTCGGAGTGCTGGCGGTGTCGTACCGGTTCAGCGCGCGGAACCTGCAGCGGGCCATCGCCGAGGAGGGGCACCGGCTCCGGGTCGAGGTCGCCGCCAAGATCCTGCATCCGCGCCTGGTGCGGACCGATCGGCCGGCCGGTGATCTGCTCACCATCTCCACCACCGACGCCGACTACACGTCGTACGTGCTCGACCACCTCCCCCGGGTGATCAGCGCCGCGCTGGCCGTGGTGGTCAGCGCGGTCACCCTGCTGGTGATCTCGGCGCCGCTCGGGGTGATCGTGCTGGTCGCGACCCCGATCATGCTGGTCACCCTGAACCTCGCGGCGCCGCTGATCGCCAACCGGATCCGGCTGCAGCAGGATCAGGCCGGCCGGACCACCGCGCTGGCCACCGACCTGGTCACCGGGCTGCGCCCGCTGCGCGGCATCGGGGCGCAGGACGCCGCGGCCGAGCGTTACCGAGTGGTGAGCCGGGAGGCGCTGGCTGCCACCCTGTCGGCGGCCCGGGCCCAGAACGCGTTCCAGGGCGCCTCGACGATGCTGAGCACGCTGCTGGCCGGCGGCATCGCGATCGCGGCGGGCTGGTTCGCGCTTACCGACCGGATCACGGTCGGGCAGTTCATCATGGTGATCGGCTCGGCCCAGTTCCTGATCGAGCCGTTCGGCACGCTCGCCATCGTGCCGCGCTGGTACGCGGCGGCGCGCGCCTCGGCCGACCGGGTCGCCTCGGTCCTGAACGCCGGGCTGATCCTGCCCGAGGGCACGGCTGACCCCGCCACCAGCGAACTCCGGCTGCGCGGTGTGAAGCATGGGCCTCTCGCCGGACTCGATCTCCATGTACGCCCGGGTGAGTTCGTCGGCGTCGTCGCCTACCGGCCCGCCGAGGCCGAGGCGCTGGTGCGGTTGCTGACCGTGCCCGACGCGTACGAGGGTGACCTGCTCCTCGGGGGCCAACGCCTGGAAGAGGTGGATCGTGCCCGCCGGCTGATGCACGTCGAACCGCACCAGACCGACCTCTTCACCGGCTCACTCGCCTCGAACGTCGACGTCCACGGCACCGGGGTCGAGTTCGCCGAGGTCATCCGGGCCGCGGCCGCCGACGAGGTGGGCCTCGACACGCCGATCGCCGAACGGGGCTCGAACCTCTCCGGTGGCCAGCGTCAGCGCGTTGCCCTGGCCCGCGCGCTGTTCGCCCGGTCCCCGCTGCTCGTCCTGCACGACCCGACCACCGCCGTGGACGCGGTGACCGAACACGCCATCGCCGGTGGCATCCGCGGGCTGCGAGAGGGCCACAGCACCATCGTGATCACCAGCAGTCCGGCGCTGCTCGCCGCGGCCGACCGGGTCGTCGTCATCGAGGACGGCACGGTCGTCGCCGAGGGCGCGCACGCCGACCTCAGCGCCCGCGACGACACCTACCGGCAGGCGATTCTGCGATGACCGACCAACTGACGGTGGCCACCCCGGGCGAGAGTCGGGCCTGGCTGCGCACCGAACTGCGGACCCGCAAGACCCAGGCGGCGCTCACCCTGACGGCCGGGGTGCTGGCCGCCGCGGCCTCGACCATCCCGGCGTACGCCCTGGGTCTGCTTGTCGATCGGATCCGGGCCGGCAGCGATGCCGGCGCGATCGTCCCGGTCGCGGTCGTCCTCGTGGCCGCCGCCGTGGTGGGCGGCATCGCCACCGCGTTCGGCGGTTACCTGACCGCCCGGCTGGGCTCGCAGATCCTGGCCGACCTGCGTGAACGCACGATAGCCCGGGCACTGCGGCTGCCCGCCCAGGTGCTCGACCGGGCCGGGCGCGGCGACCTGCTGTCCCGGGTCAGTGCGGACATCTCGGCCATCGACCGGGCCGTCTCCGAGGTGCTGCCCGGGATGATCTCGGCGCTGCTGCTGGCCGGCATCAGCCTGGCCGCGATGATCGGCATCGACTGGCGGCTCGGCCTGGCCGGTGCGGTGGCGGTCCCGCTGTACGCGATCGGGCTGCGCTGGTATCTCCCCCGGGCCGCGCCGTCCTACGCCGCCGAGCGCGTCGCCATCGCCGACCGCTCCCAGGTGTTCGTGGAGAGCATGCAGGGCACCCGCACCGTGCACGCCTACGGCCTGGAGGACCGCCACCTCGGGAGTATCGAGGGGTTGTCGGCCCGGGCCCGGGACATCTCGATGAACGTGTTCGCGCTCTACACCCGGTTCGTGTGGCGGATCAACCGGGCGGAGCTGACCGGGCTGGCCTCGGTATTGGTGGTGGGCTTCCTCCTCGTACGCCATGGGGTTGTCTCGGTGGGTGCGGTTTCCGCCGCCGCCCTGCTGTTCCACCGCCTGTTCAATCCGATCGCGCTGGTGATGGTCACGTTCGACCGGGTGCAGGACGCCGGCGCCAGCCTGGCCCGGCTGGTCGGCGTGCTGGACATGGACGTCGAGCGCCGGGACGGCGGCACCGCGCCGGCCGGCCGGGAGCTGGTGCTGCAGGACGTCAGCTTCCGCTACCAGGGCGGGCCGCCGGTGCTCAGCGAGGTCAGTCTGCGGGTGGCGCCGGGCGAGGTGGTCGCGCTCGTCGGTTCGACCGGCGCGGGCAAGACCACGGCGGCGTCGCTGGCGGCCGGCATCCTGCGGCCCGAGTCGGGGTACGCCACGGTGGGCGGGGTGGCGGTCACCGAGCTGCCGGCCGACTCGGTCGCCATCGTCAGCCAGGAGACGCACGTGTTCACCGGCCCGCTCGCCGAGGATCTGCGGCTGGCCCGGCCGGGGGCCTCGACCGGTGAGGTCAGCGCGGCGCTGGACCGGGTCGGCGCGCTGGCCTGGGCCCGGGACCTGCCGGACGGCCTCGACACGGTGGTCGGCAGCGGTGGGCATCAGCTGACCGCCGCGCAGGCCCAGCAGCTGGCGCTGGCCCGGGTGGTGCTGCTGGATCCGCCGGTGGTGGTGCTGGACGAGGCGACCGCCGAGGCGGGCAGCGCCGGGGCCCGCGACCTGGAACAGGCGGCGGCCGCGGCGCTGCGGGGGCGCACCGCGCTGGTGGTCGCCCACCGGCTCACCCAGGCCGCGTCGGCCGACCGGGTCATCGTGCTGGACCACGGCCGGGTCGTGGAGAGCGGCTCGCACCCCGAGCTGATCGCGGCGGGCGGCCGGTACGCCGGATTCTGGGCGGCCTGGTCGGCTACCGACCGCCGGTGATCAGGCGTTGGGCGAGCGCCGGGCTGAACACGCCGGCCTTGATGGTGGGCGCCACGCCGCACCGGCCGTCGGAGTTGCCGGGGTTGGCGATCCACAGTTCCAGGGCGGCCGGGTTCGCCGTCGAGCGCTTGCCCAGCTTGCGTCCGGCCGGATTGCACCACTGGCCGTTGCCGCCGTTGCCGTTGCGGCTGGTGTCGATGACGTAGGCGGCCGGCCGGTGCAGGGCGGTCTTCACCTGTTCCGCGTACCGCCGGGAGTCGGTGGTGGCGATGAAGTTGGAGACGTTGACCGCGAAGCCGTGCGCCCGGGCCACCCCGGCCGAGAGCAGCCGGTCGGCCATCGTCGCCGGATCGGTCCAGTTGGCGTGGCCGGCATCGATATAGGTCCAGGTGTTCGGGGCCTTCGCGGCGAGGGTCCGGGTGGCCGCGTTGAGCAGCCCGAGCCGGGTGCTGACCTGGGCCGGGGTCATGCAGCTGAAGTCGCCGAGCGCGTCCGGCTCGAGGATCACGATGGCCGGCCGTACGCCGATCCCGGTCGCGAACGTGGTCATCCACTGCTTGTAGGCCGCCGCGCCGGCCGCCCCGCCCGCCGATTCCGCGCCGCAGGCGTCCCGGCCGGGCAGGTTGTAGGCGACAAGCACCGGTGTCTTCCCGGCGATCTGCGCGGACCGGGTGTACTTGGTGACCGCCTTACCCAGGTCGGCGTCGCTGGTGCCGGTGAACCAGTGCGCCATCGGCTGCCGGCTGATTGCGGCGCGGATAGCGGCCGCCCGCTTGTCGGTGGGATGCGCGGCCACCCACCGGGCGGCCGGCAACTGCGGATCAACGTAGAGTCCGCTCACCGTGACGGCCTGCCGGGCCGCGCTCGGCGGGCTGGCGACCGCCATCGAGGTGGTGCCGGTCGACAACAATTGCATCGCGACGGAGGCCAGCACGACGGCCGCTGTCAGTCTTGTCCCGCTTTGCCGCACACCGGAACGACGTCGACCAGAGTTTCCCCAACTTGAGGAAAACACTCGTGATCGGGCTCACTGCGGCAACAAGATCGTAAGATCACTATTAGACACGCCGTTTCCTCAGGGGGAGGAACAGCGGCTGTCTGGAGGGCGACTTGCAGATGGCAAGTGCCGTACGGCTACTCGGCTGGGCCGCCCGCCGACTGGTCGGTAAGGCCGGCTCGATGTCGTTCGCCGGCACCATGTCGATGTTGTCGGACAACTCCCTGTTTCCACTCTTCCGTAACGGCCTCGATCCGGTGGCCAAGGTCGGCGAACTGCGCGAGCAGTCGCCGGTCAGCCGGCTGCCGGTGCCGCTGGGCATCCGGGCCTGGCTGGTCACCGGTTACGAGCCGGTGCGGGCCGTGCTGGGCAGCACCGACGGTTTCAGCAACGACTTCGGCAAGTTCGCGGCCCGGGTCGGCCTGGCGGCCGGACAGCAGCCCGGCGGTCTCGGCATGGCCGACCCGCCGATGCACACCCGGCTGCGCCGCATGATCATGCCGGAATTCACCATGCACAAGCTGGCCCGCTTGCAGCCGCGCATCGAGGCGATCGTCAATGATCGGCTGGACGCGATGGCCCGGACGGCCGGCCCGGTCGACCTCTGGCAGGAGTTCGCCCTGCCGGTGCCCGCGCTGACCATCTGCGAACTGCTCGGCGTCCCGTACGCCGACCGGGAGTTCGTCCAGCGGGTCAGCACGGCCCGGTTCGACCTCGGCGACGGCGCCTTCGCCCCGCTCGACGCGATCAACGAATCCCGGGCGTACCTGCGCGACCTGGTCGCCACCCAGCGCCGCAAGCCGGGCGACGGTCTGCTCGGCTCGCTGATCCGCGACCACGGCGACGAACTGGACGACCAGGAGTTGTCCGGGCTGGCCGACGGCGTGCTCACCGGCGGCTTGGAGACCAGCGCGAGCATGCTCGCGCTGGGCGCGCTGGTGCTGATGACCCAGCCCGGCCTGGCCGACCCGCTGCGGGCCGGCGAACCGGCCGACGCGCTGGTCGAGGAGCTGCTGCGCTATCTCACGGTGGTGCAGGTGGCCTTCCCCCGGTTCGCCATCCGCGACATGGAGATAGCCGGCGTACCGATCAAGGCCGGCGACGTGGTGATGTGCTCCCTGATCGCGGCCGACCGCGACGCCGTGCTCGGCCCCGGCATGGACGAGATCAACGCCGACCGCCGCACCGCCAAGTCCCACCTGGCCTTCGGCCACGGCCTGCACCGCTGCGTAGGCGCCGAACTGGCCCGAATGGAGCTACGCATCGCGTATCCCGCGCTGATCCGCCGTTTCCCAGCAATGCGCCCGGCAGTCGACCCGGCAACCCTGAAAATGCGCCGAGCCTCAATCGTCTTCGGCCTCGAATCCCTCCCGGTCACCCTGAGCTAGGGCCGCGTCAGTCTTCCAAGAAACCGGCCGCTCTCGCGCGGGTGAGGGGCCGGTTTCCGGAAATTGGCCGCCGGGCCGTTGGTGATCCGGAAGAGCTATCCCTTTTCCGTACGCGCTGGCTCAGTCCCGTGGCACTCGGTCCCGGCAGCTGCAGCTCACCCTCCGCGCGCCCGCTGCGGGCGGGCCCGGCCCCACGCAGGCGGCCCCCACGCAGGCGGCCCCCACGCAGGGCGGCCGCTGGCCGCGGCCAGGCCCCGGATCATTGCGCTGACCAGGCGGCCGACCGACAGCTTCCGGCGCTTTGCACTGCTCACACATACGCGCCGCCCTGCTCCCTGCTTCAAATCTTGTGAGGTTGCCGCCGGGTCTGCACGGTTACTCCACAAGGTCGAGCCGGACAGCGCGGTCCGCGCGGTTTTACCCGGTATCCGGCCCAAGATCTCGCGACGCGAACGTGGCGGCGGTTTGCGCCGCCCATTGGACCAGGGCGGCTTCGAAGGCGTGTGGGAATCCTTACTCGGCAGGGCTTCCAGCGCGGCGACCCGCCGCATCAACACCGGGTTCGAGCCCTCCCGGCCAGCTCCGGCCTCAGATCTTGAGGATCTGCCGTTCGTCCCGCACCGTTGCCCGGCAAAGTCGGAGATCTTGGAACGGTGGAGCACTGAGCGGGGGGTCAATTCGACAACTTCGCCGAGGGCTGGCTCGTCGCTGCCGGATATAAACGGCATATCGGGTGCCGCGACCACAATGTGAGAGCGTCGATCGCCCAGCGGGATCGTAAGTCCACGATGCGGGAGGACCGCTCGGCCGCCCGCCACGTCGCGTCCGACACCGCGCCGTCGAACAATGACAGCAGCGCGTATTGGTAAGCAGAGCAAAGGGGCGGGCGGGGTGGGGGTCTCGTTGCGCGAGAGACGCGGCACGTGCCGGCGTTTCGCGTTGGTCGCGCGGTGTCGGCGGTCGGGTGTGGTTGCGGTTGTGGGGTCGCCGGCCGTACCGGCAAAGGCTTTGGAATTAATTGCCGGCGCTCTCGTAGCGACGCAGGCCTCGGCGGAAGATGAGCGCGGCCACGGCTGCGCAATAGACCGCGGCCACGGGCGTCAGCAAGCCCACCCACTGCGAGGAACCGGTGTCCAGTAGGTAGGCGATCGGGAAGAAGCTGATGAAAGCGAACGGCAGGACCACGCCCAGCACCGCCTTTAGCGCTACCGGATAGATCGAGAGCGGGAAGCGGGCCAGGTCGCCTACCTGGTGCATGGCGAAGGCGAACATCGGGCTGGGGCTGTTCAGCCAGAAGCAGACCGCGTTGGTGGCCAGGTTGATCGACACCTTGATTACCACCGAGCTGAGCAGCAGGAGTACGGCCAGCGCTACCCGCCACGGGGTCCAGTCGACGGCCGAGTGGGCCAGGCCGGCGGCGATCATCAGGCCGCCGGTGACGATGTTGCTCAGGCCGTTGATGCCCAAGGCGGCGCTGCTCACCTGCAGCGCCACCGGGTAGGGGCGGACCAGGAAGTAGTCGAGTTCGCCGCGGTTGATCTGCCAGGCCAGGCTCCACATGCCGTCGAAGAACAGGGAGCCGACGCCCTCGGCCAGGGCTACCGCGCCGAACATCATCAGGACCGACCAGAACGTCCAACCGTTGAGGACCGGCACCTTCGCGAACAGGGCGGACAGGAAGACGATGTTGACCACCTGCATCAGCACCGTGGCGGCGGCCAGGATCAGGAAGTCGGTCTCGTACTCCATCATCGAGCGGAAATGGGCGCCCAGCAGCCGCAGATAAAGACGCATGTCAGCCTCCGTTCACGGTCAGCCGGCGCAGCGCGGCCCGCCAGACCAGCCGGGCGCCGAACCACAGCACCAGCACCCAGCCGAGCTGGACCGCGACCAGCTGCAGGGCCTCCCGGCCGTCGACCTGGCCCAGGAAGATCAGCGCGGGGGTGGAGGTGAGGCCGGCGAACGGCGACCACTGCGCCACCGTGGCCAGCCAACCGGGCAGGAACACCAGCGGGATGAGGGCGCCGGAGAACAGGTTCACCACGGCCAGCCGCGCCCACTGCACGCCCATGAAGTTCTGCGTCCAGAAACAGGCCAGGGTGCTGACATAGACAATCAAGAATTTCAGCGGTACGAGGATCAGCATGCTCGCCGCGAACAGGGCCAACCCCGGTCCGGGCGGCAGGTCCACTCCCCCGGTGACGGCCAGCGTCACACCGACCACCAGCGAGATCAGGGCCAGCTCGATCCAGAGCCCGCCGAGCGACTCGGCCAGCCTGGCCTTCTGGTAGTCGACCGGCTTGACCAGGTCGAGGGCGACGTCGCCGTCGAGGATGCGGAAGGCCATCCGGAAGTCGCCGAGGATCGACACCACGGTGCCGGCCGCGAACGCCACCAGCAGGTAGGCCCGCATCTGTGGCCAGGTGAAGCCGTTCATCGGCGACTGCTCGAGGATGACGTGCCACACCGCCAGCAGCGCGACCAGCTGGACCAGGACCGCGACCATGCCGAGCAGCAGGCTGAACCGGTAGGCGAGCGCCGCCCGCGCGGTCGCCCGGGCCAGGGCCCGGTAGCCCCTCATCGGGGCAGCACCAGGTCACCCGAGTACACCCGGCGGATGACGTCCTCGATGCTCGGCTCGTCGACCCGGAAGTCGACAAGCTCGGTCAGCGTGGCCAGCACGGTGACCACCTGCCCGGCGGTCATCACGAAACGGTCGAAGCGTACGGCGTACCGCAGCGGGGTCTCTTCGATGTTGATCTCCGCGCCGGGCAGTGCGGCCCGCACGGCTTCCAGCGGCAAAGGCCGAGCGGTCTCGACGTGCAGGATGCGCTCGCGGGCGAAGGTGTCCTTCACCCCCTCCAGGTCGCCGTCGAAGATGATCCGGCCCTGGTCGATGATCACCAACCGGCGGCAGAAACCCTCGATGTCGGCCAGGTCGTGGCTGGTCAACATGACCGTGGTGCCCTCGTCCCGGAGGCTGCGGAAGAACTCCCGGACCCGGTCCTTGACCGCCAGGTCGAGCCCGATGGTCGGCTCGTCGAGGTAGACCACCTGCGGGCCGTGCACCAGCGCGGCGGCCAGGTCGGCGCGCATCCGCTGACCGAGCGACAGCTTGCGGCCGATCACCGGCAGGATCTCGCCGAGCTCGAGGACCTCGTCGAAGCGGGCCAGTCGCTTGCGGTAGGTGGCGTGGTCGACGCCGTAGATGTCGCGCAGCACGGCGAGGGACTCCGACACCGGAAGGTCCCACCAGAGCTGGGTGCGCTGCCCGAAGAGCACACCGATCTGGTACGCCACCGTGTTCCGGTCGCGCTGCGGGTGCAGGCCGTTGATGCGCACCTCGCCGGACGTCGGCACCAGGATGCCGCTGAGCAGCTTGACCGTTGTCGACTTGCCGGCGCCGTTCGGACCGACGTACGCCACCGCCTCGCCCGCCTCGATGGACAGGTCGACGTGGTCGACCGCGACCTTGTCGGAGTAGCGCCGGGCGAACAGGTGCTTGACCGCACCGCCCAGCCCGGACCCCTTGTCGGGCCGGCGGAAGACCTTGGTGAGACCACGCGCCTCGACGATCGGCATGCGAAAGCAACCCCCGTATGGATGCCGGCATTGACCGCCATCACCCTACGGAGCCGGTTCCGCACCGCAATCGAATTCTCTGAGGATTCGGTCAGCTCTCGGCCCCGAAAGCCGATGGTCGGGCGTGCCAAAAGCGCTCACCTCCCGGGGCATCAGTGCGTTGACCGTGCTCGGAGCCGTCCTGTTCGTGTTCACCGTGGGCTGGTTCCTGATCGGGCTGGTGCACGTCTGGGCGCATCCCGCCCTGGGCTGGGCCGCCCTGCCGATCATGGCGGTGCTGGCCGGGCAGGCCTGCCTGCGGGTCTCCCGGCGGGCCGACCTCAGCGCCACCGGCCGCTCCTTCTGGCTGCGGATCGGGCTGGCCAGCCTGGTGCTGGCGGCCGGTGTGATCAGCAACGCGATCGACGCCACCGGCGGCCCGGGCGCACCCTCGCGGTACGTCAGCCCGCTCACCTCGGCGCTGCTGCTGGGGCTGCTGTTCTTCGCGTTCGGTGCGATGCTGCGGCTCACCTCGTGGCAGCGGACCGGCCCGGAGTGGATCCGGTTCGGCCTGGACGCGACCATCGTGCTGGTCACCGTCGGCGTGCTGGTCTGGCACTACTCGGTACGCCACATGTGGCTCACCAACATCGGGGCACTGCTACCGGTGGTCGGCGTCATCACGCTGGTGCTCATCGCGGCCCTGGCCATGGTCAAGATGACGTTCGCCGGCTCCGGGCACCTCGACCGCCGCGCCCTGGCCATCATCACCGCCGGGGTGGCGCTGGCCGCGGCCGGCGGCGCCCTGGCCCCGTACCTGCGGGGCACCCCGCAGCTGTCCGGAACCATGCTCGCCGCCGCCGCGGTCTCGCTGGCCCTGCAGCTCGCGGCCGAGCGTCAGCTCCGGGCACCGGTCACCGCGCCGATCCACTCTTCGGCGCGCCGCTTCACCCTGCTCCCCTACTTCGCGCTCGCCGCGGCCGACCTCACCCTGATCGCCGCCACCGCCCAAACCGGCCGAGAACTCCTGTTGCTGGTGCTGTGCGCGGTGGTCCTCAGCGTGCTGGTGGCGGTCCGGCAGGTGTCGGCGCTGCGGGAGAACAACCGGCTGCTCGACACGGTCGACGGCAACATGCGGCAGATGCGCGAATACCAGGAGCAGCTCGACCACGAGGTGACCCACGACCCGCTGACCGGCATGCCGAACCGGACGATGTTCACCGCCGCGCTGGCCGCCTCCCTGGCCGCCGGCGAGCCGTTCCATATGGCGCTGCTCGACATCGACGACTTCAAGGTGATCAACGACCGGCTCGGCCACAACACCGGCGACCAGATGCTCCGGACGATCGGCGACCGGCTGGCCGCCACGATCGGCCCCGGCGACGTCGCGGCCCGGCTCGGCGGCGACGAGTTCACCGTGCTGCTGGCCGCCCGCACCGACGCCGAGGCGGCGGCCGTGCTGGACCGTCTGCTCGACGCCGTCCGGCAGCCGCTGATCGTCGGCCGCCACGAGATGACGCCGAAGATCAGCATGGGCGCGACCGGCCACGAGCCGGGCGACACCCCCGAGGAGCTGATGCGCCGGGCCGACGTGGCGATGTACGCGGCCAAGAGCGTCGGCGGCGACCGCTGGACCTGGTTCGACCCGATCATGGACCAGCTCGCCGCCGAGGACGCCGTGCTCGGCGCCGACCTGATGCGGGCCATCGGCCGCGACGAGCTGTTCATGCTCTACCAGCCGATCGTCGAACTGCCGCACGGCAAGTTCGCCGGGGTGGAGGCGCTGGTCCGCTGGCGGCACCCGGAACACGGGCTGATCTCGCCGGCCGTCTTCATCCCGCTCGCCGAGCGCAGCGGCTACATCCTCGAGCTGGGCCGGTGGGTCCTCGAACAGGTGGTCCGGCAGGCCGCGGACTGGCAGCGAGAGTACGGCGACCGCGCCCCGGAGAAGGTCAGCGTCAACATCTCGGCCCGCCAGCTGCAGGAACCGGGCTTCGCCGCCGAGATGGCCGCACTGCTGGCCCGCGAGGGCGTGGACGTCCGCGGCCTGGTCGCCGAGGTGACCGAGACCGCGGTGCTCGGCACCGGCACCGCGCTGGACGCGGTGAAGGCCCTCAACGCGCTGGGCCTGCGGGTGGCGCTGGACGACTTCGGCACCGGCCAGTCCTCCCTGAGCCTGCTGGTCAACTGCCCGGTCCAGATCCTCAAGGTCGACAAGTCCTTCGTCGACGGCGTAACCACCGACAGCCCGCAGGCGGTGATCGTGGACAGCCTGATCACCATCACCCAGGGCCTGCGCATCGAAGCGGTAGCCGAGGGCGTGGAGACCGCCGAACAGGCCGAACGCCTGCACCGCGTCGGTTACCGCCTGGCCCAGGGCTTCCACTTCGCCCGCCCGCTACCGGCCGAAGACGTGGTCCTGCTCTTCGATCAGGACGGGGCCGGGGACGGGCAGTCTGGGCAGCGGGAAAAGACGACCTCGTTGTTCAGGTCTGGGTCGTCGATGTAGAAGACCAGGACCACCGCTGGGTCTCGGGTCTGGGCCTCCAGTTTGTTGATGCTTGCTCGGACCTCTCGGCCGGCGATCATCAGGAAGTTCAGGCGTACGTAGTCGTTCGGGCCGTTCGGGTCGGCCAGGGATGGGCCCAGCTGCCACTCGCCCAGGCCGGCCGCCCGGTCGGTCTTCTGGTCGAAACCGGCCGGCAGGTCGTCGGGGAACGGCAGGAACATGAAGCCCAGGTCGTCGCCCGCGAAGCGGCCGGCGGCGGTGAAGGTCAGCACGCCGCCGCGCCGGTTGTCCTTCCACGCGCCGACCAGGTCGGCCGGCTTCAGGTCGGGCGGCGGCGACTGCCGCGGTGGTGCGCTGACCGGCGTGCAGCCGGTCAGCGCCACCGCGAGAAGTACCGCGAGGAACGGTTTACGCATCAGGGACAGAGACCGTTCGGCAGGTTGATCGGGATCGGGCCGATGATCGGCACCGGCAGGCACCAGTTCTCCATCGTGCCGGGCGGCGCGAACGGGTCCGGGTTGCCATCCTTCGGGAAGGGTACCGGGATCGGCAGCCCGGGAATCCGGCGCATCGCGATCGGCAGCTGCGGTGCGTCGCCGCCCGGGAAGGTCTCCCGCCAGCGCACCGACTGGCGCAGGTAGTGCTCCCAGGACCTCGCGTCGTGGCCGTCGCCGGAGGGACTGTCCTTTCCGTAGTCGCCGGCCTTCTGCGGGTCGGGCATGGCCGAGCCGATCGTGCTGGCGTTGGTCAGGTGGAACTCCACCACCGGGCTTTCCTCGCCGTCGTAGCCGAGCAGTTGCCAGTTCAGGTCGTACGAGCCGACGAACGCCTGCACCAGCGGCATGCCGAAGGTGCCCCCGCTCTTGATGCTCACCGCGTTGCGGCGGGCCGCGTCCTTGCGCTGGTCGGGCGACTGGGTGGCGTAGTGGTAGTTCTCCGAGCCGTGCACGAAGTGGAACATGAACCCGATGTTGGCCAGCGGCAGCTGGCTGGCGACGTTCGACACCGCGGTGTGGAAGGAGTCGAGCGTCCGGATCTCGTTGGTGAACGGGTCACCGTCGCGGAAGTACATGTTGTGCCGGCCGGCGACCGGGCCGCCTTTGCACCAGAACTCCCACGGCTTGCAGCTGGACAGGGCCACCGCCGCCCACACCCCGAACAGATCGCCCGAGGTGTGCTTGTTGGCGCCGGGCTCGTGGCAGTACTCGGGGGTGTCGTCGCTGCAGGTCGGCGGCGTGACCCGGGGCCGGATGGTCGGGCCGGGCGGGATGATCGGGATCGCGCCGGACGGGTCGACCGCCACCGTCGGCTGGCCGGCCACATAGGAGTACGGGTTTTGCGTCGGCGTCTGCGCGCCGGCCGAGGCCGGGTCGACCCCGCCGAACCGGGCGGTCGCCGGGTCGTAGATCCGGGCCGGGAAGGCGTACTGCCCGCCCAGCGTCGTGTCCTGGTAGGCGCCGGTGAACCGGACCGGGTTCTCCACGGTGGCGGTGGTGCCGGCCGCGGTGCCGTCGCTGCGCGGGTTGCCGTACGGGTCGTAGTCGTACGCGGCCAGCACGCCACCGTCCGGGCCGACCACGTCGGCCACCCCGCCCAGCCAGTCCGGCAGGTACGGGTCGGTCTGCTTGCCGGTGAGCAGCGCCAGCGCGGTGCCCTTGACCCCGTCCAGGAAGCCACGGCGGCTGGTCGCCGTGGCCGTGCTGGTGGTCTCGAGGGCGAGTTGCGCCTGCGGGGCGTTGACGTCGAACGACCAGGCCGTGCTGCGCGGCCCGGAGGCCAGGTTGGTGGTCGCGGACAGCCGCAGGTGCTGGGCGTCGTACGCGTAACTGGTGCGCACCCCGCCGACGGTGGCCGAGGCGAGCGTGCGGTCGATGTTGTAGGCGAACGTGTCGTTGCCCGCCCGCACCTGGTTGCCCTGCGCGTCGTAGGAGTATCCGGTGGTGCCGCCGCCGACCACCGATGCCTCGGTCAGCTGGTCCGCGTCGTCGTAGCGGTACTTGGTGACCGAGCCGCCGGCCGTGCCGGTCAGCGTCTGCGAGACCCGGTTCCCGACCTGGTCGTAGCGGTAGGACCAGCTGCCGGTCGGGCCGGTCGCGGAGGCCAGCCGATCCGACTTGTCATAGGTGTAGTCGACGGTCTGGGCCGCGGCTCGGGTAGTGGTGATCGCGGTCGGGTTGCCGGACCCGTCGCGAGTCAGCTGGTAACGGGCCACCGTCCCGGCGTCGCCGTGGCTGTGCACGTCGACCAGCCGTCCGGCCGTGTCATAACCACGGTCGGTGACCAGCCCGCCGCCGGGATAGGTGGTCCGGGACAGGTTGCCGGCCGCGTCGTAGTCGAAGCCGTAGGCGGCCTGCTGGCTGCCCGCCACCCCGCCCTGCACGGTGAGCCCGGTCAGCTCGTTCGAGGCGTCGAAGCTGGAGCCGACCTTGGTGCCGTCCGGCCAGGTCCGGGTGGTGACGTTGCCGTTCAGGTCGTACCCGTACGAGTAGGTCTGGCCGCCCCGGGTGACCGAGGTGAGCAGGCCGGCCTCGTCGTAGTTCTGCAGGCGCAGCCCGGCCTGGTCGGCCATGCTGGTCGTCTGGTTGCGGGCGTCGTAGCCCCAGGCGTACATCAGGGTGCCACCGACGTCCTGCCCGACCCGGCGGCCGAGGATGTCGTAGGTGGTGCTGATCGTGCGCGCGGTGACGTCGGCCGAACCCGGAACCACCGAGGCGATCGCGTGCCCCTCGGCGTCGTACCGGTAGGTGCCCTGCCGCCCGAGAGGATCAATCGAAGAGATCAAACGACCCAGCACATCGTACGCATACCGGTTGACGTGCCCATTCGGATCGACCCGGGCCGTGGAGCGCCCGTTCCGGTCGTACGCGTAACCGGTGACCCCGCCGTCCGGGCCGGTCACCTTCAGCAGCCGGTCGCCGTCGTCGTAGCCGTACTTGGCGGTGTGCGCGTTCGCGTCGGTCACCGTGACCGTGCGGTTGTTGGCGTCATAGGCGGTGCGCACCGCGTTGCCCAGCGGGTCGGTGACCGAGACCTGGTTGCGGGCCACGTCGTAGGCGTATCGCGTGGTGTAAGCGGCCGGGTCGGCGCCCGGCTCGTTGCCCCGCGCGTCCACCGAGGTGACCAGGTTGCCGTCGTCGTCGTAGGTGAACGTGGTCGACCCGCCGGCCGCCGCGGTGCTCTTGATCAGGTGCCCGGCCAGGTCGTACTCCTGCACGGACGTGCCGCCGGCCGGGCTGTGCGTCGCGGTCGGCCGGTCCAGGGCGTCGTAGTCGGTGGTCAGCGTGCGCCCGGTGGCGTCCACGGTGGCCGACACGTTGCCGTTGTTGTCATACCGCGTGCGGGTGGTCGCGCCGAACGGGTCGATCCGCGCGATCAGCCGGTTCAACTCGTCGAATCGCGAGTCGATGCTGACGAAACCCCCGCCGGGGTACGGGTGCGACGTACGGATCAGGTTGTTGTTGAAGTCGTACGTGTACGTCGTGGTGAAGTCGGCCGGGTTGGCGCCCTTGACGTTGCCGCGCGGCGACACGGTCGACGCCAGGTTGCCGCGAACGTCATAGGCATAGGTGGTGCGCCCGCCGGCCGCATCGGTCGACGACTTCTGCCGGCCCGCCGCCGTATAGGTGTAGCTGCTGGTGTTGCCCTCCGGGTCGGTGGTCGACTGCAGTTGGCTGAGCACCTTGCCGTACCTGTTGGAGGTTTCGTTGCCCAGCGGGTCGATGGTCTTGACCAGCTGCCCGACGGTGTCGTAGACCGACTCGGCCGGGTCCGCCTTGCCCGGCGCGAACGTCTTGCGCAGCCGGTCCAGGTCGTCGTAGACCCAGCGGGTGGTGAAGTCGGCCGGCTTGGCGCCGGTCAGGCTGCCGCGCGGGTCGGTCGTGCTGGTCGGCCGGCCGACCAGGTCGTACGCGTAAAGGGTCTTCTCGCCGAGCGGCGAGGTGCGGGTCAGCAGGTTGCCGAAGGCGTCGTAGGTCATCCGGGTGACCTTGTGCAGCGGGTCCTCCGACGCGGTGATCAGGCCGCGGTCGTCGACGCTCAGCACGGTCTGCCCGCCCAGCGCGTCGGTGATGGTCTGCAGCTGGTCGAACGCGTCGTAGCCGTAGGACACCGTGTGACCGAGCGCGTCGGTGTGCTCGGTCAGGTTGTTGCGGGTGTCGTAGGTGTTGGCGATGGTGAACCCGAACGGCTCCGGCGCGGTGCTGGTGGTGAGGTTGCCGCTGCCGTCGAAGGTGCTGCTCAGCTGGTTGCCCTGGGGGTCGACGCTGAGGTTGGGGTCGAGGCTTTCGTCGTACCGCTGATTGATGGTGTCGCCGTTGCCGTTCTGCGAGAAGACCAGCACGTTGCCGCGGTAGGTGTCGAAGTACCGCACCCCGTCCGGATCGGTGGTGATGGCCTGCTGCTTACCGGCGTCCCAGACCGTCTTGGTCACCGCGCCCAGCGCGTCGGCCTGCTGGGAGATGCGGCCGCCGGCGTACGTGTTGGTCACCTGGACCCGCTTCTCCGGGTCGGTCATCGTGGTGAGCAGCCCGGCGGTGTAGCCGAACTTCCAGGTGTTGCCCTCGGCGTCGGTGACCTCGGTCAGCCGGGCCGACTTGTATTTGTACTGCGTCTTGCGGCCGTCCGGCAGGGCGATCTTGCTGATCAGCCCGTCGGTGCCGAGGCTGACGGTGACCTTGCGGCCGGCCGCGTCGGTGACCGTCCACTGTGTCGCGGTGTACGCGATGGTCAGGCCGAGCCCGCGCGAGTTGCGCACGCTCGTCAGCCGCCCGGACGTGTCGAACGCGTAGGTGACCTGGTCGGGCGTGACAAGTTGCCAGCCGCCGTCGACCGCCTTGAGGGTGGAGCGGACCCCGGGCGGCCGGACGTAGGAGCCGTCGTCGGCGCGGGCGAACGTCACCTGGGCGCCGTCCTCGGCCCGCACGGTCACCGCGGTGACCCCCTCGGCCGGCGGCACCACCCGCAGGTCGAGCGTCCACGACCAGCCGACGCCCATCGAGCCGGCGGTGGCGTTGACCGAGGAGTAGGTGCGGCGTGCCTGGAACGGCAGGCCGAACCCGGCCATCGCCAGGTCGGACGCGGAGAGCGTGAAAGCCCCGGTGCCGGTGTTGATGCCGGTCCCCCGGATCAGCTGGCCGCCGGTGCTGGGCGCGAGCGCATTACCGCACGAGCAGCCGGCAGCCTGGGCAGCCGGCAACGCGGGTGGCGTCTTGGTGGTGCGTGCCTTGGCCGTCGGCGACGCGGCCGAGACCGCCTGGGTGCCGTCGGCCAGGGTGGCGGTGATCGTCACGAAGTAGCCATGGTCGGCGGTCAGCGCCCAGCCGTCGGTCACCCCGAAGCTGCGGCAGAACTCGCGCGGGGTGGCACAGACGACAGCGTCGGCCGGTGTCAGCGGCCGGGACTCCTGCGCGGTGCCGCCCTCCGGGTCGTAGACCGTGGCGATCCAGGAGGCCCAGCTCTCGACGCCCGGATCGGGCACGTCGAAATACACCACGAGTGAGGTGTCGTCGAGCTCGAAGCCGGGGCGCAGCAGCACATCGGTGGCGGCGCCCGGGTCGGCCGCCAGTTTTTGCACGAGCTTCTTCTCAAATGCCTTACCGGCCGCCGGAATGCCCGGCGGCACGGCCGGCGGCAGCTCGTGCCGGGCCACCGCGTTCGCCGGCAGCGGCCGGTCGACCGGCCCGCGCCCGGGCGGCGCGACCGGCACTTTCGGTTTGTCAAGCGCCCGCGCATAGGCGGGCCCGGAAACCCCGAAGGGCAGGCAGAGTACGGCGCTGAGAGCCAGAGCCACGCCGAGGCGCGTTCTCCGGGCGCGCGTCATCGCCAGAAGTGACATGCGATCCCCCGTGTGATCTAAGTGATGAACTTAAATACGGGAAATCACGATGCCACCCGGGTGCATGATCCGGTGACCCGCCAAAAGTCATGCCATTTCAGATCCATTGGCGCATGGTGCGAACGCTCAGGCCACCGGGGTGTGCGACATCGCGGCCAGCCGGTCGCCGACCTCGCCGGCCGGCAGCGGACGGCCGAACAGGTAGCCCTGGCCGTACTGGTAGCCGAGGCTGTGGATCATCTCCCGCTGCTCGTCGGTCTCGATGCCCTCGGCGACCGAGGAGAACTCCAGCGCCGTCGCCATCTGGCTGACCGCGGTGGCGACCGCCCGCGGCCGGCCGGCCGTGGTGATCGACTCGACGAACGAGCGGTCCAGTTTCAGGGTGGTCACCGGGACGGTCAGCAGCAGCCCGAGCGAGGACGCCGCGGTGCCGAAGTCGTCCAGGGCCAGCCGGATACCGAGGCCACGCAGCCGCAGCATCGCCTCGGCCGACTCCTCGTCGTCGAGCACCGCGGTCTCGGTCACCTCGATGCTCAGGTTGCTCGCGGGCAGACCGGCGTCGGACAGCGCGGCGGCCACCTCGTCGACGAAACCGCTGGTGCGCAGCTGCCGGCCGGCCACGTTGACGTTGACCGTGAGGTGGTCGGCGGCCGGGTATTCCGCCCGCCAGCAGGCGGCCTGCCGGGTCGCCTCGCGCAGCGCCCAGGCGCCGATCGACACGATGTGCCCGGACCGCTCGGCCAGCGGGATGAAGTCGTCCGGCGAGACCAGGCCGCGGGTCGGGTGGTTCCACCGGATCAGTGCCTCGACCCCGGTCATCCGCAGGTCGTCGAGGCGCACGATCGGCTGGTAGAGCAGCATGAACTCATCGGCGTCGACCGCCGTGCCCAGCTCCCGCACCAGCTCGGCCTCGTCGGCGATCCGGGCGCCCATCTCGTCGCTGTAGTGCACGCAGGTGTTCTTGCCGCGCCGCTTCGCCTCGTACATCGCGATGTCGGCGTGGCTGATCAGCGTCGACGACTCGTCGCCGGGGCGGGCGCAGGCGACGCCGACGCTGGCCCGGGTGGCGATGATCCGCCCCTCCAGGGTCATCGGCTCGCCCAGCCGGCGCAGGATGTCCGCGGCGATCCGCTCCGCGCCGGCCGCTCCGCCGTTCGGCAGCAGCACGGTGAACTCGTCGCCGCCGAGCCGGGCCACCAGATCGTGGTCGCGCACCGCCGCGCGCAGCCGCTCGGACACCTCGACCAGCAGCGCGTCGCCGGCCGCGTGGCCCATGGTGTCGTTGACCGACTTGAAGTCGTCCAGGTCGATCAGCAGCACGGCGGGCGAACCGATCAGTGCAAAGCCGAGCTCCTCGGTGAAACGGGAGCGGTTGGCCAGCCCGGTGAGCCCGTCGGTGGAGGCCTGCTCGCGCAGCATCGTCTCCTGGTCGGTGAGCCGGTCGACCGCGACGTCGAGCCGCCGGACCAGCATCACGTTGTCCTGGAAGGCAATCAGCTGCCGCCCGCAGACCAGGCCGGTGATCACCACCGCGCCCAGGGTCGCACCCCACAGCCGCGCCGAGGTGTGCTCCGGCAAAACCAACAGAAAAACGACGAAGGTCAACCCGATCATGCCGTACGGCAGGAGGCTGTACGGCCTGCGTCGCGCCGTTCCCGCCGGTCCCTCGGTCCGGGCCAGCGTCTCCTGGATCCGTGGGCCGACCGCGATCAGCAGCGACGGCAGCAGCAGCACCATGAAGACGTAGTAGTGGTTCTGCAGCTGGAACGGCCCCGGAAGGAACGCCGCGATGCCCTGCACGACCGGCGCCGCGACCATCGGCCAGGCCGCGAACCGGGCCATCGGCGGCCGCGGCACCAACGCCACCTTGGTGGCCGAGAAGGCACCCACCACGACCAGCGCGGCGGTGATGGTGGCGGTGACCCGGTCTTGCTGCTCGACCGCCCCGTTGACCGCGAAACACCAGGCCGTCACGCCGCCCGCGACCAGCACAGTCGTGGCGTCCAGCCAGAACACCAGCTTCTCCCGGCCGGTCTTCAGGCCCTGCGGGAAGAGCAGGCAGGCCAGGACGTTGCTGAACATCCCGACGATGAAGAACGCCGACTGCACGGTTCCGCCGTCGGTCGACGCCCCACCCGGATCGAACAGCACGTTCAGGGTCTGGAAGCTGTCGCCGACGCTGAACGAGCAGCCGGCGAACGCGATCGCCGACCAGAACCGCCGGTACTGCGGGGCGAGCAGCCGCAGCCGCCACGCCCCGTAGGCGAGGGCCAGGTCCATCGGCACCTGGACCGCCCAGAGCACCTGGATCTGCCGTACCCGGTCGCCCTCGAACACCCCGAACAGTACGAAACTGAGCAGCGTCACGGCGAACAGCGCCAGCAGCACCGGATCTCGCCGCAACGCTCTCATCGGATCAGGCAGCTTCCTGGTGCAGCCGGCGCTCGTTGATCTCCCAGGTCATCACGTACAGCCGGATCACCTGGGCCAGGCTCTCCTCGGTGTTGAAGGTGAGCACGACGTGCCGCCCGGGGTCGCCGTGCGGGGCCTCCCGGACCGTCAGGATGGTGCCGCTCAGCTCGACCTCGCCGGCCTCACCGAGCCAGACCGCGGCCCGCAGGTGGTCCCCCGGGCTCAGCGCCACCGGCATGTCGATCCAGCAGCGCAGGCCACCCTCGCTGATGTCCAGCAGGGCACCGTCGACCTCGTGCTCACCGGCCGAGATCCGGACGGCCGCGCCGCCACCGCCCCGGACGTACTCGCGCCGGTTGCTCTGCCGCGGCGCCTCCACCGGGGCCAGGGTCCACCGGAACGGAGCCTCATCGGAGACCGAGATCAGGCGGGTGGGAAGCACGATCCGGGTACGCGGCGGCGCCCAGAAGACATCGAACTGGTGACCGGCCACCAGCGTGGCCGGGTCCGCGGTCTCGAGCGGCGCGGCAACGGTGAAGGTGTCCCCGTCCACGGACTCGAGCCGGGACCGGAAGTTCACTCCCTCGCCCAGGACGAGGAACATCGGCGCGCCGATGGCGGGCAGTTCGGTGATGGCAGAGACCGACGCAATCATGGTTGAAGCACCTCACGACGGGGGGATCCGGTCGAGGATTCATTCGGCCGGTCCCGCGCGACCATGAGGATTTCGGTAGCGATCCGGGAGTGATCCGCCGTCAGCAGGTCACCGTGATCCGCTCGTAGCGGGCGTGGAACGGCGTGGGCTTGGCCCCGAACTGAGCGCGGTTGAGCGCGGACACCCCGACCCGCACCGTCTCCGGCAGCGTCATCTTCACCGTGGCCAACTCGGTGAACGCGGTCTTGTCAGCCGGCCGCCAAGACCCGGTGATGGTGCCGCCCGCCCGAACCATCCGCAGCACGAGCCGGGTGGCGCCGGTCTTGATCGGCCGCTGGCTGGGCAGCGGCCCGTGCACCCACTGGTGCGCCCCACCGTCCCGGTATTCGAACCCAACGGTCCCGGTCTCACCAAAGGCCCGCTCGATCCGCACGTAACTGACCGGCGAATTCCACAGCAGCAGCCCCGCCCCCTGATAAAACACGGCCGGCGACACCTCCATGGCGGCTTCGATCACAAAGTCCCCGGCAATCGGCCGCAGCAGCATCTGAGCCGTGACGTTGCCCTGATAGATGTCGGTACCGTCCGGCGCATCAAGGTCAGCCGCCCCACCGCTGACAGTGACGGCAAGGTCAGCCCGATTGCGCTCCCAGGCCGGGTCAAGCACAGCCCCGTCAAATTCCTCGGCAAACCCGCACCCCGGCGCCGAGGCGCTGGCGCTGGCCGGGGGCACCGCACCGGGCTCACCGTCGGCCCGAAGCAGCCGCACGGCTACCGACGCTCCCACCGCCACCACCAAAACCGCCACCCCCGCAACCACCATCCGAACCCGCCGCCCACCCATCCGCCCCGCCTCAACGGCCGCCCCCAGCTCAGCAGCCGACGCGGGCGCAGCAGCCGACTTGAGCTCAGCGGCCGGCTTGTGCTCAGCGGTCGGCTTGTGCTCAGCGGTCGGTCCTGGCTCGGCAGCTGGCCTCGGCTCCGCGGCCTCCGGTATCACCGACGGCGGGCTCGAGGGCTCCAGCAACGTGGGTGGCGGCTCGACCGGCACCGGCAACGGCAGTGCCGGGCCGGCCGACGATGTCAGACCCGGGATCGGCGCCCGGCCAGCGGTGAACGCCACAGGCCGCGCAGGCGGCGACGCCGGCACGGCCGACGACTCCGGAGCTGGAACGGACACCGGGTTAGTGGTGGCCGCCTCGGGCCGCGCGGGCTGCGCCGGCGCCGGGGCGGCGGTGGGCGCTATCGGTCGCGGGGGTGGCGGGGTGCGGCTGGTCAGGCGGGCTGCGCCGAGCGCGATGCTGTGTTCCGGGTCGGGGTCGACCACGACAGGCCGTTCGAACGCCTCGGCCACCAGCGCCCCCACGAGCGGTATCCGGGACGACCCGCCGGCCAGCAGGACTGCCCGCAGCCGGTCCGGGCCGACCTCGGCCGACCGCAACGCCCGGGTCAGCGCCCGCACCGTCTCCTGCAGCGCCGGCGCGATCATCGCCTCGAACTCGCGCCGAGTAAGCCGCACCCGGGTGTGCAACCCCGGCAGCGCCACCGGGATCATCACCTCGGTGTCGAAGGAGAGCGCCTCCTTGGCGTCCACGCAGTCGCGCCGCAGCCGGGTGAGCGCGGCGACGAGGTCGGGATCGTCCCCCGCGAGCCGCTCAGCCGGCAGAACCCGAGTCACATGGTCAAAGACCGCCTCGTCAAAGTCGATCCCGCCAAGCTGCTCGATCCCCTCAGGCGCACCGAGCAACTCGAACCCGCCCGCGCCACGGCGCAGCACCGCCGCGTCGAAGGTGCCACCACCCAGGTCATAGACGGCCACGATGTCCCCGTCGGCCATGTGCTCGCCGGCCGCATACGAGACCGCCGCCGCCTCCGGCTCACTGCGCAACACCACCCGAGGCGAGTCAGCCAGCCGAGCCGCCTGTTCCAGCAGGTCACGCTTGTAAGGCCCCCAGTTGGCCGGGCAGGTGAGCACCACCAACGAGGGCGCCCCCTGCTCGACGGTGGCAGCGACCGCGAGCACGTGCTCCAGCAGTCGCGCGACCAGCGCATGCGCGGGATAGGGCGACCCCCCGACGAGCAGCGGCACCGGATCCCCGATCCGCCGCTTGAACTCCCGAGCCACCCGCCCAGGCTCCAGCTCACCACGGCGCACAGCGGCCTCACCGACCACCACCGCCCCGTCCGAGGCCAGAAAGATCACCGAAGGAATCTCCGGCCGCCGCCCACCAAGCCGCAGGACTTCCACATGGTCACCGCGCCGCACGGCAGCCGCAGTCCAGGTGGTCCCGAGGTCCACCCCCAGCCCATAGGTCATCGCGGCCCAGCCCCTCCGATCCGACACGGCCGCACCGACGACCGGCACCCAGCATCGACCGTCCCCCGCACCCCGACAAGACCAAGATGGACGCTTGCCCAAAAGGCCGTCCAAATGACTCCACCCCAGCCCCCCAGGAAAGCCCAACCCAGCCACCCACCGAGACCACCAAAGCCCAAGCCCCCACCCCGCCGGTGCCAGCGACATCGCCGACGACAGCAGCAGCGGTTCTGGTTCCGGCCTTCAAGGACTGCGCTTCCCACATATCAGAGCGCCTGTGCCAAAACAGAGCCCCCGAGCCCGCAATCCGGGCGCGCGCCCAAACAAAAACCCGATATCCGGCCGAACGCCGCGCGAGGGGCCCGCTGAGCCGCGAACTTGTCGATTCGACCCTCCGCTGAGTGCTCAAACTTTCCAAGATCGCAGCCAAGCCCGCCGAACCGCCTAGATCTCGGAGCTGCGGGCCGCAACCAAGCCGCCAAGCGCGCAAATACGGCCAACCCAACCGCCGCAACCGGCGCGGAATGTTCGCCTGACCACCACCCCAGCCCGGCCTGCCCGACGCAATCCCCACCGCCACCACAACGCGGCAGCCCGACCACCACCAGCAAGGGGACCGCTCAGCCCAGCCACGCCCCCAGCAGCGCAGAACCAAAGACGAACCCGCAGCGTGCCCCCACGCAAGGTGGTGGGCCGGGGGTGACCAGGCAGGGCATAGATGCTTTACCGCCCAGCCTGGTCACCCCCGGCCCACCACCGTCCCAGCGCGACCGAAACGTCCCACCGCCCAGCGCAAGAGGACAGCGAAAGAGCAACCCCTAGCTGAAGCGGTAAGCCGCAGCCGGATGATCGTCACGGACCCGGGTAACGCCCGGCCCGTAGAAGTGCTCCCGCAACGTACTGCCCGAGTACGAAGTGCGGGTAAGCCCACGCCGCTGCAGCTCCGGCACAGCGAGGTCGACGAAATCCCGGAAGGTAACCGGCGGCACCGGATCGGCGATGTTGAAACCGTCCACACCGGATTCGTCGGCCCAGCGCTCCAGCGCATCCGCGACCGTGGCAGGGCTGCCCACGATCACCGGCCCGCCCCCGCCCACCCCCACGAACTCGGCAATAGCCCGAGGAGTCCAGGTCCGCGAGGGGTCAAGGGTGGTGAACAGCTCGACCATGCCGCGAATCCCGTCGGTCTCCACATATTCGAGGGGCTTGTCGAGATCAAGCGCGGACAGGTCGATGTGCATCAGCGCGCTCCACCGGGCAAGCGCCCCCTCAACGCTGGCATAGCGCTGATAGTCGGCCAGCTTGGCCCGCGCCTCAGCATCGGTCTCAGCGACGATCACGGTGGCGATAGCAAAGAACTTGACCGCCGCCGGATCCCGCCCAGCCGCCACCGCTTCGGCCCGCACCCCGTCGACCAGAGTCCGAGCCATCGACGGCAGATAGGCGGAGAGAAAGACGCCTTCAGCGTGCCGCCCCGCGAAGGCCCGCCCAACTCGGGAGGTCCCAGCTTGGTAGAGCACCGGCGTCCGCAGAATCCCCGGCTCGGAGAGAGCGATCCCCGGCACCCGATAGTGCACGCCGTCATGCTGAATCGGCCGCACCCGAGAAGGATCGACGAACACGTCGCCGGAGCGGACCACCGCGTCATCCGCCCAGCTGCCCTCCCACAGCTTGTAGACGACCTCCATGAATTCCTCGGCCTTGGCATACCGGTCGTCGTGCGCCAGTTGCTTATCCAGCCCAAGATTCCGAGCGGCACTGTCCAGCGCAGACGTAACGATGTTCCACCCGATCCGCCCGTCGGTGAGGTGATCGAGGGTGGTCATCTTGCGGGCAAAGGCGTACGGCAATTCGTACGTAGAGGAGACCGTGACCGAGAAACCAAGATGTTGGGTCGCCGCCGCCATCGCGCTGATCGGCAGCAGCGGGTCATCGGTAGGCGTCTGGATGCCGTCGCGCAGCGCGGCATCGACGCTGCCCTGGTAGACGTCGAGCGGCCCCAGCGCATCCGCGACGAACAATGCGTCGAACTTCCCGCGTTCCAGAATCTGCGCTGTCTCCACCCAATAGCGCAGGTCCCGATAACGATGGGCCTGGCTGTCCGGGTGCCGCCACAGCCCGATGGCGGTGTGCCCGACGGTGGACTGCCGCAGTCCGTTCAGGTGGATGCGCATGGTTCCTCGTTCTCGATGATCAGGTCCGCCCGTTCACGGACTAGTTCGGCCGCGTAGAACGCGTCCTCGTGCTCCGCCCACCGCCGCCAATGCGGCGCATAGGTTTCCCCATCCCGGGCCAGGGCCCGCCGCTTACGCACCGCATCGGGGCTTTCCAACCAAACCAACCCGCTGATGTACGGCCGGAGCACCGACCCACCCGCACCGACACCCTCGACCACAAGCCAATCCGCGTCGGGCACCGGATGTTCTTCGGCATAGCGATCCCCGGCCCAGTCCCACCGCCGCCAACTGGCCACCTTCCCGGCCGCGAGCGGAACCAGCACCCAGTCGCGCAGCGCGGTAACCCCCTGGTCGAGCCCGTCCCACCCGGCATAGAGGTTGTCCATGTGAATGAGCGGCGCCCCGAGCCGTTCCGCCACCGCCCGAGCGAGCGTGGTCTTCCCCGACCCCGACCGCCCTTCGACGGCAAGCACCCGCCGCGCCCCGGCGGCGGGTTCCCGGTTCCGGGCCCAGGTGACGACCAGCTCGACGGCTCCGGCCAGCCAGTTGTCGGTCATGGGACGTACAGCACCCGCTCAGCCGTGATCCGCAGAACCACCCGGTCGGATTCCTGGTCGTCGACAAGGTGATCCGCCCCGGTGTAACTCCGGGCCAGCCGGTCGACAAGTGCCCGAGCGTCCTCGTCGGTAACCCGGGCGGTCCCGCGAATCTCGGCATACCGGGTAGGCCGCCCCCGGTCGTAAAGCAGCACGGTCACCCGAGGATCCCGCCGGATGTTGCGCACCTTGCGCCGCGCCCCCTTGGTAGCCATCAGCAGCTCGTCCCCGTCCCGCCCCACCCACATCACCGAAAGCTGAGCACTCCCATCCGGCTCACTGGTGGACAGCACCGCAAACTCCGGCCCATCCACCAGCTCCCGCACCCCATCCCCCAGCGCGACACGCACGCCGCCGACCGGAGCCACACCGTCGGCGCTCACGCCGGCCGCCCGAGTTCCAGCGGCAGCGCGGGATCGGCCGACCACTCTTCGAGGGAGCCGTCGTAGATCGCCACGTCCGGCCGGCCGGCCACGGTCAGCGCGAGCGCGACGACCGTGGCCGAGATCCCCCCGCCGCAGTAGATCCACACCGGGTCGGGATCGTCGGCGAGCCCGCCGAGGGCGGCCCGCAGCTCAGCCTCGGGCAGGAACCGGCCGTCCGCCCCGACCAGCGACCGGGCCGGCAGGTTCCCGCTGCCCGGAATGTGCCCCCGGCGCGAGTAGCGGGTCGGCACCTCCCCGGCGTACGCCTCCGGGTTGAGAGCGCAGACCAGGGTCGCCTCCACCTCCCCCTCGAGCCACGCCTGGATGTCGCTCTTCCCGATCCACCGCCCATCCCGCACCCGCGCGGTCAGCCGCCCGCCCGCCCGCGGCACCGCCTCGCTACGCGCGGACGCCGAAGGCGCCGCAGGCCTGGCGGAATCCGCTGAGTCGGACGACACCGGGAGGCCGGACGACTGCCAGGCGGCGAAGCCGCCGTCCAGGACGTAGGCCTCTACGCCGAGCCAGTCCAGCAGCCACCACAGCCGGGCCGCCCACATGCCGCCGTTGCGGTCGTAGGTGACGACCGGGACGCCGTCGCGCACGCCCAGCGCGGACAGTGCGGCCGCCAGCACGGCTGGTTCCGGGGCCGCGAAGTGGTAGCCGGCCGCCGGGTCGCTGAGCAGGTTCAGCAGGTCGGCGTGCCGGGAGCCGGGGATGTGCGCCTCTTGCCAACCGGCCAGGCCGGAGACCGAGGTGTGGTCGCCGTCGTGTCGCGCGGCGGCCAGCTCCACCGTGGCGTCGAGGACGAGAACGCTCTCACCGCGTACGGCCAAATCGGCGGGACCGAGAAGCGGACCGGTCATCGCGGCAGCGCCCGGACCGGCGCGGAGGCCGCGCGAACGGCCTGGCGCCAGTCGAAGTCCGCGGGCAGGATCGCATTCTGCGCGAGCCAGGCGGTGTACGGCGTCATCAGGTCCTCCCGGATCTCGCCCCACTGCTCACCGTGCCACCAGGTCGGCGCGATCAACTCCAGGGAGCGGGCCAGGATCGCCCGCGGGAAGTACGGGATCACCCGGTCCAGTACGTCGAGGGTGCCCGCCGGATCATCCGTGGCGGCGCGATAGCCGCGTGCGGTGACCTGGAGGAACGTGTCCAGCAGGGCCGGGTCGGTGAGCGCCGGACCGGTGCCGAGCAGATAGCTGTGATAGGGCGGCGCGCCGATCTCGTCCACCGGCCACACGATCCGCTGCGAACCGGGCAGCTGGGCGAAGAGCGCATCCCAGGCCCAATAACCGCCGAAGGTCGCGTCGACCGTGCCGGCCGCGATGTCGTCCACGCTCAGCTCGCGGTGACCGCTGTCCACCAGCACCACCGCGTCCGGGTCGCCGCCGTCCGCCGCGACCAGGTGCCGGACCATGGCTACGCCGCGTGGGGTCGGGTTGAGCGCGAGCCGCTTGCCTTCCAGGTCGCGTGGGCGGGCGATGCCGCGGCCGGCGACGGTCTGGATGGTCTCCATCCCCCGGTGGTTGATCGAGGCCACGCCCTGCAGCGGCTGGCCGGCGGCGCTGCGGACCAGCAGCCGGTTGGTCGGGAAGACGCCCAGGTGCACCTCGCCGCGGGCCAGGTGTTCGAGGGTGTCGCCGCGCAGCGCGTCGAAGACGGTCAGCTCGACGTCCAGGCCGGCGTCGCGGTACCAGCCGTTGCGGCTGGCCACGTAGAGGCCGGCGGCGTTGGTCCAGGGGTGGAAGTACTCGAGCATCACGCGCAGGTGAGTCAGGCTCATCGGGGGTTACCTGTCAGGAGATCGGTGAGGCGGCGGCGCAGTTTGACGAACTCGGGGTCGTCGACGACGGTGCCGCGGCGTGGGCGGTCGAACGGCACGGTGACCTTTTCCAGGACCGTGGCCGGGCGGTGCGAGAAGACGTAGACGGTGTCGGAGAGCAGGAGTGCCTCCTCGATGTTGTGCGTGACGAACAGGACGGCCCGGCGGTTGGCCTCCCAGATGTCCAGCAGCCAGCGGTGCATCTCGGCGCGGGTCATCGCGTCGAGGGCGCTGAACGGCTCGTCGAGGCAGAGCAGTTCCTGGTCGGAGATGAGGGCGCGGAGGAAGGCGACCCGCTGCTGCATGCCGCCGGAGAGCTGGTGCGGGTAGGACCGCTTGAAATCACCGAGCCCCACCTTCTCCAGCCAGTCCCGGGCCAGTGCGAGATCCGATTTCCCGGCGATCTCACGGGCCAGGACGACGTTCTTCTCGATGGTTCGCCAGGGCATCAGGGCCGGTTGCTGCGGCATGTAGCCGATGCGGCCTCGTCGCGCGGGCTCGCCGTTGATCTCGATGGTTCCGGACGACGGGGTGTGCACGCCGCCGATCAGGTGAAAGAGCGTGCTCTTGCCGGATCCGCTCGGCCCGACGATGGAGGCGAACTCACCACGACCAACCGAAATGTCCAGATTTTTCAGGACTTCGAGATCCTGGAAACTGTGGTTCAAGCCGGTAACGCTCAGGGCGTCAGCGCTCACGACGAACAACCAGCCTCTCCACCAGCAGGACCAGCCCGAACACCAGCAGGGCCAGGATGATCACGATGACGATCGCGACGAACAGGCGGTCCGCCCGGAACGCCGACTTCTGCACGATCATGTAGTGGCCGATGCCCTTGTCGCTGCCGAGCCACTCCGAGATGATCGCGCCGAAGACGCTGTAGGTCGCCGCGATCTTCAGCCCGGAGAACATCGTCGGCAGCGCGTTCGGCCACTGCAGCTTGGCGAACAACTGCCCGCGCGAGGCGCCGCTCATCAGCAGGTAATCGGCGATCCGGGGGTCGCTGCGCCCGAGCCCGTCCAGCGTCGCGACGGCCACCGGGAAGAAGCAGACCAGGATGATCACCACCAGCTTGGGCGCCAGCCCGAACCCGAGCCAGACCACCAGCAGCGGCGCGATCGCGATGGTCGGCACGTTCTGGCTGATCACCAGCAGCGGGTAGACCGCGGCCCGCAGGAACGGCACCAGGTGCAGCACGACCGCGATGAGCAGGCCGGCCGCCACCCCGGCGGCGAAGCCGTACAGGGTGAGCTCGGCGGTGGCCAGGGTGTGCGTGGTGAGCACCGAGCGCTGCTCGACCGCGGCGTCCCAGATGTCCTTCGGGCTGGGCAGCAACCAGGTGTCCACGCCGGAGACCGTGCAGTAGAGCTGCCAGCCGGCGATCAGCAGGATGAGCGTGATCGCCGGTGGCAGCGCCTTGCGCAGGGTGGTCACGCCGCAGGCAGGAACTCGTTGGTGTACGCCTTGGACGCGTCGACCTCCTTGCTGAGCACCTTCTGCTGGAACAGCCAGGCCGAGAAGTCGGTCCACACCGTGTCCTTCTGCTCACCCCAGCGCGCCGCGTCGTCGGTGTACCGCGGGCTCAGCCACTCCTGGCTCTTCTTGACCAGGGCGGCGTCGAGGTCGGGGGCCGCCTTGAGCAGGATCTCGGCCGACTCGGCGGCGTTCTTCCCGGCGTAGGTGTAACCCTCGGACACCGCCGCGGTGAACTCCTTCACCAGCGTCGGGTTGCTGGAGATCTGCTTCTCGTTGGTGATCAGGATCGGGGTGTAGAAGTCGAGCGCCTTGTCGTAGTCCTTGACGTACTGGATGTTCAGCGCCTGGCCCTTGAGCTCGGCGTTGATCCCGTCCCAGCCGTAGAAGATCCACTCGAAGTCGATCCCCTTCTTGGTGGCGGTGAGGAAGTCGGCGTCGCCCACGTTCACCACCTTGACCTTGTCCGGGTCCCCGCCGTCCGCCTTGACCAGGGTCTTGAGCAGCGGCTCCTCGATCGGGCCGCCGTACCCGCCGTAGGTCTTGCCGGCGTACTGGGCGGGGCGGGTCAGGCCGCGGTCGTTGGGCGAGCCGAAGCCGGAGGTGTTGTGCTGGATGATCGCGGCGATCGAGACCAGCCCGGCCCCCTCGGCGCGGGCCTGGGTGAGCGACTCCTGGGCGCTGATCGCGAACGGGATCTTGTCCGCGGCCACCAGGGTGCTCGGGTCGGCGTCACCCGGCTGGACGATCTCCACGTCCAGGCCGTGCGCGGCGAAGAAGCCCTTGGACTGGGCGACGTAGAGGCCGGTGTGGTTGGTGTTGGGCGTCCAGTCGAGGGAGATCTTGACCTTGGTCAGGGCCTGGCCGCTGGCCCCGGTGGCGGGTGCGTCGTCATCGTTGCCGCAGGCCGCGGTGGCCAGGGCCAGGGAGGCGGCCGCGAGGGTGGTCAGAACACGACGCCGGCTGATGGCGTTATTCATGAGGGCGACTTTCGTTTGCGGTGATTTCTGCACGAAATTTAGGTGTATACAGCTGACTCCACCAGGCAAAAGTGACCCGCATTACATACTGTTCCCACATATCAGACTGGCTTCATAGGAATAACTCGATGTTGACCCGGGCCGCGCTCGCTGCGCCGCTGGCCCCCTCAGGCCAACTTCGGGACGCGCCCGCCAGTGGCCACATTTGTGGGCTTTGCAGCCCTAGCCGCCAACACAGAATCACAGAAGGCCACAAAACCGGGCGCATAAAACGTCCGAACCGTCGGCCACAGATCGGCGAACTCCGGTATTTCCAGATCCGTGACTACGACATTCTTCCAAGCCCCCCAGAACTCATTCGCCAAGAATCCTGATTCATAGTTCAAGAAGTTCAACTGGTGAATATCCATCCTGGTCAAGACATACAGGCTGCGCTTGTTATTCTCGTACGCAGACGTCGGATACCCTCGCGATGAGAGGTACCATTCGAGCAATTCAGGATCGTCCCGAAAGAACTCGGCGCGATGATCAGTCTGGTTCCGAGTCAGCGCGATTTGCGCATTCTGCGCCAGCGAATCAGCAACGTGCCTGCTTTGGGTGGCCGAGAATCGCGTCTGCTGGACCATGGCGCGCGTTTGAACCGCGCTCGCGAAGAGGGCCAGGGCGACGAGCGGAAGGGAGAGAGTCTGCGCCCAATCAGCGACATTCATGGCCTCATGATACGGAAAGACACAAGGCCATCACTCTCAGTAATGCACGCCATCGACAGACTGGCCATACGTCACGCTGTGATCGCGACCGCAGACGATGGATGCCGGTCGCTGGCATGATCACTCGATCGAGGGCGCGACTGCGTCACGTTTGCCATGACGGAGTTGCACCATTAGCGCCATATACACGGTCGCCCGACGGAAGCCGTACGGGAAGCTTCTGATTTTGATCGTCGCCGTTGTCGTGATCGTCGTGGGGGCGGTGGTCGCGATCAAGATGATGCGGCGGCCCGAGCTGACGCCGAGCGGGCGGACCATCGCCGGGGTCCCGGTCGGCGGGCTGGACGAGAAGAAGGTCCGGGCGGCGGTCGAGTCGCAGGTGCGCGCCCGGGTCGAGCAACCGGTCACCGTGCAGGTCACCGGGACGGATGCGACGTTCACCATCAATCCGGTGGCGGCCGGCCTCGCCCTCGACGTCGCCGCGACCGTCCGCGCCGCGTTCGCCGCCTCGGGCGACGCGGTCGTCATCACCGACGCGGCCGAGCTGCGGGCGGCCCTGTCCGCGCACCGCGAGGCGGCCACCGACACCGTGGTGAAGCTGGCCACCCCGGTGCCACGGCTGGAGGCCAAGGGCGACGCCTCGTTCACCTCCTCGACCAAGGGCGTGCAGCGCACCGAGGGCACCGCCGGCTGGAGCATCGACCCGGCCTCGGCCGCTCCCGCCGTGGTGGCAGCGGTCCAGGCCGGCCGGCCCGAAGCGTCGGTAGCCGGCACCACGACCGCGCCCGGCGGCGACCTGGCCGGCGTGAACCAGCTGATCGGCACGTTCACCACGTACCACCCCTGCTGCGCGCCCCGGGTAACAAACATCCACCTGATCGCGAAGATCGTCGACGGCACGGTCATCGCCCCCGGCACGACGTTCTCGCTCAACGAGAAGGTCGGCGAGCGCACCCGCGACCGCGGCTTCGTGCCCGCCCCCGCGATCGTGACCGGCGAGCTGGAGGACCAGATCGGCGGCGGCATCTCGCAGTTCTCCACCACGCTGTTCAACTCGGCCTGGTTCGCCGGCCTGCCGATCCTGAAGCACCAGCCGCACAGCAAGTACATCTCGCGCTACCCGCCCGGCCGCGAGGCCACCCTCGACTGGGGCAACATCGACCAGGTGATCCGCAACGACACGGCGGCCCCGGTGGTGATCCGCACGGCGACCACCGACACGTCGGTGACGGTCGCCCTCTACGGCAGCACCGGCAAGCGCAAGGTCGTCTCGGAGACCGGCCCGCGCAGCCCAGGCACCGACGGCGGCTTCAGCATCCGAGTAACCAGAACCGTCTACGACGACGGCGCCGAAACCGGCACAACCACCCTCCGCTGGCGCTACACGGGCCTGGACTGACGCTTGCTTCGCCGGGCGGTCCGCTTACGCTCCTTTTCGGATACGCCGTAGGAGCAGTCCCGTGGCACGCGGTCCCGCTGAGCGGTGCTCACCCTCCGCGCGCCCGCATCCGGGCGGGCCCGGCCCAAGACGCTGGCATTTGCCCGCCCCCGCCGCGCGCCGCGCCGCACGCACCCCGACCAAACACGCCGGCCCACCGCCCACACCGCCCTGCGCCGCGACGCACGCACCCGACCCAACACGCCGGGGCGCTGCCCGTCCCGAGCGCCGCGACGCGCTAACCAATCCGAGTCGACCGACTGCCGAAACACGCCGCTCCGCCGGAAAGCCCCTGCACCTTCAGCCGTTGCGGCGCGGCCCAGCCCACCGCCGATTTGCAGCTGCAGTCCACGCGTTCACGACTTCCGCATGGTGGACCATCGCTCTCGGATCCTGAGTCGGCGCCCCGTATCGCAGGCATGGTCCCGCTTGGTGGACAGCGCTCCCACCTGCTGAGCCCTGCGCAAGCAGAAGAGCATGACATGCCGTATAAATCGCCCGCCAGCTTCCAACGCAGGTCAGATCTTGTCAATTTCACCCCCCGCTCGTTGCTCAACCGCTCCAAGATCTGAAGCTGATCGCGGAACGGGCGGGCGAGGCGAAGCGCGAGACGAGGCGGGACTCGAGGCCCGTGGACGCGAGACGCCCACCTGAATCAACGGCTGGCTGGAGCGGTGACGCCGCCGTCCACCCGACGCAAGCACCCCGCACCGCTCCGCAGCGCTCCTGCCGCCCAAGGCCCCAGCGCCACGGCACGAGGCACGAGGCAGCCCGCGGGCTGCAGACCGCGGGCGGCGGGCGTCTTGGGCCGGGCCTGCCCGGATGCGGGCGGTGGCCGGCGTCTTGGGCCGGGCCCGCCCGGATGCGGGCCCGCGGAGAGTGAGTGCCGCCCAGCGGGACCGCGTGCCACGGGACCGGGCCTACGGCGTACTGGGAAAGGCAGTTAATAGCCTGCGTCGTCCAAGGCCTTGGTGGCCAGCTCTCGGCCCAGGGCGACCATCGCGGCAGCGTGGTGGAAGTCCAGGACGCCGCTTGCCGTCACCGGGACGGCTATGTGCACGTCGGGTGGTAGGCCGGCCATGCGGTAGCGGGCGATCATGTCCTGCATCGCGTCCAGCGAGTTCATGATCACGTCGCTCAAACGCATCTCGGGCGGCATCGGCTCGGCCGCTCGGGCGTGCCGCAGGCGGCCCAGCCAGTCGGCCGAGCGGGTGCGCTTCGCCGCCGCGCGGATCGGGGCGGCCGACTCGTGGCCGGGGCGGCGGGCCAGCAGCGAGACGGCGACCGTCAGGTCGGCGGGGACCGACGCGGTCGGCTCGATCGGCACCGGGTTGAGCAGGCCGCCGTCGGCCAGCACCCGGCCGTCGGCGACGACCGGCGTGATCAGGCCGGGGATGGCGATCGACGCCCGGATCGCCGAGCGCAGCAGGCCCTTCTGGAACCACACCTCGCGGCGGCTGGTGATGTCGGTGGCCACCGCGGTGTACGGGATCGGCAGGTCCTCGATCAGCGCGTCGTCCAGGAAGCTGTCCAGGTGGTCGATCAGCCGGTCGGCGGCCAGCACGCCGGCCAGCGCCCACTTCGGGTCGAGCAGGCGCAGCACGTCGCGCTGTTTGAGGCTGGTCGCCCACTCGGTGAACTCCTTCAGGCGCCCGGCCGCCATCACCCCGCCGACCAGGGCGCCCATCGACGAGCCGGCGACCGTGACGACCTCGAAGCCCCGCTCGTCGAGCACCTGAATGACCCCGATGTGGGCAAACCCCCGCGCACCACCGGAACCCAGCGCGAGCGCGACCCGTCGAGACACGATCCGATGCTAGTGCCCGATAGTCTCGGACGGCTCGAATCCTGCGGAGGGGCGATTCCCATGGATGCGTTCGCGGCGCCGCCCGACCCCGGGCCGGCCGGTAACGTCGATGACCTGGTGGAACGGCTGCGGCTGTTGAAGATCTGGGGCGGTGATCCGTCGTACGAGATGATCAAGGAGCGGGTCAACGCGGCCTGGACCGGCGCCGGGCGGCCGGCCGGTGAGCTGGCCCGGCGGTCGACGGTGGCCAGCTGCTTCCAGCCGGGCCGGCGGCGGCTGAACACCGACCTGGTCATCGCGGTGGTCGAGGCGCTGCACCCGGACGCCGGATATGTCGCGCAGTGGCGACAGTCGCTGCGGGTGGTCGGCGGCGAGATCGCGGCGGTGTCCCAGGTGCGGGTGCAGGACTCGCTGCCGCCCGACCTGCCCGACTTCACCGGCCGGGTGGCCGATCTGGATCAGCTGCGGGCGGCCGCGCAGGTCGGCGACGCCGTGGTGATCTCGGCGCTGGAGGGCATGGCCGGGGTCGGCAAGACCCAGCTCGCCGTCCACGCCGGACATCAGCTGGCTTTTGAAAAAACCTTCGATCGGGTGCTGTTCGTCAACCTGCGCGGCTTCCATCCCGACCCGGCCCAGCCGCCCGCCGACCCGGCCGCCGTTCTTGACGGCTTCCTGCGCCTGCTCGGTATGCCCGGCCACCGCATCCCGTTCGAGCTGGACGCCCGCACCGACGCCTACCGGTCCCGGCTGGCCGGGCTGCGGGCGCTGGTGGTGCTGGACAACGCGGCCACCGCCGAGCAGGTCCGGCCGCTGCTGCCCGAGGTGCCGGGCTGTCTGACCCTGATCACCAGCCGGCACCGCCTCACCGACCTGCGCCGGGCCGACCACCTCGCGGTGGACGTGTTCACGATGCCGGAGGCCCTCGCCTTCCTGGCCGCCGCGGTGCCGGGGGTGCCGGCCGGCACCGACCCGGACGCCGCCGCCCGGATCGCCGAGCGCTGCGGCTGCCTGCCGCTGGCCCTGAGCCTGATCGCCGGGCACATCCGCAAGACGCCGGGCTGGACCCTGACCGACCACGCCGACCGGCTCGACGAGCGCCGCGACGAACGCCGGATGGACTCCGGCGTGCAGCTCAGCCTCGACCTGTCCTATCAGGACCTGCCGGCCGCGCCGCAACGGCTGCTGCGCCTGCTGGCGCTGCATCCGGGGCAGGACTTCGACGGGTACGCCGCGGCCGCCCTGGCCGGCACCGACCTCCCGGCCGCGCTGACCCGGCTGGCCGGACTGCGCGACGACCATCTGCTGCAGGAGTCCACGCCGGGCCGGTACACGTTCCACGACCTGGTCCGGGCCTACGCCACCGACCGGGCCCACGACGAGGACGCGCCGGGCGACCGCCGGGCCGCGCTGACCCGGCTGTTCGACCACTTCCTGGCCACCGCCGGGGCGGCGATGAACGCGCTGTACCCGGCCGAGGCCCACCGCCGCCCGCCGCTCTCGGTGGCCGGCACCCCGGGCCCCGACCTGACCGACCCGGACGCCGCCGTCGGCTGGCTGGACACCGAACGCCCCACCCTGGTCGCGGTGGCCGGCCACGGCTCGACCACCATGCTGGCGCAGACCCTGTCCCGCTACCTGAACAACGGCTACTACACCGACGCGCTGACCCTGCACGGCCTCGCTCACCGGGTCGCCCGGGCCGGCGGCGACCGCACCGGGCAGGCGCACGCCCTGGCCGGCCTGGGCTTCGCGCACCTGTGCCTGGGCCGCACCGGCCCCGCGGCTGAGGAGTTCCAGCAGGCCCACGACCTGTTCCAGCTGACCGGCAATCCGTCCGGGCAGGCTCGTACCCTGTTCAACCTGGGCAGCATCGAACTGCAGGCGGGCCGGTACGCGGCGGTCGTCGACTACATGGCCCGGGCGCTGACCTTCTACCGGCAGAGCGGCGACCGCTCCGGCGAGGCGGTCGCCCTGAACGGCCTCGGCCTCGCCACCGAACGCCTGGGCCGCCTCCCGGAGGCCATCGACCACCTGCGCCAAGCGCTGGAACTGGCCCGGGAGACCGGAAACCGGCGCGGCGAGTCGATCGCCCTGCACACCCTGGGCGAGTTGGAGACGCGCACCGGCGAGTACGGCCCGGCCGCCGACCACCTCGACCACGCCCTGATCCTGGAACGGCAGCTGGGCAACCGCCCCGGCGAGGCCGGCACCCTGGACAGCCTCGGTGCACTGCACACCCGCCTGGGCCGGCGCGACCAGGCGACCGACTATCACCGGCAGGCGCTGACCATCTTCCGCGAGACCGGCCACCAGGAGGGCGAGGCGTGGGCGCTGAACGGCCTGGGCGAAGCCGCCGAGCCGGCCGACGCGATCACCTTCCACACCGAGGCCCTGACCATCGCCACCGACATCGGCGCCGGCGCCCAGCGGGCCCGCGCCCAGGCGGGTCTGGGCCAGGCCCATCAGGCGCTCGGCGACCAAAACGAGGCACGGACACACTTCGAGCAGGCCTTGGCCGGCTACACCACTCTCGGCCTCCCCGAGGCCGATCAGATCCGCACCCACCTGGCCGGCATAAACGACATCAAAGATCCGGTGATAAGTACGCCGTAGGCCCGGTCCCGCGACACTCGGTCCCGCTGGCCGGCACTCGCCCTCCGCGCGCCCGCATCCGGGCGGGCCCGGCCCAAGACGCCGGCCACCGCCCGAGCCCGCCGTATCCGAAAAGGAGGGCGAGAGGACCGCCTGCGTGGCGCCGGAGGAGGTCGGCCTTGCGAAGCAAGCACCAGTCGAGTCCGGAGGCCGAGGAGATCGGCGCCAAGCCGGTTTGACATCCATAGATCTCGATATATAGCTTCGGGGGCAACCTTCCGCCGAGCCGACCCCCACCATCGGCCCACTCCTGCGGTGCGTACCAAAGGAGTGAGGCATGTCCTGGCTCGCCTGTGTCACCTGCGCGGCCGTCGCCCTGGTCGCCCCGGCGGCGGCCGACGCGGCACCCGCCGCCTGCACCGGCACCGCCCCGATCGTCTGCCACTACGACGTCGCGCCGGGCAACTACGACATCACCGCGACGATCGGCGCCGGGACCGGGCTCGCCGTCGAGGCCCGCCGCCGGATCTTCACCCCGGGCGAGGCCGGCACCCGCAGCGCGACCGTCAACGTCCGCGAACCCGAGGGCCAGCCCACCGGGCAGGGCGGCACCGGCACGCCCGGCCTGACGCTCACCTTCGACGGCACCACCCCCGCCGTCAGCCGGGTGACCGTGAAACCGGCGCGGAAGGCCCGGGTCGTCTACCTGGCCGGTGACTCCACGGTCTGCGATCAGCCGACCGCGCCGTACACCGGCTGGGGCCAGATGATCACGCAGTGGGCGCCGCGCGGGATCGTGGTCGCCAACTACGCCGACTCCGGGGAGAGCGCGGGCAGCTTCCTCGCCGACCCGGCGCTGTTCCCGACCATGCAGCCGCTGATCGCGCCCGGTGACCCGGTGCTGATCCAGTTCGGGCACAACGACAAGGCCACCACAGCAGAAAACTTCCGGGCCGATCTCACGGCACTGATCAACGGCGTACGGGCAAAGCAAGGTTTTCCGATTTTGGTCACGCCAACCGTCCGGCGGTTGTTCTCCGGAACCGAGCTGACCCCCACCGCCCTGCACATCAACTCGCTCGGCGTGGACCTGCCGGCCGAGATGCGCGCGGTCGCCGCCACCGAAGGCGTGCCGCTCATCGACCTGACCGCCAAGAGCGAAGCGCTGGTCGAAAGCCTGGGCCCGGCCGAATCGAGCCGGCTCTACCTGACCCTGGCCACCGACGGGGTCAACGACAACACCCACTTCTCCGAGTACGGCGCCACGAAGATGGCCGAGCTCGTGATCGACAGCCTGAGGTAACCATGAAAACCCGTATCTTTCTCGCCGTCGCGCTCCTGGCGGGTGCCGCCGGAATCGTCGCCGTCGCCGGTAACGCGTCCGCGGCCAGCACCTACTACGTCTCCCCCAGCGGCAGCGACAGCGCCGCCGGCACCCTGTCGGCACCGTTCAAGTCGATCGCGAAGGCGCAGAGCACGGCCGCGTCCGGCGACACCGTCTACTTCCGGGCCGGGACCTACAGCTACACCACCGCGACCACCAGCTGCTCGTCGCAGACCGCGGTGGTCGACGCGATCACGCTGAGCAAGAGCGGCATCGTCTACGCCAACTACCCGGCCGAGAAGGTGCAGTTCAACTTCGCCGGGATGACCGGGGTCAACTGCCGGATCAAGGGCTTCGACGTCACCGGCAGCTCGATCACGCTGCGCGGTTTCGAGATCGTCGGTGTACGCCAGAACAACAGTCTCAACCACGAGTCGTGGGGGGTCTGGATCTCCGGCAGCAGCAACACGTTCGAGAAGCTCAACACGCACAACAACATGGGGCCGGGGCTGTTCATCGCGAACGGCAGCAACAACCTGGTGCTCAACTCGGACTCGCACGACAACTACGACCCGTACAGCTCGTCGGGGGCCGGCACCAACGCCGACGGCTTCGGCGCGCACGTCCCGGCCGGCAAGCCGGGCAACGTCTTCCGCGGCTGCCGGGCCTGGTGGAACACCGACGACGGCTTCGACCTGATCAACGCGTACTCGTCGGTGACCATCGAGAACTCGTGGGCCTGGCGCAACGGTTACCTGCCGCAGACCACCACGGCGGCGCAGGACGGCAACGGCTTCAAGGCCGGCGGTTACGGCGGGGTGTACGTCTCCGGCGGCGTCAAGCACACCGTGCGGCAGTCGGTGGCGTTCCTCAACCGGGCCGCCGGTTTCTACGCCAACCACCACACCGTGGCCAGCGACTTCATCAACAACACCAGCTACAGCAACGGCACGGATTACAACATGCTGGGGATCAACTCCAGCGGGGCTGCGGTCGGCCTCGGAAACCTCAAGAACAACATCGCGTACGGCGGAACGCTCACCGCCAACATGAGCGGTACGAGCGTCGCGAACAACTCGTGGAACCTGAGCGTCACCATGTCCAACAGCCAGTTCCAGAGCGTCGCCACCACCGGCTGGGAGGTGTCCCGCCAGTCCGACGGCAGCCTGCCCGCCCTGACCTCGCTGCACCTGGCCGGCGGCAGCACCCTGATCAACAAGGGCGTCAACGTCGGCCTGCCCTACAACGGCTCGGCCCCCGACCTGGGCGCCTTCGAAACCCCCTGATCGACGGCTTGTCACGGTGGCAGTCCCCGTCTGCCACCGTGACACTGCACCCTGGCCGCGATGTTCACCATCATCCCGTTCGGCTCGGCCCGGGCGGACCGCCTCTGGCCAGACCAAAACCTCCTGGCGTACGCCGCAATCGTCGCGATCGCGGTAGCACTGACCGCCTCCGCGACGGTGGGCGCCACCCGCCGCTCGGTCCGCGGGCCGGCCACGGCCTGACCGAGCGTGGGGTGCCGGACGGGCCGGCACCCCGCCGCGATCAGGACTTCAGCCAGGCCAGCAGGTCGGCGTTGATGGTGTCGGCGTGCGTCGTGGGCATCCCGTGCGGGAAACCGGCGTACGTCTTGAGCGTCCCGTTCTGCACCAGCTCGGCGGAGAGCGGGGCCGAGTCGGCGTACGGCACGACCTGGTCGTCGTCGCCGTGCATGACCAGCACCGGCACCGAGATCTTCTTGAGGTCCTCGGTGAAGTCGGTCTGCGAGAACGCCACGACGCCGTCGTAGTGCGCCTTGGCGCCGCCCATCATGCCCTGGCGCCACCAGTTCTGGATGATCGCCTCGACCGGTTCGACACCCGGCCGGTTGAAGTTGTAGAACGCGGTCGACGGCAGGTCCCGGTAGAACCCGGACCGGTTCGTCGCCACCTGGAGCTGGATGTCGTCGAAGACCTTCTTCGGCAGCCCGCCCGGGTTGGCCTCGGTCTGCAGCATCAGCGGCGGAACCGCGCTGATCAGCACACCCCGGGCCACCCGGCTCTCGCCGTGCCGGGCGATGTAGTGCGCGACCTCGCCACCGCCGGTGGAGTGCCCGACGTGGATCGCGTCGTGCAGGTCCAGGTGCGCGGTGAGCGCGGCCAGGTCGTCGGCGTAGTGGTCCATGTCGTGACCGTCGCCGACCTGGGTCGACCGGCCGTGACCACGCCGGTCATGAGCGATGACCCGGTAGCCGTTCGCCAGGAAGAACATCAACTGGGCGTCCCAGTCGTCGGACGACAGTGGCCACCCGTGGCTGAAAACGATCGGCTGACCGGTGCCCCAGTCCTTGTAGAAGATCTCGACGCCGTCGTTCGTGGTGATGTAGCCCATGCGTAACCTCCGATGGTTTTGCTCGCTCGGCCAGTTAAACAGTTTTGTGACAACCGGGCGCCGGACCGAGGATGAACGTCACAAGATGCGGAGTTTTCAGCAAGCTGCCAGCCCGCTCAGATCGAACCGAAGAATGCCGACTATTGGGTATGCGGGTACCACGCAGCCTCCGGCTCTCGTGGCGGCCGGTGGTCGTGCCGCTGCTCGTGTGGCTCGTGCTGGTAGCAGTGGGGACCGGCGTGCTGCTGTGGCAGCAGAGGCACAGCCGCCAGGCCGTGGCCGAGCGCTTCGACGGCGGCGTGAGCGTGCTGGGCACCTTCATGACCAGCGTCGTCGGCCAGCAGATCCTGAGCGAGCGGGTGCAGGCCGAGACCGCGTTGACCGATCCGGTCGTCTCCGCACGCGAGTTCACTCGCCTCGTCGGCGGCCTGGGCTATCCGGCCGCCGCGCTGCTCGACTCCCGCGGGCGGGTGATCCAGAACTATCCGGCCGAACCATCGCTGGTCGGCCAGGACCTGTCCGCCCGCTATGACTATCTGAGAACCGCGCTGCAGGGTCAGACGGCGGTGTCGCAGGTCGTGCGCAGCGCCACGCGGGGCGTCCCGATGGTCGGGTTCGCGGTGCCGTTCGAGACCACGTCGGGGCGGCGAGTGTTTGCCGGTGCCATCCCGGTCCGGGCCAGCCCGCTCGCCGTTTACTTCACCACCGCGCTCTCGCTCACCGGCGCGCGGGTGCAGATCGTGGACACCGCCGGCAGCATCGCCGCGGCCACCGACACGTTCGACATCGCCGACCCCACGCTCGCCGCCCAGAACGGCCCGCTGGCCACCGCCCTGGACCAGGGGCCGAACGGCCGTTACCGGGCCGGCGGGAAGTGGTGGCGGTACTCATCCGGCGCCATCGACGGAGCACCCTGGCGGCTCTCCGCGACCGTGCCGGAGGACGTACTGTTCGCCTCGCTCATCGACAACGAGATCGCCGGGCGGGCCGCGCTCGGCGGGGCCGCGCTTGTCGGCCTGGCCGTCGTGCTGGCCGCCGGGCGGGCCCGCACCAGCCGGCGTGACCTGCTGTTCAGCGAGCGCCGGTTCCGCAAGGTGTTCGACGGCTCGCGCAGCGGCATGCTGCTGACCGACATTCAGAACCGCTGCCTGCGGATCAACCCAGCCGCCTGCCAGATCTTCGGGCGCACCGAGCAGCAGGTGCTCGGCCGCCCGATCGAGGACTTCACCCATCCCGAGGACGCCGGCCGGACGGCCGAACCGATGCAGGATTGTCTGGATGGCCGGAGCGACGGCTTCGACCTGGAGAAACGGTACGTACGACCGGACGGCCAGGTCATCGAGGCGTCGATCACCACCGCCGTGCTGCGCGACGAGGACGACCGGCCGCAGTACTTCGCCACCCAGATCGTCGACACCACCGAGCGCAGCGCCCTGGAACGCGAACGCGAACACAACCGGGCCGAGCTCGCCCGCCGATCGGCCGAGTTGCAGGACGCCAACACCCACCTGGCCGACGTCATGGCGATGCTCGGGCACGACGTACGCCAGCCTCTTGCCAAGATCGTCGGGCTGGGTGGTCTGCTGCAGGAGGAGTGGGCCGGCATCCCCGGGCACACCCGGCTCAACTACGTGCAGCGGATGACCGCGGGCGGGCACCGGGCCAACGACCTGGTCACCGACATCCTGATGCTGGCCCAGTTCGACGCGGGCGCGATGCTCGCCCATCCGGTGCGTATCGACCTCTCGGAGGCGGCCCGCGAGGCGGTGGCCGCCCACCACATCAGCGCCGGCACCCCGATCTCGGTGATCGCCCCGGACGAGACGACCGGCCTGGCCGACGCCGCCCAGCTCCAGCTGATCCTCGGCAACCTGCTCACCAACGCCACCAAGTACGGCCGCCCGCCGATCGAGGTGACCGTGCTGAACGCCGGGGAACAGGTGGCGGTCCGGGTAGCCGACCACGGCGAGGGCGTGCCGGCCGACTTCGTGCCCCACCTGTTCGACCGGTTCGCCCGGGCCGGCTCCGGCGTCGCCACCACCCAGGCCGGCACCGGCCTCGGCCTCTACCTGGTACGACAGCTCGCCCAGGCGGGCGGCCTGGACGTCACCTACGAGCCGAATCAACCCAGCGGAGCCGTCTTCGTACTCACCGTTCCGAGAGTTCACACCGCCGACCCGGTTGGCGCTATCTGAAAACTATCTGCACCGCTGGTGAGAAATCCGACCGTCACGATCAAGATGGCCCGATGCCCGGACGTCATCGGCAACTTCAGCGCACCGGCCTCGTCGTCACCGCCGCGGCGGTCGCCCTGGCCGTGGTCACGGGCGGTGCCTGGGCCGGCTTCCACGAGTTCTCCGGTAAGGACTGCACCGCCCCGGAGTCCTTGAAGGTGGCCGCCGCCACCGAGATCGCGCCGGCCGTGCGCACGGTCGCCGCCGCGTGGTCGGCGAAGGACGACACCTGCGTGACGGTCACCGTGACCGCCGCCGACCCGGCCGACACGGCCGCCGCGGTCGGTGGCCGGCACGGCGTCAACCTGGCCGGTGTCGGCGCCAAGGAGCTGCCCGCCGCGACCGACGCCGACGCCTGGATCCCGGACTCCAGCACCTGGCTGCTGCGGATCGCCTCGGAGGCGCCCGGCTTCCAGCCGGCCGTGCTCGGCTCGATCGCCCAGAGCCCGATCGTCCTGGCCGTGCCCCAGCCGTCGGCCGCCGGGTTCGGCTGGCCGGCGAGCGCACCGAAGATGGCCGACCTGGCCAAGAAGGTGGCCACCGACAAGACGCTGCGGGCCGGAACCGTCGACCCGGCCCGCGACGCGACCGGCCTGGGCGGCCTGCTCGCCTTCGCCGCCGCGGCCGGCACCGGCACCACCGGCGGCGCCCTGCGGGTCGGGGTGATGCGCGCCCTGTCGGCCAACAGTTCCAGCATCCGCGGCGACATGCTGCAGAAGTTCGGCACCAGCGTCGGCCTGGCCCCACTGTCCGAGGCGGACGTCATCGCCTACAACGCCGGCCGCCCGGACACCGAGCTGGCCGCGCTCTACCCGAGCCCGGCGTCGGTGGTCCTGGACTACCCGTTCGCGGTGATGCCCGGGGTGGACCCGCAGAAGGCAGCGGCCGCGGTGGCCCTGCGCGAGGCCCTCAAAGCCGCCGCCTTCACCACCGAACTGGCGAAGGCCGGAGTCCGCGGACCCAACGGCGCAGCCGGTTTCACCACGCCCACCGGTGCCCCGGCGCTGGTGCCACCCCCACCGAGCCCGAAGAACGCCGCCACCACCATCAGCCAGCTGCTCGGCAGCTGGACGGCGATCACCCAGCCCGGCCGCATGCTGGCCGTCTTCGACGTGTCCGGCTCGATGAAGGCCAAGGTCCCCACCGCCGGCGGACTGACCCGGGCCCAGGTGACACAGGCAGTGGCCCGGCAGGGCCTGGCGCTGCTGGACGACCGCTGGTCGGTGGGCAACTGGACGTTCTCCACCAACATGGCGGGCAAACGCCCCTGGGTGGAGAACCTGCCGATCCTCTCCTGCGCCGGGCACCGCGACGAAATGGACACCGCGATCAACAAGATCGTCCCGAAGGACGGCGGCGACACCGGCCTGTACGACACCGCAGTGGCCGCCTACCAGCGGGTCCAGGACGGCTGGCAGCCCGGGGTGTCCAACTCGGTGGTCATCTACACCGACGGCGACAACGACAACCCGGACGGTCTGACCAGCGACGAGACCGTCGCCAAGCTGACCAAGCTCCGCGACCCGAAGCGCCCGATCCGGCTGATTATCATCGGCATGGGCACCGCGATCCACCGCGAACGCCTGGAGGCCATCACCAAGGCGGCCGGCTCCGGCGGGGTCTACATCGCCACCGACCCGGCCAAGATCGGCGAGATCTTCCTGGAGGCCATCGCCAGCCGCAAGGGCGCGTAGACCGAGACCACGGGGAGACATCTTGAAGCTGTTGCTCACGTCCGGCGGCGTCACCAACCCCAGCATCCACGCGGCCCTGGTGGAGCTGCTCGGCAAGCCGATAGCCGAGTCCCACGCCCTGGTCGTCCCGACCGCCCAGTGGGGGCATCCGATGTGCGGTCCGGCCGGAGTGCGCGGCCTGATCGCCGCCGACTCCACTCACCGCCACCTGACCGGCCTGGGCTGGGCGTCGCTCGGCGTCCTCGAGCTCACCGCGCTGCCCACCATCGGCGCCGAGCGCTGGGTCCCCTGGGTCCGGGAGGCCGACGTGCTCCTGGTCGACGGCGGCGACGCGACCTACCTGGCGCACTGGATGCGCGAGTCCGGGCTGGCCGATCTGCTGCCGTCGCTGCCCGACACGGTCTGGGTGGGCATCAGCGCCGGGAGCATGGTGATGACGCCGCGGATCGGCGACTACTTCGTCGAGTGGGCGGCCGCGCCGGACGACCGCACCCTGGGCGTCGTCGACTTCTCGATCTTCCCGCACCTGGACCTGTTCCCGACCAACACCCTGGCCGACGCGCAGCGCTGGGCGGCCGGCCTCGGCGTCCCGTCCTACGCCATCGACGAGCAGACGGCCATCAAGGTCGCCGGCGGCACCACCGAGGTGATCTCCGAGGGAAAGTGGACCCGGTTCGACTCATAGCCGGGCGATGAGGAACTTCGGGGCCATCAGGCAGTAGCTGTCGGTGAGCAGCTCGGCGATCTCGCTCCAGTCGGTGTGGTCACCGAGGACGGCGCAGGCGACGTCGCCGCCCCACGGGGCCTTGAAGTAGGGGAAATCGCCGGCGATCAGGCCGAGCAGGTCGTCGAGGGGCACCCGGAAGGTCAGCACGGCCGGCATCTCGCCGTCGACCAGATGCCGGGCGTAAGCCGGGGACCGGTCCGGGTCCGGCGTGTAGACATGCGCGATCGTCCGGCTGCGGATCCGCCAGCGGACACCGATCCAGGCCGGTTCCTCGTACGCCTCGGGCAGCCGCGCACCGATCGGGCGCAGCCGCTCCAGGATCTCCGGGGGCACATCTCCAGGGCCGGACATGGCCCGACAGTAACGCGTGCCGGCCCGAAGTTAGGATCGAGCCGATGACTGACTCGATTCGGCCGCTGCGGTGGTACGCCGGCCTCGCCGTGGTGTTCTTCGGCCTGCTCCCGGCGACGATGGTGACCCTGCTGGTGCTCGGCGGCAACACCCCGTCGCAGGTCGGCTTCCTGCTGGTGGGTGGCATCCCGCTGGTGCTGGCCGCGGTCGTCTTCGCGGTCCGGGGCATGATCAGCGCCGACCCCGAGGTCGCCACCCGCCGACTTCAGCTGAGCATGGCCCTGGTGGCCGGCGCCGACGTGCTGCTGCTGGGCGGCAATGCCCTGATCCGGATGGCCACCGAATAACCGGCCCGGCCTTTATCCGGCCGTTCAGGACGCCACGTCGTCGATGACCTGGTCGACCGGCAGGCGCGGGGTCTTGGCCGGGCGCACGCCCGCGTCGTCGAGGTTGCCCAGCCGCACCACCAGGTAGGGCGCGCCCAGGTCGCCGATGATCCGGCGCAGTTCGTGGCGGGTGTAACCGACCTCGATCGGGCTGCTCAGCGGCAGCAGGCCGGCGCCGTGCGCGGTCGCGGCCAGCCACAGCGCGTTGAGCGCCTCGCCGGCCCGCAGCCATTCCTCCCGCTCGTCCCCGGTGCCGTAGAGCACCGCGTAGGTGGCGGCGGTGTCGTGCCCGTCGCCGGCCGCCAGGGTGCCGGCCTGGCCGAAGTCACGCTCGGCGACGGTGGTCAGCGGCAGGCCGGCCGGCAGGTTGGCGGCCGGGATGCCGGTGCCGTCGGTGCGCTCGCCGCCCACCCACTCGGAGATCTCCTGCTGCAGGCGCTCGTCCGAGGTCTCGGTCTTCTGCGCCCGCTCGACGATCACCGCGAGGTCGATGACCTGGTCGCGGGTGATCAGGTGCAGCCGGGTGTCCTCCTGCTCGGTGGCGGCGACCAGGTCGTCGAGCACCTTGGCGTCCAGCGGGGTGTCGCGGACCGTCCGCCGGTCGGTGTGCCGGGCCTTGAGCTGCTCGAACCGCTCGACCGCGGCCGGGGCGGGCTCGCCGTGCTCGGTCGGGTAGAGCACCGCGAGCGGGTCGCCGGCCGGCCGCTCGACGCGGCTCTGCCAGCCGGCTGCCTCCAGCGCGAGCCGGGCGTGGTGCAGCGCGGCGCCGCAGCTGAGCAGCAGCATGTGGCCGTCCGGGTCCTGGACGGTCAGCTGCCGGTCGGTGACCGCGTGCAGCTCCAGCCGGTCCGGGTGAACGGTCCATTTCCAGGGCTGGGTGTTGTGGATCGAGGGGGCGTACCGGGCGGCGTCCGCGGCTTGCCGGAGGGCCGGGCGGCGGTCGTTCTCGGCGGTCATGAGAATCCTCTCCAGCTCAGTACGCGCACCTGTCCGATTCAACCAGGCCTTGGGCGCCGTCGCACACATTCGGCACAGTTGCACGCGCCACGTCCCGCCCGGCAGGGACCAATGGCCCTGCCCGGCCCCGACGCCGAACTGACAACCTCGATCCATGAGTGCTCCCGTCAACCTGCTGCCGCACCTCGAGGCGCGTGACGCCCTCGAGGCCGCCGCCCGCGCGTCGCTGCGTGCTCCCTCGGTGTTCAACACCCAGCCGTGGGTGTGGCGGATAAGCGGTCACGTCATGGAGCTCTCCGCCGACCCGACCCGGCGCCTGGCCGTGACCGACGCCGAGGGCCGCCTGCTGCTGATCAGCTGCGGCGCCGCCCTGCACCACGCCCGGGTCGCGCTGGCCGCCGCGGGCTGGAGCGCCGACGTCGAACGGCTTCCCGACGCGCGAAAACCCGACCTGCTGGCCCGCATCCAGCTCACCGGCTACCCCGGCCCCGATCCCACCGCCGCGACGCTGGCCGAGGCGATCATCCGCCGCCGCACCGACCGCCGGGCCTACGGTGACCGCCGGGTGCCGCCCGCCGCCCTCGCCCGCCTGGCCGAGCTGGCCGAGGCCGAGGGCAGCCAGCTGCACGAGGTGCCCGACGAGCGGGTGCCGGAACTGTCGGTCGCGGTCGACGAGGCCGCCGACGTCGAATACTTCAGTCCCGCCTTCCGCAGCGAGCTCACCCGCTGGACCCACCGCCCGGCCTGGACCGGCGACGGCATCCCGCCGTCCACCGTGGTGCGCCCGGCCATGCGCCGGGTCCCGTCCCGCAACTTCCTGCCCGGCGGCACCCCCGGCCTGACCGCCGGTCCGGGCGGCGACGAGGCCGCCAGCTACGTCATCCTGGCCGGCACCGACGACCACCCGCTTCACCTGCTGCGCGGCGGCGAGGCGCTGTCGGCGGTGCTGCTGCAGGCCACCGCCGAGGGCATCGCGACCGCCCCGATCAGCGAGGCCGTCGAGGTCCCGTGGCCACGCCGGCTGCTGCGCCGGTTGCTGGCCGCCGACGCCGACCCCTACCTGATCGTCCGGCTCGGCTATCCCGACTCCGGCGAGGCCCCGCCGCCGTCACCACGCCGGGAGACCCGCGAGACCATCCGCATCCTGAGCTGATCAGAAGGCCGATCAAAATTCGACCGGAGGCGCGTTGTGCGGGGTGATCACTTGAACGGCGGACGGGTTGGTGCGCACCGGTCCCGGCAGCACGCCCTGCGCCTGCATGATCGCGTGGCAGGCCCGGCGCAGGTCGCCACGCAGGTCGTGGTGCAGCACCGCCGACAGCTTCCGTTCCCGCAGCAGCGCGGTGTTCTCCCCGTCCAGGTCGTGCGCCACGAACACGTCGTAGGCCCGGCCCTGCGCGGCGAACGCGGCGACGACGGCCGCGTTCCCGCCGGCCCCGGCGTACAGCGAATAGATCGCCCGCACCGACGGGTGCCCGGTCAGCACCTCGCGGATGCCGGCGCCGACCGCGTCGGCCCGGTCCTCGGCGTCGACCACCTCGAGCACCCGGCGGGCCGCTCCCCCGGCCAGCTCGGCGCGGAAACCCGCCTCCCGCTCGTCCTCCCCGCGGAACGAGCCATGCCCGCGCACCACCAGCACGTCGCCGGAGCGGTCGCCCAGCCAGTGCTGGAGGAGATAGCCGGCGGTCGCCCCGGCCGCCCGGTTGTCGATGCCCACATAGGTGATGCGCGGGCTGCCCGGCAGGTCGGTCACCAGGGTGACAAGCGGCGCGCTGAGCCGGCGGGTGGCCGCGACGATCTCCGGCACGTCCGGCGCCTTGACGATCACGCCGTGCGTCCGGGCCCGGCCGACCCGGTCGAGCACCGCCACCACCTCGGCCGGCGACGCCGAGTCGAGCAGATGAAACCGGGCCCGGAACACCGCCGGTCGCAGCCCCGGCAGCTCGGCCTCGAGGGCGGCCCGGATCGCCGCCGAGAACCGCGGCGGCGCCTGCACGACCACATCCACCATGAACGTCCGCCCACCGAGCCGCACCTGGGTTCGCTGCCGGTCGAGCTCGGCGATGGCCTGCCGCACCTCGTCGACCGTGCTCTCCCGCACGCCGGCGCGCCCGTGCAGGACCCGGTCCACGGTGGCCTCGCTGAGACCGGACTGGGCGGCGATGTCCCGGATGCGGAAAGCGTGCTTCACCCGTACCACCATGATGGGGTTTTGAGGGTTTCTCAAGGCTCTTCGATGCCTCGATGCGACCTAGCGTGACGGCATGACAACCTGGTTCACCGCCGCGGACTGCGACCTGGAGGAATTCCGGACAGTCTGCGAGCAGAAAACGGAAATCGCCGACTACCCGCACGCCCGCGACGTCGTGGACGGCGTGCTGATCTACCCCGGCGACCTGCCGAACACCCGGGAGATCCAGTCCGAACTGGCCCGCGCCCTGATGGACGGCCCCGGCATCGTGGTCTTCCGCGGAGCGTTCGCCCCCGAGGTGGTCGACCGGGCCACCGCCGTGTTCACCGACATGATCGTCGAGCAGCGGGCGGCCGGCGTGACCGGCGGCGACCACTTCGCCAAGCCCGGCGCCAACGACCGGGTGTGGGGCGCGCTGGACAAGTTCGCGCTGCGTGATCCGGCCGCGTTCGCCGACTACTACGACAACGACACCCTGGCCCTGATCTGCCAGGCCTGGCTGGGCACCGGCTACCAGGTGACCTCCCAGATCAACGTGGTCAACCCCGGCGGCGTGGCCCAGACCGCCCACCGTGACTACCACCTGGGCTTCATGTCCCAGGACCAGGCACTGCGCTACCCCGCGCACATCCACGCGCTGTCCCCCCTGCTGACCCTGCAGGGCGCGGTGGCACACGTGGACATGCCCTTGGAGACCGGCCCGACGCTCTACCTGCCGCATTCCCAGAAATATCCCGCCGGCTACGTGGCGTACCACCGCCCCGAGTTCACCGAGTACTTCGAATCCCACCGCGTGCAGCTCCCCCTGTCCAAGGGCGACGCCGCCTTCTTCAACCCCGCCGTCTTCCACGGCGCCGGCACCAACCATTCCGCCGACGTGCGCCGGATGGCCAACCTCCTGCAGGTGTCGTCGGCCTTCGGCCGAGCGATGGAAAAGGTGGACCGCACCGCGATGGTCCAGGCGCTGTATCCGGTGCTGCGCACCTTCCCCGGCCGGGTGGAAAACGTAATCGCGGCCGCCGCCGAGGGCTACGCCTTCCCCGCCGACCTGGACCACGACCAGCCGATAGACGGCCTGGCCCCACCAACCCAGGCCGACCTGCTGCGAAAGTCGCTGGCCGGTTAGTTCAACCCTTTTTCAGTACGCCGTAGGACCAGTCCCGTGCCACCCGGTCCCGCTGAGCGAAACTCACCCTCCGCGCGCCCCCGCCGGGCGGGCCCGACCCCCAACGCCGGCCCACTGCCCCCTCACGCCGCGTGCCGCAGCCCCCGGCCCCGCCGCACCCCGCGCGGCGGCACCCGCACGGCCCGGCCCGTGACCGCGGGCGTGCGCCCGCTGCGCCTGCTGCGGCACCCGCGCCCCGCTGTGGCTTCTAGAACGCGGCGACCGTTAAGCCGGCGCCACCGGCGCCGATCGGCGCCGCCAGGATCCGGGCAACTTGGTTGCGTCCGGCGTCGACCCGGGACACCCCACCGTCCACCACCCACACGCTCGCCTTCCCCGCGAGCAGCCCGAAGGCGGGATCGTCCGGGTCGGCGGCCGCAACCGGCATCCGAGCCCGGACCTCCCCGCTAGCCCCATCGATCCGCACAACCTCAGAGGCGATCTCGTCACCGACCCAGAGATCCCCGAGCGCCATCACCGACGGAAGGTCCTGCGAGACCTCTGAAACCCGCACGCTGAGCCCGTCGGTAAGCCGGACCACGTTGCCGCAGTTCCCCATCGCCCATTCCCCGGCCAGCGACAACGCCAGCTCGTCGTCCCGCAGCCGAGTCTGCCCGACCACCGCCCCGGTAACCGGGTCGAGCCGATGCACCACCGCCGAGTTGATCCCGGTGACGTAAAGGCCGCCACCGGCGTACGAGAGCTCCCCAGCACTCTGCGGAAGCGCAAGCTCGGCGACATCGGCCGGATCAGCCGGGTCGACCCGCAGCAGCCGTTTCCCCGAGGCCAGCCACAACCAGTGCTCGGTAGCGACCGCCGCCCACGGCTGAAACCCGTCCGGCAGCGCAGTCCCACTGACCTTGCCGTCCACAGTGATCCGCCAAAGCCGCCCAGGCTGAACAATCCACAGCGCCCCGTAGGCGTACAGGACCCGGTTGTCGATCAGCGGTGTAACCGGTTTGACGGTGGCCCGCCCGGCAACGACCCCGCGAGCCGGATCGATCAGCGCAACCGCCCCGGTGTCGAACCGGTAGACCCACAGCCGCCCGCCCCCAGCGACAAGCGCAGGCACCATCCTCGGATCGACCCCGGCGACGGCGACCGTAGCGGTGGCTTCCCCGGTGCGCCCGTCGATCCGCCGCACGGCCCCGCTCCCGTCAGCGACCCAGAGAGCACCCACCGCAGCCGGCGGCCGGGACGCCGCGACGGCCGTGACCGGCGTGATGTCACCGCCTGGGCAGTCACCCTCCCGAACCGGAATTCCACAACCATCGAGCAGCCCCACCACCAGCACCAGAGCCGCACCCACCCCAGCCCAACGCCTCACGGGTCCGGGACCCTACACCGCCCGTTCCCAACCCGCCGCCCCGCTCAGAGTGGGCTCATCTCGTCCAGCACCTTGGCGGCCACGACAATGATCTCCTCAACTTTCGGAACATCGCGTTCGACCTCGTCGGCGCGGGCGGCCGGCGCATCCGCATGGGGATATTCGACCTGATTGCGCCGCCGCGAGGAGCCGATCGAAGGGACGCAGGACGCTACCCAACGGAGGGTCCAGTTGGGCTGACACCGCATCGCGCACCGCGATGTGCCCGCCCCGGCTGGTAGCCCGCACACCCTGGTTCTCCAGAACCGCGACGAGTGCCTTCCGCGCGGCGTCGTACAACCGCCACCTCACCGCGGATCTCCCGGCTCGACGATGGCGTAGGTCGGACGGGACCGCACCGATGTCAGAAACGGATCGTCGGCGGAGCGCCAGCTCGCGACCGAGACGCGGTGGACGTTCACCTCCCGGCCGAGGCGCCTTTCGGCGTCGCGGGCCGCGTCGGCCAAATCGTCGTCGTCGACGTCACCCACCACGAGCACGTCGACGTCATGCGGCGGCGGCCCGGGCTCGCCTGAATAGCGGGCCGCCCACGAGCCGTAGATGTAGGCCTCCGCCACACCGGGCAGTGCCGGGAGCAGGTCCGCGAGGACGGCCGACGGACCGTAGGTAAGCGCCAGGAGTTCCGTGAGCGGCCGGGCAAGCGGACCGGTGAGGTCGGCCCGCAGCAGGCGCATATTTCCGCGCCGCTCGGTCTGGATGAGGCCGGCCTCGGCGAGTCGATCGGCCTCCCGGCTGACGGTTGACTGGGACACCTTGAACCGGCGGGCGAGCTCAGCCACCGAGGAACTCTCCTCGGGGTGCAGGTAAATCCAGGCCAACAGCTCGCCGAGCAATGGCGAGCGCAACAGCGGAAGAAGCCGAGACCTAGCTTGCATGTTCTGCACACTACCTTGCAGGACGCGCAAGGAGGCGTCAACGGCGGTAGTCATGGGAGCATCTTGTCATGGGGCAACCCAAGGCATCAGATCCGAACCCCGGTCAGCGGGGTGCGCCGACGAGGGCGTAGGCCGGACTGGAACGCACCGACATCAGGAACGGGTCCCGCTCCGGCCAGCGCCATTCCATGCTGGATACCTGGTAGAGGTGCACCGCCCGGCCCAGCTGGCGTTCCGCGAGGTCGGCCGCGCCGGCCAGCTCCGCGCCGTCGGCGTCACCCACCACCAGCACGTGGACGTCCGGCGGTGGCGGGCCCGGCTCGCCGGCGTAGTGGGCCGCCCACGACCCGTACAGATAGGCCTCGACCACGCCCGGCACCGCCGGCAACAGGTCGGCCAGCACCGCGATCGGCCCGTAGGTCAAGGCCAGCAGTTCGGTAAGCGGCCGCGCGAGCGGATTGGACGGTTCGGCCCGCAGCAGGCGCAGGTTGCCCCGCCACTCGGAGCGGACCAGCCCCGCCTCAGCGAGCCGGTCGGCCTCCTTGCCGATGGCCGACTGCGAGACGTTGAACCGACGAGCCAGCTCGGCCAGCGAGTAGTTCATCTCCGGGTGCAGGCAGATCCACGCCATCAGCTCCCCGAGCAGAGGCGAGCGCAGAAGCGGAAGCAACCGGGACGTGTTCTGCCGCCGACGCGCGAACGACCGCATAGTCATACGACAATGGTCACGCTGATCGAGGCGGGGCAACGGACAGCGGGTGCGCCGCGCATCGACGCAGGTAAAATCGATCGATTCTGCAACAAATCTGCAAATGGAATTCGTTGACTGCTGGATATTTATGGTGGCAGATTTTAATGCGGTTAGGGCAATGCAAATCGGTGGCCATTTGTTGCACTGGGTTGCCCGAAAAGGATCACCGGCTGAGGCCGGTTGAGGGGGTGCCGGCGCCGGCTCCGACCGGCACCCCCACCGGCGGGATCAGCCCAGCGAACGAAGGCGCGTGGCGACCTTCTCGGGTGTCGTGTCGCTGATCCACGAGCCCATCGCCGATTCCACCCCGGCCAGATACTTCAGCTTTCCGGGCGCTCGCAGAATCGAGAAAACCTGCAGGTGCAGGCGGAAAAGGTCGCGGTGGGTGCGACTCGGGGCCTGGAACACCCCGGAGATGTACGGCGTTTCGCGCACCCCCGGGAAGTACCGGTCGAAGCGCCCGAGCACGTCCAGGTAGATCAGTGCCAGGTCGTCCCGCTCGGCCGAGGTGAGCGCCGGCAGGTCGGGCACGTCCCGGTGCGGCGCCAGGTGCACCTCGACCGGCCAGCGCGAGGCGGCCGGCACATACGCGATCCAGTGCGCCGACTCCACCACGATCCGGGTCCCGGCGAGCCGCTCGGCGTCGAGAATGTCGCGGAACAGGTTCCCGCCGGTGTGCGCCTCGGCCATCGCGATCATCCGGGCGGCCTTGGGCGGCACGAACGGGAACGCGTAGATCTGCCCGTGCGGATGCGGCAGCGTCACCCCGATCTCCCGGCCCCGGTTCTCGAACGGGAAGACGTACTCGACGTCGTCGCGCGAGCCGAGGTCGGCGGTCCTGTCCGCCCAGGCTTCGATGACGGTGCGGGCCCGGTGCGGGCCCAGGCCGCCGAACGACCCCTTCGGGGCCGAGGAGAAGCAGACCACTTCGGTACGCCCAGCAGCCGGCCGAACCGGCCACAGCGAACTGTCGTCCAAGAGTTCTACATCGCCCGACACCCGTGGCGAGAACGACGGAAAACGGTTCTCGAACACCACGACGTCGTAGGAAGCTTCGGCGATCTCGGTGGGAAAGCCGCCCGGCGTACTCGGCGCGAGCGGGTCCTGATCGGCAGCGGGCAGGAAGGTCCGGTCGTTGCGGTGCGCCGCGATCGCGATCCACTCCCCGGTCAGCGGGTCGTACCGCATCTCCGGCCCGGGAGCGTCCGCGGCCGCCGGCAGCGCCCGCTGATCGACGGCCTCGCGAGCGACGAACGGCTCGGTGTCGTCGAAGTAGATGATCTCCCGCCCGTCGGCCATCAACCGCGAGGTGCGCCGCACCCGATGCGGCTCCCGCCAGACCGTCCGCCCCTCGACGGTGAGGGAGTCGATCGCGAGAAGCTGCCCGTCGGCGGCCGCAAGCCGGTCCCCCGCGTCCTCGGGCAGCGAGATGGTCGTCCCGACCGCGAGCGGCAGCAGGTGCAGCGTGACCTCGGACCCGTCCCGCACCCCGGCGTCCCGCAGGCTGACGACCCACTCCGACCCGTCCCAGAACCGGTCGGTGACCACCCGCCCGTCGACCCGAAGCTGCCCGACGTCCCCGGCCCACCGCAGCCGCAGGTAGCCGTCGCTCCCCGCCGCCGCAGCCCAGTCCGGCAGCGCGACCCGGTAGACGGCCGCAAGCTCGTCGAAGACCTCAGCCGAGGGCGCCGACTGCCGCCCATCGAACTTCGCATAACCAACCGGAACAGCCCCACCGGCCGCCCGCACAAGCTCAACGCCAACCGCCACAGCCGCGGCCCCCGACGAACGCAAGGCCCCCAAACGTTCCTCCGACGAACGTTCGTCGCCCAAACGTTCGTCGCCCTTACGTTCGTCGGACGAACGTTCGTCGGACGAACGTTCGTCGCCCTTACGTTCGTGGCCCAAACGTTCGTGGCCCAAACGTTCGTGGGACGAACGTTCGTGGGACGAACGTTCGGTGGGCGATGCGCTTTCCAGCGGGAGGTTGCCGAACGCCTGGGCGGTGGGGTCGTAGACCCGGACGTCCGGGGCGGTGGACTCGATGCGGCCGTCCGGGCCCCAGGTCAGCTCGCCCGACGACAGCAGCAGGCGGCGGGCCGGGCCGGCCTCGCAGACCCACAGATCGGCGGCGACGGCGGCGGGCAGGACCAGCAGGTCCAGCTCGCCGCCGTCAGGCCGGAGCCGGACCGGCGACAGGCCCGGCTCAACGGTGGCGGCTACGCCGCCGACCGAGTAGGTGACATCGATGCCGGCCTCGGCGACCAGCACCAGCGTGGGCACCGCGCCCGGCAGCACGGTCAGCGCCGACGCGGTGGCCCAGTCCAGCCGCACGCCGCCGAGCGTGAGTGCCAACGGCCAGCGCGCCAGGGTGCCGACCGGAATGTCGATCGGTTCCGCCGGAAGAACAACTTCGGAGCCGGAGAGTTCTACCCGGAACCGCGCACCGTTATAGAGCTCCAGCGGCACATGGGGCTGATGCCAGGCGATGAACAGGAAACCGCTCTCTCCATCGCTACGCACCGCCCAGCGCAGAGTTCTGGAATCCTCGACGCCGGTGGGCCGCACCTCGGGCAGGCTGGACGGCATCTCCGCGAGCGAGGAACCGAACGCGGCCAGGAACGCGTGCTGCTGCCGGAGCAGGGCGTGGCTCCCGGCCAGCAACCCGGCCTCGCCGATCGGCGCACCGAAGTCGTAGCCGAGCGTCGGCAGGTCGTTCGGATAACCGGTGGCGTGCGACTCCTGCAGGCCGCCGGACGGGTTCGTTCCCCCGGCGTACATGTAGTAGCCCTGCCAGGCCGACCCATTGCCGATCTTGCAATGCGCGATGGTCGCGACGTCGAGGGCCGCCGGCCTCGGCCGGCGGTGATAGGCGGTGGCCATGCCACCGCCGAGTTCGCAGGTCGCCGGCGGGAAAAGATCGGAGGGGGTACGGGGATGAGCCGTGTCGGCCCGCATCCCCTGCAACTGCATCCGGCGTACGTCGGCACCGATCCCGGGGTCGTCCCAGACGTGCGAGAAGAAGTAGTGGTCGCGGAACGTCGGGTCCCACGGCGCGTCCGAGTCGACCCAGAATCCGTCACCGTAACCGCCGTAGAGCGGCAGCAACTCCTCGGCCGGCAGGTCGGCGCCACCCCACGCGGTGGCGGTCCACAGCGGCGCCGACATCCCGGCCTCGCGGGCCAGCCGCTTGAGCGTGAGCAGGTGCCCGGGCTGGTCGTACAGCTCGTTCTCGATCTGGATCCCGATCACCGGGCCGTCCGGGCCGCAGCGCCCATCAAGGGCAGCCCCGATCTGCCCGAACCACTCGCGGACCATCGCCAGGTAGCCGGGGTCGTCGGTGCGGTGCCGCACCGGCGCCTGCTGGACCCAGTCGGGGAAGCCGCCGTTGCGGGTCTCGCCGTGACACCACGGGCCGATCCGCAGGATGACGTCGAGGCCCTCGGCTACCGCCAGGTCGACGAACGCGGCCACGTCGAGATTGCCGTCGAAGCGCGGCGAATCCCGCTGTTCGACGTGGTGCAACCAGAAGACGTAGCTGGCCGCGACGGTGACGCCGCCGGCGCGCATCTGCCGCAGGCGCTGCCGCCAGCGGGCGCGCGGGATGCGGCTGTAGTGGATCTCCCCGGACACGGGAATGACCGGGACGCCGTCGCGGGTGAGGTACCGGCTGGTCAGCGAGACCCCGAGGCGCGCGTCCTCGTCGTTGCTCATCCGGGGCCGGCGCAACGGCTGTGACCAGGGATGGTGCCGAACGGCGAGGGGTTCGGTAGGCACGGGTGACTCCTCTGCGACGAACGGTGTGGCAAACAAAACCGGGCCGGACTGTAACCGGTCACAGGTTCAGGTCTCCGCACGATACAGCGTTTTAACCGGCTGGACGCAAGCACTTGACAATCCCGTAAACGAGCAGCACTGTAACCGGTCACAGGTCCTGTTCGGTGACGCACGTCTCCCCCGGCAGCGACCGCGGCCGCGCCCACCGTGGCCCGCCGATCGAGGAGGATCGATGAAGAAGACATTCGCAGGCGTTCTCGCCGCCGCCCTTTTGATGACCGGTGCCTGTTCCAGCTCCGACGACAGCGACAGTGGCACCACCGCCACCAAGCCCGGCGAGAAGGTCGAACTGACCTACTGGACCTGGGCTCCGAACATGGACAAGGTCGTCGAGGGCTGGAACACCGCCCACCCCGACATCCACGTCACCGTCAACAAGCAGGACGGCGGCGACCCCGCCGTCACCAAGCTGCTCACCGCGATCAAGGCCGGCAGCGGCGCCCCCGACGTCATGCAGGCCGAGTACCAGAAGGTGCCCACCCTGGTCTCGGCCAACGCGCTCGCCGACATCTCCAAGGAGGCCGGCAGCCTGAAGGCGAAGTTCCCGGAGTCGGCCTGGAACGCCGTCACCCTGGGCGGCGAGGCGCTCTACGGCGTCCCGCAGGACTCCGGCCCGATGCTGTTCTACTACCGCACGGACGTCTTCACCAAGCTCGGGCTCGAGGCCCCGAAGACCTGGGACGACTACGCGGCGGCCGCTCGTAAGATCCACACGGCCAACAAGAAGCAGTACCTGGGCACCTTCTCGGCCAACGACCCGGGCTGGTTCGCCGGCCTCTCCCAGCAGGCCGGTGCCTCCTGGTGGGGCATCAACGGCGACACCTGGTCGGTCGCGATCAACGACGCCAACACCCAGAAGGTCGCCACCTACTGGGGTGGCCTGGTCCAGGAGGGTGTCGTCGACAACAAGCCGATGTACACCCCGGAGTGGAACGCCGCCCTCAACGACGGCACCCAGGTCGGCTGGCTCAGCTCGGTGTGGGGTCCCGGCGTCCTGGAGGGCAACGCGGCCAGCACCAAGGGCAAGTGGAAGGCCGCCCTGCTCCCGCAGTGGGACGCGGCGGCGCCGGCCAACGGCAACTGGGGCGGCTCGGCCACCAGCGTCACCACCCAGAGCAAGCACAAGGAGCAGGCCGCGCAGTTCATCGCCTGGCTCAACACCGACCCGGCCGGCATCAAGGCCCTGGCCGGCACCGCCAACGTCTACCCGGCCAGCGTCGACTCCGCCGCCGCACTGACCGAGCCGCCGGCGTTCCTGTCGAACCAGCCCGACTTCTACACGATCGCGGCCGAGGCCGCCAAGATCACCAAGCCGTTCACGTACGGGCCGAACGTCAACGTGGCGTACTCCGCCTACAACGACGCCTTCGGTAAGGCGGCTGCCTCGAAGAAGTCCGCCGACTTCCCGGCCGCGCTGACCACGATGCAGACGACCACGGTCGACGACATGAAGAACACCGGCTTCAAGGTCGCCGGCTGACGCACCCCTGATGCGGCGCGGCGAGAGCCGCGCCGCACACAGCTCGAGAAAGGTGTCGGCCGTGACGGCACTCCCCACCGAAACACGTACGCCGCGGACGGCTACCCGCCGCGGCCGGCGCGCCGGGGCGCCGTACTCATTCCTCGCGCCGGCACTGATCCTGTTCGTGGCGTTCTTCGCCGCCCCCATCGGCTACGCCGCCTACCTGAGCCTGCGCCGGGTCAAGGTCAGCGGACTCGGCCTCGGCGCCGGGGCCCGCACCGAGGTGTGGGCCGGGATGAGCAACTACGCCCGCTCGCTGACCGACCCGGACTTCCTGCCCAGCGTCTACCGGATCGGCGCGTACGGCCTGATCGTGGTCCCCACCATGCTCGGTCTCGCGCTGCTGATGGCCCTGCTGCTGGACGCCGGCCGCACCCGGGTCGGCACCTTTTCCAGAACGGCGATCTTCCTGCCGTACGCCGTACCCGCCGTGGTTGGCTCTTTGCTCTGGGGTTTTCTCTATCTTCCCCGGGTCAGCCCGTTCACCGACGTCGTGCAGCTGTTCGGCGTCGAGCCGCCGGACGTCCTGACCGGCTCCTGGGTGCTGTGGGCGGTCGCCAACATCGCGGTCTGGGGCGGCACCGGCTTCAACATGATCGTCATCTACACCGCGCTGCGGGCCATCCCGACCGACCTGTTCGAGGCGGCCCGGCTGGACGGCGCGACCGACAAGCAGATCGCCTGGCGCATCAAGATCCCGATCGTGCTGCCCAGCCTGATCATGACGTTCGTCTTCTCGCTCATCGCGACGCTGCAGGTCTTCGCCGAGCCGATGACGCTCAAGCCGCTGAGCAACACCATCTCCAGCACCTGGACGCCGCTGATGAAGGTCTACCGGGACGCCTTCGTCCGTAACGACATCTACTCCGCCGCCGCCACCTCGGTGGTCATCGCGGTCGCCACCTTCGCCGTGTCCTTCGGGTTCCTCAAGCTCGTCGGGAACCGGGCCTTCAACCAGGAGGACTGATCATGACCGTCTCGACCGTCATCCCGGCGGCCCCGATCTCGACCGCCGCCCCCTCCGGAAAACGGCGTATCGGCAACCGCAAGAACAGCACCCTGGCGACAGTTCTACTACTGCTCGGCGCGGTGTACTGCCTGTTCCCGGTGCTCTGGGTGCTGATCGCCTCGACCAAGAGCTCGGGTGAGCTGTTCTCGACGTTCACCCTGGCGCCCAGCACCCACCTGTTCGACAACATCGGCGACCTGTTCGCCTACCGGGACGGGCTGTACTGGCGCTGGATGGCCAACACCGCCCTGTACGCCGGGGTCGGTGCGGCCGTCTCCACCCTGGTCTCGGCGATGTCCGGCTTCGCCCTCGCGAAGTACGACTTCCCCGGCAAGAAGTTCGTGTTCAACGTGATCCTGGCCGGCGTGCTGGTGCCGGGCGTCATCCTGGCCATCCCGCAATATCTACTGCTGGCCAAGATCGGGCTGACCAACACGTACTGGTCGGTGCTGCTGCCCAGCATGATCTCCCCGTACGGCATCTATCTGTCCCGGATCTTCGCGGCCGCGACCGTTCCGACCGAGGTCCTGGAGGCGGCCCGGATCGACGGCGCCGGCGACTGGCGCACGTTCGGCCGGGTGGTGCTGCCGATGATGAAGTCCGGCCTGGTCACGGTGTTCCTGTTCCAGTTCGTGGCGATCTGGAACAACTTCATGCTGCCGTACATCATGCTCGGCGACGACCACTTGTATCCGCTCACGGTCGGCCTGTCCGGCCTGCTCAACCAGGGTGCAAACCAGCCGTCGATGTACATCACGGTGGTCACCGGGGCGCTGATCTCGATCATCCCGCTGGTGGTGCTCTTCCTCAGCCTGCAACGGTACTGGCGAGTGGATCTCGGCGCGGGCGCGGTGAAGGCCTGATGTCGCAGTCTATAGTCCCGAACGTGCGAAAGCGGCCCACCATCCGCGACGTGGCGCGGGAGGCCGGGGTCTCCTACGCGACCGTCTCCCGGGTGCTCAACGGCCGGGAATGGGTCAGTCCCGAGGCCGTCCGAGTGGTGCGGGAAGCCATTGCCCGGACCGGTTACACGGCGAACCCGCACGCCCGCTCGCTGGCCACCGGCAAGTCCGGGTCGATCGCGTTCCTGCTCACCGAGCCGCAGCACCTGCTGTTCGAGGACCCCAACTTCTCGGTGCTGCTGCGCGGCGTGGCCCAGGCACTCTCCGACCGCGAGCTGACGCTGATCCTGATGATCGCGTCGACCCCCGAGGAGCGGAACCGCACCACCGCCTACCTGTCCGGCGGGCACGTCGACGGCGTGCTGCTGGTGTCGCCGCACTCCGGCGACCCGCTGCTGTCCCACCTGGTGCAGGCCGAGGTGCCGATCGTGGCGTGCGGCCGGGTCCTCGGTTACGAGCAGCAGATCAGCTCGGTGATGGCCGACGACCGCTCCGGCGGCCGCTCGGCCGTCGAGCACCTGATCGCCATGGGCTGCACCAAGATCGCCACGATCACCGGCCCGCAGGACACCGCCGGTGGCGTCGACCGCCTGCAGGGCTACACCGACGCCCTGCTCGCGCACGGCATCCCGGTCGAGCCGGCCCGGATCGTGCACGGCGACTGGGGCCGGGCCAGCGGCGCCACCGCCGCCCGGCAGCTCCTCGACCAGGACCCCGAGCTGGACGCGGTGTTCGCCGCCTCGGACGCGATGGCCGCCGGCGCACTGCCGGTGCTGCGCGAAGCCGGCCGCTCGGTGCCGGGCGACGTGCGGGTGGTCGGCTTCGACGACTCGGGTCTCGCGGCCACGCTGGATCCCTCGCTCACCACGGTCCGGCATCCCCTGGACCGGATCAGCGAAGAGATGGTCCGTCTCCTCACGGACGTCATCAACGGGCGTACGCCTCTCTCGATCACCGTGCCCACCACCCTGGTGATCCGGGACTCGTCGCCCGCCTGAGTTCCCGGCGGAGCCACCGACCGCCGGGTTCCCCCCGTTTCTTCCATCGAAGGAGCGTCATGAAACCGTCCCTCAGAGTCGTGGCAGCAGCGCTCGTCCTCGCGCTTCCGCTCGCGCTCGCCACCCCCGCCCACGCGGCGAACACCCTCACCATGCTCGGTGCGGACGTGTCCTCGCTGCAGCGCAGTCTCGACCTCGGCGCGAAGTACTACAACAAGGCCGGAACAGCCGCCGACCCGTACGACATCCTCAAAGCGGCCGGCGCCAACTACATGCGGCTGCGCATCTGGAACAACCCGGCCAGCGGCTACAACAACAAGGCCAAAGTTCTGCAACAGGCGAAGGCGATCAAGGCCAAGGGCCTGAAGCTGCTGATCGACTTCCACTACTCCGACACCTGGGCCGACCCCGGCAAGCAGTATCCCCCCGCGGCCTGGTCCTCCCACTCGCTGTCGCAGCTGGGCACGGATGTCTACAACTACACGTACGACGTGTGCACCGCGCTGAAGGCACAGGGCACCACGCCGGACAGCGTGCAGATCGGCAACGAGATCAACGTCGGCATGCTGTGGCCCAAGGGCCAGGTGACAAGCAGCAACTTCGCGCCGCTGGCCGGCCTGCTCAAGCAGGGCTACAACGCCACGAAGGCCTGCAACAGCTCGACCCAGGTGTGGATCCACACGGCCGACGCGGACAGCGACGCGAACGCCCGCTGGTTCTACGACGGCATCAAGGCCCAGGGCGTGGTCTGGGACGTGACCGCCCTGTCCTACTACTGCATGTGGCACGGCACGCTGGCGAACCTCTACAACGTCATCGCCGACGTGAAGTCCCGCTACGGCAAGCCGGTGGTGATCGCCGAGACGGCGTACCAGTTCACCACCGCAAACGCCGACAGCCAGTCCAACTCGATACCCGGCACCGTCCTCTGCGACGGCCAGCCGGCAAGTTGGGCCGGCCAGGCGACCCAGTTCACCTACGTGCAGAACACCGCACGCAACGCCGGCGCGGTTGGCGTCTTCTACTGGGAGCCCACCTGGTACGCGATCAGCGGCAACGGCTGGGACCCCGCCAACATCAACGGTACGGGCGACGGCTGGGACAACATGGCCACCTTCGACTGGACCGGCCACGTGAACCCGAACCTGGTCTGGACTCCTTAAACCCAGGAAGGGCCCGGCGTGATGTTTGTCGCCGGGCCCTGTTCGGTGCTCAGGGTCACGGCATAATCACCCCGGTCAGGGCGCTCTATATAGCGCACGAGACGGGAGCGAAAATGCATCGTGTAGTCGTCATCGGCGCGGGTTTCGGCGGCCTGTTCGCCATCAAGTCTCTGAAGAACGCCCCGGTCGACATCACCCTGATCAACGGCACGGCCTACCACCTCTTCCAGCCCCTGCTCTACCAGGTGGCCACCGGCATCCTCAGCGAGGGCGAGATCGCGCCCCCCATCCGCGAGGTGCTGAAAAGGCAGAAGAACGTGGACGTACGCCTGGGCTGGGCCCGCGAGATCGACACCGACAACAAGGTGGTCAAGGTCTCCGGCCCCGGCATCGACTACGAGGTCGAATACGACACGCTGATAGTCGCGGCCGGCGCCACCCAGTCCTACTTCGGCAACGACGGGTACGCCGACCACGCCCCCGGCATGAAGAACATCGACGACGCCCTGGAGCTGCGCGCACGGATCTTCGGCGCCTTCGAGATCGCCGACCTGCACACCGACCAGGAAGACATCGACCGCTGGCTGACCTTCGTGGTGGTAGGCGCCGGCCCGACCGGCACCGAGATGGCCGGCCAGATCGCCGAACTGGCCCACCGCACGCTGCCCGGCCAGTACAAACACATCGACCCGCGCAAAGCCAGAATCATCCTGGTAGACGCGGTCGGAGCAGTCCTGAACACCTTCGGCGACCACCTCTCCACCAGGGCGCTGCGCCAACTGCACCTGCTGGGCGTAGAGGTAGAGCTGAACACCAAGGTGGTAGGCGTGGACGCCACCGGCATCGAGGTGGAGACCGAACGCGGCCACGAACGCATCGGCTCGATGACCAAGGTCTGGGCAGCCGGCGTGGCCGCCCCTCCCCTGGCCCGCAAACTGGCCGAGAAGACCGGCGCGAAGGCAGACCGAGCAGGCCGCATCTTCGTAGAGAAGGACCTGACGGTCCCCGGCCACCCCGAGATCTTCGTCCTGGGCGACCTGATGAACCTCAACGACGAACACGGCCAACAGCTGCCCGGCGTAGCCCAGGTGGCAATTCAGGGCGGCCGTTACGCGGCCGGAACGATCAAGACGCGCCTGGAGGGCAAGCCGGCCGGCAAGCCCTTCAAGTACTTCGACAAGGGCAGCCTGGCAACAATCTCCCGCTTCTCAGCGGTGGCAAGCATCGGAAAGCTGCGCCTGGACGGCTTCCCCGCGTGGCTGATCTGGGTGGCGGTACACCTGCTCTACCTGGTCGGCTTCAAGAACCGGGTAACCGCGGTAATGCACTGGGCGGTGAGCTTCCTGGGCCGAGGCCGTTCCGAGCGAGTGGCGACGGTCCAGCAGGCCTTCGCCCGGAGAGCAATCGAAGAGTACGGCGACCCCTTCGAGCGCACCCGCCTGGAGGCGATAGTCCGCAAGGACTAACCTCGACGAGCGCAGATCTTGGAGAGTTAGCGTCCGCTCCTGACGCAAACTCTCCAAGATCGCCCCAACGCGAGCCAGCAAGGGCCCAGCAGGGCCCAAGGTCGTGGAGCTAGCGTCAGCTCCGAGCAGAACTCCCACAAGATCGCCCAACAGCGCCACCCAGCAAGCCGGACCACGTCGGTTGGCGAGGGCGATCTCCTCGCGGCGACACGTCCCCCGCGCGATCTCACACGCTCGGTTTTGGCTTGGGTGATCTCCTCGCGGCGGCACATCGGGCCCAAATCACGCCGGTGGTCGGTGTGCAAGCGGGGTGTGCTTGCGCGCCGGCCGCCGGGGTGATCGCGTGAAGTGCCGCCGCGAGGAGATCACCCAAGCCCGCCTTTCACCCACCCCAGCCCACCAGAAAGCCGCCAACGACCGGCAGGCTGATCTCCGAGCGCCCGGCCGGGGTCCGGGGCAGCGCCCCGAAAGGGTCCGGGGCAGCGCCCCGAAAGGGTCCGGGGCAGCGCCCCGAAAAACCACCCCGAAAGCCGCACCCGAAAAGCGACCCCTAACCCCCCGGCCGCATCTCGATGTCCTCGACCGAAGGCTCCACAAGAACATGCCCGATAGGCCGCTGAGGAGCCCCACCCCAAGCCCGCCCAGGCAACCGATCAAACCCAGGAGCCGGATCAGCCAGAGCCCGCTGCACAGCCCCCAACAACCGCCCGGCCTCCTCAGCTTGATTGGCATACCAGGCGGTAGACCAAACCCGGTGCATATGCCAGCCCAACTCCCGCAACTCCTGCTCCCGCAGCCGATCCCGATCCCGAGCGGCCGAAACCCCCCGATACCCAGGCCCGTCAAACTCGATCCCCACGGCATAGACCTCGTCGGGATGCTCCGGATGCAAAACCCCAAGATCGATCCAGTGCCCAGCAGCCCCAATCTGCCGCCGCACCGAGAATCCCCACCCCTTGATGGTGGAAAGCACCGACTCCTCGAACGAGGTCATGCCTTCCCGATCAGAAACATCCTTGCCAAGGGTCGCCGCATCCCGCTCGGCATACTCCAGGAACGCCTTGAGATGCCGAATACTCTCATTCCCCATATCGGGAACATCAGAGGCGTGAATAGAGGAAACAACTTCGATCCGCTGCCGAGCCCGGGTAATGGCAACGTTCAACCGCCGCCACCCCTTAGGCCGGTTCAACACCCCAAAGTTCGTAGAAATCTTGTCATGGTCGTCATACCCATAACCAACCGACAAGATGATCACGTCCCGCACATCACCCTGAACAGCCTCGAGGCTCTTGACAAAGAACCCATTGAGCCGATCAGTGTCATCAAGCAGATGCTCGAGATCAGGCCGCTCCGAGATCATCTGCTGCACCGCGGTATCAATAGCATCAGCCTGAGCCACCGACAGCGTCACCACCCCAAGTGACCGCCCAGGCCGATGCGTGAGGTGATGCAAAACCCGGGCAGCAACAGCGTCCGCCTCAATCGGATTATCCGAGGTGGTAAGCCGGTGGTAAATGCCATCGACGTGATAGAGCTGCACCCCATGATCAGGCTCCCTTGCATAAGCGCGAGGTAAACTGACCAGCCGCCCCGAGTAATAGGCAAGGTTAGCAAAGGCGAACAGAGCCTCATGCCGACTCCGGTGATGCCAACCCAGCGAAAGAGTAGGAAAGGTCTCCTTAGCCAGATCAAGAATAGACGGAAAATCAACAACGTCATCCTCGACCCGATCATAGAAGGTGGTAGGCGGCAATTGCCGCTCATCCCCCACCACAATCAGCGCGTCCCCACGATAAACACAGTTGATCGCATCAGCCGTCGTAACTTGAGAAGCCTCATCAATGATCACGACGTCGAACTCGATCTCCGGCGGCAACAGCCGCGAAACCGCCAGCGGCGACATCAACAGGCAGGGCTTGAGCGCCTGCACCGCATGCCGAGCCTGCGCGATCAGATCCCGAACGGCCAGATGCCCGGTCCGCTTACTGCCCTCCCGGCGAATAAGGGCCGGTTCCCCAGCGTTGGCCGCCGACGGCCGCCGAGCCTCAACGGCATAGACGATGTCAGCCAACGCAGCCCCATTCAGCTCCTTGTCGAGCAGCTTGAACACCTCAACAAGGTGCACCCGCTCCTCAGCATCAGCCGGTGAAAGCCCACCATCCTCCCGGAGGATCGCGTCGACCCACCCCCGATAGAGCGCCTTTTCCAAAATCGGCCAGATCTCGTCCGGCGGCGTGTGATGGTCGGCGCAATATTCAAGAGCCTCCTGCAAGCCGTACGCAAGGATCACGTCCCGCGCATCGGAGTGCACGAACCACTCCTGCTGCCCGTCCGTATCGTGCAACAACTGCAGAAGCAGGTCCCGCGCGCTGTCGTAATCCCCGAGGTGAGTGGTCAGCTCGATCCGCCGGTCCGCCCCAAAGGCACTGAGCACCTGCTCCCGAGCGGAATCCCAGCCCGCCACCGCCGCCGACAACCCTTCGCTGGGCGTAGCCTCGCCGAGCGCGTGCGCCTGGTCCGGGGTGAGCGAGGCGTCGTCCCCGGTATGGATGCGACGGGCCGCGGCGGTCCAGGTGACGATCTGGTTCATCAGCTCGTCGTTGGTCTTGGTGCCCCGGTAGATCGAGCCAAGAACCGAAGCGTGCGGCCCGGCGTTGCTCCAGATCGCGGCCTCGGCGTCGACCGCGGCCTGGCGCTGCTGCGCGATCTCGACCGCCTCGGCGAGCGTGATGTCGCCGCGGCCGGTAGGCCCGCCATAGGCACGCAGCATCTCGGCGGTCGCTCGCAGCGGCGAGATGTGCGCGCGCAGCCAGGTGACCGCGTCCTGCACGGCCCCCTCGCCCAGCTCCGGCCGGGGTGCCCGGGCCGGTGGTTCGCGCAGCGTGGTGCGGAACCGGTCGAACTCGTCGCTGGCCTCGCTGACGATCCGCAGCAGCGCGCCGTTCGGCCGGGGCGCGCTGACGTGCACGACAACGGCGGCCAGAGCGTCGGCCGGGGTCTCCCGGATCACCTCGTCGGCGTTGTGCAGCGCGTCCTGGATCGCGGTGAAGTCGGTGTCGAGACCGTCCCAGTGCCGGCCGAGGATGGCGGCGTGCTCCTCGGCGAGGTCGTCCAGTTCGTCCAGGGCCGCCTTCCAGGCCGCGGCGTCCTCGACGTTGGCGACCGCGTCCTCCGGCTTGACCTCGGGCAACGCCGCGTCGATCGCCGCCTTCTTGTCCCGCCGGTAGGTGCGCAGCAGCTTGCGGGGGCCGCGCCGGTTGGTCAGCCGATCGGCCATCTCCTCGATCGGCTCGTTGAGCACGCCCTCGTCGAAGTGCCGGCGGGCGGTCGCCTCGGCCGCGTTGACCGCCTCGACCCCGCGGCGCAGCGCTCGCACGGCGGCGTGCGCGGCGGCCATCCCGCCCTCGGCGAACCAGGCGGCCTCCGGCTTGCTCTCCCGGTTGATCAGCTCGGCGATCTTGATGACCCGGGCCGAGTCCGGGAAGGTGACGACGTTGGGCAGGCCGAGCCGGGCGGTGACCCGGTCGAGGCTCTCCTGCCGGGTCTCCAGGCGGTCGGCCTCCTCGGCGAACTTGTTGGCCAGGTGTTCGGCCTGGGCGGCGTTCAGCGGGTGCAGGTCGATCGCCGGGGGCGTCAGGGCCAGGTCGGGCACGGCAGTGAGCTCGGCCGCAGACGGCAGCTCGGCCCACGGGATGCCGCCATAGCGGAGCGCGGCCAGGTGTTTGGTGAGGTCCTCGGCGGCCTGCTGGACCGGCTGCAGGCTGGACGCGATCAGCCATTCCTCGACGATCACGCTGGGCCGGTGGCCGGCGTGCGCGGCGAGCGCGGCCAGCGTGCCGGCGCCGGCCGGTTCGTGCAGGTCGAACGCGTCGGCCAGGGCCGAGTTGGCGATCACCGTCTCGGCCAGGGTGCCGAGGGCACCCATCGCGGTGCGCAGCGTGATCTCCAGCGGTTCCCGCTCGATGGCGTCCCGCCACAGGTAGCTCTCGCTGCGCAGCCGGCCGAGCCGGCCGACCGCGTCGCGGATCTGGTGCAAGGCCTCCGGGGTCAGTTCGCCGGGGATCTCGCCGGGGACCGGCGCGGCGGCCACGTCCTGCAGCGTGGCGCAAACCCCGATGATCTCGTGCAGGGTCCGGCCGAGCGGCGGCCGCACGCGATTGAGGCTTTCGGCGTACGCCGTGAGCCGTTCCCGCCGTTCGCGCACCGCGCGCCGGTCGATCGGGTCCATCGCGGCCAGCGGCACCGGGTCGGTATCGAGCGCGTCGACAAGCGCAGCGGCCACGTCCCGCCGCCCGGTCAGGTCGCTGTGCAGCGGCAGCAGGTAGTTGCCGAGCCCGGCCTCGTCGAGGCGCCGGTGCACGGTGTCCAGCGCGGCCGCCTTCTCCGAGACGACAAGCACCCGCTTGCCGGCGTGCAGCAGGCAGCCGACGATGTTCGCGATGGTCTGCGACTTGCCGCTGCCGGGCGGCCCGTCCAGCACGAAGCTGTGCCCGGCGGTCGCGGCGGCGATGCAGGCCCGCTGGGAGGCGTCCGCGTCCAGCAGCAGCGGTACGTCCTCGGCCGGCACTAGCTCGTCGATCTTCTCGAGGTCGATCGGGTCGAAGGCGAACCGCCGCTCGGCGTCGTGGGTGGCCAGGGCGCGCACGAGCGGGTGCTCGGCGATGTGCGGTTCGCTCTCCAGCAGGTCGGCGTGGATCGACTCGCGGTGCACCCCGAAGGTGGACAGGATCACCGTCTCGTCGGCGTACCAGCCGGGCCGTTCGCCGATGGCCACGTCGATGTGCGCCCACAGCACGGTGACGTCGAGCTCGGCGAGCGACCTCACCTCGGGCAGCTCGACGTCCTGCGGGTCCATCCGCAGGGCGAGCGCCGGGTTGACGATCGGGTCCTCGTTACGGGCCCGCAGCAGCGGCCCGGCCGGGTCGATCTCCACCGGGATCAGCAGGATCGGGCTCTGATGCGGGGTGTTGCGCTCGTCGGTCCAGTGCAGCATGCCCAGCGCGAGGTAGAGCGAGCACACCCCCCGGTCGAGCAGTTCCTGCCGGGAGCGCCGGTAGAAGCGGTGCAGCAGCGCGCCCAGGTCGTGCTCGGGCAGCTCGGTCTTCAGCACCGGCCGGCCCGGGTCCTCGTCGTCGCCGGGGAAGCCGAACGCGCCCTCCTCCTGGAGCACCTTGAGGATGCCCTTGGGTGACGGCCTGGTGATCTCCACGGCGTCCGAGGGCGTTCGGCCGAAGTTCAGCAGGCGGTTGGCGTCGGTGAGGTCGACGAGTCCCGAGCGCCACGTTTCGAGCGCAGCTCTGACCTCGCCGTCGGGTTGCTCGCTCAGTTCCGCTGCATCATCCGGCCGCATACCTCCAATTGCAGCAAGTCGGATGGCTGTCACGCTGGCGATTCGCCCGCTTCCTTCGGATATTCGCCAGATTTCTGGAGCATTCCGGCGAGTCGGTAGGAAGCGGGCGAAACTTCGATCAGCCGATGGGGGCCTTCTCGGCCTCGGCCGGGGCCGGGGCGCGACGCTCCAGGGCCGCTCCCTCGACGTCCAGCTCGGGCAGCTTGGCCAGCCACTTCGGCAGCCACCAGGCCGCCCTACCCATCAGCGCGAGCGCGGCCGGGATGGCGATCATCCGGACCACCAGCGCGTCGAACAGGATGCCGATGGCCAGCGCGAACGCGATCGGCTTGATCGTGTCATTGCCCTGCGGGACGAAGCCGGCGAACACCGAGAACATGATCGTGGCCGCCGCGACCACCACCGGGGCGGCCTGCCGGAAGCCGGTCACCACGGCCTGCCGCGGCTCGGCGCCGTGCGCGTGCGCCTCGTGCATCCGGGACACCAGGAACACCATGTAGTCCATCGCCAGGCCGAACAGGATGCCGACGATGATGATCGGGGACAGGCTCAGCAGCGGGCCGTTGACCTTGGCGTTGACGATCACGTCCAGCCAGCCCCACTGGAACACCGCGACCGTGGCGCCGAACGCGGCCCCGACCGTGAGCAGGAAGCCGAGCACCCCGGCCACCGGCACCAGGATCGACCGGAAGACCAGCACCAGCAGCAGGAACGCGAGCCCGACCACCAGCACCAGGTAGATCGGCAGCGCCTGGTCGAGCTTCTGGGACACGTCGATGCTGATGGCGGTCTGCCCAGTGACGTACACCTGGGCGTTGGGTCCGTCGTTGATCTTGTCGCGGAGGGCGTGCACCAGGTCGACGGTCGCGGTGTCGTCCGGGCCGGTCTTCGGGATGATCGTGATGAGGGCGGCGGTGCCGTTCGCGTCCGGCTGCGGCGCGGTCGCCACCAGCACGCCCGGCAGGGAGCTGATCTGCTGCTGCACGGTCGCCGCGTACGCCGTCGAACCGGACCCGTCCACCAGGACCAGCAGCGGGCCGGCGAAGCCGGGGCCGAACCGCTCGGCGATGATCGCGTCGGCCTTCTCCTGGGTGCTGCCCGGCACCTCCTTGAGGATCAGCGAGGTCTGCATCTTGGTCACCGGAATGGCGATCACCGCGAGCGCGGCCACCGCGATGACCAGGCTGGCCCAGCGCTTGGTGGTGATCAGGTGGGCCCAGCCCTTGAAGAAGCCGCGGCCGCTCTCGTCCTCGTGCACCTCGACCGGCGGCGCGTTGCGCAGCTTCTTGGGCAGCGCCCGGTAACCGATGAAGCCGAGGATGGCCGGGACCAGGGTGATCGCGACGAGCACGGCGATGACGATGGTGGCCGCCGCGGCCAGGCCCATCTCGGTGAGGAACGGAATGCCGGCCACCGAGAGGCCGGCCAGCGCGATCACCACGGTCAAACCGGCCGTGACCACCGCCGAACCGGCGGTGCCGACCGCCATCGCGGCCGCCGCCGGCACGGCAAGTCCATTACGAAGCTCCTGGCGGAACCGGGTGATGATGAACAACGCGTAGTCGATGCCGACCGCGAGGCCGAGCATGATCGCCAGGATCGAGGTGGTCGACTGCAGCTCGACGAAGCCGGTCAGGGTGAAGATGCCGGCCGCGCCGATGCCCACGCCGACGATCGAGGTCAGCAGGTTCATCCCGGCCGCGACCAGCGAACCGTAGGTCAGGGCCAGCACCAGCAGGGCGACCACCACGCCGAGGCCCTCGGCCGGGCCGCCCACGTCGGCGCCGGACTCCTTGGACGTCTCGCCGCGCACCTCGACGGTCAGCTGACCGGCCCGGGCCTGGTCGACCGCGGCGAGCAGCGCCTCGCGCTCCTCGACGGTGATCTCCGAGCCCTGCACGCCGTAGGTGACCGTGCTGTACGCCGCCGACTGATCCTGCGACACCACCGGTTGCTTCGGGTCGAGCGGGTTGCTGGCCGCGACCACGCCGGGCAGCTTGCCCAGGGCCGCGACGGTCTGGGCGATCGTGGCGGCGTTCTGCTCGGAGGTGACCTTGTCACCGGCCGGAGCCGCGAAGACCACCTGCGCGGTGGCCCCGGCCGAGGCGTCGCCGAAGCGCTGCTTCATCAGATCGAGCGCGGTCGTCGATTCCTGGCCCGGGATCGAGAACGTGTTGACGGTCGGCCCGGACAGGGTCGCCGCGCCGACGCCGACCGCGACCAGCGCCACCAGCCAGGCGATGGTCACGATCAGCCGGTGCCGGACGGCACCCAGTCCGAGGCGATGCAGCAGGGTTGCCATCTTGGGGAGTCCCTATTTCTTCGGGCGCTCGTGACCGAGCGCGTCGTAGCTGACCTCGACGATGTCGGCGAGGGCGACGGGGGTGAGCTTGTCGTGCATCGCCACGCTGGTGACCGCGACCGCGCCGAGCGCGCCGACGATCCGGATCATGCGGGGCAGGTCGTGCTCGGTGACGCAGGCGGGGTCGCCGGCGATGCCGAAGGCGGCGAACACCGCCTCGCCGAACTGGTGCAGGGTCTCGCCCTCGGGAGCACTGGTCAGGCTGCTGAGCAGCAACGCGACCGCGCCGGGGCGATCGAGGGCGAGCTGGGCCACGCCGGTGATGACGACCCGGTCGCGCTCCGGGCCGACCGGGAGGGCGGCGGCCTCGGCCGAGATCGCCCGCAGGTCGGCCAGCGCCCGCTCGATCACCGCTTCCTGCAGAGCTTCCTTGGACGGGAAGCGGTGCAGGAGACCGGTTTTTGAATAGCCGACCGCGTCGGCCACGCGCTGGACGGACGTCTCCTTGAAGCCGTGCCGGGCGAACAGCGCGGCGGCGGTCTCCAGAATCTCGTCCTCGATCTGCTGCTTCGTGGGGCGCGGCATGCGGCCAGCCTAGACGGCAATGGACCAATCCGGTCGGGAACCGACCGTGTTGGTCCTCACACGAAATTCGGGGGAAGCCCTGAGCGATTCTCGGGGTCCGGCGTCCCTTTTGTGGGTCTTGGGGCGGCGCCGAGTCACCTATCTGATCGTTCTCGGCGCGCGACCGGATGGGGGCGCGACCGGGGTCCGACCCCGATGTACCCAGCTCCCGCACTGCCTAACTTCAGCTTCGACACAGAAAACAGGGGGTCGGGGAAAATGGGCAAGCGGCCGATGACGGTACGCATGGCGCGCTGGAGCGCCGAACACCCGTGGCGTGCGATCGCACTCTGGGTGGTTTTCGTGGCGGTGTGCTTCGTCGGCGGCAACATGGCCGGCACCCGCGATGCATCGGCGTCCGACGACGCCATCGGCGAGGCCGGCCGGGCCTACGTCATGATCGAGGACGGCAAGTTCGCCGAGGAACCGGCCGTCGACAACGTGCTGATCACCGCGCGGTCCGGTGCGCTCGACATGAAAGCCGCTTCATCCGCGGCAGCGGACGCCCGGGCAAAGCTGGCCAACGTGACCGGAGTTTCCACCACAGGGGAGCCGATCGCGGCCACCGATGGCACCGCGCTGCTCGTGCCGATCACCATGACCGGTGTCTCGGACACCGCCTCCGACCGGGTGGCCCCACTGCTCGCGGCCACCGCCGAGGTGCAGGCGGCGCATCCCGACCTGCGCATCGAGGAGGTCGGCGGGCCGTCCATCGGCAAGGCGCTCGACGACACGCTCGGCGACGACTTCAAGAAGGCCGAGATCCTCAGCCTGCCGGTCACCCTGCTCATCCTGATCATCGCGTTCGGCGCGCTCATCGCGGCCGGCGTGCCGCTGCTGCTCGCGCTCTCCTCGGTCGCCGCCGCCATGGGCCTGTCCACGCTGGCCTCGCACCTGGTGCCGATGGGCGACGCCACCAGCAGCGTGATCCTGCTGATCGGCATGGCCGTCGGCGTCGACTACTCACTGTTCTACGTACGCCGGGAACGCGAGGAACGTGCCAAGGGCCGCAACCACGTGGACGCCGTGGAGATCGCCGCCGAGACCTCCGGCCACGCCGTCGTGGTCTCCGGCACCGCGGTGATCATCGCGATGGCGGGCCTGTTCCTGGCCGGCGACTCCACCTTCTCCTCGCTCGCCACCGGCTCGATCCTGGTGGTCGCGGTGGCCGTGATCGGCTCGCTCACCGTGCTGCCGGCCCTCCTGGCCAAGCTCGGCCGCTGGGTCGACCGCCCCCGGGTGCCGTTCATCTGGCGGCTTACCGCCAACCGCGGCGGCGAGAGCAGCAAGGTCTGGCGCAAGATCCTCAGCCCGGCGCTGAAGCGCCCGGCAGCAACCCTTCTGGTCAGCGTGCTTGCTTTGCTTGCGCTCGCTGCTCCCGCGCTCGGGATGAAACTCAAATTCCCGGGTACGGAGGACCTGCCCCGGACCACACCGGCGATGCAGGCGTACGACCGGTTGACCGCCGCGTTCCCCAGCAACGGCACCACCCACCTGGTCGTCGTGCAGGCCCCGGCCGCGCAGGCCACCAAGGTAAAGGCGGCGCTGACCGGGCTCGCCCAGCGCACCCAGACCGACCCGCTGTTCGCCACGCTCGAGGCGGACGGCCCGCAGATCGACGTCTCGGCCGACGGCACGGTGTCGGTGCTGGATATCGCCACCCCGTTCGCCACCCGCAGCGACGAGGCCGCCGACAGCCTGCACGAACTGCGGCAGAGCCTGGTGCCGGCCGCACTGGGCGGCATCGCCGGCGCGAAGTACGCGGTCGGCGGCGGGGTCGCGGACAGCGAGGACTACGCCGAGCACGTCTGGAAGACCCTGCCGATCGTGGCCGGCTTCGTGCTGATCCTGACGTTCCTGGTGATGGCGTGGACGTTCCGGTCGGTCGTGGTGGCGCTCACCTCGATCGCGCTCAACCTGCTCTCGGCCGGCGCGGCGTACGGCCTGCTGGTCCTGGTCTTCCAGGGTGATTGGGCCGAAGGCCTGCTCGGCTTCACCTCGATGGGTGCGATCGTCAGCTGGCTTCCGCTGTTCCTGTTCGTGGTCCTGTTCGGGCTTTCGATGGACTACCACGTCTTCGTGGTCAGCCGGATCCGCGAGGCGGTCAACCGGGGCGTGCCCACCCGGGAGGCGGTCGCCGAGGGCATCACCGGCTCGGCCGGCACGGTCAGCAGCGCCGCCATCGTGATGGTCGCGGTCTTCTCGATCTTCGCGACGCTCAGCACGATCGACATGAAGCAGCTGGGCATCGGCCTGGCCGCGGCGATCCTGCTGGACGCCACGATCATCCGGGCCGTGGTGCTGCCCTCGGTGATGACCCTGTTGGGTCCGGCGAACTGGTGGGCGCCGCGCTTCATGCGGCGCCGCGCGCAGGCGGCGGTTGTTGAGGACCGCCAGCCGGAGCTTGCCGGCGTCTAGAGGATTTCGCGGACCGCTCCCTAGTGGAGCGGTCCGCCCGTTTTTTGTAGGCTTTGTCAGCTGCTACCGCTGTTACCTTCCGGTAACGTAACCGGAACAAGAGAAAGTCTCACGTCGATCGACGGGTGGCCCACACAATGCCCCTGGATTCCTCCCTGAACGGCACGGTGGCGGCACTCGTGCAAGAGCTGGCCACCGACACCGACCTGGTCGACGACGTGGTGGCGCACGCCCGCGCGCACTTCCCCGAGGTGGCCCGGCTGCCCTGGACGGAAAGCCGCCGGCACGTGGCCGCCCTGCTGGCCGCGGGCTTCACCGCGTTCGCCCGGGCGATGGCCGACGGCGACTTCGGCCCCAACCTCGACTTCAGCGAGGCGAGCCGGTTCGGCGCCGAGCGGGCCGCGCTGGGCGTGCCGGTGGCCGGCCTGCTGGCCGGCGTGCACGGCGGCCGCAGCCGCCTGCTGGAGATCGCCATCAACCGCGGGCGAGAGGCCGGCATTCCGTACGACGAGCTGCTCCAGGCCCTGCTGAAACTCGACCGGTACGGCACCGAGCTGGAACGCCACGTGATGGACGGCTACCGCGAGGCCGAGCGCGACCTCAACCGGGACGACCGCACCGCCCGCATCCGGGTGCTGCGTCGCCTGCTGCTGGACGACGACGGCGGCCCGGCTGTCCCCGAAGAAGACCCGGCCCGGTTCGGCCTGCACAACGGCGGCAGCTACCACTGCGTGATCTCCGACGTGGTCGACCCGACCCGGGTGCGCGCCCTGGAACAGGCCTTCGCCCGCTGCGGTGGTGTGCTGGCCCCGGTCGGCGGCCGGCTGAGCGGGCTGACCCCGCGCCTGCCCGGCGGCCGCGCCCTCGACCCGGCCGTGCTCGTGGTGACCACCCCGCCGATCACCCTCGACCAGGCCCGCTCCGCCTACCGGCTGTGCCGCACCGCGCTGCACGCGGCCCGCTTCCGGGAGTCCACCGGCATCTGCGACGTGGTGGAGCTGGCCGGCGAGACGGCCCTGGCCGCCCAGCCGATGCTGGCCGGGTTCCTCAGCGACGGGCTGCTGGGTGCCCTCTCCCCCACCGAGGACTTCCACCGGGAGCTGGTCGGCACCGCCCTGGCCTACCTCGACCACGGCCAGCGCCTCGACCTGACCGCGGGCGCCCTGCACCTGCACCCCAACACGGTCCGCTACCGGCTGCGGCGCCTGCAGGACCTGACCGGCTTCGGCACCCCCGCCGAGGGCCTGCCGGTGCTGGAAACGGTCCGCTGGTGGTGGGCGCTGAGCTCGTGGTCGCACCATCCCACCGACCAGACCCCCTGACCCGCACCTATCGGACGGCCCCGACGCTTAGCGTGAGGGGATGGGGATCGAGGAGGTCCGGACGGCCGGGGAACTCGCCGGCCGGCTGACCGGGCAACTGCGCCGGATCATGCCGCCCGGGGCGCGGCGGGAGCGCCTGGTGGACGCGCTGGACTCGACGTTCGCCGGGGACCGGGCACCGGCCGACGCGGCCGTCTGCAAGGCGATCGAGGCGGTCGCCCGGCAGCACTCCCGGCACCTCGAACTGCACCTGGAGCCGAGCGGCATCCGGGTGGGCGGCTCGTCGGACGACGAGATGCCCGGCTGGCCGCCGCCCGACCCGGTCGCGATCGCCCACCGGTCCGGCGGCGTCGGCGCGGTGCGGCACCTCGACCACGGGGACTGCCTGATCACGCTGAACTCGCTGGAAGCGCTCGGCTCGGCCCGCCCCTACCTGGACGCCGCCGCCGTGCTGGCCCGCGCCGCCGACCGGGTGATCCTGGACCTGCGCGCGAACCACGGCGGCGACCCGGCCACCGCCGCCGCCGTGGCCGGCTGGCTGCTCGGCGAGAAGTCCCAGCAGCTGTCGGTGGTCCTGTACCCCGGGTACCGCCGCCAGTGGTGGACTCCCGAGCTGGCCTGCGGCACCGCCTTCGCCGGCGAGGTGACCGTGCTGATCAGCAGACACACCTACTCGACGGCCGAGGCGCTCGCCTACCACCTGGCCGTCCGCAACCGGGCCACCCTGATCGGCGAGACCACCCGGGGTGCCGCCGACCATGTCATCCCCGTACGGCTGGGGAAGGAGGTCCTTGCTCTTCTGCCGGAGGCCGAGGTGCGGGACGCCGAGACCGGAAGCAACTGGGAGGGCGTCGGCGTGGTCCCGCACATCCCCTACCCCGCCGAGAACGCCCTGCACCGGGCCCTGACCGACCTGCAGCCGGCCTAGCTGCTGCGGCGGAGAATGCGCGGCTCGCCCGGCACCGGGGACACACTTCTCGGCGAGATCGACGGCCGGGCCCGCTTCGGCTGGATCTTCCCGCAGCCGTCCCGGGCCCGGGACGCGAAGGCATCGCGACCCACCACCTTGAGCTTGCCCTTCGAGGTGTTGGTCAGGACCTGGTCCGCCCCGAGCGCGGCCAGGTCGTCGACGGTGAAGTGGACGAAGATCGCGTGGCGGAAACTGAGGCCGCTCAGCGAGTAGCGCTCACCGGCCTCCAGACTGGTCAGCTCCTCCTCGTCGATCTCCCAGGGCGCGGCCGGGCGATCGAACAACGGCAGCTCGACCGCCGTGCCCGGCACGGCGTCCGAGGTGATGAACCCCCAGCTCGGAGCGGGCGGCCGGGACCGCAGGTCGTGCGGATCGGGGTAGTCGCGGGAGACGCTGACGGTGGCGAACTCCTCGCAGGGCAGGAAGAGGACGACCGGCTTGCCGTCGCGCATGGCCATCCCCGCGATCGGCTCGGCCGCCGGGCTGCACGCACTGAGCAGCCCCGCGACCGGCACCAGGACCATGATCAAACGGAACAGACGCATGATCACACCCTGTTCCACAGTGGTCACCCGGCCGCTGCGGAAGGGACACGATCAGGTCCCGATGACTCCGTACTTCCGGCACAGCTCCTGATAGTTGCCGGCGCACAGCGGACCCGCCTCGACGAAGCCGTCCGCCACCACATCCTTGACCTCGGTCGCGGTGATCGGCAGCGGTACCAGGCCGTTGAACGGGATCTCCCGGTTGGACTCCGGGTCGTTGATCGTCGCGCTGACCGGCGGCTTCTGCCCGCGCAGCAGCTGAACCGCGATGTTGGCGGCGGTCTGGGCCTCGAGCTTGATGCGCTTGTAGACGGTCATGCACTGATCGCCGGTCAGCACGTTGCGCAGCCCCTCGACGGTCGCGTTCTGCCCGGTCACCGGAACCTTGCCGTTGCGGCCCAGCCCGCGCAGAACCCCGATGGCGGCGGCCGCGATGCCGTCGTCGGCGGCCAGCACCCCGTCGATCCGCGGCTGCTGCCCGATCATCTGGGTGAAGATGTCCTTGGCCTGGGCCGGCGCCCAGCCCGGAACGTACTGCGACGGGCCCTTGGTGTACTCCGCGTCGGCGTACCTGGACTCCAGCACGATGTCGTGCCCCGCCGTCAGCTGCGCGGCGTTGTAATCGGACGGCGCCCCGTTGAGCTCCGCGACCAGTGGATTGGCCGACTTGGTTCCCAGGCATTTGATCATCGCGTAGCCCTGCATCCGGCCGATCTCGGCCGAGTCGAACCCGACGACGTAGTCGGCACTCCCGCCGACGGTGAGCCGGTCATAGTCGATGACCGTCACCTTCGCCTCGCGAGCACTGGCGATGAGGGCTTTCCCGGCGGCGGAGTCCGGGCTGGTGATGATCAGCACCTTGACGCCCTGCTTTATCAGGGCCTCGCCGACATCCCGGAATTCCGACCCGTCCACCGCCACATGCCGAACCTCAGCAGAAACGCCGGCGTTCCGGAATGCGTCACGAAAATACCCCGGGTCCTGATTCTTCCAGCGCGGCGAACTGGTCACATCGGTCAGCACCACACCCACGCCGACACCGGATCCACCTGCGCTTTTAGAGTCATCCGCAGCGCTGCAGCCAGCGAGAAGAGTGACTGCCAGAGCCCCAGCAATGGCAAGCCGAACTTTTCCGAAAGAGGGTGTCCAAATATGGATCATCATCGCTGCCGAACAGTAATTACTCAACCTCGATGTGTCAACACAGCCCCACCAAGGACGTAAAAGAAGCCAAAGTGGTCAATAATCCTAGCCGCCCTAACTTCCCAGCACGAGTCTCCTCACCCACAAGTGCTTCCGTTAACGCGGCCGATATCAAGATAGTTTCCTATTTATAGATCAACAAATAATAAATGCACCCCAAGTACCAAATCCCAAACCCCCAGCCCACCGCTCCCCCGCACCAGGCCCAAGCGCCAGCCCGGCCCGACCCACGCGCCTGTCCCACGGCACGGAAGCCGAAAGCGCGGGCCTACGGCACGAGGCCGAAGGCGCGGGCCCCAACCGCAGGGCCGAAGGCGGGGCGCGGGGCCGGAGCGCGGGCCTGGCAGGCCAGGGCCGGGCCCGCCAGGGCAGGCCGAGCCGGGCAGGCAGGCCGGGCAGGCCGGGCAGGCCGGGCAGGCCGGGCAGGCCGGGCAGGCCGGGCAGGCCGGGCAGGTCTTCGCCCCGCCGCGGAGGGTGTTCTCCGGATCCGGCACGGCGGGCACGCCGCCCCTCTCCCCCGGCTCCAACGCCTTCGCACTGCTTCCAGATCTTGTCGATCTGCGGCGAAACGGTAGGTACGAATTCGACAAGATCGGCCAAGTCAGGCCATCGCGCGGTCGATATAACCGTTATTTCAGCCTTTTCCGCGCGGCGCAGCCCACGAGGTGCTGGCCTCGCCCGAAATGCGGTGCCGAGTCCGCATTGCGGGAAGCAAGGCGAACAACGGCCCCATTGGGCAACCGCGCGTGTCGCTCTATAAAGGGTCAAACGCGCATATCGGCAGGCAGAGCGAAGCCGAAGCCGCCGGCCGGACAGGGCTCCGCCGCGACGGTTGCCGCTTTCCGCGCGCACTCCGACCCGGGCACGACTCCAGGTAGGTCGGGCTCGTCAGGCCGGCGTCGCACCGGGGCCGCGGCGCACGTCGCCCCAGGCGGCTGCCGTCGGGCGTGCCCCTCGCGCGGCTGCCTCCGGACATGCGGCCTCAGCCAGCCGCGTCCGGACATCCGGCCCTAGCGGGCGCCTCCGGACACGCGGCCGAGACGGACGCCTCCGGACACGCGGCCCAGGCGGGCGCCTCCGGGCGTGCGCCCCGGGGACGCTGCCGCCGGGCGTGGGGTCAATCTCGCGGCGGTCGAACGATCACGACGTGGGGATCAGGGGGCCTGGTAGACCTTTACCCAGTCGATGTCCATGACGACCTTGTCGGGGGTCTGGGCGTTGCGGCAACCCATGTACTCGTCGCAGCCCTGGTCCAGCTGGATGCCCAGGTGCATGACCGTCTCGGTGGGCAGGCCGGTCTTGAGCATGTCGGGGGTTACGTTCCAGACCTTCTTGCCGTCCATGTAGTACGTGACCCGGTCGGGCAGCCAGTCGACGGCGGCGGTGTGCCACTCGGTGAAGTCGCCCTTGACCCACTCGTGGCCGATCTGGTTGTTGTCCGAGCCGTGGTGGATGTACGTGCCGTACTGCTGGCGGGTCGGGTCGCCCATCTCCATGAAGTCGATCTCGCCGTACGTCGGCCAGTCCTCGTTGTTCTTGGGCCACAGCAGGATGACCGGGCCGTAACCGGCACCCGCGTCCACCCGCCAGCGGACCTCCCACCGGCCGTACTTGAGGTTCTTGTTGTAGCTCACCCCGGCGCCGACGTCCTTGCCCAGCTTCGAGTTCACGCTGCCGGTCAGGTGCATCATCCCGCCGGAGACCGTGACCTGGTCCTCGCTGCGGGGCGGATCGCTGTTCGGCGCGTCGTACTTACCCCAGGTGCTCGACAGCGCGCCGTCGAAGTTCTCCACCGCGACCGGGTTGCCCCAGCCGGCCGGGTTGGACGCCGTGGCGCTCTCGGTGTCGCCGCCGGTGGCGCCGGCGGCCGGCGACTTCGACGTGGGCGCGCTGGTGGTGTAGATAGCGGCCCCGAGTTTCTGCAACATCGGGCCCGCGTCGGCCCCGGCACCGACGCCGAGGCCGGTGGAGGCGGACGGTGACGGCGACTGGCTGCCGGTGACAGCGACGGACGCGCCAGGGTCGGGCAGGGCGGAACTGTCCGCCGTTTCCGATCCGCACGCCGCCACGGCACACGCAAGAACAAGACCCGCGCCGGTCGCGACGACCCTTTTAAGCAAAACCCCTCCAGGCGTACGACGATCGGCCACAAGCTGGCGCGACCGTTGGCGTCCAGGCACGTCAAGCCATCCTTCAGGGGGAATGGCGGAGTGCGCGACGGAGGAATGGCCTGGGATTCTGACCCTCCGGCCGAGGTCGATCTCGAATTCCCGACCTACGGCTTGTAGTTTTTGGGCATTTTGTAGATTTTGACCCAGTCAATGTCCATGACCACTTTGTCGGGGGTCGCGTCATTACGGCAGGGAATGAACTTGCGACAGCCCTGATCGAGCTGGATCGCCAGGTTCATCACCGATTCGTCGGGAAGTCCGGACTTCAGATCGCTCGGCACGGCGTTGAAGACCTGCTTGCCGTCCAGGTAATAGGTGATCCGGTCGGGCAGCCAGTCTGCCGAGATGGTGTGGAACTTGGTGAAGTCGCCCTGGTAGCTGTCGATGCCCACGGTCTCGTTGTCCTTGCCGTGGTGCACGTAGCCGCTGGCGGTCTGCCGGGTCGGGTTGTTGATCTCGATGAAGTCGATCTCGCCGGCCTCGGGCCAGTCGTCGTTGTTCTTGGGCCACATCAAAATCGCCACCGCGTAGCCGGCCCCGGCATCCACCCGGAAGCGGATCTCGAAATGCCCGTACTTGTAGTCCTTGAGGTACATCACGCCGGCGCCGAGGTCGGTGCCGTAATTCGGGTCGACGCCTCCGGTGAGGTGCAGCAGGCCGTCGGAGACCGAGATGTGGTTACGGCTGCGGGGCGACTTCTTGGCGTCCGGAGTGTGGTAGCGGGCCCAGCGGCTGGAGAGCGGCCCGTTGAAGTTCTCCTCCATGATCGGGTCGCCCCACTTCACGGTCTTCACCGGTTTCGCGGTGCTGGCCGGACTCTTCGCCCCCGAGGCGGTGACGCCACTGGGGGTGACGAAGGTGGGCTCGGCCGCGTCGGTGGCCGCGTCCGGACCGCACGCCGCGAGCGCGCCGACGAGAGCGAGGCCCGCACCGATGGCGGCTAACCGCTTGAGCAAAACCCCTCCAGGCAGACGAACACCGGCCGGCAGGCGGCGCGATCGAGTGACCGCGCACATCTTGCCATCTTTGGAGTGAACGCCGGGAACCGCGAGGGTTGATCAGCTTCAAGATTGCGGCCATTCGGCCTACTTCCGACAAACAGCCTGACCAGGGCACACAATAGGCAACTCAGTGATCACGCAGAGGCGTGGTTCGATTCGTCGGAAGTCAAGTCACCGAACGCGGGAACGACCGGGATGCCGGGCGCCGGGTGGCCGCCGGGAGTCTCGCCGCGGGCCACCGCGCCGGGGGCGGTGCTGCGGTCGATGCCGGCCGCGGCGTACGCGTCGTCCTCGTCCAGGGTCTCGCTCTCCAGCAGCTTGTGGGCCAGCTGGTTGAGCTGGGGCCGGTGCTGCTGCAGCAGGCGCAGGGCGTCGGCGTAGCACTCGTCGACGATCTTGCGGACCTCGGCATCGACCAGCTCCTTGGTCGCCGGGGCGACACCGTCGAGGCCGAGCGGTGATTCCTGCCCGGGCGGCGGCAGCACGGTGACCGGGCCGATCGCCTCGGACATGCCCCACCGGCCGACCATCTGGCGGGCGATGTTGCTGACCTGGTCGAGGTCGGACTCGGCTCCGGTGGTCATGTCGCCGTAGACGACCTCCTCGGCGGCCCGGCCGCCGAGCGCGCCGATGATGCGGCCGCGCAGGTACTTCGCCGAGTAGCCGTAGCGGTCGGCCGACGGGCTCTGGAACGTGACGCCGAGGGCCTGGCCGCGCGGGATGATCGAGATCTTGCGGACCGGGTCGGCGCCGGGGGTGAGCATGCCGAGCAGGGCGTGCCCCGACTCGTGGAACGCGGTGCGCTCCTTCTCCTCGGTGGTGAGCATGATGCCCCGGACCGTGCCCAGCATGATCTTTTCCAGGGCGTCGGTAAAGTCGGGCGTCTGCACCTGGTCGTGGCCACGCCGGGCGGCGAGCAGGGCCGCCTCGTTGACCAGGTTTTTCAGGTCGGCGCCGACCATGCCGGGGGTGGACGAGGCGAGGGCGTCGAGGTCGACGCCCTCGGCGACCGGGACACCCCGGGTGTGCACGGCCAGGATGGCGCGCCGGCCGGCCAGGTCGGGTGGGCTGACGGTGACCCGGCGGTCGAACCGGCCGGGCCGCAGCAGCGCCGAGTCGAGGATCTCGGCGCGGTTGGTGGCGGCCAGCACCACGACACCCTCGCTGCCGGTGAAGCCGTCCATCTCGGTGAGGATCTGGTTGAGCGTCTGCTCGCGCTCGTCGTTGCCGCCGAGCGACTGGGAGCCGCCGCGGGCCCGGCCGATCGCGTCGAGCTCGTCGATGAAGATGATCGACGGGGCGACCTTCTTGGCCTGGTCGAACAGGTCGCGGACCCGGGAGGCGCCGACGCCCACGATCATCTCGATGAACTCGGAGGCCGAGATCGAGAAGAACGGCACCTGGGCCTCGCCGGCGACCGCGCGGGCCAGCAGCGTCTTGCCGGTGCCGGGCGGGCCGGACAGCAGCACGCCGTGCGGGATCTGGGCGCCGAGCTTGCGGTATTTCTCGGGCTCGCGCAGGAAGTCGACGATCTCGGTGACCTCCTGCTCGACCTCCTCGATGCCGGCCACGTCGGCGAACGTGGTGCGCGGGCCGGACTCGGGCTGGTAGAGCTTGGCCCGGGAGCGGCCGAAGCCACCGAGGCCACCGCCCCCGCCGCCCAGACCGGCCGCGGCCCGCCGGCTGAACCAGACGAGCAGGCCGACCAGAAGCAGGGTGGGGCCGAAGCCGACCAGGATCTGCTGCCACACCGGCGCCGACTTGTCGGGTGAGTTGGCATTGACCGGGACGTTGGTGGCCTGCAGCTTCGCGAACAGGTCATCGTCGGCGAAAGACGGACGCTGGGTGGTGAACCGGTCGACGTCTTCGGCCTTGGTCTCGCCGGACGGCGTGTAGGACGCCTTCTTGGTGAACTCGCCCTCGATGGTGTCGCCGGTCGAGGTGATCTCCTTGACGTTGGCCGACTGCACCTGGGTCAGGAAGAACGTGTACGACACCGAGGTGCGCTCGGGCGGCGACAGCAGGAACGACGAGATGATCCAGTTGATCGCCAGCAGCACCACCAGCATCCAGCCGAAACGCATCCACGCGGGCCTGGGCTTCTTGGGGCCGTCGGGCTCGGTGGCGGGTGGCGCTCCCTCGACCCGCCAGGGGTGGCGGGCGGGCGGTTTCGGCGCATCGGCGGGCATGAGCAAAACGTACCGCTCGGATGTGACAGGAATACACGTGCGTAAGCAAGATCTCCGGGCACCCCACCACCGTTGGGGGCACCCGGAGATCCGATCAGGTTGTCGCTACTTCACGACGGTGCAGGTCTTGAGACCCTCGGCGTTCAGGTTCGGCTTGGCGGCGTTGCGGCCGATCGCCGTCTCGATCCGGTTGATCGTCGAGTTCCGCTTGTCGGCCAGCGGGCCGAGGATCGCGTTCTGCACGAAGTTGATGCCGCCCTGCCCGACCGTGCTCTCCAGGCGCTTCTGCGACTCGGCGATCTGGGTGTCGAGCAGGTCGAGGTTGCGCTGCACCTCGGCGGCGGCCTGAGCCGGGATCGCCACGTTGATGTTCACGGCCGGGCAGCTGATCTTGCCAGCCGACGCGGCGACGGCCGCGGCGTCCTGGACCTGGACCCCGGTGCCCTGTGCGGCACCGGCGCTGTTGCTGACCGTGCAGGTCTTGAGACCCTCGGCGTTCAGGTTCGGCTTGGTGGACTGGCGGCCGATCGCGGTCTCGATCCGGTTGATCGTGGCGAACCGCTTGTCCGCCAGCGGGCCGAGGATCGCGTTCTGCACGAAGTTGATGCCACCCTGCCCGACCGAGCCCTCGAGCCGCTTCTGCGCCTCGGTGATCTGGGTGTTGAGCAGTTCGAGGTTGCGCTGCACCTCGGCGGCGGCCGACGCCGGCACCGCGACGTTCACGTTGACCTGCGGGCAGCTGATGTTGCCGACGCCGGCGGCCGCGTTGCCCGAGCCGGCGGCGGCACCGTTGCCGGCGGCCGCGGTGGACGGCACCGCGGTGGGCTGCGCGGCGGACGTGCCGCCGTTCTGGTTCAGCGTGCAGGTCTTGAGGCCCTCGGCGTTCAGGTCCGGCTTCGCGGCGTTACGCCCGATCGCCGTTTCCATCCGGTTGATGGTGGCGAATCGCTTGTCGGCCAGCGGGCCGAGGATCGCGTTCTGGATGAACTGGGGGCCACCCTGGCCGACGGTGTTCTTCAGCCGGGTGTTGGCCTCGTTGATCTGGGTGTTGAGCAGTTGGAGGTTGCTCTGCACCTCGGCCTGCGCCTGAGCCGGTACCGCAACGCCGATCTTGACGGCGGGACAGTTGACCGTCGGGACCGCCTCGGCGGCGGAGGCGACGCCGAGACCGACGCCCACGATGGCGAGCGCAACCCCGGCCACGGCACCGATCTGCCAGCGGCGCGCGTTACTGGTGGGTTTCTTGTACGACCGGGACCTGTACATTGGATCCTGCGCCTTCCGGTAAGCCTGACCAATTCGCTTCGGCTGGCTATACGGGAGCGCTCCCACGGGCGGATCAACGCTTAAGAATTATTTTATCTGCGCAGGTTGTTACCGGTTTACTTGACATCCCCCAAGATCGCGTCCAACCAGGGGTTTCGGAAGGTTCCGGTCGGGTCGTAACGGCGTACAAGATCTTGAAAATCGCCGAACCGCTCGTAATCCGCGGCCAGCACCGCCGCCGGGGTGGTGAAGACCTTGCCCCAGTGCGGGCGCGGGTGCAGCGGCGCCAGCCGCTCCTCGATCTCGGCCACCACCGGCAGCACCGCGTCGGTGTCGGCGATCCAGGTGAAGTGCAGCGCCACGCTGGCCCGGTGGTAATTCGGGCTCAGCCACAGCTCGTCGGCCGCGACCGCGCGGATCTCACACACCTGCAGCACCGCGGCGACCCGCTCGCGGATCGAGGCGACCGCGTCGATCGCGGCCAGCGCGTCGGTGGCCGCCACGTGCCACTCCGACTGCAGCTCGGCACCGGCGCTCGGGGTGAACTCCATCCGGAAGTGCGGCAGCCGGGTGTGCCAGGCGCCCGGCTCGCCGGACTGGTCGGTGCTGTTGGCCGGCGGCATGCCGGGCACCGGGTGCCGCGGACCGTCCGCCCGGCGTGCGCCGTACCAGTCGCCCTCCAGCAGTGAGGCGCGCTTCAGCCAGCCCATGTTGGCGTCGAGCCCGGTCCAGTCGGTGAACAGGCTGACGCTGTAGCCGTCGGCCAGCATCTCGGCCAGGCTGCTCTCGATCGAGGCGCGCGGCACCGCGTCGTACACGTATTGCCGCAGTTCGAAGGCCTCGACCACGTCGAGAGTCAGCGCCGTGACGATGCCCGGCGCGCCCAGCCCGACGACCGCACCCAGCAGGTCGGGGTCGTCGCGGGTCAGGGTGACCGACCGGCCGGTGCCGTCGATCAGTTCGAGCGAGGAGACCGCGGTGGCCAGGTTGGCGTTGCGCACCCCGGAGCCGTGGGTGGCGGTGGCGACCGCGCCGGCCACCGAGATGTGCGGCAGCGACGCCATGTTCCGCAGGGCCAGGCCCTCCTCGGACAGCCGGACCGCAAGTTCGCCGTAGCGGATGCCGCCGTCGACCCGGACCGACCGGCGGTCGGCCGAGATCTCCACGATTCGCGGCAGATCGGCCAGCGAGATCAGATCGCCGTCGGTGTCGGCCATCCGGTTGAAGGAGTGCCCGCTGCCCAGAACGCGCAACGGTCCACCCGCCACGACCAGATCCCGGACCTGTTCGACATGGTGCGGCCGGTGCAACTGCCTTGCACCGAAGACGATGTTGCCGGCCCAGTTGGTTACGCGCTCGCTCATCGCCCCAGCTTAGGACGTTGGCAAAAGATCTTGGATAGCGCGCGGGACAACCGATTCTGTCCCGCGAGGTGATCTGACTTGAGGTATCGACTTCCGGCCGCAACCGCAGCGGTCATCGCCGCGGCAACGCTCGGCGTATCCGTAACCGCAACGCCGGTCTTCGCGGCGGCCACGAGCACGACTCCGTCCCAGCTGATCGTCGGTCTGCGCTCGGCGTCGACCGCGGCCGCGACCGTCCGGAAGCTCGACGCCGACCCGGACGTCAAGGTGCTGTCCAGCGACGCGTCGGCCGAGCTCTCCGCCGTGACCGTGGCCGTGCCGGCCGCGGACCGGGCGGACGCGGTGGCCACGCTCAAGGCCGACCCGAACGTCGCCTACGTGGAGACGAACGCGGTCGCTTCGGCGGACGACGTCACGCCGGACGACGCCTTCTACGCGCGGCAGTGGGGTCTGGCGACCAGCAAGACGCCGGCCGCCTGGGACGTCACCACCGGCGACGCCGTGGTGGTAGCCGTGGTCGACACCGGGGTCAACGAGGTCAGTGAGATCGCCGGCCGGGTGCTGCCCGGCTACGACTTCGTCAACGACGACAGCGACCCGAGCGACGACGCCGGGCACGGTACGGCGGTGGCCACCGTGGCCGCGGCGGCCGGCAACAACGGTGCCGCCATGGTCGGCGTCTGCTGGCAGTGCCGGATCCTGCCGGTCAAGGTGCTGGGCGCGGACGGCACGGGCACCTACGACAACATCGCGAAGGGCATCACGTACGCCGTCGACAACGGCGCCGACGTGATCAACCTGTCGCTCGGCGGTGCGGAGAGCAGCCAACTGCTCGACTCGGCCGTCCAGTACGCCTACGCGCACAACGTCGTCGTGGTCGCCTCGGCCGGTAACGACAGCAAGACCACCCGCACCTACCCGGCCGCCAGCATCCCGGCGATCGCGGTGGCCGGCTCGACCCAGGGCGACGGCCGGTACTCCTGGTCGAACTACAACGCGACGGCCGACCAGTGGGTCGACCTGGCCGCGCCGGGCAGCAACATCGCCCAGTCGGCAAGCGGTGGCAACTTCACCATGTTCGAGGGCACCAGTTCGGCCGCCCCGCTCGTCGCGGGCGCCGCCGGTCTGGTGCTGTCGGCCAAGCCGGACGCCACCGCCGACCAGGTCCGCGACGCGCTGGAGAACTCCGGCGACAGCATCGGCACCTGGGTCGCCAAGGGCCGTCTCAACGTCGGCCGGGCCGTCCAGCAGATCACCGCGAGCCCGGCGCTCAGCATCTCGGAGATCGCCACGTCGCCGGTCTCCCCGGCCCGCGGCAAGGTCACCGTGACCCCGACGGTCGCCTCCACCGCCGGCGGCATCAAGACGGTGAAGATGACCGTGACCCAGCCGAACGGCAAGACGATCGCGACCACCGCCACCAAGGCGCCGTTCTCGATGGTCTACAACAGCACCGGGATCACCGGCGCGGTGGCCATCTCGATCACCGCCACCGACACCGCCGGCAACAGCACCACCGCCGGCACCGTGCTGAACGTGGACAACACCGCCCCCTCGGCGGCGCTCACCCTCTCCTCGTTCGTCACCGGCCCCACCGCGGTGACCCTGGCCAACCCGTCCGACGACATCGCGGAGATGGACGTCTACGTCAAGAACGTCCTGGTCGGTACGGTCACCTCCGCGCCGTGGACGTACGACTGGGACACCAGCGGGCTGGCCGGCACCATCCCGGTCAAGGTCTCGGTGACCGATCTGGCCGGCAACAGCAGCACCACCACGAAGAACGTGGGCGTCGACAACGCCGGACCGAAGCTGGCCTGGGGCGGCCCGACCGTCGCGACCAAGTCGGCGTTGCGCGGTACGGTCGAGGTCAAGGCCACCGCCACCGACACCGCCGGGGTCGCCTCGGTCGAGGTGCTCGACGCCGCCGGCAACGTGCTCGGCGCCGACACCACGACGCCGTACGTCATCCCGGTCGACGGCAGCTCGTTCAGCGGGGACACCACGCTGACCCTGCGCGCCACCGACAAGCTCGGCCAGATCACCACGGTGGACAAGACGGTGCTGTTCGACAACACCGCCCCGGTCGTCGGCGACATCGCCGCGAGCGCGGCCCGCGGCAACCTCGTCCTCACCCCGGACGTCACCGACGACACCGGCCTGCGCAGCGTGAAGATGGCGCTGACCCTGCCGAGCGGCAAGACCGTCACGATCAGCAGCCCCACCACGGCGCCGTACGCGGCCAAGTGGGGCAGCGCCGGCATCACCGGCACCGTGTCGGCGGCGATCACCGCGACCGACTGGGCCGGCAACGTCACCACGGCGACCAGCACGTTCGTGGTCGACAACACGGCGCCGTCGGCGGCCTGGACGCTGCCGAGCGCGTACGCCAACGGCATCGTGCCGATCGCGCTGACCACCGCGTCGGACGACACCGCGACGATGGACGTTCTGGTCAAGGGCAAGTCGATCGCCCAGCTCACCTCGGCCCCGTGGTCGATCGACTGGGACACGACCGGTCTGTCCGGCGCCTTCGCGGTGGCGGTCAAGACGACCGACGCGGCCGGCAACACGACGACCGTCAACAAGACGATCAACGTGGACTACGCCGGCCCGAAGGTGACGGTCTTCACCGTCAAGTTCCCGGCCGCGGCCGCCACCCAGATCCGGACGAGCGTCACCGACCCGGCCGGCGTCGAGTCGCTGGAACTGCTCGACGCCGCCGGGCAGAGCCTGGCGACCAGCACCACCAGCCCCTACACGCTGACCGTCGACACCTCGGCGATGAGCAAGGGCGCCGCCACCTGGACGCTGAAGGCGACCGACAAGCTCGGCAACGTCAGCACCACCACCAAGGTGGTCACGGTTTCCTGAAGTGCTTCTCCACATATTGATTGACCAGTGACAGGTTGGAGCGGGCCGATTCCTCGGCCCGCTCTTCCCATGCGAAGACACAGACCGTGGCGATGCCGTCGAACCCGACCTCGGCCAAGGTCGCGAAGAACAGGTCCCAGTCGACCTCGCCCTGCCCGATGTCGAGGTGCTGGTGGACCCGGGCGGTCGAGCCGGGCGGATTCACGATGTACCGCAGGCCGGACGACCCGCGATGGTCGAACGAATCGGCCAGGTGCAGCTGGGTCAGCAGCGGGCCGGCGTGCTTCAGCACGGCGGCGAGGTCGCCGCCCTGGTGGAAGGTGTGCGGCGCGCAGTACAGGAACGAGACGTTCGGCGAGTTGATGCCGCGGACCAGGTTGACGCCCGCGATGCCGTCCTCGACGAAGTCGTCCGGGTGCGGTTCGAGAACCAGCCGTACGCCCTCCCGCTCGAAGATCGGCAGCAGCTCCTCCATCGAACGCCAGAACTGCGCCTCGCTCTCGCCGGGTTGCGACGGGCGGCCGTTGAACTCGGAGTTCATCACGTCCACGCCGAGGTCCACGGTGATCTCGATGGCTCGCTTCCAATAGCGCACGGCCGCCTGCCGGGCGTCCTCGTCCGGCCCCGACCAGCGATAGAGCGGCAGCACCGAGGAGACCGAGACGCCGGCGGTGGCCAGGGCCCGCTTGAACGCGGCCACGCCGGCGTCGTCGATCCGCGGATGCAGGAAGAACGGCAGGAAGTCGTCCCGCGGCGACATCTCGATGTACTGATAGCCGAGGTCGGCCACCACCCCGGGCAGCGAGAGCAGCGGCACTGTCCGGAGCATGTAGGGGTCCAGGGCGATCTTCACGCGGAGACCCCCAAGTACAGCTTCGGCTGCTCGGCCAGGGTGACCTCGACCCGCTCGCCGGTGCGCAGCGCGGCCACGCCCGCGTCGGAGACGACCGCGGCGGCATAACCGTCCCAGGCGGTGGGGCCGAGCGGCCGGCCACCGAGGGCCAGCGCGTGCACCCATTCCTGGAGCTCCACGTCGTACGCCTGCAGGAAGCGCTCCCGCCAGTCCGCCGGAACCGGCGTGACCAGCTGTTTCGCCGTCCGGATCTCCAGCGGTGAGAGGGAGCCCAGCGCCGCCGTCCCGTCCTCCCCCACGATCTCGCCGCGGATGTCGTACCCGTAGCGGATGTTGACCGAGAGCTCGACGTCGACGATCACCCCGCTGGCCATCTCCAGGATCAGCAGGAGCGGGTCCTGCAGATCGCCGCCGTTGCGGCTCTTGCGGGGAACGAGGACCCGGGCCGCCGCGATCTCCTCGCCGAACATCCAGCGCACCATGTCGATCTCGTGCACCGCCGTGTCGGTGATCGCCATCTCCTTCTGGTAGAACGGCGGCACGCTGGCGTTGCGGTGGGCGCAGTGCATCATCAGCGGCGAGCCGATCTCCCCCGACTCGAGGGTCAGCTTGAGCTGCCGGTAGGCGAAGTCGAACCGCCGCATGTAACCGACCTGGACCAGCCGGCTGCCGTACGCCACCTCGGCCTCGACGATCCGCAGGCAGGCGTCCTGGGTGGTGGCCAGGGGTTTCTCGCAGAACACCGGCTTGCCGGCGGCGATCGCGGCCAGCACGTACTGCTCGTGGGTGGGCCCCCACGAGCAGACCAGCACCGCGTCCACGTTCGGGTCGGCGACCACGTCCTCGCCGGTGGCGTGGACGGTGGCCCCGATCCGGCCGCCGACGTCGGCGGCGACCGCCGAGTCGACGTCGCTGACCGCGGTCACCGCCACCCCGGACAGCACCGTGGTCATCCGCCGGATGTGGTCCTGACCGATCATGCCGGTGCCGATCACACCAACGTTGAGCATGGAAACCTCACTTCCGGCCGAGTTCGTGGGACAGCTCGGCCAACTCGTCGCCGCCGGCCATCTGGGTGGTCAGCTCGTCCAGGCTGACCTCCTTGCGGGTCTTGTCGAGGGTGGTCTCGCCGAGCTTCAAGATCACGAAGTGGTCCCCGACCATGTAGGCGTGGTGCGGGTTGTGGGTGATGAAGACGACCCCGAGGCCGGCCGCGCGGGCCGCGGCCACGTACTTGAGCACCACCCCGGACTGCTTGACGCCGAGCGCGGCGGTCGGCTCGTCGAGGATGAGCACCCGGGCGCCGAAGTAGACGGCACGGGCGATGGCGACGCACTGCCGTTGACCGCCGGAGAGCGTACCGATGGGCTGGTTGATGTCTTTGACGACGATGCCCATCTTGCGCAGTTCGGTGTCGGCGATCTCCCGCATCTGCCGGACCTTGAGCCCGGCCAGCGGGAACTTCCCGGCGGTGAGTTCGGAGCCGAGGAAGAAGTTGCGCCAGACCTCCATGAGCGACACCACCGCGAGGTCCTGGTACACGGTGGCGATGCCGTGCCCGAGGGCCTCGCGCGGGCTGCTGAACGTCTCCGGCTTGCCGTCGACGCGCAGCGTGCCCTCGTTGTGCGGGTGCAGCCCGGACATGATTTTGATCAGCGTCGACTTGCCGGCCCCGTTGTCGCCGAGCACGCAGGTGACCTCGCCCGCGTTGACCCGCAGGTTGATGCCGCGCAGCGCCCGGATCGCGCCGTACGACTTGCCGACCTCCTCCATCTCGATGAGCGGCTCGCCCCGATGAAGGCCCTGATCCGCATGGGAGGCAAGGGTGTCGGTCATGGCTCAGCCCACCTTCCGCATCGTGGACATCCGCTTCACATACAAATTCACGAGTACGGCGAGCAGCAGCATCACGCCGAGGAACGCCTTGAACCAGTTCGGGTCCCAGCCGGCGTAGATGATGCCGAGGCTGGTCATGCCGAAGATGAACGCGCCGATCGCGACGCCGATCGAGTTGCCGAAACCGCCGGTCAGCAGGGTGCCGCCGACCACCGCGGCGATGATGTAGAGGAACTCGTTGCCGACGCCGCCGCCGGCCTGCAGCGTGTTGAACCGGTACAGCTGGTGCATCCCGACGAACCACCCCAGGAACGACACCGTCATGAAGAGCCCGATCTTGGTACGCAGGACGGGCACCCCGACGGCTCGCGCGCTGTCCGGGTTGCCGCCGACCGCGAAGATCCAGTTACCGACCCGGGTGCGTTGCAGGGCCCAGGTGGCCAGGGCCACGAACAGGATCCACCAGATCACCGAGGTCCAGACCGTCACCGAGCCGACCTTGAAGCTCGACGAGAAGACCTTCCCCAGCGAGTCGTAACCGTCGATGTTGCTGACGTCGAGGCTGGAGACGGTCTTGGTGACCAGCTTGGTGACGCCCAGGTTGGCGCCCTGCAGCACGAAGAACGTGCCCAGCGTGATCAGGAAGCTGGGGATCCCGGTGCGCATCACCAGATAGCCGTTCAGGAACCCGATCAGCAGGCAGAACGCCAGTGACAGGAACGCGCCGATCCACAGGTTCACCCCGAAGTACCAGCAGAACATCGAGTTGAACAGGCCGGCCGTGTAGACGATGACGCCGGCCGACAGGTCGAACTCGCCGCCGATCATCAGCAGGCCGACCCCGCAGGCGACGATGCCGATCACCGACGACTGGTAGAGCACGGTGAAGAACGACTCGGCCGACCGGAACGACGGCGCGAGCGACAGGAAGAAGATGAAGATGATCACGGCGGCGACCAGGGCGCCGATCTCGGGCCGGGCCAGCAGGCGGTTGGAGAGTCCCAGTTTGACCCGGCCGGCCGCCGGCGCGGGCGCTTCAATCGTCGAAGTCATGACGTCACCGCGTGTTGTTCTTGGTGAAGGGGATGATCTTGTCGATGTTGTCCTTGTCCACGAAGGACGGACCGGTCAGCACGGCCTTGCCGCCACCGATGTCGTTGCCGTTCTTGATGTTCAGGTACAGCGACGTGACGGCCATGTAGCCCTGGACGTACGGCTGCTGGTCGATCGAGAAGACGATCTTGCCGTCCTTGATGTCCTGGGCCGCCTCCTGGTTGAGGTCGAAGGTGACCACCTTGGCCGAGCTGCCGGCCTGCTCGATCGCCTTGAGCGCGTCGATCGCCTGCGGGGCGCCGAGCGTCACGATGTAGTCGATCGTCTTGTCCTGCGCCAGCTTGGCCTGCAGCGTCGACGTCACGGCCGCGTCGTCGGCCCCGTTGACCTGGATGTTCTCGGTGCCCGGAGCCGAACTCAGCACGCCCTTGCAGCGCGCCTCGAGGGCGACCGACCCGGTCTGCTGGATCACGCACAGCGGGTGCTTGCCGCCGGCTTCGGCGATCCGCTTGCCGGCGGCGGTTCCGGCCAGTGTCTCGTCCGAGCCGAAGTACATCAGTGCGCCGAGCCGCTGGTAGTCGTCGATGCCGGAGTTGAAGCCGACCACCGGGATGCCGGCGTCGGTGGCCGCCTTCACCGAGCCGGCCAGGGCGTCCGGGGTGACCAGGGTGGTGGCGATGCCGTTGACCTTGGAGTCGACCGCGTTCTGGATGAGCACGGCCTGCTTGGGTGCCTCCGGGTCGTTGGAGTACTTGATGGTGACCCCGGTGTCCTTGGCCGCCTGCTGGGCACCGTTCTTGACCTTGTCCCAGAAGGTGTCGCCGGGCGTCTCGTGGGTGATGAACGCGATCGTGTAACCGGTACTGCCGGCGGCGTTGCCACCCGCGGTGTCGGTGTCGTCGGTCTTCTCGCGGCCGCCGCCGCTGCAGGCCGCGGCCGCGAGGGCGGTGACGGACAGGGCGGCGGCGAACCGGAGGGTACGGCTAAGCCGGATCATCGGGTGTCTCCTCATGTTGGACGGTGCCGGCCCGGGAGTGGAGGCCGACGGAGTTGAGGTAGGTACGAGTCCGCTGCGCGATCGGCAGCGGCACGTCGAAGGCGATCGGGTACATGTCCTGCTCGACCACGACGAACAGTTCGGCGTCGAGTTCGCTCAGCGCGTCCATCACGGCCGGCACGTCCGGGCTGCCGGAGGGCGGCTCGACGCTGGCACCCATGGCCACGGCCTGGCCGAACGCCAGGTCCTCGGCAGCGGCGCGAGCGGCGATCGCCGGGTCCATCTGCTTGATGTGCACGTAGCCCACCCGTTCCGGGTACTTCCGGATCAGCCCGGGGACGTCGGCGTTGCGGTACGCGAGGTGCCCGGTGTCCAGGCACAGCGAGACGAACCGGGGGTCGGTCTCGGCCAGGAAGCGCTCGGTCTGCTCCTGGGTCTCCACCTGGTAGTCGGCGTGCGGGTGGAAGCGCATATGTACGCCGTACTCCTCGAGCAGGATCCGGCCGAGGGTGTTGCTGTTGTCGGTCAGCGTCTTCCACTGGTCGGCGTCCAGGCCGGCCGGCTCGCGGTAGGCGCCGGTGACGTCGTCGCGATAGCCGGGCACCGGCACGAAGACGACGTTCTTCCCGCCGACCGCGGCGGTCAGCTCGGCGACCTTACGGGTGGCCTCGACGACCGCGCCGAAGTCCTTGTGCGGGCCGCCGGCCCCGGCGACGGTGCCACCGGCCACCGACAACCCGCGGGACTCCAGCTCATCGCGCAGCCGGGAGGGGTCGGTCGGCAGATATCCGTACGGGCCGAGCTCCAGCCAGTGGTAACCGGAGGCGACCATCTCGTCGAGGAACCGCTGCCAGGGGGTCTGCCGGGGGTCGTCGGCGAACCACACACCCCACGAGTCGGGGCAGGAACCTAATTGCAGGTGACGAATCTCCATGAGGAACCCTTTGTCAGCTAGCTGTCGGGAAGTGCAGGGAGGCGCCGGACGCGTGGTCCACGTGCGGCCACCGCGAGGTCACGACCTTGCCGCGGGTGTAGAACGAGACCCCTTCGGGACCGTGGATGTGCTTGTCGCCGAAGAGCGAGTCCTTCCATCCGCCGAAGGAGTAGTAGGCCATCGGCACCGGGATGGGGACGTTGATGCCGATCATCCCGACGCGTACGCCCCGCTGGAACCGGCGGGCGGCCTCGCCGCTGCTGGTGAAGATCGCGGTGCCGTTGCCGTACGGGTTGCTGTTGAGCAGGTCGATCGCGCTGTCCACGTCGTCGGCCCGCACGGTGGACAGCACCGGCCCGAAGATCTCCTCGGTGTAGACGTCCATCGACGGCTGCACCTGGTCGATGACGGTCGGCCCGACGAAGAAGCCGTTCTCGTGGTCTTTCACGGCCAGACCGCGCCCGTCGACGAGCAGCTTCGCGCCCTGCTTCTCGCCGGTGCCGATCAGCGACTCGATGCGTTCCTTGGCGGCCGCGGTGATGACCGGCCCCATCTCCGAGCGGGGATCGCGGCCCGGGCCCACCTTGATCTCGGCGGCCTTGCGGGACACCAGGTCCATCAGGGTGTCCCCGGCGCTGCCGACCGCGACCGCCGCCGAGATCGCCATGCACCGCTCCCCGGCCGACCCGAACGCCGCCGCGACCAGGTGCTGGGCGGCGAAGTCGAGGTCGGCGTCGGGCAGGATGATGGCGTGGTTCTTGGCTCCGCCGAGGGCCTGCACCCGTTTGCCGGCCGCGGTGCCCTCCTGGTGGATGTACCGGGCGATCGGGGTCGAGCCGACGAACGAGACGGCCGCGACGTCCGGGTGCTGCAGGAGGCCGTCGACCGCCTCCTTGTCGCCGTGCAGGACGTTGAAGACCCCGTCCGGAAGCCCGGCCTCGCGCCACAGCCCGGCCACGTAGTTGGACGCCGACGGGTCCCGCTCGCTGGGCTTGAGCACGAACGTGTTGCCGCAGGCGATGGCGACCGGGTGCATCCACATCGGCACCATGGCCGGGAAGTTGAACGGGGTGATCCCGGCGCACACGCCGAGCGGTTCGCGGAAGCTGAACACGTCCACCCCGGTGGACGCCTGGTCGGTGAAGGAACCCTTGAGCAGTTCCGGGATGCCGCAGGCGAACTCGATCACCTCGAGGCCGCGCTGCACCTCGCCGGCCGCGTCCGAGAGCACCTTGCCGTGCTCGTCCGACACCAGTTCGGCGATCTCGCCGACCCGGGCGTTGACCAGCTCGCGGAAGTTGAACAGGATCTTCGTGCGCTTGCTGAGCGAGGCCTGGCTCCAGCTCTCGAAGGCCTGCCTGGCCGCGGAAACCGCCGCGTCGACGTCGTTCCTGGTGGCCAGAACCACCTCGTGCTGCTGCTCGCCGGTGGCCGGGTTGAAGACCGGTCCCCGGCGACTGCCGGACCCGGCGGTGAACGATCCGCCGATCCAGTGCTCGATCGTTGACATCGGATTCCTTAGAGGTAGATCCGCTGGCCGCGCTTGGCGGTGTCGTAAACCCCGCGCGCCGCCTGCGTAGTCGACAGGTCGGAAATTTCCGGAACTGGCACGTCCCACCACGACTCCGAGGACGGCACCGGCGAGAGCGGGTCGGTCTCGATGTGCACGACCGTGAGCCGCTCCGCCTCGCGCGCCTTCTTGAGGCCGTCGCGCAGGTCGGCGATCGTGCGGCAGCGGATGACGTTGGCGCCGAGGCTCTCCGCGTTGGCCGCGAGATCCACCGGCAGCAGGCCGCCGTCGTAGTCCTGGTCGGCGCCGCGATAGCGGTAGCTGGTGCCGAACCGCTGCGAGCCGAGCGACTCCGACAGCGCGCCGATCGAGGCGAACCCGTGGTTCTGCACCAGGACCACGATCAGCTTGATGCCCTCGGAAATCGCGGTCACGATCTCCTGCGACATCATCAGGTAGGAGCCGTCGCCGACCAGCGCGTACACCTCGCGGCTGGGGTCGGCCATCTTGATGCCGAGCGCACCGGCGATCTCGAAACCCATGCAGGAGAAGCCGTACTCGACGTGGTACTGCTTCGGATCCCGGGCCCGCCACAGCAGCTGCAGATCGCCCGGCATGCTGCCGGCCGCCTGCACCACCACATCGCGTGCTGCGCACGCTTCGTTGACCACCCCGATCACCTCGGCCTGAGCGGGCAGCGGTCCATGCCCCATGCGGTACGCGGCGTCCACCGTCACCTGCCACTCGGCGACGCCGACCCGGTAACCGGTCGGGAACCTCTTGCCATCCAGCGCGGAGAGCAGCTCGGACAGACCGTTCCGGGCGTCCGCGACGATCGGGTGCGCGGACTGCTTGGCCGCGTCGAACCCGGCCACGTTGATGTTGATGAACTGCACGTCCGGGTTGGCGAACGCGGTCCGGGAGGCGGTGGTGAAGTCGCTGTAGCGAGTGCCCACCCCGATGATCACGTCGGCGTCCCGGGCCAGCCGGTTGGCGACCGGGGTGCCGGTCGAGCCGACGCCGCCCACCGAGTTGGGGTGGTCCCAACTGAGCGCGCCCTTGCCGGCCTGGGTGTCGGCGACCGGGATGCCGGTCTCCCGGGCGAACTGATCCAGCTCGCCCGACGCCTCGCTGTAGATGACTCCCCCACCGGCGATCAGCAGCGGCCGCTGGGCGTTCCGCAGCACCTCGGCCGCGCGTTCCACCGCGGCCGGTTCGCCCAGCGGACGAGCCACGTGCCAGACCCGCTTGGCGAACAGTGCGTCCGGGAAGTCGTACGCCTCGGCCTGCACGTCCTGGGGAAGGCAGAGGGTGACCGCGCCGGTCTCCACCGGGTCGGTCAGCACCCGCATCGCGGCCAGCAGCGCCGACGGCAGCTGCTCGGGCCGCCAGATCCGGTCGAAGAACCGGGACAGCGGCCGGAACGCGTCGTTGACGCTCACGTCGTAGGACCGCGGGTCCTCCAACTCCTGCAACACCGGCGAGGCGGCCCTGGTGGCAAAAACATCGGAAGGCAGCAGGAGTACGGGCAACCGGTTGACGGTCGCCAGGGCCGCCCCGGTGAGCATGTTGGTCGAGCCCGGCCCGATGGACGCGGTGCAGGCCATCGTGGACAGCCGGTTCTTCATCCGGGCGAAGCCGGCCGCCGCGTGCACCATCGCCTGCTCGTTGCGGGCCAGGTGATAGGGCAGGCCGGCCTCCCCGGTGCGCTGCGCCTGCAGCAAGGCCTGGCCGATGCCGGCGACGTTGCCGTGGCCGAAGATGCCGAAGCACCCGGCGATCGTGCGCTGTTCCACTCCGTCGCGCTCGGTCCACTGGTTGGCCAGGAACCGGACGACGGCCTGGCCGACGGTGAGTTTCACGAGCGAGTCCTTTCCTTGTCGGAGGTCAGCGGGAGGCGCGGGTCGACCGGGACGCCGGCCCAGGAGCCGCGCACCCAGCCGTGCGCCGGGTCGTCGCGCACCAGCCACTCCCGGGTGCCCGGCCCGGCCATCACGTTCAGGTAGTAGAGGTCGTAACCGGGGGCGGCCATCGACGGCCCGTGCCAGCCGTACGGGATCAGCACCACGTCGCCGGAGCGCACCTCGGAGCAGACGTCGATCGGGCGGTCCGGGTGGCCGTACACCCGCTGGAAGCCGCACCCGGCACCGCCCGCCGGCGAGGGCGCCACCTCGAAGTAGTAGATCTCCTCCAGGTTGGACTCCCCCTCGCCGACCTCGTCGTGCTTGTGCGGCGGGTAGGACGACCAGTTGCCGCCCGGGGTGAGCACCTCGCAGGCGATCAGCCGGTCGGCCTCGAAGCTCTCCGGCGTGCAGAAGTTGTTGACCTGCCGGCTGGCCTGCCCGGCGCCGCGCAGCTCGACCGGCACGTCCTCGGCCGGCCCGTAGCGGAACGGCAGCCGGTTCTCGGCCCGCGCCGACGGCAGCGCGAACCGCCCGCCGTTGGGCGCCCGCACGGTCACCGCCGAGTCCCGCGGCACGTACGCGAAGTCGGTGACCCGGGAGAACACCGACCGCCGCCCGGTCAGCGTGACCCGCTCGTCGTCGCAGGTGACGTCGCAACCCCCGGACAGCGGCAGCACGAGCATCTCGTCGTGCCCGGTGTAGAACCGCGCCCGCGCCCCGATCGGCAGATCGAGCACCCGCAGCCCGCTGTACCGCCACCCGGCGTTCTCCGGCGACACCACCGTCTCGAACGGCTTGTCGGCGGTGCTCCCCCGCCGCATCAGCGGGTTGACCCTGGCCCGCAGTGTCATAACAGCCCCACCGCCCGGTCCACCGCGTCGGCGACGCCGCCCGTCGCGGGATAGAGCAGCGAGCGCCCGATGACCAGGCCCTGCACGGTCGGCTGGCTGAGCGCCTTGGCCCACTGGGCATACGCCCCGGAGGCGTCGTCGGACACCTCGCCGCCGAGGATCAGCGCCGGCAGCGTGGTCGCCGCCATCACCCGTTCCATGTCCGGCACCACCGGCACCTTCAGCCAGGTGTAGGCGGACGTGTTGCCCAGCCCGGCGGCCACCGTCATCGCCCGGATCATCGCCTCGGGGGTCAGGTCGTTGCGCACCCGCCCGTCCACCCGGTGCGAGATGAACGGCTCCACCATCGCCATCCGCCGGTGCGCGGCCAGGTCGGTCACCGCGTTGCCGCAGGCCTCCAGGGTGGCCACCGTGCCGGCATCGTCCGGGTCGATACGCAGCAGCATCTTGCCGCCCTCGAGCCCGGCGGCCGCGATGCTGCCGGCGTCGTAGGCGGTGAACCGGTCGTCCATCTCGAACGTCGTCCCGGCCAGCCCGCCCCGGTTCATCGACCCGATCACGACCTTGTCGTCGAGCGCGCCGAGCAGCAGTAGATCTTCGAGGATGTCCGGGGTGCCGAGCACTCCGTTGACGCCGGGCCGGCCGAGCGCGGTGCGCAGCCGGTCGAGCAGATCGACCCGGTTGGCCATGGCGAGCGGGTCGGCCCCGGCCCGCAGCGCCCCTCGGGCCGGGTGGTCGGCCGCGATGATCATCATCTTCCCGTGCGTCCCGAACAGGCTCACCGGCCGCCGCCGCGCCGCCGACGCCTCGGCAATCGCATCCGGCCGCGTCGTGCGCACCGCGAGAAGATCAGCGAACTCAGGCACTGCGGACCTCCTCGCCGAGCAGGGTGCGGACCTCGGCCTCGGTGGGCATGGCGTCGGCGCAGGACAGTCGCGAGGCGACGATGGCTCCGGCGGCGTTGGCGAAGCGCATCGTCGCCCCGAGTTCCCAGCCGGCCAGCAGGCCGTGGCACAGCGCACCGCCGAACGCGTCGCCGGCGCCGAGGCCGTTGACCACGTCGACCGGGACCGGCGGAACCTCCACCCGCTCGCCGTTCTTCCGCGAGGCGAGCACGCCCTTGGGGCCCTGTTTGATGACGGCCAGCTCGACCCCGGCGGCGTGCAGCGCGTCGGCCGCCTCGGCCGGGGTGCGCACGCCGACGGCGGTGTCGGCCTCGTCGAGGTTGCCGACCGCGACGGTCGCGTAGGGCAGGGCCTCCGCGTACCACCGGCGGGCCGTCTCCCGGGACTCCCAGAACATCGGCCGGTAGTCCAGGTCGAAGACCGTGGTGCCGGCCCGGTCCCGGGCGCGCAGCGCGGCCAGCGTGGCCGAGCGCGACGGCTCCTGGGACAGGCCGGTCCCGGTGATCCAGAAGATGCCGGCCGCCCGGATCGCGTCAAGGTCCAGTTCGGACTCGTTGATCTCCAGGTCGGGGGCCTTCGGGAAACGGTAGAAGTAGAGCGGGAAGTCGTCCGGCGGGAAGATCTCGCAGAACGTCACCGGGGTCGGCAGCGTCGCGACCGGCGTGACGAAACGATCGTCCACTCCGAAGCCGTGCAGCGCGTCGTGCAGGAACTCGCCGAACGGGTCGGCGCCGGTGCGAGTGATCAACGCCGTGCGCCGGCCGTACCGGGCGGCCGCGACGGCCACGTTGGACGCACTGCCGCCGAGGAACTTCGCGAAGGTGCGCACCTCGCGCAGGGAGACCCCGATCTGTTGTGGGTACAGGTCGACGCCGATGCGTCCCATCGTCAGTACCTCGTCGGCGGGCATGCGAGTCCCTTCGCTGATTCCCGGCGAATGCTCAGAATTTGGGCACGACGAAGCGTGCCGAGTGCCGTGCTCGTTACGGCGCGATGAAGAAGCGGTGGAAGCCGTCGGTAGCCGACCGGCGACGCTATGTTTGCTGCCCTCGATGTAATAACGTGAGGTCTCTTACGTCAATACTTTGTCCTGACAAAGTCTTGTGCAGACATCGAAATTCATTGGGGGAATGTCGTGACATCCGATCCAACCCCGGTGCGCCCGGTCGAGGTTGACCGGACAAGCCCGGTGCCGCTGTATTACCAGGTGGCGACGCGTTTGCAGGAGCTCATCGAGTCCGGTGAGATCGGTGTCGGCGACCGCATCGAGAACGAGGTGGACCTGGCCGACCGGCTCGGCGTCTCCCGCCCGACGACGCGCCGCGCGATCCAATACCTCGTCGAGCGCGGCATGCTGGTGCGCAAACGGGGCGTCGGCACCCAGGTCGTGCACCCCAAGGTGCGCCGCCCGGTCGAGCTGTCCAGCCTCTACGACGACCTGATCGCCGGCGACCAGCGCCCACGCACCGCCGTCCTCAGCCTCAAGGTCGTGCCGGCCGACGCAAAAGTGGCCGCCGCCCTCAACCTGGTGCCCGGAGCCGAGGTGACCTTGATCGAGCGCCTGCGTTACGCCGGTGACGAGCCACTCGCCCTGATGCACAACGCCATCCCGCTCGACATTCTCGACTTCAAGCACGAGGAACTCGAGGTGCGCGGCCTCTACGAGCTTCTGCGCCGGGCCGGCCGGGTGCCGCGGATGGCCACCCAGGTGATCGGCGCCCGCAACGCGACAATGGCCGAGGCCAACATGCTCGGCGAGAAGCGCGGCGCCTCGCTGCTGACCATGGCCCGCACCGCCTGGGACGACCGCGGCCGGGCCCTGGAGTACGGCAGCCACCTCTACCGGGCCAGCCGCTACAGCTTCGAGCTCAACCTGTCGGCGGGCTGAGCTACGAACTGAAAGTGAAACGAGCGAGCCGAACCCTCGGAAACGGTCGGTAGCCGCTACTCACCATTCCTGACAGAACGGACGCTGCAAGTTGCTCCGGACCGGGATCGATCAGCACGATCGGCCACGCCCCCGATCTCGGAAGGACGGCGCCACGTGCAGTCATCCCTCTCCACGAGCGGCGACGCAGCCGCTACCGCCGATCTGAGCGGACGCTGCGTCGGTAACTCCTACGTGCTCGTCTGCCCGGTCGGGCACGGCGCCACCGGCACCGTGTGGCGCGGCATCGACCGGTCGACCGGCGAGGCCGTGGCGGTGAAGCTGCTCCACGAGGGACTGTTGCGGCAACCGAAACTGGTCATCCGCTTCGTCCAGGAACGCACCATCCTGATGATGATGCGGCACGAGAACATCGTCGGCGTGCACGACCTGTTCAGCGTGGGCGGCTCGCTCGCCCTGGTGATGGACTACGTCAGCGGCGGCAGCCTGCGCAACCGGCTGCACGCGGCCGGAACCCTGCCGCCGGCCGAGGCCGCCGACGTTCTCGCCCAGGTCGCGGCGGCCCTCGCCCAGGCCCACGAGCTGGGCGTGGTGCACCGGGACGTGAAGCCGGACAACATCCTGCTGCAGGACGGTAAGGACGGCCGGCCCGAGGTCCGGTTGACCGATTTCGGCATCGCCCGGGTGCTCAACACGGCCGGCCTGACCACGCCCCAGGCGATCGTCGGCACCCCGCACTACATGTCGCCCGAGGCGGTTCGTGGCGAGGCCGAGCCGGCGTCCGACGTCTACTCCGCCGGTGTCGTGCTGTTCGAGCTGGTCACCGGCCATCCGCCGTACTCCGGTGAGCCCTACGCGGTGCTGCGCAAGCACCTCGAGGAGACGCCGGTGCCGCACCCGGACATGCCGCCGGCGGTGTGGTCGCTGATCGAGTGGTGCATGGACAAGGACCCGGCCCGCCGCCCTTCGGCCGGCGAACTCGAAACCGCGCTGCGGGAGCTGGCCCGGCAGGTGGCCGGGCTGCCGGCTCTGGCGTCGGTCACGGCCGCTTCCGATCAGGCGTACGGGGTGACCGCCCAGTTGGGTGTGCCGCATCCGTCGCTCCGGCCCGCGGCCCGACGAAGACCACCGCGCAACGGCCCACGGTCCTGGATGTTCCGCCGGCACGGCCTGATGGCCACCCTGGTGGCGGCGGCCGTGGTGCTCTCCGGCCTGGGCGGCTTCAACGCCTGGAAGCTGATCAACAAACCGGGGAACCCGGCGGTGTCGGCGCTCCAGCCGGTTCTGCCGAGCACCCCGGCCGCGAGCGGTGCTGCCGGGGTGGCCGGCGCCGACCCGGCGAAACCGGCCGGTCCACTCCCGTCCGCACTCCCGATCGGTCAACCGGCCGCGCTCACCGGCGGCACCGCCGCGCTCGGCCCCGCACCGGACCAGCCGGGCGCACCCCGGAAAGCCAAGAAGGCTGAGGTCTCGGCCGGTGTTTCGGCCGGCCCGGTGCAGGCGGGCGCGAAGGTCGAGTTCGGGCCGTGGCACTGCGGCGACGAGTACAGCTGGGCGCTCGGTCATCCGGTGCTGGCCCGGCCATGTCACGCCGAGGGCCCGGTGGTCCGGGTGATGGGTCAGATCGAGGCGGCCCCCGGCATCCAGGCCGACGTCTCGCTGACCGTACGGGACGCGGACAGCGACGAGGTGGTGGCCGGCCCGTACGTCTGCAAGGGTTTGATGTTCACCGATTTTGCCCTGAAGCACAGCTGCGGGCCGGCCGACCTGAACCCGCCACGCGGCGGACGTTACGTGGTGGCGCAGAGCTGGCGGTACACCGAGCGCCCGCTGCTGCCGGCCGGAAGTGCCCGCGGCCCGGCGTTCGACTGGTAGCCGGACAGCGCGAAGGGACGTGACCGGACGGTGGTCACGCCCCCTCGCGGCAAAGGCCGGTGCGTCAGACCTTGCGCCACATCCGGAAGAACGGCGTGCCGTCCGGCAGCGGCATCTCGAACGGCTCCATGTCGGAGTAGCCCGTCCGCCGGTAGAGACGCACGTTGTTGGCGTTCGTCGCCTCCAGGTACTGCGGAACACCCAGCGCGTCGAGCTCGTCGTGGGTGCGCTTCATCAGCTTGCCACCGAGACCGTGCTCCTGGTGGTCGGCGTGCACCGCCAGGAACGCGAGGTGCCAATGAGGGTCGTGCGGGTGGTGTGCCGCGAAGAGCACGTCGAGTGCCTCGAACCGGTCGAGGTACTCGCCGGCCAGGGCCCGCAGGCGCTCGTCGTAGTTCGGCGGGTCGGGCGCCTCACGCGTGTAGTCGAACCAGACGGCGGTGGCCGCCAGCCCGTTACCGGCCGGGTCGTCGATCACGTCGACCCGTCCGTAGTTGTTCGCGTGCTCGGTGAGCAGGGTGAAGTAGTCGGTGTGCACCTGCAGCCGGTCCTCCAGCGGCGGCACCAGGTACTCACAGGCGCCGAGGTGGAAGAAGGACTGGCTGATCAGGTGCCCGACCGCACCGAGCTCGTCCTCGCGGGCCGACCGGATCTCGGGGTATTCCGTCACGCCGATTCTCCGCTTCGCTCCGAACCGACGCGACAAACCGTGCTGAGCCCAATGGTTCGCTCGCTGCGCTCGCTCACGAGTGCGACCCCTGGTCACCGGCGAGCGCGGCGGCGAAGCCACCGCCGCCGCCACCGGCGGAGGTCGCGCTGCGGGCGCCGAGACCGATGCCGGAGTAGACGTCGGGGCGGCTGCTGCGCAGGATCAGCGCCCAGATGATGCCGGCGAGAGCGATCACGGCGTAGGCCAGCGGAACGACCCAGGTCGGCGTGCTGCCCGGCTCGACGCCGAACAGGGTGGCGATGTTGGCCAGCGCCAGGTAGCTCATGACCAGCAGCAGGATGGTGCCGAGGACCGGGGCGCCGATGCGGTGCCAGAAGTCCTCGCCGGTCGGGTTCTTGGCGAAGTAGCCGATGACCGCGATCGAGGTGACGGTGATCAGCAGCAGAACGCCGATGCCGCCGGCCGAGCCGCCCCAGAAGAACATCTGGACCAGCGGGTCCCAGCCCATGACCGCGTAGAGCACCAGGACGATCAGGCCGAGCGCCGACTGGGCGAGCGAGCCGTTCTTGGGCGCGCCGGTGCCCGGCACGGTGCGGCCGAAGGCGCGCGGCAGCACGCCCTCGCGGCCGAGCGAGAAGGTGTACCGCGAGATGATGTTGTGGAACGAGATCATCGCGGCGATCAGCGAGGTCAGGAACAGCGCGTGGCCGAGGTGAATTGCCGTGGTGCCGAGCTGGTCGGATGCCACGTTGAAGAACAGGTCGGGACCCTCGTTGCCGGCCCGGCCGACCACGTCGTCACCGGCAGCGGAGATCATCGCCCAGGCGGCGAAGCCGTACAGCAGGGCGATCAGCGCGATCGAGATGTAGGTGGCCCTCGAGACGGTGCGCCGTGGGTCGCGCGACTCCTCGGAGAACACCACGGACTGCTCGAAGCCGACGAAGCCGGTGATCGCCATGGCCAGCAGTGCACCGGACCCGGCGCCGACCAGACTGCCCAGGTCGAGCGGGGCGGACGAGGCGTGGAAGCTCGGCGAGAACAGGTCGGCGAAGCTGAACACCACGACCAGGATGATCTCGGCGACCAGCAGGGTGGCGAGCACCTTGCCGTTGACCGCGACGTCGCGCACACCCAGGATGGCGGTGATCGCCCAGCAGACCAGGGCCAGGATCCACCACTGGATGTCGACGCCGAACCAGTCCTTGAACAGCGGCTGCGCGATCGCGCCGAAACCGCCGTACGCGGCGATCTGGAAGCAGTTGTAGGCGAGCAGCGCGAGCCAGGCGGCGCCCACGCCGACCGGCCGGCCGATGCCCTGCGAGATGTACGCGTAGAAGGCGCCCGCGTTGGCGATGTGGCGGGACATGGCGACATAGCCGACCGCGAAGAGCGCGAGAACGACGGCCATGGCGATGAACGCAATGGAGATGCCGGTCAGGCCGGTGACCGCGAGGCCGGTGGGCACGACGCCCGCGACCACGGTCAGCGGCGCGGCCGCGGACATGACGAAGAAGACCACCGCGGCGACGCCGAGGCGGTCGCGTGCCAATGCTGATGAAAGCTGGCTCTGCGGCGGTGATGCGGTGGTGGACACGCGTGTCTCCATGAGGGGGTTGAGGGGGTTATCGAGGGGGTGGGGTGGATCAGGCGCGCCGGGCCATGACGGCGTCGCCGACCGAGGCCTCGGTGTGCGCGACGAGATCCTGCAACATGGCCGGAAGGCGCCGCCGGAACTGATCGAACAGCTGCCCGCGGCCACGGGCGTCGAGGGTGAGGAAGACGTGTTGATCAAGGCCGGTGGCCATGATCAGACCGCCGAGCACCAGGTCAGGGACGTCGAGCAGCTCACCGCGGCCGATGAAGGTGCGGATCCGGGTGGCGGGCCAGCCGGCGACCATGGAGTCGGCGGGGACGAACGACACCTTGGTGCCCAGCAGGCCGCGTTTCTCCTGCCGCAGCAGCAGTCCGGCCCGGGACAACCGGCGTTCCACCAGGTCGGTGGCGATGCCGGTGGCCAGGAAGGAGATCCAGTCGCGGATCGCCCGGTGGTGTCCCTCGCGCAACAGCTGGTCGAGGACGGCGGTGGTGGCCGGATCACCGGTCGGCCGATCGTCGATAAGCGCAAGCTTTCCGTCGATCAGGTCCAGCCTCCGCCAGAAAACGAGTTCGCCGATAAGTGCCGCTGCGAGCCCGAGGCCAAGAGTGGCCGGCGTCAGCAGGGACTTGCCCTTGACCGTGTCGTGCGCGGTCAGGAACAGATCATCAGCGAGGGGAAGCTGCGGCGACGACGCCACGCCGGGCCCTCCTTATGTGGTGCGGTCACTTCAGGCAGCGATTACCGACGGTAGTTTCCGTCGTTCGTCGCTATTGGTTACTTTGAGCGCCCCCCTGCGCAACATCGCGTAGCATGCCAGCGTCCGGTGCAAGTTGCAACGTCCTATGCGGAGCAACTTTCGGTCCGGTGTGGTCGGCGAAAAAATGCATTCTGCACAAAGCCTCTGACCAGCGATCGTTAAAAAACATGCGTGAGAACGTAAAACGAATTTAACCCCCGTACGGGTTACCCCGCGTGGATCATGTCGATCGACAACGATGGCTTGAGTCGGGCGCAATCGACTGATAACGGACAGTATTGATGATCGTTAACGTATACGCAGAGTAACTATTTGACGGTGCAAGTAAATCCGCGTACTCTTGGGCTCACTTAGTTGAAGCTTCAACGGAGGTTTCCCGTGAGCCGCATGCCCGCCCTGTTCCTCAGCCACGGCGCCCCGCCCCTGGTCGACGACGCGCGCTGGGTCGCCCAGCTGCAGGAGCTCACCGCGGGCCTGCCCCGGCCGAAGGCGATCCTGATGGCCTCGGCCCACTGGGAGTCGGCGCCGCTGATGCTCGGTGCCACCGAGACCGTCCCGCTGGTCTACGACTTCGGCGGCTTCGAGCGCCGCTACTACGAGACGACCTACACCGCCCCCGGCGCTCCGGAGCTGGCCACCCGCATCGAGAAGCTGATGCCGGACAGCGAGCACGTCGCCCGCACCAACCGAGGCCTGGACCACGGGGCGTATGTGCCGCTCACCGTGATGTACCCCGACGCCGACATCCCGGTGCTGCAGATGTCGCTGCCCACCCTCGAGCCCGACCGGCTCCTGGAGCTGGGGCGCCGGCTCGCCCCGCTGCGCGACGAGGGCGTGCTGATCGTCGGTTCCGGCTTCACCACCCACGGCCTGCCGTTCCTGCGTGACTGGCGCACCGACGCGGCCGCCCCCGGCTGGTCCCGCGAGTTCGACGCCTGGACCGCCGAGACCCTGGCCCGCGGGGCCGTCGACGAGCTGGCCGACTTCCGCGACCGGGCGCCCGGCATGCCGTTCGCGCACCCGACGATCGAGCACTTCGCGCCGATGTTCCTGACGCTGGGCGCCGCCGACGACCCGGAGCGGGCGCCGGAGCAGCCGATCGAGGGCTTCTGGATGGGCCTCTCGAAGCGGTCTTTCCAGGTCGCGTAGGCCGTTTATCAGGTACTTCCCAGGGGAAGCGGGGACAATTCAAAGGAATCACCCCGCTTGATCAGCCCGGAGGTTCCCCTTAATGCTTGAGGTCACCGCGCTCGGCTGGACGCTGACCATCGGTGTCATCGTCGCCCTGCTCGCCCTCGACCTGACCCTCGGCGTGCTGCGACCGCACGCCGTCGGTTTCCGCGAGGCGGCCGCCTGGTCCGCCTTCTACATCGCGGTGGCGGTCGGTTTCGGCGTCGTCTTCGGCATAGTGGCCGGCTGGGACTACGGCGCCCAGTACTACGCCGGCTACATCGTCGAGAAGAGCCTCTCGGTCGACAACCTCTTCGTCTTCGTGATCATCATGGCGACGTTCGCCGTGCCGGAGAAATATCAGCAGGAGGTGCTGACCTTCGGCATCATCATCGCGCTGGTGCTCCGGGTCATCTTCATCGCGCTCGGCGCGACCCTGCTCAATCTGTTCTCGTTCACGTTCCTGCTGTTCGGCCTGCTGCTGATCTGGACCGGCGTGCAGCTGTTCCGGCACCGCGACGAGGATCCGGACATCGAGAACAACATCGTGGTCCGCACCGGCCGCCGGCTGCTGCCGCTGACCGACGACTACGTCGGCGGCAAGATGATCACCCGGATCGACGGCAAGCGGATGTTCACCCCGCTGTTCCTGGTGCTTGTCGCGATCGGCGGCTCCGACCTGCTGTTCGCGCTCGACTCGATCCCGGCGGTGTTCGGCGTGACCGACGAGGCGTACATCGTCTTCGTCGCCAACGCTTTCGCCCTGCTCGGCCTGCGCGCCCTGTTCTTCCTGGTGAAGGGTCTGCTCGACCGCCTGGTCTACCTGTCCACCGGCCTGTCGATCATCCTGGGCTTCATCGGCGTCAAGCTGGTGCTGCACTGGGCGCACAAGGACATCAGCGACTCGGTGCCCGAGGTCAGCATCGGGCTCTCGCTCGGCGTGATCGTCACGGTCCTGGTCGTCACCACGGTGGCGAGCCTGGTCAAGGTACGCAAAGACCCGGACGCGAAGGCCCATGCGGGCAGCGTCCGGGCCGGTTCAACGGTGGAGGAGCAGAAACCTCAGCCGAGGTAACCGCCGAGGCCGGCGGTCTGCCGGGCGGCGGACTGCTGACGCTCGATGTCCTGGCGGTAGAGGATGGCCCGGATCTCCCGGGTCTCCTCGCTGCTGTGCCGGCTGAGGAGCTCGTCCAGTTCGGCGCGCTCGGCGGTGGTGCGGAAAGAGGCGAGCTCGTCGGCGAGCCGGCGGGTTTGGACGCGCATGGTCCGGCGGTTGGCCAGAGTGGTACGCGCGTCGCGGATTCTCCTGGAGAGCTGCATGATGGCTGGTCTCCTATACGGATCGTAGTGGCGATAGGCTTCGTCGCCTTCGTTCACAACGATCCTCCACCGGCGCTTCTTCCCCAAATCAAGCAGGTAAAACTCCCGATCCAAAAGTGACCCGGGCCACCGAATCCATGTCGCCGGGGTCACTCTCCGTCGACAATGTGCAGCTCAGACGGTGGTGGTGACTTCGGACACCTCGGGGGTCTGCAGACGGGACAGCAACTGGGTGCGGGAGCGCACCCCGAGCTTGCGGTAGACCCGGGTCAGCGTCGCCTCCACGGTCTTGACGCTGAGGTAGAGCTGGGTGGCGATCTCCCGGTTGCTGGCGCCGTCCCGGACCAGGCCGGCGATCTTCAACTCGGTCGAGGTCAGGCCGAAGTCGGCCGGGGCCGAGTTGCCCTCGGTGCGGGCCAGCGCCCGCTCGGTCTGCTCGGCCCAGGGCTTGGCGTCGGCGGCCAGGAAGATGGTCAGCGCCGCGCTGATCGCCATCCGGGCCGCCGCGTACCGTCGCCGGCGCCGTTCGGCCCCGCCCTGCACCAGCAGCGCGTGTCCCTGCTCGATCGGCTGGTGCAGCTGCTCGAAGTGCTGGGCGGCGGCGGCCGACAGCACCACGGCCGAGTCGGCGTGCCCGCTCTCGGAGAGCACCACGGCGGTGGCCCGGTCGAGGTATCCGACCGTGCCGGGGTTGTTGCCGAGCCGGTGCGCGGCCGCCCGCGCCTCGGCCAGGATGGCGGCCGCCTCGGTGTGCTCGCCCAGCGCGGCCAGCCCACCGGCCAGGTCGCCGTGCCAGCGCACGATCATCGGGTCGGCCCCGCCGGACTCGGCCTCCAGGTCGCGCAGCCGGCGCAGGGTGGCGACCCCGGCCCGGGTCTCCCCCGCCCGCAGCTCGGCCTGGCCCAGGGCGTGCAGGTTGCGTCGCAGGTAGAGGCTGTCGCCCTCCTGTTCGGAGGCACGCACGCCCCGGCGGGCGAACCCGGCCGCGGCGGCCAGACTGCCGCCGGCCTGCTCGGCGACCGCCGCCGTGTACCAGGTCGGGCCGGGGCTGAGCCCGGCGTACTGGGCGGCCTCGACCGCCCGGTGGGCGTACTGCAGGGCGTCACGGCAGCGGCCGGCCCGGGTGGCCACCTCGGACAGGCTGCGCAGCACCTCGACCCGGGCCTCGCCGATCCGGTCGTGCTCGGCCACCACCAGCAGCTTGAGCAGCTCTTCCCGGGCCTCGTCGACCCGGTCGTCCATCATGGCGAACCGGGCCGCCATGTAACGCGGCCCGTAGTGCAGCCAGTCCGGGGCCGGGGTGGCCGGCAGTTCGAGGGCCTGGCTCAGGGTCGCGGTCCAGCGGGCCTCGCCGCGCAGCCGCTGCACCTGGGCGATCAGGCTGAGCGCCATCGCCTCGGTGGTCGGGTCGCCGGCCTGCCGGGCGGCGTCGACGGTGCGGCCGGCCTCGGTGGCGGCCCGGTCCGGGTCGCCGGTCAGGAACGCGGCCCAGGTGAGCCGCAACCGGATCGGGGCGAGCAGGGCTGGGTCGTCGCCGGCCTCGGCCAGCGCGGCCGCGAACGTCTCGCCCATCTCGGCGATCGCCTGCCCGGCCAGGTCGAGCAGCACCAGGCGGGCGCGCACCCGGTGCCCGGCCGGGGCGTCGCCCGCGATCACCGCCTCGGCGGCCCGGCCGGCCAGCGCCGACGCACCGCCGGTGAGCGCGGTGCGGGCGGCCACCACCAGCCAGTCCAGCCGCTGGTCGGCGAGGGTGTGCGGGCAGCGGTCGGCGGCCAGCAGGTAGAGCTCGGCGGCGGTGCGGCCGGCTCCCCGCTCAGCGCACCGGTCGGCCGCGGCGGCCAGCGACCGGGCGACGGTCGCGTCCGGCCGGGAGGTGCGCAGGGCCCGGTGCCGAAGAGCTTCGACGGGTTCGATCGCGCCGGCCGCGAGCGAGGCGTGCACGGCCGACCGCTGGGCGGCGGTGGACTCCTCGGCGAGCACCTGGGCCAGCAGCGGCGGGGTGAACCGGATCGCCTCGCCGTCCAGCTCGACCGTCCCGCCCGCGGCGGCCACCCGAAGGTCGCGGTCGGCGTCGTCGCGACCGGCCCGCCGCAGCACGGTGGTGGTCGGCTCGGTGGCCAGGGCCGCCACCAGCAGCGTGCCGGTCACCTCGGGCGGCAGCGCGCGGAGCCGGTCGCGCAGCAGTTCACGGGCGGCCTCCGGGATCGCGGCCGGCCGCCAAGCCGGTCCGGGGGCCAGCGCCGCGCCGAGGGCCAGGGCCAGGAACGGGTTGCCGGCGCTGGCCTCATGCATCCGGCTGGCCGTGCGGCAGGGCAGGCCGCGGGCCTCCAGCAGGGCGGTCAGGTCGTTGGCCTCGAGCGGGGGCACAGCCAGTTCGAGTACGGGCGCCGGGCACAGCCGGGCGGCGCGGCGCTTGCCGGCCGGGTCGGGGCGGCGCTGGGCGGCGAGCACCCGCACCTTCGGGCCGGGGCGGCGGCGCATCGCGAAGCCGATCATCTCGGCCGACTCGGCGTCGAGCCACTGGGCGTCGTCGAGCACCAGCAGCACGGCCCGGCGCCGGGCGCAGTGGGCCAGCAGCGACGGCAGGACCAGGCGACGGACCAGCGCCGCGGTGCCGCCGCGCGGCGGCAGCCCCTGCCGCAGGGCGGCCAGCACGGCACGCTGGGCGGGTGGCAGGGCCGCGGCGGCCTCCTCCGGCAGCTGCGACACCAGGTCGGCGATCCCGGCGTACGGCAGGGAGCGCTCGGTGCGCACCGGCCGCAGCCGCAGCACCAGCTCGCCCCGGGCGGACGCACCGGTCGCGACCGCGTCGAGCACCGCGGTCTTACCGATACCGGCCGGGCCGTGGAGGGCTACGCCGCCTCCGATGGCCAGCCGATGGTCGACGGCGGCGAGGAGTGCGGCGCGACCGCGCAGGGTGGTCGCGTCGGCCTGCACGCGAGAGTCACCCCCTAGGTCCGAGCTGGCTCTCAGCGTAGGAACCCAGGGGGCGCCCATCAATGCTTTCGAATATGACAAGATATTGACCTTGTCACATACTTCACATCGATCTATTTAGGTGTAGAGGTCACCGAGGTGGCCGTGACCGTGCCGTCGGTGCCGGTAGCACCCTCGACGGTGATCGACTGTCCGGCCTTCACGTCGGAAAGCTTGCCCTTGGTGGCGGTCGACACCGACGTCTTGCCATCGGTCTTGACCGTCACCACATCGCCGTCCGGCGTCTGCACGTAGATCGTCGTCCCGTTCACGAGTTTGACGGTTCCGGTCGTACCGGCGGCCGCGGCGGTGGTCGCGCCCGCCTGCGGGGCGGTCCCGGTGCCGCCACCGGGGAAGCCGCCGCCGTACGCGCCGGCGCCGGTGCCCGTACCCCCGCCGTACCGTCCGGCTCCGGTTCCGGTGCCGCCGGCGCCGAAGCCGCCCGCGCGCGCTCCGCCGGCCGCGTTGGTGCTGCTGGTGCCCCACTGCTTCTGCGCCTGCAGGCCGCCGACGAAACCGCCGACCAGCAGCGCGGACGCGGCGAGCACGATGGTCGCCTTGTTCCACCACTTCTTGGGCGCGGCCTTGGCCAGTTCCTTGGCCAGGTCGTCGTCGCGCGGGTCGTCGAGTTCCGGGTCGGTGGGAATGGTGGAGATTATGGCGGTGTCGTCATTCATCCGGTTCACAGCGGATCCTTACTCGTAGCGCAGCGCGTCGATGGGACGCAGCCGGGCGGCGCGGCTGGCGGGCAGGCCGCCGAAGAACAGTCCGATGGCGATGGACACGCCCAGGGCGAGCCCCACCGAGCTGGGCACGATCACCGGTTTGACCCCGACGATCTCGAAGTTGCTGCCGATCAGCGCGGCCGCGACGCCGAGTGCGCCGCCTATCACGCTCAACAGGGTCGCCTCGATCAGGAACTGATTGAGGATCACCCGCCGCGGGGCGCCGAGCGCCTTGCGGATGCCGATCTCCCGGGTTCGCTCGGTCACCGTCACCAGCATGATGTTGGTGATACCGATCCCGCCGACCAGCAGACTGATCGCGGCCACCGCCCCGAGCAGGGTGGTGAACGTGTCGGCGGTCGCGGTCTGCGTCTCCAGCAGCTGCGACGCGTTCTGGATGCGGTACGGCGTGCTTGTCGAGCTGGTCGACGACGCCGTGGTGGTCAGCCGCTGGTCCAGGATCGTGGAGACCTCGGACTGCACCAGGTCGACCTTGTCCGGGTCCTTCGCCTCGATCAGGATCGAGCTGAGCGCGCCGTACCCGCTGAGCACCTGCCGCACCGCGTTGAGCGGCGCGATCGCGGTGTCGTTGGAGTCCTGGTTGCCGGTCGAGCTCTTCTCCTCCAGCACGCCGACCACGGTGAACAGGGCGCCACTGACGGTGACCTGCTTGTCGATCGGGTCGACGCCGGGGAACAGCTCCTCGGCCACGGTCTGGCCGATCACCACCACCCGCCGGCCCTGGGCCACGTCGTCCGCGCTGAACGCCGCGCCCTCGCCGACCGGCGTGTTCGACGCCTTGAACCAGTCGGTGGTGGTGCCGACGAACGTGCTGACGTCGTGGTCGGTGCCCTCGTAGGTGATCGTCGCGGACGAGCTGACCACTGGCGACACCGACGCCACGTCGGGGGCCATGGTCTGGTCGGTCAGCGCGTCGGCGATCTCGGTGGTGAGCGACGTGTTGGACGAGCCGCCCCGGTTGGTGCTCATCACGGTGATGGTGTTGGTGCCGAGCGCCTCGATCCGGTCGCTGACCGCCTTGGCCGAGCCGTTGCCGACCGCGACCAGCAGGATCACCGAGGCCACACCGATCAGGATGCCCAGCATGGTCAGGGCCGAGCGCAGCTTGTTGGCGGAGAGACCCCGCAGCGCGAACCGGACTACTTCCCGAAAGCTCATCCGGAGTGCCTGCCTGCGAAGGCGCCGACCGGCCGCTGGTTGAGCGGCGACTGGCGGGTGTCCTGGACGATCCGGCCGTCGACCAGGCGGACCAGCCGCTTGGCGCGGGCGCCGACCTCGTCCTCGTGCGTGATGATCACGATGGTGCGGCCGGCCGCGCTGAGGTCGTCGAAGACGTTGAGCACGTCCTCGGTCGAGCGGCTGTCCAGGTTACCGGTGGGCTCGTCGGCGAGCAGCAGAGCCGGCTCGGTGACCAGTGCCCGGGCTACCGCGACCCGCTGTTGCTGACCACCACTGAGCTGGTTGGGCTCGTGCTTGGCCCGGTCGTCCAGGCCGACCACGCTCAGCGCGGCCAGGGCCCGGCGGCGCCGCTCGCGCGGCTTCACCCCGGCGTACGCGAGCGGGAGCTCGACGTTCGCCACCGCCGTCGTGCGCGGGATCAGGTTGAACGACTGGAAGATGAACCCGATGAGCCGGTTCCGGGCCAGGGCCAGCTGCCGGTCGCCCAGCTTGCTGACGTCCACCCCGTCCAGGTGGTAGGTGCCGTGGGTGGGCACGTCGAGCGCGCCGAGGATGTTCATCAGGGTCGACTTGCCGGAGCCGGACGAACCCATGATCGCCACGTAGTCGCCGCGTTCCACCACCAGGGACACCCCGGCCAGCGCGTGCACGGTGGCCTCGCCCTCGCCGTAGATCTTCTGGAGGCCGCGGACCTCGATGACCGGCCGGCTCATCGCGGGCCCCCACCGGTGCCGCCACCGAAGTTGCCGCCGCCGGCCGGGGCACCGCCGCCACCGAAGTTGCCGAACCCGCCACCCTGCTGGTTGGTGGTGGTCGTCGTGGTCGTCTTCAGCTGGACCTGCTCGCCGGCCTCGACGCCGGAGGTGATCTGGGTGGCCTCGTCCCCCTCCAGGCCGATCTCGACCTGGCGCACCTCGGTGGCACCGTTGCTGACCACGGTCACCGTGTGCCGGGTGCCGACCGTGGTGAGCGCCGCCGAGTTGACGAAGGTGGCGTTCTCGACGCTGCCGGTGGTGACCGAGACCGACACGGTCTGGCCGACCTTGGCGCCGGTCGGCACCTTGTCCAGGGTGAGCGTGACGCCGTAGGTCACCACGCTGTTGCTGGTGGTGCCGGACGGGTCGATCGCGGTGACCTTGGCGGTCGCGGTGGTGCCGGACAGCGCGTTCCAGGTGACGTCGGCGACCTGCTTCTCCTTGAGCTTGGTCGCGTCGGCCTCGGCGAAGTCCGCGCTGACCTGCATCTTGGTCAGGTCGGCGATCTCCGCGAAGCCGGACGACGAGCTCGAGGAACTCGACGAGGAGCTGCTGCCGCCGCCGGCGCTGGAGCCGCCGCCGCTGCTGCTGCCGGTCGACGAGGAACTGCCGGAGGAGGAGCTTCCGAGCGTGCCGTTGACGGCGGTGATCGTGCCGGCCATCGGGGCCTTGAGCACGGTGCCGTCCACCCCGGCCTGGGCCGAGTCGACCGCGTCCTCGGCCTGGGCGACCTCGTTCTCGGCACTGGAGGTGTCCGACCCGGCGTCCTCGGCCCGGGTGAGGGCGTCGTTCGCGGCGTCCAGGTCGGTCTCGGCGGCGTCCAGGGTGCGCTGCGCGTCGGCCGGATCGACCTTCGCGAGCACCTGTCCCTTCTTCACCACCGAGCCGACTTTCACATTGATCGCGGTGACCGTTCCTCCGGTCTCGAAGCTGGCGGTCGCCGTACTCGCGCTCTCCAGGGTCCCGTCCGCGGACACGGTCTTGGTGACCGTCCCCTGCTGGACCGAAACCGAGCGAACCGAGGCGTTGGCGGCCGTCGTGGTGTCCGGTCCTTGCAGGGTCTCGTACGCCCAGAAGGCCCCGGCGACGAGGGCGACTCCGAGGGCGGCGTTGACCGCCACTGTCGGACGTCGCAGGTTAAGGCGCGCTGGCATGCGGGACACTGTGGTGGGGCGGCCTGGGAGGATCTTCGTCGGAAGCTCGGAGCCAGCTCGGAATCTCACGGGGTGTCACCGGAAGTCGGTAGCAGGACCCGGAAAGTCGCCCCTCCCCCGTGCGGTGCATCGAGCTCCACCCACCCTCCGTGACCGTGAACGATCGCCGCGACGATGGACAGCCCGAGCCCCGATCCGCCGCCCCGGCCGCGGGTGCGGCTGGAGTCGGCCCGGTAGAGCCGTTCGAAGACCCGGGCGGCGTGCAGCGGCGGCACGCCGGGCCCGTCGTCGGTGACCTCGAAGACGGCCAGCGGCAGCCCGGGACGCACGGTGGCCGGGCCGGACAGCACGGTGGTGGCCCGTGGCGGCCGGGCCGGCAGCCGGCCCACCCGCACGGTGACCTGGGACCGGGCCGGGGTGTGCTGCAGGGCGTTGGCGACCAGGTTGGTGGCGACCTGGCGCAGGCCGTGCTCGTCGCCGAGCACGGTGGCCGGTTCGAACGTGTCGGCGTCGTCCTCGAGCCCGGAGAGCCGCACCGGCCGGCTCGGCACCCGGGCGTGCGCGTCCCGGATCGTGTCGGCGGCGATCTCCAGCAGGTCGACCGGGCGCAGCGCGGGCGGCGGTCGCTGCTGGTCGAGGCGGGCCAGCATGAGCAGGTCCTCGACCAGCACGCCCATCCGGCCGGCCTCGCCCTCGATCCGGCTCATCGTCTCGTCCAGGGCCGCACCGGGCGGTGCGCCGCCCCGCCTGTACAGCTCGGCGAAGCCGCGGATCGAGGTGAGCGGGGTGCGCAGCTCGTGCGAGGCGTCCGCGACGAACTGCCGGAGCCGCTGCTCGCTGGAGGTGCGGGCGTCGACCTCGGCCTCGATCCGGGTGAGCATCGAGTTGAGCGCGAGGCCGAGCCGGCCGGGCTCGGTGTGCGTGTCGGTGTCGGCGACCCGGCCGGAGAGGTTGCCGGCCGAGATGTCGGTGGCGAGCCGTTCCATGTCGTTGAGCGGGCGCAGCCCGAGCCGCACCACGAACCAGGCGCCGCCGGCCAGCAGGGCGAGCACCAGCGCGGAGACGCCGGCGTCGATCAGCATCAGCTGGTCGGTGGTCTGCTGCACCTCGGAGAGGGAGACCCCGATGACCGCGTAGCCGCCGGTCGAGGTGTCCGGCACGGCGATCACCCGCCAGTCGTTGTCCGGCCCGCTCATCGTGAACGGTTTGCCGGCCGCGGCCCGGGTCTTGATCTCGGCGAAGGTCTCGGCGGACAGGTCGGCCTTGTCGGCGTTGTAGCTGCGGTCGGGGTTCAGCGAGCCGTCCGGGTTGTAGGAGTACGTCAGCTGTTCGGGCCCGAGGCGCTGGAACCGGCCCCGCGGGATGGCGCTGAAGGTGGAGATGCGGTCCTCGGCGAACGGCCGGGCCATCCCGCTCAGCTGGTCGTCGATCCGGCTGAGCAGGTAGCCGCGAATCAGCACCAGGCCGGTGATGTTCGCGATGAGCAGGGCGACCGCGGCGAGCGCGCCCACGACCAGAACCAGTCGCGAGCGCAGCGTCCAATGGCCCCACCGCCGCGGTCGCCAGCGGAGCCGGGTGGTCAATGAACCTTTTTCAAGCTGGCCTAGGGCCAGCGGTTCCGGCGCCGTTGATCGGCGCCGGGCGCTGCCGCCCCGGCCATCTTGAAAAAAGTTCACTCCTCCCCACCGCGTGGCAGCCGCAGCGCGTAGCCGACACCGCGGACGGTGTGGATCAGCGGCGGGTCGGTCTTGTCGATCTTGCGGCGCAGGTAGTACACGTAGGACTCGACGATGCGGCCGTCGCCGCCGAAGTCGTACTTCCAGACCCGGTCCAGGATCTGCGCCTTGCTGACCACCCGGCCCGCGTTGATCATCAGGTAGCGCAGCAGGTTGAACTCGGTCGGCGACAGGTCGATCAGGCGGCCGGCCCGGCGCACCTCGTGCGCGTCCTCGTCGAGCTCGAGATCGGCGTACCGCAGCACGCCGGCGTCGGCGCCCGGCGCGTCCAGCTCGGGCTGGCTGCGCCGCAGGATCGCCCGGATCCGCAGCACGACCTCCTCCAGGCTGAACGGCTTGGTGACGTAGTCGTCGGCGCCGGCCGAGAGACCGGAGATCCGGTCCTCGACCGCGTCCCGGGCGGTCAGGAACAGCACCGGGACCCGGCTGCCGTTGGCCCGCAGCCGCTTGGCGACGTCGAAGCCGTCCAGGTCGGGCAGCATCACGTCGAGCACGACCAGGTCGGGCTCGAACTCCTCGATCGCGACCAGGGCCCGGTGGCCGGTGTCGACCACCCGCACCTCGAACTCGACCAGCCGGAGCGTGGCGCTGAGCAGGGCGGAAATGTTGGGCTCGTCGTCGACCACGAGGACCCGGGCGGCCCGCGCCGGGGGCTCGCGCAATGCGACAGAGGTATGCGAATCAGTTAGCACCCGGAATGAGTATCAACGCTACCTAGGAATTCCCTATGAATCGCGCGAGAGCGAGCTGTATACCCACCGTCACCAAGATCGGGTGACCTGATCACCTTCGGTGAGACCGCTGGTGATCTCGGTGTACTGGTCGCCGCGCAGCCCCACCCCGACCGACACCTGGCTGCCGCCCTTGAGCACGGTGCCGGTGTCGCCCTTGACGTTGTGCACCGCGGTGCTGGGCACCCGGAGCACGCCGGTCTTCGAGCCGGTGGTGATCTTCACCGACGCGCTCTGGCCGACCAGCAGCTCGGTAGGGGCCTCGTCGAAGGAGAGCACGGTACCGAAGGTGACCATGGTGCCGTCGCTGGTGCCGGTCGGGTCGACCTGCACGACGGTCGCCTTGAACTCCTTGCCCACCCGGTCGGCCAGGGTGACCACGGCCTTCTGCTTGACCGCCAGCCGGTCCGCGTCGGCCTCCGGGAAGGACGCGCTGATCTGCATGTCGTAGACGTCGGCCAGGGTGATGAAGGTCGATCCGGAGCTGACGCTGCTGCCTACCTTGCCGCTGACGCTGATGATCCGGCCGGCGATCGGGGCGGTGATGGTCGCGCCGGCCAGGGCCTCCTCGGCCTCCTCGAGCGAGGTGGTGGCCGAGGTGACCCGCTGCTGGGCGCTGAGGATCGCGTCGCCGCTGCTGCTCTGGCCGCCGCCCTGCTGACCGCTGCCGCTGCCGCTGCTGCCACTGCTGCCACTGGTCGAGCAGCTGCCAGAGCCCGAACCGGTGCCGGCGCCGCTGCCGCGGGTCGCGGTGGCGGTCGGCTTGGCAGTGGCGGTCTTCGTGGCGGTGGCCGTGGCCGTGGCGGTCGCCGTCGGCGACGACGTGGCGGTCGCGGTCGGCGAAGCGGTCGCGGTCGGTGAAGCGGTCGGCGTCGGCGAGGCGGTGGGAGAGGTGTACGCGGCCGCCACGTTGCATCCGGAGGAGGACGTCGTGGTCGACGTCTTCGAGGCATTCGCCTTGGCCTCGGTCAGCGTGTCCTCGGCGTCGTCGAGGGACTCCTGCGCGTCGTCCACGGCGGTGGCCGCGTCGGTGTCGTCGACCTTCGCGAGCACCTGCCCGGCGGTGACCGTGTTACCGGCCCGCACCGACACGCTCTCCACCGTGCCCTGCACCGCGAAGGAGAGGCTGCGCGTCTGCGCCGGCTGCAACGTGCCGGTGGTGGCCACCTCGGTGGTCACGTCGCCGAGGTCGGCCGCCGAGGTGGCCGCCGCCTTCGGCTTCTCCGCGGCGTCCGCGGTCAACGCGTGCACCACTCCGTACGCGATCAGCGCGAGCACGACGACAGCCGCAGCGATCCAGATCCAGCGCCGTCGACCGGCCAGTACTTCACCCATGGCGGGGAAGTGTTCCGGGTTGTCCTCGCCGGATGCTCGGTTCTGGCTCGGAGTTGGCTCGGAGCCAAAGATCTTGAGCACAGCCCCGGCACAGGGTCTCCAAGCGAACTATGAGGATCTCCCGACGTTGCGTGCAGGTTGCCGGGCTTGGGTGGGGCCGACATCCCTGGCCGGAGAAATGAGGCATAGTGCGCAAAGTCGGTTCGAAAGCGCCCCGCCGAGCGGCGGCGCTGTTCGTCGCGTCCGCAGCCGTGCTGCTGGTCGCCGCGTGCGGCGGTGGCAGCTCGGACGACTCCTCGGGCGGCGGGAACGGTGACGGTGGCGGCGGTCAGAACACCGCGTTCGCCGCGTACCAGCAGTGTCTGGCCAAGAACGGCGTGACCATCACGATGCCGTCCCGCCAGCCGCGCGAGGGCGCGTCGGGCTTCCCCGAGGGCGGCCGGCCGTCGGGCAACCCGTCCGGCATGCCCCGGCCCTCCGGCAGCCGCGGCGCCGGTGGCGGCGGCTTCCCGGGCGGTGGCGGCGGCTTCCAGAAGCCGGACGGCGTCGACGAGGCGACCTGGACGAAGGCGCAGGAGGCGTGTGCCTCGGTGCGCCCGTCGTTCGGCGGCGGCATGAACGGCGGCAACGGCCGGAACGGTGGCGGTGGCGCGAACGCCGCCTACCAGAACTGCCTCAAGGAGAACGGTGTCACCGACACCAGCAACCTGAACACCGCCGACGCGACCGTCAAGAAGGCGATCGAGACCTGCAAGGTGCTCCAGCCGCAGGCCAGCGCCACCCCGACCGCCTAGGCGGTCCCCTCTCCGCGCCGTCGGTGCCGTACCCCCCGTAACGGCATCGGCGGCGCGGTCTTCTCCGGGTCGTTCGCGACGTGGCCCCCCGGCAAGTCGCGAGCGACCCGGTCTGTTTCTACCGCCGGTCCTGGTGGTTGAGCTGCGCCCAGCGGCCGGCCATCTGGCGGCGGCGGCAGGCGACGAGGTGGCTGGCCAGTATCGCCGGCTGGCCGCCGCGCACGCACGCGTCGGCGCCGGCGGTGAGCACGCCCGCCACCTGCTCGGCCGGGGCGGCGTCGTCGACCAGCGCGATGATCTGCGTACGGCCGGGCAGCAGCCGCCGGGCCAGCGCGATGTCGCGCACCGCGGCCCCGGCGAACAGCACCAGCTCGTCGGACTCGACGTCGTCGATGTCACCGGCGAACCGCACCGACCAGCCGGCCGGCAGGTGCTGGGCGAGGCCGGCCACCCGGCTGGCCAGGCCGAGGACCGCCACCACCGGGCGCGGACCGGCGCCGGCCGGCAGGCTCGCGGGGTTGAGCGGGAGGTCTGTCGCGGTGGCGCTGAAGTCGCGGCTGACACCGGAGCGGTTGAGCTGCACAAGCATGGCGGACCCCCTGGTGGGCGGGTTAGTCGTTCTGTTCCCTTCACGATTCGCCGGAGAGCTGAGCCACCCATGTGGCGTGCCTGTGCGTTTCATGTACGACTTTGATCAAGCACTCTCCCTGCGCACGAGCTGGACCAGGTCGGCCGTGGGCACCGCGGGCGCCGGGCGACCGTTGATCGCGGCCACCACGGTCGCCGACAGGTAGGCGGCCACCGCGGCCTGGTCCGTGGTGACGGTGGTCAGCGAGGGTATGACCAGGCGGGCCGGCGGGATGTCGTCGACGCCGATCACCGCCAGGTCGGCCGGCGCGGTGAGACCGGCCAGCCGCACCCCGGCCAGGACCGCGAGCGCCACCTCGTCGTTGTAGGCGCACACCCCCGTGACACCGGCCGCGTGCCAACGGCGTACGGCCGCATGGGCCTGATCGCGATCGAGGGTGACCGTCTCGGTCGCCGGACCACCCACCTGGCTGTCCCGGCATTCGTCCTGGACGCCGGCGAGCCGCGGCTCGGCGAAGGTGCGCACCCGCTCGTCGTCGGGGTAGGCGTAACCGAGCCGGGTGTGCCCGGCGGTGATCAGGTGCGCGGCCTGCTGCCGCCCGATCAGCTGCTGAGGGACCGCGGGCTGGGCCTCCCGCCCGAAGATCGGCACCACCAGGGCCACCCCGGCCGACCGCATCGCGGCGATCTCCCCCACCGAGAAGTCGGTGTAGGCGATCACCGCGGCCGGGGTGATCGCCTTCCAGATCTCGCCGATCGGCCGGTCCTCCCGGTTGCCCGGGTGCACCACCAGGGTGAGCCCGTGCCGGGCCAGCGCGGTGGACAGATTGCCCAGCATCGAGCCCACCTCGGGCCCGATCGGCCAGTCCGGCAGCAGGCAGAGCACCACGTCGGAACGCCCGGTGCGCAGGGTGCGGGCGGCGGCGCTGGGCGAGTAGCCGAGCCGGGCCGCGGCGTCGAGCACCCGGGTGCGGGTGGACGGCGAGATGGTCTGCCGCGGGGTGTCGTTCATGACGTAGCTGACCGTGGCGCGCGAAACACCGGCCAGCCGTGCCACGTCGGCACTGGTGATCCGGCGGTGGGTCTGTTCGGACATGATGACAAGCCTACTTACACGTGTAACCATGGGTCCATGACCACCGACGACCTCGCCCCGCTCGTCAAGTCGCTGGATCTGCCCGCCAAGGTGCGGCTCCTCACCGGCGCGTCCACCTTCACCCTCGCCGCCGAGCCATCCATCGGGCTCAGCGCGATGAACTTCTCCGACGGCCCCACCGGTGTGCGGGGGCTCAAGTTCTCCGGCGGCCGGGTGGTGTCGCTGTTCCCCAACGCCACCCTGCTCGCCTCCGCCTGGGACGTCGACTCCGCCTACGAGGTCGGCCGGCTGCTCGCCGAGGAGGCCATGGCCCAGGAGATCCACGTCGTCCTCGGCCCGACCATCAACCTGCACCGCACCCCGCTGGGCGGGCGCCTCTTCGAGGCGTACTCGGAAGATCCTCTGCTGACCGGCCGCCTGGCCGCCGCCTACGTGCGCGGCCTGCAGGACGCCGGGGTTGCCGCCTGCCTGAAGCACCTGGTCGCCAACGAGTCGGAGACCGACCGCAACACGGTCGACAGCGTCGTCGACGAGAAGACGCTGCGCGAGCTCTACCTGCTGCCGTTCGAGATGGCGACGGATGCCTGGGCGATCATGGGCGCCTACAACGACGTCAACGGCGTCGCCGCCACCGAGCAGCACCACGTGATCAACGAGGTGATCAAGGACGACTGGGGCTACACCGGCCTGGTGATGTCCGACTGGTTCGCCACCAAGACCGCCGCTCCTGCCGCCAACGGCGGCCTCGACCTGGTCATGCCCGGCCCGAACGGCCCGTGGGGCGACGCGCTGGTCGCGGCGGTCCAGGCCGGCGAGGTGGACGAGGCGGTGATCGACGATCACGTCAGCCGGCTGCTGCTGCTGGCCAAACGGGTGGGCGCGCTGGGTGCCCCCCGCGTCTGGCCGTCGTCGCTTCCGCTCCCCGATTCAGCCGTACGGCGTGAGCAGCTCACCCGCCTCGCGGCGTCGGGCATCACCGTGCTGAAGAACGACGGTGACGTGCTTCCCCTGGACCGAGCCGGTTCGGTGGCGTTGATCGGCCGGCACGCGCTCGAGACGATCGACATGGGTGGCGGCTCCGCCCAGGTCAACCCGCCCTACCAGATCAGCGTGGCGACCGGCCTCGGCGATCTGGCCCGGCTCACCGTGGTGGACGGGGTCGAGGTGCGCACCCGGCCGGTGCCGGCCCGCGACGGTTTCCTGACCGACCCGGTGACCGGCGAGGCCGGCATCCGCATCGTGCTGTACGACGCCGCCGGCAACGAGCTGGAGCAGCGCTTCAGCGCCCAGGCCAAGACGATGATCGGGATGGACGACGACTTCTCCGGCACGGTGACGTCCGCGGTCCTGTCCGGCGTGGTGGCCGGCTCTTCTTCCACCGAGGTAGAACTCGGCGCGATGGGCGTCGGTGACTGGAAGATCTCCGCCGCTTCGTTCGATTTGTCCTACTCACTGCGGACCAGCGGTAGCGGCTTCGGCGAAGAGGTGCTCACTCCCCCGCTGCGGACCGACCGGTTCACCGTCCCGGCCGGCACGCTCTTCACCGCGACCGTGACGCTGACCTCAGACATGGGACTTTTCGGTCTTATCGCGCGGTCAGCCTCCCGCGAGACGGTCGACGTGATCGACGAGGCGGTCCGCGCGGCCGCCGGCGCCGACGTGGCCGTGGTGGTGGTCGGACTGACCGAGGAGCAGGAGACCGAGTCGGTCGACAAGTCCACCCTGCAGCTGCCCGGCGCCCAGGACGCCCTGGTCGAAGCGGTGGCCGGCGCGGCCCGCCACACCGTGGTGGTGGTCAACGCGGCCACCCCCGTGCTGATGCCGTGGCTGTCCCGGGTAGATGCGGTCATCTGGGCCGGCCTGCCCGGCCAGGAGGGCGGCCACGCCATCGCGGCGGCGCTGCTGGGCGACATCGAACCGGCCGGCCGCCTGGTAACCACGTTCCCCGCTGCCGACGAGGCGTCCCCCGCGTGGTCGGTGACCCCGGTCGACGGCAAGTTGGTCTACAGCGAGGGCACGTTCATCGGTTACCGGGGCCACTTCGCCGGCAAGGCCCCGGCGCCGGCGTTCTGGCTGGGCCACGGCCTGGGTTACGGCAAGTGGGAGTACACCGACGTACGCCTGGTAACCGGCGACGCCCCCGCGGTAACGGCCACGGTGACCAACGTCGGGTCCCACCCCAGCCGCGAGGTGGTCCAGGTCTACCTGCGCCCCACCGAACCGGACGAGCCCACCCGCCTGGTCGGCTGGACCGCCGTGACGGTGGCCCCCGGCGAGGCAGCCCGGGTGGTCGTCGAGACCGACCCGCGGCTGTGGCGCCGCTGGAACCCCACCACCAACACCTGGTCCCGCCTGGCCGACGGCGGCGAGTTCCTGGTGGCTCGAGGCCTGGGCGACATCCGAGCCGTCGTCTCCTGACCCTTTAGCCGTTGGCGCCCGCCCAAATGCAGCGAGCGCCAACGGCGGAACGAGCCGCCAGAGCCCAAGCCGACACCGCCGCCCCGGGCGAGGATCGCCCGGGGCGGGCGTTCAGCCAACGACTCCGGCCAGCCGGGAAATCCCCTACGGAACACGCGCCTCGTCGGGCCTCAGCCGACGGCACCGTCCCAGACAAAGTCCTCTCGGCCAGGCGCATCCGTCGCCGAGACCCCAGCCGACCTCTCCGGCCCAACCAAGGCCTCTCGGCGGGAGCCGTCATTGGCTGGGCTGTCAGCCATGGCTGGCGTCGGCCATGGCTCGGGCGCCGATGGCGGGGAGTCCGGCGAGGGCTGCGGCGGTGATGACCGCGCAGGCGAGGAAGACAGCGCTGTAGCCGAGGCTGCTCGCGGCAGCGATGCTGATGATCGGCCCCGAGACGATGGCGCCGACCCGCCGGGTGTTGATGTACAGGCCGGAGGCCAGCCCCGGCCGGGGGATCAACTCCTGGAAGAGGGTCAGGCCGATGCCGGCGATCGCGGCGAAGAACCAGGCGTTGAGGACCTGGAGCCCGATGAGAGTCACCGGACCCCCGGCATACGCCATGGCCACGTAGTAGGCGATCCCGGCGACACAACCGGAGGCCAGGAGCCGGGGGCCGGAGAAGCGATCGCTCAGTCGCCCGATGATCAGCAGCGCGGGAATCTCCAGGGCAGCGGCGACGCCAAGCGTGACACCGGCCCAGGTAACCGCGAGATGCATCCGCTCCGTGACGAACAACGTCATGATCGACACAGCGGCACTGTTGGTCGCCTGCAACGCGACAAAGACGACGAGGACGATCGCGATCCGCCCCCGCTTCCCGGAATCCCCCACACTCGCGCCGTCGACCGCCCCGCCACCTCCCGTCGCGCTCTTTCCTTCGGTCACCCCGGCGACGGGCGTGCCGGCGCGCAGCATTGCTGTTGTTGTGGCGGTGGTCAGGACGGCGACCCCGGCCAGCAGGGCGAGGACCGCTCGCGGCCCCGAACCGGCGATGACCAGGGTGGCCAGCGGCGGGCCGGCCACCCAGGCGAAGGAGACGATCGCCCGGGTTCGAACCACCTCCCGGGCAGCGGCGCCGCTGTTCTTGAGGTGGGCGAACAGCAATGAGTTGCCGACACCCGCCGGGCCGCCGACCACCGCGAGGGCACAGACCGCGACCGGCAGCGACGTGGTGACGGCGAGCAGACCAGCCAGGACGAGAGTGAGAATCCCGCAGGCGATCATCGGGCGGAGGTAGTCGCGCCGGCGGTCGGCATACGCGGGCAACACGAGCGAGGCGATGAAGCCGCTGCCGTTGTAGACGGCGAGGACCACCCCCACCTCGCCGGCCGAGGCGTCGAAGACCTCCACGAGCAGCACCGCAAGGGCCGGGTTGAGCAGGGCGAACTGCAATCCCCACAGCAGCGCGGCGGAGTTCATACCCCGCTGAGTGCAATACCGTTCCAAGATCCGCGGCCCCTGCCGGCGCCAAAGCGCGGAAGCACAAGCGCCGAAGCCCGCAAGCGCGGGACGAGCTTGCCCCTGCCGGGCAGCCGCGCAAGCCTCTCGAACCGCCCTCAAACCCGGTCCGGCGACCGTCAGGCGGCGCCGGGCGCGGGAAGGTCAGTCGGGCTCGGGGCAGTCGCAGCGGCGGGGTGGGTCCAAGGCGTCGGCGGCGCGACGTTCGGCGTGGACGCCGGTTGCGCCGGGGTGGTCGGTGTCGTGGATGGGCTGGTCTCGCTCCCAGGAGCGAGTCTCGGCCAGCACGCCGGCCACCGCCGAGGCCGGGGGTGTGGGGCGGCGGCGGAAGCAGCGCCGGAACAGGCGGCCTAGCAGGCCCACGTCGCCCCCCTTTCACCGGACCGCTTAACGATCATGAAAGTTAGCGGCGGCGGTGAACCTGGGCTCTCGGCCGAAGGGCTTTCTTGTTGATCATTCGTTTGTGCTGGTAGGACCGTCCGGTTAGGACTGAGCGCGACCGGCCACCAGGTTGCCCGCGTCGCGGGGCAGGCGGAAGGCGTCCACGGCCGGCACGATCAGCAGCGCGGCCAGGAACAGGAACGCGAACCGGTACGCACCGTCCACCGAGACGCCGGCGCCGAGCCGCACCAGCAGGGCGCCGACCGCCACGCCGAGCCCGCCACCCAGCTCCTGCACCGTCGACATGAGCGTGTTCGCGCTGGTCATCCGGGAACCGGGGACGTCGGCGAAGGCAACCGTGTTGTACGTGGTGAACCCGATCGACCGGAAAATACCGCTCAGCGCCAGCAACCCGAGCAACGCGACGATCGGCGTCGACGGCCGCAGGTACGCGATGCCGATCAGGCAGACCGCCGACGCCAGCACCGCGCCCAGCATCACGGTCCGGATCCCGAGGCGCCGCATCAGCGGGGTGGTGACCGGCTTGATGCCGACGTTTCCGGCGAACAGCGCGATAACCACCAGGCCGGCCTGCGCGGCGGTCCAGCCGAAGCCGATCTGGAAGAACAGCGGCAGCAGGAACGGGATGGCGGTGATGACGGCCCGGAACACCGAGCCGCCGAGCGCGGTGACCCGGTAGGTGCGTACCCGCAGGATGCTCAGGTCGACAAGCGGCTGACGCGCGCGAAGCAGATGCACGACGACGGCGGTGAGGGCGACCGCGGCCAGCGCCAGGGCACCGATCGCCAGGGGCCAGTCCGGATGGGACTCGGCCACGCCCTCCAGGCCGACCACGAGCGCGGCGATGCCGGCCGCGCCCAGCAGGAAGCCGCGCAGGTCGAGCGGGCCGGGGTTGTCGGCGCGCACGTCGGGTACCAGCCGGAAGGACAGCAGCAGGGCGACCACGCCGAGTGGCAGGTTGATCAGGAAGATCCAGCGCCAGGAGGCGTACTCGCTGAGGAAACCGCCCAGCGCGGGTGCCAGCAGCGGCGCGACAAGCGCCGGCCAGGTCAGGTAGGCGACGGCCCGGACCAGGTCGGTCTTCTCGGTCGTGCGGATCACCACCAGCCGCCCCACCGGCACCATCATCGCCCCGCCGACGCCCTGCAGCACCCGGGTGCCGACCAGCATCGGCAGGTTGACGGCGACCGCGCAGCCGGCCGAGGCCAGCGTGAAGACCGCGATGGCGACCGCGAACACCCGGCGGGCGCCGAATCGCTCGGTGAGCCATCCGCTGATCGGGATCAGTACGGCGATGGTCAGCACGTACGCCGTGATGGTGACGTTGACTGTGACCGGCGCGACGCCGAGGTCGGCGGCGATGTGCGGCGCGGCCGGCGCGATCACCGTGGCGTCCAGGAACTCCATGAAGTACGCGCCGGCCACCAGCAGCGCCAGCCAGCGCGCACTCCTCGTCATGCCTAGATCATGCCCGGTCAGGCATTCCAGGAGTCGATCGCCGGATTGCCGTGCTCGAACCCGAGCGTGGAGATCGTCGCGGTGCCGAGCTTCAGCAGGCCGCCGCCGCTGGCCGGCAGGCCGATCCAGCGCGCACCGGTCACCCGCAGCGAGTGCCCGTGGGCGATCAGCACCACGTCGCCGCGATCCTCGTCGAGGATCTTGCGGGCGTGCGCGAGGACCCGGTCGATCCGGGTGGCGATCTGCTCGGGTGACTCGCCGCCGGGGGCGCCGTCGGTCCACAGCGACCAGGTCGGGTTGGTCTCGCGGATGGTGGCGGTGGTGATTCCCTCGTACTCCCCGTAGTTCCATTCGGCCAGGTCGTCGGTGGTTTCGGTGACCGTCAGCCCGGCCAGCTCAGCGGTCCGCAAGGCCCGCTTGCGCGGGCTGGAGACAACGGCCGCGAAGGTACGCCCATGGAGGCGTTCCCCGGCCGCGCGGGCCTGCCGTTCGCCCTCGCCGGTGAGTTCCAGATCGGTGTACGACGTGTGCCTGCCCGCCGCGCTCCATTCGGTCTGCCCGTGCCGGATCAGCACAATCTCCGCCATGCGTTCTTTCTACCGTGTCCCGCGCTCCCCCGCCGCCGGTAGCCGTTCACAGCGCCGCATGAGCCGCTCGGCGACGGGCCATTGCGTACCGCCTATATATCTGCTTTTGTCGATCTAACCCGGTGGGGCCGCCGCCCGTCGGGAGGCTTCCGTCAGGGGGTCACCGTGGTGATCAAGGTTTCCACTGCTAGGTCCTTCGAGCCCGAGGTAATACGAGCGTTCCGCTTCCTGGTGACGGAACACGCCCTGATCGGCCCGTCGAGCCCCGGCCCCACCCAGGTCTGCTATGTGGGTCCGGAAGTCGCCTACACGATCACGTACGACCCGGCCGGCCACACGGTGACGACGAACGTCGCCCGGGACGTGGGCCCGGTCCGGCTGACCGCCGAGCTTCCGGCCCTGGTCGTGAGCGCGGCGCTAGGTCATCCGGCGACGGTGCCGTGCACCGCGCGCACGCCGCTGGAGATGCGCGCCGCGATTTTGACCCAGGCCCATTACGTACGCCGTCTGCAGCCCTATCTCACGCCGCTGAACGTGCTGCCCCTGATGCGGGCCGCGCACGCCCGCTCCGGGTAAAAGGCGTGGGGCCGCCGCGCCGCGACGGCCCCACCACTTCTCAGGACGCGTACGTCTCGAACTCGGAGATCCGCGGGGTGCCGGACGAGCTCACGATCTCGAAAGTGATCTTCTTGAGCGAGGTGCTGGTGAAGCTGATGGTGCCGGGGGTGCCGCTGCCGGTCTTCAGGACCGCGCCGGTGTCGGCGTTCTTGACCTGCCAGGAGGCGATGCTGGAGCCGGACGCCTCGCGGATGATGATCCGGGAGACCGACTTGGCGGCGCTCCACTTGACCGAGACGTAACCGGTCGCGCTGCTCGGCGACCAGTAGGTCGAGGTGCTGGCGTCGATCACGTTGCCGTAGCTGGTGCCACTGGCCTTGCTGGAGCCGTCGGCGCCGGCCCCGATGCTGAGGTTGGTCCCGCTGGGCGCGGTGGTGGGGCTGGTGGTCGGGGCGGTCGTCGGGGCGGTCGTCGGGGACGTGGTCGGCGTCGAGGTGGTCGGGGACGTCGTCGGGTTCTGCGAGGAGCAGCTGCCGTTGGAGGTCTTGATGCCGGTGTTCGCGCCGGCCGTGGCGGCCACCAGGGCCGGCACGCAGGCGGCGGTGTCCAGGCTGTACGAGTAGGGGATGCTCACGGTGGTGTTGGACGGCATGCTCGGGCCGGCCGGGTTGGTCTCGGAGTCGGCCGCCGACCAGGTCACGTTGTCCAGGATGTTGCCGCTGGCCTGCCAGTACCCGGCCGCGTCGGTGTAGAAGGTGCCGAGCACGTTCATCGAGTTCTTGAAGTAGTTGTTCTCCACCTTGGCCCGCGCACCGGCCCGGGAGTTGATACCGGACTCGTTGAGGCTCACGTACGAGTTGTTGTAGATGTGCGCGATGCCGCCGCGCAGCAACGGCGTACGGGAGTCGATGTTGGTGTAGAGGTTGTGGTGGAAGGTCACGTAACCGTTGGTGGTGTCGGTCTCGCTGGAGCCGATCAGACCGCCGCGGCCGGAGTTGCTGAGCTTGCTGTAGGACAGCGTCACGTACTGGGTGTTGTCCTTCATGTCGAACAGGCCGTCGTAACCGGCGTCCTCGCCGCCCGATGCCTCCAGGTTGACGTGGTCGACCCAGATGTTGCGGACGGTGCTCTCCATGCCGATCGCGTCGCCGCCGTTGGAGGTGGGCGAGCCGGACTTCTTGACGTTCCGGACGGTCACGTTCTGGATGATGATGTTGCTGGAGTCCCGGATGTGGATGCCCAGCTGGTCGAAGATCGCCCCACCACCGACCCCGATGATCGTGACGTTGCTGATCTCCTTCAGCTCGATCTTGTCGGCCGCGGTGTTACAGCTGTCGCCGGACACCTTGGTGGTGTTGCCGTGGTTGATGGTGCCCTCGACCTCGATGGTGATCGGGGTGCTGCTGCTGGCCCGGTTGCACAGCGCGGTGTGGATCGCGGTTCCGGTGGTGGCCCGCACGGTGGTCCCGCCGTTGCCCCCGGTGGTCCCGCCGTTCTGACTGGCATACCCGGTGGCACTGCCGACGGCGGCCGCGGAAGCCTCCAGCATCGGCGCGGCCAGCGCGACCGCTCCGGCGATGGCAGCCGTGCCACCTGCGATCAACAGGCGCACAGCGACTGATCGCTTCATGTCTTCCTACTCTCGTGGTTCGGAGACCGCGCCCGGCCGCGCGTGCGCTCGGGGAAAGCGCTTTCCTCAGCGAGGATAGGAAGGTGTCTATAGAGCAGGCAAGCGCTTGCCCGTATTACGGGGATATGAACCAGCGATTTCGCGGCACTACCGCGGCCCACCGCCTCGCGCGAGAGGGGCGCTGCGGCCCGGTGTTGCAACCAGGCCGCCCGGCGCTCGACGGGACTTACCGTGACGCGTACTTGGGAAGGTTTTGTCTTACTTCTTTCGGGTTGCGGCGATGATGATGCCGACTATTACCGCGATGACGATGACCACGAGTGCACAGCACAGCATCAGGTGCCACGGCTTGATCGCTCCCATGAGCAGGCACCCTATCGATCTTCGTCAAATCTGTGACGCGCGCCGCAGCGCAGGTTCTTTGAATTTGAAATAGTTGCGGAAGCAACGACGTTGTGGCGGGCAAGGGAAAGCACCACCGAGGGAGCGGGTCATGCAGTTCGGGATCTTCAGCGTCAGCGACATCACCACCGACCCGACCACCGGGCAGACCCCGACCGAGGCCGAGCGGATCAAGAACATCGTCACCATCGCGAAGCACGCGGAGGAGGTGGGGCTTGATGTGTTCGCGCTCGGTGAGCACCACAACGAGCCGTTCTTCTCGTCCTCACCGACGACCACACTCGCCTACATCGCGGCGCAGACCTCCACGCTGCAGCTCAGCACCGCGACCACGCTGATCACCACGAACGACCCGGTGAAGATCGCCGAGGACTTCGCGATGCTCCAGCATCTCGCGGACGGCCGCGTTGACCTGACGCTGGGGCGGGGTAACACCGGGCCCGTCTACCCGTGGTTCGGAAAGGATATCCGGGCCGGCATCCCGCTCGCCATCGAAAATTACGCGCTGCTGCACAAGCTGTGGCGCGAGCACACCGTCGACTGGCAGGGCAAGTTCCGCACCCCGCTGCAGTCCTTCACGAGCACGCCGCGACCGCTCGACGAGATCCCGCCGTTCGTCTGGCACGGCTCGATCCGCTCGCCGGAGATCGCCGAGCAGGCCGCCTTCTACGGTGACGGCTTCTTCGCCAACCACATCTTCTGGCCGGCCTCGCACACCCAGCGCATGATCGCGCTGTACCGGGAGCGCTTCGCGCACTACGGCCACGGCCAGCCGGACCAGGCCATCGTCGGCCTCGGCGGCCAGGTGTTCATGCGCAAGAACTCGCAGGACGCGGTGAACGAGTTCCGCCCGTACTTCGACAACGCCCCGGTCTACGGCCACGGCCCGGCGCTCGAGGACTTCACCCGGGAGACCCCGCTGACCGTCGGCTCGCCGCAGCAGGTCATCGACCGCACGCTGGGCTTCCGCGAGTACGTCGGCGACTACCAGCGTCAGCTGTTCCTGATGGACCACGCCGGCCTGCCGGTGAAGACCGTGCTCGAGCAGCTGGACCTGCTCGGCAGTGAGGTGGTTCCGGTGCTGCGCAAGGAGTTCGCGGCCCTGAAGCCGGCCCACGTGCCGGACGCCCCGACCCACGCCGCCCTGCTGGCGGCAAAGACGGCCGCTTCCGAGAAGGACGAGGTCAACGCATGAACCAGCGCACTCTGGCGGTCGTCTCCGCCGGCCTGAGCCAGCCGTCCTCGACCCGGCTTCTGGCCGACCAGCTCGCCACGGCCGCCGTCGCGGCCGCCGCAACGAGCGGCATCCAGCTCACCGTCACGGTCATCGAGCTGCGCGACCTCGCCCACGACATCGCCAACCACCTGCTCACCGGCTTCCCGCCGGCCGCGCTCAAGGAGGCTCTCGACACTGTCGAGGCCGCCGACGGCCTGATCGCGGTCACCCCGATCTTCACCGCCAGCTACAGCGGCCTGTTCAAGTCCTTCTTCGACGTACTCGACAAGGACGCCCTGGCCGACAAGCCGACGCTGATCGCCGCGACCGCCGGAACCGCCCGGCACAGCCTGTCACTCGAGCACGCCCTCCGCCCGCTCTTCGCCTACCTGCGGGCGGCGGTGGTCCCCACGTCGGTCTTTGCAGCCAGCGACGATTGGGGCGCCGACTCGGCCGACGGCATGCTGCGCACGCGCGTCGACCGGGCCTCCGCCGAACTCGCCCGCGAGATCGAACGACGCGACCCGGTGTCGGTCACCGACCCCTTCGCGCTCACGGTTTCCTTCGAGGACCTACTGAAAAACCCATAAAAATACGGGCATCGAAGAGTCCCGTGGCACTCCTGGCCCGGCCCCGTGCAACACCGGGCCGGGCCGCCACTCTCGCGTGAGTGGTGGCTCGCCGTTACCTTGAATGCGCTTTGGTAAGCGCATGATCGGTCGTCCTGCCTTGCGGTGGGACGGTCCCGGTCTGACCGACTGGTGTCGTGCCGGGTTCACGCTTCAACGCCACCTGCCCGCATGCGCGGGTCTTCCGGTCGGCTCCACGTGCTGCCACCGGGCCACTCCCGGCGGTGTCGAACTCAGCCGCCAGCGCGGCCAGGTTCAAGGCGGCGTTGCGGTCCCGGTCGATGAGCAGACCGCACATCTGACACTGGTATTCGCGTTCGGACAGGGCCAGTTTGGTTCTCACCGCGCCACATGCCGAGCAAGTTTTCGAGGACGGGTACCAACGGTCGGCCACCAGCAGCCGGCCACCGTTCCACACAGTTTTGTACGCGAGTTGCCGGCGGATCTCGCCGAAGCCGGCATCGGCGACGTGTCTCGCGAGCCGGCGGTTGGCGAGCATGCCGGTGACGTTAAGGTCCTCGACCACGATCGTGCCGTGCTCAGCCGTCAGTCGGGTAGTGAGCTTGTGCAGGCCGTCGCGGCGCAGGTTCGCCACCTGAGCATGCGCACGAGCGAGCCGGGCCCTGGCCCGTTCCCACCGTTTCGACGGCCGCCGTCCAGTTCGGTTATCCGGGCCGGTCTTCCGCGACATCGCACGGCTCAAAGTGCGCATTCTGCTCCGCGCGGCGGCGAGGTGGCTGGGATTCGGCACGAGTAGGCCGGTGGACAGCACCGCGAGATGCTTGATCCCGACGTCCACGCCCACCACGGAATCGGGCTGGGCAGGCATCCGCTCGACGCGCTCGACTTCGGTGGTGAACGACACGTGCCAACGGCCGCCGTCACGGCGCACGGTCGCGGACATGATCCGGACACCCCACTCCACCATGGCGCGACTTGGGGCTTCGCGAGGTTCCAGGCTTTGCGCAGCCCAGGCAGCGACCAGGAGACCAATGCGGTGAGTTGTTCGGCAGGGATGCCGTACGTTCGCTCGGCAGCCCGCTGGTCCATCACCGCCTTGACCTTGGCCAGCGCCCAGTTGTGCGAGAACCGGGCCGCACCCGCGTGGGCGTAAACGTCACGCTCCTGCGACGGGGTGAGATCCAGAGCGAACCGGTACGCCTGGACGCTCTTCACAACGGACCGTCTCCGTTGAGTGCCGGGCCGACATCCGCTGCCCATTCCTTCGAACTCACGCCGCCACTATGGACTACCGAAACGCCATCAGGCACTGCCCCTTTTGGTTGATCGTGCACGAACGTTGCGCACTCGACGTGACTGCGTTGTGATGGAGCGCAATGTCGTCGCCGGGGGGTCACCGTGCGTGTCGGACTCAAGCTACTCATCGCGGCCGCCGTGGGCGGTCTCAGCTACCTGTTCACCGGTCTCGGTGACCAGCGCTCGATCTGGCGCCTGGCCGTCGCCGTCGCGGTCGGCGCGTTCACCCTGGTCGCCCAGCTGCTGATCGAGGCCGCCGAGGCGTCCCGTCACCTGGAGCTGGCCCGCCAGGCCACGATGTCCCGGCGGGACGTGACCCGGCTGGTCGCGGCGGGCGGCGTCCCCGATGCCCCCGGCCGGCAGCTGCTCGACGGCGTGCGCGCCGAACGCGGCGACTCGGACTGGCTGCTCGGCCTGACCGAGACCGCCGCGACCGGCATCGACGCGGTCACCATCGCCTCGTACGGCGAGGGCGAGTTCTGGTCGAGCGACCTGGGCCGGCAATACCTGGAACGCCAGCGCGACGCGATCGCCCGAGGCGTGCGCATCCGCCGCCTGTTCCTGCTGACCGACCGCACCCCCGACCCCCGTCGGCTGGACGCGCTGCTGGAACCGCACCGCGCGATCGGCGTCCAGACCCGGGTCGTCCCCGGTTTCCGGCAGACCGTCCTCGACGACTTCACGGTCTTCGACCAGAAGGTCAGCTACGAGTTCCGCACCGCCCGGGTCACCGACGACGGCATCATCCCGATGGTCGCGAGCGTGGCCCTGGTGGCCGACCCCCGCTTGGTGAAGCGCCGTCAGGAACGCTTCGAGCAGCTGTGGTCGGGCGCCGTCCACCCCTGACGGCCCAGCCGGCTCCTCAGCGCAGGGCCATCCGCACGCCCGGCGAGAGCAGCGTCTCGTGCAGTTCGATCTCGGTGAGCTTGGTGCCGGCCGGCACGTCGAACACCAGCCGCCCGGCGACCGTCTCACTCGGAACGATCGCCTCGGTCCAGCTGAACGGATTGGCCTGCCGCTCGGCGCTGGTGTCGCTCGTGTACTCGGTGCCGGTGCCGTCGAAAACCTTCTGAGCACTGCCGTCAAAGGTCCGCGGCGTGTCGGTCCGGTTGGTCACCTTGATACCGACCAGACAGTAGATCCCCTGCGCGGTGCTCGCCGCGGTCCCGGTGCCGACCGTCTTGGTGCCACACTTCAATTCGGTCACGACGAACGCGAACACCCCGTCCCGCCCGGCCGACCCGAGCACGACCGGCGCGGCCGCGTCGCCGTCGCTCCCGCCGCGCCCGATGGCGAACCAGGCGACCGCTCCCCCGCCCAGCACGACCAGCACCGCGGTCGCGGCGATGATCCCGCCTCGTCGCCGCCGGTGACGCGCGTGCGCGGGACTCACGGACGGTGACGACGACATCGTCGGGTGGTAGGCCATGTGAGCACATAACGACCATTGATGATCTCGCGCATGGTCCGAGTGGCCGACGTTGATCGGATGATCGGCCACATCAGATCACCGTCGTCATAACTTCGACTCGAAAGCGACATCTTGCCGCGCGAACCACGGGCACCGCTCGATAGCAGGATGGTGTCACCCTCGGACAGAGAGTTACTCTCGGCGAACGTTGCCCCGGTCTGCTCCGATGGAAGCACCGAGGGTCCCGGGCCGCACCGTAAGGTTGCTGCGGCAAATATCCCCGGCGCAAGCAGGTCGTCGGCCGGAAAAGTTACGGGTGAAAAACTTCAAGATTCCAATCCGACGACACTCGCTAGGCGTATCGCTAAGTACAAAGGGGATGCCCTAATGTGCATCCGTCACGCCGCGAGCATTCGGATTGGTGCGCCATGTCTCGGCTGAGGGTTACCCTGAGTGAACCAGCCGATTTCGCGCGCCTCCCGCACCTCGGCCAGTGACCGATAGAGTCCCCGAGAGGCGGAGGATACCTGTGCTCGACGAAGACCCACGCGCGGCGGCGCTGGCTGACCACCTCGTCGCCGATCCGATCGGTAACGAGGACGTCGACTGGGACGACTTCGACTCACGGGCTTACTTCGAGCACAACTACGGCGCTCTGCGCTGGGACGACACCGCGATCATCAAGATCATTGCCGACTTCTTCAAAGCCAGCCTGCCGGAGAAGTTCATCGGGCACGCGATCGACGTCGGCGCCGGCACCAATCTTTACCCCGCGCTGACCATGTTGCCGTACGCCAGTCGGGTGACCCTCTACGAACGGGCGTACTCCAACCGGGTCTGGTTGGAGCGAACCCTACCGAAGCCGCAGGAGTCCTGGGGCCGGTTCTGGAAAGAGATCTCAACGACCCGCGAGACCTACGACCGGATCAGCAGCCCGTTCGACGTGCTCGCCGACCGGGCCGAGGTGGTCAAGGGCAACGTCTTCGACCTCAAGCCGAACCAGTACCACCTGGGCACGATGTTCTTCGTGGCCGAGTCGATCACCACCCGGGACGACGAGTTCCGCCGCGCGACCCGGCTTTTCGTCGAGTCCCTGGTGCCCGGCGCACCCTTCGCCGCCGCGTTCATGCGTAACTCTTCCGGCTACTTCGTCGCCGGCACGCGGTTCCCGGCGTGCTCGGTGAGCGAGGAAGACCTTCGCGAGGCCCTTGCCCCGGTTGCGCGCAGGGTGGAAATTGAAACTGTGGAGAGCGACGACCTCCGGGACGGCTACTGCGGGATGATGGTGGCAACCGGCCGGAAGAGGTAATCGCCTTCTCCGCCTGACCTGACAACGCAGACCCACGGACGGGTAGCCGATGCAGATCAAGCCACGCCAACAGCTGCTGGACATCTGGCGGGCCACGGCCCGAGTCTCCTATCGCGACGGGTGGGTGCCGGGCGGCCTCGGCGGCAGCAACTCGATCAGCGACGCCGAGCAACTTCTCTGCATCATGGCGCCGGCCACCGAGATCCCGCTGTTCCGCCTCGACCAGCCCGACACGGTCACCGACGACGTGCTCGAGGCGCTCCGGCCGCTCGGCGACAACCTGCAGATCCCGCAGCGGCTGCTCCGCGCGCTCTACGACTACCTGCACCGCTACACCGCGGCCGACAAAATCACCCCGATCTTCTCCGGCGGCACATATTTCAGCCCGGAGCAGGGCGGCGACAAGGTCGAGCAGGAACAGCTCGACATGGACGTGGTCGACTCGTTCTCCATCTCGGTGACGCTGACCCTGGCGATCATCGGCTTCACCAAGGTGTTCCGCCAGGTGGTCACCCGGGCGGCACTGCTGCGACAGGTCGAAGAGGTCGAGCAGATGGCCAACCGGCGGCTGACCGCCGCGATGGCCGGTCTGCTGCGCAGCTTCACGGTCAACGTGTTCACCGCCGACAGCCCGTTCGGCCAGGAACTGGTGCGCACGGTGAACCAGGAGCGCCGGGCCACCCACGTGGTCGTCGACGAGCTGCGCCTGGCTCTGCGGGAGATCAACGCCCGACTGCGGGACGACGTCACGATCGGTTCCGGTGCGTCCGAGGGCAGCGAGCTGGACAACCCGAACCGGTTGTTCGAGTGCGGCTGGTCGTGGGGCGTGGTGCGCGACGCTCCTAAGATCGAGACCTCGGCCGAGGTGGGTGAGCAGCGCGACGGCGTGGCGCAGAACGCGCCCTATCTCTACTTCACCACCGTCGCTCTCGACGCCATCCAGGCACTGTCGTCCGAGCGCACCCGGCTGCTCGGCCTGCTCGACCCGGAGCAGGCCCGTCTCGCACAGTCGCTGCAGCTGCGTTTCGAGCTCACCCGCTCCTACTGGACGACCATCGCCACCTTCGGTTCCGGCCGCTGGCCGCTGGAAGACCTGCCCTGGCGGGCCACCGACGGCATCGAGTTCGACTACTTCAGCCTGCTGATCAGCGGCATGGTCATGCAGAGCATGCTGGCCGTCCGCGCCACCAACGCCAACCTGCGCCGGGTTGCCGACGTGCTGGAGGAGCTGGCCAACCGCAGCCGGATCACCCGCCGCTCGACCGAGCCGGAGACGGCCGTCGGCGTGCACTTCCCCGGCCTGCACTTCCCGCTGGAGGGCAGCGACGCGCTGGGCGGGCCGGGCCTGCAGTGGACGGTCGCCGACATCTCCCCCACGCTGTTCAAGCGCACGCTCAACCTGGCCAGCATGACCACCGACGGGCCGACCCGCAGCCGCATGCTCGAGCTGTCCGACTCGATCTGGCAGCACCTGAGCATCCGGGTGATCCGGCACGGCGACGACCACGGCCTGTGGGACTGGGCCGCGGGCGCCTACGCCTACCTGCCGAACGGCGGCAGCCAGGTTTCCTGGTACTACACCAAGCGGGTGGTCGACTGCCTGGTCAACGCGGCCAACGTGATCAACGAACCGCCGCTGCGCAGCGAGTTGCTGCTGCAGATCGCGGCCGACCTGCTCAACGAGGCCGACCATCTGTACGACCGTGAGCTGCTCAGCGGCATCGCCATCCGGGGCGAGGCGCTGCGGGTCGACCTGGAGCGGGTCGGCGCCGAGCTGAAACGAGCCCGGGCGGTCTATCGGGAACGCCCGGGTGTGGCGGTAGCGGTGGCCGAGGAAGTTCTGCGCAAACTGGACCGGCTGGCCGCCGCTCGTCGCGCCGACATCGGGTGAGCCGCAGATGATCATCTTCGCGACCTCCGACAAGGGCGGCACCGGCCGCTCGGTGACCAGCAGCAATCTCGTCTACCGGCAGGCCCTGCAGGGCAAGGACGCCTGCTATCTCGACTTCGACTTCGGCTCGCCGACGGCCGGTGCGATCTTCGATCTGTCCGACGTGCAGGCCGGCTCCGACGGCGACGGGCTGCACAGCTACCTCGCGGGCGCCATCCCCGAGCCTCGCCGGATCAACGTGTGGGCCGAGACCCAGCGGGAGTCGTTGCGCAACCGGCCCGCCGGGGTGGGCCGGTTGACGCTGGTGCCCAGCGACCGCGGGCGCGGCGAGTTCCCGTCCACCCCCGGGATCGTCCAGCGCTGCGTCGAGCTACTGGTCCGGGCCGACGAGGAGTACGACGTGGTGCTTGTCGACCTGAGCGCCGGCCGGTCGTACGCCACCGAGATCGTCCTGGAGGCGACCGCCCGTCCCGAGCTGGCCGACGTCGAGGCTCGCTGGGTGGTGTTCCACCGGTGGACCAGGCAGCACATCGTCGCGGCCGGCAGCCTGGTGCACGGCGCCCGGGGCATCCTCGACATCGGCACGGCCCACGGCCACAAGCGTGCCGAGCTGGCGGAAAAGGTCCGCTTCGTCCGCACGGCGGTGCTCGACCCGGCCGCCTCCGACCAGGCCGCACTGCGTCCCGAGCAGCTGGTCTGGCTGGACGTGTGCAACATGCGGCTGAAGGACCTGGCCGTCACCAACAAGGTGGGCCAGGTCAAGCTGCTCGGCATCATCCCGCTCGACCCGGTGCTGCAATGGCAGGAGCAGCTGCTCACCAACGACGACGTGTGGCTGCACCGCACCGCCAACGAGCGCACCGTCAACGCCTTCGAAGATCTGGCCAAGAAGATCGTCGACGTGGACGCGTGGGAGGGCCTGTGACGACAGCCGACGATCTGTTCACCGAGGAGAGTGCCTCCCCGGTCGTCCAGTCGGTCGCCCTGTCCCACCTGTCCGTCGAGCTCGGTCATCTCTACATGGACGACTTCCGGGCCGGCGAGAGCCGGTTGCGGGAACACTTCCGGCGGGTGGCCCCGTGGGCGCGGGCGGCCGTCGACCAGACCGCCGGGCTGCTCGGGCCGCGCCGCACTCCGCGGATCAGCACCTGCTTCCTGATCGACGACTATTTCACCCGCTTCTCCAGCCCGCCCGAGGTGGTCGCGTCGCTGATCGCGGCGGCCGACGCCTCCGGCCTGCAGATCGACTACGTGGCGCGGGAGTCGGGCTGTGCCCGGGCCGGCGACGTCGACGTGGCGACCCTGGTGCAGGAGCATCTGGTGCACGAGCCGGTCGAGGGCGTCAACGGCGGCCGGCCGCCGGCCCAGGAGTCGGGCTGGCTCAGCAACGGCGAGCGCTCACCGGCGGCGGCCGCGGCGGCGATGTCCGGCCCGGCCCGGTGGAAACCGCCCCGGCAGAGTGCTGTGCAAAATCATTCGATCTTCGTGGACATCGAGCTGTGGAGCGGCCCGGCCGAAGACAGGTTGTGGTCGTGCCCGTTCCTGGCGGCGGTCTGGCAGCTGCAGCGGCTCGGCCTGGTGCGGCATCTCGGCCGGCCGGTCGCCGAGCCGGTCGCGGTGCCGGTGGCCGAGCTGTCCGACGACTGGGACGAGATGCCGGCCATCGTGCAGCTCAACCCGCGGGCCGCGGCACTGCGCGCCTACCGCACCTTCACCCCGCTGGACAGCCGCTTCCTGCCGATCGAGTTGGCCGTGCGGACGATCCTGGGTCAGGTCTGGATCGACCCCGCGGTGGACGGTCAGGTGTGCGGCCGGGCCCGGGGTGAGGGCATGGAGTTGCCGACCGAGCCGGTGGGCCGGATCTCCTACGCCTTCCTCTGACCGTCCTGCACCGGGTGCAGCTCGCTGGAGGCCTCCCACAGCTCCTCGAACAGATCGGCGTACTCCCGCACCCGGGAGCTGGTGAGGACCAGCCGGGTCTCGGCCACCTGGGCCCGTCTCGGGTCACCGGTGGTCGGCATCGTCTCGTACGCCAGGATCTCGTCGAAGATGATCAGGTCGCGCACCTGGACCCGCAGCGGGGTCAGCACCTTGGCCCAGTCGAGCAGCCGCACCCGGATCTTCATGCCGCTCTGTTCCTCGTACACCTGGCGCAGCCTCGGGTCGTCGGCCATCTCCGGGTCGTCGAGCACGAAGATGCGCCGCACCCGTTTGCCGTCGCCGGCCGCGCGGCGCTGCGCGTCCAGGTAGCGCTGACCGATTTCGCTCTCCCAGAGATCGTGGTCGACGGCGGCCATGCTGATCGCGTCGATGCTCTTGGTGGCGGTCTTGGTCAGCCCGAGCAGCCAGTCCCGGTCCTCGCCGTAGTACGTGGTGGTGCCGCCCTCGGCGAGCTGCTTCAGGAACTCCGACATCTCCTTGATCTTCGCCTGGGCGAACTGGTAGACGATCGGCGGCGAGTTCGGCGAGATCTGCGTCGAGTTGCGGACCAGCTGGGTGACCAGGTCGGTCTGCAGGGCCGACGCCTCGATCAGGCCGAACAGCGCGGTCGCCTCGCTGATCTCGGAGAAGGCGTCGCCGATGAGCCGTTTGACGTCGGCCATCCCGTCCTTCTCCAGCTTCTCCACGGCCAGCAGCCGCTTCTCGAAGTCGACCAGGAACCGCACCATCAGCGCGATGCCGCCGATCAGGATGGACAGCATGATGGAGATGCCGGCGTCCTGACGGAGACCGTTGGTGATCAGGAAGGTCACGCCACCACTGGCGACCGTGACCATCGCGGTGCGGATGACGCTTGACGACTCCCGCAGCTGCGTGGGCCGGGGCTCGTTACTCACGTCGACACCGCCGCTCACGACCGCTTCGCCGCTCACTGCCGGATCGCCGCCGACAGGGCGGCCACGGCCCCGGCCGACAACTGGTCCCGGATCCGGTGGACCAGCAGGTCCCACTGCCGGCTGAAGCCGACCCGGCTCTCCAGCACCCGCCACAGTGCCCGGGCCAGCTCGTCGTCGGCCATCCGGGGCAGCCACAGGTGCAGCAGGTAATCGATGGCCGGCAGCAGCCGGGTGATGACCTCCTCGCGGGGCAGCACCCCGATCGCGGCCTTGCGGGTGATCTCCAGCAGGGCGGTGATCAGCCAGTCGTGCAGGGCCAGGTCCTCGGCGACGGTGGCCAGCCGGGACGGGTCGGCCTCGGCCGCGGTGAAGCTGAGCACCCGCAACTCGTCACCGTGCACCGAGAAGCGAACCCGGCACGGACTCGGATCGCACGGCTCGACAAGCACCACCCAGCGCAGCCCGGTGCGGGCGGCGCGCAGGGCCGGGCGGCCGCCGCGGGAGTTGCGCTGCACCCGGTCGGCGGCCTGGCGGGCGATGCCACCCAGATCGAGCGACTCGGGCGCGCGCTGCGGCATCGCCAGGGCCTCGGCCAGCTCGTTCCACCGGGTGCGCCCCACGCTCTCCACCACGCCGGGCCGGGACAGGTAGTGCGACCAGGGCCGGCGGTTGCTGCCCTCGGCCCGGACCACTGTCGCGTACGCCGAGCCCTGCACGACGTGCCCGTCGACGATCGCCGCCCGCTGCCAGACCGTGCCGATGCCGCGCACCTGCCGGGTCGGTCCGGGCAGGCCGAGCGGGCAGTCGACACCGACCGGTTTGTCGGGGGCGCGCACGTGGGAGCGGGGTCGCTCGGAGACCCGGACCGGTTCACCGGCCACCAGGTCCACCAGGGTGCTGGCGATATCGCCGCTCACCGGACCGCCCCCGCGCAGCAGTCCGGTTTGCACCTCACCAACGATGAGCACGTCAAGGCCCCCCATCCTCGACGGCCACGGGAACCCGGGGAGGACCGCCTGACGTATCAGGATCAGCGATGACCATTGCCTCCCCAGCGGCGCGTCCCGGGCCGCATGACGCCAGCCGTTCGATTGGAACTCAAAGGTCGGCGGATTGCAACACCGTGAGTGATCAATCGAGGACGATGAGTCATAGTTCCTACCATCCCGGCTGGACACCCGACAAGGCGGGAACGCCATTGTCTTCAGTCGCCGTAGATTTTCCTCAGACCGTACGTTCAGGCATCGATCACCGTTAGCGTCAGGAGGGTGCCCTCTGATGTTCTCATCGTCGGCGCCGGCGTGTCCGGCCTGACCACCGGGTTTCAACTGGCCCAGCAGGGCCTGCGTGTCCGGATCCGGGCCGAGGACGCACCCGGCCGCACCAACTCGGCCGCGGCCGGCGCGATCTGGGACCCGATCTACGCGGAACATCCGCGGGTCGGCGTCTGGGCGGCACGAAGCTACGAGGTCTTCGCCCGGCTGACCGAGGAGGGCTTCCCCGGCGTGCGGATGGTCAACGGGGTGGAGGCCTCGCGCGATCCGATGGAGACCCCCGACTGGGCCCGCGAGCTACCCGGCTACCGCGAGTGCACACTCGCCGAACTACCGCCCGGGTTCGTGCACGGCTGGCACTACCGCGCTCCGATCATCGACATGCCGCCCTACCTGGCCCAGCTCGAACTCCTCGTGCGGGAGCTGGGCGGCGAGTTCGAGTTCGGCGCGCACCTGAGCGCCCTCGCCGAGGCCAACGCCCCTATCGTGATCAACTGCAGTGGCGCCGGAGCCCACGACCTGGTGCCCGACCCCGAGGTCGTCCCGATCCGCGGCCAGCTGGTCGAGATACGCAACCCCGGGATGGCCGAGTTCTTCGCCGAGCACACTCCCGAGCTGGGCGAGATGATCTATCTACTGCCGCAGGGCGACGTGCTGCTGCTGGGCGGCAGCGCCGAGCCCGGGGTGGCCGACCCGGCCCCCGATCCCGCGGTGGCGACGGCGATCCAGGCGCGCTGCGGCGACATCTTCCCCGAGATCCGGACGGCCGAGGTACTCGGGCACCGCGGCGGGATCCGGCCGTCCCGCCCGAAGATCCGCCTGGAACTCGAGGAGATCGACGGCCGGTACATCGTGCACAACTACGGCCACAGCGGAGCCGGCGTGAGCCTCTCCTGGGGCTGCGCCGACGACGTGACGGCGATCGTGCTGGGCCTGCTCGGCCGCTAGCGAAGACCGATAAGAGCCGAACCCGGCCGGGTCGGTGGAAGGTGGACCCGGCCGGGACGGCGCCGCCGCTCACCCGCGGAGGGGGACTCGGAGGAGGCGGCGGCGCGGCTCAGCGGCCCTGCAGGGACTTCACGTTGTCGCCGAAGGTCCAGGACTTGGAGCCGTCCCAGTTGATCGACCAGGTCATCACGCCCTTGATGGCGCTGACGCCGTTGTACGCCTGGGAGACCAGTGCGGGGGTCATGTAGCCGCCGCCCGCGCCGGACTGGGCGGGCAGGCCCGGGACCTGCTTGTCGTACGGCACCTTGATGGTGGTGCCCTGGATCGTCAGGCCGTTGTTCAGGCACTGGGTCTGGACGGTGAAGCCCTGCACCGTGCCGGCCGAGTACGAGTCGCCGGCGCAGCCGTACATCGAGCCGTTGTAGTACTGCATGTTGAGCCACCACAGCCGGCCGTTGTCCGCGTACTTCTTGATGATCGGCAGGTAGGAGCCCCAGATCGAGCCGTAGGTGACGCTGCCGCCGGTCACGTACGCGGTCTCCGGCGCCATCGTCAGGCCGAAGTTGGACGGCATCGCGGCCAGCACCCCGTCGATGATCCGGATCAGGTTGGCCTGCGAGGCCGACAGGGTGGTGATGCTGCCGCTGCCGGTCAGGCCGGTCTCGATGTCGATGTCGATGCCGTCGAAGTTGTACTGCTTGAGGATCGGCACGATGGTCGCCACGAACCGGTCGGCGACCGCGCTGGAGCTCAGGTCGATGCCGGCCGCGGCGCCGCCGATCGACATCAGGATGGTGCTGCCGGCCGCCTTGGCCGCGCACATCTCGGCCGGGGTGGAGACCTTGACGCCGGCGTCCATGCCGTTCTCCCAGAGCACCGTGCCGTCCGACCGGATCACCGGGAAGGCCGCCGCCAGCACGTTGTAACCGTGCTGCTTGATCCGGCTGTCATTGATCGGAATCCAACCCAACCCGGGGTGTACGCCGTTGGAGGCGCCGTCCCAGTTCTCCCAGTAACCCTGCAGCACCTTCCCGGCCGGCCGCGACTTGACCGCGCAGGTGGAGCCGGTCGGCGACACGGTCGGCGAGGTCGTCGGCGGAGTCGTGGGCGTCGTGGTGGGTGGAGTGGTCGGCGGCGTCGTGGTGGGCCGAGTAGTCGGCGTGGTCGTGGGCGGGGTCGTGGTGCCGCCGGTGCAGGCGCCCAGGTCCTTCCACAGCGACGGCGTCGCGGCCGGGTTCCAGCCCGCTCCCGCATAGGCGGTGTGCGTGACCAGCGCCTGATAGAGGTGCGCGTTGTAGGTGACCTGCTGCCCCACCGTGTAGGTGGGCCCCTCGGTCCACACCGTCCCGGAGCAGACCACCGCCGCGAACGACGTGCCCCCTCCGGCGACAACGACAGCCATCGCCCCGGCCGCCACCGCCACCCCTGCGACCAGCGCTAACACCCGACGACGGACGCCCATGGCAGCCCCCTTGAGATCGAACGTGACCCGCGACACTCACATAGTGGCGTTCACATTCGTAAATATCAAGGGTTCTTAACAGTGAGCGGAAGCTCGAGGAACGCGGCGAACGGTTCGAGTGCTTTCGCGGCCCGGCGATGATCGGTGGCAGTGAAGTCGATCAGTGGCCGGACGGTGACTGTCACCCCCTTCGGCCCGATGACCCGCTTCCAGGTCGCGACCACCCGCCCGCCCCGCACCAGCGTCGACTGGAACACCCCGTTGTTGCCCGGGATGATCGCCGCCAGGTCGGCCGGCGACGCCATCAGCGACCGGTCCTTGTAGCCGAGCATGTATTCGTCAAACCCCGGCAACGCCAGCCACGACTGATCTGCGGGGTTCTCCAGTGCCTCAGCCGCGACGATCATCTCCACACCGTCCACGTCGACCGTCAGCAACGCCTTGCCCGCCTCGCCCAGGCCGATCTTGACGTCGGACATCGGCAAGCCGGTCCAGCCGGCGAAGTCCTTCCGCGTCGCCGGGCCGTGACTCTGGAAGAACCGCAGGGCGATCAACCCGAGCGCTTCCGCACGCGACGGACGGAACGGGTCGGGCACCCACGAATCCAGGAGCACGAACGTCTGCTCCTTGCCCACGTGTGGGGCGATGGCCGTGACGCCGATCTGTGCCGCGTACCAAAGCAGGTGGTAGCTCCGCTGCCCGGCCACGTCGATGCCGCCGTCGGTGAGCGCGGCCAGGCACTCGGCTCGCGTCAGGCGGCGATCGCCCGCCAGGGCGGCGCCGAGCAGCTCGGCCGCCTTCTCGACGGTCGGCCGGTCGAGGCCGAGATATTCCCAGCGTTTCGCCACGCCGGTGAGCGACCGCGAGCCCATGACGTCGAGCATCCAATGTGCGTCGCGGGCCGGGACGAGGTGGACCGTGCCCCGCATCGGCCAGGTGCGTAGCACCGAACGGTCTTCCAGCGCCGCGTTGACCTCGGCCAGCGACCAACCCGGCAGCCGGGCGCCCAGCGACCACAGGACGCTGTTGACGTCTTGCGCCTGCATGGCGCCGAACCACGACGCGATGCCCTCGACCGTGGCCGGCCCGCCACCGCGCAGCAGCAGGCTGGTCAGTCGCAGGCCCAGGGCCGTCCGTGCATCCATGGGACGACCCTAGGCCCGGGGTACGACAAAAATCAGCGGCCGCGACCGGCCCGGTACAACTTGATCAGGTTGTTGGTCGACGAGTCGTCATCGTCGGCCGGGGCGGACGCCGAGGTCAGCTTCGGCGCGAGCTGGTTGGCCATGACCTTGCCCAGCTCGACCCCCCACTGGTCGAAGGAGTTGATCTCCCAGATCGTGCCCTGGGTGAAGGTGATGTGCTCGTAGAGGGCGATCAGCTGCCCGAGCACGGCCGGCGTCAGCTTCGGCGCGACGATCGTGGTGGTCGGGTGGTTGCCCTGCATGACCCGGTGCGGCGCGACCGTGTCGCTGCTGCCCTCGGCCTTGACCTGGTCGAGCGTCTTGCCGAAGGCCAGCGCGCCGGTCTGCGCGTAGAAGTTCGACATGAACAGGTCGTGCATGCCGCCGATGTCGTGGTTGGGCTGGGAGAACCCGATGAAGTCGGCCGGGATCAGCTTGGTGCCCTGGTGGATCAGCTGGTAGAAGGCGTGCTGCCCGTTGGTGCCGGGCTCACCCCAGTAGACCTCGCCGGTCTGGAAGCCAGTCGGCGAGCCGTCCAGCCGCACCGACTTGCCGTTGCTCTCCATCGTCAACTGCTGGAGGTAGGCGGCGAAGCGGTGCAGGTACTGCGAGTAGGGCAGGATCGCGTGCGACTGGGCACCGAGGAACGTGTCGTACCAGACGTTGATCAGGCCCAGCAGGGCCGGCACGTTCGACTCGAGCGGCTGGGTGCGGAAGTGCTCGTCGACGGTGTGGTAACCGGCGAGCAGGTCGGCGAACTGCTCCTTGCCGACCGCGATCATGACCGACAGGCCGACCGCGGACGGCAGCGAGTAACGCCCGCCCACCCAGTCCCAGAAGCCGAACATGTTGGCGGTGTCGATGCCGAAGTCGGCCACCCGGGACGCGTTGGTGCTGACCGCGACGAAGTGCTTGGCCACGGCCGAGTCGTCGAACCCGTCGGCGGCGAGCAGCCAGTTGCGGGCCTCGGTGGCGTTGGTCAGCGTCTCCTGGGTGCCGAACGTCTTCGACACGATGACGAACAGGGTCGTCGCCGGGTCGAGGTCGTGGGTCTTCTCGTACAGATCGGTGGGGTCGATGTTCGAGATGAACCGGCACTCGATCTCGGGCGACTTGTACGCCTTGAGCGCCTCATAGGCCATCACGGGACCGAGGTCGGACCCGCCGATGCCGATGTTCACCACGGTCTTGATGCGCTGGCCGGTGTGCCCGGTCCAGGCACCCGAGCGCACCTTGTCGCTGAACGCGCCCATCCGGTCGAGCACCTCGTGCACGTCGGCGACCACGTCCTGGCCGTCCACCACGAGCGTGGCGTCGCGCGGCAGGCGCAGCGCGGTGTGCAGCACCGCCCGGTCCTCGGTGACGTTGATGTGCTCGCCGGCGAACATCGCCGCGATCCGCTCGCTGAGCTTGGCGCGCGAGGCCAGCGCCAGCAGAGCGGTAACCACCTCTTCGGTGATCAAGTTTTTGCTGTAGTCCACGGTCAGGTCGGCGACGGTAGCGGTGAGGCGCTCGCCGCGCCCCGGTTCGCTGCCGAACAGGTCGCGCAGATGCACCGCGGAGAACTTCTCGGCGTGCCCCTGGAGAACCTGCCACTCGGCGCTGTCGGAAACGTGTTCGCTCATTGGCCTTGTCTCTCGCTCGAACCCGGACTCTCGTCCTCATCCTGGCATGAAACGGAGCGGACCACCGATCAGTTCACCACTAGGCCGGCCAACCGTCGCATGGTCGGCATGAGCGCATCGGGATCGGGCCCGGCGAGGCGTTGCGCGGCCCGGAAACAGCCCATCGCGACCTGGGTGGCGAGCACCGCAATCACCCGGTCGGCACCTTTCGCGAGCAGCCGATCTTCCAGCACCGAGGCGATTCGTCCCAACGTGAAACACGCCACCGCGCAGATCACCGAGCCGCTCGACGGCTTCGGAACCTTCCGCTCATAGACACCGCACAGCAGCGCCACAGAGCGGACGTAGCCGCCGAGGACAACGTTGTGACTCATGACGACCTTGATGGAACGCCCGCGGGCGGCCGATCCCCGGCCAGATACACCGCCACCTGCACGCCGCGCGCGACGATGGCCCGTCCTGGTCCTGCTCGCCGCCACCGCCGTCCTCTACCTGTGGGACCTGAGCGCCTCCGGCTGGGGCAACAGCTTCTACGCGGCGGCCGCCCAGGCCGGCGCGCAGAGCTGGAAGGCCTGGCTGTTCGGCTCGCTCGACGCCGGTAACGCCATCACCGTCGACAAACCACCCGCCGCCATGTGGATCATGGGCCTGTCCGCCCGGATCTTCGGCGTGAACAGCTGGTCGATCCTCGCCCCGCAGGCGCTGATGGGCGTGGCCAGCGTCTACCTGCTCTACGCGACCGTGAAGCGCTGGTTCGGCCAGAACGCCGGCCTGCTCGCCGGGGCCGCGCTCGCGCTGACTCCGGTCGCGGTGCTGATGTTCCGCTACGACAACCCCGACGCCCTGCTCGTGCTGCTGATGACCGCCGGCGCGTACACCACCGTCCGGGCCGTCGAGAAAGCCTCCTGGAAATGGCTGGCGCTGACCGGCGTACTCCTGGGATTTGGTTTTCTCACCAAGATGATGCAGGCCTTCCTGGTCCTGCCCGCCTTCGCCCTGGTCTATCTGATCGCCGCGCCGACCGGCCTCGGCAAGCGGATCCGCGACCTGCTCATCGCGGGTCTGGCCTTGATCGTCTCGGCCGGTTGGTACGTCGCCCTGGTCTCGCTCTGGCCGGCCGGCTCGCGGCCGTTCATCGCCGGCTCCACGAACAACTCGCTGTGGGAACTCGCCCTCGGTTACAACGGCCTGGGCCGGATCTTCGGCGGCAGCGGCAACGGCGGCGGGGGCGGCGGCAGCCAGAACACCGGCTTCGGCGGCGCCACCGGCATCGGCCGGCTGTTCGGCAGCTCGATGGGCACCGAGATCTCCTGGCTGCTGCCCGCCGCGCTGATCGCGCTGATCGCGGTGCTGGCGCTGACCTGGACCGCGCCGCGCACCGACCGGGCCCGCGCCGCGATGATCATGTGGGGCGGCTGGCTGCTGGTCACCGGCATCACGTTCTCCTACATGAGCGGCACCATCCACCCCTACTACACCATCGCGCTGGCCCCCTCGATCGCCGCGGTGGTCGCCATCGGCGGCCGGGTGCTCTGGCTCTACCGCACCAAGATCTGGGCCCGGGCCCTGCTGGCCGGCATGCTGATGGCCACCGCGATCTGGGGTTCGGTGCTGATGGGCCGGGCCGACTGGCTGCCCGCTCTGCGCTGGGCGTCGCTGGTGCTGGGCGTCGTACTCGCCCTGGTCCTTCTCCTGCCCGGCGCCAAGCTGCGCGGTTTCGCGGTGGTCGCGCTGGTCGCCGCGATTCTCTCGGCCGGCGCCTCCGGCGCGGCCTACGCCGCATCGACCGCTTCGGTGGCCCACACGGGTTCGATTCCGACCTCCGGGCCGTCCGGCCAATCCTCAGGCATGGGGGGTACGCGTGGCGGGGCGGCCAACCGCACCGGCGGGCCGACGGGAAGCGCGGGTGACTCGTCGTCCTCCACTGAATCATCCAGCTCGACTTCGACCGACTCCGACTCGACAACCCAGGGTGCCCCCGGTGGCGGCGGCATGGGCGGCGAGGGCCAGAGCAGCAACAGCGAGCTGACCGCCCTGCTGGAGGCCAGCACCACCAAGTGGTCGGCGGCAATCAGCGGCGCCACCTCAGCCGCCGAGTTGGAACTGGACAGCGGCACCTCGGTGATCGCCCTGGGCGGCTGGAACGGCAGCGACCCAAGCCCCACGCTGGCCCAGTTCGAGGCCTACGTAGCGGCCGGCCAGATCAACTACTACATCGCCAGTGGCAGCGGCATGGGCGGCGGCGGAACGGGCGGGTCGACCACCGACGCCTCCCAGATCGCCACCTGGGTGGCCGCCCACTACACAGCCACCACGGTAGGCAGCACCACCGTCTACGACCTGACGCAGGCAGCATCCAGCTGATCTGCCCCGCACCGGAAGCCCCGCGCCCTCGTGGCGCGGGGCTTCTGCTTTCCCGCACCCTTCGTGGCGCTGCCGGCGTCTCGGTTAGCATCGCGCCTTACATGAACGTTCTGACCCGCGTCGCCCCGCTCTCCGCCGTGACCGCCGGCCTGCTGGCCACGATCGTCGGCGTGACCAGCTCGGCGGCGATCGTCTTCAGCGCCGCCCGAGCGGCCGGCGCCAACGACGCCGAGCTGGCATCGTGGATGCTGGCGCTGGGCGTCGGCATGGGCCTGACCTGCATCGGCCTGTCCCTGCGGTACCGGGCCCCGATCATCACCGCGTGGTCCACCCCTGGCGCCGCGCTGCTGGCGACGGGCCTGGACGGGGTCACCCTCCGCGAGGCCACCGGCGCCTTCCTGATCTCCGCGGCCCTGATCACCCTGTCCGGCATGACGGGCTGGTTCGCCCGCATCATGAACCGCGTCCCGCTGTCGCTGACCGCGGCCCTGCTGGCCGGCGTACTGGTCCAGTTCGGCATCGGCTTGTTCGCCTCGATGCAGAACAGCCTGGCCCTGGTCCTGACCATGTTCAGCACATACCTGCTGTGCCGCCGCTTCCTCCCCCGCTACGCCGTGCTGGCCGCCCTGGCCGCCGGCACCGCGGTAGCCGCCATCACCCACTCCCTGCACGCCAGCGAGATCAACCTGGCCCTGGCCAAACCGATCTTCACCGCCCCCACGTTCTCGGTACAGGCCGCGATCGGCATAGCCCTCCCCCTGTTCGTGGTAACCATGGCCTCCCAGAACCTCCCCGGCGTAGCGGTCCTGCGCAACGACGGCTACCAGGTCCCGGTCTCCCCCTTGATCACCTGGACCGGCGCGACCAACCTGCTGCTGGCCCCGTTCGGCGCCTTCGGCCTGAACCTGGCCGCCATCACCGCCGCCATCTGCACCGGCCCAGCCGCCCACCCCGACCCCCGCCGGCGTTATTTGGCCGGCGTCTGGGCCGGCCTTTTCTACCTGGTGGTGGGCGCCCTGGGCGCCACGGTGAGCTCCCTGCTAACGGCGCTGCCGGCAGCCTTGGTCCTGGCCATAGCCGGCATCGGCCTGCTGGGCACCATCGGCTCGTCCCTGACCTCCGCCCTGACCAACGACCGCTGGCGCGAGGCCGCCGTAGTGACCTTCTTGGCCACCGCCTCCGGAGTGAAGTTCCTGGGCGTAGGTTCCGCCTTCTGGGGCCTGCTGGCCGGCCTCCTAACCGCCGCCGCCACCAGCGCCTTCCGCCCCCACCCACCCAAAACCACCCCCACCCCCGGGCCCGCCCCCGCTCCCACGTCCGCCGCCGCCCCCGCCTCCGCGCCTGCATCCGTCTCCGCGCCCGCTGAGCCTGCAGCGGCTACCCCGCCAACGGCCACGCCAAGACCCGCCGCAGAGGCCGGCCCACCAGCAGCCGGCCCATCGCAGCGGTAAAGGCGCCCAGGAGCCGGCTCACCACTGCCGTAGAGGTCGCTCACCAGGCGGGTCATCGCAGTCGTGGCGGGCGCCTTGCCGCTGGGCCAGCATCGTTCGAAGCACATCGCGGCCGCCGGACGCGGCTTAACCGGTGAGCACGCGAGAGCGACGGCACCAGGCGGTGATTGCCGAGGCTCCAGCACCACTTCCCGCAGATCCTGGCGATTTGACACCCCGCTGGTTGCTCCAGCTCGACAAGTTCGCCGCAGGCTCCATCGCGCCTGGGGTGATATGAACGGCATGTCGGGTTTCTGCTCCCACGGCGTGGGAGGGCTTCCCACCGAGCAGGACAGCCGCCACGATGCGGACGCCCAGCTCAGGTTTCGGGAGCGACTGCCACTATGCGGGACGTCGGACGCACCAGCACCGGAAATGGCGCGGCGGCGACGCCGGGCGGGCCAGCGTCAGCCGGCGAGAAGCGCGATGACGTCGGCGGGGGCCGGCGTCAACCGCGAGGAGCCCGGTGACATCGGCCGGGGCCGGCGCCAGGCCGGCGCCAGCCGCGAGGAGGCCGGTGAGGTCGGGCGACGGCCGGCGTCAGCTGGTGAAGAGGGCGGTTACGTCGGGTGGGCGGAAGTTCGGGCCCTTCTGGACCTTGCCGTCTTCGCGGAGCAGCGGGCGGCCGTCGCTGCCCAGCTTGCTCATGTTGGCTCGGTGGACCTCGGCGATCACCGCGTCCAGATCGATGCCGTGGCTGATCGCAGTGCCGTAGGCGACGTAGACGACGTCGGCCAGTTCGCAGGCCAGGTGGGCCAGCCGGGCCGGGGACGGGTCGCGCTGCGCCGCCTCGGCCGCCTCCCCTACCTCGCTCGCCTCTTCCTCTAGCAGTCGCTGGCGAACGGCGGCCAGTTCGGGCGGGATCGGGGTGGGACGGTCGGGGTGGGCGAGGCCGAAGACCTCATGGAACTCACGGACCATCCGCCACGGCGACTCACTCACGCCCGGCACCCTATCGGTCCGTCGGCCGCAACTGTCGCAGCGTATGGCCGGTGGCTCGCTTGAAAAGGTATTCGGCCCGCTCATAGGAGAGGCGGCCACGCCCGGTGTGCGGGCACCGGTCGCCCGGCGCGCCGGGGGCTGGGCGGCGATCGGTGAGGAAGAGCGGGCCCGAGGTACGACCGGCGATCAGCTCCGGCAACAGGCGGGCGGTTCCGGAACGCCAGGCCACCCAACGGCCGCCCACCCGCGCGCGTCGATCGTCGAGATCCAGACCTTCGACATCGAGGGCCAGGACCGCGGTCACCGCGGCCGACGACTCGTGCAGCAGGCACCAGAGGGTGCGCTCGCGCAGCGCCTGCCTGCCGTCGCCGAACAGCGTGGCCAGGTCGGCAGCCGGCAGCGGTGCGACCGGCGAGACTACCTCGGCCCGGCGGGCCAGCCCGGTCGCGAGATCGGACCGGCCGCACCACGCGCCGAACGAACGAAGGGTGGCGCGATGCCGGTTCCACGTCTTCGGGGCGGCACTCCCCCACGCGGTGGCGAACACCGTGGCCACGGTCTCCGCGGTGAGCAGGCCGAGCGGCAGGCTGTCGCCGAGCGCCCGCCGCAGCCGGGTGACGGTCTGCCGATAGGACCGCACCGTCGCCACGTCCAGGTCCGCCCGCCCGAGAAACGCGCCGGCGACCACCCCGAGCGTCGCCGCCGGATCCACAGTCCCCACCCGCCCCGCCGGGCCGTCCACCCCATCAGCGCTTCCCCCGTCGCCCGCGCCGGCCGGTGGCGAGCCGGGCGGCAGCGCGCCGGATCCCGGCGAGCTGGGAGCGGTGGCCGGGTCGGGCGCTGCGGGGCTGTGTGGGTCGGCTGCGGGCTCGGAGGGCGGGGCGGTGGCTAGCAGGGCGGTCATCTCGGTGGCTCGGCGTTGCAGGAACTGCTGTTCGGGGCCGTTGCGGGTCAGGGTCAGGGCGCGTTCGAACTCGCGGCGGGCCTCAGCCGGGCGGCCCAGGCGGGCCAGCAGGTCGCCTCGGACTCCGGGCAGCAAGTGGTAGTCGCGCAGGGCGGGGTCGGCCAGCAGGGCGTCTGCCTCGGTCAAGCCGAACTCGGGGCCGTAGGCCATACCCACGGCCACTGCCCGGTTCAGGCGGATCACCGGGCTGGGCTGCAGCTGGGCCAGGGCGTCGTACAGCTTGGCTATGCGCGGCCAGTCGGTCTCGGCGGCCGTGGGGGCCTGGGCGTGGCAGACGGCGATCGCGGCCTGTAGGACGTACGGGCCGGGGGGTTTGCCGGTTTCTCGCGCTCGTAGCAGAGCGGCGAAGCCGCGTCGGATCAGCAACGGATCCCAGCGGCCGCGGTTCTGGTCCTGCAGCTGTACCAACTCGCCGGCCGGGCCGATGCGGGCCGCGGAGCGGGACGTCTGCAGTTCCATCAGGGCTACCAGGCCGTGCACCTCGGGTTCGGCGGGGACCAGTTCGGCCAGCATGCGGCCCAGGCGCAGGGCCTCCCGGCAGAGGTCGCCGCGGATCAGGTCGTCGCCGGCCGTGGCCGCGTAGCCCTCGTTGAAGACCAGGTAGAGCACCTCCAGCACCGACGACAGGCGGCCGGCCAGCGCCTCGGCGTCGGGGCGGGTGAAGCCGGCGCCCTCGTCGGCCAGGGTCTGCTTGGCGGCGGCGATGCGCCGGGTCACCCGCGGCTCGTCCAGCAGGAACGCTCGGGCGATCTCCGCGTTGCTGAGGCCGGCGACCAGGCGCAGGGTCAGCGCGATCCGGGCGGCGGCGGGCAGGACCGGATGGCAGCACACGAAGATCAGCCGGAGGACGTCGTCCTGTTCCGGAGCTGAAGGCTCAGTGAGTGGTAACGGAACCGTGCGGGAGCGGCGGATGTGGTCGACCGCCCGGCGCCGGGCGACCGTGGTCAGCCAGGCGCCGGGGTTGTCGGGGACGCCCGCGGCCGGCCACTGCTCCAGCGCCGCGACCAGTGCGTCCTGGGCCAGTTCCTCGGCCAGGCCGACGTCGTGGACCAGCCGGGCCAGCCCGCCGATTATGCGGGCCGACTCCAGCTTCCACACCGCGTCGATCGTGCGGTGGACGTCGGACATGGCGGGGGTCAGCCGAAGACCTGCTGGATGGTGCTCTCGCCGTCGCCGACGATCTTGCGGAAGCGGCGGGCCAGCTCGATCGCCTCCTCGCGGGAGCCGACCTCGATCAGGGCGAAGCCGGCGGCCGCCTCCTTCGCCTCGGCGAACGGGCCGTCGGTCACGGTGATCTCGTCGCCGAGCGAGGACATCAGGACGCCACCGGGCTCGAGCCCGCCGGTGGCCAGCAGCACGCCGGCCGCGGTCAGCTCCTCGACGAACGCGGCCATCTCGGCGAACAGCTTCTGGTCGGGCGCGGTGTCGGTGGGCTTCTGCATCATCAGGAAACGCATGGTGACTCCTCGGTAGGCATCGCGGTGACACCCTGACGTCGGCTCAGCATAGCGACAGGGAACGGCATCATTCCCTGTCGCATGACGGACCGCCTGGAGGAATCGTCCTGACCGCCGTCTCGCTCACCGCCGCACCGGCTCGCCCGACCACCTGCTGCTCACCTTCGGCGTCGCGGCCGGCCCGCTCTGGGCGGCCGTCTCGCTCGCCCAGCCGTTCACCGGCTCCACACTCCGTAAAGCGTCCTAGGAGGCTAGGGATCCGGCGGGGAGGGGGAACGGGGTGTTCCTCTCCAGCAAGGCTGTGGCGTCGGCAGCCGGCACCGGGCGGGACAGCAGGTAGCCCTGGGCGGTGTCGCAGCCCATCTCCTGCAGGACGGCGAGCTGGGTCTCGTTCTCGATGCCCTCGGCGACCGTCGACATGCCGAAGCGCTGGCCGAGCCGGACGATCGTGCGGACCAGGGCCTCGTCCTCGGTCTCGCCGCCGAGGCGGTCGACGAAGGAGCGGTCGATCTTCAGTACGTCCATCGGGAACCGCCGCAGATAGGCGAGCGACGAGTACCCGGTGCCGAAGTCGTCCATCGCGAGCAGCACCCCGAGCGCCTTGAGCCCGAGGATCCGGGACAGGTTCTCGTCGGTGTCGGTGAGCAGCACGCTCTCGGTCATCTCCAGGCAGAGCTGCTGCGGCGGCATGCCGGTCTCGGTGAGCACCGCGGCCACCATGCCGGTGAGGTCGTCGTCCTCGAACTGACGTACCGAGACGTTGACCGCCATCTTCAGCGGCCGGTTCCAGGCGACGGCCTGCCGGCAGGCCTCGGTGAGCACCCAACGGCCGAGCGGCACGATCAGGCCGGTCGACTCGGCGACGCCGATGAACTCCAGCGGCGGCACCATCCCGCGGGTCGGGTGGTTCCAGCGGACCAGCGCCTCGAAGCCGGTGATCTCGCCGGTGCGCAGGTCGACGTTGGGCTGGTAGTGCACGACGAACTCGTCGCGCTCGAGTGCCAGCCGCAGGTCGGTGGCCAGCTCGATCCGGCTGGCCAGGGCGTCGTGCATGCTCGGGTGGTAGGTGGCGTAGGTGCCGCCGCCCGCGTCCTTGGCCCGGTACATCGCCAGGTCGGCGTCGCGCAGCAGTTGGTCGGCGTCGAGGCAGTCGCCGGAGGTGGCGATGCCGATCGCGGCCCCGATGTGCAGCTCGCGGTCGTCGACGTCGATCGGCTCGGCCAGCGCGGCGAGCAGTTCCATCGCGATCAGCTCGGCCTCGTCGCGGGCCTCGTCCGCCTCCATGATCACCGCGAACTCGTCCCCGCCGACCCGGGCCACCACCTTGGGCGCGGGCAGGCGCCGGCGCAGCCGTTCGGCGACGTGCACGAGCAGGTGGTCGCCGGCGTCGTGGCCGAGGCTGTCGTTGATCTCCTTGAAGCCGTCCAGGTCGAGCAGCAGGATCGCCACCCGGCCGGGCTCGTTGCGGGCCACCGCCTCGGCCAGCCGCTCCCGGAAGCCGGCCCGGTTGGCCAGCCCGGTCAGCACGTCGTAGTAGGCCTCGTGGCGCAGCTGGTCCTGCAGCTCCTGGGCGTCGCTGATGTCCCGGGTGTTGAAGACCAGACCGCGGATGTACGGGTCGTCGAGCCGGTTGGTGATGGCCATCTCGGCCAGCCGGGGCTGCCCGTCCGCGTGGAACAGGGTGATCTCGAAGACGGTGGTGGCGCCGGGGACGTCCTTGACCTCGTCGATCGCGGCCTGCACCCGGCTACCGACCTTGCGCCCGGCCACCTCGACGAACCGCCTGCCGACCAGTGCCGACGCCGGGTAACCGAAGATCCGCTGGACGGACTCGCTCTGGTAGCGGACGGTCGAGTCGGCCTCGAGGATCGCGAGGGAGTCGGTGCTCTGCTCGACCAGGGCCTGGAAGCGCAGTTCGCTGGCGTGCAGGGCGGCGGACCGCTCGGCCACCCGGGTCTCCAGCCGGCACACCAGCCGCCGGTTGTCGATCACCAGAAGAAGCTGGCGTACGACGATCAGTACGACCAGGATCGAGCGGGTCCAGGTGCCGACGGCGGTGGGTTGCGCACCCAGGATGAGCCGGCCGAGTCCGACGACCAGGCTCACGGTCAGTACGACGTACGGCAAATAGATGGCGACGGCCTGACGCCGGTCCTCCTCGCCCTGGCTCGCGGGCCATCGGCCGCAGGCCGCCGCCGTCAGGCCGGCGAAACCGGCCAGCCAGCCGATCGAGCCCAGGGTGGTCAGGCCGGCATAGCCGGCGCTGCTGGCGGCGGCGATGACGAACGTCGAGGCGGCGGCGAGCCGCAGACCGCGATGGCCGGGCAGGGCCCGGCTGATCCGGGTGAGCACGGTGAGGCCGGCGGTGGCCAGGAGGATGTCGGCGATCGGGTACGGGGGGACCGCCGAACCGTCGGCCGGGCCGATGATCAGGTGATAGCTGAGGGCGGTCAGGGACGTGCCGACGATCAGCAGGTCCAGCAGAGCGCGCACCTTCTCGGCGCCGGATCGCGCCGGCATCGGCAGGACGAACAGCCCGGCCCAGCTCAGCGCGACAAGCACGAGGTAACCGGCGGCCGGCGCCTCGACCGTTCCGCCGAACAGCCCGGCGGCCGCGGCACCCAGTCCGAGCCCGGCCCAGGCCAGTCGGATCCGGCCGGTCCGTTGCCGGGCCCGGATCAGGCAGGCAACGGCGGCGGTAAGGGCTGCCACCGCGGTGGCAGCACCGATGACCGTGGTCATCGGAACCCCCTTTCCCATGGCCGACCTGTCCGAGCACCAAAATCGGGCGAGCGACCGGCCATCTGAGGGGTTGTCCGGAAAAACGACGCGGGCGGTCCCGGGGAACCCCGGGTACCGCCCGCTTGTCGAGCAAGAAGAGTTACTTCTTCTTCTTGTTCTTCTTGTCCTTCTTCTTGTCCTTCTTCGACTTCTTGGCCATCGTCGGACCTCCCTTCGGCGCACGGACTTCCCTTGCGCCGCAACGAAAAACGCGCGGCTGCGGGTAAACAATACGGAAACGCAAGGGGTCTTGGGGTCATCCCAAGATGAACTCCGTGCGGATCGGGCCTCAGACTCGCGTCAAAGCCCAGCACAGTGCGACAAACGCCCCGAGACAGAGCAGCGTGCGCACGTGGTTCCAGGGCACCCAGCGGGGCTCGAACGCCCGTCGCGCCGCCTCCGGATCGTCCCGGCCGGCCGCGTCCAGCGCGTTGTTGAGCGGGATGTGCAGGCCGGCGGTCAGCGCGAGCTGCCCCGCGTACAGCACCAGGCCCACCGCGGTGGGCACCAGCACCTCGGCCGGGCCGCTGATGGCATAGAGGACCGTCGCGGTCGCGGAGAAGACCAGTGCACCGGCGAAGCACAGAAAGAACCATCCGTTGGTGATGGCTCGGTTGATGCGCTGCATCACCTCGGTGAAGACCGCGGCGTCGGCGTCGCGCAGGGCGGGCATGACGGAGATGGAGTACGCGTAGAAGAGTCCCGCCATCATCCCGGTGGTGATCGTGGCAGCCAGCAGAACGGCGATCCGCATGTTGCGGAACGCTAGCGCTTTTCGAACTCACGGGGTAACCAGGTTTACATGATGCCGATCATCGACGGGCACAACGACCTGCCCATGCAACTGCGCGCCCGCTTCGGTTACCGGGTCGAAGGGCTCGACGAGAGCCGGCCGGACGTGCAGACCTCGCTCCCCCGGCTGCGGGCCGGGCAGGTGGGCGGCCAGTTCTGGTCGGTGTACGTACCGTCCGACCTTTCCGAGCCGGACGCGGTGGTCGCCACCATGGAGCAGATCGACGCGGTCTACCGGATGGCCGCCGCCTACCCCGAGGACCTCGCGATCGCCTACAGCGCCGACGACGTCGAGCGGGTCATCGGCTCCGGCCGGATCGCGTCGCTGATCGGCATCGAGGGCGGCCACAGCATCGCCACCTCGCTGGGCGTGCTGCGGGCGTTCGCCCGGCTGGGCGTGCGCTACATGACCCTCACCCACAACCACCACACCTCGTGGGCCGACTCGGCGGCGGTCGAACCGGCGGTCGGCGGCCTGAACGACGAGGGCCGCGCGGTGGTCCGCGAGATGCAGCGGATCGGCATGCTCGTCGACCTCTCGCACGTCGCCACGGTCACCATGCACGCCGCCCTGGACACCGCGTTCGCCCCGGTGATCTTCAGTCACTCCGGCACCCGCGCCCTGCACGACCACCCGCGCAACGTGCCCGACGACGTGCTGAGGCGGCTGCGCGACAACGGCGGCGTCATCCAGCTGACCTTCGTGGCGCCGTTCATCTCGGCCGATTACCGGGCCTGGTTCCTGGCCGCCGACGCCGAATGGCGCCGGCTCGACCTTCCCGAGGTGGGCTGGTGGCCGCCGGCGCCGCGGCCGGGCGAGGACCCGGCGACGGTGCGCAACTGGCCGGCCGGCGACCCGCAGGCCGCGCCGGAGTTCCAGCCCTGGCTGGCCGCCCACCCCCGGCCGCTGGTGACCGTTGCGCAGGTCGCCGACCAGGTCGAACACGCCCGCGAGGTGGCCGGGGTCGAGCACATCGGACTGGGCGGGGACTACGACGGCACCACCGATCTGCCGTCCGGTTTGGAGGATGTCTCCGGATATCCGCGGCTGCTCGACGAACTGGCCGGCCGCGGCTGGACGCCGGCCGACCTCGGCAAGCTCACCGGCGGCAACATCCTGCGGGTGCTGCGCACGGCCGAACAGCTGGCGGAGGAGCCGCTGTGGCCACCGGCCGCGGCCCGCTGACTTTGGTCGATGCCTCCATAGACCAATGACTCCGGCCGTCGACCTCCGGCCGACGCGGCCGGGCCGGGCGTTTCGGCACGCTGAAACGCATGATCACGGTCAACAACCTCACCAAGAGGTACGGGAGACACAGCGCCGTCGATGACGTGTCGTTCACCTGCCCGCCCGGCACGGTGACCGGCTTTCTCGGGCCCAACGGGGCCGGCAAGTCCACCACCATGCGGATGATCTGCGGCCTGACCACCCCGACGTCGGGCACCGCCACCATCGGCGGTGTCCCCTATCGCCGCCTCAGCAACCCGGGACGCCAGATCGGCGTCCTGCTGGACGCCTCCGCCCAGCACGGCGGCCGCACCGGCCGGGAGGTGCTGTCCCTGGCCGCTTTCACCATGGGCGTACGGGCATCAGCGGTCCGGCCGGCCCTCGAGCGGGTGGGCCTGGACGCCACCGCCGCCCGTCGCCGGGTGCGGCGCTACTCGCTCGGCATGCGGCAACGGCTCGGGCTGGCCCACGCGCTGATCGGCGACCCGTCGGTGCTGGTGCTCGACGAGCCGGCCAACGGTCTCGACCCGGAGGGCATCTTCTGGATGCGCGGCCTGCTGCGGGAGTTCGCCGACCGCGGCGGCACCGTGCTGCTCTCCTCACACCTGCTGCGCGAGGTGGAGGCGGTCGCCGACCACCTGGTCGTGATCGGCAACGGCCGGATCGTGGCCGGCGGCTCCCGCGACGAGTTGCTCGCCACCAGCGGCACCCTGGTCCGGGCGGCCGACCCGGCGGCGCTGCGCGACCTGCTCGACCGGGCCGGGCTGGACGCCGCCCCGGCCACCGACGGCGGGGTCGTGGTGCGCGCGCCCGCCGAGACGATCGGCCGGGCCGCCGCCGAGGCCGGCCTGGTCCTGCTGGAGCTGCGGCCGGCCGGCCCCGGCGGCCTCGAACAACTCTTCCTGGAGCTGACCCGATGAGACTCACGCTTGTTGAGTTGCGCAAGCTGGCCGACACCCGGGCCGGGCTCTGGCTGCTTCTGCTGATCGGACTGGGCAGCGTCGGCACCGCCGCCATCCTGCTCGGCTGGGGGGCTGACGAGGAGCAGCGGTTCGCCGACTTCTTCGCCTTCGGTCTGCTGCCACCGACCGTGCTGCTGCCCATCCTCGGCATCCTGTCGATGACCGGCGAGTGGTCGCAGCGCACCGCCCTCACCACGTTCGCCCTGGTTCCGGCCCGGCTGCGGGTGATCGGCGCCAAGGTGGCGGCGGGCGCGATCGTCTCGGTGGCGGCCACCGCCGCGACCATGCTGCTGAGCGCCGCCGCCAACCTGATCGCCATCGCGGCCGGCGGCGACGGCGGCTGGCACGTCGACGGTTCGCTGATCTGGCAGAGCCTGCTGACCGAGCTGCTGTTCGTCGGGATGGGCATGGGCTTCGGTGCCGTGCTGCTCAATTCGCCCCTGGCGATCGTCGCCTACTTCGCCGTGCCGACCCTGTGGGGTGTGCTGGCCGAATCGATCCGGGCGCTGCGCACGGTCGGCGAGTGGCTCAACATCGGCATCACCACCGAGCCGCTGTCCACCCCGTCGATGACCGCCGGCGAATACGGCCGGCTGACCGTCTCGGCCCTGGTCTGGGTGCTGCTGCCGCTGTTGCTCGGCGCCTGGCGGATGTTCCGCAAGGAGGTGAGCTGAGGCTTTGCCGGCCGGGCGGGAGTAGGCTCCGGCGATGCCCATCGGAGCGCAACCGCCCGGCCGGCACGGCACCGTCGACGAGCCGTACAGCGCGCTCAACCTGCGGCTCGTCCTCGCCGCGTTCGGCTTCGTGGTGTGCACGGTCCTGTCCATCTGGCTGTTCCACGCGGGCTGGACACTGCCCGGCTGGCTGCTCGCCGCGTGGGCGGTCGCCGCGGTGATCGACATGGTGGTGGTGCAGCTGCGGCGACGGGCCCGGCGGCGCGCTGAGGGCGACAGCCACCACTCCCTGTTCGAGTAGCGAGTCTTGCCGAACCCCTGGTCAGGTACGGGGTAGCTTCACGTTTTATGACTTACGTCCGGTTCGGGGGATTTCTCGTTTCGCTCCTCTGCGCGACGGGTGCTTTTGGCGCGGCTCCCGTGAACGCGGCTCCCCTGAGCGCGCCTGACGACTCCCGGGAGCTCGATCTGTCGCGGTTCCCGGCCGGCCCGCGTTACCACCCGCGGCCGGAAGGGCGCCGGGTGGCGGCCGGGACGCCGGCGATCGGCACCCAGCGGCAGTGGGTCGGGCTCGACGACACCACCAGCAAGGTCTATCCGAAGTCGTACCGGCTGCGGGCGGTCGGCCGGCACATCGAGGTGTGGGTGGCCGACGACATCGCGTTCCCGGCGACCGACTGCCGCACGGACGCGGTCGACGTCACCGACGCGCAGATCGCCGGCCTGATCCACGAGTTCGACGACACGATCTATCCGAAGGAGACGGCCGCCTTCAGCGTCCCGCCCGACCGGGACGGCACCAACGCGACCCGCAGCGGCGATTACACCGGCGACGGCGACAAGACGGTCACCCTTGTCGACAACATCCGGGACGACAACTTCTACCAGTTCCCGAAGGCGGTCACCTTCGTGGCCGGGTTCTTCTCGCCGGACCTCAACCAGATGTTCGACCGCAACGTCATGACGATCGACGCGTACGACTGGAAGCACCGCTTCGGCGCCGAACCGGCCGACGAACCCACCGGCAACCTCTGCACCAGCCGCCCGGCGCACCCCCGGATGTACGAGAGCACGTTCGCGCACGAGTGGCAGCACCTGCTCGAGTACTACGCCGACCCGGACGAGGAGACCTGGCTCAACGAGGGCCTGGCCGACTTCGCGCAGACCCTGGTCGGCTATGTGGACGGCCGGGCCGGCGTCAACGACCCCGGCAACGACAACCACCTGTTCTGCTACCAGGGCTTCGGTCCGGTCAAGACGAAGTACAACCCCGACCCTCGGCACTGCGGCGGCCCGCAGAACTCGCTGAACCTGTGGGACGAGGGCGCCCCGAGCGAGGTGCTGGCCGACTACGGCATCGTCTACCAGTTCATGCTCTACCTGCGCGACCGCTTCGGCCTGCCGACGATCACGCTGCTGCACCGCGACGGCCTGCGGCACGGCCTGGCCGGCGTCCAGGCGGCTCTGCCGACCGGCACGGCCCTGTACGACGTGCTGCACGACTTCCAGACCATGACCCTGGTCGACAAGATCGTCGGCGAACCGGGCGGCGAGATGAAGGGCGTACCGCGCGGCCGGGTGACGGCCGACAGCGTGCGCTCCACCGTCAACCTCGACAACCCGACGGCTTTCGACCAGCCCGGCGCCGCCCCCAACGGCGCCGACTACGTGCCGCTGCCGACCCCGCTGAGGTCACTGTCCTTCGAGGGCGGAAAGACGCTGCCCGCCCTGCCGACCGGCTGGACGGTCGCCGAGAACACCCTGTTCTGCGGCAACACCCCCAACCTCGACTCCGAGGCGGTCCACCCGGTCACGGTCCCCGCCGTGTCACCCACCCTGAAGCTGGAGACCGCGTACGCCCTGGAGGACGGCTACGACTTCGCCTACGTCTCGGTCTCCACCGACGGCGGCCGGACCTACACCCCCGTGGCGAGCGACCGGAACCGCAAGGGAGCGCTGGGCCCCGCCCTGACCGGTCTGAGCGGCAAGGTGGTGACGGTCAGCTACGACCTGAGCGCCTACGCGGGCAGGAAAGTCCTACTGAGCCTGCGCTGCACAGCCGACGACGTCGTCAACCGAGGCGGCTGGCGAATCGGCAAAATCACCCTGGGCGACAAGACGGTGAGTGACGGCACCTCCTTGGCGGCTTGGCGCTCCCCCACCGCGATCGTCCCCACCCCGGTGCATGCCTGGCACGCCACCCTGGTCGGCATCGACGGCCACCGCGCCCGCCTGGTCCCGATCAACAGATGGGCCGACCTGAAGGCGTACCCCAAGGTCGTCGCCATCATCGCCTACGACGAGCCCACCGAAAAGATCAACCGCTACGCCCCGTACCGCCTGGTCGTAAACGGCAAGCTCCAGCCGGGCGGCTCCACCCCGACCCCAGCGCCACTTCAGCCGGGCGGCTTCGTTTCGGTGCCGGTGTCTTCGGGCGGGGGGAGCACGCCGTAGATCAGGGCGGTGGAACCGGCGCCGGCTCGGTTGATGTGGCCGCCGCAGAGGATGTGGGCGCCGGTTGGGGGCAGGGCCGCCAGGTTGGCCAGGATCTCCAGGCTGATGCGGTGGCGCTGGTAGACCAGCCGGGACACCGCGTAGGTGGTGTCGATGCCCGGATCGGGGCTGAACGCGTCGGTGCCGGTGCCGCCGCGATGGCCGATCCGGCCGGTGTCGGCCAGCCAGCGCACGGTGTCGAGCGCGAAGCCCGGGTGGTGCAGAGCGCCGCCGGCATCGGTGTTCAGGTAGGCGGGGCTGCCCCACTTCGCGTCCCAGCCGGTCCAGATGATCACCATCGACTCGGCTGGGATCTGGCCGTGGTGGCGTTCCCACTCTTCGACGTCGCCGATCGTGACCTGGTAATCGGCGTCTCGGGCGCAGCTGTCGCGCACGTCGATCTTCACGGCCGGCAGGAACAGGTCGCCCAGGTCCAGGTCGTCGGCCAACGCCTCGCCCTCGTTGAAGTGGCCGGGCGCGCCCCAATGCGTGCCGGTGTGCTCGCCCTGCCGCACATATCGCGTGTAGTAGCCGTCCTTCTCGATCGTCGCCACGGTCTCGAGTTCGAACGGCGGGTCCCCCGGGTAGATGTTCGTGGTGGCCGGGTCGTTGACGTGCGAAAGGCTGACCAGTAACTCCCGCTTCATCCCGCACCCTCGGTTTCTCGTCGCCCGGAAACATTGACACTGTCATGGTGACAGTGTCAAGCTCGCAGCGTGTGGACGATGGAAGAGTTGGTCGAGCGAGTGCGCCAGGCCCTGGAGGCCGAATACCCCGGCGCACCGAACGGCCGTGTCCGCGACGTGCCCGACCGCCGAGCCATCCGGTGGTATACGACGATCGGCCTGGTCGACCGCCCGCTCGGCATGCGTGGGCGCACCGCGCTCTACGGCCCCCGTCACCTGCAGCAGCTGGTGGCGATCAAACGGATGCAGGCGGCCGGCCGCAGTCTGGCCGAGATCCAGGCCGACTTCGTCTGGCTCAGCCCCGAGGCCCTCTCCGAGGCCTCGCGGGTGCCGGACAGCCTTCTCGGCACCGACGACGCCGAGGCACCAACCGAACAGGCGGCGCGCCCGCGTTTCTGGGCGGACCACCCGGCCGCCACTGCGGCCGCCGCCACTGCCGCGGAACCGTCCGTGCGCCGGGCCGCCCTAGGGCTGTCCGAGAGCGGCATCCCCGCGCCGGTGCACGGCGTGACGCTCGGCGGCGGCGCCATCCTGCTCCTGCCCCATCCCGCGTCCGACGGCGACCGCACCGAGATCGCCGCGGCCGCCGCTCCCCTGCTCCGCCTGCTCGAGTCCCGTGGCCTGATCGATGGGAGACCCTCATGACCATTTCCGTCACTCCGATGAGCCCGGGTGAGCTCGACCGCATCCGGATCCTGCCCGACGCCGGCTTCGGCCACCTGGTCACCGACCGGGGCAATCTGCCGCTCGATCGGCTCGACGTCCGCGCCCGGGTGAGCGGGCTGACCGCCCGCACCACGGTGGTCACCGAGTTCGTCAACGCGCACGACACCGCGCTCGAGGCGACCTACGTCTTCCCGCTGCCCGACCGGGCCGCGGTCACCGGCATGACGATGACCGCCGACGACCGCACCGTCGAGGCCGAGCTCAAGGAGCGGGGCGCGGCCCGCGAGGAGTACGACCAGGCGATCGCCGCCGGGCAGCGCGCCTCGATCGCCGAAGAGGAGCGGCCCGACGTGTTCACCATGCGGGTCGGCAACATCCTTCCCGGCGAGCGCGTGACGATCGAGCTGCGTCTGGTCGGTCCGCTGCCGTTCGAGGACGGCGCGGCCATGTTCCGCTTCCCGCTGGTCGTCGCGCCGCGCTACGTCCCCGGCACTCCCCTGCCCGGTCCCTACGTCGGCGACGGCCAGGTGCCCGACACCGACGCGGTGCCGGACGCCTCCCGCATCTCCCCGCCGGTGCTGCTGCCCGGCTTCCCCAACCCGCTGCGGCTGTCCGTCGGCGTCGCCATCGACCCGGCCGGTCTCACCCTCGGCGAGGTTCGCTCCAGCCTGCACACCGTCACCGACAAGGACGGCACGCTGAGCATCGAGCCGGGCGAGCGCGCCGACCGCGACTTCGTGCTGCGCATCGCCTACGCGGGCGGCACCGAGACGGCGATCGCCGTGCCCGACGAGACGGCCGACGAGCCCGGCGGGGTCTACCAGTTGGTCGTCCTTCCGCCGGAGAGCAGCGCCGCGGCCCGCCCGAAAGACGTGGTTCTGCTGCTCGACCGGTCCGGCAGCATGGGCGGCTGGAAGATGGTGGCCGCCCGCCGCGCCGCGGCCCGGGTGATCGACACGCTGACCACCGCCGACCGCTTCGCCGTGCTCACCTTCGACCACCAGATCGACCGCCCGGCCGACCTGGGCGAGGGCCTGGCCGAGGCGAGCGACCGCAACCGTTTCCGCGCGGTGGAGCACCTGGCCCGGGCCGACGCCCGCGGCGGCACCGAGTTGCTCGCCCCGCTCACCGAGGGCCTGGGCCTGCTGCGCGCCAGCGATGGCCGGGACCGGGTGCTGGTGCTGGTGACCGACGGCCAGGTGGGCAACGAGGACCAGATCGTCCACGATGTCACGGCACTGATCGGCACCACGCGCGTGCACACCATCGGCATCGACCGTGCGGTCAACGCCGGCTTCCTGGGCCGGCTGGCCGCGCTCGGCGCCGGCCGTGCCGAGCTGGTGGAGAGCGAGGACCGGCTGGATGAGGCGATGGAGCACATCCACCGCCGGATCGGCGCGCCGGTGGTCACCGGCCTGCGGGTGGAGGCCGACGGCCTGCGGCTGATCGACGACGAGCGCACTCCGGCGCGGCTGCCCGGCCTCTACCCGGGCGTGCCGCTGGTGGTCGCCGGCCGCTTCGCCGGAAAGCCCGGCGGCACTCTCACGGTGACCGGCCGCACCCGAGACGACCAGGAGTTCCGTACGACGGTCGAGGTCCACGAGCGCACCGAGCCGGCGATCGCCGCCCAGTGGGCCCGAGCCCGCCTGCGCGATCTGGAAGACGCCTACGCGGCCGGCGAGCGCACCCTGGAGCAGCGCATCGTCGCGACCTCGCTGCGCTACGGCGTGCTGTGCCGCTTCACCGCGTTCGTCGCGGTGGACAGCCGGGTGGTCAACGAGGGCGGGCAGACCCGCCGGGTGACCCAGCCGGTCGAGCTGCCGTCCGGCTGGCAGGGCAGCGGCGACGTCGCCCCCGCGATGCTCCGGATGAGCGCCTCGGCCGCGATGCCGCCCGCCCCGCCGTTCGCGGGAGCCCCGGCCGGCCCGGCCCGCTTCGCCCCGGCCCGAGCCGAGGCGGCCCCGGCCGACGGCCTGCGGTCCCGGGCCCCGATCGGCTTCGCCACCGTCCCGTCGATGCTGCGAGCCGGAAAGATGGCCGTCCCGGCCGGCGCTGCGCCCACCCGCGACCAGGTGCGCGAGATCGCCGCGACGGAGGCGACCCGCCTGCGCGAGGCTGCTTCGCGGCCCGCCTACGAACGCCGCGACCTGCTGGACGACCTCTCCAGCCGTCTGGCGGTCCTGCTCGGCTCCCTCACCGACAAGGAGTTCAGCCCCTTGCACGACCTGGTGACGCTGCTCGACGGCGACACCGGCCTGGACGAGAAGTGGACCAGGGCGGTGGAGGTCCTGACCGCGTTCGGCGGCGAGAGCCCGAAGCCGGAAAACGCCGGCCCGTCCCGCAAGACGTTCTGGAAGCGCTGACGGCGGATGCCCCGTCCCTGGTTCGGGGCGGGGCATCCGGTGAGGTGGGTTGTGGGGTGGGTCAGTGGACTGGCGGGAGCACCTTCGGGGCGTTCGGGGCCGGGAGGCCTTGCGCGGCGATCTCGGCCGGGGTGGCCGTGGCCAGGTCGAACGGCACCGACTGGGCGGCGGCGTCATCGTCGTTGTCGAGCGGGGTGCGGAACGGCTGCACGTCGCCGACGCAGGTGGTGCCCTTGGTGGGCAGCGAGCGGTACAGCAGGTAGCGGTCCGTCGCGCCGGTCGCGCAGACCGACGTGCCGTAAGCGGTGTGGCCCCAGTTGTTGCTGGACAGCAGGCGGCTGTTCGGCAGCAGCTTCGACGACGCGACCGCGTCGGCATAGTTGGTTGCCGGGTCCCAGAAGCTTCCGACGATCAGGACGGGGTGCTTGGTGCGCTTGGTGAACGGGCCGGTGTAAGCGTCCTCGTCGCGGACCGTCCAGTGGTCGCCGGCGCACTGGACGCTGGCCCACGCCCAGGCGCGGCCGAAGTAAGGGGCGCGCTGGTCGGCCTTCGCCGCGGCCTTCGGCCAGGACGTGCCGTGCGCGGGGTGGCGGCCGTCGGTGCACATCACCGCGGAGTAGGCGTCGAACGAGTTGTCGTAGGGAAAGGCGCGGCCCTCGGCCTGCTTGCGCATCCGGCGGAACAGGTCGGCCGCGGCGGTCAGCTTCGCGCTGCTCGGCCGGTAACCGGGGGTGGTCAGCGCGAAGACCTCGGCCGCCAGGCCGGTGACCTCAGCACCTGCGGCCGGCTCGTACAGGGCGCCCAGCACCATGCTGATGAACGTGGCGTAAGTGACCGTCTGGTCGTCGACGACAAGCGGCTTCTTCTTCAGGCGCTCGGCGATCACCCGGAAGTTCTGCATCGGACTCTGGCTGAACGCGCACTTCGTGTGCCCGGCCGCGGAGCAGCGGCGCAGGATCTCGGCGAGAGCCTTGTAGGCACCGTCGGCGGAGTGCAGGCGGTCGTCCTGGATCTGCCCGGCGGTCTTCGCGTTGCCCACCCAGGCCTGCGGGTTGATCACGCCGTCGACGGCGATGGCCCGGAAGCGGTCGGGGAACATGTTGGCGTAGTACTGGCCGAGCGCGGTGCCGTAACTGAAGCCCAGGTAGGTCAGCTTGCTGTCACCGACGGCGCGGCGCATCACGTCCATGTCCCGGGCGACCTCGGCCGTCGACATGCTGCCGGCCAGCTCCCGGCCGGTCGTCGAGCAGGCGTGCGCCATCTTGCCGGCCGCGGTGGTGTACGCCTTCTCCTGCGCGGCACCCCACGGGAAGCCGATGCTGAGCTGGTTCATCACCGGCGTCTGCCGGGCCGCGTCGCCGAAGCAGTTGACCTGGTCGCTGAACCCGATGCCGCGCGGGTCCATGCCGACGACGTCGAAGCGGTCCAGCAGGGCGTCGCTCATGAAGTACGGCGCGGCGAGCGCCATCGCGGTGGCGGAACCGCCGGGGCCGCCCGGGTTCACGAACAGGCTGCCGATCCGGTTCTTCTGGTCCCGGGCCTTCACCCGCAGGAGCGCGAGGGTCACCTGCTTGCCGTTCGGCCGGTCGTAATCGAGCGGCACCTTCGCCGTCGCGCACTGACCCCAGCCGTAACAGGAGTACCAGCGCAGCTTCGGAGTGGCGACCACGTCGACGCGGTGCCGCTCGACGGCACCGGTCCGATCCCCGGAGGCCGCGGGTGCGGCGATGACCGGAGTGGGTGCGATCATCGCACCGGCCAGCGCCAGCCCCGCGGCGCCGGCCGCGAGCAGACGGGTGGAGAGCCGCATGTGTGACCTTCCTGGTGACCCGGTCCCCCTGTTGTCCCGGATAGTCAGAAAGGTAGGTTCGCGGCGGATCTTCTCGGTTTGCGGTAAAGGTGTAGCTCCGTTGCGACCGTTCGGTGTCCGCTTCCCGACCGTTCGGGCATCGCCGCAGGTCAGTATGTGTCGTGTCGGCCCGGATGAGCTCATCACACGGAAAGTCGGATGTTTCGCGCCGGGCGTGTCCCCCACCGCCGCGGGTAGGTTGGGCGGTCGATCGTCTCTGACAAGCTCGATGGCGGCGGGTGATTCGTGACGGACGGCGACTACGACGAGGAGCGTGACCCGCTTCTCGTCCGGCCCTATCTGCATGGTGACGCGGGCGCCGAGAGCGGCGACGCGTCTACGCAGACGTGGCCGTCGGCGACCACTCGCGAAGTCCGGTCGCACATCGCCCTCGACGGTGCCGACGACCCCACCGCCATCCTCTTCCTGCCCGATCCGCCTCGCCGCCGGCACCACCGTCTGCTGATCGTGGCCGTCGCCGGGTTGCTGATCGTGCTCGGCGCCGCCGCCACCGCCGTGGCGACTCTGCGCACCGACGGCCGCCCGTCGGCTTCGGCGACCCTGCCCGAGCCGCCGGTTCCGGCGCTCAACGGCCTGGTCCCCTCGGCGAAACCGGTGTCCTCGGCGGTCACCTCGTCACCCGTACCCAGCAGATCGGCGCGCCGGAACGCGACCGTCGCACCGACCGCGACCAGCGGCAAAGCGTCCGGCAAGCCGAGCGTGACCGGCACCGTCGGCGAGGACGGCAAGACGGTGATCGCGCCGGGCGACGCCGTCGCGCCCGAGGTGCCGGCGACCGACCGCACCGGCACGATCCGCGGGCAGAACGGGCTCTGCCTGGACCTGAACGGCGGGGTGGCGATCGCGTTCAACCACGTTCAGGTCACCGACTGCAACGGCACCGAGGCGCAACGCTGGACGCTGGCCACCGACGGCACCCTGCGGGTGCAGGGCATGTGCGCGCTGATTCTGGGCGACGACACCGTCCACATCGTCGGCTGCGACGGCCGCACCCCGGCGCAGTGGCGCACCTCCGGCCAACTGATCATCAACGCGGCCAACGACGAATGCCTGACCGACCCGGCCGGCGGCGCCACGGCCGGCACCGCCGTAACGGTGACCACCTGCAACGGCCGCGCCAACGAACGCTGGTCCCTCCCCTGAAGCCGGCTCCGACCAAGCCGGACCGCGGGCTCTTCACGGCGCTCAACCGGCACCTGATCCGGCGCCGGATCAATGCGACGCACAAGCGCGCCGTCGCGGGCAGTTTGGCGAACCGCACAGGTGGCTGACGGGGGTAGCGGGCGAACCGCACAGGGTGGCCCGCGACCGGTAGCTGGCGAACAGCATGGGTGGCTGACGGGGGTAGCGGGCGAACCGCACAGGGTGGCCGGCGGTCGGTAGTTGGCGAACAGCGTGGGGTGGCCGGTGGCAGACTCTGTGGCCGGGAAATCGGGTGCGGGCGGCGGCGGGCGGTCGTAGAACTGGTGGATGGGATCTCGACTCTCCGCGGTCTGCTTTGCTGCTAACCGACCCGCGCGGGTGGCGCGGTTCTGGGTCGAGCTGCTGGGCTGGGCGGCGGTCGACGCGGTCACTCTTCGGCCTGGTGACGACGATGGGTTCCGGATTCGGTTTGTGGCGAGCGATGAGCCGAAGGCTGGGCAGAATCGGGCGCATTTCGACCTGACCAGTGACTCCCTGGCGGGGCAGGAGCGGACGGTGGCTCGGGTCCTTGAACTCGGCGGGCGGCACGTCGATGTCGGGCAGCTCCCGGAGGAGGAGCACGTCGTGCTCGCCGACCCGGAGGGCAACGAACTGTGCGTCATCGAACCGGGGAACAAGTTTCTGGCCGGCTGCGGGTTCGTCGGGGCGCTGGCCTGCGACGGTTCGCAGGCGGTCGGCTATTTCTGGAGTGCGGCGCTCGGGTGGCCGCTGGTCTGGGACCAGAACCAGGAGACCGCGATCCAGTCACCGCGGGGCGGCTCGAAGATCACGTGGAGCGGTTCGCCGGTGGGGCCGGGAATCGGCCCGGACCGAGTGACGTTCGACCTGACCCCGACCGGCGATTTGCGGGCCGAGGTCGACCGGCTGATCTCCCTCGGCGCGACGCACCTCGGCACCAGCGCGGAGAGCGTGCGGCTCGCCGACCCCGACGGCACCGAGTTCCGCGTCCTGGCCCGCCCGACCGAACCAGCCGAGAAGACCACCGGCCACCCGGCCGAACCAGCCGAGGAGACCGCCCACCGGCCGGCCGGACCAGACGATGAGTCCGCCCGCCGCCCGGCCGCCTAGCGGGCAGATCTTGTGGAACTCCCGTTAGGCGTGAGCGGCAATTCCACAAGATCGCGGGCACTGGCGCCCACCAGCTGCGGCTGCAGCAGCAGCGGCTGCGACCGCGGCGGCTGGGACCGCGACTGCGGCGACCGCGGCAGCTGCGGCGACCGCTGCGACTGCGACCGCGACTGCGGCAGCTGCGGCGACCGCTGCGACTGCGGCGGCTGCTAGAGGGAGCGGGCCAGGGACTGGCCGGCGGCTCGGCCGCTGAACAGGCAACCGCCTAGGAACGTGCCCTCCAGGGCGTTGTAACCGTGCACTCCGCCGCCGCCGAAACCGGCCACCTCGCCGGCCGCGTATAGGCCGGGGATGGGGGTGCCGGCCGCGGAGAGCGCGCGTGACTCCAGGTCGGTCTGGATGCCGCCGAGGGTCTTGCGGGTCAGGACGTGCAGTTTGACCGCGATCAGCGGGCCGGAGGCCGGGTCCAGGAAGCGGTGCGGGGCCACCGTGCGGCCGATCCGGTCGCCGCGGTAGCGCCGGGAGTTGTGGATGCCCTGGATCTGCGAGTCCTTGCTGTACGGGTTGTTGACCTGCAGGTCGCGCGCCTCGATCTGGCGGCGGATCAGCGCGGGGTCCAGCAGCGGCTCGTCGGTCAGCTTGTTCATGCCGGCCACCAGGTCGTCCAGCGACGTCGAGACGATGAAGTCGGCGCCGTTGCGCTTGAACGCCTCCACCGGGGCGGGCGCGCCCTTGCCGAGGATGCGCTCGCGGACGAACGCGCGGCGGTCCTTCGCGGTGATGTCGGGGTTCTGCTCGGAGCCGGACAGCGCGAACTCCTTGCGGATGATCTTCTGGGTGAGGATGAACCAGGAGTGATCGTGCACCGCGATGTCGGGGGTCGTGCGCAGGTGACGCAGGGTGGCCATGGTGTCGTAACCGGGCAGGCACGGGTCGGGCAGCCGGCGACCGAGCGCGTCGAACCACATCGACGACGGGGCGGGCAGGATGCGGATGCCGTGGCCGGGCCAGATCGGGTCCCAGTTGCGGATGCCTTCGGTGTAGTGCCACATCCGGTCGCGGTTGACCAGGCGGGCGCCGGCCTCGTCGGCGATGCCCAGCATCCGGCCGTCGACGTAGGCGGGCACGCCGGTGACCATGCTCTTCGGCGGGGTGCCGAGGTTCTCCGGCCAGAACTCGCGGACCATCTCGTGGTTGCCGCCGATGCCGCCGGTGGTCACCACGACCGCTTGCGCGGTCAATTCAAAGGCCGCGGTCTCGTCGCGGTTGGAGGTGATGCCGCGGGCCGCGGTGTCGGGGGCGAGGACTTTGCCGCGTACGCCGGTGACGGCGCCCGCCGTCACGATCAGCTCGTCCACCCGGTGCCGGTGATGGAACGTGACCAGCCCGGCCTCGGCCGCCTTGAGCACCGAGGCCACGAAGGGTGCGACCACGCCGGTGCCGGTGCCCCAGGTGATGTGGAAGCGCGGCACGCTGTTGCCGTGCCCGTCGGCGCGCAGGCTGCCGCGCTCGGCCCAGCCCACGGTGGGCAGCCAGCTCAGGCCGAGCGAGGAGAGCCAGGAGCGCTTCTCGCCGGCCGCGAACTCGACGTAGGCCCGGGCCCACTTGGCACCCCAGACGTCCTCGTCGTCGAGGCGGTCGAACTGGGCGCTGCCCTGCCAGTCGGACCAGGCCAGGTCGACCGAGTCGCGCACGCCGAGGCGGCGCTGCTCGGGGGTGTCGACCAGGAAGAGGCCGCCGAACGACCAGAACGCCTGGCCGCCCAGGTTGGCCGCGTTCTCCTGGTCGACCAGGGCGACGCGCTTGCCGGCGGTGACGAGCTCATGGGTGGCGGCCAGACCGGCAAGGCCGGCGCCGACTACGATGACGTCCGCATTCACGATTCAGGAATGTATCGGATACATCTTTGTATTGGATAGGGTTCGACGAGTGCGGGTCACGAAGAGGCGGGCCGAGACGCGCGGCCGGCTGCTGGAGGCCGCGTTCCGGGTGTTCGCGGCTAAGGGGTACGGGCAGGCGCGGATCGACGACGTCTGCGCCGAGGCCGGCTACACCCGCGGCGCGTTCTACTCGAACTTCGGCACCCTCGACGAGCTGTTCTTCGCCCTCTACGACGAGCGCGCCGCGATCATCGCGGCCCAGGTGACCGACGCGCTGACCGCCGACCGGGCCGCCCCGATCGAGCCGTCGATCCACGCGGTGATCGCCCGGACCGCCGCCACCCTGCTGCTCGACCGCGACTGGCTGCTGGTGAAGACCGACTTCCTGCTGCACGCCGCCCGCCACCCCGAGGTCGCCACCCGGCTCGCCGAGCACCGCACCCAGCTGCGCACCGCGATCGAGAGCCGGCTGCGCGGGGTACAGGGCCGGCTGGCCCTGCCCCCGGGCGTCGCCGACGTGCCGGCGGCGGCCCACGCGGTGGTGGCCGCCTACGACGGCGTGACCGTCCAGCTCCTGCTGGACGGCGACATGCCGGCCGCCCGAGCCTGGCTGACCCAGCTGCTCACCGCCCTGCTGGTCCGCTGACCGGCCGCCGCCCAACTCCCCCACCCGAGCCAGGACGGCCAGCGCGGCGCGGTCAGGCGGCGATGTCTTCGGCGGTGGCAGCCAGCACGCTTCGGACCGCGGACAGCAGGTCGTCCTCGGCGCCCAGGCCGGCCAGCACGCCGATCAGGTAGGCGCCGACCAGGTCGTAGTGCTCCTGGGCGATGTCCAGGCCGGCGTGCGCCGCGCGCAGCTCGCGACCGGAGTAGGACTCGGGGCCGCCGAGCAGTTGGCTCAGCAGGGCGACCATGTGCGATTTCAGGCGGGGCAGGTCGACGCCGACGAAGTAGGGCTGCAGGCGGTCATCGGCGAGGATCACGCGGTAGAGGCGATTGACCGCCTCGGTCACCGCGGGCTCCCCACCGGCTCGGGCATAGAGCGATGTGTCCACTGTGGCCTCCCGGCCACAAGCTAACCAACCGCGCCCGGCCGGCGCGGCCCCGCGCGGGCGCCCGAATCGGCACCAAATGGCGCGGCCGGCGGCGCGAAACGGCGAAGGTCGACGGCGCGAAACGGGGCGGATCAGCGGCGCGCGGCGAAGCGGCGCCAGGCGTCGTTGGCCACGGTGTGCACCGAGTCGAAGGCCTCGCGCAGGTCGGGCAGGGTGAACACCTCAGGGCTGCCGGTGCGGAACGCGGCCGCGCGGCGGGCCAGCGCGGCGTGCTGCGGGAACTGCGAAGCCAGATAGTCAGCGGCGGCGGCCTTGGAGATGATGTCGCCGGTGGCGGCGGTGTGGTGCAGGCGGGCCGGGCCGGTGACGAACCAGACCACGGTCTCGGCGTCCAGCGGCTCGGCGGGATCCAGCGCGGCCAGGTGCGGCTCGTTCGCGACCACCGACGGCTGCCAGTAGTCGCGCAGGTTGTCCAGGTTGTAGCGGAGCAGCTCACCCGGGTCGACCCGAACATCCAGATCGGCGATCTCCGGGCCGCGCACCTTCACCCCGTACCGCTGGAGGACCTGCCAGACCACCGGGGTGAGTTCGCCGCAGGGTTTTCCGGTTTGGAAGGCGCCGTTGACCACGAACGGGACCGGTTCCTTGTGGGTGGGCCAGGTGGTGGCGAGCGACGGCGGGACGTAGACGCTGTCGAAGTACGGGCGGGTGGCCAGCGACCGGTGGATCCGGTCCAGGGTGGCCAGGTCGTCGGCGGCCGGCTCGCGCGCGGTGAAGACGATGGTGTCGATGTCGCTGAGTTCGGGCTGCCAGGCATCTAGAACGGCCGAGCCGACGAGGTAGAGGCCTTGCACGAAACCGGGCAACTCCCGGTCGACGAGTTCTAGATAGGTGTTCGTCACCTGATCGATCACTCGGGCGATCCTAGGGTGTCGAGGAGGTCCACCCCGTGCGCCGCCGCGTGCGCCACCAGCAGCCGGCCCACCAACTCGGTCAGGTCGGCGCGGTCCCGCGACGGCAGCACCCCGAGCATCGCGGTCACGTCGGACTCGAAGCCGGCCGCCACCCCGGCCCCCAGCTCCCGGGCCCGGTCGGTGAGCACCACCAGGGACGAGCGGCGATCGGTGGGCGACGGGACCCGGGTGACCAGGCCCCGGCGCTCGGCCCGGTCGATCAGGCCGGTGACGCTCGACTTGTCCAGGCCGAGGAGTTTCGCCAGCTCCTGCATGGTGGGCCGGCGGTCGCGCAGGACGCCCAGCAGCCGGGTCTGGATCAGGGAGAGGTCGTGTTCGGCGGCCCGGCGCTCGAGGGCGCCCTGGATCAGGAACGAGAGCTGGGCGAGACCGTCGACGGTGCTGATGGCGGGCATGACGGCGAGACTACTTGATTTAGTATGTGCCACCAACTATCTTAGTTTGTGTCACGTACTAAATCCTGGAGGTCACCATGAAGATGCACGCCGCGGTCGTCACCTCGTTCGACGAGGCCCCGCACTACCTGCCGTTCGAGGTTCCCGAGGTGGGCGAGGGGCAGGTGCTGCTGGACGTCCTCGCGGTCGGGCTGCACCCCCGGGTCCGCACCGGCGCGACCGGGCAGCACTACACGAGCAGCGGCACGCTGCCGATGATCCCGGGCGTCGACGGCGTCGGCCGGCGCCCGGACGGCACAGCCGTCTACTTCGTGACCGACGACGACGTCATCGGGACCATGGCGGAGAAGGCCGTGGTGGACGCGCGCCGGATGATCGCGCTGCCGGCCGGCGCCGACGTCGCGAAGGTGGCGGCGGCGATGAACCCGGCCATGTCGTCGTGGGTCGCGCTGCGCCGGCGGGTGCCGATCCAGCCCGGCCAGAGCGTGCTGATCCTCGGTGCCACCGGAAACGCCGGGACGATGGCCGCGCAGGTGGCCAAGCGGCTCGGCGCCGGCCGGGTGGTCGCCGCCGGCCGCAACACCGAGCGGCTGGTGGCCGTGCCGGCCGACGCACACGTCGCGCTGGGCGACGGGCCGGACGCGCTCGCCGCCGCGGCCGCCGAGGTCGACATCGTGCTCGACTACCTGTGGGGCAAGCCGGCCGAAGCGGCGATCGTGGCGCTGCTGACGGCCCGGTCGGACCGCAGCCGGCAGCTGGACTGGATTCAGATCGGCTCGATGGCCGGGCCGACGATCGAGCTGCCGTCGGTGGCGCTGCGGTCGGCCAACTTCCGGCTGCAGGGCAACGGGCAGGGCGCCGTCTCGCCGCGCGCCTACCTGGCCGAGTTGCCGGCACTCATCGACGAGATCGATGCCGGATCGATCGCGGTCACGCCGCGGACCGTGCCGCTGGCCGACGTCGAGCGGGTCTGGAACGAGCCGGATGTTCCGGGCGAACGCCTCGTACTGACCCCGGCCGGAACCGGTTCCATCAGTGAGAGCGCTCTCTAGTTCCGGAACCTTTAAGGGAACCTTAAGTCGGGCAATGTGGACTTGACCGGGTGCTTGCGGGACGGGAACTGTAAACCCACTTTCCGGTTTCCCCCATCCCCAATCCGGGAGCATCCCCCATGCGCAAACGCGCCCTATTAGCGGCTTTCACGGCCTTGGTCGCGGTCGGTGGCGCCTTCGGCGTCCGCCTCGCGACGGCCGACGCCGCGCCGATCACCTTCAGCCATCCGGGCGTGCTGGTCAGTCGCGCCCAACTCGACTTCGTGAAGGGCCAGGTCACCGCCGGCGCCCAGCCCTGGACGGCCGCCTTCAACCAGCTCAAGGCCAGCTCGTACGCGTCGCTCTCGCGCACCCCCAAGCCGAGAGCGACCGTCGAGTGCGGCTCCTACTCCAACCCGAACAACGGCTGCACGGACGAGCGTGAGGACGCGATCGCGGCCTACACCGACGCGCTGGCCTGGTACATCACCGGCAACGCGGCCTACGCGCAGAAGTCGATCGCGCTGATGGACGCCTGGTCGGCCACGATCAAGGCACACACCAACAGCAACGGTCCGCTGCAGACCGGCTGGGCCGGATCGGTCTGGCCGCGCGCCGCGGAGATCATCAAGTACACGTACTCCAGCTGGCCCAACTCGGCCCGGTTCGCCACCATGCTGCGCACCGTGTACCTGCCGACCGTCATCGTCGGCAGCTCCAGCAACGGCAACTGGGAGCTGCCGATGATGGAGGCGGCCGTCGGGATCTCGGTGTTCCTCGACGACAAGGCCAGTTACGACCGGGCGATCACCCGGTTCAAGGCGCGGGCCGCCGCCTACATCTACATCACCGCGGACGGCGCGCAGCCGAAATACCCGCCGGTGGGCAGCGTCGACACCACCAGCGAGCTGATCAGCTTCTGGCAGGGCCAGAGCACCTTCGTGGACGGCCTGTCCCAGGAGACCTGCCGCGACTTCGTGCACACCGGCTACGGCATCTCGGCGATCAGCCACGTTGCCGAGACCACCCGCATTCAAGGCGAGGACCTGTGGCCCTCACTCCAGGACCGCATGCGCCAGGCCCTCGGTTTCCACACCAAATTCGAGAATGGTACGGCGGTCCCGTCGAACATCTGCGGCGGCAAGGTCACCAAGGGGCTCGGGCCGATCAGTGAGGTGGCGTTCAACGCGCTGCACAACCGGCTCGGTATCGCCATGACCAATTCGCAGACCTACACCGAATCGCGCCGCCCGCAGGGAACGAACAATCTGTTCGTCGCCTGGGAGACGCTGACCCACGCCAACAACCCGGCCTGAGGGGCTTCATCGTGAGATCTCGCAAACTTCTGGCCGGCGCGGTCATGTCCGTGGTCATCGGCGCGCTCGGCATCGTCGGCATCACCAGCGCTTTCGCCGCGTCATCCGGGACCCTGGTCAGTTCGGCCAACGGGAAATGCCTGGACGTCACCGACGGCTCGACCGCCAACGGCAATCTGCCGCAGATGTGGTCGTGCACCAGCAGCAATCAGAACCAGGTCTGGACGCTGGCCGACAACGGTTCGGTGCAGGGCCGCGGCAAGTGCCTCGACATCGTCAGCGGGGCGACCGCCAACGGTTCGGCCGTGCACCTCTGGGACTGCTACGACACGGTCGCCTCGCAGAAATGGACGCTGAGCGCGGGCAAGGATCTGGTCAACACCGCGTCCGGCAAATGCCTCGACATCAAGGACAACAACCTGGCCGACGGCGCGAAGCTGCAGATCTGGGATTGCGGCGGCTCGGCCAATCAGAAATGGACCTTCTCGGGAGGGACCACGACTCCGACGACGCCACCCACGTCCCCGACTACCGTTCCGCCGAACCCGGGCAACCCCGATCTCGGGCCGAACGTCACCGTGTTCGACCCGTCGATGTCGGCGTCGACCGTTCAGAGCAAGCTGACAAGCGTCTTCAACGCGCAGGTCAGCAACCAGTTCGGGTCCGCGCGCTACGCCCTGCTGTTCAAGCCGGGCAGTTACAACGTGGACGCCAACGTCGGCTTCTTCACTCAGGTCGCCGGCCTCGGCCTCTCCCCCGACCAGGTGACCATCAACGGTCACGTGCACGTCGAGGCGGACTGGTGGCCGGACGGCTCGCAGAACGCCACCCAGAACTTCTGGCGCTCGGCCGAGGGCCTGTCGGTGACCCCCGGTGACGGGCTGGACCGGTGGTCGGTGTCCCAGGCCGCCCCGTACCGCCGCATGCACGTACGCGGCAACCTGGCGCTGTCCGACGGCGGCTGGTCGTCCGGCGGCTTCATCGCCGACTCCAAGATCGACGGGCAGATCCAGTCCGGGTCGCAGCAGCAGTTCCTCACCCGCAACACCCAGATGGGCAGCTGGAACGGCTCCAACTGGAACCAGGTCTTCGTCGGCAGCCCGGGCGCGCCGGCGCAGAGCTTCCCGTCCCCGCCGTACACCACGGTCGGCTCGTCGCCGGTCATCGCCGAGAAGCCGTACCTGTACGTCGACAGCGCCGGCGCCTACCAGGTGTTCGTGCCGGCCCTGCGGACCAACGCGAGCGGCACCAGCTGGGCGGCCGGCACCCCGGCCGGCACCTCGCTGCCGATCAGCACGTTCTACGTGGTCAAGTCCGGGGACACCGCGGCCACCATCAACGCGGCCCTCGCGGCCGGTAAGAACCTGCTCGTCACGCCGGGTGTCTACCAGCTCAACCAGACCCTGAACGTGAACCGTGCGGGCACTGTCGTTCTCGGGCTCGGCCTGGCCACCTTCCAGCCCACCGGCGGGGTCGACGCGATCCACGTCGCCGACGTCGACGGGGTGCGGCTGGCCGGCATCCTGCTCGACGCCGGCACCACCAACTCGAACATCCTGCTGCAGGTCGGCCCGGCCGGTTCGTCGGCGTCGCACGCCGCCAACCCGACCGTGCTGTCCGACGTGTTCGTGCGGATCGGCGGCGCGGTCGCCGGCAAGGCCACCACCAGCGTCGAGGTCAACAGCAACAACGTGATCGGCGACCACGCGTGGATCTGGCGGGCCGACCACGGGGTCGGCACCAACACGGTCGGCTGGACGTACAACCCGGCCAAGACCGGCCTGGTGGTGAACGGTCAGAACGTGACGTTCTACGGCCTGTTCGTCGAGCATTACCAGCAGTACCAGACCATCTGGAACGGTAACGGCGGGCGGACCTACTTCTACCAGAACGAGATGCCGTACGACCCGCCGAACCAGGCCGCCTACATGAACGGCTCCACCCAGGGCTGGGCCGCCTACAAGGTGGCCGATTCGGTGACGTCGCACGAGGCGTGGGGGCTGGGCAGCTACGCCTACTTCAACGTCAATCCGGCGGTCGTGAACGCTCGCGCCTTCGAGGTCCCGGTCAACGCCGGCGTGAAGTTCCACGACATGGTGACGGTGTCGCTCGGCGGCGTCGGCACGATCAGCCACGTCATCAACAACACCGGTGCCGCGGTGAACAGCGGTCACCAGGTGACCAGCATCGTCAGCGGGCCTTGATCCCCCGGCTCGGCCCGGTCGTTTCGCGGCGACCGGGTCGAGCCCACTATTCGAGTTCCGCGGTTATCTGCGCGGTGGTCGCCGCGCGGCCGGACCGGCTCGCCTCGGCCGCGTCGGCGGGAGACAGCTGGGCGGCGACGGCGGCCAGCGCCGGTTCGACCACCAGCCGATCGTCGGCCGACCGGGGCTCGTCGATCCGCTGCCGGATCGCCTCGGCGTGGCCGAGCAGCCGGGCCGCCATCCGCGCCTGGCCGAGGCGGGCCCGGCAATGCGCCAGCCCCTCCAACGAGCGCACCACGCCGCCGAGGTCGCCGACCGTCAGTCGCAGCGACAGCGACTCCCGGTGCAGCGGATCGGCCTCGGCGTGCCGGCCGGCCAGGTCGAGGACGCGGGCCCGGGACTCCAGCGCCCGCGCGGTGCCGCGGTCGTCGCCGAGCGTCCGGAACCCGGCGATACTGCGGTCCAGCAGGTCCATCGCCTCGTCCAGCGCGCCGATGGTCCGCAGCGCGAGAGCCAGATTGTTGCGGAGCAGAGCCGTGTTGTAGGCGTCCCCGCCCGCCTCGAACGCGGCCAGCGAGCCGCGGAAGCGGGTCACGGCGCGGTTCCACTCGCCGGCGTCGAGGGCGACGTTGCCGAGGTTGTTGAGAGCGCTGGCCGTGCCGAGGGTGTCGCCGGCCCGGTCGAACAGGGTCAGCGCGTCCTCGTGGAAGCGTCGGGCGGCCTCGAAGTCACCCTGGTCACGGGCTAGATTACCGGCGGCTTTGAGTGCTCCCGCCCGTACCGTCGCGGGAATTTGATCTTGATCTTGATCTGGCCCGAGGACGCGGTCGAGCCAGCGGCGGCCGGCCACCAGATGCCCGCGGATCTCCCAGAACCGCCACAGCTGACCGGCCATCTCGTGCGCGGTCGACGCCCGGCCGGTGCGCAGGCAGCGTTCGAGGACCTCCTGGATGTTGCGGTGCTCGGTGTCCAGTTCGCGCAGCGCCTCCTGCTGGCGGGGACCGGTCAGCTCGGCCGCGAGCCGGGCGACCAGCTCGGCGAACACCTCGGTGTGCCGCTGTTCGACGGCGGCCTCGGGCTGCGCGCCGGCGAATTCGCGGACCAGCGCCGGCATCGTGAAGCGATTGCCGTCGACCGGAGTGACCAGGCCCGCCTCGACAAGTTCGGCGGTGCCGCCCAGCGCATCGTCGACCGCGCAGATCTCCTCGGCGCGGGCCAGGTTCCAGCCGCCGGCGAAGACCGCGAGCCGGCGCAGAAACGTGGCCGCGTCCGGGGTGAGCAGGGCAACGCTGTAGGCGAGGGCGCCGGTCAGCGAACGCTGCCGCTCGGGCGCGTCCCGGTCGCCCCGGTCGAGCAGGCGCAGCACCGGGCGGCCGACCAGCTCGCGCGGCGAGACGATGCGCACCCAGCCGGCCGCCAGTTCCAGCGCGAGCGGCAGGCCCTCGACCGCCCGGCACAGGTCCGCGACGATCACCCGTTCGTCGTCGTCCGGGGACCAGCGTGGCGCGACCACCCCGGCCCGGTGCAGGAAGACCTCCATCGCCAGGGCCGGTTCCAGCGCGTTCAGGCGCAGCTCGGTCTCGCCCCGCAACCGCAGCGGGGCCTGGCTGGTGATCAGCACCCGGAGGGTGGGGCAGGACGCGACCAGGTCGCTGACCACCGGGGCGGCGGACATCAGGTGTTCGAAGTTGTCCAGGACCAGCAGGGCGGGTGCGCCGGCCGCCCAGGCGCGGATGCCGTCGGCGCCGGCCGACCGCAGCCGCAGCGACTCGGCCACCGCCGGCACCACCAGCTGCGGGTCCTGCAGGTCGGCGAGGGGCGCGAAGCCGACCGGATCGGACCAGGCGCGGGCGATCTCCACGGCGAGCCGGGTCTTGCCGACGCCGCCGCGGCCGGTGAGCGTCACCAGGCGCCGGGCCGGGTCACGCAGGACGGTGGTCGCCTCGGCGATCTCGTCCTGGCGCCCGAACAGCGGAGTGGGTTCCCCCGGCACCGCCGCCGGCTTGGTGACGCTGTTCCTGGCCGCGCCGAGCAGCGCCGACCGGTCCGGGTCGGGCAGCCGGAGCGCGTCGGCCAGGCGGTGGATCGTCGCGGTGCGCGGGTTCAGCGTGATGCCGCGCTCCAGATCGCTCACCCCGCGGGTGCTGATCTCGGCGCGGTGGCCGAGCTCCTCCTGCGTCAGGTTGGCGCGGATCCGGAACGCGCGGAGCACCCCGGCGAAGCTGTCGGTCACACCTCCATTTCATCGGCCCACAGTGCACCCACGTAACGGGTGTACGGACAACTGTGGGCGGTACTTCATGGTGACTGTGGGTGGCTGCGGCGGAGGCTGAGCACATCGAAAACAGCTGGTCCCGACTCTGCTGGAGGTCCCCAATGACTCACCACCACACGCGCGCCGGTCTCGGTCTCGTCCGTAAGGCGAGCAAGGAAGCGGAAACAAACTCGGATGCGGTGGGTGTCCTCGCCGGTGCCGCCGCCGGCGGAACGGCCGCCTGGCTCGGCATCACCGCGGGCGTGGGTCTGCTCACCGCGGTCTGCCCGCCCGCCGGGCTCGCGGTGGCCGCTCACCTGGCGCTTCCGGCGTTCGGGGCGGCGGTCGGGGGTGGCGCGCTGGCCGGTGTGAAGGGGGCCAAGGCCATCCGCAAATCGCGCACCTGAGCTGCGCGTCGAGCCGGCCACCCAGGCGGGGGTGGCCGGCCTCGGCCGTTAGTCCAGGTCGGACATGTCCAAGACGAAGCGGTAGCGGACGTCGCCCTTTTCCAGGCGGGTCAAGGCTTCCTCCACCTGCGCGGAGGGCAGCACCTCGACGTCGGCGGTGATGCCCTTCTCGGCGCAGAAGGACAGCAGTTCGGCGGTGTACTTGGTGCCGCCGGTGCCGGAGGAGGTCAAATTCTTGCGGCCGAAGGTCAGCTCCATGATGCGCACCGAGGTCTCCAGCGGGGCGCCGAGCACGCTGAGGGTGCCCTCCAGGGTGAGCAGGCGCAGCAGCGGCGAGAAGTCGTGCAGCGCGGCGATGGTGTCGAGGATCAGGTCGAAGCGGCCGAACGCCTGCTTCATCTGCGTCTCGTCGGTGGTGAGCAGGAGATCCTTCGCGCCCAGCGACAAAGCGTCGGCGGCCTTGTCCGGGGTGCGGCTCAGCACGGTGACCTCGGCTCCTAGCGCCACGGCCAGCTTCACGCCGAGGTGGCCCAGGCCGCCCAGGCCGGCCACCGCGACCCTGCTGCCCGGGCCGATGCCGGCCGCGCGCAGCGGCTCCCACATGGTGATTCCGGCGCACATCAGCGGGGCCGCGGCGGCCGGGTCGAGGCCCTCGGGCAGGTGGTAGGCGAACTTCTCGCGCACCACGTACTCCCGGCTGTAGCCGCCCAGGGTGGTGCTGCCGTCGACCCGGTCCCGGCCGCCGTAGCTGCTGGTCACGCCCTGGTAGCAGAAGTTCTCCTGGCCGATCCGGCACATCGCGCACTCGCCGCACGAGTCGACGATGGTGCCGACCGCGACCCGGTCGCCCACCGCGAAGCCGGTCACCGCCGGGCCGGTAGCGGTGACCGTGCCGGTGAACTCGTGGCCCGGCACCAGGCCGTCGGTGGGCTTGCCGGTGACGCCGTGGATCGCGTGCAGGTCGCTGCGGCAGACGCCGCAGTAGTCGACGCGCACCGCGAGATCGTCGTCGCGCAGCTCGCGGCGCTCGATCGGGACACGCCGCAGCGCGGTGGAACGGTCGCTGCTCTGCCATCCGGTGGTGGTGCGCATGGTTCCTCCAAAGACAGACTGTTCGGTCTGTCTTCGACCGTAGCCCGGGTCGCGCAGGAAAACAAACCAACTCGTCTGTTTGTTAAAGTTGCCGCATGCCCGCCCTGCCGACCACCGCCAAAGGCGCCGCGACCAGCCGTCGCATCCTCGACGCGGCCGCCGAGGAATTCGCCGAACGCGGCATCGCCGGCGCCCGGGTCGACCGCGTGATCACCGCGGCCAACACCAACAAGGCCCAGCTGTACGGCTACTTCGGCAGCAAGGACGGCCTGTTCGACGCGGTGATCGCCGACCGCACCGGCCGGCTGATGAGCAACGTCCCGTTCGACGCGGGCGACCTGGCCGGCTGGGCCGTGCGGATGTACGACGAGAACCTCCGCCACCCCGACCTGCTCCGCCTGGTCGCCTGGCTGCGGCTGGAGCGGCGCCCGGCCGGCCGACTGGCACCGGACAGCCCCCGGGACGAACCGAAGCTGGCCGCCATCGCCGCCGCCCAGGCCGCCGGCCGGGTGCGCGACGGCGACCCGTTCGACCTGTTCGCCCTGGTCCTGTCGATGGCCTTCGCCTGGTCCTCGGCCAGCGGCTTCTACGCCGCCTCGGCCGACGACCCGGCCGACGACCATGACCGGCGCCGCACCCTGCTGCACGAGAGCGTGCAACGCGCCGTGACACCGCTCGCGTAGACACTGTCTACCCGAGCTGGTAGACACTGTCTATGAGTTCGGGGGATCTTGAGGCTCGGCTCGTGGCGGCCGGGGTCGAGTTGCTCGCCGAGGCCGGCACCGATGCGCTCTCGCTGCGGGAGATCGCCCGCCGGGCGGGCGTTTCGCACGGCGCTCCGCGGCGCTACTTCCCCACTCGGCAGGCGTTGCTGGCGGCCATCGCCCGTGAGGGATATCGGAAACTCGGCCTACTGGTGGCCGCCACCATCGGGGACGACGCGGCCGATCCGCGCACCGCACTTCTGGCGCTGGGCCGGCAATACGTCGCGTTCGCCCGGGGCGAGTCGGGGATGTTCGCCCTGATGTTCCGGCACGATCTGCTGCGCGGTAACAACATCGGCCTGCGCGAGGAGAGCACGCCGCTGTTCGGCGTACTCGTGGAAATGCTGAAGCGGGCCGGCCAAGCGCAACCGGCCGCCGAGGCCGCGGCTCTCTGGGCCGCCCTGCACGGCATCGCTCAGCTCTGGCACTGGGGAACGCTGCAGGTGGTGACCGGATTGGACGATCCGGAACCGCTGCTCGTCGCCGCCGTCGACGCCCACCTGCGAAAGGTTTCCGAATGATCCTGCCCACCGTGCTCCGCGCCGCGCTGCTACCGCTGAACCGGATCGCGTTCCGGCCCGAGGTGCACGGGGTCGGCAACATTCCGGACCACGGGCCGGTCATTCTCGCCGCCAATCACCTGTCGTTCCTGGACAGTTTTCTCATTCCGCTGGTGACGCCGCGGCGGGTGTCGTTCATGGCCAAGCAGGAGTATTTCGATCGGGGCGGGGCCAAGCAGTGGGTGACCCGTAACTTCCTGACCGGGATCGATGCCATTCCGGTGCCGCGCGGCGGTTTCCGGGCCGCGCAGGAATCCCTCGAAATCGCGTTGCGGCTGCTGGAGAACGGCGGCGTGTTCGGCATTCACCCGGAGGGCAGCCGGTCCCGCGACGGACGGCTCTACCGGGGGCGGACCGGGGTGGCCTGGCTGGCGATCGCGTCCGGGGCGCCGGTCGTGCCGGTGGCGCTGGTCGGCACCGAGCGGATCCAGCCGGTCGGCGCGCGTTTTCCCCGGCCCGGGAAGGTCGTCGTGCACTTCGGCGTGCCGTTGCGGTTCACTCCCCCGGCCGACGGCAAGCAGGGGCCGGCCCGGCGCCGGGCCGCCGACGAGATCATGGCGGCCATCGCGGCGCTGTCCGGCCAGGAGGTGGCCGACGAGTTCAACGAGCTGTCGGCGGGATGAGCGCTTTAACCCAGACCGAGCAGAGGCGCGGCCGCGCGGAACCGGGCGGGATCGCCGAGCAGGTCGGTGGAGTCGACGGCCTGGTCGATGGTGCCGGGCAGGCGCGGAATCACGCCGTGCCGGACGCCGACGCGTTCTAGAACTCCGCGCAGCGTTGGGTCGGTTATCTCGGCGGAGAGGGCAATCGTGTAGCGGTCGGCCTGCAGAACTCTGATGTCACGGTTATAGAACTGTCGCGGTGACGGATCTAGCGGCGGGCACAGGCCCAGCTCGTTTGTCGCGGTGGCGAGAGTGCTCATCGCCGTACCGATGGATGCCTCTCGGTCCGGCCAGGACGGCGCGGCCAGCGCGGCAGCCAGCGCCGGGCCGACCGAGGTCGCGATCGGCAGTTCCGCGAAGGCTCGGCCCAGCCACTTGCCATAGGGTGCCCAGCAGCGGGAGATGAGAAACGCCAGCCGGACCAGCTCGCGGGTCAGGCGGGCGGCCAGCAGGCGGGAACCCAGGTCGTCGCCGGTCGAGCCGGTGCGAGCGACGAACGCCTCCTCCTGCGAGACCTTCAGCCAGCCGGCGGCGAGGGCGTAACGCCAGACGTCGTCCGGGTACCAGGCGAGCGCGTCTCGGCGGCGGGCCAGCGAACCCGCCGGATCGTGGAAGACCGCACCCCGGGTCAGGCTCGCCAGCAGCTGGGTCGGGGTGAGCAGCCAGTCCGCGACGGTCACCCCGGCGCCGGGGTCGAAGCCCAGGATGCCGGTGAAGAACTCGCCGACGGTGTCCCGACCGGGCCGGAACACCTGCACCCGGGGGCCGAAGTCGTGGTCGGGCGACACCTCGTCGTCGTAGCCGAGCACCTCCGAACCGGGCCCCAGCAGGGCGGCCGCGTGCGGCACCCCGGCCAGCCCGGGCGCCACCTCGTCGAAGTAGTAGCGCCGTGCGATCTCGATCCCGTTCATCCCCACCAGAGGTACCACCCGCACGCCCGGTGCGTCTTCGGTTGCGAACCCGGGTGGAACGTCAGAACCGCACCCGGACGAACCGATCAGACGGGCCGTGATGAGCAGAACCCTGCGCCGCCTCGCCACGATGGTGGTCTCGGCCGCGCTGATCTTGGCGCCGGCTCCCTCGGAAGCGGCCCGGCCGGACGCCGACGCGGCGAGGCCGCTGAGGGTGATGCCGCTGGGTGACTCGATCACGTTCGGGGTCGGGTCGCCGAGCTACGACGGCTACCGCACCGCGCTGCGCCGCTGGCTCGCCGCCGACGGCGTGCAGGTCGACTACGTCGGCTCGATGCGCAGCGGCACCGGGCCGGACCGGGACAACGAGGGCCACAAGGGCTGGACCGTCGCGCAGCTCGCCGAGCAGGTCGACGGCTGGCTGGCCATCTACCGGCCGGACGTGATCCTGCTGCACATCGGCACCAACGACATGGTGCGCCGGGTCCCGGACGCGGCCGGGCAGCTCGACCGGCTGCTCGACCGGATCGCCGCCGACGCGCCGCAGGCGGAGGTGTTCGTCGCCCGGATCGTCGGGATCGCCGACGACCGGGAGGTGGGCAGCCGGGTGCGGCGGACCGCCGCCTACAACGACGCGGTCACCGAGATCGTGGCGAGCAAGGGAGTGCGGTTCCATCTGGTCGACCAGAGCGACGTGCGCGGCGCCGACATGTGGAACCGGGAGCACCCGAACGACTTCGGCTACCACAAGATGGCGTGGAACTGGTACCGGGCGATGCGGCCGGCGGGCCGGGAGGCGGCCGACGACCCGTACCGGGTGCGGGAGGCAGTGCGCTGCAGCGCGAAACTGGGCTGCCACACCGATCAGCTGAACAGGTACAGCAGCGCGCCGACCGCGACCACCGCGGCACCGGCGACGACCGATGGCCAGGGCAGCGCGAACGCCAGCAGCAGGCATCCGGCCAGCCCGGCCAGGGGCACGAACCGCACGAGACGGAACGCGGCGGCGTTGGCGATCGCGTAGTAGAGCAGCACGCCGAACGACGAGAAGCCGATCGCGCCGCGCAGGTCCACGGTCGCGACGAGCGCCGCGACCAGCAGACCGACCGCGAGCTCGGCCCGCCGGGGAACGCCCGAGCGGGTGTCGACGACGGCCAGGGCACGCGGCAGGAAGCCGTCCCGGGCCATCGCCAGGCCGGTTCGGGAGACCCCGAGGATCAGCGCGAGCAACGCCCCTAGCGACGCCACGGCCGCACCCACCCGGACCACCGGCGCCAGCCACCCGGCGGAGGCGTCGGCCAGCGGCGAGGTGGAGGCCGCGAGCCCGGCCGGGCCGAGAGCGGTCAGGAGGGCGAGCGCGACCAGGGCGTAGACGACCAGGACCACGGTCAGCGAGATGGTGACGGCGCGCGGGATGGTGCGGGCCGGGTCGCGCACCTCCTCGCCCAGGGTGGCGATCCGGGCGTACCCGGCGAAGGCGAAGAACAACAGCCCGGCTCCCTGCAGGACGCCGAAGGGGTGCAACTCTCCCCCGGCAGTTATAGAACTCGGGCCGGCGAAGGCGGACACCACGACCGCGGCCAGCACGGCCAGGACGACCACCACGATGACCCGGGTGGCCTGCACCGAGCGCTGCACGCCGAACAGGTTCAGCACGGTCAGGCCGAGCACGGCCGCCACGGCGACCGGGCGGGCGAACCCCGGGACGGCATAGGTCGCGAAGGTGAGGGCCATCGCCGCGCAGGAGGCGGTCTTGCCGACGACGAAGCTCCAGCCGGCCAGGTAACCCCAGAACCGGCCGAGCCGTTCCCGCCCGTACACATAGGTGCCGCCGCTGGCCGGATAGCGGGCCGCCAAGCGTGCCGACGACGTGGCATTGCACCAGGCGACCGCCGCGGCGAGCGCGAGCGAGAGCGGAAGCCAGCCGCCCGCCGCGTGCGCGGCGGGCGCGAACGACGCGAACACCCCGGCGCCGAGCATGGCGCCCAGCCCGACCACCACCGCGTCCCGGGTGTCCAGCCGGCGGCTGAGCTCGGTCATTCGGCCTCCCCGCGGCGCATTCCTTGGCGACCATAGAGGTATGGGTCGGCTGCTGCGCGTCGAGGGGCTCGTGCCGGTCGCCGGGGTGCTGGCGTTCCTGCTGCTCTTCGGTGCGCTCGGCGGGCCCGCCGACCCGTCGCCGCAGGCCCGGTGGATCGGGCTCGGCGCGCTGCTGGCGCCGGCGGTGATGGCGTACGCGCATCGCGGTGCCGCCGCCTGGGCCGGGGTGCTGTCCGCGGTGGTGTGGACCTCGCTGGCCGGCAGTGTGGCCACGGCGCTTGTCGGCTGGACGTACGCGCTGATCGCCATTGCCCTCACCCGCCGCGACCGGTCCCCGACGACCGCGCCGGTCCCGCGCCGGCAACCGCCGGCGCCGGCGGCCGGCCTTCCGCATGTGGCCGTCCCGGCCGAGGTCGCCGGTTTCACCCTGCTGGTGCTGGCGACGGCCGGCTTCGTCGCCGTCCTCACCAAGTACGCCGGCACCCCGTGGCTGGCCGCCGTGATCGCCGCGTTCGGGCTGGGCTGCGCGCTGCTGGCCCGGGTCGTAGCGCAGCGCGCCCAGCTGCGCGGGCTGTTCGGCACCGCCCAGCCGATGCACGCGGTGCGGGTGGTCGAGCAGCCCGGCTACCTGCACGTGCTGCTGCCGGAGCCGAGCGGGCTGCTGGCCCTGGAGTTCGCGTTCGACGTGGCCGAGGACGCGTTCTGGGTCGACGACGACGAGGATCCGCACACCCTGCCGGCCACCCTCTACGGCGATCCGCGGCCGGGCGCCTGGTGCGCGGCCGAGGTGCGGGGCCGGGTGCACGTGCCGGTCGGGCCGGTCGGTGCGGTGATCGAGGTGGCCTACGACGCGGTGCAGGGGCTGCCCCGCGAGATCGAGGACGACGAGGAACAGCTTGTCGATCCGGAGGCGCTGCTGCCGGCCGACCGGGGGGACGCGTTCGAGTGCCGGGAGCACCGGATCGCGCCGCCCCGCGCCTGGGGCGCGACGATCGCGATCGGGCTGGGCGGGGCACTCGCGGCCGGCGAGCTGGCCCAGCTGGCCGGTCTGCCGGCGGCGGCGCTGGGCGCGGTCGCGGCGGTGGCGGCGTTCGGCGGGTACGAGTTCGGCTGGCGCACCCAGCTGCGGCCGCGGCTGCGCTGGCACGCGGGCGGGGTGGCGGCGGTCGGCTTCCGTGGCCCGGACCGGCAACCGTGGGCGACCGACAGCGCGGTGGTGCACGACGACGCCGGCACGGTGCTGCTGACCGCGGGCGAGTCGGTGCTGACCGTGCCGGTCCCGCCGCCGTGGCCGTCGGCCGAGTCGCAGCGCAGCGCCGACCAGCTCGTGGCGGCCTTGCGGGTGGCCCGCAACCAGTCGTTCGCGATCAGCCCGCTACCCCCGCCGCCCGACATCGACCTGCCGCGCCGCCCTATTGCGCTCTATGGCGCATGGTTGCTCTCTGTTGTGCTCACGGTGCTCATCCTCGGCTGAGTGCGAAGATCTGAAACACATTCCAAGTAGCGTATCTACGTGGATCTGAACACCGTCACGGAAGTGATCAGCCCCGCCGAGCCGGGCCAGTGGCGCCCGGGTGACGCCTGGTTGGGCGGGGGGACGGTGTTGTTCGCGGAGCCTCGGCCGCACCTGAGCCGACTGCTCGACCTGACCGGGGCCGGCTGGCCGGCGCTCACGCTGCGCGACGACGTCCTGGAGATCGCGGCCACCTGCACGATCGCCGAGCTGGCCGGGAGTGGCTACGAGATCGCCCGGCAGTGCTGTCAGGCGTTCCTGGCCTCGTTCAAGATCTGGAATGTCGCGACGGTCGGCGGGAACCTGTGCGCGGCGCTGCCGGCCGGGCCGATGATCTCCCTCGGGGCCGCGCTGGACGGGATCTGCCTGGTGCTGGGTCCCGACGGCGCTCGGGAGGTGCCGGTGGCCGAGTTCGTCACCGGGGACGGCGTGACCGTTTTGTCCGAAGGTGAGTTGTTGCGGTCGATCAGGGTTTCGGAAGAGACGCTGAGCCAGCCCTTTGCGATCAGGCAGGGCTCGCTCCACACCCACGGCCGCTCGGGAGTGCTGCTGATCGGCCGTCGCGCCGGCAACGGCTTCGTCCTCACGGTGACCGCAGCGACAAAACGCCCATATGTTCTGCGTTTCCCTCACATGCCAAGCGCCGAGGTCATACAAATCGCCCTCACCGAACGAATCCCCATTGACGCTTACATGTCGGATATACATGGCCTGCCGGCCTGGCGACGCCACCTGACCAGGCTCTACGCGGAGGAGATCCGGCAGGAGCTGGCCGCATGAAGATCAACGGGACCGAGCACGAACAGACTCCCCGACCCGGCCAGTGCCTGCGCACCTACCTGCGCGAACAGGGCTGCTTCGGGGTCAAGAAGGGCTGCGACACCGGCGACTGCGGTGCCTGCACGGTGCACGTCGACGGCAAACCGGTGCACTCCTGCGTCTACCCGGCGTTCCGGGCCGCCGACAAGACCATCACCACGGTCGAGGGCCTGGCCGGCGAGGACGGCCTGCACCCGGTGCAGCAGGCGTTCCTGGACGCCCAGGGCTTCCAGTGCGGCTTCTGCACGGCCGGTCTGATCATGACGACCGCCGCGCTCAGCGACGACCAGCGCGCCGATCTCCCGCGTGCTTTCAAAGGCAACCTCTGCCGTTGTACGGGCTATCGCGCCATCGCCGACGCCGTGGCCGGCGTGGTCAACGCGGCCGAACCGGCCCCCGGCACCGCGGTCGGCGCCAACCTCGGCGCCCCGGCCGGCCCGCAGGTGGTGACCGGCACCGCCCGTTACACGTTCGACCTGGACGTGCCCGGGGTGCTGCACCTGAAGGTGGTGCGCTCGACCGTCGCCCACGCGCGCATCGCCGCGATCGCCACCGAGGCCGCGCTGTCGGTCCCGGGCGTGGTGGCGGTGTTCACCCACGCCGACGATCCGGGCAAGCTGTTCTCCACCGCCCAGCACGAGAACGTCGGCGAGGACCCCGCCGACTCCCGCGTGCTGGACGAGGTGGTCCGTTTCGCCGGCCAGCGGGTGGCCGCGGTGGTGGCGACGAGCGAGGCGGCGGCCGAGGCGGGCTGCCGGGCGATAAACGTCGAGTACGACCTGCTGCCCCCGGTGTTCACCCCGGCCGCGGCGATGGCGCCGGGCGCGCCCCAGCTGCACGCCGCCGAGCGCAACGTGATCGGTGAGCTGCACGCCGAGATGGGCGACGTGACCGCCGGGTTCGCCGAGGCCGACGCCGTCTACGAGCAGACCTTCACCACCGCCCGGGTCCAGCACGCCAGCCTGGAGACGCACGGCGCGGTCGGCTGGCTGGACGACGACGGCCGCCTGGTGATCCGCAGCAGCACCCAGACCCCGTTCCTGACCCGCCGCGAGGTCGCGTCCCTGTTCGACCTTCCCCTCGACCGGGTGCGGGTGATCGCCGGGCGGGTCGGCGGCGGCTTCGGTGGCAAGCAGGAGATGCTTGTCGAGGACCTGGTCGCCCTGGCCGTGCTGCGGCTGGGCCGGCCGGTGAAGTGGGAGTACACCCGGGCCGAGCAGTTCACCGGCGCCACCACCCGGCACCCCTTCGAGGTCACCCTCAAGGCCGGGGCCAAGGCCGACGGCACGCTCACCGCGCTGCAACTGGCGGTCGTGGTCAACACCGGGGCGTACGGGAACCACGGCCCGTCGGTGATGTTCCACGGTTGCCACGAGTCCCTCGCGGTGTACCGCTGCGACAACAAGAAGACCGACGCGGTCTGCGCGTACACCAACACCGTGCCGGCCGGCGCGTTCCGCGGCTACGGCCTGGGCCAGGTGTCGTTCGCGGTCGAGTCGGTGCTCGACGAGCTGGCCCGGATGCTCGGCCTCGACCCGATCACCGTGCGGGAACGCAACATCGTCCGGGCAGGCGAGGCGTTGCTGGCCCCGGGCGACCACGTCGAGGACCTGTCGATCGCCAGTTACGGCCTGGACCAGTGCCTGGACCACATCCGGGCCGCGGCCGGCGCGCCGGTGCCGCCGGTGCCGGACGGCTGGCTGGTCGGCGACGGCATGGCGATGGCGATGATCGCGGCCGGCCCGCCCGGCGGGCACTACGCCGACGCCACCGCCACCCTGCTGCCGGACGGCCGGTTCGAGATCGCGGTCGGCACCGCCGAGTTCGGCAACGGCAGCACCACCGTGCATGCCCAGATCGCGGCGGACATGCTGCGCACCACCCCGGACCGGATCAGCGTGCGGCAGTCCGACACCGACGTGGTGCGGCACGACACCGGCGCGTTCGCGTCCACCGGCGTCGTGGTGGCCGGCAAGGCGGTGCTGCGGGCGGCGACGCGGCTGTGGGAGACGCTCGTGCAGGCGGCGGGCGGCCGTGACCTCGACGAGGCCACCCTCAAGGAGATCGCGGCCAAGGCCGGCCGGCCGCTCACGGCCGAAGGCCACTTCGACGGTACGCCGCGGTCGGTCGCCTTCAACGCCCAGTGGTTCCGGATCGCGGTCGACCCGGACACCGGCGACCTGCGCATCCTGGGCAGCGTGCACAGCGCCGACGCGGGCACCGTGATGAACCCGCTGCAGTGCCGCGGCCAGATCGAGGGCGGGGTGGCCCAGGCGCTCGGCTCCACCCTGGCCGAGCACGTCGACATCGACGCCGACGGCCGGGTCACCACCACCGGGTTCCGGCAGTACCACCTGCCGACGTTCGCCGACACGCCGCGCACCGAGGTGCTGTTCGCCGCGACCGGCGACGCGATCGGACCGCTGGGCGCCAAGTCGATGAGCGAGAGCCCGTTCAACCCGGTCGCCCCGGCCATGGCCAACGCGCTGCGCGACGCCACCGGGGTCCGCCTCACCGACCTGCCGTTCACCCGGGACCGCATCTGGGCCGCCCTGGAACGGGCGGCTAGGACCTGATCTCGGCCGTGACCAGGGCGGGTAGCAGCACCGTGAAGGTGGAGCCCTGGCCCACCTCGGAGCGGACCGCGACGGTGCCGCCGTGCTCGGAGACGATGTTGCGGACGATCGCCAGGCCCAGGCCCGGGCCCTGCACCGCCTGGTCCATCGCGTTGGCGGCCCGGTGGAACGGGGTGAACAGGCCGGACAGGTCGTCGGCCGGGATGCCCATGCCGGTGTCGGTCACCGTGACCACCGCGTTCGGGCCGTCGACGGTCAGCCGCAGCTCGAACCGGCCGCCGGACGGCGTGAACTTGATCGCGTTGTCGACCAGCTTGCGCAGCGCCCGCTCCAGCTGAACGCCGTCGCCGCGGACCCACGCCGGGTCGACCTCGAGCACGCTGTCCACGTGCTTGGCCTCGGCCGCCGCGGCCAGCTCGCCGTGCACCCCGGTGACCATCGCGGCCAGGTCGACCGGCTCCGCCTCGGTGCCGATCCGCTCGTTGTTGCGGTCCAGCAGCAGCAGGTCGGCCACGGTCGCCTGCAGCCGGTGGGCGTTGCGCAGGATCGCGGCCAGGCTGCGCTCCTGCATCGGGGTCAGGTCGCCCGGTTCCCCGTCGCTGAGCATCTCGGTGTAGCCGAGGATGCTGGTCAGCGGGGTCCGCAGCTCGTGCGTGACGGTCGAGACGAAGACGTCCTTCTGCTCGTCGAGCACCCGCAGCTCACTGATCAGCCGGGACTGACGCAGCTGCAGCCGCTGCTGGCGGAGCGCGTGGTCGATCTCCCGGCCGAGCCCGGCCAGCACGGTTCGTTCCTCCTCGGTCCATTCCGGCCGGTCCGGGCGGACCACCAGCACCAGTCCGGGCGGGCAGTCGCCGTCGCCGCTGAGCGGCACCGCGAGACCGCCCGGCAGGCCGGCCACGTCGCGGGCCTTGCCCGGCTGGCCGGCCCGGATCCGCTGGATCAGCTCCGGGTCCAGCGCGGGGGCCTGCTCCGGCCAGCTGACCGCGAAGGTGGCGCCGCGCAGGACGGTGCAGCGGCCGTAGACGGCCTCGGCGCCGAGCGCCGCACCGATCATCCGGGCCAGCCGGCGCCCGGTCTCGACCGGGTCCTCCCGCTTGGCGCGCAGCTCGGCCGCGACCCGCTGGCGCAGCTCGCCGGTGCTGGCCCGGGCCTGCTCGGCGGTGAGCAGGCGCTCGATCTCGCCGGCCAGGTCGTTGAGGGTGCCGATGACGGCCCGCATCTCGGCCGGGCCGGTCTCCTCGGCGCGGGCGCCGCGCTCGCCCTCGGCGAGCCGGCGCAGCGTGTGCCGGATGTGCTCGACCGGTTGCAGCAGGTGCCGCTGGTGCAGGAAGGCCAGGCCGAGGCCGGTGATCAGGACGAGTACGGCGAGCCCGGCGAACAGCAGTTGCACCCGGTTGGTGGTGCGCTGGTCATCGGCGACCATCCGGGCGTGCTCGGCGTCGACGGCGGCGGCCACCGCGGCGTTGGCGGTCCGGACGTCGTCGAACAGCCCCCGGCCCTGCGCGGCCCGCAGCGGGTCCATGTCGATCGTGTCGGCGTTGACGATCGGGATCCCGTACCCGTAGAGCCATTGTTCCGCCGCGGCGCGCTCCGCCTCGACCAGCGCGGTGATCTCGGTGTTGTCCACCCCGGCGGCAAGCCGGTCCAGCTCGACGAAGGCGCCCCGCCGGCCGCTGTCGTAGGGCCCGAGGAAGGCGCGGTCGGCGGTGAGCTGAAAACCGCGTACCCCGGTCTCGGCGTCGGTCATGTACTGCAGCACCGACCGGTTGGAGTCGAGCATCCACTCGATCTTCGCGACCCGCTCCGCGTGGCCGGCCTGCAACCGGTCCCCGGCCACCAGTTGCAGCGTGACCAGGGTGAGGAACAGGATGCACAGGATCGCGAACCCGGCGGCGATCCGCCGCCGGAGGTTCATCGGTGGCCCACGGCGACGGCCGCCGCGGCCGGCAGGGTGAAGATGACCGTGGTGCCGCCGCCCGGGGTGTCGGTGGCGGCGATCCGCCCGCCGTGCCGGTCGACGATCCGCTGGCAGGTCGACAGGCCGACCCCGTGCCCGGTTCGGGCGGCCGGGTTGACCTGGGCGAACATCTCGAAGACGCGGGTCCGCTGGTCGGCCGGGATGCCGACGCCGTTGTCGGTGATCGCGACCACCCACTCGGCGCCGTCGCGGTGGGCACCGATCGCGATGCGGCAGGGGCGGTCCGGGTGCCGGTACTTGAGCGAGTTGCCGATCAGGTTCTGCAGCAGCTGCCGGACGAGGGTGGGGTCGCAGTCCACCGCCGGCAGGTCGCCGCTGACCGTCACCGCGGCGCCGTCGACCCGGTCGCCCAGGTCGGACAGCGCCAGGTCGACCAGGTCACCGAGGCGGGCCGCCTCGAACCGGCAGGGCGCGTTCCCGACCCGCGCGTACGACAGGAGCGAGGTGATCAGGCCGGACATCCGGTGCACCGCGCGGCGCGCGGAGCCGATCCAGCCAGCTGCCTGCTGGTCGGCGGCGTTACGGTCGGCGAGCATCTCCAGGTAGCCGCCGACCACGCTGAGCGGGGCGGCCAGGTCGTGGCTGACCACGGCCGCGAAGTTCTCCAGTTCGGCGTTGGAGCGGCGCAGCTCGGCGATGGTGGCGGCCCGGTCGGCGTGCGCGCGTTCCAGCTGGGCGTGCTGGGTGCCCAGCTCGATCGCGAGCTCACCGTTGACCCGGGCCTGCCGGCGACGCTCGAACAGGGCCAGGATCACCAGCGCCAGGTCCTCGAGCCGGGCCACCTGATCGTCGGTCAGCTCGCCCGGCACGGTGTCGAAGACGCAGAGCGAGCCCAGCGCGTACCCCTGCGGGGTGACCAGCGGCATCGACGCGTAGAACCGCACCCGGCCCAGCTCGCCGGTGACCCACGGGTTGACCCGGTAGACCGGGTCCTCGGCGGCGTCCGGGCGCTGCACGAACTCGCCCTTCTCGAAGTGCACCGCGCACATCGAGTCGGCCCGGGCCGAGATGCTCCCCTCGAAGCCGAACGAGGTGAGCTGGCACTGCCGGTTCTCGTCGATCAGGTTGAGGGTGGCGTTGGGTACGCCGGCGACCATCGCGGCCACCCGGACGACCGCCTCGAGCTCGTCTCCGGCCGGCAGGTCGAGCAGGCGGTACTCGTGCAGGGCGGCGAGGCGTTCCTGCTCGCGGGTGGTCACCTTGCTAAATTCGGCAGGTGACCACCCGGTCCTGAGTTTTCAGCCGCCGAAGGCGATCTGGGTGCCCGGCGCGGTGAAGTCGTCGTAATCGTCCCCGGATGCCGTACGCAGGGTCTTGGCCACCGCCACGATCACCTGGGCCTGGATGGCGCTGCCGACCTTGTTCGACGAGCTCTTGGGGTCGGCCGCGATGCCGGCCACCACCGCCTTGCGGGTGAAGCCGACGAACGACTCGGTGGTGTTGTCCTCGGTGCTGCCGGTCTTGCCGGCCACCGGGCGGCCGCCGAAGATCGAGTTCACCGAGGTGGCGGTGCCGCCGTCACACTTGCCGTAGGTGCTCTGCTGGCCCACCGGGCAGCGGGCCGCGTCGGTGGCGGCCCGGGCCACCTCCGGGTCGAGCACCTGCTTGCAGTTGCTCGGAAGGCTGACCTTGGTGCCGTCCGGCCCGGTGATCGAGTTGACCGGCAACGGCGAGCAGTAGGTGCCCTCCGAGGCCACCGCCGCGTACGCCGCGGCCATCTCCAGCGGGGTGGTGTCGATGACGCCCAGGGTGAACGAACCCCACTGGTCGGCGCTGTTCGCGGCCATGTCGGCGTCGCTCTTGGCAGCGAAACTGATGCCGAGCTTCTTGGCCATCGCCACCGCGGCAGCCGAGCCGACCTGCTCCTCCAGGTGCACGAAGTAGGTGTTCACCGACCGGCCGAAGGCGTTCCACATGGTGCGGTAGCCGTCCATCCAGCTGGGGTTGCTGTTGCCCGGGCAGTAGTAGCCGTTGCAGGTGCCGGCCCCGCTCGCCGGGTACTGCGACTGATATTTGGCCGGCGAGTCGAAGCCCGAGTTCAGCGGCATCCCGGCCTCGAGTGCGGCCAGCATGGTGAACATCTTGAAGGTCGAACCGTAGGGATAACCGGTGACGCCGGAACTGCCGCTGATCAACGGATTCACCGTGTTCTCGGTGCCCTTGGCGGTCGAGTACTTCCGGTTGATCGCGAGGGCGAGGACCTTGCCGGTGCCCGCCTCGACCGCCGCGATCGGCGCCACCTTCGAGCTGTTCAGGCCGTAGACCGAGCGGGCCTGTTCGCTCGCCTGCTTCTGCACGGCCGGGTCGAGGGTGGTGACGATGGTGTAACCGCCCCGGCGCAGCGCGGCGTCCCGCTCGGTGCTTGTCGCGCCGAACTGCGTCTGGGTGTCCCACCAGCGCTGCACGTAGTCGCAGAAGAAGCCCCAGCCGTTGGCCTTGCCGGCCGCGGCCACGCAACCGTTGGGCTGGGTCTTGCCGGAGTACTTCAACTTCTCCGCGGTGGCCGCCTTGTGCTGCGCGGCGGTGATCATGCCGGCTTTCTCCATGGCGCTCAGGACGTACTCCTGGCGGGCCTTGGCCTTGGTTTGTGAGCCGGTGCCGACCGGGTTGTAGGCGTCCGGCGACTGCGCGATGCCGGCGATCAGGGCCGCCTGGGCCAGGTCGAGCTTGGCCGGGGTGGTGCCGAAGATGCGCCGGCTGGCCGCCTCGATGCCGTAGGCGCCGTCCCCGAAATACACGATGTTCAGGTAGTTCTGCAGGATCTGTTGCTTGGAGAGTTTCTGCTCCAGCGCGATCGCGTAGCTGATCTCCTTGAGCTTCCGGGCCGGGGTGTCCTCGGTCGCGGCGGCCCGCTCGGCGGCGGTCAGGCTCGGGTCCTCCTTGAGCACGTTCCGCACGTACTGCATGGTCAGCGTGGAGGCGCCCTGCTCGGCGGTGCCGGCCCGGGCGTCGTTGACCAGCGCCCGCGCGACGCCCTTGACGTCGACGCCGCCGTGCTCGAAGAACCGGACATCCTCCGCCGCGACCATGGCGTTCTGCATGACCGTGGCGATCTGGCCGAGCGCCACGTCGTGCCGGTCCTCGTCGTAGAACGTCGTGATCAGCGTCTTGCCGTCGTTCGCGTAGACCCGGGTGACCTGGGCACTGGACGGCGTGAGCAGCTGCGTGGGCAGCTCATCCTTCTGTTTGTCGGCCCATTTCGTGCCGGCGAGGACGAGCGTGCCGGTCGGGATGGCGGCCACCCCCACGAGAACACCGACAAGCAGCAGCACGCCGCCGAGTCGGCCCAGGGCGCCGCCGCGCCTTCTCTTCGGTTCGGGGTGGATCATCCGCAAGGTCCTTTCGACATGAGTCCTTCAGTCGGTACCACCGTTTTCTGAGATCAAGCTGGGTTTCGTTACTGATCCGTAACCTTCGGGCCCGCTTATACACGTGGTGACCATCACAACGGACAACCGGTATCGATCTGTCCAGATTAAGGACGGAATTCCGGCTCTCACGATGAGCAAGGTCACTCAGTGTCACCAAGATCCAGTGACTTGGGTTACTGACTGGTAGGTCTGCCACTTGTAGTCCGTGACCTGGGGCGGCAACATTTCCCGCACGTTAAACGACGGCATCGACGGGATTCACTGCTGGCGGTTGATCGATAGGGTCTCCCGTCGATGCGAGCCCATAGCCGTGTGGCCCGCGAGAGTCGTCTCATCAATAGGAGGATCCGTGAAGGATGCGCTGAGCGCGCAGGGCGAGGGGCGCACCAACTGGCGCCGTTTCGCCATTGCCGCCGTCATCCCGGGTGCTGTCGCCGGAGCGCTGGTCGCGGGTGTCGCGTCCGGAGCGCTGGCCGCCAGCTTCTCGGTGTCGGGCACCACGTTCAAGCTGTCCGCCGACAAGCTCGTCGGCAACGGCTTCACGCAGTACAGCGGGGCCCTTGGCACCGAGGCCGGCAAGACCGACCCGACCAAGAACATCCCGGCCGCGATGTCCGGCATCAAGACTGCGCAGATCTACAACCTCTGCCAGACGGTGAAGGTCGGCACCTTCGTCCTTCGCATCGAGGCCGGCAAGGACGCGGCCCACCCGGTCGAGGCTTCCGACCTGGTCATCGGCATGTCGGAACTGAGCGGCGACGCGACGTTCAAGAACATCGACATCGGGGTTGACGCGGGCACGCTGACCCGCGACGGCCGCCCCGGCTCCGCGCACGGCGAGGCGGGCACGAAGGCCTTCGGCCAGGAGGCGGAGAGCGTCACGATCGACGGTCTCAAGCAGGTCGCGTACTCGACCTCGGCGTCCACCTTCAAGCTCACCGGCATGCGCTTGAAGCTTTACCTGGCCGGTGGCCAGGAGTGCTTCGCCGACCAGTAGTGACTAGGGCGGGGCTCGCGGGTAATCTCCCGCGAGCCCCGTTCATGTTCCGCCTTTATCCGTAATTTCTGGAGGACCCGTGGCGACCGACAACTTCTGGGGCAAGTTCCGCCGCTGGCGGCGGCTCCGCCCGTTCTGGGGCGGTCTGTTCCTGATGCTCTCGGCGGTCGAGCTCTACATGAGCGCCAACCTCACCCTTAACGGGATCGAGGTGCACCTCGGGCCGCAGGGCTTCCTCTCCTACCTGATCCCGCTGATCCTGCTGGTCAGCGGAATCCTGATCTGGGTCACCCCGGCGCAGCGCCTGTTCTACGGCATCGTCGCGCTGCTGGCCGCGCTCTACTCGTTCCTCGGCCTCAACCTCGGCGGCTTCTTCATCGGCATGCTGCTCGGCATCCTCGGTGGCGCGCTGGTGATCGCCTGGGGCCCGCCGCGGCCCAAGTCCGGCACCGAGCAGGACCAGCCGCCGACCGGCGAGCCCACCGACCACGACGAGGACGAGCCGCAGGACGCGGGCGACGACATCTTCGGCGACCGGTCCCCCACGCAGGAGGACATCGAGGAGACCCAGCAGATCCAGATCGCCGGGCACGACGACCGGCCGCACGATTACCAGCCGGTCCGGCCGGCCGGCCAGGCGTCCTTCTCGGCGCCGGCCCCGCGCCCGGGCGTCTCGCGGTTGAGCCGGAACAAGAAGAAGGCCGCGGTGCTCGCGCTCGTCCCGGTGGCGGTCACCGCCACCATCCTCGTGGCCGGCAGCACGCTGCCGGCCAGCGCCGACGAGTGCCCCGAGGGCCTGCCGTCCCGCTCGACCTCGGCCACCGCTACTTCCGCGACGACCACAACCGCGGCTGCTGCTGCCGCCGCCGCGAAGAAGAAAACCACCGCGCCTGCCGCGGCCAAGACGACCACTCCCGCTGCCACCACCACTACGGGTACGGCCGATACGGCCGACGACAGCAGCGGCAACCCCATCCTCGACGGCCTCGGTGACCTCGTCGACGGCGTCAGCAACCTGCTCGGCATCAGCGGCGAGGAGTCGTCGTCTCCGAGCGAGTCGCCGTCCCCGTCGGAGTCAGCCACCTCCTCCGCTCCGGAAACCACGGCTCCGTCAACCACCGAGCCGACCACGGCCGCTCCCACCACCACGGCTCCCTCCGCTACTTCGGCCGCGGCCACCACCGCCACCACCAAGCCGGCGTCGGTGCTGCCCACCGCGAGCGGCGACGAGATCCCCTGCCTGGGTGCCCGCCAGTTCGGCCTGCAGGCCAGCGCCGACGACATCCCGAAGGTCGCCGGCGAGCCGGGCCTGATGGAGGTCGACTCGCTGACCATGTACAACTCGACCTACGACGGCGTGGTCGACATGCCGCGGACCGACGGCACGAGCTACAAGGCGCTGAAGTTCAGCATGGACAAGGCGGTCAACAAGCCGTTCAGCCTGACCATGAACGAGCCGAACGGCAGCAAGACGGTCATCACCAGCAAGGAACTGACCACCGACGGAACGGTGAAGTTCTACACCCCGGAGTTCAAGGGCAACCTGTTCGGTCTGATCCCGGTCACCTTCACCCCCGAGTCACCGCCGCCGCTGACGCTCCCGATCCTCTGGTTCACCGACGCGAAGATCAAACTCTCTTACGTACGCTGTGACGTCCTGACCGGCAAGCCGTTGAAGATCGCGGGTTAACTCTTCCCCCGACGCTCCCGCCAAGCGGCGACGACCCGGTCGGCGTCAACCGGCGGGAGCACCACGGGTGGGCCGTCCATCAGGCCCACCCGAGCCTTACGAAGCCGCTCGTTGAGCTCGGCCAGGTGATCCCGCACCTCACCCTCGGTGCGCAGCCGGTCAACCTTGACCTCGAGATCCTCGACGTCGCGCCGCAGGGCCAGGGTAGGCGGAATGACCCCCGCGGTGGCGCCCTCCCGCTCCAGCCAGTCCTTGACCCACCAGTCCTCCTGGTACTCCCGCCCGGCGTCCGGAAGCGGTTTCCCGAGCCCTTTCAGCTTGTCGAACTCGCCCCGCTCAGCGGCCTCCCGCAGCTGCCGGTCGATCGACGACTCATACCAGTGCACCATGCCTTCTACGGTAACTTCCGCCCCGCGAGACCATTGGCCCGCGCATAGCTGAGCGCGACCGGCGGCGCCGCCCCACCGGCACCCACAGCTTCAGCGGCAGCGACCGCAGCGGCCAGCGCAGCCCGAAACAGCAGAGACCCGGTGCTGACCCGAGCTACCCCGAGCTCGGCCAGCCGCCCAACGGTCATCCCCGGCAGAAGCAGTACGTTGAGCGGCCCCCCAAGCTCCCCGACGAGGGCCCGAATCTGCTCGTCGTCGGCCACCGCAGGCACAAAGATGCCATCCGCCCCCGCCGCCAGATAGGCCCGCCCCCGAGCAACCGCCTCCCCAAGCTCCCCCCGACCACTCACCGCCGAACCGGGAAGAGCGGCGGGCGCAGGCACGGCCGCGGCCATAGCCGGGGCGGCGGGCCCGGGCACGGCTGCGACCGAGGCTGCGGGCGCGGCCGGCGCGGCTGCCGCGAGCCAGTGGGTGTCGGTTCGGGCGTTGATGAACAGCGTGGGGACCCGGGCCCGGACGGCCGCGATCAGCTCGGCCTGGGCGGAAACCTCGGCGAGGGTGCCGTCCGGGCGGCCGTCCTCGATGTTGATGCCGGCGGCACCGGCCTCGGCCAGGTCGGCGGCCAGGTCGGCCACCTCGGCCGGGCCGCCGCCGAAACCCGCCTCGATGTCGACGGTCAGGGGAACGCCGAGACGGCCCCGCAACGCGCGGACCAGGGACAGGGTCTCGTCCCGGCCGTATCCCTGCCCGTCGGGCAGACCAGCGGCGGCTGCCACACCCAGGCTGGTCGTGCCGATCGCGGCGAAGCCGGCCTCGGCCAGGGCCAGGGCGGATGCCACGTCCCAGGCGTTGGGCAACAGCAGCGGAGCGCCGGGGCGATGCAGGGCACGGAAGTCGGTCATACCGCGAACGGTAGGCGCGGAACACTTCGGCCACGGCCGAAGATTGTCGTACCCCCGGCGTAAGTTGATCGAAGCTTCAGCCCCTGCCGAGGAGGACTGTCCCCATGTGCCGCAACATCCACCAGCTGCACAACTTCGATCCCCCGGCCACCGCCGAGGAGATCCACGCCGCCGCCCTGCAATACGTGCGAAAGGTCGCCGGTGCCGCCCGCCCGTCGCAGGCCAACCAGGCCGCCTTCGACCAGGCCGTGGCAGCGGTAGCGGCAGCAACGGCCGACCTGCTGGCCGAACTGGTCACCACCGCCGCGCCAAAAAACCGCGAGGAGGAAGCCGCCAAGGCCCGAGCCCGAGCCGAACGGCGCTACGCCTCCTAACCGGCGAGCCCGCCCAGACGCACCCTCACCGATAACCCGGCGCCGGCCCCCAAACGCGCCTCCCGGCAACCCACCAGGCGAGAAGGTGCGGGCATCCGGCCCCCAATGCGCTCTCCCGACAACCCACCAGGCGAGAAGGTGCGGGCCCCGGCCCTCAAACACGCTCTCCTGACAATCCGGCGGGCGACAAGGTGCGGGCCCCCCGTCCCCCAAACGCGCCCTTCCCGACAATCCAGCGGGCGACAAGATGCAGGCCCTGGGCCCCCAAACGCGCCCTCCCCGACAATCCAGCGGGCGAGAAAGGCGCAGGCCTCCCGCCCCCTCGCTGGCGATGACAATGCCGACTCCGCCGCCGGGGAGAGGCCCGACCGCCCTCTCCATCCGATTCCGAGGCACGCCCCCGGGGCGCTACCAGTCGGCTTTCTTGCGCTTCACTGCGTCCTTTCCAAACGCGCTCGATGCGGCGCACATTCGACAATGTTTGGCGGATAAACCGGGCCGCACACGTGAATTTTGGCATGATCGACAAGAGATGTCGGTGGGCTTTCCGAGTCGGGCTGAGGGATAATTTTCACATGCGACAGATATCATTGTTCTCCCCGTCAGAACTCGCGGCCATGCGCGATCGGACCGCCCGGCGAAACTATTCTCCCCTTGGCGAGCAATTCCGCCGCGAGCATCAAATTCATCGCGATTGGGGTAAAGCCCACCGGCACGAGCAGCGAGAGTGGCGGATACTGGCCGGCTCGCGTGATCCACGCGATGCGCCAGTCATCGACGAAAGCCGCAACGGCCTGAACCGACCCCGGCCACCTTCCCGCGCGGCGCCGGCGGGCATGGGCGCGTCCGCGGACACCGGCGCGGGCACGGGCACGCCCGCGAGCACCGGCACGTCCGCGGGCACGGGCACCGGCACGTCCGCGGACACCGGCACGTCCGCGCGGGCGCGGGCGCGGGCACCGGCGCGCGCAGGGGCGCGTCCACGGGCGCGGGCACCGGCGCGGGCAGGGGCGCGTCCGCGGGCGGCAGCCCGGCAAGGCCGCCTCGCCACGCCGATCCGGCCGCCCTCGCCAGTTCCGCGGAGAGCGGAGGGTGATCATCGGCACGGGCCGCACAGAACGGCCTGAGGCTGCCCAACCCGGAACCAGTCGCGCCCGACACCGTTCGGGCCGAGCACGTCCGGGTTTGGTGGGCATGCGCGACAGGTAGATATCGGGAAAGTCTGATGGGACGCCGTCGCGCCTGGCGGATGTGGGGCCGGCGTGACGGCGAAACCATCAGGTAACCGTGTCTCGCCGTGGCCGGAATCAGATGGAGCTCGGCGTTCGGCGCCACCATTCTCGATTCCGCGCCACGGCCATTCCCCCTAGGCTCGAAACGTCCGCTATCGGAGCCGATCCGCTGAATGGAACCGGGCGGTTTCAGGAAGCGTAATCGGCATTCAGTTGGGACGGTTTATTGACTCGTACGTTCAAGAATGCGTTCCACCGTGGCGGGGTGGTCAATTGGTTACGGTCAAGACTATTTTGCCTGGAGCGCGTGGGGCTTTGGGGTCGAAGGCGCTGGGGGCCTCTGACAGCGGGACTGTGCGGGCGACGATGGGGCGCAAGGTGCCCTCGTCTACCAAGGTGGCCAAGTGGGTCAGCTCTTGCTGGTCGGGGGTTACCACGAAGAAGTAGGCGTGGATGTTGTGTTGGCTCGCCTTCTCCTGGTCGGGTGGGGCGGCCAAGGTCACCAGGCGGCCGCCCGGGGACAGGACTCCGTAGGAGCGGGACAGGGTGTCGCCGCCTACCGCGTCCAGGACCACGTCTACCGGTGCCAGCTCCTCGTCGAAGCGGTGGGTGGTGTAGTCCAGGAACTCGGTGGCGCCCAGGGCTCGGACGAAAGGCTCGTTCTGGGGTAGGTCGGTGGCGATCACGTGGGCGCCCAGCAGGGCGGCCAGCTGGACGCCGTAGACGCCTACGCCGCCGGCGCCGCCGTGGATCAGGACCCGGTCGCCTGGCTTTACCTGTGCGTGGTCTACCAGCGCCTGCCAGGCCGTCAGCGCGGCCAGGGGCAGGGCCGCTGACTCCACGTGGGTGGCCTTTGCTGGCTTGGGGGCCACCGCGGTGGCGGGGACCGTCACGAACTCGGCGGCTGCTCCGTTTCGGTCGAAGTCGACCAGGCCGTAGACCTCGTCGCCTACCCGCGAGGTCGTCACGCCTTGGCCCACGGCGGTTACTACGCCGCTCACCTCGTGTGACGGGATCACCGGGGTTCGGTCGGCGCCGTCTCTGGTCTGCCAGGACAGGTCCCAGGTCAGCTCGGTCAGCGTGATGGCGGCGGCATGTACCGCGATCAGGACCTCGCCGGGGGCCGGCACCGGGACCGGGGCCTCCTCCACGACGAGCTGTTCGGGGCCGCCACGCTGGTGTGCTCGCATTGCCTTCATGGTCAGAGGCCCTGCTTGCGCAGCCAGGTCAGGCTGGTGTCGGCTACCTCGGTCCAGCCGCTGTCGATGGTCAGGGAGTGGCCGCGGTCGGCGAACTCGATCAGGTCGGTTACCGCGCTGGAGTGGCGGTACTGCTTCTGGGTGGCCTTCGTGATCACCTCGGGGACGGTGTGGTCCTTGCCGCCGGCGATCAGCAGCAGGGGGCCGCGGTCCTCGTTGCCGGTGTTCACCGCCGCCGGCGAGTGCAGGGCGAAGTTGGCCGCGGCGGCCTCGAACAGCGGCTTTCCGGGGGCGGGGATGGTCCACTGCTCCCAGAGGGCGTACGACTCGTCCTCGCTTACCGCGTTGCCGAAGCTGAAGCGGAACTGGTCGGCGGTCAGTGAGACGGCGCGGTGCAGGTTCGCCGGGTTCTTGAAGACCGGCAGGGTCGAGTGCAGGGCCGACAGCGGCAGCGGGAGCACACCCTTGATCTGGGCCGCGTCGATGGCCACGGCGGCGGCCGCGTGACCCAGGCCGAGGATCTTCTCGGCGATCATGCCGCCGAACGAGTGACCGATCAGGATCGGGGGCTCGTCCAGGTTCTCGATGATGCCGATGTAGTGCTGGGTGACGTCCTCGATGCCGTGGTCGGCGATCGCGTCGGGGTTCGCGCGGGCCCCGGCTACCGTGTCCGCGATGCCGGGCCACTCGGGGGCGAGGGTGGTGTAGCCGGCCTCCTCGAAGAAGGCGCGCCAGGCGTTCCACGAGGTCGAGTGCAGCCAGAGTCCGTGGATGAAAACGACGGTCGGCATGTCGTGTGCTCCGATGTCCGATGACGGGGTGACACCGGAAATCGTCGCGCCGGCAGTCACCGGCGCGCTTCGGTCGAATGACTGCGCCCCGCCAGCGCGATGGGGGCGCAACGGCCCGGTGTTGCAGCCGGGCCGCTGCGCGTGTCAGGGGACTCTTCGGATCCCGTATTTATGGGAAAGCGTCAGACGGAAACCTTGGCCTCTGCGGCGGGGGTTTGTTCGTCGGCCGGCTTGCGGCCGGCGCGCTGCAGGGCCAGCAGGGCCAGGACCAGCGCCAGCAGGCCTGCTACCAGGCCGGCGATGCCTACGGCGTCCGGGCCGCTGTCGCTTCCCTCCGCCGGAGCTGCCGCGGCGGGAGCGGGGGCAGCAGCGGCGGCGGCTGTGTCGGTTGCGGCGGCCAGCTTCAGGACGGGGGCGGGGTGTTCCGGCTCGGAACCGTCGGTGGTGGGCTCGTCGATCCAGCGGACGATGGTGCCGTCGGAGTAGGTCTGCAGGGCCTTGAAGATCAGCTGGCCGGACTCCGGCAGGGGGCCCAGGGAGACGTCGAACTCCTGGAACTGGGCGGGCTTGATCTCGGAGCCGGGCTGGGCGGTCCAGGTGATCTTGGTGACCGCCTCGGTGATCTCGGTGTCGTGGGCCTTGATCGGGGTCGCCAGCTTTGAGCGGACGGCCTCGGCGGTCCAACCCGGCAGCGGCTTCAGGGAGACCGACGCGACCGGATTGTCCACCGGGAGGTTGATCTCGACCTTGGTGGTGTTCGCGGTGTCCATCTCGTTGGGGACACGGAAGGTGACCTTGGTGTAGCCGCCGGCGGTGGCGGTGTTCGGGTTCACGGTCACGTGCGCCGAGGCCGGGGCGGCCAGCGCGAGGGTCAGGCCGCCGACTACGGCGGTTACCAGGGCCGAGCGCTTGAGCAGGGACATCGGTGTCGTTGCCTTCCGGAAGGGTGGTCGCCCGGGGCCGGGCACAACCCGTTGGTCGGCGCGCGGCGCCGAAAAGTTCCGGGATTAAACCGGCAGGCGTACGTCTACCCGCAGTCCCGGGTTCGCGTCGCCCAGCGTGACCGTGCCGTGGTGGCGGCGGACCAGCTCGCGGACGATGGCCAGACCCAGGCCGGAGCCGCCGGCGTCGCGGGCCCGGGCGTCGTCCAGGCGGGTGAAGCGGTCGAAGACCCGCTCCCGGTCGGCGGCGGGGATGCCGGGGCCGTCGTCGGTGACCGTGATCCGGGCGTGTTTGCCCTCCTCAGCCACCTCGACGGTGATCTTCTCGCGGGCGTGGCGCTCGGCGTTGTCGATCAGGTTGGCGACCACCCGGCCGATCGCATCGGGCTCCACCGTCGCGGTGACTTCCTTCCGGTCATAGCCGACATTGGGGTAACGGGAGGTTATGTCGGCCACCAGCGCGCCCAGGTCCACCGAGGCCAGGCGGGCCGCGGGTGAGCGGCCGGGCGGGGCGCCGTCGTCCGAGCGGGCCAGCAGCAGGAGGTCCTCCACCAGGCGATGCAGCCGGTCGACATCCGTCAGCAGGTCGGCCGACAGGGCCGGCCAGTCGGTGTCCGGCAGGCGCTGGGCGACCTCGAGCTCGGTGCGCATGTTGGTCAGCGGGCTGCGCAGCTCGTGCGCGGCGTCCGCGACGAACGCCCGCTGCCGCGCCCGCGCCGCGTCCAGCCGGTGCAGCATGCCGTTCAGCGTCACCGCCAGCCGGTAGACCTCGTCGCGGGACTCGGGCAGCGGCAGCCGGCCGGCCCGGGTGCCGCCGGTGATCTCCTCGGCGCCGGCCCGCAGCGCGTCGACCGGGCGCAGCGCGGCGCCGAGCATCCGCCAGATGATCACCGCGAGCATGCCGAGCAGCAGCGGGAAGGCGATCAAAAGAGTAATTCGCAGGATGTGTACGCCCTGCGTGAGGTCATCGGTCGAGCGGGCCACCAGCACCCGGACCGGTTCGGTCGGCGGGCCGGCCACCTTCATCACCACCCGGGCCTCGCCGTCCAGGCCGATCCGATGGCCGGGGATGGTTCGGGCGTCGCCGTCGGCCATGCCGCGCAGCTCGTCGTCGTGCAGCATCGCCACGATCGGGTCGGCGCCCGGCGAGACACTGAGGATCCGGCCCTGCGAGTCGACGACCTGCATCTGCATGGCCGGGTTGACCGGCACGACGTCGGCCAGCTGATGCTGATCGACAAGCTTGGCGACGCCGCTCGCGGTGTCCAGGGCCTCGGTGTTGACCGCCCGCAGCAGCGCGAAGTTGAGCACCCCGATCAGCAGGATGCCGCCGACCGCCAGGCCGGTGGTGACCACGGCCACGGTCAGCCACAGCAGGCGCGCCCGCAGGCTGAGCTCGCTGGGCCGGCGCACTAGTTCGTCGCCAGCCGGTAGCCGGCGCCGCGCACCGTCTCCAGGCGGTCCCGGCCGATCTTGCGGCGCAGGTAGCCGACGTAGACCTCGACGGCGTTGGGGGCGGTCTCCACCGCGGCGTCCCACACGTGGTCGAGCAGCTCGATCTTGCTGACCACCTCGCCGGGACGCCGGATCAGGTACTCCAGCAGGGCGAACTCCCGGGTGGTCAGCACCACCTCGGTGCCGGCGACGAGGACCCGGCGCTCGGCCGGGTCGAGCTCGATCTCGCCGAAGCTGAGCACCGGCGGCCGCTCGTGTGCGCCACGGCGCAGCAGCGCGCGCAACCGGGCCAGCAGCACGATGTAGGAGAACGGCTTGGTCAGGTAGTCGTCGGCGCCGCAGTCGAGGCCGTCGGCCTGGTCGTACTCGCCGTCCTTGGCCGAGAGCATCAGCACCGGCACCCAGTTCCGCTCGGCCCGTAACTGCCGGACGATCCGGTAACCGCTGAGCCTGGGCAGCATCACGTCCAGGATCATCGCGTCGTAACCGCCGTGCCGGGCCATCTCGAGCCCGTCCTGGCCGTCGCCTGCCACGTCCACCGCGAAGCCCTCGGCCTGCAGTCCACGCTGCAACGCCGACGCCAGCCGCGCCTCATCCTCCACCACCAGCAACCGCACGCTCATACCTTTACATGCGGGGTGCCACCCTTAGGGGAAGCTCTCAGCGCTGTCACAGCGCCTACGCCGCACAGTTATGGGCAGAGAACAACGGGAGGTGGACATCGTGTCCGTGTTCAGGTCCAGGCCGGCTCTGCGCTGGCTGGTTCCGTCGGCCGCGGCGGTCGTCGTCATCGGGGGCGGCGCAGCGGCAGGCACGATCGTCGCCAGCGCGGACCCGTCACTGCCGGAACGCAGTGCGGCTCAGCTGCTCGTCGACGTGCAAGGCGCCAAGATCGACGGATTGTCCGGAACGATCGTGGAGAGCGCCGACCTCGGGCTGGGTGCCCTCGGGAACCTCGCCCAGAGCAGCGGCGATCTCACCGCCCTGCTGGGCGGCAGCAACACCGCCCGCGTCTGGTACGCGGGAGAGACCAAGGCGCGGGTCGCGCTCATCGGCACGCAGGGTGAGACCGACGTGATCCGCAACGGCTCGGACGTCTACGTGTGGAAGAGCACCGAGAAGACGGCCAGCCACCTGACGATTCCGGCCGGCTCGGAGTCGAAGCACCAGCAGCTCAGCGAGCTGCCGTCGACACCGCAGGAGGCGGCCGCGGCCGCGCTCGCGGCGATCGACCCGACCACCACGGTCAGCACGACGGGCGCGGCCAAGGTGGCCGGGCGCGACGCGTACGAGCTGGTGCTCAGCCCGAAGGACACCGGGTCACTGATCGGCCAGGTGCGACTGGCCATCGACGCCGAGAAACACATCCCGCTGCGGGTGGACGTGTACGCGAAGAACGCGACAAGCCCGGCCGTGCGGGTGGCGTTCCAGCAGATCAGCTTCGCGGTGCCGGACGACGAGCAGTTCGTCTTCAAGGCTCCCCCGGGCACCAAGGTGAACGAGGGCAGCGCGGCCGACATCGAGAAGGCGCACGCGGACGCCGTGGAGAAGGCCACCACGGAGAAGCCGCAGCTCGCGACCGCGGGACCGACGCTGATCGGCAAGGGCTGGACGACCATCGTGTCGGCCAAGCTGCCCAAGACCGACGGCTCGGCCGAGTCCTCGCAGGCCGCCGGCCTGATCGGGGCGCTCCCGGCGGTCAGCGGCAGCTGGGGTAAGGGCAACCTGTTCGCCGGCACGCTGTTCAGCGTGCTGCTGACCGACGACGGCCGGGTCTTCGCCGGCGCGGTCACCCCGGAGAAGCTGTACGAAGCAGCCGCCGCCAAGTAACAAAGTTCTAGAACTCTCCGCCGCGATATGCAACACTGCGGCGGAGAGTTCTATAACTGTTGGAGGCGGCGATGTCCCCCATGACTTTCATGGCCGAGCCCGTCGGTGGTCGTTTCGGCGACTTCGGCGGGCGGTACGTTCCCGAATCACTGGTGCCGGCCTGCGCGGCGGTGGCCGCCGCGTTCCGTGACGCCTGGGCCGACAAGACCTTCCGGGACGAGCTCGACGGGCTCCTGTCCGTCTACGCCGGCCGGCCCACCCCGCTCACCCCCGCGTCCAACCTGAGCGCCCAGCTGGGCATCTCGCTGTGGCTCAAGCGCGAGGACCTCGCCCACACCGGCAGTCACAAAATCAACAACGTGCTCGGGCAGGGGCTGCTCGCCCGCCGGATGGGCCGCACCCGGCTGATCGCCGAGACCGGCGCCGGCCAGCACGGCGTCGCCACCGCCACCGCGGCCGCCCTGCTCGGCCTGTCCGCGACGGTCTACATGGGCACCCGGGACATCGAACGGCAGCGGCTCAACGTGCACCGGATGGAGATGCTCGGCGCCACCGTGGTGCCGGTGACCAGCGGCAGCCGCACCCTCAAGGACGCCACCAACGAGGCCATGCGGGCCTGGGTCGCGGACACCGAGCGAGCCCATTTCCTGCTCGGCTCGGTCGGCGGCCCCCACCCGTACCCCTGGATGGTCCGGGAATTTCAGCGGGTGATCGGCAGCGAGGCCCGGCGGCAGGCGCCGGTCGTCCCGGATGTGGTGGTGGCCTGCGTGGGTGGTGGCTCCAACGCGGCCGGTACGTTCGCCGGGTTCGTCGACACTTCTAGCAGGCTGATCGGCGTGGAAGCCGCCGGTGGGGCGGCGATGTCGAACGGTGCTCCCGGAGTTGTCCATGGCGCCCGCTCGATGGTGCTGCAGGACGACGAGGGTCAGGTGGCCGAGGCCGAGTCGATCGCGGCCGGGCTGGACTACCCCGGCGTCGGGCCCGAGCACGCGTACCTGGGCGCGATCGGGCGCTCGGAATACCGGACGGTCACCGACGACGAGGTGGTCGAGGCGGTGCGGCGGCTCGCCCGTACCGAAGGGATCATCTGCGCTCTGGAATCGGCCCACGCCGTGGCCTGGGTGCTGCGGGCGGCCGGCACGGCCGACCTGCCGGCCGGCTCCGCCGTCCTGCTGACCCTGTCGGGCCGCGGCGACAAGGACATGCACACCCTGATCGGAGGTACGGCGTGAGCACCTCCCTGCTGGCCCGGGTCGCGGACGGCCGCAAAGCGCTCGTTCCTTACATCACCGGTGGGATCACGGCCGACTGGACCGACTACCTGCTCGCCTGCGAGGCGGCCGGGGCGGATGCGATCGAGATCGGGCTGCCGTTCTCCGATCCGGTGCTGGACGGGCCCACGGTTCAGGAGGCTTCCGACCGCGCCCTGGCCCGGGGCGCCACGGTGGCGTCGATCCTGGCCGATCTGTCGGCGGTCACGGTAGGCGTGCCGTTGGTCGTCATGACGTACGCGAATCTGGTCATGCGGGCCGGGCCGGCGATCTTCTGCGCGCGCCTCGCTGAGGCCGGCGTGGCCGGCCTTCTGGTCTCCGACCTGCCGGTCGACGAGGTCGCCGAGGTCGAACTGGCCGCCGCCGAGGCCGGGCTCGCACTGATCCTGCTGGTCGCGCCGGTAACCAGCGACGAGCGGCTCGCCGAGATCGCCCGGCGGGCGAGCGGCTATCTCTACGCGATCAGCGTGATGGGTACGACCGGCGAACGCGCCACCGTGGCCGGTTCCGCCGCCGCCCTGGCCACCCGGGTCAAGGCGGTCAGCGACCTGCCGGTGCTTGTCGGCTTCGGCATCTCCAGCCCGTCGCAGGCCGCGGCAGCCGCAGAGGCGGCGGACGGTGTGGTGGTCGGTTCGGCCCTGATGCGCAGAATTCTCGACGGTGCCACACCGGGCGAACTGGCTGTGGACATCGCCTCGATGCGGTCGGCGCTCGGTTAAGGTTCTGGCTCGCGGATCGCCTTTTCGCCGGGCGGTCCGCGAGTCCTTTCCACCGCCCTGGAGGAACCGCCCACCGTGCCGCGCACGCCCAAATACCAGTCCATCGTCACCGACCTCGCCGCCAAGATCCGGGGCGGGGATCTGCCGCCCGGGTCGGCACTGCCGCCGCAGAAGGTGCTCTGCACCGACTACGGGGTCACCCTGGCCACGCTGCGGCAGGCGCTGCGGCAGTTGCAGGACGAAGGGCTGCTCTCCCAGCAGGCCGGGCGGGGCACGTTCGTCGCCGAGCCCAAGGCCGCGTACCAGCTGGACTCGCTGCGCGGCTTCGCCGAGGACCTGCGGGCGCAAGGGCAGACGGTGAGCACCCAGATTCTCGGCCAGGTCCTGCGCAAGCCGCCGGCCTGGGTGGCGGCGCGGCTCGGCGACCGGCCGCAGGCGCTGCGGCTGGAACGGCTGCGGCTGGTGGCCGGGCGGCCGGCGGTCCACCAGCAGTCCTGGATCCGGGACACCGGGCTGGCCGACGCCGACCTCAGCGGCACCTCGCTCTACGCCGCGCTCGCCGAGCGGGGCGTGGCCGTGCACCGGGCCACCGAGACGGTGCAGCCGGGCGTGCTCACCGACGTCACGGCCGAGTTGCTCAAGCAGCCGCTCGGCACGCCGGCCTTCGTCTCCGACCGGGTCACCTACGGCCTCGACGACACTCCCCTGGTGTTCGACCGGGCCACCATCCTCGGCACGGTCATGGAGATCCGCACCGAACGCACCCTGTCCGGCCTGTCGGTCCAGTGGAGTCGCCGGGACTGACCCATCCGCTGTCCCCCGCGCGCCGAACCATTGCCGGCGTGAACCGCGCCACTTGGGTTGTTGCCAGATCATGGCAACAGCAAGACTGCTGACGTGGGGGTACCGGTGAGAGACGTGCGAAGCCTTGGCGGGATGACGGCGTTCGTTCTGCTCCTGCACGTGATCGGCTTCGGCCTGCTGTTCCTGGTGATCGTCCCGGCGCACTACCAGGTCGGTGCGGCCGGCGTGTACGGCGTGGGGCTGGGCATCACCGCCTACACCCTGGGGATGCGGCACGCGTTCGACGCCGACCACATCGCCGCCATCGACAACACCACCCGCAAGCTGATGGGCGGCGAGCGCCGCCCGCTGTCGGTCGGGTTCTGGTTCTCGCTCGGCCACTCCAGCGTGGTGTTCGCCCTCTGCCTGCTGCTCGGCCTGGGCGTGCGGTCGCTGGCCGGCCAGGTGGAGAGCGACTCGTCCCGGCTGCAGCAGATCACCGGCGTGATCGGGGTCAGCGTCTCCGGCGTCTTCCTCTACCTCATCGGGATCATCAACCTGGTGCTGCTGGTCGGCATCTGGAAGGTGTTCCGCCGGATGCGCCAGGGCGACTTCGACGAGGCCCAGCTCGAGCACCATCTGAACAACCGCGGCTTCCTCAACCGCATCCTGTCCCGGGCCACCGGCATGGTGACCAAGCCGTGGCAGATGTACCCGATCGGCCTGCTGTTCGGCCTCGGCTTCGACACCGCCACCGAGATCTCGCTGCTGGTGCTGGCGGGCGGCGCGGCCGCGTTCGCCCTGCCCTGGTACGCCGTGCTGACCCTGCCGATCCTGTTCGCGGCCGGGATGAGCCTGCTCGACACGATCGACGGCGTCTTCATGAACTACGCGTACGGGTGGGCCTTCGCCAAGCCGATCCGCAAGGTCTACTACAACCTGACGATCACCGGCCTGTCGGTGGCGGTGGCCCTGGTCATCGGCACCATCGAACTCGACTCGATCCTGGTCGAGAAGCTCGGCATCACGTCGGGCCCGCTGGCCGCGATCGGCGGCCTGGACCTCAACTATGTCGGCTTCGTGATCGTCGGCCTGTTCGTGGCGACGTGGGTGGTGGCCCTGCTGGTGTGGCGCTTCGGCCGCATCGAGGAACGCTTCCAGGCGGCCGTCACGACCGCAGGCGCCGGCGCACCGCCTCGATAGCGCGGGCCGGGACGCCGATCTGGCGCAGGTAGGGCTCGGCGCCGCCGTAGAGCACGTCGACGTGGGTCAGCGTGCGGGCCATCGCGGCCGGGGACGTCTCCGGGCTGCGGCCGTAGTCGGCGACGATCGCCTCCGGGGTCACCCCGGCCACGGCCAGGGCCAGGGCGATCAGGCCGCCGGTGCGGTCGCGGCCGCCGTGGCAATGAATCAGGACGCCGCCGGGCGGCGCCGTGGCCAGCGCGGAGAAGGCTCGGGCGATGCGGTCACCGTTGTGGTCGAGCATCGGGCCGTACGAGTCGTGCGGCGGATCGTAGGACAGCACGTCCTCCAGCAGCGGCACGTGCAGGTAGAGCGGGTCGCCGGCGAACGGGCTCGGGTGCCGTTCGCACTCCCACGGCCAGCGCAGGTCGAGGATCCGGCTGATGCCGGCGGCCCGGATCGCGGCGATGCCGGCCGGGGTCAGCCGGAAGAGGCCGTCGGCGCGGTAGAGAACCCCCGCGCGGGTGACGCCGCCGTCCACCGTGGGCAGACCGCCCAGGTCGCGGGCATTTCGGCAGTCCGGCCAGTTCAGCGCGGTCGCCGCCGGGTCGGTCGTGTTATCGGGTCTCATCGGGCCACCCGCCTTCCGGCTCAGTGACGACAGGCTACCGAACGAGTGACGGCTACTTGCTAATGGGAATCGTTTCCAACAAGATGGACCTGCCCGGTTCTATGACCGCATTTGAGAGGAAACCCATGTCGCTCAACGTCTCCCCCGACCTGCTGTCCATCGCCGAGCGCGGCGACGTCTCCGACGCCGAGTTCGTGGCCTGCGTGCGCGAGTCCCTCCCGTACGCCTGGGAGGTCGTCAGCAAGGTGATGACCGACCTGCGCTCCGGTGGCGCCGAGTTCGCCGACCACGAGGTGCCGCCGCCGAGCGAGACCGAGCGCGGGCAGTTGCTGCGCGCGCTGGCCAGCGACGCGATCCGCGGCGGGCTGGAGCGGCACTTCGGCGCCAAGCTGGCGTTCCAGAACTGCCACCGGGTGGCGGCCTTCTCGTTCAACGCCGTGGGCAACGACCGTTACCAGGCGTTCGTCTCGCCGCGCGGCCAGCTGCTCAACCAGTCCCCGGAGCTGCGCAACTGCTGACCTTTTGACGCTGCCCGGCTCCGCACCTGGCCGGGCAGCGTCAGCGGTCAGCGGTTGCCGCGGCCACCGCCGGGGTCAGCCGGTTGGCGCGAGTGCCGCCGGGATCAGCGGTTGGCGCGGCCACCGCCGGGGTCAGCGGTGGTCGCCGTTGCGGTCCGGGGGCTTCGGGGTGTCGGACCAGGCCTCGCGGAGGTCCTTCTTGGTGGTCTGCCACCACTCGCGGAACTCGCCGGCCAGATCGCGGAACGCCTGCCGGTAGCCGGGGTCGTCGAACCCGGCGGACAGCAGCTCCAGCCAGCTCAATCCCCACAGCACCGGCGCGAGCAGGAGCGCGGCCAGCGCCCACCCCCACCCGCCGGTCACCGAGTGGGCGACCAGGAACAGCACCGCGACGGCGACCACCGCCAGGCCGGCGATGTTGGCCCGGCGCATCAGCGGTGGCAACAGCGGCAGGCACCGCCACGGCAGCTTGCCGGCCGGCAGCAGCACCCGGGCGGTGAACCCGGCGAGCACGGCGGCCAGGACCGCGGACAGGATGCGGGCGAAGGTCACCGCGTGCGTCCACCAGTGCCCGGCGATCAGGCACGCGCAGACCAGCAGCGCGCCCACGGCCAGCCCGCGGCGCAGGCCGCTGAGCACGCCCCGGATCGGCCAGGTCATCGAGATCAGGTCGGGGCGGGCCGGGTTGTCGCGGGCGACGTCGCGCAGCCCGCGCATCGACCGGCGCACGTTCAGCCGTTCCGCGTCGAGCATGGCGATCAGCCACCGGCCGTACGCGTTCTCCGGATCGATGGCCAGGGCGGCCTGGGCCGCCGCCGTCGCGGCCTCCCGGTTGCCGGCGTCGCGTTCCACGTCGGCCACCGTCAGCAGGGCCTCGACCGAGCGCGGCGCCATCGACAACCCATACGCGGCGACCTGCCGGGCCCGGTCGTAGTCGCGGGTCGAGGCCAGCGCCCGGGCCAGCACGAGGTGCCCGGCCGGGTCGTTCGGCGCCAGCCGGACCGCCTCGGTGGCCGCCTCGACCGCCTCCTTGGAGCGGATCAGCAGCAGCAGGCACTCGGCCCGCTCGGCGTGCGCGTCGGCCGAGTGCGGCGCCGCCTCGATCGCCGCGGTCACGGTGAGCAGGGCCGACGCGTACTCCCGGCGCAGCCGCAGCACCGACGCGAGCAGCGTGAGCAGGCGCGCGTCCTGCGGGTCCGCGGCCAGGCCGTCGCGGGCGATCCGCTCGGCCTCTTCGTATCGCCCGACCTGGGCGAGCCGCTGCGCCTGCCAGTAGGCGTCGTCGAAAGTCATCGGCCGACCCGGCGGCACGTGTCCGGGATCAAGAGCGCTTGCGCTTCTTCAGATAGGCGGCCAGGTCGTCGTATTCCCCGCTCTCGTTGGCGAACATCGCCACGTTGCGGGCCGTCGCGAACCAGGCGTCGGTGGACGGCCGCACCTCGCGCACCGCGGCCACCATGTCGGCCTGGCCGATCATGCGGATCTCGCCGGTGGCGATCGAGTCGCGCATGGCGAACTCGGCGGCCGTCTCGCACACGTGGGCCAGGTCGGCACCCGAGTAGTGCTCGGTCACGTCGGCGATCTTGCCGAGGTCGATGCCGGCCACCGGGCGGTCGCGCAGGTGGTATTCCAGGATCGCGGCCCGGGCGGCCGTGTCGGGCGGCAGCACCAGCAGCGTACGGTCGAGCCGGCCCGGCCGGCGCAGGGCCGAGTCGATGTCCCACGGTGCGTTGGTGGCGGCCAGCACGAAGACGCCGTCGTTGTTGCCGTCAACCCCGTCGAGCTCGGTGAGCAGCTGGTTGACCACCGTGCGCATCGACGACGAGTTGAGCTGGCTGCGCTTGTGGCCGAGCGCGTCGATCTCGTCGAGGAACAGCACGCACGGCGCGTGCCCGCGGGCGGAGTCGAACAGGTCGTGCAGGTTGCGCTCGGAGCTGCCCACCCACATGTTCAGCACGTCGGTGATCGACAGCGAGATGAACGCGGCCCCCATCTCGCCCGCGACCGCCCGGGCCAGGAACGTCTTGCCGCAGCCGGGCGGCCCGTAGAGCAACAGGCCACCGCGCAGGCTCTTGCCGAACAGGCTGCGCAGTTTCGGGTTCTTCAGCGGCCCCAGGAAGGAGACCTCGAGGCGCTTCTTGACCTCCTGCATGCCACCCACGTCGGCCAGGGTGATGGTGGAGGTCTCGACGTCGAAGGTGCGGTCGGCGTGCCCCTGCACCGGGTCGGGCTCGTCGGCGGCCTTGGCGAAACGCGGCGGCACGATATCGCCGAGGTCCTGCTCCATGGCCGCCCAGTCGACCTTTTCGTCAGGTTTCTCGGCTTTATCGGCGGCGGGGGCCAGCGCCGACGTCATCAGCCGCTGCGCGGTCGCGTTGGCCGGGTCACGGGCCAGGACCTGAGCGGCGTGCCCGATCGCCTCCGCCCCGCGCCCCGCCCCCACCAGCAACTCGGCGAGGTGCAGGCGCAGCGGCAGATCATCCGGCCGGGCCTCGACGGCCGAGAGCAGGCTGTCGATCAAGGGCGAGTCGCTCATGGAAGTGAATTATGCCCGCACCCCCTGACAAGATCCCGGCGCTGTCACAGGCTCCCGAAGAACGCCGCGATATCCGCGGCGAGGAGCGCCGGGACCTCCAGCGCGGCGAAATGGCCGCCACGCGAAAATTCCGACCATCGGCGTACGTCGTGATTCTGCTCGACCAGCGGCCGCACCGACTGGACGATGTCGTACGGCAGCACCGCCACCCCCAGCGGCACCGGGCACGGAGCCGGCTTGCCGCCCAGCCCGGTCTCCTTGATCAGGCGCGAGGAGGAGGCGGCGGTCCGGGTCAGCCAGTAGTGCATGACGTCGTCGAGGATCGTCTCGTCGGGGATCGGGTGCGCGGGGTCGGCCCAGGTCGTGAACTTCTCGGCCAGGAACGCCAGCTGGCCCACCGGCGAGTCGGTGAGCGCGTAGGCGACGGTCTGCGGGGCCGCCGCGAACTGGACCTGGTGCGGGTGGCGGTTGGCGGCCTGCTTTTGGGTCCTGGCCAGCCGGGCCTGGTCTTCCGGGCTCAGCGGGCCGTCGTAGGGGCCGCCGGTGGGCAGGAAATTGACGTGTACGCCGGCCACGTGATCCTGGTCCAGCGAGCCCAGCAGCTGCGAGATGCCGGAGCCCCAGTCGCCGCCCTGGGCGCCGTACCGGTCGTACCCCAGGCGAGCCATCAGCGTCGACCAGGCCTCAGCCACCCATCGGAGGCCCCGGCCGCGTGAGCGGGTCGGGCCGGAGAAGCTGTATCCCGGGATTGCCGGGATGACCAGGTGGAAATGCGGCGTGAGCAGCGGGATCAGGTCGAGGAACTCGACCGGCGAGCCGGGCCAGCCGTGGGTGAGGATGAGCGGGAGCGCGTTGGGGTCGGCCGACCGGATGTGCAGGAACCAGACGTTCTCGCCGTCGATCGTGGTGGTGAACTGGGGGTACGCGTTGAGGCGGGCCTCGTGGCGCCGCCAGTCGTAGTTCTGCCAGGCGGCGGCCAGGTGCTGGACGCGTTCGAGCGGAATGCCGTAATCCCAGCCGCTCCCAGGCAGCTCATCAGGCCAGCGAGTGCGCCCGAGCCGGTCCCGAAGGTCGTCAAGGTCAGCTTCCGAAACGTGCACCTCAAATTCGTTCATGCCCCTAACGTTAGGCCGACTAACGTTAGTCACCCTAACGTTTGTGACGTAAACGTTAGGCCCACTAACGTTAGGGCGACGAATGTTAGGGTCTGCGCATGGAACACCTGCCGAGTTGGCTGCTCAATCAGAACGCCGCTTACGCGGGTCGACTCGTCAGCGAGGGCTTCTCGGCGGCCGGCGCGCGCGGCTACCACTACCGCGTCCTGACCTCATTGGACACCGAGGGACCGACCACCCAAGCCAACCTCGGCCGCCGCACCGGCATCTACCCTAGCGACATGGTCGCGACCATCAACGACCTCCAGGCCAACGGCTACGTCATGCGCAGCATGGACAAGACGGACAAGCGCCGCTACCTCGTCACCATCACCCCGACCGGCCGGAAGCGCGCCAAAGAACTCACCAAGACCGTGGCCTCGATCCAGGACTCACTGCTCGAGCCGCTGGATGAAACCGAGCGCGAAGAACTCACCCGCCTGCTTGTCAAGCTGCACAAGCACCACAAGCAAGGGATTCCCCCGTTGCCCAGCATGTAAGAAAACATTCAAGCTCGTCGAATGATTAGACGCATTATCCCGGCTCTGCTCGCGATCGTTGCGGGCATCGCCGTGCCGGCCACCCCGGCCCACGCAGCGGCCGACGCGACCCGTACTCCGGCCACCCCGGCGTACACGATCAGCCTGACCAGTAACGCCACCGGCGGGGTCTGGACCGGGCACGAGAGCGTCACCTTCACCAACGCCTCCGCGGTCGCCCTCACCGAGGTCTACCTGCGGTTGTGGGACAACGCGCACGGCACCTGCACCACCCTGCCGATCAAGGTCAGCAACGTCACCGGTGGCACCGCAGGCACGCTCGAGGTCGCCTGCACGGCCCTGAAGATCACGCTGTCGGCACCGCTGGCCCAGGGTGCGAGCGGCAGCATCGGCTTCGACGTGTCGATCACGGTCACCGAGGGGATCGACCGGTTCGGCCACAACGGCAGCTACTACTACATCGGCAACGCGATCCCGGTGCTCGCGGTCCGCGACGCGGCCGGCTGGCACCTCGACCCGTACACCAACAACGGGGAGAGCTTCTACGCGCTCGCCTCGGACTACACCGTGAGCCTCGATCACCCGAGCACCATCTCGGCGCCGGCCACCGGCACGTCGACCGACACGGCCGGCAGCACCGGCCGTACGGTCACGAAGGCCGCCGGGAAGCAGGTGCGGGAGTTCGCCTGGGCCGCCGGGCCGTTCAAGAAGATCTCCGGGACCACCGCGGGTGGCGTGGCCGTCAACGTCTACTCGGTGAGCTCGATCAGCACCACCAACGCCAACTCCATGCTCAGCACGGCCAAGGCCGCCCTGGATGCGCACTCCGGCCGGTTCGGCGCCTACCCGTACGGCGAGGCCGACGTGGTCCTGGACAACGGCTACTGGTTCGGTGGGATGGAGTACCCGGGCTTCGTACTCGACGTGGTCAGCTCCACCGCCCTGGCCCACGAGCTGGCGCACCAGTGGTTCTACGGGATCGTCGGCGACGACGAGTACACGACGCCGTGGCTGGACGAGGGCTTCACCGATTACGCCACCGACCTGTACTTCAACAAGACCGGCTCGGGCTGCGGCATCACCTGGCAGTCGTCGGCGGAGAAGCTGACCAACTCGATGGCCTACTGGGACGCGCACTCGAGCCGCTACAGCACCGTGATCTACGGATACGGCAAGTGCACGTTGCACGATCTGCGCCGTCTGATCGGCACCACCGCCATGACAAACCTGCTCAAGTCGTACGCCGCGAGTCACTGGTACGGCGTCTCGACGGTCGCCGACTTCAAGGCCGCCGCGCAGGCCGCCACCACGACCGACCTGACCTCGTTCTGGGCCACGCACCGAGTCGAGGGATAAAAAAAACGGGCCGCCGGAGACAATCCGGCGGCCCGTAACTACAAGATCTCTAGCCCGGTCGCCGATATCCGGCGATCGGTCCTCGCTCGATCGTCGCCATCCGCACATGGTCGCCCGTGTGCGGGGCGTGCACCACCATGCCGCCACCGATATAGATGGCCACGTGGTGGAGGCTGCCCGGATAGTAGAAGACCAGGTCGCCCGGTTGCAGTTCGCTGCGGGAGACCGCCTTGCCCTCGTTCCACTGGTCTTTCGTGTAGTGCTCGAGGGAGACGCCCACGCTGGCCCACGCCGCCTGCGTCAGGCCCGAGCAGTCGTAACTGTTCGGACCGTTGGAACCGAAGACGTAGGGCTTGCCGATGAGGTCGCAGGCACGCTGCGCCGCACGGCCACCCTTGTCGTTGGAGTAGGTGACGGGACACGGACCGGTCTTGTACGGGCCGTCCGACTCGCCGGCCGCCCCGTACGCCTGGATCCGCAGTTTCTGCAGGTCGTTGATCTTCTTTTCGATCGCCGCCTTGCGCTTGCCGAGGTCGGCGTCGCGCGCGGCGATCGAGCTGGTCAGCACGTCCAGGTCCGACTTGGTACTCGCGTACTTGTCGCGAAGTTTCGCGACGCCGGCGATCTGGTCCTGCTGATGGCGTGCCAGCTGATCGAGGTAGGTCAGCTTGGCGGTCAGCCCGGTCGGCGATCCGGTGATGATCATGGCGTTGAGCGCGTTCGGTGAGCCCTGCATGTACGCGTCCGTCGCCAGACCCCGCACCTGTGACAGCGCGACGTCGACCTGCACCTGCAGCGGGGTGATCTGCGAGGCGAGCTTCTTCTGCTGAGCCTGGTTCTTGAGCAGTTTGCCGTGCACGTCGTTGTACTGCTCGATGACCGGCTCGAGTTCGTTCCACTGCTTGTCGATCTGGGCCTCGACGCTGGCCGGGGAGGGTGCCGCCTGCGCCACGGAGGGTCCGGTGACAACGATCCCGGCCGCCGCGACGACACAGACGAGTCCACGCAGAACTGCGGCGCGTCGCGCCCCAATCCGTTTCACGTAGGTGCGTAGTCCTTTCTTCCCTCGGCCGCCGACCGGGTTAGCTGACGGGTTCGAGCGGGAAGCGCGCCCGGCCGCCGGAATTGCGCGGCTTCACCCCAACTACACGGGTCCCCGGTTCGCCACGAATGGCGATTAGGCGGTGGTCCGTCAGATCGCCCGGTTGGACGATGGGGGGCTGCCAGACCGGGGACCACCGTACTCCGGATCAAGTCGTTAACTGAAGCAGGCACGACAGGGAAACTGCTTGCACGCCCTCAACCACGGAGCGTTATCTCAACGGCCATTTATCCAGCGCCTCGCCCAGCCACGGCACCACCAGGATCACGGTGGGTAATACCAGCAGGCCCAGGGCGGCGGCCGTGACGACCGCGTTGAGGCCGACGGACCGGGTGTGCGACACCGCCAGCCGGGCCATCCGACGGCGCCGCGCATCGCCCTTCGGGTCGGCCGCCACGCCTTCGGCGAGCGGAACAGCGTCGCTCAACCGCTCCAACGCGGCCCGCAGCGGCCCCGGCCCGGTGCGGCGACTCGCGGCATCGTCGGCCACCATCTCCAGCAGCAGGTGTACGGCGTCAAGCGGTGCCCGGCTACGGAGTGGACGCGGCACCGCCCGGTAGAACGCGGTGAACGACTCCATCACCACCTCGTGCCGGTGCCGCAGGTGGGTCTGCTCGTGGGCGAGCACCGCGTCGATCTCCGGCCGGTCCAGCACCTGCAGCACGCCGTCGGAGAGCACGACCCGGGCTTCCCGGCCGGGCACGCAGTAGGCGAGCGGCAGCGCGCCCTGCAGCACGCGCACGTTGTCGGCGCCGAGTTCCTGCCGCTGCTCGACCCGGTCGAGCAGGTCGACGAGCAGCCGGTGCCGCTCCCGGCGCACCCGGGAGCGTTTCGAGACGCCGTAGAGCGACCAGAGCAGCCGCAGCACGATCACCGCCGCGACCACGAGCGCCGCGACCAGAGCGGCCGCGCCAAAGGGCTTGTCCGACGTACGCGTCAGCTCCTCTGGGGCCGCGAGCACGACGCCGAGTGCGCAAAGCACCCCGGCCAGGGTGATCGCCTGCCAGAGGAAGACGGCGGCAGCCGGCGCCCGGTCGGGCCAGTCGGCATTCGCCAGAATGCCCGGCACGACCAGCGAGAGCGTCAGGCCGAGCGCACCCAGCAGGAGCGCGGTCATCTCTTTTTGGCGGCCTCGATGGCGGCGGCCAGCGCGGACGGCGGGAGCCGGCCGACGAAATAGGCGAGCGCCGCGTCCTGGTCGGGGCTGGCGGTGAGCGCGTCGAGCATGACCGAGGCGGTCATCTCCTCGCGGGTCTGCGCCGGGGTGTAGCGATAGGCGCGGTCGGCCTTCTGCTGCACGACCACGCCCTTCTTGGCGAGCCGGTCGAGCACGGTCATCACGGTCGTGTAGGCCAGGTCGCGGTCGCGGCTGAGCCCCTCGTGCACCTGCCGCACGGTAAGCGGCTCGGCCGAGTCCCACAACTGCGTCATGACCTCGCGTTCGAGGTCCCCGAGTGCCATGTGGCCCATCCTACTGCACGGCGTCGTACTACGCGTCGTAGTATCTACTACGAGACGTCGTAGAGGGGTGCTCATGGACGTGCTGGACCTGACCCGGCTGCAGTTCGCGGTCGTCACGATCTACCACTACTTCTTCGTGCCGCTGTCGATCAGCCTGGCCGCGGTGGCGGCCGGTCTGGAGATCGCCTGGCTGCGCACCCGCCGGGAGCGCTATCTCGACCTGACCAAGTTCGTCGGCAAGCTGCTGATCGTCACGTTCGCGGTCGGCGTGGTCACCGGGCTCGTCCAGGAGTTCCAGTTCGGGATGGGCTGGAGTGCGTTCGCCAAGTTCTACGGCGACGTCTTCGGCCCGACGCTGGCCATCGAGGGCATGCTCGCGTTCTTCCTCGAGGCCACGTTCCTGGCCCTGTGGTATTTCGGCTGGGACCGCCTTCCCCGCCTGCTGCACGCGGCCACCATCGTCATCGTGTCGCTGGGCACGGTCCTGTCGGCGTTCATCATCCTGGCCGCCAACAGCTTCATGCAGAATCCGATCGCGTACGCGCTGGACCCCACCACCGGACGCGCCCGTCTCACCTCCTTCCACGAGCTGCTGCTCAACAAGGTGAACCTGGCCGCCTTCCCGCACACCCTGGCCGGCGCGGCGATGGTCGGCGGCGCGCTGCTGCTCGCCATCGCGGTGTGGCGCCTGGCCGCCGAGCCCGCGCATCGCACCCTGGCCCGGCTGGGCGCCTGGCTGATGGTCGCCGGTGGGGCGATGACCGCGCTGACCGGCGACCACCTCGGCAAGGTGATCACCGAGGTCCAGCCGATGAAGATGGCCGCCGCCGAAGCCCTCTACGAGACGACCAAGGGCGCGCCGTTCTCGATCGTCACCACCGGCCCGCCGTTCCCGTCGTTCTCGCTGGATATCCCCTGGCTGCTGTCGATCCTGGCCAAGGGCTCCCCCGGCGCCACCGTCCAGGGCCTGGACGACCTGCAGGCCCAGTACGCCGCGCAGTACGGCCCCGGCAGCTACATCCCGATGATCCCGGTCGCCTTCTGGACGTTCCGGCTGATGATCGGCGCCGGCATGCTGGCGGCGGCGATCGCCGCCTACTACCTGTGGCGTACGCGTAAGAACCGCGACGCCCCCACCTGGCTGACCCGCTGGCTGCCGCTGATCCCGGTGTTGCCGGCCGCGGCCAACACGCTCGGCTGGATCTTCACCGAGACCGCCCGGCAGCCGTGGATCGCCTTCGGCATCTCGAAGGTCGCCGACGGCATCTCCCCCGGCCTGACCAGCGGCGAGGTCCTGGCGTCGCTGATCGGCTTCACGGTCGTCTACGGCGTGCTGGCCGTCGCCTGGTTCCGGGTGATCCGGCACGTGTCCCGTCAGCCGCTGCACCCCGCCGAAACACCGTCCGAAGATTCCGCCGAACCCGCGCCCGTCTACTGAGGGGACAGCTCCGTGATCACCTTCTGGTTCTGGATCGTCGTACTCGCCTGGGTCCTGTTCTTCGTCCTCGAGGGTTTCGATTTCGGCGTGGGAGTTCTAGAACCCCTCCTGGGCCGGGACGACCACGAGCGCGGCGCGATCGTCCGCACGATCGGACCGTTCTGGGACGGCAACGAGGTGTGGCTGGTGGCCGCGATCGGGGTGACGTTCGCGGCGTTCCCCGCCTGGTACAGCGCCCTGCTCTCCGGTCTGTATCTCCCGATGGCCGGTCTTCTACTACTGCTGGCCGTCCGAGGTGTAACTCTCGAGTTCCGCGGCAAGGGCCCCGATGCCGCCTGGCGGCGGCGCTGCGACCTGTTCCTGGCGCTGAGCTCGGGCGCGATCGTGCTGCTGTGGGGTGCGTTGCTGGCCGTCTTCGTCCAGGGCCTGGCGCTGGGCCCCGACGGTTCGGTGCGCGGCGGCGGCCTGTCCCGCAGCCTCGACCCGATCCTCACCCCCGCGGCCGCCCTGGGCGCCGCCGCGGCTCTCTTCGCCGCGCTGCTGCTGGGCGCCACCTTCCTGGCCCTGCGCACCACCGGCCCGGTCCGCCGCCGGGCCCGCACCCTGGCCCGCTGGCTGGGCACCGGCGGCGCGGCCGTGCTGGTGCTGGCCGGGATAGCGATGTCGTCCCGCCTGGTCCTGGCCGCCGCCGCGATCTCGCTGGCGGCCGGCATGCTGGCCCGCAACGGCCGCGAGGCGCTGGCCTTCGCCACCACCGCCCTGGCCGTAGCCGGCGCGGTGGTGGCGGTGCTGACCGCCCACGGCCACGTGGTCCTGCCCAGCACCCTCAACGACTCCTGGTCACTGACGATGACCGCGGCCGCCGCCACCCCCACCGCCCTGACCTTGCTGACCGAGTTCGGCGTGGTGATCCTGCCGGGCGTCCTGGCCTACCAGGCGTTTTCGTACGTGGTCTTCCGCCGCCGGGTAGCCAGCGAACGGGTCCCGTCATGACCCGGAAGGCCGGTCGGGGGCCGATCGACCCGCGGCTGCTGCGCCACGCGCGCAGCAGCCGGGCCGGGGTGGCCGCGCTGGCCGTGCTCGGCGCCGGCCAGGCGGCCGCCACCATCGCGATCGCCGTCGCACTCACCCTGATCATCGCGGAGCGGCGCGGGTGGGCGGTCGCGCTACTGGCCGGGGCGTACGCCGCCCGCGCCGCCCTGTCCTGGGCCGAGCAGGTGGTAGCCGTCCGCACCGCGGCGCGAGTGACCGACGAGCTGCGCCGCCGCCTGCTGCACGCCCTGCCCCGGCGCGGCCCGGCGTGGGTGGCCCGGTTCGGCGCCGGCCGCCTCACCACCGTCCTGACCACCGGCCTCGACACCCTGCGCCCGTGGTTCAGCGGCTACCTGCCGTCGGTCGTCCTCGGGGTCGCCCTGCCGCCGCTGGTCATCGTCGTGATGGCCGTGGTCGACCCGGCCTCGGCGCTGATCGCCCTGGTCACCCTGCCGCTGATCCCGGTGCTGGGCGCCCTGATCGGCTGGGCCACCGAGGCCCGGGCCCGCGCACGCTGGCAGGCCGACGCCCGCCTGGCCGGCCACTTCCTGGACGTGGTCCGCGGCCTGCCCACCCTGCGAATCTTCGGCCGCGCCGAACGCCAGACCAGCACCATCGCCGCCCTGACCGACAAGCACCGCACGGCGACTCTCCGGGTGCTGCGGGTGGCGTTCCTGTCGTCGACCGCCCTCGACCTGGTCGGCACCCTGTCGGTCGGCCTGATCGCGGTCGAAGCCGGCCTCCGGGTAGCCGCCGGCCACCTCCCCCTGGCCCCCGCCCTGCTGGTGATCCTGCTGGCCCCCGAGGCCTACCGCCCACTGCGCGAGATGGCCACCCGCTACCACGCGGCGACGGACGCCACCGCCGCCATAGACGACATCGACGAGGTCCTCCACGACCCCGCCACCGCACCGCGCCCGGTCACCGCCGCCTGGCCGGGGCCGGTTGGCGTTTTTGTCTCGGGGCTTCGCGCCCGCTATCCCGGCACGGCCTCCGACGCGCTCGTCCTGCCGGCGCTGACCATTGCGGCCGGCGAGATCGTCGCGCTGAGCGGGCCGTCCGGGGCCGGCAAGACGACCGCCCTGCGCGTCCTGGCCGGCTTGCACCCGGCCCGGACCGGCGCGGTCACTGCCGGCGAGACCCGATACCTCCCGCAGCGGCCCACCCTGCCGCACGCCCGCACGGTCGCCGACCTCTTCCCCGGCGGCGGAGCCGAGGCGGCCCTGGCCGAGGTCGGCCTGACCGGCGAGCTCACCTCGGAAACCCCGCTCGGCGACCACGGCACCGGCGTCTCCGCCGGCCAGCGGCACCGCCTGGCCCTGGCCGCTCTCCTGCACCAGGCCGCCGCGACACCGACGACCCTGCTGCTCGACGAGCCCACCGCCCACCTGGACCCGGAGACCGAACGTCAGGTGATCGCCCAGCTCCGGGCGGCCGCCGAAGCCGGCTCCGCCATCCTGGTGGTGGCCCACCGCCCCGCTCTACTGGCCGCCGCCGACCGGGTCACCGACCTCGCCCCGCCGCCCAGCCCACTCATCGCGCCCACCGCCACCGAAGACCCCGGCCCAAGGCAAGCACCAGACACCTCTCGCGGTAGGCCCGGGTCCGAGGTTGGTGGCGGCTCAGCGGTAAGTCGATCTTCGGGGAGCCTCCGCTCGCGGGCAGTTCTCCGCGATCTTGCGGAGTTGCCGTCAGGACCTAACAGCAACTCCGCAAGATCGCGGAGTGAGCGGCGGCGCGCCTTCAGCTGGCCGGTCGCGGTTGCTCTCGGCAGTGGATCGTCGCTGGCAGGGGTTCTGCTGACCGGTGCGGCTGCCTGGTTGCTGGTGCGCGCCGCCACCCTGCCGCCGGTCCTCACCCTCTCGGCCGCCGTGGTGCTGGTGCGCGGCAGCGCTGTGGCGCGGCCGTTGCTGCGCTACCTGGAACGGCTGCTCGCCCACGACATCGCCTTCGCCCGCCTGGGCCACCGGCGGGCGAGCGTCTACTCCGCACTGATCCCCCGCACCCCCGGGCCGAACCTGCGCCGCCGCGGCGACCTGCTGGACCGGGTGGCCGCCGACGTGGATGCCCGGGTGGACGGCCTGCTCCGGGGCCGGCTCCCCGCCGCGAGCGCCGCCGTGACCCTGGCCGTGGCTCTGGCCACCGTCGTAGCCCTGGCGCCGGCCCTGGCTCTCCCCTTGGCCGCCGGGCTCCTGGTGGCGGCCGTCCTGGCCCCCGCCCTGGCCGCCCGCCAAACCACCCGCGAGGACTCCGCGACCGCGACCGCCCGCACCCGCCTGCGGGACGCCATGGTGGAGACCGTCGACGGCCTGGAGGAACTACCGGCCGGCAGCCCGGTACCGGAAAACCGCAGCCGCACGCTCGCGGCCCTGGAATCCCGAGCGGCCCGAACCGCCGGCCGAGCCATTGCCACCGCCCACCTGGGCTGGGGCATCGCCGTCACCGGCGCCGCCTGGTCCCTGGCCGGCACCACCCTCGCGCCTGAGTGGAAAGCCGTACTCCTGCTGGCCGTCGTGGCCCTCGGCGAAACCATCCTCACCCTGCCCGACGCAGCCATAGCCCGCCGCCGCGAAGCGGGCGCCACCCTTCGCCTGGCCGACTTGACCTCCACCGAGGTCCCGGCCGTCTTCCCCACGGACAACCCGCCACCTGCCGACGGGGATCGGCCGGCCGGCGTGCTCGGTGATCTCTCCGTGCGAGGGCTTTCCGCTGGCTGGGAGCCGGATCGGGAACCGGTTCTGCGCGGCTTCGACCTTGACCTTCCGGCTGGGGCTCGGGTTGCGGTGACTGGTCGCTCCGGCTCGGGTAAGTCCACGCTCGGGGCGGCGCTCGCCCGGCTGCTCGACCCCCGGGCCGGGACGATCACCATCGGTGACGGGCGGGATCTGTGTGCCCTCCCGGAAGCGGCGGTGCGCGGGCGGATCGTGCTGGCCGGGGACGACACCGGTCACATCTTCGCGTCGACCGTTCGGGAGAACCTGCGGCTCGCCCGGCCCGCCGCTACCGACGCCGAGCTGCGCGCCGCGATCGATCGGGTCCGGCTCGGTGGCTGGCTCGCCGGGCTCCCCGACGGGCTGGGCACCTGGCTGGGGACCGGGGGCACGACCATGTCCGGTGGGCAGGCGCGCCGGCTCGCTATTGCCCGTGCGCTGCTGGCCGACCCGGAGATCCTCATCCTCGACGAACCGACCGAAGGGCTCGACGCCGACCTGGCCGAGAGCCTGATGGCCGACCTGCTGGACGCGACCACCGGCCGTACCGTCCTCTTGCTGACCCACCGCCGCGAGGGCCTGGACCGGGTCGACCGGATCATCGATCTCGATGATCGACGGGCGATGGTCCTCGCGAGCTGATCTTCGTCGGCTGGGAGTCCCACCAGGTCACCACCCGGTCCACCACCTGGCCGGCGCCGCGGACCCAGGTGACGTGGCCGTTGCTGTGCCCGGGGCGCACGTCGGCGCGGCGGTACTCCCAGCGGGTCGTGTGTGCGGGGTCGAACAGCCGGGCGGCGAAGGCGTCGACCGCGCGGGACGGCGCGTAGTTGTCGCCGCCCAGGCTGACCACCAGGGACGGCGTCTGTACCAACCCGTCCGCCGGGAAGGGCAGCCGGTCCGACACCGCGATCCGGGCCCATTCCCGCATCAGGGTCCGGGCGCCGGGGCCGCCGAAGGCCGGTTTGGGGAGATAGCCGTACGCCGCGGTCAGCACCGGCACGATGACCGTCGCCAGCGCCAGGATGTGCGCCCCGCCGAGCGGATAGTGCCGGTGGTAAGGCAGCGCACCGCCGACGGTGACGACCCCGTCGACCGGGTCGCGGCTCAGCTCGTGGCCGGCGGCCAGCTGGGCGCCGAGACTGTGCCCGAGCAGCAGCACCGGCCGGTCGGGTTCCTCGGCCCGGCCCTGCGCGACCGCCTGGGCGATGTCCTCGATCTCGTCGGCGTAGGACCAGTCGTTGACCCGGCTCGCCCTCGGCTGTCCGCGCTCGAAGCCGCGCCGCCCCAGCGCCCGGGCCGGCCACCCGCGTCGCTGGAAGTCCTCGACGAGCGGGCGGTAATAGGCGGACCCGATGCCCATGGCCGGTGCGATGAGGACGAGCGGCGCGGTCATAGTGGTTCCCTACCAGCCGTACGATGAAAGTTAACAGCGCAAACATACCGGGGAAGTGAGCAGTGTCAACATCGGCACGGGATGGCTATCATCACGGCGATCTGCGGGCTGCCCTGCTCCGGTCGGCCACCGAGATGCTCGAGGCGGGCGAGCCGTTCTCGTTGCGCGCGGTGGCCAAGCGGGCCGGGGTGTCGGCGACCGCCCCCTACCGGCACTACGCCGACAAGGACGCTCTGGAGTCCGCGCTGGCCACCGAGGGCTTCCGTGACCTGGGCGAACGGCTCGCCGGGGCGGGCGGGCTGGCCGAGTTGGGCGTCGCCTACGTGGCGTTCGCGCTCGAACGGCCGGCACTGTTCCAGCTGATGTTCGGCAATCCCTGCGACGACGCCGACGACCCGCGGGTCCGGGCCGCGACCGAGATCCGGCGGTTCGTGAAGCGGGTGATCGCCACCACCTATCCGGAGGCCGACGCCGCCGCCCTGGCCACCGCCGGCTGGGCCCTGGTGCACGGCCTGGCCTTCCTGCATCTCGACGGGAAACTGCCGGCCGGCGACCCGGCCGAGGTCGCGGACCGGGTCCGCACCTCGATGGCCGCCATTCTCACGGCCGGCCGGGAAAGCCCAGCAGGCGGCGGCTGACCCGGTCGAGGGCGGCGGTCAGGGCCTCGTCGGAGATCGCGGCCGGCAACGGGCGGGACTCGAGCAGCCCGGCCGCGGCCGCCGTGTGCGAGGCCACCGCGTCGGGCAGGGTGGACGCGTCCCACACCGCCCGTACCCGTCCGGCCTGCTCTTCGGAGCGTAGGAAATGCTCCTGCCGGTCGGAGCCGGTCTCGGCCAGGGAGCGCCGCCGGGCGACCACGATCGGCACCCGCCCGAGGCGCTGCACCAGCCGGACCGTGCTGCCGGCGTGGGTGATCACGATGTCGGCGTCGGACAGCCGGCGCTGCATCTCGTCGAGCGGCACCCAGCGGGCGTGCGGGCACGACGGCACCACCGGCGACGCGCCGGTCTGCACGAACACGTCGTGGTAGGCGCACAGCGGCTCGACCGCCCGGATCAGCCGGTCGAAAACCCACGGTCCCATGCCGACGGTGACCAGGATGCCGGCCATCAGTACAGCTCGCCCACCAGCACCGCGTCCCGGTGGGCGGTCACCCGGTCCGGCCGTTGTACCAGCACGACGCGGGCGAGGCGGGCGCTGAGGCGGGCGGTGCCACACGGCGTACTCGTCTGGGTCAGGGTCTCCACGAACACGGCCGGCACCCGGCGCAGGCGCGCGGCCAGGAAGTACGGCACGGTGAGCCGCCGCCCGGCCGACACCAGCAGGTCGGGCCGCGACCGGCGCAGGTGGTGATAGGCCCGCCAGACCGCGGCGACCGTGTGCGGCCAGCCGGGCGGGTCGGCCTGCCAGGTCACCGGCAGGCCGGCCAGCGCGATCTCGGTGTCGGCGGCCGGCACCGCCACCCACGAGGTGTCGTGCCGCTGCCACCACGGGCGCAGGGCGAGCGTGTCCAGCAGTACCCCACCACTGCCGGACACGATCACCACCCGTAACCCCCCGCTCATACCGGCCGACGCTAGACCCCGGCGCCGAACCTGTGGATCCACTGTGGAGCGGATCCGGCTACGCCGTTCAGTGGATGTTCAGCGCCTCTCGGAGGAAGCGCAGTTGGGGGGTGAGCAGGTCGGTGCCGGGTGCCATGTGACTGGCGCCGGGCAGCGGCAGCACGGTGTGCGGCCGGCCGGCGGCCAGCAGCGCCGCGGACAGCCGCATGGTGTGCACCGGGTAGACGTTGTCGTCGCGCAGGCCGTGGATCAGCATCAGCGGCCGTTCCAGGCCGGCGGCGTCGTCGATGAGCGACGAGCGGCGGTAGGCGTCCGGATCGAGCCGCGGATCGCCGAGGAAACGCTCCTGCCAGTGGGTGTCGTAGAGCAGGTGGTCGGTGACGGGAGCGCCGGCGACGGCGGCGTGGAAGACGTCCGGCCGCCGCAGCACGGCCAGCGCGGCCAGGTACCCGCCGGCCGACCAGCCTCGGATACCGACTCGGGTCAGGTCGAGTTCTGGATGTTTGCCGGCGACGTAGTGCAACGCGTCGACCTGGTCTTCTAGAAGACTGGTGGACCGGTCACCGTGAACGGCCCGCTCCCAGCGCGGTCCACGCCCGGGGGTGCCGCGCCCGTCCGCGATGATCACCGCGAACCCCTGGTCGGCGAACCACTGCGACGCGTAGTAGGCGTCGCGGTCGGCGACCACCCGCTGCGCGGCCGGACCGCCATAGGGATCCATCAGCACCGGGAGCCGCTCACCCTGCCAGCCGGCCGGAAACAGCACGGCCGTCCGCAACTCACGCTCACCGGCACGCAACAGAGACACCAGGGGTACGGACGGGGAAGGCACCGACAGGTCCTTGACCGTACGGCCGGAGACGGTGACCGCGTGCCCGTCCAGGGTGGCCGCGTTGACCACGGTGGTGCCGGCCGCCCGGATCCCCGAGTACCGCCCCGGCCGGGTGGTCACCCGCTCGATGCCGGTGCCGGGGGTCCACGTCCACAGGTGCCGTTCGGCCGGCTCCTCGGACGCCCCGAACAGGACCGTGTCGCCGTCGCAGCCGTGCACCTCGGCGACCTGCAGCCCGGCCGGGGTGACCGGTTGCCCGTCGACGGTCAGGTAGCGGGTGTCGCCGAGGTCGGCGGTGCCGACCAGGGCGCCGGACGCGGTGCGCGACGGCACCCCGGGGACGATCTGGGTCCAGGCGGCGTCGCGGCTCTCGGCGATGGTCTCGACCCGGCCGGTGTCCGGGTCGACGGCCACGGTTCGTAGAACTGTCTGCGGACGGTTCTGCAACACCGCCAGCAGCCCGTGCGCGTCCCACACCACGGCGACCAGATATTCGTAGTCGTCCCACCCGAAATCGATGTCGACCCGGCCGCCGACCCGGTCGAGCAGGTGCAGGCTGACCAGGGCGTTGGCGGTGCCGGCGGCCGGGTAGCGGTGCGCGGTCGGCGGCTCGTCGGGCCGGGCCGGATCGCTCAGGTACCAGGTGGCGACCGGTCCGTTGTCGACCCGGCACACGGCGAGCCGGTCGGACGCCGGTGACCACCAGTGCCCGCGCTGGCGGTCCATCGACTCGGCCGCGACGTGTTCGGCCAGGCCGTAGGTGACGTCCGGGTTCTCCGGTTCGGCCAGCGTGCGGTCGCCGGTGCCGTCCGCGCCGATCAGCCGCAGCGCACCGGAATGCACGTAGGCCACCGCGCTGCCGTCCGGGCTGAGCACCGCGTCGGTCAGCGGCGTGCGGGCCGGCAGCCGCTCGCCGTCCCCGGTCCACGGGTCGACCCGGTGCAGTTCCTGCGCGACCGTGTACGCGACCACCCGTACACCCTGGTCGAAGCTGTAATCGACGATGCCGGAACCCTGATCGCGGGCCCGCTCCCGGCGGGTCTGCTCCTGCGCCGTAGGCGCGTTCTCGCCCGCGAGCGGATCGGCCAGCAGGCGTTCCACCCCGGTCTCGAGGTCGAGTTGCCAGAGCAGACGCACCGGGTCCTCGCCGCCGCGGGAGCGCAGGAACAGCACCCGCCGCCCGTCCGGGGTCAGGCTGAGCCGCTGCGGACGGCCGAGCCGGAAGCGCTGGGTGCGGGCAAGCAGACTCGGGTACGTCGACGACATACCGGCCAGTCTGTCCTAGAACTCCAAGCGCTCGATGATGGTCGCGTTGGCGGTGCCGCCTGCCTCGCACATGGTCTGCAATCCATAACGCCCGCCGGTGCGTTCCAGAACTCCCAGCAGGGTGGTGGCGAGCCGGGCCCCGCTGGCGCCGAGCGGGTGACCGATGGCGATCGCCCCGCCGTCCACGTTGACCTTGGCGAGGTCCGCCCCGGTCTCGGCCTGCCAGGCCAGCACCACCGACGCGAAGGCCTCGTTGACCTCGAACGCGTCGATGTCACCGATCGCCAGACCGGCCTTGGCCAGGACTTTCGCGGTGGCCGGGATGATCCCGGTGAGCATCATGACCGGGTCGTCGCCGGTGACCGCGACGGTGTGGATGCGGGCCCGCGGCCGCCACCCGTGCCGCCGCGCGATCTCCCCGGTGGTGACCAGCAGCCCCGCCGCCCCGTCGTTGACCGGGCTGGAGTTACCGGCCGTGACCTTCCAGTCGATCTCGCCGAACCGCTCGGTCCAGCGCGGATCCGCGAAGGCCGGCCGCAGTCCGGCGAGGACGGCGGCGTCGGTGCCCGGCCGGATCGTCTCGTCGGTGGCCAGGTCGGTGACCGGGGTGATCTGCGCGTCGAAGTGGCCGAGCTTCCACGCCTCGGCGGCCCGCTGATGGCTGGTCGCCGAGAACTCGTCGAGCTGGGTGCGGCTGAGCCCCCACTTCGCGGCGATCAGCTCGGCGCTGATGCCCTGCGGGATCAGCCCGCCCGGGTAGCGGCGCGCGACGGCCGGCCCGCCCACGTCCGCGCGCACCCCACCGACCAGGGCGGAACTGCCGATCGGCACCCGCGACATCGACTCGGCCCCGGACGCGATCACGACGTCGTAGGCCCCCGCGACCACGCCCTGCGCGGCGAAGCTGAGGGCCTGCTGGCTGCTGCCGCACTGCCGGTCGACGGTCACTCCCGGAACAGATTCCGGAAAACCCGCGGCGAGTACGGCGAGACGGGTGGCGTTGGTGCTCTGCTCCCCCACCTGACCGACCGTGCCCCCGATGACGTCGTCGATCTCGGCCGGGTCGAGGTGGTTGCGCTCGGCGAGCGCCCGGAGGACGTACGCGTGCAGGTCGACCGGATGCACCTGGTGATAGGCGCCGCCGGGTTTGCCTTTGGCGATCGGAGTGCGTACCGCATCGACGATGACCGCGTCCCGCATGGCTTTCTCCTTTGTCGGACCGACCGGTCCGATACTAAACGCCTGCCGGACTGATCGGTCCGTTAAACTCGTCACTCATGCCACGCCCAGCGGACCCGACCGGCCGCGACCGCATCCTGTCCACCGCGACCGCGCTGTTCTACACACACGGCGTCCGCGCGGTCGGCATGGCCCAGGTGATCGAGGCCGCGGCCTGCGGAAAACACATGCTCTACCGCCATTTCCCCAGCAAGGCCGCCCTGGCCGCGGCGTACCTGGAGCAGGTGCGCACCGAGCGCGACCGCTCCGCGGGCGCCGCCGTCGCCGAAGCGTCCGACCCTGCCGCCCAGCTGGTGGCCCTGGTGGCCGAGGTAGCCGCCTGGACCCGCCGGGGTGACTATCGGGGTTGCGCCTTCCGCAACTACCTGACCGAGTTCCCCACCGCCGACGACGACCCGGCCCGGGTGGCCCGCGCTTATCTGCGAGACACCCGCCACCAGATCGACGACCTGGTCCGCGACCTGGGAAAGCCCCCGCTGGTCGCCGACCGCCTGTGGTTGCTGATCGACGCCCTCTACGCCGCCACCGGCAGCGATCCCGAGGTGGCCGTCAGCTGGGCACGCGAGCTGGTGTAGCCACGTCGAGGCGATCCGGTGGGACCGGGCGTCCGAAGTGGTAGCCCTGCAGGACGTCGAAGCCGGCCGCGGTCAGGATGTCGGCTGTCTCCTGGTCCTCCACGCCCTCCGCCACCAGGGTCAGGTGCAGGCCCTTGGCCATCGCCGCTACCGCCTCCACGATGGCCCGCTCCCGGGCGTGGTGGATGCCGTGCACGAAGGTCTGGTCCAGTTTCAGCTCGTCCAGCGGGAGCTGGGTCAGCAACGCGAGTGACGTGTAACCCGTGCCGAAGTCGTCCATGGCCACCCGTACGCCCAGCTCTCGGATTTTTCGCAGGTGGTCGGCGCTTCGGTCGGGGCGGGTCATCACGGCGCTCTCGGTTATCTCGACTATCAGAGCGTCGGCCGGCAGGCGGTGCTCGGTGAGCAGGCCCTCGATCACGCCGACGATGCGGTCCTGGGCCAGCACCGGCGCCGGCAGGTTGACCGCGACCGGGACCGGCCAGCCGGTTCGGTGCCAGCGGGCGGTCTGGGCGATCGCCTCGCTCAGCACGCGGTCGGTGAGGGCCTGGATGACCTCGGAGCGTTCGGCGCCGGGCAGGAACGCGGCCGGGCTCAGCAGGCCGTGCCGGGGGTGGTCCCAGCGGACCAGGGCCTCCAGCGAGACGACGGCGCCGGTGCGGGCGTCGACAAGCGGCTGATAGTGCAGCACCAACTCGCCCTGGTCGATGGCGGTGCGCAGTTCGGCCTGCAGGCGCAGGTCGGTGCCGGCGGCCAACTCGGGGCGCCATCGTTCGACGGCGGTGCGGTGGCGTTTGGCGGCGTACATCGCGGTGTCCGCGCCGGCCAGGAGTTCGGCCAGGTCGCGGTGGCCGGGGGTGGTGCGGGCGATGCCGAGCGACGCCTCGACGGTGATCGGGACGCCGGCCACGGTGAACGGGCCCTGGATGTCGTGCAGCAGGCGGCGGCCTAGGTTTTCCAGGTCGTCGGCCGGGTCGTCCAGCAGCAGCACGAACTCGTCACCGCCGAGCCGGAACACCTCGGCGAACTCGGGCGCGGCGGCGAGCACCGACGCGACCCGGCGCAGCAGCTCGTCGCCGCGGGTGTGGCCGAGCTCGTCGTTGATCTCCTTGAACCGGTCCAGGTCGAGCAGCATCAGCGCGACCGGGCGGTCGGAGCCGGCCAGGGCCGCGCCGGCCACCTCGGTGAGCCGGCGCCGGTTGCCGAGGCCGGTGAGGACGTCCTGCTGGGCGAGAGTTTCATAACGCCGGCTCAGGTGTTCTACAAGGGGGCCGACCGGGGCGATGCCGAGCCGGCCGTCGTCGAACTGGACGACGACCGGGTTGGGCTTGGCCGAGTTGGGGCGGGCCAGCACGGCCCGGGCCGCGTCGACCCAGGCGGTGCCCTCCGGCAGCACCAGGGCCGGGCGGCGCAGGACGGCCCGGGCCGGGCGGCGGAACAGCAGCGCCCGGCCGTAGCCGAGCCGTCCGGCGAGGACGGCTTCCAGGTAGGCGCGGTCGAGTACGTACAGGGTGCCGCCGTCGTCGGCGACCAGGCCGAGGCAGTCCGGATCGGCCCTGATCATGGCCTCGATCGCACCGACGCCGACGTCCGCGGCGACGACGGTCACCGGGGTGGCGAGGTCACCGAGCACAGGTGCGTTCGGCACGCGGAAACAGTACGTCAGCAGCGGGGACAAGATCGGTTACGCAATGAAGAATTCATTAATGCCGGTTGGTCACACGGACGGGGCGCGCCAGCGCGTGCCCGCTCGATCGCTTAGAGTCCGCCCATGGCGACAATCCACCAGGCCACTCTCACTCCGACCAAGCTCGAGTTGCTCACGACCTGGCTTTCCAGCCGCCACTGGTACCCCGGCGAGTACGTCAAGGACCTCCAGCGGGTCGGCGCGTGCCGGTTCGACGACCCGGCCGGCGAGGTCGGGCTCGAGATGATCGTGGTCCGGGCCGAGGACGGCCCCCTGGTCCACGTGCCGCTCACCTACCGGGGCGCCGCGCTCGAGGACGCCGAGCAGCACCTGATCGGCACCATGGAGCATTCGGTGCTCGGCACCCGCTGGGTCTATGACGCGGTCGCCGACCCGGTCTACCTGTCGGTGCTGACGGCGACGATCCGCACCGGCGGCGAACAGGCCGAAGAGCTGGTGGAGACCCAGGACGGCCCGCAGCGCCGCGAACCCAACATGCGCGTACGCGGTAGCGGCCAGGACCGGACGTCGGCCCCGGTGGGGCCTCCGGTCCGGCTGGAGGAGGGGGATCCGGCGGTGGTGGTGACCGAGGAGGTACGGCTAGAACTGCGCCGCGTGCTCAGCTCCGAGCCGGCCGACGGAGTTCTATATCTCTCCGGCACCTGGGAAGGGAACTCCTCGCCGACAGTTCTAGCTGAGCTCCACTGAGCTGGCTTTACTTGGCGACGCCTATCGTGTGCCCGATCGTCTCGGGCTGCTCCAGGCAGGCGAGCATCTGGTGGGCCACGTCGGCGCGGGAGGCGGTGAGGCCGCCGCGCACGTTGCGGTCCACCGCCGTCCGGTACCGCCCGCTCAGCGGCTTGTCGGTAAGTCGCGGCGGGCGGCTGATCGTCCAGTCCAGACCGCTCGCGCGCACCGCGTCCTCCATCTCGGCCAGGTCGGCGTAGTGCTCGCGGAACATTCGATGGGTGAACGGAACCCCGAGGTGGCGCATGAAGAAGCCGTCACCCGGGTCGTGTCGCGGCGGATGCGGCCGGGCCGGGGACGGCAGCGTCCCGATCGGCGCCGCGCTCACCACGATCAGGCGCCGGACGCCGACCCGCCGGGCCGCCTCGATCAGCGCGGCGGTGCCCCGGGTGGCGACCCCGGCCTCGGACGTGGTGCGGGCACCGAGCCCGGACAGCACGGCGTCGGAGCCCTTGATCGCCTCGGTCAGGGCCGGCAGGTCGGGGTGCGCGAGATCGGCATAAGCCGTACGCACCGGTGCGGTGATCTTCTCCGGGCTGCGTGCCACGGCGGTCACGTCGTGCCCCGCGTCGACGGCCTGCAGCAGTAGTTGCCGCCCGATTCCCCCGGTGGCAGCGACAATGGTGAGCCTCATGCCGTTCCTCCCCCACGTCAGTCAGTTACTATGAAAACCATAACATCTCCTTTGGGGTTCGTACTATATGGAATCCGTACCATCTTCCGACGCGCGTGACCGCCGCCGGCTCACCAACGGGGTCAAGCAGGCCCTGCGCGAGACCACGCTCCGGATCGCGCAGCTGAACCACCAGGTCAGCGGCAAGCTGGGGCTGCGCGACGTCGACTACGACTGCCTCAACCTGCTCAACCTGCACGGCCCGATCAGTCCGGGCGCGCTGGCGAAGCTGGCCGGGGTGCATCCGGCCACGATGACCGGCATCCTCGACCGCCTGGAGAAGGCCGGCTGGGTGGCCCGCGACCGCGACCCGGCGGATCGCCGGGCCACGGTGATCGTCGTGCACCGCGAGCGCGGCGGCGAGGTGCGCGCCCTCTACGCCGGCCCGAACGCGGAGATGGACGACATCTGCGCCGGCTACAGCCCCGAGCAGCTGGCAACGATCATCGATTTTCTACAACGCGCGGCCGACGTAGGACTACGGGCGACCCGAGAGTTGTAGAAGTTCCTTGGCCGCGAAATCGAGGAAGCCGTCCATGTCGGGACCGCAGTTCATCAACGCGATGTGGTCGTAACCGGCGTCCTGGTGCTTGCGGATCGCCTCGAGGTACGGCTGCGGATCCGGCCCGACGACGAACTGTTCCCGGACGTCCTCGGGCCGGACGGTCGCGCTGGCCGCCTCGAAGTTGACCGGGTTGGGCAGCTCGGACATCACCTTCCAGCCGGTGACCGCCCATCGGGTCGTCTCGTGCGCGGCCCGCACGGCGTCGTCGGCATTCGGCGCCCACGCGACCGGGATCTCCGCGTACTTCGGCCCGTCGCCGCCCGCGTTCGTGAAGGCCTCGACCAGGTCGGCGCGGGGCTCGGTGGCGAACAGGCCGGAACCGTGCGTGGCCGCCAGCTCCGCGGCCTGCTTCCCGCCGGCCGCCACCGCGATCCGCGGCAGCCGGTCCGGCAGATCGAAGACCTGGGCGTCCTCCAACGTCAAATACTTTCCGTCGTACGACTGGTAGCCGCCCTGCCACAACAGGTTGATGATGTCCAGCGCCTCGGCGAGCAGCGCCTGCCGTTCCCGTACAGCCGGAAAACCGCGACCCACCACGTGCTCGTTGAGCCTCTCACCGGAACCGACGCCCAGCGTGAATCGATCATCGGAGATGATCGCCAGGGTCGCCGCGGCCTGCGCGATGATCGCCGGGTGGTAACGCACGGTAGGGCACGTGACCCCGGTCGCCAGCCCGAGCCGGGACGTCCGCGCGGCCACCGCGCCCAGCACGCTCCAGACGAACGGCGAGTGACCCTGCACGTCCAGCCACGGGTGGTAGTGGTCGCTCATCTCGACGAACGCGAACCCGGCCTCCTCGGCCCGCACCGCCTGCCGGATCAGCTCCTTGGGCCCGAACGCTTCCGCCGCCAGCTTGAATCCCAGTTCCATGGCCTCGGCATGCCCGGAACACAGCCTGTTAACCTCGCGAATCGTGGGCGACGCGGAAAAACGGATCATCGGCGGGCGCGAGTTCGACTTCGCGCGGCAGGTCGCGGTGATGGCGATCGTGAACCGGACACCGGACTCGTTCCACGATCGGGGCAGCACGTTTGCGCTCGAGAAGGCCCTCGAGCGGGTCAAGCAGGCGGCCGACGAGGGGGCCGACTGGATCGACATCGGCGGGGTGCCGTTCGCGCCCGGGCCGGAGGTCAGCGCGGCCGAGGAGATCGACCGGGTGTTACCGGTAGTGACCGAGGCGCGCCATCTGGCGGTGGTCTCGGTGGACACCTTCCGCCCGGAGGTGGCCCGGGCGGTGATCGAGGCCGGCGCCGGCGTCATCAACGACACGTCCGGCCTGCGCGACCCGGCGATGGCCGACGCGGTGGCCGGCACCGACGCCCAGCTGGTGATCACGCACAGCCTGGCCCCGCCGCGCACCCCGTGGCCGAGCCCGCGGTACACGGACGTGACCGCCCAGGTGGCCGGGTTCCTGCGCGAGCGGGTCGCGCTGGCGCTGTCCCGCGGCGTACGCCCGGATCAGCTCATCATCGATCCGGGCCACGACCTGAACAAGAACACGCTGCAGACGCTGGAGGTAACCCGGCGGCTCGACGAGATCGCCGCGGTCGGCTACCCGCTGCTGGCTGCGGTGAGCAACAAGGACTTCATCGGCGAGACCCTGGACGCCGCCCAGACCGACCGACTCAGCGGCACCCTGGCCGCGGTCGTCTTCTGCATCACCCGCGGCGCCCGGATCGTGCGGGTGCACGACGTGGCGGCCACGGTGGACGCCGTCCGGATGACCGAGGCCATGCTCGGCTGGCGCCCACCCGTCTACACCAGGCACAACGTGTAGGGCCGGTCCTAGTGCTTGTGGTCCCAGGTGGCCATCAGGTCGACCATCCACGGCTGGCGGGGCACCGGGTCGGGACCGACCACGTGCATCGCGCCCAGGCAGGTGAGCAGCATGCCGATCGAGAAGAACTCGCGGGCCTCGGTTGAGCTGACCCCGGTCACCTCGCGCACGGTGTCGTAGAGCAGGCCGAAGCAGGCCCGCACCGGGTCGCCGATGGCCGGGTCGGCGGCAGCCGTGAAGCCGTGCAGCAGCAGGACGATCAGCTCCCGCTCGGCCAGCAGCTCGTCGTACGCCTCGCCGAGCGAAGCCAGCGTCGGCTCGGCCGCGGCCGCTTCCCGGAACTTCGCCTCGATCCGGGCGCCGGCGTGGTTCACCGCCGCGATGAACAGCTCCTGCTTGGTGCGGAAGATCCGGATCACGTACGGCTGGGACACGCCGGCCAGGCGCGCGACCTGGTCGGTGGTGGTGCCGGCGTAGCCGCCGTGACTGAACGCGGTGACGGCAGCGGTCACGAGTTGCTCGTGCCGTTCCTCCGCGGTGAGACGAGTGCGGGTGGTCATGGTTGACAGGTTATCAGTCAATAACTAACGTGGTCCGCAGAAGTTATCAGTCGATAACAACTACCGGGGAGCGCAGCATGTCCACCTCTACCGCCGTACGCCCGCAGGCCTCTCGGCCCGCCCGCCGCCCGCGCCCGCTGGCGGCGGTCCTCGCCGCCGTCGGCATCCCGATCTTCATGGTCACCCTCGACAACCTGGTGGTGAGCACCGCGCTGCCAGTGATCCGCGAGGACCTGGGCGCGTCCCTCACCGACCTTCAGTGGTTCGTCAACGCCTACACGCTGCCGTTCGCCGCGTTCCTGCTCACCGCCGCGGCCCTGGGCGACCGGATCGGCCGGCGCCGGATGTTCATCGCCGGCATCACCGTCTTCACGCTGGCTTCGGCCGCGGCCGGCCTGGCCAGCGAGAGCTGGCAGCTGACCCTGGCCCGGGCGATCCAGGGCCTGGGCGGCGCCGCTGTCGCACCCCTGTCCCTGACCCTGCTGGCCCAGGCCGTCCCCGACCGGCTGCGCACCGCGGCGGTGGGCATCTGGGGCGGCATCAGCGGCCTCGGCGTCGCGGTCGGCCCGGTGGTCGGCGGCGCGGTGGTCGAGGGCCTGGACTGGCACTGGATCTTCTGGCTGAACGTGCCCGTCGGCGTGGTGGCGGTAATCCTGGCCATCACCGTCCTGGACGAGTCCCGCGGCGGCGCCCGCCGCCTCGACCCGCTCGGCCTGGTCCTGTCGGCGGCCGGCATGCTCCTGCTGATCTGGGGCGTGGTGGACGGCCCCGACCACGGCTGGGCCTCCGCCCGGGTCCTCGGCATGCTCATCACCGGCGCGGTCCTGGTGATCGCCTTCCTGTTCTGGCAGTCCCGCAACACCACGCCCATGCTGCCGCTGAGCCTGTTCCGCTCACGCGGCTTCAGCCTGGTCAACCTGGTGACCCTGACCTTCTCGGCCGGCACCTTCGGCGCGGTGTTCCTGCTCGCCCAGTTCTTCCAGGTGGTCCAGGGCCTGAGCCCGCTCGACTCGGGCCTGCGCACCCTGCCCTGGACGATGGCCCCGATGGTGGTGGCTCCGCTGGCCGGCATCTTCGGCGACCGGCTGGGCCAGCGAAACCTCATCGTCGCCGGCCAGGTGCTGCTGGCCGGCGCCATCCTCTGGATCGGCCTGGCCAGCACCACCACGGTCAGCTACTCCGACCTGGTGATCGCCTTCGCGATGGCCGGCGTCGGCATGGGCCTGACCTTCGCCCCGATCAGCACGATGGCCCTGGCCAGCGTCTCCGAACAGCAGCGCGGCGTGGCCTCCGGCGCCAACAACACGGTCCGCGAGCTGGGCGTGGCGGTCGGCGTGGCCACCCTGGCCTCGGTCTTCAGCTCCTACGGCGGCTACACCACCCACACGGCCTTCGTCGACGGCCTGCGCCCGGCGGTCTTCGTCGGCGCGGCGATCGTCGCGGCCGGCGCGGTAGCCGCGCTGTGGCTCCCCCGCCGCGCCAGCTGACCGGCCCCGAACAGCGACGCAACCGCCCGGCGGTTGCGTCGCTGAAATCGGTTTGCCGGCCTGCATGAGCCGCCTACTGTGGCGGCGTGACGGCGGATCTGTTCGACGCGGCATCGATGTATGACGAGGATTATCTGCATTTCTTCGCGCCCGGAAGCGGAGCCGGTGGGCCGACGCACGGCCCGCTCGTCGGGACCGCCTACAGCGACACCAACCCGGCCGCCGAGCTCGTCTGGCAGCTGCTTGGTCTGGAAGCCGGCATGACCGTGCTCGACCTCGCCTGCGGGCACGGCACCCTGGCCAACGCCCTGGCCGCGCGCGGCTGCGTGGTCACCGGCCTCGACTCGTCCGCGGTCTTCCTGGAACGGGCCGCAGCCGCCGGCACCAAAGTCGAGTACGTCCGAGGTGACATGCGCGCGCTTCCGGAGTGGACCGGCCGCTTCGATCGGGTGGTCAACTGGACGACCGCGTTCGGATACTTCGACGACGACACCAACCGGGTCGTCCTGGGGGAGATCGCGCGGGTGCTGCGGCCCGGCGGCCGGCTGGCGATGGACCTCGACAACCTGGCGAAGTTCCTGGCCGGCTGGACGCCGTCGCGGATCACCGTCGCCCGCGACAACGGTGACATGCTCGTCGACCGGCACCACCTCGACCCGCTGACCGCACGCTTCGAGGTGGAACGCACGGTGATCCGCGACGGCCGGGTCCGGAAACTGACCTTCCTCAAGCGGCTGTTCGCCTACCCGGAGCTGCGCGACTGGCTCACGGCCGCCGGTTTCACCGGCGTGCAGGGCCACGGCGAGGACGGTACGCCACTGACCGCCGCCCACCATCGCATGATCGTGACCGCCACCCGATGACCACGGAACGGCACGACCCCATCAAGATCATTTCGTACGATCCGGGCTGGCCGGCCGCGTTCGAGCAGCAGCGGCCGCGGGTGGCGGAAGCGCTGCGCCGGTGGGTCGACGGCCCGGTGGAGCACATCGGCAGCACCTCGGTCCCCGGGCTCGCGGCCAAACCGATCATCGACATGCTCGCCCGGATTCCTGATCGCGACGCGGGCGACATCGCCGGGGCGATGGCCGGCATCGGCTGGGTGCACGCTCCGGAGCCCGGCGACGAGCCGGCTCGCAAGTGGTCGTTCTGCTTTCCGGACGCGGCCTGGCGCACCCACCACCTGCACATCTTCGAGACCGCCTCGGACCGGTGGCCGCAGCTGCTCGCCTTCCGGGACCACCTGCGCACGCACCCGGAGGACGCCGCGGAGTACGGCCGGATCAAGACCGCCCTCGCCGCCGAGGACGACCGCGACCGTCCCCGCTACCGATCGGGCAAGGCACCGTTCATCGAGGAATTGCTGCGCCGGGCCGCGTTACAGTGACGCCGTGGTGGTCAGTTCGCGGGATGTCGATCTGTTCGAGCGGTCGCGGGGGCGCCTCGAAGCGATCGCCTACCGCCTGCTCGGGTCGGCCGGGGACGCCGAGGACGCCGTGCAGGACACCTTCCTGCGCTGGCAGGCGGCCGACCGCGGGCTGGTCGAGACGCCCGAGGCGTGGCTGACCAAGGTCCTCACCAACGTGTGCCTCAACCAGCTCACCTCGGCCCGGGCCCGCCGCGAGACCTACGTCGGGCAGTGGCTGCCCGAGCCGGTCCTGGCCGGGGACCGGATGCTCGGGCCGGCCGAGACGGCCGAGCAGCGCGAGTCGGTCTCGTTCGCCGTGCTGACCCTGCTGGAGCGGCTGAGCCCGAAGGAGCGCGCGGTCTACGTGCTGCGCGAGGCCTTCGGCTACCCGCACGCCGAGATCGCCGGGATCCTCGAGCTGAGCGAGTCGAACTGCCAGCAGATCCACCACCGGGCCAAGCAGCACGTGGCCGGCGGCCGGGCCCGGGTGGACACCGACGCCGCGGCGGCCCGGAAGATCGTCGAGGAGTTCCTGGCGGCGACGCTGAGCGGTGACGTCGAGCCGCTCGTCAAGCTGCTGACCGACGACGCCGTCAGCATCGCCGACGGTGGCGGCCAGGTGCCGGCCCGCACCACACCGCTGGTCGGGGCCCTCGCGATCGCCCGGCTGCTGCGCGGCATCTCCCGGCCCGCGACGTTCCAGCGGTTCATCGACGGTGGCAGCTACGCGATGCACGCGGCCGAGGTCAACGGCGCGCCCGCGCTGCTGGTCACGGTGGACGACCGGATCGTCACCGCGATCGCGCTGCAGGTCACCGCGGACGGGATCGCCGGCCTGCACATCCAGGCCAACCCCGACAAACTCGGCCGGCTCGCTCGGCACTGGGCCGCCGGCGGGGAGCCGCTCGCCGAGAACTGGTGAGCCGGCTCACCGCCGTACCTGTCAGGAATTTTGGTTCTGCCCGGTTCTGGAACCGAGCGCAACCGAAGCAGACAGGAGCGACCCATGAAGCACCGCATCGTCGTCCTCGGGGCCGGCTATGCCGGCACCAACGCGGCCGGCCGGCTGGCCCGCCGCCTGCATCCGGACGACGTCGAGATCACCCTGGTGAACGCCGACGACGATTTCGTGGAGCGGATCCGCCTGCATCAGCTGGCCACCGGCCAGGAGATGCGGCGCCGGCCGCTGGCCGGCACGTTCGCCGGCACTGCGGTACGGCTACGCATCGCGCGGGTCACCGCGGTCGACCCCGAACAGCGGACGGTACGGCTGACCGATGGCGAGATCAACTACGACACCCTGGTGTACGCCCTGGGCAGCACCGCCGCCGGCGTGACCGTCAACGCCCATCACGTGGCCGGCCGCCCGGCCGCCGAACGCCTGAGCGCGCGGCTGACGGAGCTGGCCGCCGGGTCGACGGTCCTGGTCGTGGGCGGCGGCCTCACCGGCATCGAGGCGACCACCGAGATCGCCGAGGCCCGCCCCGACCTGCACGTCGCGATCGCCGTCCGCGGTGGCCTGGGTGACTGGCTGAGCGACAAGGCCCGGCGGCACCTGCGCACGGCCGTCACCCGGCTGGCGATCACCGTCCACGAGCACACCCAGGTCGAGCGGTCCGACGAGACCGGCGCGCGGACCGCCACCGGTGAGCGGATCCCGGCCGACGTGACGGTGTGGACGACTGGCTTCGCCACCCATCCGATCGCCTCGGCGACATCCCTGCGGGTCGCCGCCACCGGCCAGATCGTCGTGGACGCCACGATGCGCTCGGTCTCGCACCCCGAGGTCTACGCCGTGGGCGACGCCGCGATCGCCGAGGGTCCGGGTGGCAAGCCGCTGCGCATGTCCTGCGCGTCCGGCGGCCCGATGGCCTGGCAGGCGGCCGACGCCATCGCCGCCCGGCTGACCGGCCGCAAGGTCCCCCGGTTGCCGATCCGCTATTACGCCCAGTGCATCAGTCTGGGCCGGCACGACGGCATCATCCAGTTGGTGACCGCCGACGACCGCGCCAAGCCGTCAGCGATCGTCGGCCGCCCGGCCGCCCGGGTGAAGGAGTGGATCAGCGCGGGGGCGGCCTGGGGCAGCGCGAACCCCACCCTGCTGCTGCCCTTCCGCCGCCGCCACGTCACCGCTCAGGCGTCGGCACAGGCGTCGTCGAGCTTCTGACCGACGGTCTCGAAACCGCCGTTGACGTAGGCCTTCGGGTCCGGTTGCTGGGCGGCCGCGGTCAGGTCGGACGAGACCGCCGACAGCGCCTGCTTGAGCTCCGGGCCCGAGGTCAGCGCCGCCTCCTTGTCCAGCTTGCCGGCCATGTCGGTGAACGTGTCGCGCATCTTCTGCTTGGCCGAGTCGGAGGAGCTGCCGGCCACACCGGCCAGCTGCACCGCGCCGTCGGTCAGGATCTTGTAGGCGGCGGTGCAGGTGTATGCGGGCACGCCGGCCGACGCCGACGGGGTCGGGGCCAGGCTGAACGGCACCGGCACTCCGGCGGCCTCGGGCGAGATCTCGATCGCACAGCCGGCGGTCAACCCCGCGGTCGCGACCAGGGCGATGGTCAGGGCGGTGAGGCGACGCTGCGGCACGGTGGGTCTCCCTGAGGCTTCGCGTACGGGGTGCGGACAAGCATAGATACCCACCGCTCGGCGCGTTGATCGCCCGCAGTCGATACGTGGGGAATTAAGCCGATCAGTGGTTTTTGCCACCCGTTAGCGACACATCTCGGTGCGGCAAAGCTCAGTTAGCCGACAATGTGCCCAACATGCGAAAAAGCGGTAAATCTGCCGTCCGCCGCCGCGTTCTGATCGTCGGTGTGGCCACGGCCCTCACCGCAGCCGGTGGGGCCGCCCTGGCCGGAGTGGTCTCCCCCGACCCCGTCGTCTCGCCGTCCTTCAACGGCCCGGTCTACGCGGTCGCCTATCGCGGCGACACCGTCTACGTCGGCGGCAACTTCTCCAGCGCCAACGCGGGCGGCAAGAACGTCACCCGGACCCGGCTGGCCGCGTTCAACGCCCGCACCGGTGCCCTGCTCGACTGGAGCCCGGCCGCCGACGCGAACGTGCGCGCCCTCGCGGTGGACGGTGACGTCGTCTACGCGGCCGGCGACTTCGACAACGTCAACGGCACCGCCCGGGACGCGGTGGCCGGCATCGGGGCGACCTCCGGACAGCTCACCCCGCTCCGGCACACCGTGCTCGGCCAGCCGAACGCCCTGGTCACGGGCAACGGCCGGCTCTACCTGGCGGGCCGGATCACCGGGGTCGACGGCCAGCCCCGCACCAACCTGGCCGCCTTCACCCTGGCCACCGGCGCGCTCGACGCCTGGGCGCCGACCACCGACGACACCGTGAACGCGCTCGCCTACGGCGGCGACCGGGTCTACCTGGGCGGACGGTTCCACAAGACCAACGGGGTCGGTTCCACCCTGCGGCTGAGTGCGGTCGACCCGGCCACCGGCGTACTGGACAAGACCTTCGTCGCCAAGCCGGTGTCGCAGGTCTTCGCGCTCGCCGCCGACCAGGCCGGCGTCTATGCCGCTCTGGGCGGCCAGGGCGGCCGGGCGGTCGCCTACACCCGCACCGGCCAGACCCGCTGGACCCGGGTGTTCGACGGGGACGCGCAGGCCATCGCCACCCTGGACGGCACCACCTACGTGGGCGGGCACTTCGACAAAGCCTGCACGACCTCCAACAACGGCATCAAGGGTCAATGCACCGACGGCTCGGTGGTCCGCGGCAAGCTCGCCGCGATCGACGCGCAGGGCAACCTGCTCGCCTGGTCGCCGCAGGCCAACGGCGTGGCCGGCACCCGGCAGCTGGCCACCAGCCCCACGCTCGGCACGATCAGCGCGGTCGGCGACTTCACCACGGTCGGCGGGGTGACCCGCAAGCGGTACGTGTCGTTCGGCGGCGGGCTGCCGTCGGCCTTGGCCGGCGCGCGGTCGGTCACCGAGAAGGCCGACGCCGCGAACGACTACGTGGCGTCCTACAACTTCGACACCACGATCGCGGACGGTACGTTCGACGACGGTTCCGGCCACGGGCATCTGTTGCGCGCGGTCGTCCGCAACGGCGGCAAGCCCACCATGACGCCGCGTGGCGCCGGGCAGGCGCTGACCTTCCCGCCCAAGTGCACCGGCGCCACCTGCCCGCGCGTGGTGCTGCAGGCCCCGGACACCGCCGACCTGAACCCGGGCAACCGGCCGCTGCGCTACGGCGCCGCCGTGCTGCTGGCCGCGGCCGAGACCGCGACCGGCGAGAACATCCTGCAGAAGGGTTACTCGACCGGTGGCGGGCAGTACAAGCTGCAGGTCGACGGGGTGTCCGGCAAACCGAGCTGCGGGATGGGCGGCAAGGACGAGACCGCCGTGCACATCGCCCGCAGCCGGGAGTCGATCGCCGACGGCAAGTGGCACAACCTGGAGTGCCGCCGCACCGGCCCGACGCTGTCGATCGTGGTCGACGATCAGGTGAAGACGAGCGTGGCGGTGCCGGTCGAGCTGTCGGTGCTGTCGAGCATGCCGTTCAGCGTCGGCGGCAAGGGCGTCGGCGCCGACAACGACCAGTTCCACGGCAGCCTGGACGACGTCTGGATCCACATCGGCTGATCTTTGTCAGGGGGTGGCCGTCGGCGCGGCCGCCCCCTCTTCCTCGCCACCACCGGTGCCGGAGTCACCGCCGGTGGTCTCGGTGGCGGCGGGCGCGGCGGCGGTGGTGGGCGTCGTCTCCTCGGGCGCGGCCGTGGTCGGCTCGGCGGTCGGTTCCTTGGTCGGCGCCTTGGTGGTCGCGGCCGGCGCGGCCGGGGCGGTCGTCCCGGTCGTCTTGCCGGGCTTCGAAGCCGGCGCCTGGCCCGGATTGTTGTTGTTGCCGTTGCCCCGCTTGCCGGTGGTATGGGTCGCGGCCGGGGACTGGACGCCGCCCGGCTTGGTGGTCGCCGATTCGGCCGGCGTCGAGCCGGGCAGCAGACCACCGTTGACGAACGCGAACACCGCCACCGCCGTACCCAGAATGACCAGGACCAGGGCGGCCATCAACGCCGTACGCCCGCGGCCGCCGCCCTTGCTGGGGGGAAAGACGGCCGGAAGCACCGCGGTGTGGCCACTGACCGGCGAGGCCGGCCGCGCCGGAGCCGGAGTGGCCGCCAAGATCGCCGTGGTTGCCGAACCGGGCGCCACCGCCTGATCGGCCAGGGCGAGTTCGGCCGTGTCGGCCATCGCCGACGCGGACGGGAACCGGTCCGCCGGGTCCTTCACCATCGCCGTGCTGACCAGGGCGGCCACCCTCGGCGGCACGTCGCTCGGCAGCGGCGGCGCCTCGTCGCTGACATGCTGCACGGCCACCGCGATCGGGCTGTCACCCATGAACGGCGGATGCCCGGCCAGGCAGTGGTAGGCCACCACGCCGAGGGCGTAGACGTCGGCGGACGGCCCGGTCGTCTCCTTCGAGACCTGCTCCGGCGCGATGTAGAGCGCGGTGCCCACCACCTCCTTCGCCCCGGTCAGCGCGGCCGACTCGGCCGAGCGGGCCACCCCGAAGTCGACCAGGACGACGGTTCCGTCCGGCTGGATGATCAGGTTGCCCGGCTTGACGTCGCGGTGCACGATCCCGGCCTGGTGGGCGGCCTCCAGGGCGCGCCCGGCCTGCGCGACGATCGACATCGTCTCGGCCGCGCTCAGCCGGCCGCGCTCGGCGATCCGCTCATTGAGGGCCTGCCCGTTCACCCGGGCCATCACGATGTACGCGTCCGGACCGCTCTGCCCGTAGTCGTAGACGTCCGCCACGCCCGGGTGCTGCAGCACCGCCATGGCCCGCGCCTCGTGCCGGAACCGGGTCTGGAATCCGGGGTCACCGGCCCGGCCGGCGTGCAGGGTCTTGACCGCGACGTCCCGGCCGAGCACGGTGTCGGTCGCCCGCCAGACCTCGCCCATGCCGCCGGCCGCGATCCGGTCGTCCAAGCGGTATCGATCGCCGAGTATCTCTCCGGGAAGGGGCATGGCATGTCCACTACCCACTCGGGGCTCCGGATTAACGGCGGAAGCGTGCGGCCGCCGTACCTTCCAGGCGCGCGGCCGGCAAACGACGGCCGGACACCACCAGCAGTAGGTCCTGGGCGGTGCCGCGCAGCGGCGCCCCGGCCCCGAAGGTCCAATCGAGATCGGTCGCCTCCAGCCGCACCTCGCTGAGGTCCACGCCGAAATACCGGACGTTCCGGTCGCGCATCCCGGCCAGGATCAGGCCGACCCGGGACACCGGCGGCCGCCGGTCGAGGCCCAGCGCGACCGAGATGTCCAGCCCGTGGATCACGTCGTGCGACAGCGCACCCACCGACCCACCGCCCGGCGGCCGCCACGGATGCTCGATGTTGGCGCGCAGGCAGGCGAGCAGGTCGGCGTCGGTGAGGCGGGACGTGTCCCGGCGGGCCACCCGATCCGACATCCGGTTGAAGTTGCCGAAGTCCCGGAGCATCTCGCCGAGAAACCTCGGCGGCGACATCCGGAACGGCATGGTCATGTGGGCCACCACTTCCCGCACCCGCCAGCCGGCGCACAGCGACGGCGCATCCCACCGCCCGGCGTCCAACTCGCCGAGCATCGCCGCCAGTTCACCGCGCTCGGCGACGACCGCCGCCCGCACCGCTTCCTCGTCCATAACCCCTCCAGATCAACAGCTGTTCGGAGGGGATACTCACGGCGCGGGTCATTCTCATCGGTCCGGCGGCGGCTTTCTCAGATCAAGGCAGCGGTACGACGTACGAGTCGACGCGGGCGATCAGCCCGTCCCGGAAGGTGAACAGGTCGTTGAAGGCGAACCGGAACGGCCCGTGCTCGACGCTGACGCCGCGGCCCTCCCCCGTCGTGACGACGACCGGGCCGTCCTCGAAGACCCGCTGAACGTCGAGGTCGGGGCTGCCCTTGAACCCCGGGTTCTCGATCTCGCCGTCGAACTCGTCCTTGCCGGCGGTGGTCCGGTGACCGTGGATGACCCACTCGACGTCGTCGGTGAGGGTCGCGAGGATCCGCGGGTGGTCACTCGCCCGGAAACCGGCGAAGTATTCGGCGACAAGGTCACGCTGGCTCATTTGATGGCCTCCGAGAGGTGTGCGGCGAGGGCGTCCAGGATCGAGGCGAGCCCGTCGGCCGCCTGGGCGGTGCGCAGCTCCGGGGGCAGGCGCCGCTGATGAACGGTGAGATGGGTGCCGTCGCCGTCCGGGCGGAGGGTGACGGTCGTCCGTAGCCCGGTGACGGGTTCGTCGAAGACGAGGTCGTGCGGCGCGGCGATACTCACGTAGACGAACCGGAGCCGCCGGCCGGGACCGCCGCCCGGCGGCCAGGTGTCCAGAGCGAACTCACCGCCGGGCCGCAGGTCTACGAGCACCGATGAAGGCGGCACGACGGCGTGCGAGCCACCCCAGAACGCCGCGATCCCACCCGGCGAGGTGAACGCGGTCCACACCCGGGCCGGTTCCGCCGAAAGGTGCCGCCGGGCGATGAGCTCGTCGCCGCGGAGTTCGCTCACCGCAGGTGCTGTTCGAGCGCGTCGAGCCGGTCGTTCCAGGCACGACGCTGATCGTCGACCCACGAGCCGAGCAGGGAGAGCCGGTCGACACTCAGGCGGCAGGGTCGCCGGGTGCCCTCGCGCCGCTGCTCGACCAGGCCACTTCGCCGCAGCACACCGACGTGGTGAGAGATCGCCTGCTGGGTGACTTCGAACGGCTCGGCGAGTTCACCGACGGTGGCATCCCCCAGGGCGAGCCGAGCCACCAGCGCACGGCGAACCGGGTCGGCGAGAGCCACAAAGATCAGGTCGAGGTCACCTTCGGGGGCGGCCAATGAAGCAGACATGACCACACCCTAGTACAAACGCTTATTTGCACAAGTGCTCGCTTGTTAAGACCAGAATCCCGGTGCTCTTAACAACTGTAAGAGCCCTCTATGCGTATTTGTCCGGCATATCCGTCTCAACCGTATCCAGGGGACGCACGCAAAGTGCGACGGCATCGCACGGCTGATCCGCGATAGTCAACGTCGATAAAAGGGGCGGCGGCCGTATGCAGACGACCACCGCCCATGTCCACGGTCAGGCCGCAAAACCCAAACGGAGGGACATCATGAACCTTAACGAAAGCAGCGGGCCGACGACACGGCCCGAGGCGTCGAGAGCGAGACGGATCTCGCTGCGCCACATCGTGATCATCGCGGTTTCCGCCGCCCTGGGGAGCTTCGCCTGGAATCGAACCGGCGGCGACTACCTACTCAGCGCCCTGATCGTGTGCCTCACGGCATCGGCGATCGACGTACGGGTCACTGATTCCGGCAAGTAAGAATCTTCTCGACTGGTGGCCGACCCGAGTCGGCCACCAGATGCCCGGAGGACGACCATGTGGATTACTCGAGCGCGACTACAGCGACCACAGCCGTACGACGTCGCCCGAGCCCGGCTGACGAGCCTCGCCGAGAACTCGGGAGCGAGCATCTCGTTCGAGACCAACGGCGACGTGGTCGTGAGCACTCGCCAGATGTCCGACGATGCCGCCGGCGCCGTCCGGGCCGGCCTCTCGGAGATCGAAGGGTTCCTCGCCACCACCCGCCTCGATCTGCGCGTGGTTTCGATCAGCACCCAGCAGGTCGGGGCGGACGAACCCGCTCCCGACCTGGTCGGTATTGCGGAGATCGCCCAACTGATGGACGTCTCGCGGCCGAGAGTGCATCAGATCGCGCGACGGAGTGCCTTCCCCCGCCCACTCGCCGCGTTACGGATGGGTCCGGTCTTCGCGCGCCGGGCGATAAAGGAGTACATCGACTTCGAGCGACCTGCCTAGACCACTAGGTAGAGCAGGAAGACGAAGATGAAGCCGACCACCGAGATGATCGTCTCCATCACCGACCAGGTTTTGATGGTCTGCCCGACGGTCATCCCGAAGTACTCCTTGACCAGCCAGAACCCGGCGTCGTTGACGTGCGAGAAGAACAGCGACCCGCAGCCGATCGCCAGCGCCAGCAGCGACACCTCGGGCTTGTCCAGGGTGGCGGCCAGCGGCGCCACGATTCCCGCCGCGGTGATGGTGGCGACGGTCGCCGAGCCGGTGGCGACCCGGATGCCGACCGCGACCAGCCAGCCCAGCAGCAGCGCGTTGATGTTGGCGTCCTTGGCCGCGTCGGCGACGATGTTGCCCACCCCGACATCGACGAGCACCTGCTTGAAGCCACCGCCGGCGGCCACGATCAGCAGGATGCCGGCGATCGGCGGCAGCGACCCGCCGAGCACGGCGTTGGTCTCCCGCCGGTCCATCCCGGACCGCTTGCCCAGCGACCACATCGCCAGCAGCACCCCGAACAGCAGCGCCACCGGCGGATTGCCGAGCACGTCGAGCGCGTCCCGCACCGGATTGCCCTTGTCGGCGGTGAGTTCCCCGACGGCCCGGGCCAGCATCAGCACGATCGGCAGCAGCACGGTCAGCACCGCCGGCCAGAAGCCGGGGTTCCGCCGGTTACGGTCGGGCTCGGTGGCGTCCTTGGCGTAGTCCTCGTCCCCCGAGGCAACAGCCGCGTCGGCCGGTCCCAGGAGCGCCGGCACCGGCAGCGGCACCCGCTTGGCGATCCAGTTACCGAAGACCGGCCCGGCCACGATCACCGTCGGGATCGCGCAGATCAGCCCGAACAGCAGCGTGAGCCCGAGGTCGGCGTTGAGACTGGAGATCGCCACCAGCGGCCCCGGGTGCGGCGGCACCAGCCCGTGCAAGACCGAAAGCCCGGCCAGGGCCGGAATGCCAACCCGCAAAAGCCCGATGTCCGTACGCCGAGCGACGAGCAACACGATCGGCACCAGGAGCACCACGCCGACCTCGAAGAACAGCGGCAACCCGACCAGGGCGGCGACGCCCGCCATCGCCCACGGCAGCGCCGAGCCGGAGACCCGCTCGACGATCCGGTTGACGATGCCGTCGGCGCCACCCGACTCGGCCAGCAGAGCACCGATCATCGAGCCGAGCGCGATCAGCAGCCCCACGCTGCCGACCGTGCTGCCCAGCCCGGTGGTGAAGGAGGTGACGGTGGTGCCCGGTGAGGCGCCGGCGACCAGCCCGAGCGTCGCCGAACCGAGGATGAGGGCCAGGAACGGATGCCACTTGGCCCAGGCGATGAGAAGAACGACGACCACGATGGCCAGCACCGCGGCGAGTACTAGTTGACCGGTTCCGGCATCAGTGATGGCCTCGGCAGCGAGGGACGTCATGGGCCGGGCATACCCCCGCCCGGTTGCTTTGAATCTTCGTCGGGTAAAAGGGATAAATGGCCAAGTTGATCATGCCCGAGGTGCGCGCGGCCGCGAAGGTCCGGCCGGTCGACGCGGCCTGGGCCTTCGCCCTGCGGGCCGGCCTGGCGGTGGCGGTCCCGCTGGTCGTCCTGGTAGCGGCCGGCCGCCCGGCCTGGGCCGGGGTGGCGACCTTCGGAGCTTTCACCGCCCTGTACGCCCGGGACGAGCCCTACGCCCGCCGCGCCCGCGTGCTGACCTTCGCCGCGGTCGGCCTGCTCGCCTGCGTCTTCACCGGCACTCTGGCCGCGCTGAGCCCGCATCCGGAGGCGTTCGGCGCGGCTGCGGTGGCGCTGACCGGCGGCGTGGCCACCCTGCTGTGCGGCCGCTTCCGGGTAGGCCCGCCGGGCGGCCTGATGTTCGCCTTCGCCACCGCCGTGACCAGCGCGATGCCGGCCACGCCCACCGACCTGTGGCGGCACCCGCTGCTCTGCGGCGGCTCCGCCGCCCTGGCCTGGCTGATAGCCATGGCCGGCGTCCTGGTAGACCGAGACGCCCCCATGCGCCTGGCGGTGGCGCGGGCCTTGCGAGCAGCCGCCGCCCTGAACGACACAGCCCCCACCTTCCCCACCCCGAACGAAGCGACAGCAAATTCCGCCGACCGACAGCAAACGCCAGGCGGCCCCGCCGCAGAACAGCCGCCGCCCGGCACGCGGAGGAGCGACACACCCCCGAGCCCCGCCGGGCTTGTTGCGCGGCAGCAGGCGGCGGCCGCGATCGAGCGGGCCTGGCGGGCCGTTCCGCCGGATCGGCCGGCGGAGGCGCTGCTGGTCGCCCGAGCCGAGACCGAGCTGAGCGGCATCCACGGCCACAGCCCGGAGGCCGCGAAGGCCCTGCGCGCCCTGGCCGACGCCGTCGCCCGCCGCGGCCCGGCCCCGATCGCCGAGATGCGGAAGGCGGAGACCGACGAGGTACTCGGCCGCCGCGTCTACACGCTGCTGCTGCGCGAGCCCGGCGCCCGCCGCCCCGGCCCGGTCTGGCCGGCCGCCGCCCGGGTAGCGCTGGGCGCACTGGCCGCGGGCGCGGCAGCCGGCCTGCTGGCCCACGTCACCGGCCTGGGCCACCCCTATTGGGCGGCGCTGTCGGCGGTAGCGGTGCTGCAGGCGGACTCGATGCGGCTGTCGCTGCACAAGGCGATGCAGCGAGCGGCCGGCACCACCATCGGCCTGTTCCTGGCCGGCGCTGCGGTGGCCCTGCCCGGCGACCACTGGACCCTGGTCGCCGCGATCGCGATAGCGCAGGTCTGCGCGGAGCTGCTGGTGGTCCGCAACTACGGCCTGGCGATGCTGGCGATCACTCCGCTGGCCCTGCTCGTAGGCGAGCTGGGCCGCCCGACCCCGGCCGCCGACCTGATCGGCGACCGCCTGGTGCAGACCCTGCTGGGCTGCGCGCTGGGTCTGCTGGCGGCGGCGATGGTGCGCAACCGGGCCGCCGTCCGCCACCTGAACGAGGCGATAACCGCGGTGACAGCGGCCACGACGGCCCTGCGACGCGATCCAGGCGGTCCCTCCGGCGAGGCGACGCGGGTCGCCCGAGCGTTGCTGACACTGCGCGAGGCGTACGCCGTAGCAACCGGCGAACCAGGCCTGGCCCCCGACACCACCGAGCGAGTCCTGGCCACCGAGCGAGAGGCCCGCCAGTCCCTGGCAAAGCTGAACCGCCCAGACGCAAACAACCAAACCGACTCCCCCACCTGACACCCCCGAATCGCGACCTTGACGAACTCCCGTCACCTCCCAACAGCGGCCCCACAAGATCGACAGCGCCGGGCAGCGCCAAGCCGAGCCAGCCATCCCCGCATCACGACCTTGGCGAGCTCCCGTCAGCTCCGAACGGCCGCTCCACAAGATCGGCAGCGGTGGGTGGCGGCGGGCGGGACGGGCGGTGCCACGCCGGGCTGGGCTGGGCGGTGGGTCAGATTCGTTCGGCGCTGAACCAACCCGACGCGGACGGGCCCAGTGGCTCGTCCAGGTGCACCGCGAAGACGGCTCGCACCGCCGTCGCCACCACGTTGAGCAGGGCCGTCACGCCGCGGGCCTGGGCTTCGGCGGCGGGGCCTACCGCCCAGAAGTAGGTGGCCTGCTGTTTGACGATGCGGATTCGGTGGCTCTCCTCGGTGAAACCGAAGGTCAAGTGGGCGAACTGCTCGTAGTCGATGCGGAACTCCCGGGGCTCCTGCCGCATGTGTGGGCCGGGCACGCTGTGGCAGTGCACGCCCCGGTTGCTCAGGCCGATCAGAGAGCCGGCGTCCAGGTCGCCCAGCCGCACCAGCCACAGCGGACGCTCGGCGGTGCGCAGTGAGAGCACCGGCAGCCAGCGGTCCACCGGGCCGGGTTCGCGCAGCACCCGGCGCAGTTCCTCGACGGCGGCCGCGCGGGCCAGCTCGACCCGGTCGCCGGTCCAGTCGCCGCGCAGGCCGGCGGCCCGCGGCGAGCCGCCCAGCAGATGCCCGATGTAGGGGCGGACCCACCGGCGGCCCGGGTCGTCGAGCAGCATCCGCACGATCCGGCCGGCCATCGGGCTGCCGTCGCCGGCGTCCAGCTCGTCGATCAGGGCGGCGACCTCGCGCGGCGACCGGTACTGGATGACCAGGTCCAGATAGCGGTCGACCAGGTCGGGGCGGCGGCCGCCGGACGCGGCCGGTTCGGGGGCGATGTGCCACAGCCGGGCCACCCATTTGACCGTGTCGGGGCCCCGGGCCAGCTCGCCGAGGATCGCGTCGACGACCGGGACGGCCGCGACGGCGCAGGCCCGGGTCAGCACGGCGGCGATCACCCCGGGCGGTTCGCCGGCCAGTTCGGCGGCGAACGCGCCCGGCGCGGCGAGACCGGTCAGCCGGGCGCTGTGCACGGCCGAGGCCACCACGAGGTCGATGAGGACCCGGGTGCCGGCCTGGGACGGCCAGGCGAACCCGGGCGGTACGGCGGTGGCGATCGCCCGGGACAGCACCCGCCGGTCGGCCCGCACCAGCTCGGCCATCACCTCGACCACACCGCTCGGGGTCAGCCCGGCGAGCCGCGGGACGAACCGGCGCATCGGTTCCGGGTCGAGCCGGGCCAGCACCGGCCCGGTCGTGCCCGGCCCTTCGGCGACCACCGCGTCGGCCAGGGCGTCGGCCGCGTCGTGGTCAGTGGTCTCGAGGTGGCCGATGAGCGCCGCGACGTGCCCGGGGTCGCACCGGGCAGCCGCCCGCGCGAGCGCGTCGTCGATCGGGACCGCCCCCAGCAGCCCGATGAACTCGATGGCGTGCTGACAGTGCCCGGCCGCCCGACCGATCAACCGACCGGCCCGCTCGTCGGCGCCGACGTCGCGCAGCGCGGCGCCGAGCGCGGCCGCCACCGGGATCCGGGCTACGGCCCGATCCAGCACCCCGTCCAGTTGGCTCTCAGACCGCTGGCCGGCGGCGGAGTGATGCTCGGCCCGCCCATCGTCCGGTTGACGCTCGGACCGCCGGTCGGCGGCGGAGTGATGCTCGGCCCGCCCACCGTCCGCTTGACGCTCGGGCCGCTGGCCGGCTGCAGCCTGGTCATGTTCGGCTTGCCCACCGTCCGCTTCGGACAGCGCCGCCACCAGCGCGATCATCTCCGGGCGCCGATCGAGCCGGACCTCGACGGCTGCGTCGAGCAGGGCATCGCGTTCCGGCGGTTCGAGCAGGCCGGACACCGCGACGACCTCGGGGGCACCAAGCCCGGCGGCGAAAGCGGCGAAGGCCGCGCGGCCCGGATCGGGCAGTGCGGTGAGGATCGCCGCGATCTCGGCGGCGGGCCGCTGGCAGGCGGCAGCCAGCACCCGGCCGGCGTCGGCCGGGTCCAGGACCTCGACGACGCCGGCCACCTCGCCCGCCGTCCGGCTCGCGCCGATCGCATCGAGCAGCATCTCGGCCGGCCGGTGCCCACCGGCGGCGCGCATCTCGGTGATCCGGCGCACCACGGCGGACGGGGCAAGCCACGGCAGGCGCCCGGCCGGGCTGCCGTCGACCATCATGGACGGATTGAAGCACGTGACGGCCGCAAGCGGGCCGCACAACCTGTCAGCCATCCGCCGTCATCAACGACGGCCGGCCCCGGCGCACCACCGCGATGCCCCGGCTCCGGCCGGGGACACCGCCGTCACGCCACCGCGATGGCCTCGATCTCCAGGAGCCATTCCTCGGCGTAGATGCCGGTGATGATGATGGTGAGAGCCGGATGGTGATCGCCGAGCACCTCGGCCCGGATCCGGCTGTTGGCCGCCCGATACCGGCGATCGGACAGGTACGTGGTGACCTTGGCCAGGTGGCCCAGGCTCAGGCCGGCCTCGGCCAGCACGGCGCCGATGTTCGCCCAGACGAGCCGGCACTGGGTGTCGAAGTCGTCCGGCACCTTGCCGTCGCTGTCCGCCCACGGCACCTGACCGCTGACGAAGACGATCCGCTGGGCACCGGTAACGAGCGTGCCATGGGTGTAGTTGCCGGTCGGCGCGGGCAGGGCGGCCGGGTCGACGGCCGTGATGCTGGCGTGGTCCACGTGATCTCCCCCGGTGAGCCGGCGCGGGTGGCACCGGCGACTCACCGGACGATATCGACAGCGGCCAACCCGTCGTCAGCCGGCGAGGCCGGCCTTCACCGCTCGGGTTACCTCGTCGGCAAGGATTTCCGGGCGGCCCTCGGCTAGGCCGTCCAGGGCCAGCGCGGCCACCACGGCCGGGTCGGTCTTCTGGTCGGCGGGGACGTGCGCGGCCATGTCGGTGGCCATGTAGCCGACGTGCAGCGCCGCCACTTCGATGCCGCGCGGGGCCAGCTCGTCGCGTACCGCTCGGGTCATCGCCCAGCCCGCCGCCTTGGCCGCGGAGTAGGCACCGGCCTGGGCCGGGTGCCACCACGACAGCACGGACAGCACGTTGAGGATCGCGCCGCCGCCGTTGGCCTCGATCGCCGGGACGAACGCCCTGGTCACACCGAGGGTGCCGAAGTAGTGGGTCTCCATTTCCAGGCGGATCTGGTCCAGGTCGCCGTCGATCAGGCTCTGGCCCAGGGACGTGCCGGCGTTGTTGATCAGCAGGGTGGCGTCGCCGGCCGTCTTGGCAGCCTGTGCGATCGAGGCCGGGTCGGTGATGTCCAGCTGCAGCGGGATCGCGCCGGGGAGATCGATGCTGTCCAGCACCCGCGCGGCGGCGTAGACCTTGGCGCCGCGCTCGAGGAGCTGGGCGGCGAAGTGGCGGCCTAGGCCGCGGTTGGCACCGGTGACGACGGCTACCGAGTTCGTGATGTCCATGCGACTTAGATTACGAGTGACATCTAAAGGCCGCAAGGTAATAGATGACACACGCCATCTATACTCAGGTTCATGGGACGGGTGTCGCAGGCGCAGGCGCAGGAGAACCGGAAGCGGATCGTCGAGACGGCGGCCCGGCTGTTCCGCGAGCGCGGGGTGGACGGGGTGAGCGTGGCCGACGTGATGGCCGAGGTCGGGCTGACCCACGGTGGCTTCTACAAGCAGTTCGCATCCAAGGACGCGCTGGTCGCCGAGGCGGTCGAGCACGCCTTTGCGGGGATGGCCGAGCGGCTGCGCGGGCTCGACCGGGAGACCTTCCTGCGGGAGTACCTCTCCCCCGAACACCGGGACAATCCGGGGATCGGCTGCCCGGCGGCCGGGTTCGGCGGCGACCTGGCGCGTGAGGATGGCGCTCTCCCGGCGTACACGCAAGGGGTTGATCTTTATGCGGAATGGCTCGGAGATGATCTCGCGGCGGTAAGCACCCTGGTCGGAGCGATGGTGCTCGCGCGCGCGACGGCCGGCACCGAGCTCTCCGACCGGATCCTGGAGGCGGCGAAGGCCGCCCTAGCGTAGGCGGAAATTGGCCTCGAGGATGTTCAGCGCCTCCTCGAGCTGCCCGAGATCTTCCGGGCCGAAGCCGTTGGCCGAACCGGGCGGGGTGATCGCCACGACGACGCCGACGATGGCGCCCGCCACCACCCGGTAGCTGAGGTCGTCGGCGCTCCCGCCGTCCCGCTCGGCCAGGGCGGCGGCGAGCATGTCGACCGCCATCACCGTCTGGTTCATCACCCGCGCCCGCAGCTCGGGCACCGCCTGGTAGATCCGCTGGCGGCGCCGCTCGCTCTCCCACTCCTCCGCGCTGAACTGCAGGAAGACCGACTTCATGCCGTTCAGCAGCGCCTTGACCGGGGAGACGCCGGGCGGCTGCGCCTTGATCGCCTCGACGATCAGCGGGTCGTAGTCGTCGGTGAGGATGACGTCTTCCTTGGTCGGGAAGTAGCGGAAGAACGTGCTCGGCGAGACCTCGGCCGCCTCCGCGATCTGGTCCACGGTGGTTGCCGCGTACCCCTGCTCCTCGAAGAGCCGGATCGCCTGCTCGCGGATGGCGAGCCGGGTCTTTGCCTTCTTGCGTTCCCGCAGGCCGGCTGGCAGGGGCGAGGTCATAGCCCCGATTCTGCCAGGGCCAGCCGTTCCTCTTCCACGACCGCCGCCGCGGGCGCCTCCCGGCCGGGGAGCATCAGCACCGCGAGGATCACTCCGGCGGCCGCGACGGCCGCCGCGACCACCAGCGAGACGTCCATGCCGTGGGTGAACGCGGTGCGGATCGCCTCCAGCGCGCCGGGGTCGGTCGCGGTCGCGACACCGCCGGCGACACTCTCCCGGGCCGTCGTGCTCGCGCTGCCCGGCAGGTGATCGCGGTAGGCGCCGTTGAGCACGGTGCCCAGCACGGCCACCCCGATCGCGCCGCCGACCTGGCGCATCGCCTGCAGCAGGCCGTTGCCGACGCCGCTGCGCTCGGCGGTGAGCGCGCCCAGCGCCGCGTCCATCGACGGCGGCAGGGTGAAGCCGAGCCCGAGACCGGCCAGGCTGACCCAGGTGGCGATGAATCCAAACCCGCTGGTCGCGCTGGTCTGCGCACCGATCAGCAGGGCGACGGTCATCAAGGTCAAACCCCCGGCGATGACCGTACGGCTACCGAGTCGCGCCGCGAGCTTCTCGGCCGTACGGGCGCCGACAAGCAGTCCGCCGATCACCGGCAGCAGCCGCAACCCGGAACCGAAAGCGTCCTGCCCCTCGACCGCGCTGTAGAACTGTGGCAGCGAGAACATCAACCCGAGCATCCCGAAACTGGCCACCGTGGCGAGCACGGCACCACCGGTGAACTGCCGGGAGCGGAACAGTGCGAGGTCGACGAGTGGAACTGTGGCTCGCCGCTGCCAGAACACGAAGCTCGCGAGTAGTAGAACTCCGGCGATCATGGTGATCAGCGAGCGGGCGTCGGACCAGCCCCGATCGCCGGCCTCGATGATGCCGTAGGTGACCGAGACCAGGCCGGCCGCACTGAGCAGCACGCCGGGCAGGTCGAAGCGCCGGGTGCGGTCGCCGTGCGACTCGGGCACCCAGAGCGACACCGCGACCAGGGCGATCGCCACCAGCGGCACGTTGATCAGGAAGACCGAGCCCCACCAGAAGTTGTCGAGCAGCCAGCCGCCCAGCAGCGGGCCGAGCGGGATGCCGAGCGCACTCGCGGTGAGCCAGATGGACAGCGCCCGGGAGCGCTCCTTGGCCTCGAACAGCACGGTGAGCACCGCGCCGGACAGCGGCATCAGCACGGCGGCGCCGAGGCCGAGCGCGGTGCGGGCCGCGATGAGCTGACCGGTGGAGGCCGACCAGGCGCAGGCGGCCGAGGCGGCCCCGAACACGAACAGGGCGCCGAGCAGGAACTTCTTGCGGCCGAAGCGGTCGCCGAGCATGCCGGCCGGCAGCAGCACGGCGGCGAGAACCAGCAGGTAGGAGTTGGTGAACCACTGCAGGTCACCGGTGGAGGCGTGCAGGTCCCGGCTGAGCGTCGGCAGGGCGACGCTGAGGATCGTGGTGTCCAGGCCGATGGCCAGGGTGCTGAGGGCCAGCGCGGCGAGCGCGTACCAGCGCGATTTGGAAGTAGCCATGTTTTGACAGTAGCTGTCACTTCAGAGTGACTGTCAAGATGTGCCGTCTCAGCCTGCCCTCAGAATGGGGTGGTGATCGATGACGAGGTGCCGGCGTTCTGGGGCTCGCTCGGCCTGCCCGGCCTGGCCGACGTGCACACGCACTTCCTGCCGCCACGGATGGAACGCCGGGTCTGGCACCACTTCGGGTCGGCCGGCCCGCTGATCGGACGGGAGTGGCCGATCAGCTACAAATCGGATCTTTCGGATCGGTTGGCCGTGCTGCGGCAACTCGGGGTGCGGACCTTCAGCGCCCTCGCCTACGCCCACCGGCCGGACATGGCCGCCGACCTCAACCGCTGGACCCTGGACTTCGCCGCCGCCACCCCAGGTTGCCTGGCCAGCGCGACGTTCTTCCCCGAGCCGTCGGCGCTCGCCTACACCCGGGCGGCGCTGGCCGAGGGTGCGCAGATCTTCAAGCTGCACCTGCAGGTGGGCGGCTTCGACCCACGCGCCGCCGAACTCGACCCGGTGTGGGGACTGCTCGCCGAGGCCGGCACGCCGATCGTCGTGCACGCCGGCTCCGGCCCGGTCGCGGCCGGCTTCACCGGCGCCGGCCCGATCGGCGACGTGCTGCGCCGCCACCCACGGCTGGCGATCATCGTGGCGCACATGGGCGCCCCCGAATACCGCGAATTCTTCGACCTGGCCGCCACCTTCGCGAACGTCCGGCTGGACACCACGATGGCGTTCACCGACTTCTTCGAGGAGATGGCACCCTTCCCGCCGGGCCTGCGGCCCGCGCTGCGCGACCTCGGCCTGGCCGGAAAAGTCCTGCTGGGCAGCGATTTCCCGAACATCCCCTACGCGTACGGGCATCAGATCGCATCACTGGCCCGGCTCGATCTGGGCGACTCGTGGCTACGCGCCGTGCTCTGGGAGAACGCCCGCGACCTGCTCGGTTCGGCGCCGCGCGGGTGAAGATCCCGGATTTAGGTGCGCGGGCATGCCACGATCAGGTAGGACACGCCCGGGTCACCGAAGGGGGCCGACACATGAAGAAGGCCGTCGGCTGGATCCTGCTCATCCTGCTCATCTTCTACATCGGCACCCAACCGGGCCCCGCCGCCGACGTAGCCCAGAGCCTCGGCGACGCGATAGCGGAGGCGTTCCGAGGAATCGGCACGTTCTTCCAAGACCTGGCCAATTGACCCGGTTGCTGTGCGTCGGCCTGGCCACGGTCGACCTGATCTACTCGGTGGACCGCATCCCGGGAGTGGACGAGAAGGCGCAGGCCACCGGGTTTGCGGTCGCGGCGGGCGGGCCGGCCGCGAACGCCGCCGTCACCGCGGCCGCGCTGGGCACGGACGTCACCCTGGTCACCGCGGTCGGCGCACATGCGCTGGGCGATCTCATCCGCGCAGACCTGCAGAACCATGGCGTACGAGTTCTAGATGTCTCGCCGGACTCTTCTGCACCGCCGCCCGTGTCCGCCATAACTGTGCTCACCGGAACCGGCCAGCGGACGATCGTCAGCCGCAACGCCGGTGACGTTCTGGTCCGCGTACCGCAAGAGGGTCTGCCGGACGCCGACCTGACGCTTGTCGACGGGCATCACCCCGCGCTGGCCGTCGCGGCGGCGCGCAGCGCCCGCCGCCTCGTCGTGGACGCCGGCACCTGGCGCCCGGTCTTCACCGAGATCTTCCCGTTCGCCGAGGTCGTGGCCGCGTCAGCGGCCTTCCGCCACCCCGCCGAGGCCGCTCCCACCGACGAAGCCCTGGCCGCCGCGATCGGCGCACCCCACGTGGTCGTCACCCACGGCCCGGACCCGGTCCGCTGGTTCAGCGACCCCCAATCCGGCACGATCCCGGTGCCGCCGGTCGCCGCGGTCGACACCGCCGGCGCCGGCGACGCGTTCCACGGCGCCCTGGCCGCGGCGCTGGCCGACGCCGATCTCCCGGCAGCGATCGACACCGCCGTACATGTCGCCGGGGTTCGCGTCATGCACGCCGGGCCGCGAGCCTGGCTCGCGGCCCTTCCACGACGCCGCTGATCAGACCGTCTTGGCCAGGCGGTCGGCGAGCAGCTTGGCGAAGCGGGCCGGGTCCTCCAGGTCGCCGCCCTCGGCCAGGAGCGCCGTGCCGTACAGCAGCTCGGCCGTGTCCGGCAGGGACGCGTCGTCGGCACTGCGCTCGTGGGCCTCACGCAGGCTGCTGACCAGGGCGTGGTTCGGGTTGAGCTCGAGGATGCGCTTGACCCGCGGGCCCTCCTGGCCCATCGCCCGGTACATCTTCTCCAGCGCCGGCGTGATGTCGTCAGTGTCGCTGACCAGGCAGGCCGCGCTGGTGGTGAGCCGGTGCGACAGGCGTACGTCCTTGACCTGCTCGTCCAGTTTCTCCTTGAGGAAGGTCAGCAGCGGCGCGAAGTCGCCCTCCGGTTCCGGCTCCTCGGCGTCCTTGGGCAGGTCGACCGAGCCGCGGGCGATCGACTGGAGTTTCTTGCCGTCGTAGTCGGGGACCGCCTCGACCCAGATCTCGTCGACCGGGTCGGTGAGGATCAGCACCTCGTAGCCCTGCGCCTGGAACGCCTCCATGTGCGGCGAGTTCTCGACCTGGGAGCGGGAGTCGCCGGTCAGGTAGTAGATCTCCTCCTGACCCTCCTTCATCCGCTCCACGTACGCGGCCAGGGTGGTCGGCTCGGCGCCGGCCGTGGACGAGAACGTCGAGACGTCGAGGATGGCCTTCTGGTTGTCCTGGTCGTTGAGCAGGCCTTCCTTGAGGGCCTTGCCGAACTCCCGCCAGAACGTCGCGTACTTCTCGGCGTTGTTGTTGAGCAGGTCCTTGATCGTGGACAGCACCTTCTTGACCAGCCGGCGGCGGATCATCTGGATGTGCCGGTCCTGCTGGAGGATCTCCCGGGAGATGTTCAGCGACAGGTCGGCCGCGTCCACCACGCCCTTGACGAAGCGCAGGTAGTCGGGGATCAGCTCCTTGCCGTCGTCCATGATGAAGACACGCTTGACGTACAGCTGGAGGCCGCGGCTGGAGTCACGCTGGAACAGGTCGTGCGGGGCCCGCGAGGGCAGGAAGAGCAGCGCTTCGTACTCGAAGGTGCCCTCCGCCTTCATGTTGATGATCTCGAGCGGGTCGCTCCAGTCGTGGCTGATGTGCCGGTAGAACTGGTTGTACTCCTCGTCGGTCACCTCGGAGCGCGGCCGCGCCCACAGCGCCTTCATCGAGTTGAGCGTCTCGTCGCCCATCTTGATCGGGAACGAGATGAAGTCGGAGTACCGCTTGACGATTTCCTTGATCTTGCGCTCGTCGGCGTAGTCGTAGAGCGCGTCCTCCTCGTCCTTGGGACGAAGGTGGACGGTCACGGTGGTGCCGACCGGCGCGTCCGGAGCGTCGTCGATGGTGAAGGTGCCCTCGCCGGCCGACTCCCAGCGGGTGCCGTGGCCCTCGGTGCCGGCCTTGCGGGTCACCAGCTCGACCCGGTCGGCGACCATGAACGTCGAGTAGAACCCGACGCCGAACTGGCCGATCAGCTCGGGGCTCGCCTTGGCCTCCTTGAGCTTGGTGAGCAGCTCCGCCGTACCCGATTTGGCGATCGTGCCGATGAGGTCGACGACCTCCTCGTGGGTCATCCCGATGCCGTTGTCGCGGACCGTCAGGGTCCGCGCCTCGGTGTCGGCCTCGATCTCGATGTGCAGATCGGAGGTGTCCGCCTCGAGCCCGTCCTGAAGCGTGGCCAGACGCAGCTTGTCCAGCGCGTCGGAGGCGTTCGAGATCAGCTCGCGCAGGAAGATGTCCTTGTTCGAATAGATCGAATGGACCATCAACTGCAAGAGTTGCCGAGCCTCAGCCTGGAACTCCAACGTCTCCATTCCCCGCACTCCCAAAGGTCGCCGACAGTGGTTGGTCACTCGCCCAGATCGTATGACCTGAGCGTCACAACGTCGGCACCGGCCGGGGTTCTTACCTCCCGGGTGATCACCCGGCGCGCCTCGGCGACGAGCAGCAGGACCGCGGCCAGCGCGAACACCACGTGACTGACGACGATCAGCCACCCGGGCGCGGCGATGACCGGGGTCATGGTGAAGCTGTGCCAGGCGTACGTCAGGAGGCCGCCCGCCGCGAGGGCCAGGCGATGCCGGCCGTCCCAGCCGGGCCGGCGCGACCAGCGGGCGACCGCGACGACGATCGCGGCCAGCACGGCCAGGACCACCGGGACGCCGATCCCCCAGGGAAGCGGGTCGACCGCCGAGAGCGCGCCGCCGCCGGCCAGCGGATCACGATGGCAGCGCCGCCGTAGGCCGGGCCGAGCAGGAACAGGAAGGGCAGCTGGGCCAGCGTGAAGTCGCCCAGCAGGAACTCGGCCACCAGCGGTGACAGGAAGAACAGCGCGATCGCGGGTGCGGCTCGGCGGATGGACATGAATTGATGTTCGGCCCGCTCGGCGCGGATCATCTGGGCCTTATGTCACGGCCGTCCCGTGACATCCGCAGGGCCTGGTTTGATCACCGCCGGGGCCTCGGCGCGGTAGCCGAGGAACGTCGTGACCTCGGAGATCAGCTCGTCGCCGAACTCGAAGACCAGCAGCGCGAACCGCTCGAACGACCCGCCCGGCCCGGTCGGCCGCTCCTGCCAGAGGGCCAGGCCGCCGTTGGCCGTCACGGGCACCAGCCGGGCGCCGTGGCACGACCCGTCGGAGGCAGCCATCACGGCGGCCACCGTGTCGCGGCCGCGGATCCACCAGGTGAACGGCGGCATCGAGTTGAGCACGTCCTCCTGCAGGACGGCGACCAGGGCGGCGATGTCGTCCCGGTGGAAGGCGTCCGCGTACCGCTCGACCAGGGCGAGTTTCGCCTCGTCGGACAGCGTGCTGGGCGGCGCGAGGTCGGTCTTGCGCAGCGCGGCGCGGGCCCGTTGCAGGGCGCTGGTCACCGACGGCACGGTGGTGTCGAGCAGGACGGCGACCTCGTCGGCGGGCCAGCAGAACACGTCCCGCAGGATCAGCACGGCCCGCTGCCGGGCGGGCAGGTGCTGAAGCGCCGCGACGAACGCGAGCCGCACGGTGTCCCGCCGCACCGCGACCTCGGCCGGGTCGCCGAGGATGGGCAGCACCCAGGTCGTCTCGGGCAGCGGCGCGCCAAGGGTCAGGGTGGCCTCGAAGTCGACCGGGCGGGCCCGGCGCCGCGCCGACCGCAGCATGTCGAGGCACACGTTGGTGGCGATGCGATAGACCCAGGTGCGCACCGAGCCGCGCGCCGGGTCGTAGTCGCCGCCGTGTTTCCAGGCGCGCAGCAGCGTCTCCTGAGCCGCGTCCTCCGCCTCGTAGGGCGAGCCGAGCATCCGGTAGGCGAACCCGACAAGCTCGGGCCGCAGCGCCGCGAGCTGTGCCTCCATGCCCGAGAAGCTACTCCAGGAGGGCGTCGCTGACCGCACACTGATGCGGCGACCGCCCCGGACCGCCGCCCAGCCGGTTGGTCAGGTAGGCCACCACCAGCCGCCGCCCCGGATCCGCCCACCCGAAACAGGCGTTGGACCCGTTGTGCCCGAACGCAAGCGGGTCCGCTCGGCTGCCGAAGAACCGGGCCCGGCCCGGCTGCCCGAGCTGGAATCCCTCCGACCAGCGGATCGGGATGCCGGAGACGAGATCGGTCTCGCCCTCGCTGGTCGGCGTGGTCGCCTCCCGCCAGCTCCCGTCGTCCAGCAGCGACTGATAGAACGCGGCCAGGTCCCGCGCGGTGCTGGAGACGGTCGCCGCCGGGATCACCGCGTCACGTACCGCCCGGCGGTTGAAAAGCGCCCGTGGCACGACCGGCCCGCCACGCATCGGCACCCGCGACCCCGGCGGCCCGAGCCGCGAATGCCGCATCTTGGCCGGTGCGAACATCTCGTCCCGGAACACGCCGGGCAGCGGCCGCCCGGTGACCCGTCGCACCACCTCGCCGAGCAGAAACCCGTGGCTGAGCACGTGGTAGGCGCAGACCGCGCCCGGCGCGCTGTGCGGCCGGGCCCGCGCCAGGGCGCGGACCGACCGATCCCACCGGGTGGCGATCAGGGCATCACCGCGAATACTCCGGGCGTACGGGAGTCCGGACCGATGCCGGAGCACGTGCCGAATGGTGATCCCGTCCTTGCCGTGCTCGGCGAATTCCGGCCAGTGCCGGGCGATCGGGTCGTCCAGCCGCAGCGCCCCCTGCCGGGCGAGCCGGTGCACCAGCATCGCCATGACCGGTTTGCCGGCCGAGAACAGCACGAACGGCGTGTCCGCGCCGACGCCCCAGGCCCGGTCGAGCACCACCTCGCCGTCGCGCAGCACGCACAGCTGGGCGCGGGTCCCGCCCTGCTCGACCAGCTCCACCACCCGCCGCAGGTCCACAATTGCCCACGCTAACCGCACGTCGTTTCCGGTTGGTTCCGCCCGAGACCTCGGAAATAGCAGATCCCGGAGTTCGGCAAATCAAAGCCGACAGAGCTGTTGCATCGACGGTTCTTTCGGTGTCTGATTCGATGGGCGTGGTCGTGGGCGGGTGGCCGCCACCGCACGTTCGCGGCCGCGTCAATCTTCGGCATCATCGGCGTCGGCGCGGCCGAGCAGGAAGCGCCGCTCGGCCGCGTTCCCGGCCAATTCGGCGGCGCGGCGGAACCCGGCGGCAGCCTCGGCCCGCCGTCCGAGCCGATGCAGAAGTTCGGCCCGCACCACATGCCAGACGTGATGCCCAGTTATAGAACTCAGCCCCTCAACGATCTGCAACGCCGGCCCAGGCCCTTCTACCTCAGAGACCGCGACGGCCCGGTGCAACGCCACCACCGAGGTAGGCGTGAGCGCGAAGAGTTGGTCATAGAGGGCGAGCACCTGCCGCCAGTCGGTCACCCCGTCGGCATGCACGGCGTTGATGGCGGCCTGGATCTGATAGGGCCCCGGCCGCCCGCGCCGCAGGCAGCCGCGCACCAGCGCCTGCCCCTCGGCGATCAGCTCCCGGTTCCACAGCCCACGGTCCTGCGCGGCCAGCGGCACCGGATCGCCGTCCGCGCCGACCCGGGCCGCCCGCCGCGACTCGATCAGCAGCATCAGCGCGAGCAGGCCGCGAGCCTCCGGCTCATCCGGCATCAAAACCACGACAAGACGGCCCAGGCGAATAGCTTCCGCCGTCATTTCGGTACGGGTGACAAGCGCACCACCGCTGGGCGCGTAACCCTCGTTGAAGATCAGATAGAGCACGGCCAGCACGGCACCGAGCCGGTCCGGCAGATCAGCGTCCCGGGGCACCCGATAGGGAATGCCGGCGTCCCGGATCTTGGCCTTGGCCCGGCTGATCCGCTGGGCCATGGTCGCCTCCGGCACCAGAAACGCCCGCGCGATCTCCCCGGTGCTGAGCCCACCGAGCAGCCGCAGCGTGAGCGCCACCCGAGACGCCGGCGCCAGCGCCGGATGGCAGCAGGTAAAGATCAGCCGAAGCATGTCGTCAGGCTCCTCCGCGAGCGTGGTGTCCCCCGACGCGGTCACCTCCCTGGCGGGGCGCTCTGACTCGCGGCGCAGGTGGTCGATCGCGCGGTTGCGGGCGGTTGTGATGATCCAGCCGGCCGGGCTGGGTGGGATGCCCAGCTCCGGCCAGCGTTGCACGGCCGCGACGAACGCCTCCTGGACCGCTTCCTCGGCGAGTTCTATATCGCCGAAGTACCGGATCAGGACGGCGACGGCGCGGCCGTACTCGGCGCGGAAGATCCGCTCGATCTCGGTCACCACTGAATCGGACGGACCTCGATCGCCAGGGGTGCGAGCACCTTCGCCATCCGTGAGCCCCAGTCCAGGGCCGCGTCCAGGTCTTCGGCGTTGATAACGGTGAAGCCGCCCATGTGTTCCTTGCCCTCGGTGAACGGGCCGTCGGTGAGTGTCGGCTCGCCGTCCCGGTCGCGGATCACCGTGGCGCTCGCCGGCGGGTGCAGCCCGACCGCGAAGACCCAGGCCCCGGCGGCCTTCATTTCCTCGTTGAGCTTCCCGAGCTCGGTCATGATCGGCTCGAGGACCTCGGGCGGAGGCGGTGGCCCGTCGGGCTGGTAGATGCTGAGCAGGTACTGGCGCATGATGCGCTCCCTTCCGTCACCATCCATACGAACCGGGCGTCCCCGTTCTCGACACTCAGCTCCGAAAAACCTCAGCCCCGCGAAACCTCAGCCGCGAAGAATTTCGGCGAGCTGCCGGTGGTCGTGATAGTCCCGCGTCTCCACGATCAGCCCGTCGCGCACCCGCATCACCTGAATGTTCTGCAACAGCCGACCGCCGACCTCATACTTCCACTCGGCGATAACCACCTCCGGGTCGTCGGTGTTATAGATCTGCACATCGCGGGGTTCTAGAACGATCCGCCCGGCGTGCAGCGCGAAGTGCTCCCGGATCCGTTCCCGCCCGTGGATCCGGTCCGGCCGGAACGGGATCTCGACCTCCGCGTCCTCGGCGTAGAGCAGATGCAGCTCGGACCAGTCGGCGCTGCCGATCGCCGCATTGAGCTTCAGAAAGACCTCTCGTGGTGTCATCGCGAACTCCCGTGGCAAAATAGAAGTCATCACTCCGCTTGTCACTATACGGAGCAGCCACTCCGCTTACTACCCCTCGGGAGTGCCATGACGCCACCGCGCGCCGACGCCATCCGCAACCGGGCCCGCATCCTCGAAGCCGCCGAACAGGTGCTGGTCGAGCACGGCACCACGGTGTCCACCGAGGAGATCGCGAAGGCCGCCGGAGTCGGCATCGGCACCCTGTTCCGGCACTTCCCGACCAAGGAGGAGCTGATCCGGGGCGTCTTCGAGGCCCGCCTGCAGCGCCTGGCCGCAGATGCCACCCGGCTGGCCACCGACGGCGACCCGGCCACGGCGCTGGCGACCTTCCTGCGCCAGGCAGTCGAGCAGAGCGAGGTGAAGAATGCCCTGACCAGCATGCTCGCCTCGGCCGGCGTAGACGTGCGCGACCTGACCGGCGAACCCCAGCGAGCCTTGCGCGAGGCGCTGGCCACGCTGCTGCGCAAGGCGCAGCAGTCCGGCGCCGCGCGCCAAGACCTGGAGGTCCCCGAGCTGATCGGCTTGCTGGCCGGCACCTCAAAGGCCCTGGAGTACGCCGGCGACGCCGCCAGCCGCAGCCGAATCCTCGCCGTAGTCCTCGCCGGCTTGCGCGCAGGCTGACCGTCGACCCAGCCGCGTCAGACCGGGGCGGCGAAGATGCGGGTGAAAATGTCGTCGATTACGTCGTTCTTGGCCATGTTGTAGTCGCTCGGGTTGGCTGCGGTCTCTCGGGCCACCCGCCGCTTCGTGTCCGCGTAGCGGGAGCGGTCGTCGGGGTGGGTCCGTAGCCAGTCGCGGAACAGGCGGTGGCGCACCAACTCGGGTGAGTGGGGTGGCCAGACGTGCAGGTTGATGTCCGCGTTCGGTGGGATCAGCATGCGGTGGCCGTGCCACCAGGGCTCGCGCAGGATCAGCCGGTAACCCAGCTTCTCCAGCGGCGGCAGATAAGCCGCCTCGAACTCGGTGTCGTCCAGCGTCAGGTCGATGTCGATGACCGGCTTGGCGGGCAGGCCGGGCACCGACGTGGAGCCCACGTGTTCCAGGCCGCGGATCTGCGAACCGAGGGCCGAGCGGATCGGCGCGGCGGCATCGTCGAAGCGGGTGACCCAGTACGGGTCGTAGTCCTCGATGACGATGTGGTCCCACCGCGCCGGCCGCTCACCCACCAGGCGGGTCGCGTTCTGCTCGGGAGTGCCGACCAGGCGCTCCCGAATCTCGTCGGGATATTCGGCCAACTCACACCTCCGGGAAAAGGGAAGTCGGCCAGAATACGACGATTACTCCCCCGGCGTGAGCCGGATCGCGGTCCAGGAGACCGGGGCCAGCGAAACCCGCAGCTCACCGTCGGCCACCGAAGCCGACGACAACGAAGCTGACGACAACGAAGCCGGCGACAACGGAACGGCGGTCACCCGGTCCGGGTCGGTGGCGGTGTTGGTGGCGTTCGGGTCGTCGTCGTGGACGGTCCACGACTCGGCTACCCGCAGCGCGCCGCCGAAGCCGGCCAGGGACACCGTCAGGTCGGTGGCCGAGTCCTGCGAGCGGTTGACCGCGAAGATCGTCACGTCGCCCGAGTCGGGGTCGTGGGTGGCTACCGCGTCGACCACCGGGACGTCGCCGTAACGCTCGGTCGCGTAGACCGGCGAGTCCGGCTCCACCCGCAGCACCGCGCCCTTGGCCAGCCTGGAGGTGATGGCGAACGGGTGGAAGATGGTCTGCCGCCAGGCCGGGCCGCCGGGTTCGGTGCGGATCGGGGCGATCACGTTGACCAGCTGGGCCTGGCAGGCCGCCGTGACCCGGTCGCTGTGCCGGAGCAGGGAGATCAGCAGGCTGCCGACCACCACCGCGTCGGTCACGTTGTAACTGTCCTCGATGACCCGAGGCGCGACCTGCCACTCGGTCTCGCGGGTGGCCTGGAAGCGGGTCTGGTACCAGACGTTCCACTCGTCGAACGAGATCTTCAGGCGTTTCCTGCTCTTCAGCTTGGCGCCGATGCTGTCGGCGGTGGCGACCACGCTGTTGATGAAGTGGTCCATGTCCACGGCCGACGCCAGGAAACTGCCGATGTCGCCGTCGAACGGCTCGTAGTACGCGTGCGCCGAGATGTAGTCGACCTGGTCGTAGGTCAGTTCTAGAACTTCCGACTCCCAGGCGGCGAACGTCGGCATCGAGGAGCTGGAACTGCCGCAGGCGACGAGCTCCAGATCCGGCTCGGCGGCCCGCATGGCCCGTGCGGTTTCGGCCGCCAGACGCCCGTACTCGTAAGCGGTTTTGTGTCCGGTCTGCCAAGGTCCATCGAGTTCGTTGCCTAGGCAGAACATCGAGATCCCGTAGGGCTTGTCCGCGCCATGCGAGCGGCGCAGCTCGGCCAGCCGGGTGCGGTCGGGGTGGTTCAGGTATTCCTGGACGTCCAACGCCTCGGCGACGCCGCGGGTGCCCAGGTTCAGCGCGTACATCACCTCGACGCCGGCCTTGCCGGCCCAGCGCATGAATTCGTCGATGCCCACCTCGTTGGTCTCGAGGCTGTGCCAGGCCAGGTCGCGCCGGACCGGCCGGTCGGCGACCGGGCCGATGCCGTCCTCCCAGCGGTAACCGGAGACGAAGTTGCCGCCGGGATAACGCACCGTCGACACGCCCAGCTCGCGGGTCAGCGCGAGCACGTCCTGCCGGAAGCCGTCCGCATCGGCGGTGGCGTGCGTGGGCTCGTAGATACCGGTGTAGACGCAGCGGCCCATGTGCTCGACGAACGAGCCGAAGGTGCGGCGGGAGACCGGCGCGATGGTGAAGGCCGGGTCGAGCCGGAAGGACGCGTTGGGCAACGAAATCTCCTACTTCAGGCTGCCGACCGCCAGCCCGCCCCGCCAGTACTTCTGCAGGGTGAGGAAGGCGATGACGAGCGGCACGATGGATACCAGCGAACCGACGATGATCAGGTTCCACAGCGACTGACCGCCGCCGTTGTTGGAGCTGGCCAGGGTGGTCCACAGGGTGATGCCGACGGTGAGCGGATAGAGCTTCGAGGTGGAGAGCATGACCAGCGGCAGGAAGAAGTTGTTCCAGGTCGAGACGACCGAGAGCAGCAGCACGGTGATCACGCCGGGACGCATCAGCGGCAGCGCCACCCGGAAGAAGGTGCGCAGCTCGCCGGCGCCGTCGATGCGGGCCGCGTCCAGCAGTTCGTCCGGGATGGACGCGGCGGCGTACACCCGCATCAGATAGACCGCGAACGGGCTGAGCAGCGACGGCAGGATGACCGCCCAGATGGTGTCGATCAGCCCGATGTTGGTCATCATCACGAAGGTCGGGATGACCAGCGAGGTCAGCGGCACCACCACCGAGCCGAGGACCGCGGCGAAGACCAGGTTGCGGCCGCGGAACCGGAACTTCGCAAATCCATAACCGGCGAGTACGGAGATGATCGTGCACCCGATGCCGCCGGTGAGCGCGTACAGCACCGAGTTGCCGAGCCAGGTCAGGAACTCACCGTTGTTGTACGCGAACAGGTCGTGCAAATTCTCGAAGAAGTGGAAGCCACCCTTGAACCAGAGCGCGCCACTGCCGGAGAACAGGCCCTCGGCGTTCTTGGTGCTCGCCACCAACAGCCACCAGACCGGCACCAGGAAATAGCAGATCAGGGCCAGCAGCAGCAATTTCCCCCAGATATGCCGGGGAATACGACGCGGGGTGTCACTCATGTGAAGAGGCTCCCTCGCTTGCGAGTAACGAACATGAAGATCGCCACGGCCAGGAACACCACGAAACCGAGCGAGAACGAGATGGCCGACGCGTAGTTGAACTGCGCGTACTGCAGGGCCAGGGTCACCGCGTAGATGTTCGGCGTGAAGTCGGGGGTGACCGTGCCGTTCGCGATCGGGCCGAGGACCTTCGGCTCGACGAAGAACTGCAGGGTGCCGATCAGCGCGAAGACCAGGATGAGCGCGAGCGCCGGCGTGATCATCGGGATCTTGATGCGGAACGCGATCTGCTTGCTGCTGGCGCCGTCGGTCCGGGCCGCCTCATAGATCGAGGTGTCGATCCCCTGCAGCGCCGCGTAGATGATGATCATGTAGTAGCCGGCCCACTGCCAGGTGACCACGTTCAGCAGCCCGTAGAAGATGTTGCCCTGGCTGAGCAGGAACGGCGCCTGCACATTGAACAGCGTGGAGATCTGCTCGATCGGCCCGAAGCTGGGGCTGTAGAGGAAACCCCACATCAAAGATCCAAGAACGACCGGGATGGCGTACGGCAAGAAGATGATCAAACGCGCGAATCGGGCCAGCCGGCCGACGATCTCGTCCAGCAGCAGTGCCGCGGCCAGCGCCACGAACACCTGCAGTGGGATCACCACGAGGCTGAACTTCAGCACGAACCACAGTCCGTGCAGGAACGACGGGTCGGTGAACGCGCGCTTGTAGTTGTCGATGCCGGCGAACGTGGTGCCGGTCGCCAGACCCTTGGTGTAGAGGCTCAGGTAGGCCGCGTAGGCCAGCGGCGCCACCAGGAAGGCGAGGAACACGACGAGGAACGGGAAGATGAAGAACCAGCCGACCCAGTGGCGCCGCGCCGATCCGCGACGGCCGCCGGGGGCCGCCGGGGTGTCGGGAACGACGGCGCCGTCGCTCAGCGCGGTCGGCGGTGTGATGCTGACCATGACACTCCTATCGCCAAGCCGGGCGGCCGAAGCCGCCCGGCCCGAGCGGACTACTTGACGGTGAAACCCTGGCTCTTGGCGTACGTGACCAGCGCGTTCTGCAGGTCGGTGGCCGCCTTGTCGCCGGTCGTCTGCCCGGCGTTGAGCTTCACGATCTGGGCCTGCAGCTGGGCGTAGTAGTAGACGGTGAAGGGGCTGTAGACGGCGCCCTTGTAGGCGTTCTCGGCCGGGATGTAGATGTCCTTGTTGGCCGTCTGACCGTTGAAGAAGTCGACCTTCGCGTTGATGAACTCGTCCGACTTCAGCACGCTCTGGTTGAGCGGGAAGATCGTCTGGGTCTTCCAGCCATCGGTCAGTGACGCCTCGTCGGCGTACAGGCCGAGCGCGACCTTGGCCGCGGCCGCCTTGTCGGAGGCCTGGCTGGTCACCGCGAACGCGGAACCACCCCAGTTGACCGAGACCGGGCTGGCCGCGTCCCACTGCGGCAGCGGCGCCACCGCGAACTTGCCCTTGGACGAGCCGTTGCCGACACCCGCGCCGGTCAGGTAACCGGGCGCCCAGGCGGCCGAGACGTAGGTGGCGTACTTACCGCCGACCATGCCCGCCACGTAGTCGGTGGTGAACTGGTCTTCCTTGCCGATCTGCTTCTTGGTCGACAGGTCGGCCCAGTAGTTCAGCACGTCCTTGGTGGCCTGGTCGTCCACCTTGATGCCGATGTTCTGCTTGTCGGCCAGGTCGTACTGGAACGGCGTCGCGCCCTTCTGGATCATCAGCGCGGTCGTCACCGCCGGCACGTTGCTGGCGAAGTCGCCGAACGGCGGGCCACCGGCCGCCTTGACCTTGGCGGCGTCCGCGGCGTACTCGGCCCAGGTCGCCGGGGGCTTGGTGATGCCGTACTTGGCGAAGACGTCGGTGCGGTAGATCAGCGCCATCGGGCCGCCGTCGATCGGGGCCGCGTAGACCTTGTCGCCCTGCGAGACGTCCTTCCAGGCACCCTCACTGAAATTCTTTTTAACATCATTTGCCCCGTACGGCGACAGGTCGACGAGCGCGTCCTGGATCTCGAAGCCGACCAGCTGGTCAGCCTCGAGCATGACGACGTCCGGCGCGCCCTTCTTGGCCGAGACCGCGGTCTGGAACTTCGAGTACTCGTCCTGACCCTGGCCGGCGTTGGTCCAGCAGACCTGGACGTCGGTGTGCTGGTTGTTGAAGTTGTCGACGACCTTGGCCATGTTCGGGTACCAGGCCCAGACGAGAACGCGCGGCGCGTCCTCTTTTACGATCTTGTTCGTGCAGTTGGTGGGCTTGGCCGCCGTGCTACCGCTGCCGCCGTCATCGCCGCCACCACTGCAGGCGGCGAGTCCGAGAGCGAGTACAACGGGGGCCACGACGGACAGGGTTTTTGTTAGGCGCATTCCTGGCCTCCTGAGATCGCACCGGAGCAGACAAAACGGGCAGGATTGATTACCCGGCGTGATGTCAGGCTCGGGGTGGGGGTGCACTATCTGAATGGATGCCGAGGGTGGGGGGAGCTCACCACTCGCCGGTGATGTGTGATGTAAGTTCCGATTGCAGCGCTGCAAAGGACTATGCCTCGACCGTTAGGGTCTGGCAAGGGGCAACGTCGCGGAAATACTTTCGTTACCTCGGACTCTTCTGTCCGCTCGAACGGGGAGGCAACCCTTGCGAGAAACTACGCTGCGTGATGTGGCGGACCTGGCCGGCGTCTCCCCGCGCACGGTCTCCAATGTGGTCAACGGTTACGCCAAGGTCACCGACAGCACCCGCGCCAAGGTCGAGGCGGCGATCGCCGAACTCGGTTACCGGCCCAACGTTCTGGCCCGCAACCTGGCCACCGGCCGGTCCGGGCAGATCGTCGTGGTGGTGCCCTACCTGGACACGCCGTACTTCGCCGAGCTGCTGCAGGCGATCATCCCGGCCGCCCGCAAACTCGGTTACAACGTGCTGATCGACCAGACCGACGGCGACCGCCAGCACGAGGGTGAACTGATCGGGCGCGGCTCCCGGCGGCACCTGTTCGACGGCATGATCATCAGCCCGCTCGGCCTGGCCCAGGAGGACCTGACCGCCCGCGACCCCTCCCTGCCGCTGGTGGTGCTGGGCGAACGGGTCTCGGACGGCACCTTCGACCACGTCGGGATCGACGACGTGGCGGCGTCGACCGAGGCGGTAGCGCACCTCATCGCGATCGGACGACGCCGGATCGCGGCGATCGGCGACCAGCCGTACCCCACGGGTGAGGCCGCCCAACTGCGGACCCGGGGCTTCCGCGCCGCGCACGAGGCGGCCGGCCTGCCGGTCGACGAGTCGCTGATCATCGGCACCGCCCGCTTCAACCGGATCGACGGCGCCACCGCGATGACCGCCCTGCTGGATCGGGCCGACCCGCCCGACGCGGTGTTCTGCTACAGCGACCTGGTCGCCTCGGGCGCGATCCACACGGTGCTCGGCCGCGGCCTGCGGGTGCCCGAGGACATCGCGGTCATCGGCTACGACGACATCGAGGACGGTCGCTACAGCCAGCCCACGATCAGCACCATCTCCCCCGACAAGAAGGCGATCGCGCAGCTGGCGGTGGACCGCCTGGTGCTGCGCATCGCCGCCTCCGAACCGATCCCCGGCGTCGAGCTGCGCGCCCCGCACGAACTGGTCCCCCGGCAGAGCACTCTCGGATATTGATCAATACCACCCGAACGGACAGTGCCGCTCCGTGCACCCAGCGCACTATCTTCTGGGCGACAATCGGTCCCTGAACGGGCGGAACTCTCATGACTGGTGGCACGATCACCGCCGTCGGCGGCGGTGTCGGATGCGCCCTGTTGATCGTTCTGGCCGCCGTGCTGGCGGCCACCTACAACCGGCTGGCCCGGCTGCGCAGCGCCGCCGAGACGTCGTGGACGCAGATCGAGAATCAACTCGACCGCCGCTACGCGCTGATCCCCGACCTCGTCGACACGGTGCAGCGTTACGCGCCGCACGAGCGGGCGGCGCTCGAGGCGGTGGTGGCCGCGCGCGGTGGCGCGATGGCCGCCGCGCAGGCCTCCGGCCTGACCCGCCGGGCCGAGGCCGAGGGCACGCTCACCCAGGCGCTCGGCCGCCTGCTGGCGGTGGCCGAAACCTACCCCGACCTGCGGCACCACCAGCACTTCGTCACCCTCCAGGTGGAACTCTCCAACGCCGAGGACCGCGCCGCGTACGCCCAGCAGGCCTACAACACCGCGGTGCAGGACTACAACGCTGCCTTCCGGGCACTTCCCGGCTTCCGGCGACGTGATTTCTTCCGGGCCCCCGGTGGTGAACGCGGGCCGGTCCACGCCCGCTTCTGACAGGCAAGTTGACGAATCATCGACTCGCGGGAATGTAGGTTGTCCCTGGCATTTCCTGTCGGGCTTCCCTAAGGAGCGGGTCGTGGTGTCCTTCTCATCGCGCGAACGCTGGATCATGCTGGTGGCCAGTGCTTGGCTGGTCACCGGGCTGCAGCTCGACGCGTACGCGCACGCGACCACGCCCGAACTGGAAACGTTCTGGACCCCGTGGCACGCCGTGCTCTACTCCGGCATCGCCGCGTCCGGTCTCACTCTGGTGTGGTTGTTGCGTTCCCGGCTGCCGAACATTCCGACCTACGCGACGGTCATCGCACTGCCCAACGCGCTGCGGGTGCCCCTGCTCGGGATGGCGTTCCTGCTCGTCGGCGGCGGCATCGACACGCTGTGGCACAACATCTTCGGCATCGAGCAGGGCCTGGAGATCTTCGTGAGTCCCAGCCACGAGTTCATCATCCTCGGCATGGTGCTGGTCGCGGTCGGCCCGGCGCTGATGACGACCAGCGACCGGCTCTCCTTCGCCGATGGCACGCTGGTGACGATCTCGGCGCTGCTCACGGTGCTGCCGCTGCACATCTACTCGCTGCACGCCAACCTTCTCGGCACGATCTTCTTCGGGGACGGCGAGAACCCCGTACGCATCTATTCGACCGACGCCCAGATCATGCACGGCTTCCTCTTCACCACCGTCCTTCTGCTCCTGCCGATCATCCTGATCGGCCGCCGCTGGCGGCTGCCGATCGGCGTGCCCAGCCTGCTCGTCGGCCTGCCCGCCATCGCCATGCACCTGATGTTCCTCGAGGGCGAACCGTGGTGGCTGCCGCTGACCGTGGCGTTCGGCGCGGTCGGCGTCGAGCTGGTCGCCCGGGTGCTCGGCCCGGTCCTGCCGCTGTCGCCGGGCCAGGCCTGGGTGCTGCTCGGCCTGGTCGCGCCGCCGCTGGTGTGGGGCGCGCTGCTGGTGGTCGCCGACCTCGAGATCGGCGTCGGCTGGAACGTACACATCGTCAGCGGCCTGCTGACCTACACCGCGCTGACCGGCATCGGCACCGTGCTGATCGCCCGCAATGTGCGCCCGCCGTCGTCGCCCGCGCCCGCGGAGACCTCGCCGGCGTCCGTCGCCGCGCAGTGACCCGGTTCGGCCTGCTGTTCCTTGTCGCGTGCGCGGTGGTGCTGGGGTGGGGCGCGCCGGCGTCCGCCCACGCGGGCGGCCTGGTCGCCACCGACGCCCGCAGCCGGGTCGTGTCGATCTCCCCGCCGGTCCCGGGCCTGTCGGTGACCACCATCGAGGACGGCGCCAAACTGCGGCTGGTCAACCGGACGAGCTTCCCCGTCGCCGTCCCGGCATTCTCGACGGTCGCCCCGGGTTCGTCGCTGACCTGGGCAGACCCGCACAGTACGCCGGTCGGCCGGCGCTCCGGCGGGGACTGGTCGCTGACCCTGGACGCCGGCGGCACTCCCGTCACGGTGCGCGGGGTGTTCGACCACGTGCCACCGCCGTCGTTCGTGCCGTGGTGGGCGCTCACCTTGGCCGTGGCCGTGGCTGTGCCGCTGATATGCCGCCGCGTCCGGCGCGCTGACCTGGTGCTGGCCGGGATCGGGGTGGCCGCGATGGCCGCGTCGGTCGCCCACGTGACCGGGTCGAGCCTGGCGGTGACCTCGGCCCCGCTGCTCGGCACGTTCGTGAACGCGGCCGGCATCAACCTGCTGGCCTGGCCGCTGATCGCCGGCGGTTTCCTGGCCGTCGTCCGGCACAAGCCGGCCGGCCTGCTGGCGGTCTGCGCCGGCGCCGCGCTGACCGCGGTCTTCGTCCTGCCGGACGTGACGGCCTTCCACCGCTCGGTCCTGCCGTTCGCCGGCCCCGCCGCGCTGGAACGCCTCCTCGTCGTGGTCGCCCTGGGCGGCGGCGCGGGCGCGGCAGTGGCCGGCGCATCGGTGCTACGCACCCTGGCCGCCCGCCAGGCCGCCGCATGAAGCGCGCGGACATCGCTTTCGCCGCGGTCGGGATGGTCTTGCTGGCCGGGTGCAGCCAAGCGTCGGCCGCGCATGCCGTGACCGGCTGCTCGTCGGCCGCGCCCGGCACGGTGACCGTGACCGCCGCCGTGCTGGACGGCCGGGCCGACCCGGCGCCCCACCGGGTCGCGGTGCCGCTCGGCGGGACGGTACAGGTGCAGATCAGCGCGGACAGAGTCCGACAAGTGCACATCCACGGTTATGACCTGGAGTACGACGCCGCGCCCGGCACGCCCGGCTGCGTGTCCTTCACCGCGGACCGGGCCGGACTGTTCGACGTGGAGGCCCACCCCGACACCCTGCTGGTGCAGCTCGAGGTCCGATGACCGTCCTGGCCCACGGAGTCGGCCAATCCACCGACCTGCCGCTCCCCCTCGACCTGGTCCTCCAGGCCGGGGCGGCCACCGTGGCCATCTCGTTCCTGGGGTCGGCGTTGCTGTGGCGCAGAGCCCGGCTCTCCCCCGCCACCGAATGCCACCCCCGCTCGACGTGGTGGCGCCTTCCAGCGCGGCTGGCCGTCCTGGCGGTCTCGATCTACATCGTGGCCGACGCGCTGTTCGGGCCGCGCGATGCATCGAATCCGGCGGCGCACGCCCTCTATGTCTGGTTGTGGGTCGGGCTGATCCCGCTGAGCGTGGCGCTGGGCCCGGCCTGGCGGGCGGTGAATCCCCTGCGGACCGCTTACCGCCTGCTACGCCTGGACCGCATCCCTCATCCGCCGACCCCAGCCGTCGGCGCTGCGGGGCCGTGGGTGGCGACGGTGGGGCTGCTGGGGTTTGCCTGGCTGGAGCTGGTGGCGCCGGGGCGGACGGATCCGCTGGTCATCGGGCTGGTCCTGGTGGGATACGCCGCCGTGCAGCTCGGGCTGGCGGCGCGCTTCGGGGAGGACTGGTTCGGGCGCGGGGACGCCTTTGAGGTCTACTCGGATCTCGCCGGGCGGCTCAGCCCGCTCCGGTGGCGGCCCTGGCTGTCCGGGCTGGCGGTGGATCATCCGGCCGGGATCGGGCGGGCGGCCTTCCTCGCGGTCTGGTGGGGGTCGACCGTCTTCGACAGCGCCACCGGCTCGCCCGCCTGGGCCGGGTTCGTGCAACGCCACGGGCATGCGACCGGGCTGGGCACGGCCGGGTTGGTCGCGGTCTGCGGGTTGGTGTTCCTCGGCGTACGCCGTTCGGGCGTGGCCAATTCGCTGATTCCGATCGCTGTGGGTTACACCGTCGCGCACTACCTGACGTCACTGCTGGTGGAAGGGCCACGCGGCGTGCTGCTGCTGGTGCAGCAGTGGGGGCTCGCCGAGGGTGCAGTCTGGACCGTCGGGCCCGACGCGCGGGTCGTCTCGGTGCTCCAGGTGGTGCTCATTTTGTCTGGTCACGCCGTCGGGGTGCTGGTCGCGCACGACCTCGCCCTGGCCGCCGCGCCGCCCGGCCGGCCGCCACTGGCCACTCTGGCCGATGAGCTTCCGGTAGTGCTTTTCATGATTGCCTGCACGTGGGCGGGACTGTTCCTGCTCTTCGTCCGGTAACTGACAGTGCAACCGCCCACGTCTCAACACATCGACACACAAAAGATCGCTAAGCTACCCGCCGTCCGACCCGACCGCCATCGAGGGAGATGTTGGTGACAGGCACGCCATCGGACCATCCCGATCCGGCTGACGTACCAGCCCAGCGCCCGTCCTCCGACGAGGGCCGCCCGTCCGCATCGGAAAAGGCCGCGACCGAGCGGGCCGCCGCCCTGCGCGCGGTCTTCGCCGCCTCGCCCCGACCGGGCCAGTCCACCCGCGACCTCCGCGGCTTCCGCACCTCCGGTTCCCCGGCCACCGGGCGGCCAACCGGCCCCGGCCCGGCCACCGACCAGGCGGCCACCTCACGCACCCCAAAGCGGCCGTCCGGTCTGAACGCCCCCGGTACTCCAGCCACGGGTCGGCGCGGCGGCAAGAACGCCTCGGGGTCCCCGGACATCGGCTGGCCGGCCAGCCAGAACGGCGCCGGGTCGCCGGCCGCCTCCGGGCGGCGTCGGCGTCGGCTCTGGCTGGTGCCGGTCGTCGTTGGAGCGGTGGCGCTCGGGGCGGTCGCCGGCGGCATCGCGGTGCACCGGGCGAAACCCACCACCATCGACGGCACCGCTGCGGCCGACTCCAGCGGGCAAGCCGGTGTTCAGCTGCCGGCGACCGGCGTGACTGACGCGCCCACGCCTTCGCCGTCCTCGCCGGTGGCATCGTCGGTCGCGCCGACCTCGGCGTCCGCACTGCCGTCATCGCCCACGGCGACCGCCACCAGCAAACCCACCCCGTCGTCCTCGCCCACGGTCACCGGCCGGGCCAACCCGAGCGGCACCAACCTGGCCCTGAACAAGACGGCCACCGCGTCCAGCATCGAGTCCGCCCCCTGGCCGGCCTCGGCCGCCGTGGACGGCGACATGGCCAGCCGGTGGAGCAGCGGCTTCGCCGATCCGCAGTGGATCAAGGTGGACCTGGGCGCGGTCTGGGCGATCAGCGACGTACGCCTGGCCTGGGAACACGCCTACGCCCTCAGCTACCGGGTAGACCTCTCCCTAGACGGGAGCAAGTGGTCAACGGTCTACCGAACCACCGCCGGCACCGACGGCGTCCGCGAGATCCCGGTAACCAAGGTCCCGGCCCGCTACGTCCGCGTCTACGGCCTCAAGCGCGTCAGCCAGTACGGCTACTCATTGCAGGAACTCGAGGTCCACTAGGCACTTTTGTAGTCCGGCCCTGGCCAGCTGAGCTGCCGTTCCAAGATCTGGCAGTTCTGGCGCGGAGTGAGGCTAACCCGGAGCGGCGATCCGGAAGCCGACGTCGTCGAGGCGCAGGGACGGATGGCTTCGGCGGCGTACCGAGGCTCGGCAGCTCCAGTGTTCGTCGAACCAGCCGCCGCCGCGCAGCACCCGGTAGGTGCCGTAGACCTCGGCATCGTAGACGTCCCAGCACCAGTCCCAAGTGTTGCCGAGCATGTCGTGCAGGCCCCAGCTGTTCGGGGTCTTGCCGCCGACGTCGTGGATCCGCTCTTCTGAGTTGCCGCGGTACCAGGCGACGTCGTCGAGCGGGCCGTACCGTGGGCCGGCGGTTCCGGCGCGGCACGCGTACTCCCATTCGGCCTCGGTCGGCAGCCGGAAGCCGGACGCGGCCGGGTCCCAGTCGATGCTGTCGTCGGCCAGCCGATAGGCAGGCGGAAGCCCGTCGCGCTCGGAGAGCGCGTTGCAGAAGCGCACGGCGTCCCACCAGGAGACCCCCTCGACCGGGCGGTTGTCGCCCGGGGCGGTGCCCGGCCGCTCGCCGGTGACCTCGGCGTACTGCGCCTGGGTGACCGGGAAGGTGCCTAGCCGGAAGGCGGTCAGATCGACCGGCCACACCCGCTGGGTGCGGCGGTCGGAGAGCGTCACCTGTCCCGGCGGCAGGCTGGTCAGTTCGATGAGCACGTCCGCCACCATAGGCGTCGGGCCACCCGACCCCATTCAGAACACGGCGGCGGCCAGTACGTCCTGATAGGCCTCCCAGACGAAGTTGGCCCAGCCGGTGGAGACGCTGTCGTCCCACGCGGTCGACGTGTACTCCGAGGCGAGCGCCCGGATGTTGTCGTCCGGCCAGGTGTCCGAGAGTCCCGCGTACGCTCCGAAGTTGATCCCCGGGAAAGCCGCCACCGTCCTCGGAAGCGTGCCCGGCGCCAGGGTTTTGCCCTTGTCGGCGACCAGCCGGATGTATTTCGCGGCCGCGAAGATGTTGAACTCGTCCGAGGCCAGCAGCCGGGCCGTCGTCACGTGGCCGCCGGCACCGGCGACCTTGTTCAGCTCGTACAGCTTGCGGGTCTCGGCGCTGAGCAGGTCGTCGAAGAGGTCCTCGCGCTGGGCGGTCGACACCACCACCTGGCCCAGGCCGATCGAGGTGTTGCCGCGCATGACGCTTGTCGCGCCCTGGAAGTCCTTGGCGTCCTCGGCCTGCGACTGGTCGCGCTGCTCGGCCAGCAGGAACGCGGCCAGCATCGCCGGATGCAGCCGGTGCGCCTTGGCCGCGCCCCGGATCACCTGGGCGCGGTCGGGCAGCTTCCCCGCGTACGACTCCGGTTCGACCGACGAGATCTTCCGCTTCAGCAACAGTTCCGCCTGCTGTTTGCGTTCGGCCGGGGTCAGCCCGGCGAGGTAGGCGTTCAGGTCGCCGAGCGGGTTGCTGTATTCCGCCACCGTCTTCTTGTGGCCGCCGGCCAGCAGCGCCTTGTCCTCGATCGGGATCTGCGGCGCGCCCTCGGTGCGATAGAACGTGCCGATCTCCTGGGTGACCGGGCTGACGCCGGTGGCGCCGACTCCGGAGAAAGGTGTGGTCGGCGAGCCGCCCGAGGTGCGTTTGCTGCGGTCGACGAGCGCGGTTTCGAGGGGTTTCGGGTCGAACGCGGGCGCCGCCGAGGTGACCCCGAACTTCCCCAGGTTGAACTGGAGTTCGAACTCCGGGCCGAGCTTGCGGATGTGCGGTTCGACAAGTGCGTGCAGCATCGCGTTGAGCTTGGCCCCCATCAACTGCACGAGGCGGCGCCGGTTGGCCGGCACGTCGATCCGGTCGAACAACTCTTCCAGCATGTGGTCCTGAAACATCTGGAACACCGTGGCCGGGAAATCTGGATCGGTCTCCAGCGCGGACAGCACATCGGACTCGTCCCCCGCGGTAACCGCCCAGTCGGCCAGGCCGTACGAAACAAGATCTTCGACCTTGTCGCTCACCGGGGTGAGCGCCAGGCCGGCGCCCGCCGCCCGGATGGGCGGCGCCGGCAAACCCAGACTGACCAGCGCGGCCGTTTGCCGCGCCTCCCGCTCGGCGGCCTCGCCTCCGGCTTCGGCGCCGACACCGTGGCGATTCTGGGCGACATGCGTCAGCTCATGCAGGAGTACGGCGTGATCACTGCCGGAGCCGAGTACGACGTGTTCGCCCGAGGTGTACGCCCGCGCGCCGAGCGTCGCCGCGGACGCGGCGGCCTCCGGACCGGTGTGCACCCGAACGCCGCGCAGCGGGACGCCGACCTCGGCCGTGTCGAGCCGCGTGCCGTCCTCAGTGGACAAAAGTTGAGCGACCGCACGGTTGCTGACCAGCGGCGGAGCCGATTTCGTGGCAAGCTCCGGCTCGGCGGCCACCGCCGCCGGGTCGCGCTGACGCCGCTCCCGCTCGCGCACGAACCTCAGAGTACGACTTTCTCGCCAAGGTGCGGCTATTGCGTAGCGTCGATACGTTGTCGCCCATGTTGCGAACGATCATTGCCGGCACTGCTGCCGGACTCCTCGCACTATCCCTGTCCGCCTCGCCCGCCCTGGCGATCGCCAATGGCGAGGAGGTGCCCGACGGTCACTACACGTTCTCGGTGAAGCTGACCATGACCGGCATCCCCACCGCCGACGGCGGCAAACGCAACAGCGGGTGCTCGGGAGCACTCATCTCGGCCCGCTGGATCATCACGGCCGGGCACTGCTTCCGCGACCAGAACGGCGTCCGGGTGGAACGCCCGGTCGCCGACATCACCACCGCGGACGTGGGCCGCACCGACGTCACCGACACTACCCACGGCATCCAGACCACGATCGTCGCGGTGCGCCAGTCACCGACGGCCGACGTGGCGGTGGCCCAGCTGGCCGAGCCGGTGCGCGGCGTCCGCCCCATCACGCTGGGTAGTAAGGCTCCGCAGATCGGCGCCATCGTCCGGGTAACCGGCTACGGCTCGGTCACCAGCACCAACCCGACGCCGGTCACCCACCTGCGGACCGGCCAGCTGAAGGTCGTCGAACTCAGCGACACCGAGGTCGGCCTGAACGGTTACGCTCCGGCGCCGGACACCACCCCATGCCCGTACGACTCGGGAGCTCCGTACTTCGTGGAGCGCGCAAAGCAGTGGCCCCGTCTGGTGGCCGTGGTCAGCAACGGCCCGAGCTGCCCGCACACCGAGATCGAAAGCGGCGCCCGAACCGACAACATCACGGCCTGGATCCGCACCGCGATCCACTCCGGCCACTGAGTCACGCACGCCGGTAGAGGTCGGCCAACCCGACCAGGACCACGCCATGGTCCTGGTCGGCGGCCGCGACCAGCTCCTCGGTGAAGCCCGCCCCACCGAAACAGACCAGCCGGGCGTCGGCGGCGCCGTAGCGGTTCTGGGCGGCGAGCAGCGCACGGATCCGGCGCAAACGGTCCAGATGGCCGAGCCCCATCGTCTCCCCCCACTTGGCCTCGCCGAGCGCGATGAGCGGACGGCGATCGTCGTCGTCCAGGCCGAAGGCCACGACGTCCACCTCGTGCGCGATCCGGTTGGCCGCGTCGTTGACCGTGCCGACGCCGACCACGTTCGGGTAGTCGCCGAGCAGATCCGGCGGGGCCAGGTGCCGAATCCAGTGCCGGCACACCTGCTCGAAGTGCGGACCGAGGACATTGCCGGCGAATCGTCGCTGGCTGCGCTGCCACAGCCGGGTCGCGTCCCGGGTGTGCTCGAGGTCGGACCAGATCGGCCGCATGACGGCGTGGTAGAAGGTGACGAGCGGCTCGGCGATCCGGAAGGTGGTCCGGTTGTCCTTGAAGACGTCCGGCTCGCGGGCGATCAGCCCGCAGTCCTCCAGGACGGTGAGCGGGTGGGCCAGGTCTCCCGACTTGCGGCCCAGGTAGGACGCGATGCCGCCGCGTTGCGCGTTGCCGGCCGCGATCGCGGCCAGAACCGAGTGGTAAAGACCGAGATCGTGCAGTTCCGGCTCGTCGGCGAGCAGATAGCGCGCCTCGCGGAAGAGCGGGCTGGTGGGGGAAAGCACGGTGCGCAGCACCCACGGGTCGAAGTCGTCCGGTCCGGCCGGGCTGTCGTCCCGGGCGAACTCCCGGCGGTAGGCCGGCGTCCCACCCACGATCGCGTTGACCTTGAGTGCGGTGGCCAGGTCGCCGACCTCCCAGAACTCGGCGGCAAGCTGGTGATCGAGGGTAGGCACGACCAGTTCGAATCCGGCCCGGCCACGCAACGGAGCGTTACCGCTGAGCAGCTGACCCATGAAAGACATGGCAGAACCACAGAGCAGGAGACTGGTACGGCTGGTGTCGCGCTCGGCACGCAACGGCGCCAGGGCGTTCTGAATGATCGACGGGAGCTGCGGGTTGGCCCGCACGAGGTAGGGGAACTCGTCGATGACCACCGGGATGCGACGGTCACGGCCGAGGGCCAGCAGCGCGTCGATCGCCGAGTGCCAGGTGTCGAAGACGAACGGCGCGGGTGCGCCCAAGTGGTCGGCGAGAACCGCGCCGAGCCGGTTCAGCGACTCCCGGTCGGTGCCCTCGTCGGCCGCGAAGTAGAAACCCCCGGTTGCCTGGCAGAGGGCGCGGAGCAGGAAGGTCTTGCCCTGCCTACGGCGACCCGATACGACGCCGAGGGTCGCGCCGGCCGCCGGATCGGTGGCGAACGCGCTGAGAGCACGCCACTCGCGATCCCGGTCGAACATCTCCGCCGGCCTGGCCAGGCTCGCCACGGCTACCCTCCTCGTCATAGGTCCAGTTATCATAACTCGACCTATGCAAGCTGGCGAAGGGTCAAGGGCAGCCGTCGGGGACGTCCAGGGTGTGGTCTGGGCGTAGGTAGCTTTCGGCGGGCTCGGTGCCCTTTCGGGGCTTGGTCGGGGCGTTGGGGCGGGCCGGGCGTAGCAGGTGGCGGTCGGAGGCGGCGCAGTCCATCCAGTAGTCGTAGGACTTGGACTCGCCTATCGCCATGCCCCAATCGACGCCGGCTACCTTGTAGAACTCCCAGCGGATCGTGTCGTGCACGGCGGCCAACGGTGGGTCGCCGGTGTCGAAGGAATACACCCACACGAAGTTGGTGGTGATCTGCAGGGTGGGCACGTTGTTCGCGACGTACGACCTGTAGGTGACTCGGCCCGAGACTCGGGTGCCGTGCTTCGTGTCGAGTTTCACCGCTGGGTCCGTCCAGGTGGCCAGGGTTTCGAACTGGCCGTTGCGGAACCAGGCTCGGACGTCGTCGCGCAGCTGCGTGATGAGCAGGGCCAGGAACGGTTCCGGGTCGTGCCGCACCAGCATCCGCTGGTCGAGCCGGGCTGCGACCAGGCCGTCGCGCACCCGCTTCAACGCCCAGTCGACCTCGGCCCGGGTGAAGCCGTCGATGGCCTTCGCCTTCGGCAGCACGATGCCCGCGGCGCCCTTCGGGAACTTCTCCGCCGGGGTCCCGGCGAACGGGTCACCGGGGCGGCCGGTTTTCGGCGGCGCGGACGTTTCCACGGTGGTGCCGGCGTTGGCGTTGCGCAGTGTCGGCAGCCAGGGCCGCACCACCGGAACGGCCGCCGCGATCAATGCCGCCGCGATCAGGGCACTCGCCACGAACATGACATTCCGGGACGCGTTCTGCTGATTCACCAGTGTTCCTCCGCTGTTCCTGATCCGGAACAGCGTTGAACGACTAATCGAACGGCCGGCGTAGCGGTCGTTAAGAGCGGACGCCGCTCGAGTGGAATGTAGATCTTTTGACTGACCGTTCGAGTGGGCGGTGGTTGACTCGCTGCCATGCCCATCAAGCGTTATGGAGTTCTTCGTGCGGCAGTTATAGATCGCCGGATCGAAACGAGCGATACGCCGCATTATCAAATACATTTACGGGCCGCCGGGGTCGACTATCGGGCCGCGGTCAACGTGCGGTCGCAGCAGCGGCCGCCCGAGCTGCTCTACGTGGGCGTGGACAACTTCGCGCACCCGATCCTGGCGCAGCTGCGCGGCCTGCCGGACGGGTTCACCGAGCTGGGCGGGCAGGCCGGTGGGCCGGCGCTCGACTACATCCGCAGCAATCTCTTCCAGCGGGAGACGATGCGGCCGGTGCCGACGGCCGCGCCGGGGCCGGAGAACGATCTCGGCGATTTCCTCGATCATTACGTGCGGCGGGCGCTCGGGAACGCCGAGGCCCGAGCATTCGTATTCGGGCAGGCCTGGGGACCGGAACCGACCACCCCCGACAAGGTATTTCATTTCTCGCCCGGTAACGGTGTTCATGACGTGCACATGAACCAGGGAAACAGCGGACGATTCGCCGGCGACGACGGGGTCTTCCAGGACGGCGGGCTGCTGCTGCACTTCCCGGACGACACCTGGGTGGCGATCTTCCTGGCCTTCCAGTCCCAGTCGTTCCACACCGACGACACCACCGGCCACCCGTTGCCGGAGATCCCGTCGCCCGGCCCGGCCCCGACGCCGGGACCCGGCGAGCCCGACCACCTGGTCCGGATCGTGGGCGCTCTCGCCAACCCGGTCGGCCCGGCCCCCGAGCCCGAGTCGGTCACCCTGCTCAACACCAGCCCGAGCGAGATCGACCTGACCGACTGGGCCCTGGTCGACCGGGCGGGCAACCGGCACCCGCTGAGCGGTCGGCTCCCGGCCGGCGACACCCTGCGGGTCGGCACGGCACCGCTGCAGCTGGGCAACCGCGGCGGCACGATCACCCTGCTGGACGCCCGCGGCCTCAAGGTCGACGGCGTCGCCTACACCGCCGACCAGTCAACCCGAGAGGGCTGGACGATCACCTTCTAGAGGTCGGGCCGGCCCGCCGGCCGCGGGCGCATCCGGGTCGGGCCCGCCCGCTGCGAGGGCGCGGCGCGGTTGGGCCGGGCCGCGCGGCGCGGTTGGGCCGGGCCCGCCCGGGGCGGGCGCGCGGAGCGGTTGGGCCGCCTGGCGGGACTGAGTGCCACGGGACCTTGGGTGGCGCGTACGGAAAGAAAGAGCGTAAGAGAACGGCCCCGCCGCAAGCGCGACGGGGCCGTTTTTCAGCGTGCGGGTCAGGCGTTTACCAGGTCTTTTTCGTTGGGGTCCTGGCCGGCCTCGGCCGCGGCCAGCTGCTTGGTCAGGCCCTCGCCCTCTACGTCTACGTTCGGGAGGATCTTGTCGAGCCAGGTGGGCAGCCACCAGGCCGCCTTGCCGAACAGGGACAGCACCGCCGGGACGATGGTCATCCGGACCAGGAAGGCGTCCACCGCTACGCCGAAGGCGAGGGCGAAGCCCAAGGTCTTGATGATCGTGTCGTCGGCCAGGATGAAGCCGGCGAAGACGCTCATCATGATCAGGGCGGCGGCCGTCACCACGCGCGCGCCGTGGCGCATGCCGCTGATTACCGCGGCGTTCGGGGCCGCGCCGTGCACGAACTCCTCGCGGGTGCGGGTTACCAGGAAGACCTCGTAGTCCATGGCCAGGCCGAACAGGATGCCGATCAGGAAGATCGGCATGAGGCTGATGATCGGGCCGGTCGAGGTGACGCCCAGCAAGCCGGCCAGATGGCCTTCCTGGAAGACGAAGACCACGGCGCCGAAGGTCGCGGCCACGCTGAGCAGGAAGCCGAGCGTTGCCTTGAGCGGCACCAGGATGCTGCGGAAGACCAGCATGAGCAGGATAAGGGCCAAACCGACAACGATTGCCAGGTACGGGACCAGAGCCTTGGTGATTTTGTCGGTCACGTCGATGTTGATCGCCGTGGTGCCGGTTACGGCCAGGTCGGCGCCGTCGATGTTGAGGTCGCGGATGGCGGTTACCAGGTTCTTGGTGGCCTCGTCCGTGCCGCCGCTGCCGGGGATCACCGTCAGCATCGCGGTGTCGCCGGCCTGGTTCATGGTCGGGCTGGTGACCAGGACTACGTCGTCGAGCTTGCCGATGATCGCCTGGGCGTCGGCCGCGGCGGCCTTGGTGGTGTTCTCGACGACCACGATCAGCGGGCCGTTGAAGCCGGCACCGAAGCCCTCGGCCAGCTGGTCGTAAGCCTTGCGCTGGGTGCTGTCGGGCGCCGCCGTGCTGTCGTCGGGCAGGGCCAGCTGCAGGTTCAGGGCCGGCAGGGCGACCACGGTGATCGCGCCGAGGGTGAGCACCAGGGCGAGGATCCGGTTCTTCAGGATGAGCCGGGCCCAGCGCTCGCCGAACGGCATCTTGCCGGTCGGCGGGCGCATCGTGGTGCGGTCCTTCTTCGGGAGCACCTTGCGGCCGGCGAAGCCGAGCAGCGCGGGAGTGAGGGTCAGCGTGATGATCACGGCCATCAGCACGGTGCCGGCGGCGGCCAGGCCCATCGCGGTCAGGAACGGGATGCCGGTGACCGACAGCGCGGCCAGCGCGATGATCACGGTGAGGCCGGCGAACACGACCGCCGAGCCGGCGGTGCCGGTAGCGCGGCCGGCCGCTTCCTCGCCGTCGCGGCCCTGGGCCAGCTCATGCCGGAATCGGGAGACGATGAACAGCGCGTAGTCGATGCCGACGGCCAGGCCCAGCATGGTGGCCAGGGCGCTGGTCGACGAGGACAGGTCGAAGAAGCCGGTGGCGATCTGGATGCCGCACATGCCCAGGCCGACGCCGATGGCCGCGGTGAGCAGCGGGAGCCCGGCCGCGATCAGGGCGCCGAACGTGATCACCAGGACGATCGCGGCGATGATGATGCCGATGCCCTCGGTGGACTGGCTGCTCTCGGCGACAACCGTCGACTCGCCGGAGAACTCGACCTCGATGCCGGCGCTCTCGGCGCTGCGGCCGGCCGCGAACAGGCCGTCCCGGGCGGCGTCGGTGACCTCGGTGGCGCCGACCGCGTAGCTGACCGTCGCGTAGGCGGTCTGCGCGTCCTCGGAGATCGTCTTGGCGGTGAACGGGTCGGCCACCGAGACGACCTGCGGGGCCTTCGCGAGCTCGGCGACGGCCTTCTCGATGGCGGCTTTCTGCGCCGTTCCGGTCAGCTTGGCGTCGCCGTCGACGGTGAAGACGACCTTGGAAGTGGTGCCGTCGGAGCCGGAGCCGAACTTCTCCTCCAGCACGTCGAGCGCGCGGGACGACTCGGTGCCCGGGATCGAGAACGCGTCGCTGGTCGGCCCGGACAGCGTGGCTGCACCGACCCCGAACAGGGCGAGCACGACCACCCAGAGCAGGGCCACCAAACTGCGGCGGCGGAACGAGAACCGGCCCAGCCGGTACAACAAGGTCGCCACGAAAACCCCCAGGCATCTGTTCAAGTGCGGCGCGTCGGTATCTCTTCGGCACCGCCACGGTAGAACTGAGCCTTGCCATCCGGCTAGTAAATAACTAGCCGGGCGGTAAGTATCACACTTACCCTCTGGCTAGTTTTTACGAGGCCGTGTCGATAGCATTACCGACATGGCACAGGGGGTGGGCACGCGCCCGCGCGGCGCCGGCCGCGCGCAGCTGCACGAGACGGCGCTGCGCCTGTTCGCTCGCGACGGGGTCGAGGGCACCTCGCTGCAGTCGATCGCCGACGACATGGGCGTCACCAAGGCCGCGGTCTACTACCACTACCGCAGCAAGGACGACCTGGTGCTGGGGGTGCTGGCGCCACTCTTCGAGGAACTCGACGCGGTCATCACCCGGGCCGAGGCGCACCGGGGGCGGCAGGCCCGCCTCGACGAGCTGCTCACCGGCATGATCACGCTGATCGTCGACAACCACTCGCGATTCGCGGTCTTCGCCGGCGACCCCTACGTCGGGCGGCTGGTGCTGGCCCACCACGACCTGATCCAGTGGTTCCACCGGATCGTGGCGGCGGTCGGGGCCGAGAGCGACCTGCCGGCCCGCACCGCCCTGCTGATCTTCCTGGGCGGCATGTCGGCGCCCCTCAAGGACCCCGAGATGGCCAGGCTTCGCCCCGCTGACCAGCGCGATCTCCTGATGGAGTGCGGCCGGAGGCTGCTGCAGGTCCGCCGCCGCTGACGTTGTGCGGCTCGGCGTGTTATCGCTAACAACTGGTTGCCGTCAGTGGCGTTGACACCTGCTTTGTTAGCGATAACAATGCTCGAACAACCCCGCAACGTCCTCACAACGCGGAGGTAACCCCCTCATGCTTGTTGACCCATCCGTGGCCTGCGTGGTCGGCGTCGACTACGGCACGCTGTCCGGCCGCGCGGTCGTCGTGCGCGTGTCCGACGGTGCCGAGCTCGGCTCCGCGGTGCACGATTACCGGCACGCCGTGCTCACCGAGAGGTTGCCCGGCGGCACCCCGCTCGGTCACGACTGGGCGCTGCAGGTGCCGTCCGACTACGTCGACGTTCTGAAGACCGCGGTGCCGGCCGCGCTGGCCGCCGCCGGCATCGACCCCGCGCACGTCATCGGCGTCGGCACCGACTTCACCGCCTGCACCATGGTGCCCACCCTCGCCGACGGCACCCCGCTGTGCGAGCTGCCCGAGTGGGCCGACCGCCCGCACGCGTATGTGAAGCTCTGGAAACATCACGCCGCCCAGGCCCAGGCTGACCGGATCAACGAACTCGCCGCGAAACGCGCCGAGCCGTGGCTGGCCCGCTACGGCGGGCTGATCTCCTCGGAATGGGAGTTCGCCAAGGGCCTGCAACTGCTGGAGGAGGACCCCGAGGCGTACGCGGCGACCGCGCGCTGGGTCGAGGCGGCCGACTGGATCGTCTGGCAGCTCACCGGAAGCTACGTGCGTAACGCCTGCACCGCCGGTTATAAAGGGATCCTCCAGGACGGGCAGTACCCGTCGGCCGAGTTTCTAGAAGCCTTGAACCCGGAGTTCCAGAACTTTGTCGCCGAGAAGCTAGAACAGCCGATCGGACAGTTGGGCAACGCGGCCGGCACCCTGACCGCGCAGGCCGCCGCCTGGACCGGGCTCCCCGAGGGAATCGCGGTCGCGGTCGGCAACGTCGACGCGCACGTGACAAGCGCGGCCGCCGACGCGCTCGACCCCGGTCAGATGGTCGCGATCATGGGCACCTCCACCTGCCACGTGATGAACGGCGACGAGCTGCGCGAGGTCCCCGGCATGTGCGGGGCGGTGGACGGCGGCATCGTCGCGGGGCTCTGGGGTTACGAGGCCGGGCAGAGCGGCGTCGGCGACATCTTCGGCCACTACGTCGACAACCTCGGCGACGAGTGGACGCACGCCCGGCTGACCGATCTGGCCGCGCGGCAGAAGCCCGGCGAGCACGGGCTGCTCGCGCTGGACTGGCACAACGGCAACCGGTCGGTGCTTGTCGACGTCGAGCTGTCCGGCCTGCTGGTCGGCGAGACCCTGGCCACCAAGCCGGCCGACATCTACCGGGCGCTGATCGAGGCCACCGCCTTCGGCACCCGCAAGATCATTGAAACGTTCACGGCGGCCGGGGTGCCGGTGCGGGAGTTCATCGCGGCCGGCGGCCTGCTGAAGAACGGCCTGCTCATGCAGATCTACGCGGACGTGCTGAACATGCCGCTGTCGGTGATCGGCTCGGAGCAGGGCCCGGCGCTCGGCTCGGCGATCCACGCCGCCGCGGCGGCCGGCGCCTACCCGGACGTGCGGACCGCCGCCGCGTCGATGGGCCGCGTGCACCGGGCGGTCTACCAGCCCGATCCGGCCGCGGCCGCGATCTACGACGAGCTGTACGCCGAGTACTCGGTGCTGCACGACTACTTCGGCCGGGGCGCCAACCGGGTGATGCGCAAGCTGCGCGCGATCCAGCGAGGGGCCGTGACGGCATGACGGCCCGCATCACGAAGGAGGGCGCGGCGTGAGCCTGGACGCGTCGATCAAGGAGATCCGGCAGCAGGTCGCTGACCTGCACGCCGAGCTTCCCCGCAACGACCTGGTGGTCTGGACCGCCGGCAACGTGTCGGCCCGGGTGCCGGGGCACGACCTGCTGGTGATCAAGCCGTCGGGGGTCTCCTACGACGAGATCACCGCGGACGCCATGGTCGTCACCGACCTGCACGGCAATCTGGTCGACGGGGACCGCAAGCCGTCCTCGGACACCGCCGCGCACGCCTACGTCTACCGAAACCTGCCGCACGTCAACGGGGTGGTGCACACCCACTCGACGTACGCGACCGCCTGGTCCGCCCGGGGTGAGGCGATCCCCTGCGTCCTCACCATGATCGCCGACGAGTTCGGCGGGGAGATCCCGGTCGGGCCGTTCGCGCTGATCGGCGACGACTCGATCGGTCAGGGCATCGTCGAGACGCTGCGTGACCACCGCTCCCCCGCCGTGCTCATGCGCAACCACGGCGTCTTCACCATCGGCCGCTCCGCCCGCGACGCGGTCAAAGCCGCCGTCATGTGCGAGGACGTGGCCCGCACCGTGCACATCTCCCGTCAGCTCGGCAACCCGATCCCGATCGCGCCGGCCGACATCGACTCGCTGTACGCCCGCTACCAGAACGTTTACGGACAGGAGCCCGCCGCATGAAGCCCCAGATCTGGTTCCTGACCGGCAGCCAGCACCTCTACGGCCCGGAGACCCTCGACCAGGTGGCCGCCCAGTCCGCCGAGATCCAGCAGCTGCTGACCGCGTCCGGCCTGAGCGCCGAGATCGTCAGCCGGCCGGTGCTCACCGACTCGGGTGCGATCCGGCAGACCATGCTGGAGGCCAACGCCGATCCCAACGTGCTCGGCATCATCGCCTGGATGCACACGTTCTCGCCGGCCAAGATGTGGATCTCCGGGCTGGACACGCTGCGCAAGCCGCTGCTGCACCTGCACACCCAGCACAACCAGTCACTGCCGTGGGCAACCATCGACATGGACTTCATGAACCTCAACCAGGCCGCGCACGGCGACCGGGAGTTCGGGTTCATCCAGGCCCGGCTCGGGGTGCCGCGCAAGACGGTGGCCGGGCACGCGGCCGACCCGAACGTGGCCCGGCGGATCGACGCCTGGATCCGGGCCGCCAAGGGCTTCACCCACCTGCGCAGCCTGCGGCTGGCCCGCTTCGGCGACAACATGCGGGACGTCGCGGTCACCGAGGGCGACAAGGTCGAGGCCGAGCTGCGGTTCGGCGTTTCGGTCAACACGTACGGCGTGAATGATCTTGTTGCTCTGGTCGACGCCGTGTCGCCGGCCGACGTCGACGCCCTGGTCGCCGAGTACTCGGACGTCTACGACCTGGCACCGACGCTGCGCAAGGACGGCGACCAGCACGAGTCGCTGCGCTACGCCGCGCAGATCGAGGCCGGGCTGCGGCAGTTCCTGACCGAGGGTGGCTTCGGGGCGTTCACCACCAACTTCGAGGACCTCGGCGGGCTGCGGCAGCTGCCCGGGCTCGCGGTGCAGCGGCTGATGGCCGACGGCTACGGCTTCGGCGGCGAGGGCGACTGGAAGACGTCCGCGCTGCTCGCCACGGTCAAGGCGATGGGGGCCGGCACCGGCAAGGGCACCTCGTTCATGGAGGACTACACCTACCACTTCGGGCCGGGCGAGCCCAAGATCCTCGGCGCGCACATGCTCGAGGTGTGCCCGACCATCGCGTCGGACCGCCCGCGCTGCGAGATCCACCCGCTCGGCATCGGTGGCCGGGAGGACCCGGTGCGGCTGGTCTTCGACGCGGCCCCCGGCCCCGGCGTGGTGATCGGCCTGGCCGACCTCGGCGACCGGTTCCGGTTCGTGGCCAACACCATCGAGGTGGTCCCGCCGGACGAGCCGCTGCCGAGCCTGCCGGTGGCCCGCGCGGTCTGGAAGCCGGCGCCCTCGCTGTCCACCTCGGCGGAGAGCTGGCTGACCGCGGGCGGCCCGCACCACACCGTGATGACCCAGGCGGTCGGGGCCGAGACGCTGCGCGACTTCGCCGACATGGTGCGCACCGAGCTGCTGCTGATCGACGAGCGCACCACGCCGTACGAGTTCGCCGACCGGATCCGCTGGAACAGCGCCTACTACCGGCTGTCCCGCCCGATGTAGGTAAGTGACGCGTCGGGCCAGAGGGCCGGGTCGAACACCACGATCCGGTCCCGGCCCTGCCGTTTGGCCGCGTACATCGCGGCGTCGGCGTTGCGCAGCAGCTCGCCGGGGGTGGTCCGGCCCGCGGCGATGCCGATGCTGGCACCGATCGAGACGCTGCGGCCGGACAGGTCGAGCGGTGTGTGCAGCGCGGCGAGGACTCGGTCGGCGAGCGCGGCCGGGTCGGGGCCGACGGTCAGGATCGCGAACTCGTCGCCGCCGAGCCGGGCCACCACGTCCTGCTGCCGGGCGGTGCCGCGCAGCCGTTCGGCCACCACCACCAGGGCCTCGTCGCCGCGTTCGTGCCCGTACGCGTCGTTGATCGGTTTGAAGCCGTCGAGGTCGATGTAGAGCACCGCGACCGGATCGCCGGAGCTCAGCGCCCGGTCCAGCGAGTCCTCGAACAGCGCGCGGTTGGCCAGGCCGGTCAGCGGGTCGTGGTAGGCACGGAACCGCAGGTCTTGCACTGCGGTGGAGAGGCGGCGGGTCAGCGACCGGTTCTCGGTCAGGGTGATCAGCTGCCGGATCACGACCACCAGCGCCAGCGCCAGGCTGAGCCAGTAGAGCGCCGGGTCTAGGTGCCGCCGGGCCAGCGGCACCGCCACCGCGGTCGCGAACGCCAGCGAGAACGGGACGTACGGCAGGAAGTTCCGGGCCCGGGTGCCGTCCACCAGGGCGTCGAGGCTGCCCAGCATCCGCCGGCGTGGCACCGACGCGGCCAGGATCGCGAACGCCAGGAACCACAGCAGGTCGGGAAGCGCGCCGAACCGGTAGTGCCCGTCGACGGCCTGGTAGGCGTAGCTCGAGTCGGCCGCGAACATGACCACCATGCCGATGGCGGAGATCCGCAGGGCCGGCCGCACCGTCGGGTGGGCGTCGGTGAGCACCAGCACCACGACGCTCACCACCAGGGCGTCGACCACCGCGTAGGTGACCGTGCCCAGGTTGGAAGCGCCGGCCCGGTATTGCGGGCCGATCACCAGGGCCCACAGCACGAACATCAGGGAGGTGCCGATCAGCAGGCCGTCCAGGAGCGTACGCAGGCTGGCCGACGGGCGCCGGACCAGCAGCGCCACCGCGATCGGGGTGCCGATCATGGTCACCGCGAAGAACGCGTTGGCGACGGCCGGAATGGGCACGTCGCCGTTCGCCGACCAGCCGGTGACCAGCCAGATCGCCTCGGCGACCATCCAGGCCAGCGCGGCCACACCGAGCAGGCCGATGCCGATCCGGAGCCGCCGGCCGGAGGCCCAGCGAGCCGCCCGGAACCAGAGCACGCCCATCGTCCCCGCCGAGGCACAGTCGGCGATCTGGCTCAGCCGGCCGGCGGCCACGTCCGACACCGGGGCGAGATGGACCACGGCCAGGTAGACCAGGACGGCCGCGACCGTCATGACCACTCTGTTCGTCACGGTGCGCGAGCCGCGGAGCACCGCGGCGAGCCGCCGGGTGAGCTCCGCCAACACGTTGGTTCCCATCGGCCGGGCCCCGGCCGACTCAAGATTTACGGCGGGCCAGCAGAATCCGCGCTATTCCCCGCAGGCCGACGGTGCGGCGCAGGGCGGCCGGGCCGAAGATGTCGCGCACCGGGTTGATGCCGGTGAGCATGCCGAGGAACCGGGTCACCCGGGCCGGGTCCTCGGCCAGGGCCGGGAAGAGCGTGTCGCCGGCCGGGTCGGGCCGGAACGCGGCCAGCCGCGCGGTCAGGTCGTACATCGGGCGGCGGCCGGCGTCGCGGCGGCGGTGATACTCCCGGAGGGCGAGGCCGTCGAGGATCGCCCGGCTCAGCCGGTCGGCGTCGCGCAGCGCGTTGCCGATCCCCTGCCCGGTGATCGGGTCCATCACCAGCCCGGCGTCACCGACGAGAGCCCAGCCCGGACCGTACGGCCGGCGGATCACCCCGGGCACGTCGATGGTCCCCCGGACGCGCTCGGCCGGCTGTGCTGCGGCGATCCGCTCGCCGAGCCCGGCGATGCCGCGGGCCATTCTCGGCAACCCGGCCGTCCGGGCCTCGGCGAACTTGGCCGCCGGCATACCGACGTAGACCAGGGTGAGCTCGTCGTCGGTGGGCCAGAGCGTCACCATCCGGTCGGGCCGCACATAGACCTCTCCCCCGGCCAGCGGCAACCCGGCGAAGTAGCCGTAGAGCACGCCGGAGGCCGGTGGCCGTTTCCGGTACTCACGGGCGCCGACCTCCTTGGCCACCGTCGAGTTCTTGCCGTCCGCGCCGATCACCAACTTCGCGGTCAGGGTGGTGGACCTGCCGTTCTTGAAGCGGCCGGTCAGGCCGGTCACCCGGTCGCCGTCGCGGGTCAGGCCCTCGACGATGAAGTTCTCCTCGACCGTGGCGCCGGCCGCCCGGGCGGCCGCGATCAGCCGGGCGTCCAGCACGGTGCGGCGCGGGCTGTAGACCCCATCGACCCCGTCGAACGACGGGTAGGCGCCGCGCAGGACCGCCGGTCCGGCGTCGAAGATGACCGTACGGGCGGGCGGGGTGCCCCGGGCGATGAGCTCCTCGAGCACGCCCCAGCGGCGCAGCAGGGCGACCCCGGGCAGCTGCACCTGATGGGTGGAGAGGGTGTCGCTCGGAAATCGAGCGCGGTCCACGGCCAGCACGCGCAGGCCGCCGCGGGCCAGGAGCATCGCGGTGGACGCGCCGGCCACCCGCGCGCCCACCACGATGACGTCGAAGTCCATAGCGCAACGTAACTGTCCGGCGCGGTTTCCGCTGCCCCGGTTTCAGCGGTCCAGCAGCTGCGCGAGGCCCGCGATGACCACGTCCAGGTCGAAGTCGAACTGCTCGGGGTCCAGGCCGATCCGGGCCGCGCTCAGGCGGCGGATCGACGGCAGGGTGCCGGGCGGGGCCTCGGCGAGCATCCGGTTCAACTCGGTGATCTGCGGGTGTTCGCCGTACCGGCCGGCCAGCACGGTGTTGCGGGCCGACGCGTACATCAGCTCAGCCAGCAGGCCGAGCGCCCGGCCGGCCTGCGCGTCGGTGAAGCCGGCCTCGACCAGCGAGCGCAGCAGGTGTTCGTTGGGCGCCAGGGCGGCCGGGCCGCTGCCGATCGGGAGCCGCACGTAGTCGAAGTGCGCGCCGACCGCGATCATCGACGCCCGGGTCTGATGGGCGATCGCCCGCACCATGTCCTGCCAGGTGCCGTCGACCGGCGTGACGGTCTCCAGCAGGGAGCTGAGCGTCTCGTGGGCGACGAGCTGGAGCAGGCCGTCCCGGTCGGTGACGTGGTAGTTCAGTGCCTTGCGGTCGACGCCCAGCCGCTCGGCGACCGCCTGCATGGTCAGGGTGGCCGGGTCCATGTCGCGGGCGGCGGCCACGATGCGGTCGCGGTCGATCCGGGGTGGCCGTCCCCGCCGTCGTGACTCAGACATGCCGATCAGCATATTGACCCGTACCAGCCGGAGGTTTTAGGTTTTCTCCCCACCGGGAAATAAACGTGAGGAGTCTCCATGCAGGTGGCAGGCAAGGTTCTCGTGGTCACCGGGGCCGGCAGCGGCATCGGCCGGGCGGTGGCCCTGGAGGCGGCCCGGCGCGGCGCCAAGGTCGCGGCCGTCGATCTCAACCCGGACACCCTGGCCGAGACGACCGCGGGGAAGGCGACGATCTCCACGCACCCGCTGAACGTCACCGACCGGGACGCGGTCGAGGCGCTTCCGGGGCAGGTGGCCGAGCGGTGGGGTGCGGTCGACGGCTTCGTGCACTGCGCCGGCATCATCCAGCCGTTCATCCGGCTCAAGGACCTCGACTACGCCACCATCGACCGGGTCTTCGCGGTCAACTGGTCCGGCACGCTCTATCTGACCAAGGCGTTCCTGCCGGTGCTGCTGGACCGGCCGGAGGGGCACATCGTCAACGTGTCCAGCATGGGTGGCTTCCTGCCGGTGCCGGGGCAGACCATCTACGGCGCGTCCAAGGCGGCGGTGAAGCTGCTGACCGAGGGCCTGCACGCCGAGTGCGCGGGGACGAACGTGCACGTCACCGTGGTTTTCCCGGGTGGGGTGGCCACCAACATCACCACGAACTCCGGGGTGCACATGCCGGCGGTCGACGGGGCCAAGGCTTCGAAGATCACCACGCCGGAACGGGCCGCACAGGACATCCTCAACGGGATGGAAGCCAACGCCTACCGGGTTCTGATCGGCAACGACGCCAAGCTGATGGACAGGATGTACCGGCTGCACCCGCGCCGGGCGGCCGCGCTGATCGCCGGCAAGATGCAGGACCTGCTCAACCGGTAGAAAGCGGCCCCCGCCCTGGAAACAGGGCGGGGGCCGTCGTACGAACTACTTGGTGAGCTTCTGGGTGTAGCTCTTCTTCGCCGAGGTGTTACCGGCGTAGTCCTGCGCCCAGTAGGTGACCACCAGGGTGCCCTTCTGGACACCGAAGTTCAGGGCCACCCAGTAATCGCCGAGCCGGATCGCGGTGACCTGCTGGGCCTTGGACTGCGCCTTGGCCTTCGAGGTCGTCTTGGTCCAGCGGCCGCCCGAGTAGTAGAACCACTTGCCCGAGCGCTGCTCGATGAGCTGGACCTTGACCGACTTCACGCCCAGGCCGGTGTCCTTCGCCGTGCCCTGCAGCAGGTACCAGGACGACGCGGACGTCGCCTTGCCCGGCACCTTCAGGGTCACGACCGGCTTGACCGTGTCGTTGGTGACCTTGACCGTTCCGGCCGTGACCGTGACACCGGCCCCGACGCTGTTGTACGGCGTCACCTTGACCGCGAACGAGCCGGCCTTGTTGTAGGTGTGCGACGCCTTCGTCCAGGTCGCCGGCAGGGTCTGCGGCGCGGAGCCGTCGCCCCAGTTCACGACCACCTTGGTGACTCCGGTCAGGCCACCGAGGCCGAGCGTGACGGCCTGGGTTCGCCAGATCGCCGTCTTGCTCAGCGAGTACTTGCCGGGCTGCGCGGCCACCGTGACGGTGGACGTGCCGGCGAAGGTCGCCGCCCCGCTGTTGCCGGCCAGGTCGGTGAGGGCCACCGACACCGGGAAGCTGCCGGCCTTCGCGTAGGTGTGCGTCGCCGTGGTGGCACCGGCCGCCAGGGTCTGCGGCGCGGAACCGTCACCCCAGTTGACCACGCGGGTGATCGACGCGGCCGGGGTCACGTCGTCGGCGAGCGCGGTCTGCTTCAGGGTGACCGCCTGGCCGGGCCACAGCGCCGTACCGGTCAGCGTGAACGTGCCGGTCGGCGCGGTGCTGTCGGCCTTGCCCGGGGTCGAGCGGAACACGCTGTCCGCGGTGACCGGCGAGTTGGCGGCCAGGTAGTTGACCAGCATGGTCAGGTCGTTGTCGCCGGTGGTGATCCGGTCGGTGCCCTTGCCGAGGGTGAGGAAGTTGTCGCCACCCGCGGCGAGGAACGAGTTCGACGTGACCCGGTAGGTGCCGGTCGGGTTGAGCACGGCCCCGTTGAACTTCAGCGAGGACGCGATGATCCGCGAGCCGCGCGGCTGCGCGAGGTCGTAGGAGTAGGTGAGCCCCTTCGACGAGCCGAGGTGCAGCACCGGCCGGGACGCGCCGTCCGGCTGCCACTGCTCCTCGAGCACCTGCTTGATCTGGGCGCCGGTGAGCGTCTGGGTCACCACGTCGTTCGAGAACGGCTGCACCGCGAACGCCGCGGAGTAGGTGACCGTGCCGTCGGTGCCGTACTTCAGGTCCGCCCGCAGGCCGCCCGGGTTCATGAAGGCGATCTGCGCCCCACCGCGGCCGGCCGCCTTGGTCTGGTCGAGCTGGACGTCGGCGATGAAGTTGCCGAGCACCGACTCGGACCCGCGGTCCTCCGCGCCGTTGAGGGAGGCACGCAGGATGTCGCGGGTGATCGAGCCGAGCTTCTGCGCGCCGAGCACCTCAGACTTGACCTTGGCAGCGGCCACGATGGCTGCGACCGTGGTGTCCGACGGCTGACCGGTCACCGGCAGCAGCTCGGCGGTCGAGCCGGTCACCGACTTGGTGGCCGGGTCGTAGGTCAGCACCGCCTTGCCCAGCTTGACGCCGTAGTCCTCGGCCTGGATGACCGGCCGGGTGCGGTCGGTGCCCGGGATCGGGACCTCGAACGCGTACGGCTGGTGGGTGTGCCCGCTGAGGATCGCGTCGATGTTGGCGTTGACCCGGGTGAAGTCGCCGAAGACCGGGTCGGCCTGCAGCGCCGCCGCCGAGTTGATGTTCTCGGTGGCCGCACCCTCGTGGGCGAGCAGCACGACCACGTCGGCCTCGCCGTTGGCGGCGTCACCGTCGCTGAGCTGGTTGGCCAGCGTGTTGGCCTCAGCCACCGGGTCGCGGAACTCGACGCCGGCGATGCCGTCCGGGCTGACCAGCGAACCGGTCTGCTCGGTCACCACGCCGATGTAGCCGACCTTGACGCCGCCCACGGTCTGCACCGAGTAACCGGGCAGCACCCGCCGGCCGTCCTTGTAGACGTTGGCCGCGAGGTAGGGGAACGTGGCCCGGTCCTCGACCCGGCCGACCAGGTCGGCGAGGCCCTTGTCGAACTCGTGGTTACCGACCGCGGAGACCGCGAGGCCACCGGCGTTCAGCGCGTCGATCGTCGGGTTGTCGCCGTCGATCGCCGAGACGAAGGTGGACGCGCCGATGTTGTCACCGGCCGACACCCACGCGGTGTTCGGGTTCTCCGCGCGCAGCTTGTTGACCATGCCGACCAGCTGGGCGGCGCCGCCGACCCCGGCGGTCGGCGCCTCGAGCCGGCCGTGGAAGTCGTTGATGGACAGCAGCTGCAGGTCGACCGGGCCGGTCAGGCCGGTCTTGAGGCCGATCACGACCGGGTCGTGGTCGCTGGCCCGGTACGGGTTCGGCGCGTAGAACGGCGCGTAACCGTCGTACTGGAACGCGTACGACTCGACCGAGTTGATGTTCCAGATGTCCACGCCGGTGACCCGCGACGCGAGCGACGAGGTGACCAGCGCGTGGTCGAGCGAACCCGACTCGCCACCGAACACGTACGACGACTTGCCCGGCGCGTGCGTGGTGTGCACGTCCTCATAGCCGGCGTCGTAGAGGACCTGCATCGGGTCCTCCTCGGTGTACGAGTTGAAGTCACCGAGCAGGATGGCGTTGGGCGTGTTCAGCGACGCGACGAAGGTGGCCAGGGAGGCCGCCTGCCGCTTGCGGTCACCGTTGTACGGGCCCTGCCCGTCCCCGGCGTCGATGTTGTCGCCGGTCGGGGTCACCGAGGCGCTCTTCGACTTGAGGTGGTTGGCGACGACCGTGAAGTCGATCGTGCCGCTCGTGAAGGTCTGCGCGATCGGCTCGCGGGCGTTCGACCACACCGTCTCGTCGTTGATCGACCGGGAAGCGCCCTTCGGGGTCACCGCGGCCGGCTTGTAGATGATCGCCGTGGTGATCACGTCCTGCGCGGTGGCCGCCGGCAGTTCGGCCGGGGACCGCACGTAGTCCCAGGTGCCCGCGCCGTCAACGTCGTTGAGCGCGCCGACCAGCACCTTGAGGGCCATCTGCGGGTCGTTCGGCTCGAACTTGACCGAGTTCTCGATCTCCATGAGCGCGACCACGTCGGCGTCCATGGCGGTGATCGCCGCGACGATCTTCGCCTGCTGCTTGGCCGCGGCGGCCGCGTCGACCGCACCGCGGGCGTCGCCACCGAAGTGGACGAAGTAGTTCAGCACGTTGAAGCTGGCGACCTTGATGTCGCCGCCCACGGCGGCCGGGGCCGCGGTGCGCGGGTTGGTGGCCGTGAACGTGGTGCGCGACGCCGCCGGGGTGTCGAACCCGACCGGGGTGGTCGGCTCGAACATCCAGTCGCCGTACTCGTAGCTGAACACGACCGGGCCGAACTTGGCGACCGTGTCACCGGTGCGAACCGGGTTGGCGGCGTCGAGGTACGGCGGGGCGATGGCGGCCTGCGAGAGGTTCGTGGTCTTCGCGTCGTCGAGCAGCACCCGCGCGTTCGCGTTGGCCGCCTTCTGCGCGAGCGCCTCGGTCGAGCCGGGGCGGGCGATGTCCGTCGGGATCCGGGCGGGCTTGGCCCCGGCGGCCAGGACGATCTCGCCGTACAGGTTGGCGTAGTAGGTGTCCGACACCGTGTACGCACCCGCGGGGGCGACCAGCATGCCCTCGACCGACTCGCGCGCGTCGGCGGCGAGCGGCAGGGTCAGCGGGACCGGGGCGGGCAGGGCCGCGTTGTTCGCGCAGATCTGCACGCCGGTCTTGGCCGCGATGCTCAGCTCGGTCAGGCCGTTGTACTCGCTGACCGTGCCGGTGACCCGCGCCTTGTCGCCGATCGCGACGGACGGCTGGTTGGTGCCCGATCCGACGTAGACGAAGATGCCGTCGGAGGCGGTACCGGCCGCGACCGGGCGGCTGCCGCCGGTGCCCGCGGTCTGCAGGTAGATGCCGTTGAAGCCGCCGGTGCGGTGATCGGCGGTGACGATGCCCTCGACGGTCACCACCGAGCCGGCCAGCGTGGTCGCCGCGCCGGTGCCCTGCACCTCGGCGATGGTGTTGGTGACGGCGGTGGTGCAGCCGACCGGGTCGGGGTCGGTGGGCTCGGTCGGCGGCGTGGTGGCCGTGTTGAGCGCGCCGAACGAGTTCTGCGCGGGGGCCTTCCAGACGCCGTCGATCTTCTGCAGCGAGTAGCCGACCGGGTCGGTGCCCGGCTCCAGCACGCCGATGTCGGTGCTGGTCAGCCCGGTGGCCGGGCCGCTGGTGGCGGCGAAGGCACCCTCGTAGCTGAGGAACTCGGCGACCGAGTTGTCCGGCTTGACCAGGGCGACACCGTCGGGCGCGCCGTTCTGGATGCCGTTGGCCGCGTAGGTCTGCACGACCACGCCGGCGGCCGGGACAGCGCCGCTGAGCGCGGCGGTGTTGTACGAGCCACCACCACTGCTGGCGTCGCCGTTGTAGAGCACGACCTTCCAGCCGGTCAGGTCGAACCCGGCGGGGGCCTGGATCTCTATCGCCTCACCGGAGTCGGTGCCCGCGTTGTCGTAGTGAATCTCGCTGATGAAGGGGGTGTCCTCAGCCGCGAAGGCCTGGCCGGTCAGGCTCAGGGCCAGCGCGGTGACAACAGCCACCGTCCCGGCGCGTCTATATAGGCGCATCTAAAAGTTTCCTCCGAAGGTTGTCGATCGGTGGAGAGTAATTACACCCGATGACAGCAGATTTTCGCGAAGGTAACGGGAACGCGGGCAAACATCGACGGAATTCGCCATATCGACCAGGTCATATGACGTTTCTCACCCGCGTTTTTGTACGCTTTGTATCAGCGTCCGGAATGGACGTTTCCGGGCTTTAGCAAGGCTCGCACCGCGTTGGCGTCGGCGAGCCCGCACGCCTGCTCGGCCAGCGGGCCGGCCAGCTCCAGGCGGATGCCGCGGACCGCCTCTTTGACGAGCGGCACGGCGGGCGGCGCAACGCTCAATTCCCGTACCCCCAAAGCCGTGAGTAGCGGCACCGCGGCCTCGTCGGCGGCCAACTCCCCGCAGACCGCGACCGGCACGCCGGCCTGCGTACCGACCAGCTGAATGAGCCGGAGAACGGCCGGATCCAGACCGTCCGCGGACAGCGCGGCATTGCCGCGCTCCGCGGCCAGGGTGTACTGCGTCAGGTCGTTGGTGCCCACGCTGACGAAGTCGATGTACGGCGTGAAGGCCGCCGACCGCAGCGCGGCGGCCGGCACCTCGATCATGATGCCGACCCGCAGCCCCTCCGCGTGGCCGGCCCGGCCGATCGCCTCGTCCAGCATCCGCCGCGCGGCGATCACCTCGGCGACCGTGCTGACCATCGGGAACATCACGCTGACCGGCATATCCCGGGCCACCCGGGCGATCGCGACGAGCTGGTCGGCGAACAGTCCGGGATAGGCGAGGGAACGCCGGATGCCGCGGACGCCGAGGAACGGGTTCCGCTCGGCCGGAGCCGGCGCGTACCGCAACGGCTTGTCCCCGCCGACGTCCAGGGTGCGCAGGGTGATTCGGCGCCCGCCGAGCGCCTCGCCGATCTCCCGGTAGACGGCGATCTGCTCGTCGATGCTCGGCGCGGCGTCCCGGTCCAGGAAGAGGAACTCGGTGCGGACGAGTCCGGCCAGGTCGGCGCCGTGCGCGGCGGCGGCGCGGGCGTCGGCCACCGAGCCCACGTTCGCGGCGACCAGGACGGTCACCCCGTCCGCGGTGACCGCCGGCTGGCCGGCCCGGGTAGCGGCCCGGTTCGTGCGGGTAGACCGCTCGGCGGCTCGGTCCCGGAACGCGGCGGCGACCGACTCGGGCGGGGCGATCGCGAACTCGCCGGTCGTGCCGTCCAGGACGACGGTCGCGCCGTGCGGGACGCTGAGCACGGCCGGCCCGGCGCCGACCACCATCGGGATGCCCCGGGTGCGGGCCAGGATCGCGCCGTGCGAGGTAGGGCTGCCGAACGCCAGCAGCACGCCGAGCACCCGCTCCGGATCGAGGGTGGCCGCCTCGGCCGGGGTGAGATCGGCGGCGACCAGGATGCCGTCGCCGGTCGCGGCCGCGCCGGAGATGCCGAGCATGGCCCGCAGCACCTGGTCGCTGACCGCGTGCACGTCGTCGCCACGGCCACGCAGGTAGGGATCCTCCAGGGTGTCGAACTCGGCGGCGATCCGGGCGGCCGCGCCCTGGAACGCCTGCGGCGCGGCCTGGCCGTCCTCGATCCGCTGCCGGACCTCGCCGAGCAGCTCGGCGTCGTCGAGCAGCAGCAGGTGCGCGTCGAAGATGCCCGCTTCCTGGCTGCCGGCCCAGATCTTGTCGATCTCCAGCCGGACCGCGGCGACCGCGTCCTCGACCCGCCGCCACTCCACCTCGGTGCCCCGGGACGGCACGTCCGGCACCGGCGGTGGGGTGTTCGACCGCCGCCAGGCCGGTCCGATCCCGATCCCGGCCGACGCGCCCTGCCCGCGCCGCACCCCGGTGTCGGTGGTGTTGCCCTCGATCAGGTCGAGGTCCACCGGCACCGAGCCGCCCCACTCGCTGATCTTGTCGAGCTCGGGCGGGGTCTCGTCGAAGCGCCGGGCGGCCACCGCCACGATCTCGTCGACCGCGGCCCGCGCCCCCGGCCCGGACGCCCGCACGTCGATCTCGTGGCCGCGCAGCGCGCCGAGCGTGGCCACCCGGGACAGGCTGGTGGCCGGCACCCACGGCGAGCCGGTGGTGCGGTTGCGGACCTCCAGACCGGCGTCGAGCCGGCGGGCCTCGGTGACCAGCCGGGCGGCCGGCCGCGCGTGCAGCCCATGCGGGTTCTCGACGGTCACCGTGGCCATCGCGGCGCCGCTGTCCTCCGGCACGGGCGCCGGGCTCAGCTGGGAAAGCTTGCCCAGCAATCCCTCGGTCGCCTCCCGCGCCACCTCGTCGCGACCGGCCCCGGACGCGGCCGTGACCGCCGCTGCCACCAGGCCCTCGACCAGCGGGGCCGGGCAGAGCAGCACCCGGGACCGCAGGTCGTCGTCGATCAGCTCGAGGGCCAGTTCGGCGGAGAGGACCGCGCTGCCGAGGTCCATCAGCACCACCACGCCGTCGCCGTCGTCCGCCGCGACCAGCGCGTCCACGATGGCGGTCGCGTCGGTGCCGAGCGTCGTCTCGTCGAGCCCGGCCGCGATCTCGATGCGCGCGCCGGCCGCCATCTCGGCGGCCAGTGTCACCGCGGCCCGGGCCAGGGCACGGCTGTGGCTGACCACGACCAGGCCGACCACCGTCAGGCCAGCGCCGCGGCGGCCGCGGCCACCAGCAGCGTCACCGACGTGGCGCCCGGGTCCTGGTGGCCGGCACTGCGTTCGCCCAGGTAGCTGGCCCGGCCCTTGCGGGCGACCATCGCGATGGTGGCCGCCCGGCCCTGCTCGGCGGCCCGGAGCGCGCCGTCCAGGGCCTCGCCGAGCGGCTGCCCGGCGGCGATCGACTCCTCGAGGCTCTCCACGGCCGGGGCCAGCGCGTCGTACATCGTCTTGTCGCCGGCCTGGGCCTTGCCCCGCGCGACCACCCCGTCGAGGGCGGCCCGCAGCACCCGGGCCAGGTCGGCGCCGTCCAGGGTCTCGGCGTCGCCGGCGATCGCCGACATGCGCAGGAACGCCGTTCCGTACAGCGGGCCGCTCGCGCCACCCACCGTGGAGACGAGCGTCATCCCCGTACGCTTCAAAAGCTCGCCCGGCCGCCCGGGCGTCTCCTTGGCCAGCACCTCGACCACCGCGGACATGCCTCTATGCAGGTTGACGCCGTGATCGGCGTCGCCGATCGCGGAGTCGAGCTCGGTCAGCAGATCTTTGTGTTCCGCGATCAGCCGGGCGAACTCCCGGATCCAGGCGTGCAGGGCCTCGGTGCCCACGGTGTCGGCCATGCCGGTCAGATTCCCCAGCGCAGGCCCGGAGTACGCACGGGGGCGTCCCACAATCGCAGGATCTCGTCGTCGGCCTCGACCAGCGTCACCGAGGCGCCGGCCATGTCGAGACTCGTGATGTACGGCCCGACCAGCGACCGGGCGATGCTCACCCCCGACTTTTCGAGGATCGCGGCGACCTCGGCGAACAGCACGTAGAGCTCGATCAGCGGGGTGCCGCCCATCCCGTTGACGAAGGCGATCACGTTTTTGTAGGTGAGGTCGCCGAGGATCGGCGTCACCAGCATCTCGGCGGCCTCGGCGGCCGACGCCACCGGCACCCGGCGTCGCCCGGGCTCGCCGTGGATGCCGATGCCGACCTCCATCTGGTCGGCGGGCAGGTCGAACGTGGGCTTGCCGGCGGCCGGGACCGTGCACGAGGTGAGCGCCAGGCCCATGCTGCGCCCGTTCTCGTTGACCTTGCGGGCGACCGCGGCCACGTCGGCCAGGGGCCGGCCCTCGTCGGCGGCCGCCCCGGCGATCTTCTCGACCAGGACGGTGACGCCGACCCCGCGCCGGCCGGCGGTGTAGAGGCTGTCCTCGACGGCCACGTCGTCGTTGGTGATCACGGCGATCACCTCGGTGCCGGTGTCGGCCGCGACGATCTCGGCGGCCATCTCGAAGTTCATGATGTCGCCGGTGTAGTTCTTGACGATGTGCAGGACGCCGGAGCCGCCGTCGACGCCCTTGGTGGCCGCCACCATCTGATCGGGGACCGGCGAGGTGAAGACCTCCCCGGCGCAGGCCGCGTCGAGCATGCCGGGCCCGACGAACCCGGCGTGCAGCGGCTCGTGCCCCGAGCCGCCGCCGGAGATCAGTCCGACCTTGCCGCGCACCGGGGCATCACCCCGGTAGACGACTTTCTGTTCGTGGTCGACGCGCAGCTCCGGGTGGGCGAGTGCGACACCGCGCAGCGCGTCGGCGACCACATTTGCGGGATCGTTGATGAGCTTCTTCATCGCCGACATGCGGTCCAACCTACGCGCGTCACGCCCGGACGCGGAACTGTCCGACGATGCGCTGCAGATCGCCGCTCATTCGGGCGAGCTCGCTGGTGGTGGTCTGCGCCTCGGTGACCGCGGCCGCGGTGTTCGAGGTCGCCTCGGAGACGTCAGTGACCGATTCGGTGATCTCGGCGGCCCCCGCGGCGGCCGCGCTGACGTTACGGACCATCTCGTTGGTGGTGGCGGTCTGCTCCTCCACCGCGGACGCGATCGTGGTCTGGAACTCGTTGATCTGCCCGATCACCGACTGGATCTCGCCGATCGCGGTGACCGCGCCGGCCGTGTCGTTCTGGATGGCCTGCACCCGGCTGCTGATGTCCTCGGTGGCCCGGCTGGTCTCCTGGGCGAGGTCCTTCACCTCGCTGGCCACCACCGCGAAGCCCTTGCCCTGCTCGCCGGCCCGGGCCGCCTCGATGGTCGCGTTCAGGGCGAGCAGGTTGGTCTGCTCGGCGATCGAGGTGATCACCTTGATCACGTTGCCGATCTCGGCCGACGACGCACCGAGCTTGCTGACCGTCTGGTTGGTCGACTCGGCCAGCAGGACCGCGTCGGCGGCGACCCGGGCGGCCTCACCGGCGTTGCTGGCGATCTCGTTGATCGCGGCGCCCATCTCCTCGGCGCTGGCCGCGACGGTGGCGATGTTCGAGCCGACCTGGCTGGCGCTCGACGACACCGCGCCGACCTGGGCGTTGGTGCGTTCGGCGGCCTCCGCGATCTGGCTGCTGGTGATGGCGAGTTCCTCGCTGGAGCCGGCCAGGGTGACCGCGTTCTGCTCCAGCTCCTCGACCGTGTCACGCAGCGTGCCCATCGCGGAGTCCAGGTCGCGGGCCATCATGCCCAGCTCGTCGGCGGACCGCACCCCCGACCGGACGGTCAGGTCCCCGGTTGCCAGTGCCTTGGCTACCAGCGACACCGACCGCACCGAGCGAACGAGCGCCCGGGCCACCAGCACCGCCAGCCCCAGCGCCACCAGCCCGCCCACGACCAGCATGGCGATGATCAACAGCCGGGCACTCCGATAGTCGGAGCTGGCCTCGGCGGCCATCGACGCCGCCCGCTTGGACTCGGCCGCGTACGCGTCGTCGAGGTCGGCGGCCGCCTTGTCCACGGCGGTCTGGTAGTCGGTGGTGCGCAGCGCCTCGAACTCGGCGGTCTTCCCGGCCGTCGACAGCGCCAGCAGCTTGGTGCGGATGGTCTTGGCCGCCGCCCAATCCGCGGTGAAGGTGTCGACCACGTTCTGATCGGCGGCGCTCGGGCGGTAATCGGTGATCAGCGTGGTGAGTTCGTCCTCGTGCTCGGTGATCAGTGCCTCGGCCTTCGCCTTGAGGGCCGCGGTGGTGCTGATCCCGTGCCGCAGCAGATCCACCCGCAACTGCATCATCATCCGGTCCGCGGACCCCAGCACGATCAGCGGTTTCACCTGACCGTCGTACATCTGCTGCACCTGTTTGGCGGTGGCGTCCAGCTTTATCAGCGCCACCACGCCCACGGTGATCGCGACCAGCAGCGTGATCACCGCCCCCGCGATGATCTTCGGCAGGACCGGCAGGTCCTGCAAACCGCGCCGTTGGCGCGCAGACACTTCCGACGTCACGACTAGCCCCCGCTGTCAGTCGTTCCGGTGGTCCTATTCAAAGCCCGACTACCCCTGCTGAGCACGGCTACACCCACTATGGCGCCGAGAGTCGCCAGCGCCATGTCCTTGTGCGCATCCCACATATCGCCCTGCTGTCCGTTGTATGCTTCCGCATCACCGGGCGCGAGGCTCATCGCGATCGCCCATTCGAACAGTTCGTAGAGCGCGCTGGTGGACAACACGATGTCGACGGCGGCGAATGCCGCCCACTTTCCCAGCCGCGGCTTCAGCGCCCGGTAGAGGACCGGCCCGAAACAGAGGCCGTAGCTCAGGTGCACCAGCCGGTCGAAATTGTTGCGCTGCCAGCCGAACAGATCGTTGACCCGGAACCCGAACAGCCCGTCGGTCCAGTCGTCGTAGGGCACGAACGAATAGATCCACCGCGCCGCCACGGAATGGATGGCCAGAAAAATCAAAATCGCCAGGAACGAGGCGTACGGGAGGGGACGCGCGCGATTCACCAGAATCAGCGCCACCACCCCGAGGACCGTCAGTGAATGGTGCAGGGCCTGTTCGGCCGGATAGATGGGCCGCCACCAGGTGACCGCGACGATGACGACGAACACGCCGACCGTCCACAGTTTCGTCTTCGACTTCTTCTTCGATGGTGCCGAGTCCCCGTGCATAGCCCGGAGTCAATCAGCGAAGATCGCCGGCCCGGTCTCGCTCCCGGCACGAACCGGTATCAGCCGCCGCGCCACCAGCGCCGGATCCACAGCGCCCGGCTGGTGTTCCACCGGCCGGGCGCAGGCCTGGAGCGCCGCGGGGTCACCCGCCGGCAACCACCGTTCGATGGCATTCATCGCGCCCCCGGTAGGCCCTCCTGCACCAGGCGCGGCAACAGGTCGTCCCGGAGCGCGCGCAGGGATTCGTTCTCGCGTTCCATCCGATCACGCAGGGCGAACAGAGGTCTAGACCGCTGGTCGCATCCTTCTAGCGCGTTCTCCGCAGGCATCTGGATCGGGACGGCCAGAGCTCTGGAACGGTTGAGTCCGGGAACGGCCGAATCGGAGTTCATGCCCTCCAGGCCGAGGGTTCGGAGCAGGAGGTACGCGTACTCCAGGGAGACCTTTTTCGGTCGCACGTAGTAGGTCGTGTCGATCGGGAAGAAGTCGGTTGCCGACCAATGGACCGCACCGACCGTGCCCTTGCGGCCGACGATGACACCGGGGCCGGGCGCCAGGGCGGTGTCGTGCCAGCCGGACTGGCCTCCACTGCCGTACACCCGGATCGGTCCTGGGTTTCGGCGCGCCGCAGGCAGCGCCTTTCCATACACGAGGTCCAGGACATCGCCGAGCACGCCGGTTCGGCCTTTGTCACCGGCCGCGAACTCCGCCTCGGCCAGCGCGAGGGCCGTCGCGGCCAGGCGATCGTTGCCGGCGATCTTGTCGTCGAGGGCGGTGAGCAGGTCGGCTACCTCGCGCTGGACCGCCAGCGGCGGGATCACGATCGGCAGGGCGCCGAGGATGCCCAGGTTGATGTGCGGGACGCCGGCGGTGATCGCGCTGCCCTGGACCGCGGCCCGCATCGCGGGGCTGCGGAACTGGTAGTAGACGTAGCGCGGGTCGGCCTTGGCCGGGTCGACCCGCAGGCGCATCTGGGATTGGGAGATGACGTAGGTGTCGTGCGGGCCCGGCGGCACGATGCCGACCTGGCCGAGGGTGCCGCGCTGGGTGAAGACCACGTCGCCGGGCCGGGCCAGGTTGCGGGCCAGCTCGCCGGCCGCCTTCGCCGGCGTGACATAGACGAACTCGGACGCGTCGAACCGGCCGTCGGACGCCAGGTTCACGCCGCGGATCACCGGCACGCCGCGCGGGACGTAGTCCTTGCCGCCGAGCAGCGACCCGAACGGGCCGCCGATCAGGCCCTTCGGGACGGCGATGTCGCGTACGGTTCCGGTCGGCCAGTCAGGCATCCAGCTTCCCCAGCTGTTCCCGGACCGCCGCCTCGAGCCGCGCCGACTCGTCGAACTGCGCGAACAACTCCTTGGTCAACCGGGCGATCCGGTCGGCCGCCGGCTCGGCGTCCGGATCCTCCGCCGCCGAGGCGGCGCCGACGTATCGGCCCGGGTTGAGGACATGGTCATTCGCGGCGACCTGCTCCAGCGAGGCGGAGAAACAAAAACCCGGCACATCGGCGTACGACGGTCCCCGCCAGGCGTGATAACTGTGCGCGATCCGGGCGATGTCGCCGTCGGTGAGGACCCGCTCGGTGCGGTCCACCATGGTGCCCAGCCCGCGCGCGTCGATGAACAGGATCTGCCCCCGCCGGTCAACCTTGCCCTTGTCTCGGCCATCGCCCTTGTCCCGGCCTTCGCCCTTGTCTCGGCTCAGGAACCACAGGCAGGCCGGGATGGCGGTGGTGCGGAACAGGTTCCCCGGGAGCGCCACCATGCAGGCGACCAGGTCGTCCTCGACCAGCCGCCGCCGGATCTCCCCCTCGCCGGAGAGTTTCGACGACATCGACCCGTTGGACAGCACCACTCCCGCGGTGCCGCGCTCCCCCAGTTTGGCCACCATGTGCTGCAGCCAGGCGAAGTTGGCGTTGCCACGCGGCGGCAGCCCGTACCGCCAGCGGGGGTCGTCGTCCCGCCGGGCCCAGCCGCTCATGTTGAACGGCGGGTTGGCCATGATGAAATCGGCGAGCAGACCGGGATGCCGGTCGTCGGCGAAGGTGTCGGCCCACCGGTCGCCGATCCCGGCCGGATCCATCCCGTGGATGGCCAGGTTCATCTTGGCCAGCCGCCAGGTGCGCTCGTTGCCCTCCTGCCCGAACACCGCGATGTCCCGCCCGTGGGTGCGCGCCGCCTGCACGAACATGCCGCCCGACCCGCAGCAGGGGTCATAGACCTTTCCGTGGAACGGTTCTAGAACTTCCACAAGCAGTTTCACCACACTGGCCGGGGTGTAGAACTCTCCCGCCCGCTTCCCTTCCGCGCGGGCGAACTTCTCCAGGAAGTACTCGTACACCTCACCGAGCACGTCCTGCCCGGCCCCGGCAAACCGCGCGTCACCGATCAGCGTGACAAGCTCCCGAAGCGTGGCGGGCTCGACCACCCCGCCCCCGAAGATCTTCGGCAGCACCCCGCCGAGCGCCCGGTTCTCCCGCATGATCGCGTCCATCGCGTCGTCAAGCCGTTGCCCGAGTTCCTCCGCCGGGTGCGAAGCAAGGCGATCCCATCGCGCCTCCGCCGGCACCCAGAACACGCCGGCGTCGGAGACAAACTTGAGGAAGACCAGCCCAAGCACAAACTCCTTGTACTGCGCGGCGTCCATGGTCCCGCGCAGCCGATTGGCCGCCTTCCACAGAATGTCCTGAATCCCCTTGCCACCGGACACCTCCGGCAGCCCGGCACGTCGACGTGGAGGCACTGGCTTTCCGTTCTCTCAGCACAAGGTCCGCCACAGAAGTAAACGCCGCGACCCGCCGAGCCGATACATCACCTCCCGCCCCACCCCAGGCATGCCCGAATCACATTCGCGTTGCACGCCGGGCCGGCGGCTGGCCCAGGGCGACCCGGTCCGCCGTCGCGGCGCGATCTTGCGGAGTTCCTGCTCGCTGCGAGCAGGAGGCCTTCAAGGTCTGCGCGTCGGAGTGGGCGAGGAGGGCCCGGACGCAGAATCGGTCCGCACGAAAGAAGCAAAGACTGTGAAACTTCCTGTCGCCCGGGGCGGCCCACTTGGCGCGATCGGGGCCCAGGCCGGACCGTCAACACCGCCCCCGCACGCTTACCCGAGGTAAGCGAGCAGGGCGTACGGGTGAGCAGAGCAAACTGTCGAACTGGCCGGCGTTTGTCCTGGTCGGCGGGGGTTAACAGTCGCCTGCCGGTGGGGGCGGGT